>NZ_AP019371.1:7260000-8460000 GCF_004001265.1 Actinoplanes sp. OR16 | reverse complement strand
GGTGGACGACGAAGGCGAGCTGGTGGACCTGTTCCTGCTGGCGCTGATCGGGTTGAGCGCCGGATATACCGGGATTGCGGTCGGGAACACGCTGCTCATGGCTACCGCTGCTCGTCGCGGTGAGCTGCGGGTGCTTCGTCTTGCGGGGGCCGGACGAGGGCAGGTGCTCGGGGTGCTGTCCGCGGAGGCGTTGCTCGCGGTCGGGGTGGGCGCGCTGCTCGGGGCGGCGGTGGCGGCCGTGGCTATGGTCGGGATTCGGTCGGCCGTCGAGTCCGAGTTGGGCCACAGCGTGGAACTGGTCATTCCGTGGGGCGCCGGGACCGCGGTCACCATCGGATGCGCGATCGTCGCGGTCCTGGCAACGGCGGCCCCGGTGCTGAGACGGACCAGCTAGCCGCAGCCGGCGTTCGGCCGGCGGGCGAGCTGGATCTAGGGCTGTTCCACGTGGGTGACTTCGCGCAGGTGGGCCAGTACCAGTGGGTCGATCGCGCCGGATACGACCCGCATCTCCAGGTTCTCGACGCCGGCCCAGGAAGCGAGGTCGTCGTCCAGGTCGGAGCCGGTGAAGCCGGTTGAGGCGAGCCTTGCGCGGACCTCGTCGGCCACGTCGCCTCGGAGGGGCAGGAGGGAGTCCGGATCGGGGGATTCGAAGTAGAGGCTGTGCATCGTCAGCAGGCGGGCGAGTTCGGCTACCGGGTCGGGGTGGTCGTCCACGCGGAGGTCCACCCAGACGTCGCTGGTGCCGCCGTAGCCACGGCCCTGGGATACGACCAGCAGCGCGGCGCTCTGGCGGCCTCGCCGGTCGCCGCCCGCTTGGTCGCCGGCGCGGAGGGCGGCCAGCAGACGGTAGGGGAGTGCGTCCGAGGTGGCCAGCCAGGACTCCTGCATCCGCGCTACCACGTCGGGGCCGGCGAGCATGTTGCCTTGGGCGGCATACCCGTCGCCGGAGACGCCGCCGGCCCAGTCGTGGCAGTCGGAGCCGGTGAACGTGGCACCCGGGCCGGAGGCTCCAACGACGCCTAGCTGGCGGTGCGAAACGGGGCCGTCGTCGGCGGCGATCAGGCCCTTGACCACTGATTCCGCGTCTACGCCGGTGCTCAGCAGGGCCAGGGCCTGCGGGCGGTAGGCGAGGTTCGCGTAGGACTGGGTGGCTACCGCGCCGACGTTCACCAGGGCTGCCGGAACCGCCGCGCCGACGCCGAGGAACTTGCTGGCCACGGCCACGCCGATGGCCGCACCGTCCGCGGAACGGCCCACGATCGAGAAAGTCATGCGAGGCACGGTATCTGCCGGAAACACTTCCAGCGCAGACTGCCCGGAAGGAGCCGCAGGTCATGGCAGATCTGCTCGGAGTGAGTTTGCGCGTTGCGCCCATCGGGTTCAAAACTGCTTCGAAAGGGATTTCCGGTCGCGCCCGTTCCCCGCAGGGGCGCGCCCGGTCCGGACCGCTCTGGCCGGAGCGCGGTCCACGGCCGCCGGGGCGCTTTCCGCCCGAACGTCCCCCGGCCGGCGGCGCTGCGGGCGGAACGGTCGTTGCCGCGACCCCGCCCGCAGCGCCACGCAAAACCGGCGGCGACTCGGCCCGCAGCGCCATTGCAAAACCGGCCGCGGCGCCGTGCAAACGCGGGCGCAACCTGGCCCGCTCCACTCGACCCTCCAAGATCGCTGCAGGAGGGCTACGAGAGGACGCTGGTCAGCGGCCCAGTGACCGATAACGGTGTACGGCCAGGGGTGCGAAGACGGCTATCAGCGCCACCGGCCAGGCGACGGACAGGAAGAGGGCGTGCTGGGTCGGCCAGGCGTCGCCTCCCAGGCCGGGGTTGCCGAACAGTTCGCGGATGGCTGTCGTCGTCGCGGAGATCGGGTTCCAGGCGGCGACTGTGCCCAGCCAGCCCGGCATGAGTTCCGGGGAGACGAAGATGTTCGAGACTGCGCTCAACGGGAAGGCCAGCGGAAACACGATCGTCGCTACGGTGTCCGGGTTCGGGGCGACCAGTCCTAGGAACATGCCGACCCAGCTCAGGGCGAGCCGCAGCAACAGCAGCAGGCCGAGGGCCAGGGCTACGTTGCCGATGCCGCGATGCCACGTCCAGCCGACGATCAAGCCGCACACCACGAGAGCCGTGATTTCGAGCAGTGCCCGGAACTGATCAGCCGCGGCGCGGCCGGTCATGAGGGCCGAGCGGGCTACCGGCATGGATCTGAATCGGTCAATCACGCCGCGGCCCACATCGGTGGCGATGCCGGTGGCGGTGGCGCCGATGCCGTACAGCATGGTCATCACGAAGACGCCGGGCAGCAGGAACTCGCGGTAGCCACCCCCGCCCGGAACCTGCATGCCGCTGCCGAACACATACCCGAACACCAGCACGAACATGATGGGCAGGCTGAAGTAGATGACGATCTCCTCCGGCGCGCGCACCACATGGCGCAGGTACCGCCCGGTCATCACCCAGCCGTCGGCGAGGGCGCGGCCTCGGTGGGTGGTCTTTCCAGGCGAGGGATCGGTACGCAGGGAGTCCCGTGCATTATCGGTCACGACAGTCATTTGGCTGCTCCCGTCAGGTGAAGGAAGACCTCGTCCAGCGTCGGGCGGTGCAATCCGGCGTCCGACAGGGCGATCCCCGCACTGTGCAACACCCGTACCGTCTCGATGAGCGAACCCACCCGGTCGGTGACCGGCACGCGCAGCCTGCGCTGATCGGCGTCGATGTCCGGCGCCGCGCCGGTGAGCCCGGCCACGACGGAGGCCGCGTCGGCCAGACGGGCGGCGTCCTCGACGACGATCTCCAGCCGGTCCGCGCCGATCGTCGCCTTCAGCTCGGCCGGCGTGCCCTCGGCGACGACGGTTCCGGCGTCGACGACGGCGATCCGGGCGGCGAGTTGATCGGCCTCGTCCAGGTACTGCGTGGTGAGCAGCACCGTCGTGCCGTCGGCGACCAGGGCGCGGACCGCATCCCAGACCTGGTTGCGGCTGCGCGGGTCGAGGCCGGTGGTCGGCTCGTCGAGGAAGAGCACCCGCGGGCGGCGGATCATGCTGGCTGCCAGGTCGAGGCGGCGGCGCATGCCCCCGGAGTACTCGCCGGCGGACCGGCCCTTCGCGTCGGTCAGGCCGAACTGTTCGAGCAGCTCGTCGGCCCGCCGCCGGCTGTCCCGCGCGCTGAGATGCTGCAACCTGCCGAAGAGGACGAGGTTCTGCCGGCCGCTGAGGACCTCGTCGACGGCGGCGTATTGACCGGTGAGCGCGATCCGGTCGCGCACCAGATCGGGCCGGCTCGCCACGTCGGCGCCGGCCACCTCCGCGCGCCCGCCGTCGAACGTGAGAAGGGTGGAGAGTACTCGCACCGCTGTCGTCTTGCCGGCGCCGTTCGGGCCGAGCAGGCCGTAGACCCCGCCGGCGGGCGCGTGCAGATCGAATGCGTCGAGCGCGGTGGTCCCGCCTCGATACCGTTTCCGCAGCCCTTCGGCCGCAACCGCGTATGTCATGCCGGGAAGCGTGGCGGCCTGCGCTGACCGCCCGCGCACCGCCCGCTGACGAGCCACCCACCGCGCTCCAAGATCCCGGGAGGGACGGGAGCAGCGTTCCAAGATCCCGGGAGGGACGGGAGCAGCGTTCCAAGATCCCGGGAGGGGCGGGAGCGGCGTTCCAAGATCCCGGGAGGGGCGGGAGCGGCGTTCCAAGATCCCGGGAGGGGCGGGAGCAGCGTTCCAAGATCGCGGGAGGGACGGGAGCAGCGTTCCAAGATCCGAGGGCGGGCCGGCAAACGCGTCTCAGGAACGCAGGAAGGTGAACGCCTCCGGCGGAGTGAGGGCGGCCCCCCGCGCGAGCGCCGCGGCGTACCCCGAGGGGCCGAGCTCGGCCGCCGCCCGGGCCGCCACCTGAGACGCGAGCTCGCCCGACGCCGCTGAAGTGCGGAGTTGCAGGGCGGTGACCGTGCCGAGCAGCGAGGCCGCCCTGGCCGGGTCGCCGGTGTCGAGGGCCAGCGTCGCGAGCCGGTCGATCGCTTCGGCCATGACCTGGAAGCCGAGCATGCCGGAGCGGAGTGAGAAGACTGATCGGTACCGGTCAGCGGCTTCGCGCGGGTTCCCCTGGGCGGACGCGATCCGGCCCATCGTCACGAGGATCGCCATGCGGGTGCCGTCGGCGCTGTACCAGCCGGTCGGGCAGACGTCGAGGGCGGCGGCGCACCCGTGCAGGGCGGCGGGGAGATCGCCGCGCCGGAACGCGACGGTGGCCTGGCCGTGTCTGGCTGCCGCCTCCAGTTCCCGGGCGCCGCAGTCCCGGGAACGGGAAGCGGCGCGGGCGAAGTCGGCTGCCGCGCCGTCGTGATCACCGGCGTTCAGGCGGCTCTCGGCGCGGCTGCGCAGCAGGTCGGCGACGTCGACGACGGCGCCGAGCTCCTCGGCCAGCCGTAATGCCTCGTCGAGCGGGGCCAGCGCGTCGGCGGGACGGCCACGCCAGATCGCGAGTTCGGCCAGGCCGGAGAGGGCGATCATGGTGCCCCAGCGTTCGCCGAGGGCGCGGAAGCCGTCGAGCGCCGACCGGAACTCGGGTTCGGCGGCCTCCGGGCCGGCGCCGGCGAAGAGCAGCATCCAGCCGCCGCCGATCCCGCCGAGCGCGTTGATCCAGGAGCCCCTGCTGAGCCGTTCGCGCAGCTGGCGGTTGAGGGCGACGACGTCCCCGGGCGGTGCGTCGGGCGGGCCGACCGCCATGGCCGAGAGGTAGAGCAGGAACGGCTGGGCCGGCGGTTCCTCGATCATGCGCAGGTAGTCGTCCCACGGCTCGGTCGGCCGGGTCCCGCCGAGGGCCGCGTTGAGGACGCAGAGCGCGTACTCCTCGGTGAGTCCCGGCGGCGGCTCCGAGCCGATCGCCCGCAGCACCCGGGCGGCGAGCGTGGTGGCCTCGGACCGCAGCCCGCGCAGCCACCAGTAGAACGACAACGCCGAGACCAGGCGCAACGCCGTCGGGATGTCGCCGCGCCGCAGCGCCGTGTGCAGGTTGTCGCGGTCCGCGTCGAGCCGGTCGAGCCAGCCGAGCTGGGAGGCGGTCCGCAGCCAGGGGTCCGCGGTCAGGGCGAGATCGAGATAGTACGCCGCGTGCGCGCGCTCCATCGGCTGCCGCTCGCCGGACTCGTCGAGCCGCTCCGCGCAGAAGGCCCGGATCGTCGCGAGCATCCGGTACCGGCCGCCGTCACGTTCGATGAGGGACTTGCCGACCAGCCCGTCCAGCAGGTCCACCACGTCGGGCTCGGCGCAGACCGCCTCGATGGCCGCGAGGTCGGCGCCGCCGGTGAAGACCGTGAACCGGCGGGCCAGCACCTGCTCCGCGGGGGTCAGCAGATCCCAGCTCCAGGCGACGACGGCATGCAGGGTGCGATGCCGTCCGGCGGCGGTGCGGCTGCCCTTCGACAGCAATCGGAATCGGTCGTCGAGCCGGGAGGCCACCTCGTCCAGGGACAACGCGTGCAGGCGGGCGGCGGCGAGTTCCACGGCCAGGGGCTGGCCGTCCAGCATCCGGCAGATCCGGCGGATCGCGTCGGCGTTCTCGCCGGTGACCGCGAAGCCGGGGGAGACGTCGGCGGCCCGGTCGGCGAAGAGCCGCACGGCCGGTGACATGGGCAGGCCGCCGACCGGGTTGAGGGTCTCGCCGGTGATGCCGAGCGGCTCGCGGCTGGTGGCGAGGACCCGCAGTCCGGGCGCGGCGGCGAGCAGCCGCCCGGCCAGTGCGGCGGCGGCTTCGATGACGTGCTCGCAGTTGTCCAGGATCAGCAGCAGGGTGCGGTCGGCGAGTGCGAAGACCAGGCGGTCGGTTGCGGCAGGGGCTTCGGCGGCGGCTTCGGCGGGGGTACGGTCGTTCAGCCGTGCGTCCTTCAGCCCCAGCGCATCGAGGACCGCCCGCGGGAGGTCGTCGCTCGTGGCCGCGGCCAGCTCCACGAAACAGCAGTCGGCGTCGGATCGGGCGGCCACCTCGGCGGCGAGCCGGGTCTTGCCGGCGCCGCCCGGGCCGTGCAGGGTGACGAGCCGGGCCGTGGCGAGGTTCTTCGTGACGCGGACCAGGTCGTCGTCCCGGCCGACGAAGCTGGTGAGCGCTGTCGGCACCCCGCGACGGGCCGGCTGCGGGGTGGACACGGGAGCGAAGGCGCCCCGCAGGATCGCGGTGTGTGTCCCGGCGAGGTCCGGCGAAGGGTCGGCGCCCAACTGGTCGGCGAGAAGGTGGCGCGTCTCCTCGTACAACGAGAGCGCCTCTGCCGACCGCCCGGCCGCCGCCAAGGCGCGCATGAGCAACCCCCGCGGGCGCTCCCGGAGAGGATGCGCGGCGATCAGCGCGCGCAGCGAGGAGACGGCGTCATCGAGATCGGCGCCGGTGGCGAGCAACGCCGCGGCCAGGTCTTCGGAGGCGGTGACGCGCAGTTCGGCCAGGTGGTCGGCGGCGGATGCGGCGAAGGGCGCGTCGCGGACGTCGGCGAGGGCATCGCCCTGCCACAGCTCCAGCGCCTCCCGCAGAACCGTCACCGCCCGGCCCGGATCGCCGGCCGGCAGCGCCCGCCGTCCCTCCGACGCCAGCGCGGTGAACCGGTGGGCGTCGACGGTGTCCGGCGCGACGGCGATGCGGTAGCCGGCCGGACCGTGCTCGACCGGCAGGGACTGACGCAGCCGGGACACCTGGGACTGCAGGGCGTTCGCTGCCCCGGCCGGCGGGCGCGAACCGTAGAGACCGTCGATCAGGCGCTCGACGCCGACCGGGCGGCCGGCGTCGAGCAGCAGCATCGCGAGCAGGGCACGCAGCCGCGGACCACCGAGGGGGAGGAGCCGCCCGCCGGGGAGCTCCACCCGCAGTGGACCGAGGATGCCGAACCGCATGGCGACGATTCTGACGGACCGGCGCTCAGGCGGCGGCCCTGGGCTGGGCGTCGGCGGCGCTGACCACCCGGTTGCGGCCGGCGTTCTTCGCGGCGTAGAGCGCCCGGTCCGCGGTGAGCACCAGCTCGGCCGTGGTCGCGGTGGCCGGCATCCCGGCGACGCCGATGGAGACGGTGACCTGGTGGACGCGGGAGTCGGCGACCGCGATCGGCGCGGCGCCCACCCCGCGGCGCACCCGTTCGGCGATCTCCCGGGCCTGCTCGGGACCGGTGGCGGGAAGCAGGACGGCGAACTCCTCGCCGCCGTACCGGGCCACCACGTCACCGGGCCGGACCAGCTCGCGGAGCCGGTGCGTGACCTCGACGAGAACCCGGTCGCCGCCGTTGTGCCCGTACGTGTCGTTGACGCTCTTGAAGTGGTCGATGTCGAGCAGCAGCATGCTGAGCGGCAGGTGGTACCGCTCGGCGCGGGCGCTCTCGCCGGCCAGGGCCTCCTCGAAGTAGCGCCGGCTGCGCAGGCCGGTCAGCCCGTCGGTGATCGCGGCCAGCCGCTGCGCCCGGACCAGCCCGGTCATCCGGACCAGGACCAGCAGGAACAGCACGTTGCAGACGATCGCCGCGGCGACCGTGTCCGGATTGCCGTGCCTGGCCTCCTCGATGAGGATCGAGGTGGGCGCGGTCATGGCGGCCACGGCCAGGATGATCAGGCGGCCGGTGGTGGCGTCCGGGGTGGCCGCGTTCGAGCGGGCCACCAGCTTCGGCACGGCCGGGTGCAGCACTCCGGCGGCGAAGATGAAGCTCGCGGCCATCCAGACACCGTCGAGGTACGCGCCGGCCTGGAACGTATCGTTGATCGACTGGTAGCTGTAGAACGTGTCGGCGACGAGCACCAGCCCGAGGTAGGCGCCGATCATCCGCAGCGGCGTCCCCCGGGGGCCGGCGCCGAGCATGAGACGGGCGCCGACCACGAGCAGCATCAGGTCGCCGATCGGATATGCCACGGAGACCAGCCCGACCAGGTCGGCCATCGAGTTCTTCATGGTGGGGCTGATGACGAACTCGAACACCAGGAAGCCGGCGCCGATCGCCACGATCGCGGCGTCGATCATGCTGGCGCCGTCCCAGCCCGGGGTCCGCCGGCGCACGATCAGCAGCAGGCCGACGGCGAGCAGCGGGTAGGCCGCCAGGTAGAAGACGTCGGCGATGCTCGGATACACCTCCTCGCCGGTCACCAGCGCCAGGAAGTAGTAGAGGATGTCGCCGGCCACCCCGGCGAACGCCGAGGCAGAGATCAAGATCATGATGGTACGCAGGGAAGCGTGGCGACGGGCTGCCACCAGTGCGGCGACCGCCAGCGTCGTGTTCGCGCTGCAGTACAGGGCCACCTGGGTGCCGGGGAGCACGTCGAGACGGCCCAGGGTGAAGTAGGCGAGCATCACCACCGGCGCCGCGGCCAGGCTGAGATGCCAGGCCTGGACGCGCCGGCCTTCGAGGGCGCTCGCCACAGAACTCATGGCGCAAGAATGCTCAGTTCGAGGGTCTCTCATGGGAGCCGGCGGGGTGCAGTTCGGGTGCAGCCGCGAGAGGGACCCACGGCCGGGGACGCGGGGAGGGGCCGGCGGAGCGGACGAAGACGAAGGCCCTCTGCACCAGGAAGCCCAGGGCGGACAACGTCACCTCTGTCAGCAGCTTCGCGACCGGAAGTGATCCGAGCACCAGCGACAACGTGTGCAGCAGGAGCACGTTGGCTGCCAGGGAGGCGGTGGCCAGGGCGGCGTAGCGGGGAGCGGCCTGGCGGTGCGGGGCCACCGGGCCGAAGACGGTCCGCCGGTTGACGGTGTAGTTGACCGTCGCGCTGATCAGCCTCGCCGCCACGGCCGCCGCGATCAGGTGGCCGGACAGCGTGACGAAGAGGGCCAGCAGCGCGGCGTCGACGGTGAAGGCCAGCAGCGACGACCCGGCGAAGGCGAAGATCGATCCCAGCAGCGGCCGGTAGATCCGTACAGAATCTTGGAAAGGCCGGAAATGGGACGACTTGTTCCCTTCCAGGTACACCGTCGCGATCTCCACCTCCTCGATCGCCAGGCCCTCGTGGACGGCGCGCAGCAGCAGGCGCAGCTCGTACTCGAAACGATCGCCGGGCGTCGACCCGAGCCACCGCAGCACCCACGCCGGATAACCGCGCAACCCGGTCTGCGTGTCCGTTATCGATCGGCCGGTGACGAGCCGGAACAACCCGCGCGTGACCGCGTTGCCGAAGCGGCTGCGAGCCGGCACGCGCCCGGTGAACCGCCGCACGCCGAGCACCATCGCGGCCGGGGTGAGCGCGACCCGGGAGGCGACCGCCGCGATGTCCGCCGCGCGATGCTGCCCGTCACTGTCCGCACACACCACGTCCTGACCGGGATGCCGCGCCGCGATATGGGCGAAACCGGTCTTGAGAGCGAAACCCTTACCCCGGTTGTGGTCCAGCGTGATCACTTCGGCGCCGGCTTCCCGGGCCGCCGCGAAGACCTCCTGGTACGCGGGACCGCTCCCGTCGTCGACCACGAGGATGCGATAGGCGCCGAGCTGCCCGCACAATTCCACGAGCCGCGCGTCGGGCTGGTACGCGGGAATGAGAACGATCATGGCGCTCAGCCCGCGACGTACAGGATGTCGCTGGTGCCCCGCTCCTGGCCCTTGCCCAGCGGGTTGTTGACCAGCGAGTCCCGGAAGACCATCGCCGACGAGCCGCCACCGTCCAGGTTGTACGCGACGGACGCCCCGCGGCCGGCGAAGATCTGCGCGAACTCCGGCATCGTGACACCCCTGCTGTACCCGCTGCTGCGGCCGTCGACGACGACGAAGAGCAGGTGGTTCGCGGCGATCAGGCCGACGCCGGTGCGCGGCTGGTTGCCCTGGATCGAGTGGTTGCCGAAGTTCGTGTCGACCTCGATCTGATCGATGCCGTCGATCACCTTCCCGCCCTGGACCAGGCCCGGGCCGAACGAGAGGGTGTTCCAGACGCCCGCGGCCAGCAGCTCGTCGGCGGTCGTGGCGGTCTCGTCGTAGAGCTTCATCGAGCCGTCCGCGTAGAACGCGAGCCCCTGCCGGGCGCCCGAGTCGCGGAACTTCACCCCGTTGCGGATGACGATCCCGGTCTCCCGGAAGCCGTAGTAGTCGCCGTTGATCGCCAGCACCGCGTTCACCGAAGCGGCGATCTCCGACGGGTTCGCGGTGATGTTCTCGCCGAACTGATCGTTCGCGAACGCCGACCGGACGATCGTGGCGTCGCTGACCTGGACGTCCGCGACGAAGTAGGTGATCTTGTCGCTGCCGGACCCGGTCGAGACCGTCTCGATCGTGATCGTCGACGTGTCGCTGGTCCAGGTCGTGGCGGTCGCCGTGCCGGTGCCGGCCGCCTCGGCGACCGCGACGTTCTGCGCGGTGATGCCGGAGGCGCCGGAGACCTCGACGTGGTCGAGGACATAACGGTCGAGGGCCCAGGCGCCACCACCGGCGGCAGCGGCGAGGACACCGAGACCGCCGGCCAGGAAACCGCGCCGGCCGACACGACGGGCAGGGCGCTGAGCTGCGGGATTGGCTGTCACACGGGCTATGGAACCGCCCTAGGTTGTGGCCGGCCTAAGAATCGGCGTCGATTTCGCCAAGCATCCTGCGCAGGAGGTCCGGCGTACGGCCGGGGTGCTCCGCCTCGATCGACAGCCGGCCGAAGGCCGCGGCGTAGTGGTCGACCTCCTCGCGGCGGTCCAGGTAGAGGCCGCTGGTGAGGTGTTCGATGTAGACCACGTCGGGCAGCTTCTCGTGCGGGAACCGCAGGATGCTGAACGCGCCGCCGGCCGCCGCGTGCCCGCCGGACGCGAACGGCATGATCTGCAGCCGCACGCTGGGCGAGCCGCAGATGTCGAGAAGGTACTGGATCTGCTCGCGGAGCACCTCGGCACCGCCGATCGGCCGGCGCAGCACCGCCTCGTCGAGGACCGCCCAGAGGCGCGGCGCGTCGGGGCGCTCGAGAACCTGCTTGCGGGCCATCCGGAGCCGGGCCCGGCGGTCGATCTCCTCGGGGCCGGCGGTGTCGTGGCCGAGGCGGATGACCGCTCGCGCGTACGCGTCGGTCTGCAGCAGGCCGGGCACGAACTGGACCTCGTAGGTGCGGATCAGCTCGGCGGCCTGCTCCAGGTCGAGGTAGTTCTGGAACCAGGTGTCGAGCACGTCCCCGTACGCATGCCACCAGCTCGGGGCGTTCGCCTCGCGGACCAGGGCCAGGACGCGCTGGTGCTCGGCCGGGTCCTCGACGCCGTAGAGCTTCAGCAGGTCGGTGACGTCGCGTTCCTTGAAGCTGACCTTGCCCAGCTCCATGCGGCTGATCTTCGACTCGGATCCGCGGATCCGGTATCCGGCCTCGTCGCGGGTGACGCCCTTGGCGCGGCGCAGGGCACGCAGATGCGCGCCGAGCTGCAACCGGCGAACGGTCGCCCCGCCGTTGTCGTTCTCGGTCACCCGGGCCTTCCCCTTCAGGGGCCTCGCCGGCACCCGCGGCGCCGGACTGCGCCGATACTACTGCGACTCGGCGTGGTCGTTCCATAGACCCATCGTCCGAAGTGGACAGGCAAACGGCCCCCAGGATCAAGATCCCGGGGGCCGGATGTCGACCAGAGGCTATCAGCGGCGGCCGAACCCGCCGGCGGGCGCCTCGCCCGCCGTCACGGTGACCGCCTTCGTCGCCGATCCGAGCGAGCCCGAGGCGGCGAGACCGCCGGTGCTGCCGCCGCTCGCGGTGCCGCCGACGTAGACCGTGTACGACTCGCCGGACGTGACGGCCGATGACGAGAAGACGACGTTCTGCACGCTCTTGCTCGTCACGTAGGAAGCGACGACAGCGCCGTCCGCGTCGACGATCTGGATGGTGGTGCCCGCTTCCACGGCGCTGTCCAGCGTCGCCGAGAGCCAGCCCTGCTCGGAGCTCGAGTCCGGCGTCACCACCATGCCCGCGCTGCCGGCCGCGAGCAGCGTGCCGCCGCTGATCGTGAAGGTCCCGTTGACGTCGAGCGCGCCGTTGCCGTCGCCCTCCGGCCCGTTGACGACCACCGTCCCGCCGGTGATCGCCGCGGTCCCGTTCGAGTCGAGGCCGTCACCCCCGGCGTCGATCACCAGGGTGCCGCCGTTGACGGTGACCGAGTAGTCGCCGACGTCCTCGCCGCCGCCGGGACCGCCGCCGAACCCTCCGCCTTGATCGTCCGAGGTGCTGGATCCCCCCGCGCCGTTGATGCCGTCATCACTGGAGACCACGTGCACGTCGCCGGAGTTCAGCACGAACGCGGCCGCCTCCAGGCCCTCGACCGCCGCCGTGACCTCGACACTGCCGCCGTCGATGACCTGCGCGCCCTCGGCGTGCACCCCGTCGTCGCCGCTCGCCACGCTGACCGTGGCGCCGGCGAAGTGGACCGCGCCGTCACTGTGCACCGCGTCGTCGGCGGCGTCGACGGTGGCGGTCCCGCCTTCGAGGACGGTGATGACGCCGGACTTGACGCCCTTCGCGGAGGCGTCGTCGGCGACCTTAGCGGTGTGCCCGCCACCGGCCGAGACGGTGATCGTCCCGCCGGTCTCGACCACGTCGGTGGCCGCGTCGAGACCGTCACCGCCGGCCGTCACGGCGATCGTCCCGTCGGCGACGGCGATGAAACCCGCGTCGGCGTCCTCCTCGTTGTCCGCCTTGATCCCGTCGCCACCGGCCGTCACGGTGATGGTCCCGCCGTTCACGACCACGTAGTCCTTGCCGCGGATGCCGTCGTCGGCGGCCGTCACGGTGACCGTGCCGGACTCGATGAGCAGGCCGTCCTTGCTCGCGATCCCGTCGTTGCCGTTCCCGGTCACGGTCAGCGTCCCGCTGCCGGTGACGGTCAGGTCGCCGGCGCTGAACAGCGCGGCGTTGACATCGGCGTCGCCGGCGTAGGCGGACGTGTCGGACAGGGTGTTCGTGCTGCCGTCGGCGAGGACGACGACGAGCTGGCCGGCTTCGGTCGCGGCGATCGCGGCAGTGGTCGAGCTGCTGATGGTGGCGTCGTCCAGGATCAGCGTGACCGTGGCATCGGGCGCGTTCACGACGACCTGCCCGTCCGTCAGATCGCCGGATATCCGATATGTCCCAGCCGCCGTGATCGTGATCGTCGAGCCGTCGATGGTGACACCGTCGGCCGACGATGACGAAGCGGAGGAGCCGGACAAAGTGATCTCGACGGCGCCGTCGGCTGAGGACGAGCCGGCGGTATGGACGGTCGTGTTCGCGGCCAGCACCGCCGCCGCGCTCTGCGTGCCGTCCACGGTGGCCGCGACCACGGCCGCGGTGGTCCCGGACGTACCGGTCGAATCGGACGCGGTGGATGACGAGTCCGGTGAACATCCGGCGAGAACGGCGGCGGCGAGGACGGCCGAGCTCACGGCGGCAACGAACTTCTTACGCAGGCGCATGGGAACCCCTCAGGAGGTGAAATGACGGTGCAGCACGCCGTGCCACTTGTTGGCCGGCAGGTCGGGACGCAGCGCCGCGAGCCCGGTGGCGTACTTCGAGATGCGGGCCGGCCGGTGGCCCAGCGACCAGAGCAGCCGGTCGACGTCCGAGGCGGCGCGGGCCGACTTCGTCTCGACGACGACCGAGTCCGGCATCCGCGTGGTGGAGCCGTCCGGGAGCATCCAGGCGAGGTCGCTGTCGACGGTGACCCGGCTGCCGGTGTCCGGCACGTAGAAGGTGGCCCGGCGGTAGTAGGTGGCCATGACCGGCCGGTACTCGTAGCCCTCGGGCGAGATCCCGGCGCCGGCGAGCACGTCGTTCGCGTAGGCCACGCCGGCGGATCCCAGGCACGAGCCGTCCCCGTCGTACGGGATGCGCTCCTTGACCGTGACCCCGCGCGCGCCGCGCGTCTTCACCTCGACGAAGTCGAGTCCGCTGTCCAGGTAGGTGCGGATCCGGATCTTGAAGCGGCGGCGCCGGCCGGTCGCGGCGGCACGGTAGCTGTCCAGGCCGGGGGTGTCGAAATAGATCGACCGGTACGCGAACGAGCGCTGCCCGCCGATCTCCAGCATCCGCACGCCGGCGGGCATCCGCTCGAGCAGTCCGGGCAGCTCGGCGGCGGGGAGAAGGTACTTGCGGTCGAGCCGGGTGAGCAGCGCCGCCTCGCTGACGAGCTCCTCCAGGGAGATGGTCATCATGCGGCGTTCACCCCGCGAGCGACCCGCAGGCCCGGCTCCTGGGGCGCGCGGCCGGCCGCCGGGGCCGTGTAGCGGACGTCCACCAGGGTGCTGTCGTTGACCAGGTCGACCTGGCGCACCACCATGCTCGTGACCCGGCCGCCGAGCAGCGTCTCCAGGTGCGTGCGCAGCGCCTCCTCGTCGGTGTACGCCACGTCGAGCCGCAGCTGCTGGTTGCGCGACCGGCGGAACAGCGCCGGGTGGTCACCGATCCAGAGACCCGCGATGATCAGCAGCATCAGGCCGCCGGTGGTCGCCGTCAGCTCGCCGCCGAGACCCGCGATCAGGCCGAGGCCGAGAGCCGCGAAGTAGTACGCGATCTCGTGCTGGGTGATCTCGTCGGAGCGGAGCCGGATGATCGACAGGACGCCGAAGAGGCCGAGCCCGAGGCCCGCGCCGACGGTCGTCGAACCCAGCACGATCGCGACCGCCAGGACACCGATGTTGATGCCGAGG
The DNA here is from genome assembly GCF_004001265.1 of Actinoplanes sp. OR16. Classification (GTDB taxonomy): domain Bacteria; phylum Actinomycetota; class Actinomycetes; order Mycobacteriales; family Micromonosporaceae; genus Actinoplanes. Next base: position 8,445,436 of record NZ_AP019371.1, on the reverse strand, counting down.
AACGCGGTCACCAGGTCGCGGCGGCGGTGCCGGGGGTAGTAGACCCCGAACGTCAGGAGGGCGATGGCGGCGAGATCCACCGCGACGGCTAGCAACGTGGTCACAGTCTGTCCTTCAGGCTCTGTTCATCTGGTGTTCCCATTCCGCCCCAGTGAGCTGTAGGGACCCTGTGAGGCCCTTAAGTCATTGGTGAAAGGTGTTCTTAGGCAACGCTTAGACACGACCTGAGACCCTCTTAACCAGCCACGTCAGGGTTGCCGCATGACAGCGACAGCCGTACCCGGCAACACCCGCGCCGCCGCCCATCGCCGCCCACGCGCTGCTCCGCGATGGTGGCGAAGTGCCGGGGGAGCGGCCGCCGGGCTGAGCCTGCTCGTCGTCACCGCGCTCTGGGCGGGCAACGGCGGCCCGAGCCAGATCGCCGGCGGCGGCTCCGCGGCGATCACCGCGGTCGCGCGGCTCGCCGGGCTCTGGGCGTCCGACCTGCTGCTCCTTCAGGTGCTGCTGATGGCCCGGATCCCGATGGTGGAGCGGGCGTTCGGGCAGGACCGGCTCGCGCGCTGGCACCGGTGGACGGGCTTCACCTCGTTCTGGCTGATGGTGCTGCACATCGTCACGATCACGGTCGGCTACGCGGCCGGGACCACGAACGTCTTCGCGCAGTTCTGGGACCTGGTCCGGACGTACCCGGGGATGCTCCTCGCCGCGGCCGGGACCGTCCTGCTGCTCCTGGTGGTGGGCACCTCGATCCGCGCGGCACGCCGGAAGACGCGTTACGAGTCCTGGCACCTTCTTCATCTGTACGCCTACCTGGGCGTGGGATTGGCCCTCCCGCACCAGATCTGGACCGGCTCCGATTTCACCGCGAGTCCGCTCGCCCGTGCGTATTGGTGGACGCTGTACGCGGTGACGGCGGCGGCCGTCCTGACGTACCGGATAGGTCTTCCCGCATGGCGCAACCGGCGGCACCGCCTGGTGGTCTCCCGGATCGTGCCCGAAGGGCCGGGCCTGACCTCGGTGTACCTGACCGGATCGAACCTGGAGTCGCTGCCGGTGCGCGCCGGGCAGTTCTTCCACTGGCGGTTCCTGGACGGGCCGGGCTGGACCCGGTCGAACCCGTTCTCGCTCTCCGCGACGCCGCGCCCGGACATGCTCCGGATCACCGTGAAGAGCCAGGGCGACGGGTCGGCGCGGATCGCGACCCTGAAGCCGGGGACCAAGGTGTTCTTCGAGGGGCCGTACGGGAAGTTGACCGGCGAGACCTACGACGGCGGGCCGGTCGTGCTGATGGCCTGCGGCATCGGCATCACGCCGCTGCTGTCGCTCCTCGGCGAGCTGCCCTACCGCCATGGCGGGGCGACGCTGATCTACCGGGCGCGGAGCGAGGCCGACCTGGCGTTCCGCGGTGAGCTGGAGTGGTTCGCCGAGCAGCGCGGGGTGCGGGTCGTGCCGCTCGTCGGTCATCGCGCCGGCTCCTCGTGGCTGCCCGCGGACCTGGCCGGGCAGAGCGATGTCCTGCGGCGGATCGCGCCGGAGATCGCCGCCGCGCAGGTCTACATCTGCGGGCCCGAGGAGTGGGCGTCGCTGGCGCGGGCGGCGGCTCGGGACGCCGGCGTGGAGCCGGCGCGGGTGCACACCGAACTCTTCGCGTGGTGAGGTAAAGACAAATGCGACGTATCAGTCTTTGGTTGCTTTCCACCGTTGCGGCTCTCGTGCTGCTGTTCAGCTATCGGACCAGCACGGGAGCGGCCATCACGCCCGAGGTGGTGGCCGTCGGCACCGCCCCCGCCGCCTCCGCGGGATCAACGGTCTACACCGGCGACGTGGTGCAGACCCAGGAGGGGGACGTCCAGGTCGCCATCACGGTCGCCGACGGGAAGATCATCGCGGTCACCGTGCCGATCTACCCGGGCGGCAGCTCCCGGCACGAGGAGATCAGCGCCCGCTCGATCCCGGTCCTCGTGCAGGAGACCCTCGACGCGCAGAGCGCCGACATCGACTCCGTGTCGGGCGCCACGTACACCAGCGGCGGCTACAAGGAGTCACTGCAGTCCGCCCTCGACGCCGCCCAGCCGGCCTAGGTGTCCCACCCGGCTGGCAAGCTGGAGGGCATGCGGATCCTGGTGGTCGAAGACGACGCGGCGGTGCGTGACTCGCTGGCGCGCACCCTGCGGTTCGAGGGCTACCAGGTGGAGATCGCCGGGGACGGCCGGGCCGCCCTCGACGCCGTCCGCACCGCCGACCCCGACGCCGTGATCCTCGACGTGAACATGCCCCGGATGGACGGCCTCGAGGCGTGCCGGCAGATGCGGGCCGACGGCGTGGTGCTGCCGGTCCTCATGCTGACCGCGCGGGACACGGTCGGTGACCGGGTGGCCGGGCTCGACGCGGGCGCCGACGACTACCTGGTGAAACCGTTCGCCCTGCAGGAGCTGCTCGCCCGCATCCGGGCGCTGCTGCGGCGGTCCGCGCTGTCCGTGCCGGCGGTCCCGGACGATCCGGGCGAGTTCCTGGTCTTCGCCGACGTGCGCCTCAATCCGCGTACGCGGGAGGTCTGGCGCGGATCCCGTTCCCTCCGGCTGACCCGCACCGAGTTCACCATCCTGGAGGCGTTCCTGCGCCATCCGCGGCAGGTGCTCTCCCGGGCGGCGCTGTTCGAGCAGGTCTGGGGTTACGACTTCGGCGAGGGGTCGAACAGCCTGCACGTCTACCTCGGCTATCTGCGCCGCAAGCTGGAGGCCGAGGGCGAGGCGCGGCTGCTGCACACCGTGCGCGGCGTCGGCTTCGTGCTGCGTGAGGAGCCGCTGTGAAGCGCTGGTGGCGGCAGCGAACCCTGCACGCCCGGCTCTCGCTGCTGGTGGCCGGCGCGGTGGCGGCGGCAGTCCTGCTCGTCTCGGCCGGGGCCTGGTTCACCGTGCGCGAGATCCAGCAGGACAAGATCGCGGCGGAGCTGGTGTCGGACGCGAAGACGATCGCGGCGAACCCGGCGTACTGGCTGGCGACCGAGGGCGCCCGCGCCCGCTACGGCGATTCCCCGGACGGCTCCCCGGACGGCGGTTCTCCGGGCGGCGGTTATCCGTCGCACGGCAAGGAGATCGGGCCCTGCTGGCAGATCATCGACTCGGCCGGCAATCTGATCGGCGGCACCGCGACACCCCTGCCGATCACCGACTCGGCGGCGGCGGTGGCCTCGGGCGCGACCGGCACAGCGGTCCAGGAGGAAGTCGGCATCGGCTCCGGCAACTACCTGATGCTCACCATGCCGATCGCCGGTGGGGGAGCGGTGCAGGTGGCCGTCGACCGCAACCCGGACGAGCGTGTTCTGGTCACGTTCGCGGTGCTCCTCGCGGTCGGCGCGGCCGTCGGCATCGGCGGCGCGGCGCTGCTGGGCCGGACCGTCTCGCGGGCCGGCCTCGCCCCGGTCGACCGCCTGACCGAGGCCGTCGAGGACGTCGCCGTCACGATGGACCTCACCCGCCCGGTCGACGTCGCCGGCAACGACGAGATCGCCCGCCTGGGCCGCTCGGTCAACGCGATGCTCTCCGCCATCGACGCCTCCCGCCACGCACAGCGCGCCCTGGTCGAGGACGCCGGCCACGAGTTGCGGACGCCGCTGACCAGCATCCGGACGAACGTGGAACTCCTCCTCTCCGTCGAGCGCCGCCCCGACCTGGCCCACCGGCTGAGCCCGGAGGACCGCGCCGGCCTGCTCGAAGACCTGGACGCCCAGGTCCGCGAGCTGGCCACGCTCACCACCGAGCTGGTCGAGCTGTCCCGTGAGGAGGGCAGCCGCGAGGCCGCCGAGCAGGTCGACCTCGCCGAGGTGGTGACGGCCGCGATCAGCCGCGTGCAGCTGCGAGCCCCGGCCCTCACCTTCGCCGGCGACCTCCGCCCGGTCACCGTCCTCGGCCGCCCCGCCGAGCTGGAGCGCATGGTCGTCAACGTCCTCGACAACGCCGCCAAGTGGAGCCCTCCGCAGGGGACCGTGACGACCACCCTGTCCGCCGACGCCGCCGGCTTCTGCACCCTGACCGTCACCGACACCGGCCCCGGCATAGCCGACGAGGACCGCCCTCACGTCTTCGACCGCTTCTACCGTGCCGCCGCGGCCCGCTCCATGCCCGGCTCGGGCCTGGGCCTGGCGATCGTCGCCCAGACCGCGGCCCACCACGGCGGCACGGTGACGGCGACCCCTGCCACGCCTGCCGGCACCACCATCACGATCCGCCTCCCTGCCTGACCGCTTCCGTGGAGTGTCGGCTCACAGGATTGTTGACGATTGCTCTTGCTAGGCCGTCGTCCTAAGGTTTTGTGTGCTCGGATGCGCGTCCGGATTGTTGACGATGGGTGGAACTCGTGGTGGCTGGTGTTCCTGTCGTTGTCATGCGGGGTGGGAGCGGCACAGGGTTCTACTTCCTGCGGGAAGACCTGCCGGCGGATGCCGGGCTGCGCGATGAGCTGCTGCTGCGGGTCCTGGGGTCGCCGGTCGACGGGATCGGGGAGGAGCGTTCGCGGGCGAGCACGGTCGTCGTGATCGGGTCGTCCTCCGCGGGGGACGCCGATGTGGACTGCCGGGTTCTCCGGGTGTGCGGGGATGAGGCGCGGGTCGCCGGTGGGCAGGCCTGTGAGGGGACTCTGGCCGGGGCCGGGGCGTTCGCGATCGAGCGTGGGCTGGTCGCCGCGAGCAGAGGACGGGACGCGGTCCGGGTCCGGGTGGCCGGCGGTGGCGGGCTGACGGCGGCCGTCGTCCACGTGCCCGTCGACGACGGTGGGCGGCCGGTCTATCACGGGGAGACGGCCGTCTGTGGTGTCCCGGGAACGGCGGCGCGGATCATCGTGGAATTCCGGGAGACGAAAGGCGCGAAACTGCTTCCCACCGGGAACGTCGTCGACGATCTCGGTGGTATCGAAGCCACGCTCATCGACAACGGGACGCCGGTCGTGCTCGTCGAAGCCACTGCGCTCGGCGTGACCGGGCACGAGTCGCCTACCAGGTTGGAATACGACGATCGGCTCCGCAGCCGGGTGGAGAGCCTGCGACTGCTGGCCGGCGAGTTGATGGGGCTCGGGGACGTGCGGGGGTTCGGCGTACCGGAAATGGGGTTGATCTCCCCTCCTGCCGATGGCGGGAGCCTGTGCGCCCGGATGTTCAGCCCGCATCGGGTGCATCCGGGGATCGGGGTGATGGCGGGCGTCTCGGTCGGCACGGCGGCGGCCATCCCGGGCAGTGTGGCGGCGCGCGTGCGGGGCCGGCGGAAGCGGGACGTCGTGCGGCTGGAGCATCCGGGCGGGTGGGTCGACGTCGTCGCGGAGGTCGGCTACGACGGCCGGACCGTCACGACCGGCCGGACGGCCGTGGTCAGCACGGCCCGGATGCTGCTCGACGGCACGGTCCATCCGCGTTGAGTCGGCGTGATTGTCGCTGATCCTGATACCTTGCTGAAAAGGCCGCTCACCTGTGGTGATGCGGCCACTCTTATGTTCTCGGAACACGTTGTTGACAATTTCTCCGACGATTCGTAACGTCCGCGTCACGCCCGTCGGAAGGTCCCCGGACATGACCGCATGTGGTTCTTCAGCGACCCATCTGATCCTGCGGGGACAGGTGCTCGACCGTGATGCCGGTTTCGGTGAACGTGCGGGTCACGTGCCCCGAGGTGTAGACCCAGAGGATCCGCAGCGGCGCGTCGCCGGCGTTCCGGAACAGGTGCGGGACGGGCGACGGGATGTACGTGGTGTCGTGGCGGGAGAGCCGCGTCACCGTTCCCTCGACCAGCACCTCGGCCTCACCGTCCAGGATGGTCACGTGCTCGTCGCAGTTGTGCGCGTGCATCGGGGCGCCGGTGCCCACCGGGTAGACGCTGATCCCGCTGGTGATCCGGTTCTCGCCGGCGGCCGACGTCGTGGTGATGAGCGGCGTCGTGACGATGGCCCCGCCACGGTCCAGAACCGGCACGTCCGCGGATTTGATGATCACGGTCATGAGCCGAGATTAGGCCTCGGAAAGGTACGTCCGATGCAGCCTTACGTTGCGTCCGGCGATCTGTGAGGCCCGATACGGCGGGGTTACGTTCCTGCAAACACCTCGAAATCCCACGCTAGAGGGCTGGTTGGCAATGAGACTTCCCGTGATCGACCCCGACGACATGAGCCCGCGTCAGCGCGAAGTCGCCGAGCGCATCGCCGGTCGGCGCGGCGCCGTACGCGGTCCGTTCCGTGTCTGGCTGAACAGTCCCGAGCTGTGCGACCGGGTCGAGTCCCTCGGCGCGTTCCTGCGGTTCGACTCGAGCCTGCCACTGCGCCTGCGCGAGCTGTCGCTGCTGATCGCGGCCCGGCACTTCGACGCGCAGTACTCGTGGAACGCGCACTGGGAGAAGGCGGTCTCCGAGGGCATTCCGCTCGATGCGGTCCGGGCGATCGCCGAGCACCGCGAGCCGCGGTTCGACACCGCCGAGGACGCGGTCTTCTACCGCTTCTGCACCGAGCTGCTGCGGAACCACTTCGTCGCGGACGACACGTTCGCGGAGGCGAAGCAACGATTCGGCGCTCAGGGGCTCGTCGACGCCGTCGGCTCGCTGGGCAACTTCAGCATGCTGGCGCTCTGCCTCAACGCCTTCGAGGTGGATCTCCAGGCCGACCGTGAGCCGCCGTTCCCGGACGTCCACGGCTACGCCAAGGTCGCGCGATGATCAGGGTCGAGGGCGTCACGAAGAGCTTCGGCGGCGCCGCGGCACTCACCGGTGTGACTGTCGAGTTCCTCCCCGGCGAGGTGCACGCCCTGATGGGCATGAACGGCGCCGGCAAGTCGACGCTCGTGCAGATCCTCTCCGGCGCGCTCCACCCGGACTCGGGTGTGCTCGAGGTGGGCGGTCACGTCCAGGCCCACCTGAACCCGCGGCAGGCGCGCAGGGCCGGCATCTTCACCGTCCCGCAGCGCCGCGAGCTGGTGATGGGCCTGACCGTCGCCGAGAACATCATGCTCGGTGACCTGCCGACCAGCGGTTCGCTGGTCCGCTGGCGGGAGGTCCGGGAGACCGCGCAGGCGGCGCTCACCGGCCTCGGCATCGCGATCGACGCTGACGCGGTCGCCGGCGACCTGACCGTGGCCGAGCAGACCATGGTGGAGGTGGCCCGCGAGGTACGCCGGGGCGGCAAGGTGCTGATCCTCGACGAACCCACCGCGTGCCTCGGTCCGGAGGCCGCCCAGCAGATCCGCGACCTGGTGCTCCGGCTCCGGGACAGCGGCGTGGCGGTCGTCTTCATCTCGCACCACATCTCCGAGGTGCTCGCCCTCGCCGACCGGATCACCGTGCTGCGCGACGGGCGGGTGACCTGGGCCGGTCTCGCGACGGAGACCGACGAGAAGGCGCTGGTCCGCGACATGGTCGGCCGGGACGTGGTGTCGCGGCGCCCGGCCCGTCCCGCCTGTTCCTCCACGATCGCCATAGCGGTTCGCGGGCTGGCCGACGGCCGTTTCATGGACGGATTCGACATCGACGTCCGGTGCGGCGAGATCGTCGCGGTGCTGGGCCCGGCGGGGGATGCGCAGTCCCGCTTGTTCGACCTCTTGTCCGGCCGGCGCAAAGCGGACAGAGGATCAGTAGAGGTAGCCGGAAAAAAGCTAAAAATCGGAAATGTCCGTCACTCACTGGCCAGCGGACTCCGCTGCGTCACCGGCGATCGGCGCCGGCTCGGACTCATCCCCGGCCTGACCGTCGACGAGAACGTCATGCTCGCCCAGGACCGCCTGGACAAGCGCCGCATCCAGCGCTGGAGCCGGCTGACCGGGCGGGCCGCGCCGCTGCGGGAGAAGTACCGGGTGGTGTCGCTGGCGAAGAACCCGCCCGTCGAGCAGTTGTCCGGCGGCAACCAGCAGAAGGTGCTGCTGGCCAAGTGGCTCGGCACGAACCCGCGGGCGGTGCTGCTCGAGGACCCGACGAACGGCGTCGACGTCTCCGCGATGGCGGAGATCCACGCCCTGGTCGACCGGCTGGCCGGGGAGGGCGCCGCGGTGCTGCTCGCCTCCTCGTCCGCCGAGGAGGTGATGCGCCTGGCCGACCGCGTCGTGGTGGTGCGGGACGGCCGGCGGATCGCCGAGTACGAGGTGGATCGGATCACCCGCGACGAGCTGATCGCCGCGACGCTGGGAGGAACACTGTGACGACGACCCTCGCGACCGCGGCGCCCAGAGCTGCCCGGATCAGGGCGATCCCGCACGCGGGGCTCCTCGCCGTACTGATCGGGATCGTGATCTTCGCCGGCGTCCGGACGGACGCCTTCCTCACCACGAACAACCTGCTCAACGTGGCCCGCCAGGTCTCCGTCGTCGCGGTGATCGCGGCCGGCCTGACCCTGCTGATGGTCGCCGGCGGCATGGACTTCTCGATGGGCGGCAACGTCGCGGTCACCACGGCGGTCGCCGCGCAGATGCTCGCGCACGGCTGGTCGACGGCGGTCACGATGGCCGCGGCGATCGTCCTGTCGATCCTGATCGGCCTGGTCAACGGCGCGGTCGTGACGTTCGCGAAGGTGGCGCCGTTCGTGGCCACGCTGGCGACGGCGACCCTGCTCGACGGCGTGGCGCTGCTGGTCATCAACGGCATGAGCATCTCGATCGGCGACCACCTGTCCGGCCTCGGTAGCGGGACGACGTTCGGCCTGCCCAACCTGATCTTCGTGGCGGCGCTGGTCCTCGCGGTCGTCGCCCTGGTGATGCGGTACACGGCGTTCGGCCGGGACGCGTTCGCGATCGGCGGCAACGAGGACGTCGCACGGCTCAGCGGGATCGCCGTGTCCCGCGACAAGCTGCTCCTCTACGGGCTCGCCGGCGCGCTCTCCGGCCTGGCCGGGATCATGCTGCTCTCCCGGCTGGCGGCGAGCAGCCCCGGCACCGGCGGGCTGCAGCTGCAACTCACCGCGGTGGCGGCGGTCGTCATCGGCGGCACCTCGCTCGCCGGCGGCAAGGGAACCATCGGCGGCACCATCCTCGGCGTCCTGCTGCTCGGTGTGGTCGCCAACGTGCTCAACCTGCTCCAGATCTCCTCCTATTACCAGCAGATCGCGGTGGGCGCGGTGCTCCTGATCGCGGCGATCGCGAACCTCCTCCAGAGTTCCAGGAAGCGATGAGAGATGAAATTTCGAGTCATAGTGGCCGTCGCTCTCTGCGCGGCCTCACTGAGCGCCTGCGGTGACGAAGCCGGCGGCAGCACGGACAGCGTCACCCTCGGGTTCGTGAACGGCGCCAACACCGAGTTCCACACCTGCCTGCAGCGTGCCGTCGACGCGGAGGCGAAGGCCGAGGGCGCCGAGCTGATCACCGCGAACTCGAAGCAGGACCCGGCCACCGAGCTCAACAACATCGAGGACATGATCTCGCGCAACGTCGACGCGCTGATCGTGCAGACGGTGAACGTCGACGCGCTGAAGAACGACATCACCAAGGCCAGGAGCGCGAACATCCCGATCTTCCTGACCTCGGTGATCGCCAGTGACACCTCGGACATCCTCGGCGCCGTCGTGGTCGACCTGAAGCAGGTGGGCGCGCTCGACGCCGGGTACATCGCGAAGGACGCCGGCGGCGCGCCGGTCGAGGTCGGCATCGTGGCGGGCGCGCCGGGCGCCGCCAGCGACCTGATGGTCGGCGGTTTCACCGGGGCGCTGCCGCCGAACGCCACGGTGGTCGCGAACCAGCCGGGCATGTTCAACCGGGCCAAGGCGCAGGATGTCGCCGAGAACATGATCCAGGCGCACCCGAACCTGAAGTACGCGTTCGTGGCGAACGAGGAGATGGCGTTCGGCGCGCTCCAGGCGTTCCAGGCGGCCGGCAAGGACGTCGAGATCGTCACCGTCAACGGCACCGACGAGGGCCTGGCCGCGGTGAAGGACGGCCGGTTCGCGGCGACCGTGGCGAATTCGGCGACGGTCACCGGCCGGCTCGCCGTGAAGAACACGATCACGCTGCTCGCCAAGGGCAACGCCGAACGGATCGCGAACACCCCGATCACGCTCATCACGAAGGACAACGTGGCGGAGGCGCCGCAGTACTGCCTGGAGGGGTGAGCAGATGGACCGCATCCTCGTCATGCGCAGTTTCGTCACGGTCGCCAAGATCGGGAGTTTCAGCGGCGCCGCCAAGCAACTCGGCACGTCCGGCTCGCTGATCTCCCGGCACGTGGCCGATCTGGAGAAGCAACTGGGTGTGCATCTCGTGAACCGCACCGCCCGTTCGGTCAGCCTGACCGAGCCGGGCCAGCGGTACAGCGAGTTCGCCCAGCGGATCCTCGACGAGATCGACGACGAGGATGCGCGGATCGCGGAGCTGCACGACCGCCCCGAGGGTCCACTCTCCATCATCTGTCCGAAATGGATCGGCGGCCTGGACCTCGGTGACGCGATCGCCGCGTTCTCGGTCGCCCATCCGAAGATCGCGGTGCGGTTCGAGCTCGGCGGCATGTCGGACCGCACCTACGACTTCCTCGACTCCGGGTTCGACGTCGCGTTCCACACCCGTGACCTGCGGGATTCCAGCGTGCGGCTGAAGCGGATCGCGTCGCTGCCGTTCGTCCTCTGCGCCGCCGGCTCCTACATCGAGAAGCACGGGCTGCTCACCGACCCGAACGATCTCGGCCACCACGACTGCCTCGTGCACGTGAACGACCCGGTCTGGCGGATCGGCCACGGCCACTCCAGCACCCTGCACAAGATCCGCAACATCGGGTTCCAGTCGAATTCGTACATCGCCCTGCACAAGGCCGCCGTGCACGGCCGGGGCATCGCGCTGCTGCCCACCCGATCGGCCTACGACGATCTGGTCAGTGGAGCGCTGCGGGTGCTGCTCCCCGGACTGCCGGTGCCGAGCCGCTCGCTCTACGCCATCTACGGGCCGGCGCCGCAGGCGCCGCGGAAGGTCGAGGTGTTCCTCGGCTTCCTGACGAAATGGTTCGCCGAGAATCCGCTCCCGGTCTTCGAGGAAAGGTAGGCGGCAGTGGGAGTCCAGCGCATCGAATCCGTTGTCTACACCGTCGACGACATCGATCTGAACGTACGATTCTTCACCGATTTCGGGCTGACCCTCGTCGCCCGCGACGAATCCAGCGCTGTCTTTCGCACGAGGATCAATCAAACCCTTTCCCTGTACGAGGGATCGCCCCGCTCTCTGCCGCCACCCACCGAATCCGGCCCCACCCTGAGAGAGATCGTCTGGGGTGTCGACACACCCGCCGAGCTGGAGAGGCTCGCGAAACAGGCGGGCGCCGACCGGCAGACCCCGGACGGCGTCCTGCACACCGTCGACCGCACCGGGTTCGGGGTGGGCCTGACCCTGGCCGGCGACCCCGGCCCGGCCCCGGAACCGCCCCGCCCGGCGAACACGTCCGGTCACGTGACCCGGGTCAACCAGGCGCTGCGGTCCGTCGGCCGGGTCCGCCCGATCCGGATGTGCCACGTCGCGCTGAACATCCCGAAGAAGGGCCGGGAGGAGGCGGTGGCGTTCTACACCGGCCTGCTCGAGTTCATCCCGACCGACGTGGTGCAGCCGATGGGCGTCTTCATGCGCGTCCAGGGCGACGCCGACCAGCACAACTTCCTGCTCTGCCACCGGCCGGACAAAGCCGGCGTCAACCACGTGTCCTATGAGGTCAACGGTTTCGACGAGGTGATCGAGGGCGGCAACCACATGATCGCCCAGGGCTGGCAGGAGGCCCGCAGGCTCGGCCGGCACACGGTCGGCTCCAACGTCTTCCGGTTCGTGCACGCCCCCTGCGGCGGCCGGGTCGAGCTGGCCGCCGACATGGACCGGATCGACGACTCGTACGGCACCCGGGTCCACGAGACGACCCCGCCGCACCACATCTGGACCTTGCGTACCAACAGGGAGAACGCCTCGTGAACCTCTACATCGACGGCCGGTGGGTGGCCGCCCCGGACAGCGCCCCGGTGCTCGACCCGGCGACCGAGGAGATCATCGGCATGGTCCCGCTCGCCGGCGCCGATCACCTCGACCAGGCCGTCGCGGCAGCCGTGCGCGGTGGCCGGGTCTGGCGGGACACGCCGATCGCCGACCGCACCCGGATCCTGCTGACGGCCGCCGGCCTGCTCACCTCCCGGGCCGACCAGGTCGCCCGGGTGATGACCACCGAACAGGGCAAGCCTCTCGCCGAGGCGAAGGGCGAGGTGCTGCGGGTCGCCGGCGCGCTGCGCTGGGACGCCGAGGACGCGCGCCGGGCGTACGGGCGGATCATCCCGTCCGCCGGTGACACCGTCCTGTCGGTCCGGCACGAGCCGATCGGCCCGGTCGCCGCGTTCACCCCGTGGAACTTCCCGGCCGGCTCCCCGATGCGCAAGATCGCCGGTGCCCTGTCGGCCGGCTGCTCGATCGTCATCAAGGCGTCCGAGGAGACCCCGGGCACGGCCGTCGAGATCGTCCGCTGCTTCGCCGACGCCGGACTGCCGGCGGGCGCCCTCAACCTGGTCTTCGGCGACCCGGCCACGGTGTCCCGGCACCTCATCGCGTCCCCGGACATCCGCCTGGTCGCCTTCACCGGCTCGATCCCGGTCGGCAAGCTGCTCGCCTCGCAGGCCGGCGCCGCGATGAAGCCGTCGCTCATGGAGCTGGGCGGCCACGCTCCGGTGATCGTCTGCGCCGATGCCGACCCGGCTTCCGCGGCTCGCGCGGCGGTGGCGGCGAAGTTCGCCAATGCCGGTCAGGTGTGCACCTCGCCGAGCCGATTCCTGGTCCACCGATCGGTGTATGACGGCTTCGTCGCGGAATTCCTCTCGGCGACCGCCGGGATCGTCGTCGGCAACGGCCTCGACGACGGCGTGACGATGGGCCCGCTCGCGAACCCGCGCCGGCTCAAGGCCATGGAGGAGTTCGTCGCCGACGCGGTCAGCCGCGGCGCCACCGTGGAGACCGGCGGGCGGCGCCTCGACCGGCCCGGCTTCTTCTTCGCGCCCACCGTGCTGACCGGCGTGCCCGGCGATGCCCTGATCATGCGCGAGGAACCGTTCGGCCCGATCGCGCCGATCACCGCCTTCGACGACCTCGACGAGGCGCTCGCGATCGCCAACTCGCTGCCCTACGGACTCGCGGCCTACGGCTTCACCCGATCCTCGAAGACCGCCGAGAAGCTGATCAGCGGATTCGAGGCGGGCATCCTCTCGATCAACCACTGTGGCGGGTCGGTGCACGAGGCGCCCTCCGGCGGCGTCAAGCAGAGCGGATACGGCCGGGAGGGCGGACCCGAGGGCCTGGAGGCCTACCTGATCACCAAGCGCGTCTCACACCTGCTGGTGGACTGATGAGGTACAGCCGCATCGCCCTCGCCGGCCGGCCGGTCTGGGGAGTGGTCGAGGACGGGCTCGTCCACGTCCTCGACGGCTCGCCGCTGGACGGCCCGGTCACGCGGACGAACGATCGGGTTCCGCTCGACGGCGCCTCCTTCCTGCCACCGGTCGTTCCGCCGGTCTTCTACGCGGTCGGGTTCAACTACCGCGGTCACGTCGCGGAACACGGAAAGCTTGCGCCGCAACGGCCGGAGGTCGGCTACCGGGCCACCAGCGCGCTCACCGGCCACGGTTGCCCGATCATCCGCCCCGCCGGGGTGAACGGCCGGTTCGAGGCGGAAGGGGAGGTGGTCGCGGTCATCGGCCGTACCGTCAAGAAGGCGACCCGGCAGGAAGCGCAGGAATCCGTCTTCGGCTGGACCATCGGCAACGACGTGAGCGCCCGGGAATGGCAGCACGCCGACCGCACCTTCTGGCGCAGCAAGAACAGCGACACGTTCAAGCCGATGGGCCCGTGGATCGACACCGACGTGAATCCGCTGGACCAGACCACCACCGTCCGGATCGACGGAACCGCCGCCGCCACCTTCGCGACCGGCGACATGATCTTCGACCCGTTCGACTACATCGTCGAGACCACGAAATACATCACCCTGCATCCCGGCGACGTCCTCTGGATGGGTGCTGACAGCACCGTCCAGCTGGAGCCCGGCAGCACCGTCGACATCGAGATCAGCGGGATCGGCGCACTCTCCAACCCCGTCCTGGAGGAATCATGAGCAACGCACCGAAGTACATCCACCACGTGAACTTCCCGACCACCGATCCGGAGCGCACGATCCAGTGGTACGCGAAGGTGTTCGGGCTCAAGGCGATCACGCCGAAGAGCAACACCCGGGTGGTCTTGATGACGCGCGGCAACTTCGACCTGCACTTCACGCCGGTCGAGGAGATGGACCGGATGGCGCCCTACCACTTCGCCATCGAGGTGGAGGACTGGGACGGTTTCCTCGCGCATCTCCGGGAACTCGGCATCCGGCACACCCGGCCCATCGAACGCCCGGAGAACCAGTCGAAGTTCTGCTACATCCACGACCCCGACCACACCATGATCGAGCTCGTCCACCACGGAAAGCGGCCCGCCTGATGCCTGTTGTCCATTCCTCCGACGGCACCGAGATCTACTACGAACGGCACGGCGCCGGGCCCGCGATCCTCTTCGTGCACGGCTCCGGCGGCCACCACGCCGCCTGGTGGCAGCAGGTCGCCGCGCTCCGCGACCGGTACACCGTCGTCACCGTCGACCTGCGCGGCTTCGGCAAGTCCGGCTCGTCGATGCCGGAGTTCGACGGGCAGGACTTCCCCGGCGACCTGATCGCCGTCCTGGACGCCGAGGACCTGCACGACGTGCTGCTGGTCGGCCAGTCGATCGGCGCGGTCGCCGCCCTCAAGGCCGCGCTGCGGCGGCCCGACCGGGTCGGCGGGGTCGCCCTCGGGCACTCGCTCGGCGGACTCGACCACCCGGAGCTCTCCGAGCTGGTCGCCGCCGACCGCGCCGAAGCCGTGAAGCTGCCGGTCCTCGACCGTCTCCTCTCGCGTCGCTTCCAGGAGGAGGAGCCCGCCAGGACGTTCCTCTTCCAGCAGATGGGCACGTTCAACGTCGCGAAGATGGCCGACCTGCGCAACCTGTCGGTGAACGGCCCGACCATCGAGGAGATCGTCGCGTCCGGGGTCCAGGTGTGGTTCCTCGCCGGCGAGACCGACGCGGTGCTCAGCGTCGCCACCGTCCGCCGTGCCCACGAGCTGCTCAAGGGCTCGCACCTGGAGATCGTGCCGGGCGCGCCGCACTCGATGTACTGGGAGTCCCCGTCGCTCTACAACGCGGCCGTCGCGAAGATCCGGGAGGCGCTGTGAAGCTCACCCTCGCCGAAGCCGAGGAGATCCTGGCCGGTGTGCTGTCCCGTGGCACGGCGATCGGCAAGGCGCTCAGCGTCGCGATCGTCGACGCCGGCGGCCACCTGATCTCGGTGAAGCGCTCGGACGGCGCCCGCGCGCTCACCCCGAGCATCGCGATCGCGAAGGCCTACAGCGCCGCGATCATGGAACGCCCGACGAACATGCTCCACGACTGGGCGCAGAGCAACCCGGGCTTCTTCGCCCAGCTGTCCAGCATGGCCGCGCACCCGATCGTGGCGACCGAGGGCGGTGTCACGGTCAAGCGGGACGGCGAGATCCTCGGCGGTCTCGGTGTCTCCGGCGGCACCCCGGCCGAGGACCAGCAGGCCTGCGAAGAGGTGCTGAAGGAACGCGGCTACGAGTTGGTGTTCGCGGCCTGGGGACGGAGCAGCGGGGGGCCGGATCGTGGCTGACACCTTCAAGTTCCGCATCGACCACCACGGCAGCCTCGTCAGGCCGCCCGAGCTGCTGGCCGCCCGTGCCGCGGTGGGCCTACCGCCGGGCGACAAATCCGAGATGTCCGGTGAGGAGGCGGCTGCTCTCCGGGCCACCGATGCTCTCCGGGCCACCGAGGACGCGGCGATCGCCGAAGCGGTTCGGCAGCAGCGCAAACTCAGCCTCACGGTGGTGACCGACGGCGAATTCCGGCGGGAGGAGTCGCGCGATGCGATCTTCTCGGCGGTGGGCGGCTTCCGGCGTACCCCGGATGGATCCTGGCATGCCGCAGGCGAGCTGACACCGCATCGCTCGCTGGTAGCCGACGACGTGGCCGCGGTGGCCGGGCTGACCCAGGTCCCGGCCAAGGCCACGCTGCCGTCGCCGGCCCATCTCGCGGCCACCACGTTCGCCCCGGGCGGGCCGTGGAGGAGCGCCCGTGAGCTGGGTGAGGCCCTCGCCGTGATCATCCGGGAGGAGATCCAGGCGATCATCGCCCGTGGGGTGCGGCTGATCCAGCTGGACAACCACGGGTACGCCTCGTTGCTGTTCGGCGGCGGCCCGGCAGCGCTGACCCTGGAGGATGCGATCGCCGTCGACGCGGCGGCGGTGACGATCCCGGACAAGCCGTACGACGTCCGCATCGGACTGTGCCCGCTCACCCGCGCCGGCGCCGAACTGGACGTGGCCGCGGCCTCGGCGCTGTTCGCCGGGGTGCCCGTCGACCGGTGGGTGCTGCCGTACGACACCGGGGCGCCGGCCGAGACGGAGCTGCTGCGTCTCGTTCCCGCCGACCGGGACGTCTGCCTCGGCGTCGTCTCCCCGCTGACGGCCGCGCTCGAGGACGTCGGCACGGTGATGGACCGCCTCGACACGGCCGGCACGATCCGCGACCTGGAGGACGTGGCGATCAGCCCGAGCGCCGGGTTCGCGCCGGTGGCCGGCCGCCCGTCGATCGGCGTCGGGGACCAGTGGCGCAAGCTCACACACGTGGAGACGTTCGCCCGCATGTGCTGGGGGAACGAGCTCTGACCCGCTGGTGGCGTGCCGGGTTGCGGCGTGGATCGCGCCGCGGCCCGGCACGCGGGAGGTGGCGTCGGATGCGGGTCAGAGGATCTCGGCGAAGGTGACCCGGCGGTCCAGCAGGCGCGGGCGCACCACCGCGACGATGTACTCGGTGAAGTGCGGCGTCCGGGTGTGGGCTTCGAAACCGGCGCGGTCGTCGTACACCTCATAGAGGACGAACGATGTGGCGTCCTCGGTGTCGGCGTGCACGGCGTATTCGCGGTTCGCCGGTTCGCAACGGGTGTGCAGGCGCATCGTGAGCAGCGCCGAGCGGACCAGCTCCACATCCTCCGGGGCGCAGCGGTAGTGGGCGATGACGGCGTAGGCCACGGTTCCTCCAGGATTCGCGGGGGGGGGGGGGGGGGGGGCGTCGTGGATTCCAGCAGGAAAAAGGGTGCGCCGGGCGCAAGCAATGCTTCCCCGCCGGCGCGTGGTGGAGCGCTTTCCGCCGTTCCTAGCATTCGCCGGCAGAAGACCGACCGGAAAAGACCGACCGGAGAGACTGAGGAGTGATGATGCCCGTTCGCAGCATGGAGACCCTGGCCGGCGGATGCTGGAGGGGCGCCGATGACTGGATCGACGTCTATGATCCCGCCGACGTGACCGCGCCGGTCGTGCGGGTTCCGTCGCTCAGCGCCGCCGATGTGACCGCGATCTACGCGGCGGCGCAGAGCGGGTTCACCGTCTGGCGAGCCGTGAACGCCATCGAACGCTCCAAGATCTTGTCCGCGGCCGCGGTGCTGCTGCGCGTCCGGGCCGCCGAGATCGCCGAGGCCATCGTCACCGAGAACGGCAAGACGCTCGCCGAGGCCCGGGTCGAGGCCGAGAAGGCCGCCGACTTCTTCGAGTACTACGCGGGCGCCGGCCGCCAGGACTACGGCGCGCTCATCCACGACGCGCGGCCCGACACCCGGGCCGGCTACCAGCGCGAACCGCTCGGGGTGGTCCTGGCGATCACCCCGTGGAACGACCCGCTGATCACGCCGGCCCGCAAGCTCGCCCCGGCGCTCGCCGCCGGCAACGCGGTCGTGCTCAAGCCGGCCAGTGAGACGCCCACCTCGGGACTGCACCTGGCCCGGGCCCTGCACGACGCCGGACTGCCGGCCGGGGTGATCAACGTGGTGACCGGCCGGACCGGTGAGATCTCGGACGCGCTGCTCGACGACCCGCGGATCGCGGCGGTCAGCTTCACCGGCGGCAACGAGGTCGGCGAGGCCCTGCGGGTGCGGCTCGCCCGGCGCGGGGTGCGGTTCCAGTCCGAGCTGGGTGGCAAGAACGCCTCGGTGGTGCTGGCCGGCGCGAACCTGGAGAAGGCCGCCGCCGCCGTGGTCGCCGCGTCGTTCGGGCAGGCCGGTCAGCGCTGCACCGCGACCAGCCGGGTCCTGGTGGACCGCCCGATCGCCGAGGAGTTCCTCGTGCTGCTGCGTTCCAGGATCAGCGCATTGAGGGTCGGATCCGGACGGGCCGAGGGTACGAACGTCGGCCCCCTGGTCAGCCCCGCCCACCAGGCGAGCGTGCTGCGCGCGATCGAGGGGGCGGTGAAGCAGGGCGCCCGGCTCGAACTCGGCGGCGAGGAACTGCCCGGCGCCGGCTGTTTCGTGACGCCCGCGATCCTCACCGGCGTGACACCGGACATGGACGTGTGGCGCGAGGAGGTGTTCGGCCCGGTCCTCGCGGTCCGCGTGATCGACGGTCTCGACGAGGCGATCGCCGCCGTGAACGACACCCGGTACGGCCTGGCCGCCGCGATCTTCACGGACAGCCTGGCGGCCGCGAACCGCTTCCTCGCGGAGGCCGACTGTGGCCAGATCGCCGTGAACACCACGACGTCCGGATGGGACGTGCACCAGCCGTTCGGCGGGTTCCGTGAGTCCGGCTCCCCCTTCAAGGAGCAAGGACCCGAAGCAGTGCGGTTCTATACCAAGGTCAAAACTTTCGCCGTGCATTTCGGCGGCTGATTCACAGGGGGCGACACACGTGGCGGACGAGACCATCGCGATCGTCGGAGCCGGCATCGTCGGCCTGGCGATCGGGCGGGAGATCACCCTGCGCCGGCCGGGCACCAAGGTGGTGATCCTGGAGAAGGAGTCCGAGGTCGCCCAGCATCAGACCGGCCACAACTCGGGCGTCGTGCACGCCGGCATCTACTACACGCCGGGCAGCCTCAAGGCGGAGCTGTGCACCCGCGGCCGGCTGCTGCTGCGTGAATACTGCGCGGAGAAGGGCATCGCGTACGACGAGTGCGGCAAGCTGGTCGTCGCGGTCCGCCGGGACGAGATGGGCCGCCTCGACGACCTGGAGAAGCGGGCCCGGGAGAACGGTGTGCCGGGTCTGCGCCGTGTCGATCCGGCCGGGATCCGGGAGATCGAGCCGCACGCCACCGGCCTCGCCGCGCTGCATTCCCCGGAGACGGCGATCACCGACTTCCCGGGGGTCGCGAAGGCGTTCGCCCAGGACGTCGTGCGGAGCGGGGGAGAGGTACGAACGAACTTCGGCGTGGATCGGCTCACGCCGGCCGGTGGCCGTATCGAGGTGGCTTCGGGAGAGCGCCGGCTGCTCGCCGACCAGGTGATCGTCTGCGCCGGCATCCAGTCGGACGAGGTGGCCCAGCTGGCCGGCGACACGCCCGGTCCGCGGATCATCCCGTTCCGCGGTGAGTACATGCGGGTCAAGCCGGCGAAGGCGGACCTGGTGCGCGGCATGATCTACCCGGTCCCCGACCCCCGGTATCCCTTCCTCGGCGTCCACTTCACCCGCCGGGTCACCGGTGTGGTGGAGGTGGGTCCCAACGCCGTGCTGGCGACCGCGAAGGAGGGCTACCGGCGTACGAAGATCAATGTCTTTGATCTTCTCGGCATCGCCGCCTGGCCGGGCACCTGGCACATGGCCCGCAAGCACTGGCGGACCGGCGTGAAGGAGGTCCGCGGATCGCTGTCGAAACGGCGGTACATGACCGAGGCGATGCGGTACGTCCCGGAGATCGGCGCGGCCGACGTCTACCGGGCCGGCGCCGGTGTGCGCGCCCAGGCCCTGGACCGTGACGGCAGCCTCGTCGACGACTTCCGCATCCACCGTCTCGGCCCGGTCACGGCCGTCCGCAATGCCCCCTCACCTGCGGCGACGTCATCCCTGGCGATCGCCGAGCACGTGGTGGAACAGATCTTCGGGAAGTAGCCGGTTCATGCAACAACCGATTGCGTTCCGCGGACTCCGCAGGGCCGGGATTCCCCCATAGCTTGTGAGCAGTCCCGCCGGTCAGAAAGGAAACGCACATGTTCGTCGTCGACTCCCAGGTGCACATCTGGAAGGAAGAGACCCCGGACCGCCCGTGGGTGCCGGGTGCTCGCGAGCGTATCCGGCTCAACGGCCACCGGGAGGACCCGTTCAGCTACGAGGAGTGCCTCGCCCTGATGGACGAGGCCGGTGTGAACCGGGCGCTGATCCTGCCGCCGTCCTGGGAGGGCGACCGCATCGATTACGCCCTGGAGGCGTGCGAGGCGCACCCCGACCGCTTCGGCATCATGGCCCGCATCCCGCAGAACAAGCCCGCCGAGGGCGCGGCCATGCTCAAGGACTTCGCGCAGAACCCGTACGTGAAGGGCACCCGGTTGACGTTCCACCGTCCGATCGACCGCAACTGGATGATCGACGGCACGAACGACTGGTACTGGCCGCTCGCCGAGGAACTGAACATCCCGACGATGGTGCACGCGCCGATCTGGAAGGCCGAGCTCGGCGCCATCGCGGCGAAGCACCCCGGCTTGAAGATCATCATCGACCACATGGGGATCATGGCCCGCTGCGTCGACGACGCGATCGGGTACTGGGTGCAGGAGACCGCCGACCTGCACGCGCACCCGAACATCTACGTGAAGGTGTCGGCGCTGCCCGGCTACTCGACCCAGCCCTTCCCGAACCTCAACATCGAGAAGTACGTGCGGGAGATGGTCGACAAGATGGGCCCGCAGCGCTGCTTCTGGGGCACCGACATCACCCGGCTGCTCGGGCACGGCCTCAGCTACGTGGAGACGATCGAGCAGTTCACCAAGCACTTCGACTTCACGCCGGAGGAGCTTGAGTGGATCATGGGCCGGGGCATCTGCGAGGTCCTCGACTGGCCGATCTCGGCCGCCTCGCGATGACGCACCGGACCGACGGCGGCGACGCGGTCGTCAGCGCGTTCACCGCGGCCGGCGCGGATTACCTCTTCTCCTCGCCGGGGTCCGAGTGGGCCCCGGTATGGGAGTCGCTGGCCCGCCGGCACCGCGACGGCCTGCCCTGCCCCCGCTATCTGGACCTGCTGCACGAGACCGTGGCGGTCGGCATGGCGACCGGTTACGGCCTGATCACCCGCCGGGCCCAGGGTGTGCTGCTGCACGCCGGGCCGGGCCTGCTCCAAGGGTCGATGGCCGTGCACGGCGCGCTGCTCGCCGGCGTGCCGATGGTGGTGGCCTCCTCGGAGTCGATCACCTACGGCGACGGGCCGGGACCGGACCCGGGCGGCCAGTGGTACCGCAACCTGTCCGTGGTCGGCGGCCCGCACCAGATGGCCGCGCCGTTCACCAAGTGGTCGAACCAGGCCGCCAGCGTGCACACGCTGACCACCATGATCACCCGTGGCGCGGAGCTGGCGTCCCGGGCGCCGGCCGGGCCGGTCTACCTCAACATCCCCCTCGAAGTGCTGCTCGATCCGTGGGGCGACCGCGAGGTGAAGAAGGTCGTCGCTCCCGGCGCCACGGTCAGCGCGGCCGAGGACATCCAGGCCGTCCTCGACGTGCTCGCCTCGGCCGTCTCCCCGGTGATCGTCACCGAGACCACCGGGCGGGAGGAGGGCGGGCTGGAAGCGCTCGTCCTCTTCGCCGAGACGCTGGGGATCCCGGTCGTCGAGCCGAACTCGGCGGTCTGCGTCAACTTCCCGCGGACGCATCCGCTGCACGCCGGAAGCGACCTCGACGCCGATTCCGCCGATGTGATCGTTCTGATCAACTGCCGGGCGCCGTTCTATCCGCCCAGTGCCCGGCCGGCCCGGGCGAAGATCATCGTGATCGACGAGGTGCCGCAGCGGCCGCACATCGCCTACCAGGTGCTGAACGCCGACTACTACCTGGAGGGCGGGGTCGCCGCGACCCTGCGCGCGCTGGCGGCGGGCTTCTCGGGCGACATTCCGGATATTTCGGTATTCGCCTCGCCGGAGGGTGATGCGGTCGCCGCCGCCGAGGCCCGCGCCGCGACTGCGGACGGGATCGATCCGGTTCATCTGGTGGCGACGCTGCGGTCTTCCATCGGCGGCGATTCCGTCGTCGTCGACGAGACGATCACCCACAGCCGCGTCGTCCAGCGTCATCTGCGGCGCACCGAGCCCGACTCGTACTTCTACGTGCAGGGCGGCCTCGGCCAGGGCATGGCGGTGGCGCTCGGCGTGAAGCTGGCCGTGCCGGACTCGCTCGTCGTCGTCACCGTCGGCGACGGGGCGTTCCTCTACAACCCGGTCATCCCGTCGCTGCAGGCTGCCAAGGCCCTTGCACTTCCGGTGCTGATCCTCGTCTTCAACAACACCGAGTACCGCTCGATGAAGATGAACCACCTGCGCTTCTACCCGCAGGGCGCCGCCGTCGAGACCGGGGAGTTCCTCGGCAACGACCTCAGCGATCAGCCCGATCTCGCCGCGTTCGCCGAGCCCTTCGGCATGTACGGCGAGACCGTCTCGCTCCCCGGCGAACTCGCCCCCGCACTGGACCGCGCCCTCAAGGCGGTCCGCAGCGGCACCACCGCGATCCTCAACGTCCACGTCACCCGCTGAAGAGGCCCTCATGAAAGTCGTCCTACCGGCCGCCGGCCTGCGGACCTTCACCACCGCGCTGTTCACCGCCGCCGGCGTGGCGCCGGATCACGCCGCCACCATCGCCGACGTCCTGACCTGGGCCGGTCTGCGCGGCGTCGACTCGCACGGCGTCTCCCGGGTGCCGCGCTACCTGGAACTGCTCGACTCGGGGGAGGCCTCGGCGCGGCCCTCGCTCGTGTTCGGCTCGACCAGCCCGGCGGTCGCCGTCCTCGACGCCGACCGGGCGCCCGGGCCGGTCGCGCTCACGGCCGCCGCCGACGAGGCGATCACGCGGGCGCGGGTCAGCGGGATCGGGGCGGTGGGCGTACGCCGGACCGTCCACACCGGCGCGATCGGCTACTACACCTCGCGGATCGCCGACGCCGGCCTGGTCGGCGTCGCGTTCGTGGCCGGCATGCCGAACATGGCGTACCCCGGCGTCACCGGCGCGGCCGTCGCCACCAGCCCGCTCTCGATCGCGGTCCCGGCCCCCGGCCACCCGCCGGCGCTGCTCGACATGGCGACGGCGGGCATCGCGCTCGGCAGGATCGCCCAGTTCCGCAACGCCGGCAAGACGCTTCCCGAGGGTACGGCGGCGACCGCCGACGGCACTCCCACGACCGACCCGAACCTCGCGACGATGCCGCTGCCCCTCGGCGGGGCCAAGGGCGCCGGCATGTCGCTCGTCTTCGAGCTGATCACCAGCGTGCTGGTCGGCGCGCCGATCTTCAGCTCGTTCCACGGCGACGACCCGCAGGGCCGGGTGCACCGGCAGAACGCGCTGATCCTGGCCCTCGACCCGGCCGCGTTCGGCGAGGCGGAGGCGTTCGGCCCGGCCGTCGCCGCGACCCTGGAGACGCTCAAGGGCCTGCCCCGGGCCGACGAGGACGTGGAGATCCGCTACCCGGGCGAGGGCAGCGCGGCGGTGGCCACCCGGCGTGCGGCCGCGGGTGTCCCGGTCGCGCCCAAGGTCTGGGCCGAACTCCAGGTGGCCGCCGCGAAGCGGGGAGTCCCCGTCCCGGCCGTGAACCCGGTCTGACAGCGATCAAGCCCCCGGCGGCGGTCAGGGGGCTGCCGGGGACGGGGCTCGCCGGCGGGCGGCCGGCACGACCAGCGGCGTACCCGTCTCCGGGTCGTCGATGACGCGGCAGGGCAGGCCGAAGACGTCCTCCACCAGCGAGGCGGTGAGCACCTCGGCCGGCGGCCCGGCCTTCGCGATCCTGCCGTCGCGCATGGCGATCAGGTGGGTGGCGTACCGGGCCGCGTGGTTGAGGTCGTGCAGGACGGCGACGAGCGTGCGGCCCTGCGTCTCGTGCAGCTCGGCGCAGAGGTCGAGCACCTCGATCTGGTGCGCGATGTCCAGGTAGGTGGTCGGCTCGTCGAGCAGCAGCAGCGGCGTCTGCTGGGCGAGCGCCATGGCGAGCCAGACCCGCTGCCGCTGCCCGCCGGACAGCTCGTCGACGTTGCGGTCGGCCAGGTCGCCGACCTTGGTGGCGGCCATCGACTCGGTCACCACGCGCTCGTCCTCGGCCGACCAGCGCCGCACGATGCTCTGGTGCGGGTACCGGCCGCGGGCCACCAGCTCGGCCACCGTGATGCCGTCCGGCGCGATCGACGACTGCGGCAGCAGGCCGAGCGTCTTGGCGACCACCCGGGTCGGCACCGAGTGCACGTCCTTGCCGTCCAGCAGCACCGTGCCGGCGGCCGGCTTGAGCAGCCGGGACAGCGCCCGCAGCAGGGTGGACTTGCCGCACGCGTTCGGGCCGATGATGACGGTGAACGAGCCGTCCGGGATGTCGACGCTCAGCTCTTCGGCGATGACCCGCTTGTCGTACGCCAGAGTCATTCCCGTACCGCTGAGGCGACTCATCTTCTCTCCAGTGTTAGTCATGATCAGATCCGCCCGGCCCGGCGTTCCATGGTGAGCAGCCCGACCAGGTAGGCGCCGCCGACGATGCCGGTCACCACGCCCACCGGCAGGGCGCGCGGGGTGTGCTGCGCGACCCAGTCGGCGCCGACCAGCAGCAGCGCTCCCATGGCGAGGGACGGGATCAGGTTGGGGCCGGGCGCCTTCGTCAGCTTCTTCGCCAGATGAGGGGCGATGAGCGCGACGAAGGCGACCGGTCCGGCCGCGGCCGCGGCGCAGGCCACGAGGAGGGCCGCGGTGAAGAGAGCGAGGGTACGGAGGAAGCGCACCGGCACCCCCAGCGCCGCCGCGGCGTCATCGCCCATCTCCAGGATCCTGAGGCCGGGGCCGCACGCCAGGAGCAGGATCGGCAGGGTGACGGCGAGGACGCCGAGCAGTGGCCCGGCCTGTTGCCAGTCCCGGCCGTCGAGGCTGCCGGTCAGCCAGAGCAGCGCCCGCGCGTTCTCCATCTGCACGCCACGGGTGAGCAGATAGCCGCTGATGCCGGTGAAGATGGCCGACAACCCGATGCCGACCAGGATGAAGCGGAAGCCGTGCAGGCCGTGCCGGCCGCCGATCAGCTGGATCAGCAGCGCCGCGCCGAGACCGCCGGCCACCGCGGCCAGGGAGAGCTGCGCGCTGCTGCCCCCGATGATCACCACGACGAGCGCGGCGGTGCTGGCGCCGTTGGTGATGCCGAGGACGTCCGGGCTGCCGAGCGGGTTCCGTACCAGTGATTGGAAGACCGCGCCGCCTGCCGCGAGGGCCATCCCGACCAGGATCGCGGTGATCACCCGGGGCAGGCGCAGCTCGTTGACGATGAAGTCCTGGGCGGCGGTGCCCTGGCCGAAGAGCGTCTTCACCACGTCGGCGGGCGCGATCGGGAACTCGCCGGTGCCGAGCGTGATGACCGCGATGGCGGCGGTGAGGACGACGGCGACCACGCCGACGAGGACGGCCCGGGGCCGGACGCCGACGCGGGTGCCGATCGAGTACGCCGGTTTGCCGGCGAGGGCGGTGGTCATTTGGCGGCTCGCACGAGATAGAGGAACAGGGGGCCGCCGAGGACCGCGGTGACCGTGCCGACCTGCAGTTCGCCGGGGCTGCCGAGGATCCGGCCGAGCACGTCCGAGCCGAGCAGCAGCACCGGCGCCAGCACCGCGGTGTACGGGAGCAGCCAGCGCAGGTCGGGCCCGGCGAACGGGCGGACCATGTGCGGCACGAGCAGGCCGACGAAGACGATCGGGCCGCAGGCGGCGGTGGCGCCGCCGCAGAGCAGCGTGACCGCCACGATGACCGCGGTACGGATCACCGCGGGCCGGGCGCCGAGGGCACGGGCCGCGTCGTCGCCGAGCGACAGCGCGTTCAGCGGGCGGGCCGACAGCAGCGCCACGATCAGGCCGGCCAGGAAGAACGGCAGCAGCCGGGTCACCGTGGGGAAGTCGGCGCTGGCGAGCGAGCCGGCCGTCCAGAACTTGACCTTCTCGATGGCCTGCGAGTCGGAGAGCAGGGCGGCGCTCACATAGGAGTACAGCGTGGCGTTCAGCGCGGCGCCGGCGAGGGCGAGCCGGGCCGGGGTGGCCGACCGTCCACCGCCGACGGCGTACACCATGGCGGTGACGATCGCGGCGCCGGCCAGCGCGAACCAGATGTAGCCGTAGAACGAGCCGATGCCGAGGAAGACGGCTGCCGAGGCGACGCCGGCCGAGGCGCCGGCGTTGATGCCGAGCAGACCGGGGTCGGCGAGCGGGTTGCGGGTCAGCGCCTGCATGATCGCGCCGGCCAGGCCGAGCGCCATGCCGACCATCAGGCCCAGCAGCGTCCGCGGAAGCCGCATCTCGTGGACGATCCGGTAGTACTCCGACGACGGGTCGGTGAGGCCGGACCACACCTCGCCGATGCTGAGGAACCGGGCGCCGAAACCGATGCTGAGCACCAGGACCAGGGCCAGCAGGAGGAACGAGATCAGCAGGCCGGTGAGTCGTACGGAGAAGCGTCTCCCCGGTGGTGCCGGATCAGGCTTCACCGCCTCACGGAGCCCCTGATCCGTGGGGATGTCATAGGTGGACAGTTGATGCTCCCGTCACGCTTCGGCGGATCCTGTTGACGCGCGTTCGGTTCGTTAGGTTAGCCTAACCATCCACGCGGTCGAGTGACCGGTCGTACCCATGAGAAAGACTTGAAGATGTCGTACTCGAACCTTTCTTTGTCCCGTCGTGGCCTGCTGGCCGCCGGCGGCGCCGCCGGTCTCGGCGCGCTGCTCAGCGCCTGTGGCGGCAACGAGGAGACCGGGTCCTCCTCGTCCGCCTCCGCCCCCGCCGCCGCTGCCGGCCCCTGGTCGTTCACCGACGACCAGCCCAAGGAGCTGAAGGCCGACAAGACCCCCAGCAAGATCGTCGCGTTCACCGGCACCGCCGCCGCCCTGGTCGACCTGGGTCTCCAGGACTCCATCGTCGGCGTCTTCGGCGAGACCAAGAAGGCCGACGGCACCGCCGAGGACCAGGCCGGCGACCTCGACATCAGCAAGGTCGAGATCATCGGTAACGCCTGGGGCGAGTTCTCCGTGGAGAAGTACGCGGCGCTCAGCCCCGAGCTGCTGATCACCCACATGTTCGACCCGGGCGCTTACTGGTACATCCCGGACGAGAGCAAGGACAAGATCCTCGGCCTCGCCCCGGCCGCGACCATCACCGTCGGCCGCGTCCCGCTGACCAAGCCGATCGAGCGTTACGCCGAGCTCGCCGCCTCCCTCGGCGCCGACCTCAACGCGCCGAAGGTCACCGAGGCCAAGGCCCGCTTCGAGAAGGCCGCCGCCGACCTGTCCGCCGCGGCCAAGGCGAGCGGTGGCATCAAGGTGCTCGCCGGCTCCGGCGCGGCCGACATCTTCTACGTGTCGAACCCCAAGGTGTCGTCCGACATCATGTACTTCAAGGAGCTCGGCGTCGACATCATCGTCCCGGAGAAGACCGACGGCGGTGACTACTACGAGTCGCTGAGCTGGGAGAACGCGGACAAGTACCACGCCGACATCATCTTCCTGGACGCGCGGACCGGCACCCTGCAGCCGAAGGACCTGGCCTCGAAGCCGGCCTGGAACGCGCTGCCCGCCGTCAAGGCGAACCAGGTCTTCCCGTGGCAGGCCGTCCCGATCTACTCCTGGAACGGCGCCGCCCCGCTGCTCGAGGCCCTCACCGCGGCCATCACGAAGTCCAAGAAGCTGGCCTGATGAACCGGGTCCTCGGTTCGCTGGTAGCTCTCACGCTGACGGCCGGGACCCTCGCCGCCTGCGGCTCGTCATCCTCCGATGACGACGCCGCGGTGGCCGGTTCCGGCGCCCCGGCCGGCGCCTACCCGGTCAGCGTCACCCACAAGCTCGGCACCACCACGGTGGAGAAGGCGCCGGAACGCGTCGTCGCGCTCTCCGACGCCGACGTCGACGCGGCGGTCCTGCTCGGCGTGCAGCCGGTCGGCGTCTACCAGACCGTCGCCGAGGGTGGCATCAACCCGTGGACCAAGCCCAAGCTCACCACCGAGCCCAAGCAACTGGTCCAGGGCGAGAACGGTGTGGATCCGGAGGAGGTGGCCGCGCTCAACCCGGACCTGGTCCTGGCCGGCGGCGACTACTACATCGACAACGAGTACAAGGCGCTCTCGCCGCTCGTGCCGACCACCGCCTACGAGACCGGGCCGTTCGAGGACCCGTGGCAGACCACCCTGCGCCAGGCGGCGAAGCTGCTCGGCAAGACCGGCCAGGGTGAGCAGATCATCACCGATGTGCAGGCGAAGGTGGACGGCGTCACGACGCAGTACCCGGACCTGGCAGGCAAGACCTTCACGATCTCTCAGGTGTACGAGGCGGGCACGATCGGTGTCCTCCGCTCCGACGCCGACGTGACCGTCAAGGCGTTCAACGACCTGGGCATGAAACTCGCCCCGGCCGTGGCGGCGCTGCCCGGCGACGACTTCGCCGTGACGCTCAGCCTCGAGAAGATCGCGACGATCGACGCCGACGTGGTGCTGATCTACTACACCGAGCCGCAGCTGAAGGCCGCTCTCGAAGCGAACACGCTGTTCACGAACCTGCCGGCGGTCAAGCGGGGCAGCTACATCGCCCTGGAGAGCGACGCGTTCATGGCGCTGCGCAACCCGAGCCCGCTGTCGGTGCCGTACTTCATCGACACCACGGTGCCGGACGTGGCGAAGGCGGCGGGCGCCTGATGACGGTGGCCGGGACGCGGCTGTCGTCCCGGTCCGCCGTGCTGGCCGGGCTGCTCGTGCTCGCCGTCGTGGCGGTGCTCGCCAGCCTCGGCCTCGGCGCGCAGAGTCTGCACCCCGCCGAGGTGTGGCAGGCGCTCGTGCGGCCGGACTCCTCGGACGCGGCCGCCGTGGTCCGGGAGCTGCGCGGTCCGCGTACCGTGCTCGGGGTCCTCTGTGGCGCGGCGCTCGGGGCGGCCGGAGCGCTGATGCAGGGGCACACCCGCAACCCGATCGCCGATCCCGGGCTGCTCGGCGTCTCGGCGGGCGCCTCCTTCGCCGTGGTCGCGGCGATCGCGTTCCTCGGCGTCGGCGACTTCCACCAGTACGTCTGGTTCGCGTTCGCCGGCGCCCTGGTCGCCAGCGTGGTCGTCGTCACGCTCGGCGCGGCCGGCAGCAGCGGGCCCACCCCGGTCACCCTCGCCCTGGCCGGTATGGCGCTCAGCGCGATGCTCGCCTCGTTCACCTCGTCGATCCTGATCAGCGACCCGGAGACGAACGCGGTCTTCCGGTTCTGGGTGGTCGGGTCCCTCGCCGGGCGCGACTACGCGACGGCGTGGGCGGTGCTGCCGTTCATCGCCGCCGGGCTGGTCGTCGCCGCCGTGAACGCGCCGGCCCTCAACGCGCTCGGACTGGGCGAGGATGTCGCCCGGTCGCTCGGGCAGAACGTCGCTGCCGCCCGTACCCTCGGGGTGGCCGCCATCGTCCTCCTCGCCGGCGCGGCCACCGCGGCGGTGGGCCCGCTCGCGTTCGCCGGCCTGATCGCCCCGCACATCGCCCGGGTCCTGACCGGTCCTGATCACCGCTGGCTGATCCCGTCCGCGGCGTTGCTCGGGGTGAGCCTGGTGCTGATCGCCGACGTCGCCGGGCGGCTCATCGCCAGCCCCGCCGAACTGCAGACCGGGATCGTGCTGGCGTTCATCGGCGCGCCGTTCTTCATCTGGCTGGTCCGCCGGATCCGGATGGTGCGGATATGACCTCCCTGCTGTCCCTGCCCGGCCGGCGCGTGCTCCGAGCCGGGCCGGTCTCCGCGGCCGTCCCGCTCCGGACCGTCGCGATCACCCTGCTCGCCGTCGCCGCCACGGTCGCCGCCGGGCTGGCCGCGATCGGGCACGGCGACTTCCCGATCAGCCCGTCGACGGTGTGGGAGGTCGCCACCGGCGGCGGCACCCGCATCGAACGGCACATCCTGCTCAACCTGCGGCTGCCCCGGGTGCTCTGCGGCCTGCTCGCCGGCGCGGCCCTCGCGGTCGCCGGCGCGCTCACTCAGACCTTCGCCCGCAACCCGCTCGCCAGCCCGGACGTGCTCGGCGTGACCTACGGCGCGTCGGCCGGGGCGGTGGCGGCCATCGTCCTCGGGGCCGGCTCCATTCCCTTCGCCGCCCTCGGGGGCGCCCTGATCAGCGCGGCCGGCATCTACCTGCTCGCCTGGCGGCAGGGCATCGACGGCTATCGGCTCGTGCTGATCGGGCTCGGTGCCGGCCAGCTGCTCGCCGGCATCACGTCCTACCTGCTGCTCAAGGCCGACCAGGCGGACACCACCAGGGCCAGTATCTGGCTCAGCGGGTCCCTGGCCGGGCGGGACTGGTCCCACGTACGCCCTCTGGCCCTCGCCCTTGTGGTCCTTCTTCCGGCCGCTCTCGCCGTCACGCTCGCGCTGCGGGTGCTGCAGTTCGGTGAGGACACCGCCCGGGGGCTCGGGCTGCGGCTGCAGAGCGCGCAACTCGCCGTCGTCGTCGTAGCCGCCGCTCTGGCCGCCGCCGCTGTCGCCGCCGCCGGGCCGATCGAGTTCGTGGCGTTCGTGGTTCCCCAGATCGCGGTGCGGCTCTGCGGTGGCAGCCGTCCGCCGCTGATCGCGTCGGCGGTGCTCGGCGCCTTCCTGGTGGTCGGCTGCGACCTGCTCGCCAGGATCGTGATCGCGCCGGAGGAGCTGCCGGTCGGCCTGCTGACGGCGATGGTCGGCACTCCCTATCTCTTGTGGTTGCTGGTACGACGTTCCCGGAGGATCAGCGGGTGAGTTCCCGGTTGAGCGGTGTCAACCTCGATTTGGCGTACGGGGATACCGAAGTCACGAAAAATCTGGACATATCACTGGAGAGTGGCCAGATCACCGTGATCATCGGCCCGAACGGCTGCGGCAAGTCCACGGTCCTCCGCGCCCTCGGCCGGCTCCTGAAACCGACCGGCGGCCAGGTCCTGCTCGACGGCAAGCAGATCGACAAGCTTCCGACCAGGGAGGTCGCCCGGGTCCTCGGTGTGCTCCCGCAGTCGCCGACCGCGCCGGACGGCCTGACCGTCGCCGACCTGGTGATGCGCGGCCGCCACCCGCACCAGACCTGGTTCCGCCAGTGGTCCGGCGATGACGAGGAGCTGGTCGCCGACGCGCTGCGCTGGACCGGCATGCTCGACTTCGCCGCCCGCCCGGTCGACGCCCTCTCGGGTGGGCAGCGGCAGCGGGCGTGGATCAGCATGGCCCTGGCCCAGGGCACCGACCTGCTGCTGCTCGACGAGCCGACCACCTTCCTCGACCTGGCCCACCAGATCGACGTGCTCGACCTGGTCCGCCGGCTGCACCGGGAGAAGGGCCGGACCGTCGTGATGGTCCTGCACGACCTCTCCCTCGCGGCCCGCTACGCCGACGTCCTGATCGCCATGAAGGACGGCCGGATCGCCGCCACCGGCACGCCGGAGGAGGTACTCACGCCGGCGCTTCTCGACGAGGTGTTCGGCCTGCGAGCGATGGTGGTCCCGGACCCGGCCACCGGCACTCCGCTGGTCATCCCGCTGCCCCAGGATCACTGATCAGGTCGCGCCCGCCCCGCCCTTCTCGCCCGTAGGTTCAGGGACGGTCCTTCTTGGGCAGGGTTCGGACCACCGCTTCGTACGAGGCGTCCACCGCTTCGATGATCTCCTCGTCCGGGATGGCGCCCCCGAATCGGAGCGTGTTCCACCCGTGCCGCCCGATGTAGGCGCTCGCGGACGCGTCCTCCGGGTACCTCGCCAGCCACTCGTCGGCGGCGTCCCGGCCCTTGCCGCACTTGACGCCGACGGTCTCGCTCTTCACCGGATCCCCGACGAACGCGAAGATCTTGGCCCCGACCTTCACGACCACATCGCCCTCCCAGGGTTCGTCCTGCCAGGCGCCGGGCTTCGCGAGGCAGAGTCTCAGCAGCTCAGATGCGTTCATGACACCGGTTGTCCTCCATATAGATGTGACTTTCTTTGCAAAAAGGACAAAAACTACTTTACGGTCTAAGGCATGTCGAGTGACCGCCCCATCTTCGTCGTCGGCTGCCCCAGGTCCGGTACGACGATGCTCCAACTGATGCTGCACGCCCACCCGCGGATCGCGCTGCCTCCGGAGAGCCGCTTCCTGCTGCCCGCCTACGAGCGCCGGCACGAATACGGCGACCTCAGCGCCCCGTCGCAGCGCCGCGCCCTCGCCGAGTGGATCGTCGCGTCCCCGCACTTCGACGACCTCGGACTGGCCGGCCCCGAGGTGGTCGAGGCGGTCGTCGCGGCGCCGCCCACCCTCGGCTCCGCCTTCGGGACGATCTTCAAGATGTACGCCCAGCGCTTCGGCAAGCCCCGGTGGGGTGACAAGCGGCCGTCCTACCTGCGCAACCTGCCGATCATCCTCCGGCTGTTCCCGGACGCGCAGATCATCAACATCCTGCGCGACGGCCGGGACTGCGTGGCCTCGCTCAAGGAGACGCCGTGGGGTCCCGCCGACTTCGGCAAACTCGTCGACACCTGGGCCCGGTCGGCGGACGCCTCGATGCGGGCGGCCCGCGACTACCCGGCCGACGTCTACCACCAGGTGCGCTACGAGGACCTCTGCGCCGACCCCGCCCCTCATCTGCAGGGGATCTGCGCGTTCCTCGGTGAGGAGTACGACCCGGCGATGGCCCGCCCGTCGGCGATGGCGAAGGTGGCCGTCCCGGAGTACAAGACCTGGCACTCCCTCACCCACTCCGACGTGACGACGGCCCGGGTGGCCAGCTGGCAGCGGCGCCTCACCGCCGACGAGATCGAACGCTGCGAGTCCGTCTTCGGCGACCGCCTGACCCGTCTCGGCTACCAGCTCTCCACGACCGCGCACCGCACGCCGCGTGCCCGGGCCACCCGCACCTGGCTGGCCATGCGCGACCGCCTGGGCCCGGCCCGCCTCCGCGCCGGCGACGTCCGCGGAAGCCTCCGCAGCCGAACCCGGGGCCCCGCCCTCCCCGCCCGCCTCTCCGCACCGTCCCAGCCGTCCGCCCGCTGACCCGGCCGCACAAGAGAGCGACAATCCGGGCGTCGACTCGGTGCCGGCGTGTGGCCGGGCGGGTCCGGTTGTTCGGGCGTCGACTCGGCGCGGGCGTGCGGCCGGGCGGGCGTGCGGGCGTGCGGGCGTGCGGCCGGGCGGGTCCGGCTGTGACTCATGGCTGTCGTTCAGCCCTCAGGACAGCGATGGGTCACAGCCGGACCTGCCGGCTGTGGTTCATGGCTGTCGGCCGGCCTGTGGGACAGCGATGGGTCACAGCCGGACCTGCCCGGCTGTGGTTCATGGCTGTTGTTCGGCCCTCGGGACAGCGATGGGTCACAGCCGGACCTGCCCGGCTGTGGTTCATGGCTGTCGGCCGGCCTGTGGGGCAGCAATGGGTCACAGCCGCGGAGTGCCTGCGCGGTGATCGTGGACCGAGGGCGGGTGACACGATGCGCTGGTCGTCGCCGTGCGGCAGGCTCGCCTGATGCGGGGCGCCGGCCACGTGCCCGTGCTGATCGACCTACGAGGGAAGTCCCATGCACTCGACCGCAACGACTACGTGTGCCTGCGGCTGCGCGAGGAGCAGGACGCGGCCGGCGGCCACACTCGCCGAGCGCCTCCTGTACAAGAGGTGAGACCGGGCACCGGCCCCTTACAACCGGTGCCCGGAGTTCATCAGGAGGCGCGCAGGCGGTTGCGCAGCAGGGCGCCCGACTCGGTGAGGGAGCCGGTGCCGGCGAAGGCGCCGGCGTTGCAGGTGCCCGGCTTGAAGGCGGCGCTGCCCTCGCTCGCGTCGGAGTACGTCCAGTTCGCGTAGCCGATCTTCAAGCGGTCGAGCAGGTCGAACCACGCGTTGCTGCCGGCCACGTCGACGGCGCCGTCACCGGTGTAGGTGACGGTGCCGAACTCGGTGACGAACAGCGGGATCGAGGCGGCGGCCCGCTCCACCTCGGCGCGGTAGTTGTCCTTGTGCGACGCGGCGTAGTAGTGGAACGCGTACATCACGTTCGACGCGTTCACCGGGTTGCTCACGATCTCGGACGACGACGAGCCCTCGGAGACGCCGAGCGACGACCAGCCGCGGCTGCCGACGATCACGACGGCGTCCGGGTCGTTCGCGCGGATCACCGGGATGACCTGCTCGGCGTAGTTCTTGATCTGGGCCCAGCTCACGCCGTTCGGCTCGTTCGCGATCTCGTAGATCACGTTCTTCTTCGCGGCGTTGCGCGCGGAGACCTCGCGGAAGAAGGTCTTGGCGCGGTCCAGGTTGTAGTTGGGGTCGCCCGGCGTGAGGATGTGGAAGTCGACGAGCGCGTAGAGGCCGCGTGCGGTGGCCTTGTCGACGAGGTTGTTGACCTGCGCTGTGAAGCCGCTCGGGTTGGTCTCGTAGCCGCCCTCCTGGACGTACATGGAGATCCGGAGGAGGTCGGCGTTCCAGTCGTTCGCGAGGACGTCGAGCGAGGCGTCGGTGTAGCAGCTGGGGAACCACTGCAGACCGTGCGTGCTCATGCCCTTCAGCTGGACCACGCCGCCGTGCTCGTTGCACAGCTTGGTCCCGCAGACCCGCAGGTTCCCGTTGACCTCCACGGGGGTGCCCGACGAGGGCTGCGAGGTGGACGGCGACGGGGATGACGACACGGAGGCGGACGGGGAGGGAGAGACGGTTCCCGTGCACGACTTGCCGTTGACCAGGCAGGACGTGGGACGACCGGAACCGCTGGCGATGAAGCCGAAGTTCGTGGCGGACCCGGCCGCGATCGTCGCGTTCCATCCGGCCGGCGTGAACGTGTAGGTCGAGCCGGAGACGGTCATCGTCGTGTTCCAGGCCTGGCCCACAGTGGTGCCGGCGGGTAGCGTCAGCTCCACCTTCCAGGTGTTGATCGCCGACGACGTGTCGTTCGTGACCGTCACCTGCCCCTGGTAACCGTTGCTCCAGGAGTTCGACACGGTGAAGGTGGCGGTCTCGGCGCCGGCCGGCAGCGCGAAGAACGCGGTGCCCGACGCGAGGGCCACGGCGAACGCCGTGGCCAGGATGAGCTTCGCTCTGCGTTTCACAGTTGCACCTCGGGGGAGGGGATCGGGGATTGGGAGCGCTCCCAAGGACCACGACTCTAACCCGGGCATCGAGGTGTGTAAAACGGGCGATGCCCGGCCGCCGGGCGACCGGGCATCGCGATCAGCTCTCCAGGGCCACCGGGACAGGCGCGATGTCGAGCCGGACCGCCGTGCCGGGGGCCAGCGCGGGAAGCTGTCCACTCGGCACCTGAGCGACGACGAGCTGATCGCCGACGGCGACCGTGACGCGGCTGGTGGGCCCGAGGAAGCTGGCCGTGAGGACCCTCGCGGGAGAAGAGGCGTCGGGAGAGACGGCAACGGACTCCGGCCGGACCAGGGCGGTCACCGCGGCGTCCCCGGTGTGCGGCGTGACCAGCGGGAGCCGCGCCCCGAGCACCGAGACCACGTCGCCGGTGACCGTTCCCGGCAGGCGGTTGCTCAGGCCCACGAAGTCGGCCACGAACGCGGTCGCCGGCCTCAGGTAGACCTCGGCCGGCGCCGCCAGCTGCTCCAGCCTGCCGGCCCGCATGACGCCCACCCGGTCGGCGACCGCGAGCGCCTCCTCCTGGTCGTGCGTCACGAAGAGCGTCGTGGTGCCGACCTCGGTCTGGATGCGGCGGATCTCGTCACGGAGCTGTACCCGTACCTTGGCATCGAGGGCCGAGAGCGGCTCATCCAGAAGAAGCACCTGGGGTTCGATGGCCAGGGCGCGCGCCAGCGCGACCCGCTGCTGCTGCCCGCCGGAGAGCTGGTGCGGGAAGCGCTTGGCGAACGATGCGAGACCGACGAGTTCCAGCATCTCCGACGCCTTCGCGGAAGCATCTCGAGAACCCCGGAGGCGCAGGCCGAACTCCACGTTGCGCTGGGCGTCCAGGTGCGGGAAGAGGCTGTACGCCTGGAACACCATCCCCATGCCCCGTTTGTTGGCGCCCAGGGCCGTGACGTCCTTCCCGCCCACCAGGACCCGTCCCGCGTCGGCGTCGTCGAGGCCGGCGAGGATCCGCAGCGCGGTGGTCTTGCCGCAGCCGGACGGGCCGAGCAGGGCGATCAGCTCACCCGGCTCGATCTTCAGATCCAGGTCGTCGAGGGCGTGCGTCGCGCCGAAGGTCCGGCGCAACCCCTCCAGGTGCACTGCTACGCCGGTCATGACTTCTCCTTGGCGGTACGACGGTCGCCGAACAGGGATAGAACGATCAGCAGCACGAACGCCAGCAGCAGGGCGGCGAGCGACACCGCGACCGACATGGTGGCGCTGCTCTTGCCGAGGTAGTCGATGGCGACCTGCAGGTTGGTGCGGTGCAGCAGGGACGCGATGGTGAACTCGCCGAGCACCAGCGCCACGGTGAGGAACGCCGCGGAGAGTACCGCCGAGCGGATGTTCGGCAGCACCACCCGCCAGATCACCGTCGTCCACCCGGACCCGAGGCTGCGGGCCGCCTCGGCGAGCGTCTTCACGTCGATCGCCGAGAGTCCGGCGTCGATCGCCCGGTAGGCGTAGGGCAGGACGAGGATCGTGTACGCGAAGACCAGGGTCAGCGAGGAGCCGCCGAGGAAGTAGTTGACCCACGCGTACACCGGGGCCAGGCCCACCACCAGCACGATCGCCGGGATGGTGAGCGGCAGCAGGCAGAGGAACTCGACCAGCGGACGCAGCTTCGGCAGCCGCAGCCGGACCCAGATCGCGGTCGGCACGAGCAGCACCAGCATGAGCAGGGAGGTGAGCGCCGCCTGGAACAGCGAGGCCACGATGCCGTTCGCGAGGTCCGGGTAGGTGCTGCTCAGCTCCGGCCAGTTCACCAGCAGCGGCCAGGTCTTCGCGTCCCGGGTGCTGAACTCCACCATGGCCGCGAGGGGGAGCAGGAAGAACGTTCCCAGTACGAGGAACACGCACCAGCGGAAGAGGCGCTGCCGGCGAGCGCGCTTGACGGCTAACCCAGCCACTTCGCCGTCCTTCGCTGCAGGAGGGAGTAGAGCGTCATCACGACCGCCACGACGATCACCATGCCGAGCGCCATCGCCTTGCCGAGGTTCGCCTGTCCGAGGACGACCTCGCTGGTCAGGGCGCCGCGGATCTGCAGCGGCACGATCGGGCTGCCCTGGCTGACCAGGGCCGCCGCCGTCGCGTACGCGGAGAAGGCGTTGGCGAACAGCAGCAGCGTCGAGCCGAGGAAGGCCGGCGCGAGCAGGGGACCGGCGACCCGGGTCCAGTACTGCCAGGTGGTCCCGCCGAGACTCTCGGCCGCCTCACGCCACTGCGGGCGGATGCCGTCGAGGGCGGGCAGGAAGACGATCACCATGAGCGGGATCTGGAAGTACGTGTAGACGAGTGTCAGCCCGGGGAGTTCGAAGAGCCACACGCCGCCGGCGTACAGATCGATGCCGTGCTCGGACAGCCAGAGGGTGAGGAAGCCGGAGAGGCCGATCGTCGCCAGGAAGGCGAAGGCCAGGGTGACGCCGCCGAACTGGGCGAGCACGCCGGCGGCGGCGGTGACCACCCGGCGCAGCACGCCGTCGGAGCGGGCGGTGACCAGGGCGTAGGCGAGGACGGCGCCGAGGATCGCGCCGATCAGCGCGCTCATCGCGGAGAGCGCGATGCTGCGGCCGAAGGCTTCCACGATGTACGCGTCGCCGAGCGAGCCGACGTTGGCGAGGGTGAATCCGCCGTCGTCCGACGCGAACGCGCCGATCACCACGACCAGCGTCGGGATGATCAGGAAGATCGTCACGTAGGCGAAGAACGGCACCGTCCCGAGCAGTGCGGCGCCCCGCAGGCGCGGCCGGGTGGCCACGCGCTGCGGAGCGGCCGAGGCGATCTCAGCCAATTGCCTTGGCCCAGTTCGCGGTCAGGTACTCCTTCGCCGCGGTGTTCTGCGCCTCGGTCGGGATCACCGGGGTGCCGGCGACCTCGGGCAGGGCGGCGAACGCCGTCGCGTCGATGGTGCCGGCCTTCTGCATGGCCTCGGCGCGGACCGGGCGGGCGCCGCCCTTGAGCCACAGGTTCTGGCCCTCGTCGGAGTAGAGGAACTCCTGCCACAGGCGGGCGGCGGCCGGGTGCGGGGCGTCCTTGCTGATCGCCTGGGCGTAGTACGAGCCCAGGACGGCGTTCGGCGGCAGGAAGACCTTCCAGGTCGGGGTCTTCGTGGACTGCGCGGCGTTCAGGTAGTCCCAGTCGAAGACGACGGGGGTCTGGCCGGACTCGATGGTGGCCGAGGTCGGGTCGACCGGCAGGAAGTTGCCGGCCTTCTTGAGCCGGCTGAAGAAGTCGACGCCGGGCTTGATGTCCTCAGCGGTGCCGCCGTTCGCGATCGACGCCATCTGCACGCCGCCGAACGCCGCGCCGGCCTGGGTCGGGTCGCCGTTGAGCGCGACCTTGCCCTTGTACTCGGCCTTCAGCAGGTCGGCCACGCTGGTCGGGGCCGGGACCTTGGCGCTGTCGTAGCCGATCGACATGTAGCCGCCGTAGTCGTTGACGTAGGCGCCGTTCGCCTCCTTGAGGTCCGCCGGGATCTCGTCGAAGGTCGACACCTTGTACGGCGCGAACAGCGCGGTGTTGGCGGTCGCCACCGACATGCCGAGGTCGAACACGTCCGGCGCGCTGTCCTGGCCCTTGAGCTGCGTCGCGGCGTTGATCTCGTCCTGGCTGGAGCCGTCCGGCTGCGCCGAGTTGACCTTGATGCCGTACTTGTCGCCGAACGCCTTGATGATCTCGCCGTAGTTCGCCCAGTCCGGTGGCAGGGCGATCACGTTGAGCGCGCCCTCCTTCTTCGCCTCGGTGACCAGGGCGTCCAGTCCGCCCAGGTCGGCCGCGCTGGTGGCGGTGGCCGCGCCGCTCGACGAGGACTCGGATTCGGACTCGGGCGGCGAGCACGCGGCGGTCAGCGAGATCATGGTCGCGGCCGTCAGGGTCACCGCGGCCGAGCGGGAAAGCTTGCGCACTGTTGTTCCTCCTTCTGCGGCACCGGGATCCGATGCGCGCTGGGTGGATCATGAGAGTGCTGGGTTGAGGGGAGGAGTACGGCAGGAAGCCGTCCGGCGACATTTGCCCGGGGCAGGGTTTCCGCCGTCTGAACCGGACTCTCCCACGTGGCCGTCGTGATCGAAAGTGATCTCTTGTTACAGAACCGGCTCGTTGTGACCGCCGTCTCGTGCTGGCATGATTCGGCCGGTGATCCACAATGGCGTCTCACCCGGCCGGCTCGCGGCTCTGCTCGGGGCCGCCGGCATCGCCGTGCACCTCGCGCTCGCCGGCGAGCACCTCGGGCACGCCCCGGCGGCCCTCGCCGGCCTCGCCGTGCTGGCCCTGGTCTGCCTGCCCTGCGGCCTGCGGCTGTGGCAGCGGCCCGCGGACCGGGCGGCCTGGATCAGCCTGCTCGCGATCAGCGGCCTGATGACGCTGCTGCACCTGGGCATGCGGCCGCAGGGGGCGATGCTGGTCACGGTGCTGGCGGTGCCGATCGCGCAGTTGCTGCTCGGCCTCGGGACTCTGGTCAGGCGGCGACCGGCCGTGCCCGATCCGTCGCGAGTTTGACGGCCATCACGCCGAGGACCGTGCCCATCAGGTAGCGCTGGGCCCGCAGCCACGCCGGCCGGCGGCTCAGGAAGACCGCGATGCTGCCGGCGGCCAGGATGATCAGCAGGTTCACCGCCATGCTGACGAGCAGCTGCACCCCGCCCAGCAGGAAGCCCTGCACCATCACGTGACCGGCGTCCGGATGGACGAACTGCGGGATCAGGGACAGGTACATGACGGCGGCCTTCGGATTGAGCAGATTGGTCAGCAGTCCCATGGCGAACAGCCGCCGATCGTCGTCGTACGCCATCCCCTTGATCTGAAAAACCGACGCGCCACCCGGCTTGAGCGCCTTCCAGGCCAGCCACCCGAGGTAGGCGGCGCCGGCCAGCTTGATCGTCAGGTAGAGCTCCGGCACCGCGACGAAGAGCACCGACAGCCCCAGGTTGGTGGCGGTCAGGTAGATCAGGAAGCCGAGCGCCACGCCGCCGAGGGAGACCAGGCCGGCCCGTCGTCCCTGGGTGATGCTGCGGGAGACCAGGTACATCATGTTCGGCCCGGGCGTGAGGACCATGCCGAGCGCGACGGCGGAGACGGCGAGGACCGCGGAGATCGAAACCACCCTCCGAGCCTGCCGGACCGCGGCGCGACACCGCGAGAACCAATTCCGGGTGTCTGGACCGCCTCTTGACGGCGAAGCGATCGATCGACATAGTCCGTATCCATGAATGTGACGTTGTTCCGTTCTTGGAAACAGCGGGCCGCGGCGATCTCGGCTGCCGTCCTCGCTGTCACGTTTGCCGCGGCTCCGGCCCAGGCCGCGACCACGGCGGTCGCCAGCTACACGACGACGATCAACGGCGACAGCGCCGACGTCTACTACCCGACGTCCGGCACCCGGTTGCCGGTGGCGCTCTTCCTGCAGGGCGCGAACGTCGACAAGGCGAACTACTCCACCTATGCGTCGACGGTCGCCTCGTACGGCTTCGTCGTCGCCGTCCCCAACCACACCCGATCCCTGTTCGGCGTCAGCGGCCTCTACCCCGAGGGCGCGCAGGCCGGCTGGGCCGTCGACTGGGCCGAGGCCGAGGACGACAACCCGGCATCCCCGCTCTACCGCCGTATCGACGAGAACGAGCTGGTGCTGGCCGGCCACTCGTTCGGCGCGGCCACCGCCCTGAGCATCAGCGCGGGCCTCTGCGTCATCCCGTTCTGCGCGATCGCCAACATCGCGCCGAGCGAGCTCGAAGCGGTCGTCACGTACGGCGGCAACAACGTGCTCTACGGCACCGACCTGGTGCTGCCGGTGCTCAACACGGTGCCGGTCGGCTACATCCAGGGCACCGCCGACGGAGTGGCCACCACCGCCGAGGGGCAGACCACCTACAACCTGACGGCCGGCACGCCGAAGGCGTTCATCCAGGTCGCCGGGGCCAACCACTACGGCATCACGAACGGCCAGAACCCGGCCGGCGCGCTGCCCGACGCCTCCGCGCAGACGCTGAACCAGGCGGTCGGCGTCGAGACGGTCGCCCGCTGGTCGGCGCAGTGGCTGCTCGCCCAGACCGGCGACAGCGCGGCGAAGAAGTACGTCTACACGACCGGTGACGCCGCCGACCCGAACGTCACCGTCACCTTTGTGAAGTAGAACCTCAGGTGCGGCCGCGCCGGCCGCGTCTCACCCCCTGCGGTACGGGCATCGGCGCCACGAGGTCATCCGGCCACGTGGCCCGCACCGCACCATGTGCCTCCCACTCCGCGGCCATCTCGGCCAGGGTGGTGACGGCCTCGGCCACCTGAGCCTCCGACCACGGGCAGTCGGTGCCGTCGAACGAGACCCAGGCCTCCCGGACCAGCGCCGGCGCCCGGCCGGCCTCGTCCTCCTCGATCGCCCGGTGGATCACGCCGGCGATCAGCTCGGCCATCGTGAGATCACGCCTGTGGGCGTCCAGCAGGCGCCTGCTGCGTTGCGCGGCGTCGTGCCGGGGCTTCCCGCTCACCAGCCGCATGTTGTCGAAGACCCCGCCCGCCGCGATCGCCCCGAACACCCCGGCGGTCA
Source organism: Actinoplanes sp. OR16 (assembly GCF_004001265.1). Classification (GTDB taxonomy): domain Bacteria; phylum Actinomycetota; class Actinomycetes; order Mycobacteriales; family Micromonosporaceae; genus Actinoplanes. The sequence continues at coordinate 8,403,842 of NZ_AP019371.1, read as the reverse complement.
GGCCGAGGGCGCGCTCGGTGGCGAAGTGCGCGAGATCATGAGGAACCCGATGTTTCCGGTCGTAGCCGGGGAGCTGAAGGACGACCCCGTCGCCGCGGTGCACCGTGGCGACGGTCGAACCGGTACCGCTGTGCGCGAACAAGACCAACATCGCTTGATGGTTACATCGGCGAGGTCCGCTGGTCATCGCTCGGATGGGACTATTGCGCCCCGCGCGGATTTCTGATGCCGGCGGTGTCGAACGACTAGGGTCGACGTCGTTATGGGTTTCCTGTCCCGAGATGCGCCGGCGGCTCTGCGTGCCGGCGTCAGTGTCGCGACACCGCTGCTGGTGGTGCTGCTGATCGACCGCCCGCACTGGTCGATGTACGCCGCGTTCGGCGCCTTCACCTCCCTCTACGGCCGGACCCGGTTCGGCGCGGAGCGTTTCGCCATGCAGTCCGGCGCGGCGCTCGCCCTGGTCACCGCGGTGCTGCTGGGCGTGCTCACCAGCGTCCTCACGGCGCGCACCTGGCTGGCCGTGCTGATCGCCGCCCTGATCGCCGGCGCCGGCACCGTCCTCGCCACGGTCGCCGAGTGGCATCCGCCGGGCGCGCTCTTCCTGGTCTTCGCGTTCGGCGCGGTCGCGTCGGTGCCGCACCGGCTCGCCGATCTCCCGGCGGCGGTCGCGGTGGCCGCCGCGAGCGCCGTGTTCTCCCTGCTGGTCGCGAACGCGCGATCTCTCCGGGCGGTCCGGCCGCGGGCCGCGCCCACCGCCGAGTTCCAGCCCTTGGATGTACGGGTGAAGCTCCAGCGCGCGATGCCGTCCGCCCTCTCGACGTCCGTCGCCGCCCTGGTGGCGGGCACGATCGCGACCGGATTCGGGATCGGCCACCCGTACTGGGCCACGGTCGCGGCCGTCGCCCCGCTCGCGGCCCGGGGACGCTCCGCTCAACTCGTCCGCGCCGCCCACCGCATCGCCGGGACACTGGGCGGCCTGCTCCTCGCGGCGCTGATCCTGGCACCGGGCTTCGGCCCGTACCCGGCGGTGGCGGTCCTGGCCGTCCTGCAGGTCGCCGCGGAGCTGGCCGTGGGCCGCAACTACGGCGTGGCGATGCTCTTCATCACCCCGCTCGCGCTGCTGATGAACCAGGTCGCGGCGCCGCGCCCGATGGCCGACCTGCTCGGGGACCGTGGCCTGGAGACGCTGATCGGCGGCGCCGTCGCCTGCCTGGTGATCCTCGCCGCCCACCAGCTCACGAAGCCACACCCCAAGCCGGCCGAGCCGTAGCCCAAGCACCGGTTCGTGGGGTGGCGACGTGTCCGGGCTACGGCTTGCGTGGTCGGGCCGGGAACGGGGACGCGTGAGGGCGCCGCCGTCACGGCGACGCCCTCATCGGCGGGGTGGATCAGCTCAGCGGAGCGTCGTGCGCGCCCCCGCTGCTCGCCGCCGAACCGGCGGTGGCCGGCGTAGCCGGGGACGCGAGGTCGCCCTTGAGCCGGCCGACCGTGAAGACCGCGTGCGCGGCCGCGTCGCCGAGCTCGCTCAGCGACCGGTTGCTGAGGTTCGTGATGTCGTCGCAGGCCTCGTGGTAGCACGGGTCGTACGGCTCACCCGCGGTGCCGCCGTACTCCGCCGCCTGCTCCTCGGTCTTGACGCCCTCGGCGCCGCTGAACAGGCCGCCGGCCGGGATGCCGACCGCGATGAACGGGCCGTAGTCGGACCGGCCGTCGAACGCCGTCGGGTCGCTGGCCAGGCCCTGCGAGGCGAAGTAGTCGGTGAAGACCGACTCGATCGCGCCGGAGCCGTCCGGGCCGGCGGTGCCGGTGTCCGAGCCGTCGCCGTCGTAGACGAACCGCACGTAGTTCGGCGAGCCGACCATGTCGAAGTTCAGGTTCGCGTAGATCTTCGCCTGCTGGGTGGCGTCCAGCGACGCGACGTAGTGCTCGGAGCCGAGCAGGCCGGCCTCCTCGGCGCCCCAGAACGCGAAACGCAGCTTCTGGTTCGTCTTGACGTGAAGACGGGAGATCTGCTCGGCGATCTCCAGGATGGTGGCCGAGCCGCTGCCGTTGTCGTTGATGCCGGCGCCGGTGACGACCGAGTCGAGGTGGGCGCCGACGACGAGGACCCGGTTCGGGTCGCCGCCCCGGCCGTCCGCGATGATGTTGCTGGTGGTCGCGTTCGGGTCGATGAACGTGCTGGTCACCGCGCGGACCGTGACCACGCCGGCGGACGCCGCGGCGGCGAGGGCGCTGCCGTCGGCGAAGCTGAGCCCGACGACCGGCAGGTCGAACGGCTCGCCCAGGGTGCCGGTGAGCAGCTCGTCACGGCCGGGCTGTCCCTCGTTGAAGACGATCACCGCGTCGTACCCGGCGGCCTTGGCGTTCTGCGCCTTGACGATGAAGTTGCAGCCGCCGCGCTGGACCAGGGCGATCTGCGGCGCGGTCGCCGAGGCCGGTGCGAAGTCGGCAGCGGCGCAACCCGCGGTCGAGCTGGGCTCCGGGGTGGGCGGGAGCACGTTGTTCAGCGCCGGGACCACCTGGCCGGTGACGTCGCCGGAGCCGGAGAAGTCGAAGGTGTGCGTCTCGTAGGCCGGTCCGGCAGGGGAGACCCGGGTGAGCTGCGCCGGCGCCAGCTCCTTGAAGAACGGGAAGACGAACTTCTGCTCGGTGACCTGGTAACCGGCCCTCTTCAGAGCCTTCTTCACGTACGCCGCGCTCGCGTTGAATCCGGCCGTGCCGGACGCGCGAGTGCCGTCGTTCTGATCGGCGATCTTCTGGAAGGCCTTCAGGTGGTCCCGGACCCCCGAGACGGTGACGGCCTCACGCAGGCGCTTGGAGCTCTCCGGGTGGTGGCCGTGGCCGTGTCCACCGGCGGTCGCCGGTGCCGCGGCCAGCGTGACGAGCAGTGTCGCGATGGCGGGTATGGCCGATCTACGCAACGAAACTCTCCTCCGTGCGACGGTCGCGATCCGCCGCCGGAGGTGTTCCGGCGATCCCCGCGACATCGAGGGTTGTCAGCGCGCAGATTAACCCGCCTGGATGTCCGCGGGAAGTGGATCGCGCGGACGTGTCACTCTGGGATGACCAGACACTGCGGAGGGTGGCATGTCAGAGGCGCGACCCAACAGCGAGACCTTCGAGTACGCGGGGGCGACCGTCCAGCTCGTCGACGCCGTCACCCTGCTAGCGGCGGCCCGGGTGAACCCGGTCGAGCTGCTGCGCCGGGCGACCTGGCCGGCGCCGGTGCAGCGGGTGGACCTGACGGTCTCGGCCGATGCCGCCGACCACGTGTTCACGGCCCGCATCGCGGCCGGCGGCGAGCCGATGTCGACCGAGCGGATGCGGAAGATCGTCCTCGGCAACGATCCGCTCGGACTGCTGCTGTCGAAACGGATTGCCGCCGGTGACCCGGTCGCGACCCGGATCGTCGATGGCGTCGGAACGGCGGCTGCCGCGGCGTACCGGAAGCTGGGTCTTGATCGTCCCGCGGGCCCGCAGGCCGAACGCGAGCCGGGAGTCCTCGCCGACGCCGTGGTGGGCCTGCAGGCGAGCGTGATCTATCAGGAGGGCGGGACCGTCGCCCGGCTCGAGGCCCGGGTGCCGCGCGACGAGGTCGGGCCGGAGCACCTGCGCGCGTTCGTGACCCTGACCCTGACGGCGGTGCTGGAGCTCAGCGAGCCGGATGCCTTGCGGGGCCGGCACTACGTGGTCAGCCGGGAGAGCCTGCCGAAGACGCCGGTGACGACCCAGGCGGTCACCCTCGACATGGTCGGTGGCCTGGCCGACGTGGTCGCGGAGCTGCGCCAGGTGGCGGTCTCCTTCCGGCATCCGGAGGCGATGGCGCGGTGGGGGGCCCGGCGGCCTCAGGGCATTCTGATGTACGGGCCTCCGGGCACCGGCAAGACGATGCTGTCCCGTGCCCTGGCGAACGAGATCGGCGCCGACTTCCGGGAGATCCGCACCCCGGAGATCCTCGACAAGTGGCTGGGCGGCTCGGAGCGCAACATCAAGCAGATCTTCCGGGACGCCCGGCGTTACCGGGTGCCGACGCTGATGCTCTTCGACGAGTTCGACTCGATCGTCAGCTACGCGGGCGCCGGCGGCGACGCGGCCAGCCAGGCGCTGAACGCGGTCGCCGGCATCTTCAAGCAGGAGATGAATGACCTCATCGAGGCCAACCCGAACGTGCTGGTCGTGGCGACCACCAACTTCCCGCACCGGGTCGACGAATCCCTGATCCGTTCCGGCCGCTTCGACATCAAGGTCAGCGTTCCGAAACCGGACGAGAACGCCCGCGCCGAGATCTTCCGCAAGATGATCCGCGCTCTGATCGCCGCCCACGAGACCCCCGGCTTCCGCATGTTCGCCGAAGACCTGGACTTCGGCGCGCTCGGCGTGGCCGCCACCGGCATGACCGGCGCCGACATCAAGGAGGTGCTGCGCCGCGTCCAGCTCACCAAGGCCATGCAGGACGCCCGCGGCGCCGCCGCCGACCCCATCTCCGAGCAGGAACTACTGGAAGCGGTCCGCTCCCTGCGCGGCGGCGTCTAGGGCGAAATCGGGGATCTCGGCGGGGCGGCCGAAATGGTAGCCCTGGGCTCGGCGGTAACCGAGGCGGTAGAGCTCGTCGGCCTGGGCCTGCGTCTCGACGCCCTCGGCGACGGCGACCATGCCGAGGCCGTCGGCCACCTGGATGAGTGAGGTGGCGATGACGGCGTGCCGGCCGGCCAGGGTGACGTTCTCGACGAACGACTTGTCGACCTTCAGGATGCGGACCGGCAGGGACTGCAGCAGGCCGAGGGACGAGTGGCCGGTGCCGAAGTCGTCGAGGGCGATCTCCACGCCGAAGTCGTCGAGTTCGTGGACGGCCCGGGCGGCGGCGCCGCCGCCGAAGACCGCCGTCTCGGTGACCTCGACGACGAGTTCGCCGGGTTTCATGCCGGTGCCGGCGAGGATGGCGGCGACCAGGCCGGGGAAGCCGGGTTCGGCGAGCTGGCGGGCGGAGACGTTGACGCCCATCCGGTACGGTGCGATGCCCCGCTCGCGCCACGTGACGTGCTGGGCGCAGGCCGTCCGCAGGATCCATTCGCCGAGCTCGACGATCAGCCCGGTCCGTTCGGCGACCGGGATGAAGTCGGCCGGGGTGACCAGGCCGCGGTCCGGGTGCCGCCAGCGGACCAGGCTCTCCACGGCGAGGACCCGGCCGGTCGGCAGCTCCACGATCGGCTGGTAGACGAGGTGCAGCTGACCCTGGTCCAGGGCGGTGCGCAGCTCGGCGCCGAGCCGGGCCTCCTCGCCGGCCTGGTCGTCGAGGCCGGCGCGGTAGCGGCGGTGCCGTCCGCCGCCGGCCTTCGCGGCGTACATCGCGACGTCGGCGCGGCGCAGCACCTCACCGGGATCGGCGGCGTGAGCGGCCGGAGGATGCTCATGATCGCCTGCTCTCGTCCCGGCGCAGCCGGCCGGACGGCACCGGCAGGTGCCGTCGGCTATCCCGATGCTCGCGCCGACGAGGAGGTCTTGGCCGCCGGCCCGGATCGGATGGTGGATCGCCGCGTGCAACCGGACGGCCAGTTCCTCGGCGGCCTCCGGGGTGGCATCGGGCAGCAGCACCGCGAATTCGTCCCCGCCCATCCGCGCGGCGAGGGGAGCGGCGGCGAGGGGAGCGGCGGCCAGGGGCGTGGCGGCGAGGGTGGCCGGGGGTGCGCCGCCCGGCAGCGTCGCGGCGATGCGCCGGCTGACCTCGACGAGCAGTTCGTCCCCGACGGCGTGGCCGAACCGGTCGTTCACCGCCTTGAAGCCGTCCAGGTCGAGCAGCAGCACGTGCGGCGACCCGTCGGCGAGTGCTGCGGTGAGCCGGCGCTCGAAGCGGCGCCGGTTGGAGAGGCCGGTCAGCTCGTCGTGCATGGCCAGGGTCTCCAGCCTTCCGGCCTGCTGCTGCACCTGTTTCACGAATCCCCAGGTGCGGGCCACGACCAGCAGGAACAGGGTGACCGCCCCGACGCCGATGCCGGCCCAGGCGATGTCGTCCGGGTCTTGCAGTCCCTCCCAGAACAGCAGGCCGGGGGCGAGTAGCGAGGCAGCGGCCAGCACGGCGAGGCGGCGGCCCCCGACGCGGTCGGCCTCGACGCCGCTGCGCGGGCGCCGGCGCATGGTCGGGTGCAGGGCGGCGGCCGCCCAGCAGATGTACGCCATGAGGAAGCCCGAGTCGACGAGGCCACCGGTGTACCCGGCCGAGCTGGACATCGTCGTGTAGATCAGGTCGCAGGTCAGCATCAGGGTGGCGCCGGCGGCGAGCAGCCTCAGGCTCGGGGTGCGGTTCTCGGCACGGGTCAGCATCCGGGCGACGGCGGCGGTCAGCAGCACGTCGGAGAGCGGGTACCCGATCGTGACGAGGCGCTCCAGCCACGGTGAGCCGGCGTCCTCCAGGGTCGGCCCGATCACGAACACCCAGTAGATCAGCCCGATCCCGGTGGAGATCACCGCGGCGTCGATGAGGCCGCCCCGGTCACGGCCCCCGCTGCCACGGCCGAGCCGCGACAGGCCGAGGAACAGGAACGGGTACGAGCAGAGGTAGAGCGCGTCCGCCCAGTACGGATAGGGGTACTCGCCGAGGCGCAGCTCGGTCACGTCGTACGTGATGTCCCCGGACACGAAGATCGCCACGCCGGTGCCGAAGAGCAGCCAGGCGGCCCGGTGGTCCGGCCGGTTCCGGGCGATGCCGAGGAACAGCATCGACACCGACGCGACGCCGACCGTGTTGACGTAGATCTTCGCGGGCAGGGTGTCGTCGGGCACCAGCGGGAAGCAGAGGGCGGCGGCGGTCGCCACCATCAGCCAGCCCGCCCAGAGCGGGACCCGTCCGAACCGCACGCCTGAGAATCGTCTGATCCGGCCCGGTGCTGAGAGAACCCGCCGCTCAGCGATGTCGGACGGTTGCCGAACTTCAGGGGTGTGGGGTTCCGGCCGGTCGCGGCGTTGCGTCGAGGGGAGCTGCCGCCCACGCTGATCCTGGTGGCGCTGATGCTGGTGGTGCTCGGTGTGCCGGTCTATGTGATCACTTTACGCGCTTTCGATCATCTGGAGCGCAACGAGCTGGGCCGGGAGGCCGAGGAGCTGCGGGTCGCGATCGGCGCTCATGCCCAGCGGCTGCGCGACTTCGGCGTCACCAATTCGATCTGGACCAGCCTCTACGACGACATCGCGACCGGCGACGACCGGCGGTTCGCCGTCGACCTGCCACCGCCGGTGCTGCGCGACCAGTACGGCATCACCGCCGCGGCGGGCGTCGACGCGACCGGCCGGATCGTGGTGGGCGGCGTGATGACCGGCGACGCCTACGCCCCGATGCCGGCGCCCTTCGACGACCCGGCCACCATGCTCGGCTACATCCGCCCCGGCGCCGCCGCCGGCGCGGGCTTCTGCGGCCTCACCAGCGTGACCGGCGCACCGGCCGAATTCTGCAGCTTCGCCGTCTACCAGGACCTCGGCACCGGCTCGCCGGGGGGATCGCTGCTGCTCGTCCGGGCCCTGGACGAGGCCGGGGTGGGTTCGCTGGCCGGGCAGACCGACGACACGATCACGCTGCGGGACGCGCCACGGGAGGGCGCCCGGCAGCTGCGCGAGCTGGACAGCCCGTTCGGCACGATCGCGGTGACCACCGCCACGGCCGGCGACGAGATCGCGGTGGCCTGCACGATCACCGGCGTGGACGGGGTCGCGGTGACCCTCGAATCCCTGAACGAGCGGTCGATCCACGGCATGGCGCGGTCCACGCTGCTGCGTCTCGGCGCGGTGGTGCTGCTCAGCGTGGCACTGGCCGGCTTGATGATCGCGATGGCGCAGCGCCGGGCGGTCCGGGTCCAGGTGCGGCCGCTCCGGCGCACCGTTGAAAAGATCATGAAATCCGGTGATCTGGCGTTGCGCGTGCCCCCCGCGGCGGGCCAGGACATCGACGCTGTGGGCCAGGCCATCAACGCCATGATCGGCGAGATCGCCCGGGAGACGGCGGAGATCGAGGGCATGCGGGTACGCGAGGAGCATGAGCGCGAGGACCGTCTGCGCGAACAGGAACAGCATCGCCAGGAGACGGCCGAGCGGGTCCGCGCCGAGTCCGAGCAGATCATCAGTGGCGTGTCCGGCCGGCTCGGCGACGCGGTACGCGGGGTCGACGCCGTGCGGACCTCGGTCGCCGACATCACCGCCGGGTCGGCCGCCGCGCAGGTCGCCACCGACCGGATGGCCGGCAACGCCGAGCAGGCCGACCGGGCCGTCGAGGCGCTCACCGTGAGCCTGCCCGCCACCCGCGACCTGGCCGCGCTGATCGCCTCGATCGCCGGGCAGACCCGGATGCTCGCGCTCAACGCCACCATCGAGGCGGCCCGTGCCGGACCGGCCGGCCTGGGCTTCGCGGTCGTCGCCGACGAGGTCCGCAAGCTGGCCGACGACACCGCCGAGTCCGCCGAGCGGATCACCGCGACGCTCGGCACGCTGACCAGCACCGCCACCGACGTCTCCGGCGCGGTCGCCACGATGACCGAGACGATCGAGAGCGTGCGGGTGGCGATCGGCCAGGTGCGCGCGGTCGCCGACGATCAGCAGCAGACCATCGGCGTCCTGGTCGATCAGGTCCGTGACGCGATCGGCGGCATCGAGGAACTGGCCGCCGGCCGCGGGCACACAGGTGGTTCGCAGCAGGGTGTGGGGTAATGACTCGCCATGCACACCTCCCACCACGACATCGCCGTCGCCGCCCGGAACCGGGTGGCATTCCCGCTACTGGTCCCGTTCGTGCTGCTGGCGTCGCTGGTGGCGGTCCGCTGGCCGCCGCTGCACGACCTCGACGAGTCGGTGTCGGAGCGGATGCACGGGGTGGCGCTGTCGCATCCGGGCTGGGTGGACGCGCTGACCTGGCTGACCCACATCCTGAGCCCGACCGGCTGGCGGCTGGCCGTCCTGGCACTGGTGATCTGGCTGTTCCGCCGGGGCGCCCGGTCGGTCGCGATCTGGGCGGCCGTCACGATGATCGCCGGCGGCCTGCTGGGCGCCGTGCTGAAGCTGCTGTTCAGCCGGGCCCGGCCGGAGTTCCTGGAGCCGGTCGCGAAGGCCTCCGGCTACTCGTTCCCCTCCGGTCACGCGCTCAACGCCGCGCTCGGCGCCGCGATCCTCCTGCTCGTGCTGACGCCGATGGTGCGCGGACACCGGCTCGCGACGGTCGGTCTCTGGACCGCCGCGCTCGGGCTTCCGCTGGTCACCGCGCTGACCCGGGTCGGGCTCGGCGTGCACTGGCTCAGTGACGTGACCGCCGGCCTGTTCCTCGGCGCCGCGATCGCCGTCGCCTCGGCGGCCATCCATTCGCGTCGAGGTGTGCCGGAGCCCGTGGAAGGGTAAAGGCAGCGACCATGTTCGCTGTGGTTAAGCAGGCCGCCAAGTCGATCGTGCTGCCGATCGGCGCCCTACTCGTGTTCCTGATCGGACTCGGTCTTCTGCTCACCCACCAGGCGGCGCACTGGTGGCCGCTGACCGTCGAGGACGGGGTGAACCGCGAGTTCGCCGCCGACCGCACCGCGTCGCTCACCGAGCTGTCCGGCTGGACCAGCAACGTGGCGAACACCGGGTGGATCATCGCGGTCACCGCTGTCGTCGCGGTGATCCTGCGGCTGGTCCTGCACCGCTGGCGTGAGTCGATCTTCCTGTGTCTCGCGGTCACCGCGCAGGCGCTGGTCTTCTACTTCACGACGCTGGCCATCGACCGTCCCCGGCCGGACGTGCAGCGCCTCGACCAGTCGCCGCCGACCAGCAGTTTCCCGTCCGGGCACACCTCGGCGTCGGTCGCGCTCTACCTCGGTCTCGCGCTGCTGCTCGCCGGCCTGGCCCGGCACACCTGGCTCAAGGCGCTCTGCTGGCTGCTCGTGCTGGTGCCGATCAGCGTGGCCCTGTCCCGGGTCTACCGCGGCATGCACCACCCGAGCGACATCGTCGCCGCGTTCATCAACGGCACCACCTGCGTCATCGTGATGTCACGGGCCATCTTGGACCGTAGGGTGGGCCCATGGCTACGCTCGACTTCCCTTCCCCGCCAGCGCCGAACGGATTCAGTCCCGTCGTCTCGATCGCTGCGGGCAGCCGGCTGATCCTCACATCCGGCCAGGTGCCGATGGCCGCCGACGGCAGCATCCCGGCGGGCTGGGAGGCGCAGACGCGTCTCGTCTTCCAGAACCTGACGGAGGTGCTGGCGGCGGCCGGCGCCGGCTGGCCCGACGTGGTGAAGCTGACCTTCTTCGTGACCGGGGTCGACGATCTCCCGGCGGTGCGCCGGGTCCGTGACGAGTTCGTCGACGTGAAGCAGCCGCCGGCCAGCTCGCTCGTGCGGGTGGCCGGGCTGTTCCACCCGGACCTGCTCGTCGAGGTGGAGGCGACGGCGGCGGTGGCCGCGTGACGGCCCGGATGCGGTTCACCAAGTGGGGCGGCAAGCTGCACTGGCACTACGCGATGGAGCCGCTCGGTTCGGACGAGCACGGGCTGTGGTTCGGCACGCGCGCCGGGACGGTCATGCAGAGGGGGTACGAGGACCCGGTCCTCGAGCCCCACGATTTCGTCACGCTCGTCCCGGTCGAGGGGGAGTGGATCGCCAGCTTCAACCCGTCGTCAGCGGACACCGAAGTCGCCGTGTACATCGACGTCACGAGCCTGCCGGCGTACGAGGACGGGGTGGTCTCAGCAGTTGATCTTGATCTTGATGTGATCCGGCTCTTCGACGGCTCGGTGCGGGTGCTCGACGAGGACGAGTTCGCCGAGCACCGGATCCTCTACTCCTACCCGGCGCCGGTGATCGCGAAGGCGCTCGCGACCACCGATGACCTGGTCGGACTGCTCACCGAGGCGGTCCAGCCGTTCGAGACGGCGGGTGCGCACCGGCTCGCGGCCTATCTCAGTAGCTCAGCAGCCCCGCGTTGATCTGCTCCCACTTCGCCCGGAGCTCGGCGACGATCTCCGGGTGCTTGGCGGCGAGGTTGGCCTGCTCGCGCGGGTCGGCCTCGACGTCGTAGAGGGCGTCGCTGGTGGACAGGCGCAGGTACTTCCACTTGCCCCGGCGCAGGGCGCGGTTCGCCCGGGTGCGCCAGAACAGATCCCGGTCCGGCACGTCCGAGCCGCGCAGGAGATAACCGGCCAGGCTGGTGCCGTCGAGCGGGTAGTCCGGGTCGGGCGCGGCGCCGGCGATCTCCAGCAGCGTGGCCGTCCAGTCGTGCGTGACCACCGGCTCGTGGCTGACCTGGCCCGACCGGATCCGGGCCGGCCAGCGCAGGATCGTGGGCACCCGGATGCCGCCCTCGCTCAGGCTGGCCTTGTTGCCGGTGAGGGGCCAGTTGTACGAGAACCGCTCACCGCCGTTGTCGCTCGCGAAGACGACCAGGGTGTTCTCCTCCTGGCCGGTCCGGCGCAGCGCGGTCAGCACCTGGCCGATGCGCTTGTCCAGGTTCTCCACCATCCTGGTGTAGGTCTCCAGGGACCCGCCGTCGTTGTGGAAGATCGCCTGGAGGTTGCCCGCCTTGATCTTGGCGGTGATCTCCTCGCTGATCTTCTGATCGCCGGGGGCCTCCCACGGCCAGTGCGGGCTGGTGAAGTTGAGGTTGAGCAGCCAGGGCCTGTCGTGCCTCCTGCCGATGTACTCCTCGGCCTTGTCGGCGATCACGTCGGTGTAGTAGCGGCCGTCGTTCGGGACCTCGGTCTCGCCCTCGAACAGGTCGTACTTACCGGTGTGGCTGTACTTCGAGTAGTAGTCCACGCCGCCGGAGTAGTTGCCGAAGAAGTAGTCCCAGCCGGTCCGCAGCGGGCTGAAGTGCGGCAGGAAACCGCCGTGCCACTTGCCGATCAGGGCGGTCGCGTAGCCCTTGCCCTTGAGCAGCGAGGCCAGGGTCGGATGGTCGGCCGGGATGCCGTCCCGCTCGTTGACGCTGCCGATCGGCTCGGGCAGGCCGCCCGGGGTGCGCCCGGGGAGGCGGCCGGTGTAGAGCGCCACCCGCGTCGGCGAGCAGACCGCGCCGGACGAGTAGCCCTGGGTGAACCGCACGCCGGCCTTCGCCAGCCGGTCCAGGTTCGGCGTCCTGATGTCCGGCGAGCCGTAGCTGCTCAGGTCGGCCCAGCCCAGGTCGTCGGCGAGGATGAACAGGATGTTCGGCCGCTTGGCGTTCTTCCCCGGCGCCGCCCTGAACGGGCTCTCCGTCGTCGCTGCGGCGGCCTCGGCCGGCAGAGCCGTTACTGCGGCAGCGCCGGCGAGCGCGCCGAAAACTCCGCGGCGGGTGGTCCCACGGTTCGTCACATCGTCTCCTGTGGATCTCGGAAGGCGCTGCCGACATTAACCCCCATGCCGATAGGAGTAAAGGACTATCCCACTCTCGTTGTCATACCCCTGTGAGAGGGTCTCCGGGTGCTTGTCGAATTCGAGGGGGAGTTGTGGATCTGGTCTGCTCGACGCGACGAGAGCTGGACTTTCGTGAGCCTGCCCGCCGACTCCTCCGAGCTGATCCGTGAGCTGACGGCCGGCTCGCGGCGCGGCTTCGGCTCGGTCCGGGTGCGGGTGACAGTGGGCGAGACCACATGGAAGACCTCGATCTTCCCGGGCGGCGGCGGCCCCTTCGTGCTGCCGATCAAGCGAGCGGTCCGCACGGCCGAGTCGCTGGAGCCCGGCGACGTGGCGTCGGTGACCGTGGAGCTGCTCGACTACTAGCCTGTCGACCGTGACCCTCGTCGATTACGACCGCGAGGCCGCCGACTACGACCGGACCCGCGGGGGAGAGGCGCGTGCGCAGGCTGCGGCCTCGGCGGTGGCCGGGCTTCTCCCCCTTTCCGTACGGGTGATAGCCGACGTGGCATGCGGCACCGCCATCGTCACCACCCTCCTGCGCTCCCGGCCGCCGGGCGGTGCGGGGCCGGTCTTCGTGGTGGGCGTCGATCGGGCTCCGGGCATGCTCGCGCGGGCCGGGTCGCGCCTTCCCGGCCGGATCGTGCGGGGTGATGCCGTGGCGCTTCCGCTCCGTGCCACCTCGGTCGACGCGGTGGTGATGGTGTGGCTGCTGCACCTGCTCCCCGACGCCGAACCGGTGATCGCCGAGGCGGCGCGGGTGCTGCGTCCCGGCGGCGTGCTCATCACGACCGTCGACAAGAACGAGGCGCCGTTCGCCGTGGCGAGCGACCTGGCCGGAGTCACCCTCCCCTGGCGTGACGCCCATGCCCGCCACCGCACCGACGCCCGCGACAGACTCCTCGCCCTCGGGGACCGGCACGGTCTCACCGCGGCGGGCGAGGCGTCGTTCGCCGGGGTCGGTCAGGGACGGACTCCGCGGCGGTGGCGGTCCGGGATCGAGGCCGGGCAGATGCCGTGGGCGCCTCCCTCGGCAGCCGGCGAGATCTGCCGGGCCATCGCGGCGCTGCCGGACCAGGACCTACCGAGGCCGGATCCGGTCTTCCGGCTCCTCGCCCTCACCCGTCGGCCGTCCGCCTGAGTTCGGTGTCGGCCTGAGTTCGGTGTCGGCCCGGCCCTGGGATCATTCGTTCGCATCGCCGGTGCGCCCACCCTCCCCGGGATCGTGGAATCGGGGGAAGCATGGGGGCATGACGAGACTGACGGCACGGGAGATCGTGGAACAGGCGCCGGACGGGTGGGTCTATCTGCTCGGGTCGCTGCGGACGCGGCTGCGGACAGGGAGCTTCGGCACCGGGTTGTCGCTGGTGAACGCTATTGGGGCGGCGGCCGAGGCGGCGGACCACCATCCTGATCTGGACCTGCGGTACACCTGGGTGGACGTGCGGCTGATCAGTCACGACGTGGGTGCGGTGACCGGGCGGGACCTGCGGATGGCCCGGACGATCGCTGACCTCGCCGCGCAGGCCGGGGTGCCGCTGGAGCGTGCGGGGCTCGCCGGCCTGGAGTTCGCGCTGGACACGCCGGAGATCGGGAAGGTGCTGCCGTTCTGGGAGGCCGTGTTCGGCGGCGAGAAGGGCGACGACGAGCTGAAGGATCCGAGCGGTTCGCTGCCCACGCTGTGGTTCCAGCGGTCCGGCGGCGACGAACCCCGGCAGCGGTGGCATCCGGACCTGTGGGTGGATCCGTCCGAGGTGCGCGGCCGGATCGAGGCGGCGATCGCGGCCGGCGGGTCGCTGGTCAGCGATGAGCAGGCGCCGAGTTTCTGGGTGCTGGCCGATCCGGACGGCAACAAGGTGTGCCTGTGCACCTGGCAGGACCGGGGATAGACGGGAAAGAGGCGGGGCGGCCCGAGCCGCCCCGCCTCTCTCGTACCGCGTCAGGCCGCGACAGGAGCCTGAGCGGTGACCGGAGCCGCCACCCCGCCGGACAGGTGCCGTAGGTAGGCCGGCAGGGTGAGGAACTCCGGGCAGGTCCGCTCGGTGAGCAGGACGGTCAGCAGCGTCCGGGCCTGGCCGAAGCACCGGGCCGCGTCCTCGTCCAACGCGCCGGTCTCGCTGAGAACGTCCAGTTCCTCGCGGAGCATGCGGGTGACCAGGGCTGCCGTGACCGGCACGCCGTAGTCGGTGAGCGTTCCCGAGGAGATCCACTGCCAGAGCTGGGCCCGGCAGATCTCCGCGGTGGCGGCGTCCTCCATGAGACCGCCGAGGGCGACCGCGCCGCGGCCACCGAGCCAGGCCGCGATGTAGCGCAGCGCGACACTGACGTTGGTACGCAGCGCGACCTCGCTGACCGTCACGTCCGTGGTGCGGACGTCGAGCAGCTCGGCGGCGGTGACCCGCACGTCCTCGCGCTTGCGCACGATCTGGTGCGGCTCGTCGCCCAGCCACTGGTCGAACACCTCGCGGCAGGTCTCGACGAGACCGGGGTGCGCGACCCAGGAGCCGTCGAAGCCGTCGCCGACCTCGCGGCGCTTGTCCTGGCGGACCTGGTTGAGCGCCCGCTTCGCGGCGACCGGGTCACGGCTCGGCACCACCGCGGCCATGCCACCGATCGCGTGGGCGCCGCGCTTGTGACAGGTACGGACGAGCAACTCCGTGTACGCCCGCATGAACGGTGTCGTCATGGTGACCTGGGAGCGCTCGGGCAGCACCGCGTCGGGACGGTTCTTGATCATGCTGAACAGGTAGTCCCACCGCCCGGCGTTGAGGCCGGCAGAGTGCTCACGCAGCTCGTACAGGATCTCTTCCATCTCGAACGCCGCGTTGATCGTCTCGATGAGCACGGTGGCGCGGATCGTGCCGCGGGGGATGCCGAGGTACTCCTGGGCGTAGACGAAGACGTCGTTCCAGAGGCGGGCCTCCAGGTGTGACTCCATCTTCGGCAGGTAGAAGTACGGCCCGCTGCCCCGGTCGATCTGCTTCTGCCCGCAGTGGAACAGGTAGAGACCGAAATCGAACAGGGACGCGGAGACCGCCCGGCCGCCGATCCGCAGGTGGCACTCGGGCAGGTGCCAGCCGCGCGGCCGGACCATGATCGTCGGCATGGTCGCGCCGATGGCGTACCGCTTGCCGTCCGAGGACGTGAAGTCCAGCTTCCCGTCCAGCGCGTCCTTGAGGTTGGCCTGGCCCAGGACGACGTTCTCCCAGGTGGGAGCGGTGGCGTCCTCGAAGTCGGCCATCCACACCTTCGCGCCCGAGTTCAGCGCGTTGATGGTCATCTTGCGCTCCGGCGGGCCGGTGATCTCGACCCGCCGGTCGGTGAGGTCCGGCGCGGCGGGAGCGACCTGCCAGGACAGGTCGTCCCGCACGTGCCGGGTGGAGACCAGGAAGTCCAGGTCGGTGGTCCGGGTGGCCCGGCGGCGCCGGCGGCGCTCCAGCAGCTGCACCCGGCGGGCGCCGAACTCGCGGTCGAGAGCCACGATGAACTCGACGGCCTCGGTGGTCAGGATCTCGGAGTAGCGGCCGTCGGCCGTACCGGTGATGGTGATCTCTTCGGCGCCCATGATGTCCCTGCCTCTTCCCTGATAAGAGCTTTAGAACTGCTCGGCCTCGGTGGAACCCGACAGCGCGGTGGTGCTGCTGTCCGGGTTCAGGGCGGTGGACACGGCGTCGAAGTAACCGGTGCCGACCTCGGCCTGGTGCTTCGTGGCGGTGTAGCCGTCGGCCTCGGCCGCGAACTCGGCCTCCTGGAGCTTCACGTACGCGGTCATGCCGGTCTCGGCGTAACCCTTCGCCAGCTCGAACATCGAGTGGTTGAGCGCGTGGAAGCCGGCCAGGGTGACGAACTGGAACTTGTAACCCATCGCCCCGAGCTCCTTCTGGAAGCGGGCGATGTCGGCGTCGTCCAGGTTCTTCTTCCAGTTGAACGACGGCGAGCAGTTGTAGGCCAGCATCTTGCCGGGGTGCTTGGCGTGCACGGCCTCGGCGAACCGCTTCGCGAACTCCAGGTCGGGCTTGCCGGTCTCGACCCAGAGCAGGTCGGCGTAGTCGGCGTACGCGACACCGCGGGCGATCGCCGACTCCTCGCCGGGCCGGACCCGGAAGAAGCCCTCCGCGGTGCGCTCGCCGGTGAGGAACGGCTGGTCGCGCTCGTCCACGTCGGTGGTGAGCAGGTCGGCCGCGAGGGCGTCGGTGCGGGCGATCACCAGCGTCGGGACGCCGGCCACGTCCGCGGCGAGGCGGGCCGCGTTCAGCGTGCGGACGTGCTGCTGCGTCGGGATCAGCACCTTGCCGCCGAGGTGGCCGCACTTCTTCTCGCTGGCGAGCTGGTCCTCCCAGTGCACGCCCGCGGCGCCGGCCGCGATCATCGCCTTCATCAGCTCGAACGCGTTGAGCGGGCCACCGAAGCCGGCCTCCGCGTCGGCGACGATCGGGGCGAACCAGTCGCGCTCGTACTTGGCGTTCGAGGTGTCGATCTGGTCGGCGCGCAGCAGCGCGTTGTTGATCCGCCGGACCACCGCGGGAACCGAGTTGGCCGGGTAGAGCGACTGGTCCGGGTAGGTGTGGCCGGAGAGGTTGGCGTCGGCGGCGACCTGCCAGCCGGACAGGTAGATCGCCTTCAGGCCGGCGCGCACCATCTGCGTCGCCTGGCCGCCGGTGAGGGCGCCGAGAGCGTTGATGTAGTCCTCGGTGTGCAGCAGGTCCCACAGCTTCGCGGCGCCGCGCTCGGCGAGGGTGTGCCGTTCCTGCAGGGTGCCCCGCAGCTTGACGACGTCCTGCGCGGTGTAGTCACGCTTGACGCCGGTCCAGCGAGGGTCACTGGCCCATTTCCGAGTGAGGTCCTCTGCGGTACCGCCACGGTTACCGGTCAGCTCAGTCATGACGAAAGATCCCTTTCCTGCCCTGTCGCGTCTCCCGTTTGGAAGAACTTCACTTTCACGGACGGTGTACGGGGTCTTGAAGGGGTTCCGTGTGCGAAGAAATGCAAAAATTCTGTTACGGTGAAACCCGTGACCGCTTCACCTTCTGACGTCGACCTCGTGACGCTCGGCCAGCGACTCCGGCACCTGCGCCGCACCAAAGGCATGACGCTCGACCAGCTCAGCGAGGCGGTCGGCCGGGCGCCGTCACAGCTCTCGCTCATCGAGAACGGGAAGCGGGAGCCGAAACTCTCCGTCCTGCAGGCGATCGCACAGGCGCTCGGCGTACCCATGCAGGATCTTCTTCGTCCGGAAGCGCCCAGCAGGCGCGCCGGGCTGGAGATCGAGCTGGCGCACTTCCAGCAGAACCCCGCCTATCAGGCGCTCGGCCTGCCGGTGGTGAAGGCCGGCCGCCGGCTCCCGGCCGACGCGCTCGAGTCGCTGATCGGCATGCACCGCGAGCTCAACCGGGTGCTCACCGAGCAGAGCGCGACCCCCGAGGTGGCCCGCCGCGCCAACGCGCAGCTGCGGGCGGAGATGCGCAAACGCAACAACTACTTCGCGGAGATCGAGCAGGCGGCGGCGCAGGTCCTGCAATCGGTACGGCACACCACGGGTCCGCTGTCGCAGCGCGGCATCCTGGACATCGCCGCGCAGATCGGCTTCACCCTGCACTACGTCAACGACCTGCCCAGCTCCACCCGGTCCGTCACCGACCTGAAGAACCGGCGGATCTACCTGCCGCAGGTCGCCAGCGGCAAGGGCCATGACCCGCGGGCCGTGGTGCTGCAGACGCTCGGGCACTTCGTGCTCGGCCACAACGACCCGGCCGACTACGGCGACTTCCTGCGCCAGCGGGTCGAGGTCAACTACTTCGCGGCGGCGCTGCTCATGCCGGAGAAGTTCGCCGCCGGCTTCCTGGCCGACGCGAAAGCCGACCGGGCCCTCGCCATCGACGACTTCCGCGACGCGTTCGGCGTCTCCTACGAGACCGCCGCCCACCGGTTCACCAACCTGGCGACCCACCACTTCGGCATCCCGGTGCACTTCGCCCGGGTCCACGAGAGCGGCATCGTCTACAAGGCCTACGAGAACGACAACGTGCGCTTCCCGTCCGACGTGACCGGCGCGATCGAAGGACAGCCGGTGTGCCGCAAGTGGGCATCCCGCACGGTCTTCGAAGCCGACGATCCGTACTCGTCGTTCTACCAGTTCACCGACACCACCGCCGGCACGTACTGGTGCACCGTCCACGTGGAGTCGACCAGCTCCGGCCTGTTCTCGGTGACCGTGGGGACGCCCTACGAGCACGCCCGCTGGTTCCGCGGCGGCGACGTGGCCGGCCGGACCGTCTCGCACTGCCCGGATCCGGACTGCTGCCGTCGTCCGCCCGTCTCGCTGGTGGATCGGTGGGCGGGGAATGCCTGGCCGAGCGCCCGGGTGCACTCGCATCTGCTGGCCGCGTTGCCGCCGGGGACGTTCCCTGGAGTGGACAACCGGGACGTTTACGACTTCTTGGAGCGGCGGGCGTAGTAGGTCCCGGGCTCCGCGATCTGGCGTTGGAGTGGGGTTGCGGCGCGGCTGTGGCTCATTGCTGTCGTTCGGGCTGCGGGACAGCAATGGGTCACAGCCGGGCGGGTTTGGCTGTGACCCATTGCTGTCGTTCGGGGAGCGGGACAGCCATGAGTCACAGCTGACAGCGGCCGACAACGACCGGCTGTGACCCATTGCTGTCGTTCGGGCTGCGGGACGGTCATGGGTCACGGCCGGGCGGGTTTGGCTGTGGCTCATTGCTGTCGATTCGGTCGCGGGACAGCCATGAGTCACAGCTGCCAGCGGCCGACAACGACGGGCTGCGGGACGGCCATGAGTCACAGCCCCATCCCGTTCACGATCTGCGAGCGGCCCGATGGAGCGCTCTCACGCGTTCCCGCACCTCAGGCGACTCGCGACGTGATCCCTAAAGAATCCTTAACACTATTTACTGTTAAGAGAACTTAATTTACGTTGATGAACATCCCCGCACCTCCTACATGGGAGTACCTGGATGAAACGCTGGTTCACACTGCCCGCGCTGACCGTCGCAGCCCTGACCGGATCCCTCTTCGTGGCCGTCTCCCCGGCGTCCGCGCACGGCTACATCTCGTCCCCGCCCAGCCGCCAGGCCAACTGCGCGAGCGGCGCTGTGAGCGGCTGCGGCGACATCGTCTACGAACCTCAGAGCGTCGAGCAGCCGAAGGGCTCGACGCAGTGCAACGGTGGCGGCAGCCGTTTCACTGTGCTGAACGACAACAGCAAGTCCTGGCCGGCCGCCACGGTCGGTACGAGCGTCACCTTCAACTGGGTGCTCACGGCGCGGCACTCGACCGCGACGTGGGAGTACCTGATCGGCAACAAGGTGGTGGCGTCGTTCAACGACGGCGGCGCGCAGCCCGGCGCCACGAAGAGCCACACGGTGAACTTCGCCGGGTACTCGGGCCGGCAGACCGTTCTGGCCCGCTGGAACATCTCGGACACCGTCAACGCGTTCTACTCGTGTGTCGACCTGAACTTCGGCGGCGCCACGACGAACCCGACGCCGACGCCGACCGCGACGTCCAGCCCGACGCCGACCCCGACCGCCACGACGAGCCCGACGGCGACGCCGACCCCCACGGCCACCGCGGGCACGACGACCTGGGCGGCCGGTACCACCTACAAGGTCGGTGACCGGGTGACCTACAGCGGCCGGACCTACCAGTGCCGGCAGGCGCACACCGCGATCAGCGGCTGGGAGCCTCCGTACGTCGCGGCGCTGTGGGCCGCGGTCTAGCAGCCAGGCGAGCAGCAGGGGGTCTCCTCCTGCTGCTCACCCTGCTGCTTCCCGGGTGCGGCGCCGACGAGGAACCGCACAACGCGACCGATGTGATGTTCGCGCAGATGACGCTCGCGCAGATCGGCGAGGGCGAGCAGATCGCGGCGGTGGCGGAGACGTCGGCCTCCACGATCGCGATCCGCGAGATCGCCACCGAGCTGCTCGGTCAGTGGCAGTCCGAGAAGGCGACGATGACCGCCTGGCTGACCGATTGGGATCAGCCACTGACGGCGAACAAGGATCAAGGGCTGCATGCCGGGCACGGCGATCTGCACGCCCTGCAACCGGGCGACATCGACGGGTTGAAGGCCGCGCGGGGCGCCGACCTCGATCGGATCGCGGTGGCGCTGCTGCTCGGCAACCTGCACAACACGATGGAGACGCTGCGGATGCAGGCGGACGGCGGCTCGTATCCCGAGGCGACGAATCTGGCCGCGACGATGACCACGACCAGGCAGGGGCAGATCCAGCGCCTTCTCGCCCTGGCTTCCGGGTGAGAATCGGGAGCAAGATCAACCACATTCTTTGTACGGTCGGAGCATGCCTCACCTGATCACTCCGACGATCCGGCTCCACGACGCCTGGCTGCGGTCCCGCGCCGAGTGGGGTCCGGTGCACCAGCCCGGCTCGGGGCTGCGGCCGAACGACGACGTGGAGTCCGCGGCCGGTTTCGCGACGTGGGTGAACCGGCTGCGTACCGAGGAGGACACCGCGATCCCGGCGGCCGAGGGTCTCGTGCACTGCACCTACCGCTGGATCGTGGAGGACGACGAGCTGCTCGGCGCGATCTCGTTGCGCCACACGCTCAACGACTTCCTGTTCCGCGCGGGCGGGCACATCGGGTACGGCATCCGCCCCTCGGCACGCCGCCGCGGCCTGGCGAGCTGGGCTCTCGGCGAGATGCTCGGCGAGGCCGGGAAGCTCGGCATCGACCGCGTGATGATCAGCTGTGACGTGACGAACGAGGCGTCGGCGCGGACGATCGAGAAGCACGGCGGCGTCCTGGAGGACATCCGCGATTCCGAGATCGGCCGGGTCAGGCGTTACTGGGTAACGCTGTGACGGTCGCGCCGAGCAGGTCCATCACCTCCGTCACCAGGGGGTTCGGTGTGCGCCGCCGCGGCGTGGCCACCCCGACGTGGCGGCACGGGCCGGGCGGCGCGAGCCGGATCGCGGCGAGCCCGCTGCGGTCGGCCGTCAGCGCCACCTCGGGGATCATGCTGATGCCGACGCCGGCCCGGACCAGCGACTGCGCGAACTGGTAGTCGGTGCCCCGGCACGACGTCCGCACCTCGAACCCGGCCATCGCCGCGTAGTGGTCGAGCATGTCCCCGACCACGAGGCACCCGTGCACCCAGCGTTCGGCGCCCAGCTCGGCGATCGTGATCGAGCCGCGGTCCGCGAGCGGATGGCCGGCCGGGAAGACGATCCACATCGGGTCGTCCAGCAGCGGCGTCCAGGTCAGGCCGGGCGGTGCCGGCGGGGGGCCGTCGAAGTGGTACGACAGCGCCATGTCGGCGGCTCCGGTGCGCACCAGCCCGAGGCTGTCCTCCGGCTCGCTCTCGATCACGGTCAGCTCGACGCCCGGGTGGGCCGCGGTGAACCGGGTGAGCGCCGGTGGCAGCAGCCGCTGGCCACCGCTGGTGAAGGTCGCCACGGTGAGCCGCTCGACCCGGGCCGCGGTGATCTTCGCGATCTCGGCCTGGGCGCAGAGGAGTTCGGCGGTGATCGACTCGGCGGTCTCGACGAGCACCCGGCCGGCGTCGGTCAGCTCGACCCCGCGGGTGCTGCGCCGCACCACGGGCGTGCCGACGGTCCGCTCCAGCGCGGCGATCTGCTGGGACACCGCCGACGGCGTGAGACGCAGTTCGGCGGCGGCGCGATTGAAGCTGCCCTGCTGGGCCACTGCTGCCAGGATCTGCAGGCGACGCGTGTCGATCATCAGTTTTCCTTAAAACGCCAACAGCAAGTCGTCACTACCGCTTATTACCGTACGGGGTGAGGCTGACTGCGTGAATCGTCTCGCCTGGCTTCTCTTCGCTCTCGTCTCCGTGCTCTGGGGAATCCCGTACTTCCTCATCAAGATCGCGATCGTGGACCTCTCGCCGGTCTTCGTGGTCGCCGGCCGCACCGCCATCGCGGCCGCCGTGCTGATCCCGATCGCCGCGGCCCGCGGCACCCTCGGGGCTCTGCGGGGACGGCTGCGGATCGTCGCGCTGATCGCGATGGTGCACATCGTCGGCCCGTTCCTGCTGATCACGTACGGCGAGCAGCACATCTCGTCGTCGCTCACCGGCATTCTGATCGCCATCGAGCCGGTCGCCATCGCCCTGCTGCTGTCCCGTACCGAGCCGCTCACCCCGATCCGCGTCACCGGCCTGGTGCTCGGGTTCGCCGGCGTGATCGTCCTGGTCGGCCTGGACGTCTCCGGTGATCGGTACGGCCTGCTCGGCGCCGGCATGGTCCTGGCCGCCGCGATCAGCTACGCGGTCGCCACGATGCTGGTGCAGCGCAAGGCCGCCGGCATCCCGCCGGAGACGCTGACGGTCGGCACCACCGTCATCACCACTGTCGTCCTGCTGCCGTTCGCCCTGATGAACCTGCCGTCCGGCCCGGTCGGCGCCGACTCCTGGTCGGCGCTGGTGGCGCTCGGCGTGTTCTGCACCGCCGTCGCGCTCCTCGCGTTCTACCGGCTCATCGTGCTCGCCGGCTCGAACCGGGCGGGACTGGTCACGTACGTCAACCCGGTCGTCGCCCTCGGCCTCGGCGTCGTCCTGCTGAACGAGAGGATCGGCCCGGCCACGATCGCCGGCTTCGCGCTCATCGTGATCGGCTGCTGGTTCTCCACCCGTCCGGCCGCCCCGGCAGGCCGGAACCGGCCAGCGGAGAAGGATCTTCACCTCGTCGGTCGAGATTGACAGAAAACTCTCAGCGTGGCGACAGCGTGTACACCCGCCCCACACAGCCATGTTGCGAAATCTTTTCTGAGTCTTCACGATCAACGAAGTCGAGAAGGTCCGGAGAGGAGTGTCAATGGCGCCGCGGGGTGGGATCACACCTACTGATCGCCCGATCTTCGTGGTCGGCTGCCCCCGATCGGGCACCACGATGCTGCAGCTCATGCTGCACGCCCATGGGCGGATCGCGATCCCGCCGGAGACGAGATTCCTTCTCGCCGGGTACGGCCGGCGCGCCGAATTCGGCGACCTCACCGTCGAAGGCAACCGCCGCGCCCTGGGCACGTGGATCGCCGACTCCGCCCAGTTCGAGGACCTGGGCCTGGACCGGGACACGACGATCGACGCCGTCGTGGCGGCCCCGCCGACCCTGGGCTCGGCCTTCGGCACGGTCTTCAAGCTGTACGCGGACCGCTTCGGCAAACCCCGCTGGGGCGACAAGCGGCCGCTCTACCTGCGGCACCTGCCCACGATCCTGCGCCTCTTCCCGGACGCGCAGATCATCAACATCATGCGCGACGGCCGCGACTGCGTCTCCTCCCTCAAGGAGACGCCGTGGAAGCCCGCCGAGTTCGACACGCTGATCGACTACTGGACGCAGTCCGCCGACGCGTCCCTGCTGGCCGCCCGCCGGTACCCCGCGGACGTCTACCACCTGGTCCGCTACGAGGACCTGGTCGCCGACCCGGAGCCGCACCTGCGCAGGATCTGCGACTTCCTGCAGGAGGACTTCGATCCGGCGATGACGAAGCCGAACCAGTTGGCCTCGGTGGCGGTGCCCGAGTACAAGACCTGGCACACCCTCACCCACCAGGCACCGACCACCGAACGCGTGGCGAGCTGGCGGTCCCGGCTCTCCGAGGACGAGGTGCGCCGCTGCGAGACGGCCTTCGGCGACCGGCTGGCGAAGTTCGGTTACCTGCCGTCGCTCCCGGTGCCCCGCAGCGCCCGCATGCGAGCCGACGCCAAACTGATCGCCCGCCACCGCCTGGGCCCGGCCCGCAGCGCGGCGAAGGACCTGTGGACCCAGGTGCGCACCGGCCACGGCGAACCCCCGGTCGCCGCCAAGCTGACCACCCGCCAGCGATCCGGCTGACCGGGCGCCGGCTGACCGGGCGCCGGCTGACCGGGCGCCGGCTGACCGGGCGCCGGCTGACCGGGCGCCGGCTGACCGGGCGCCGGCTGACCGGGCGCCGGCTGACCGGGCGCCGGCTGACCGGGCGCCGGTGCGGCGGGTCAGCCGACGAGGCGGTGTTCCCAGGCCCAGGCCGCGATCTCGACCCGGTTCCGGGTGCCGAGCTTGGCGTGCACGCTGCCCAGATGCGTCTTCACGGTTCCGACCGAGATGAACAGCTCGGTGGCGATCTCGGCGTTCGTGGCGCCGCGGGCGGTCAGCTTCACCACGTCCAGCTCGCGCGGGGACAGGCCGCTGTCGTCGGCGGGCTGGGCGGGGGTGGCGAGGTGTTTGAGCAGCCGGACCGTGATGGACGGGCTGATCAGGGCGTCCCCGGAGACGGCGGCGCGGACCGCCTCGACGAGCAGGGCCGGGCCGGAGTCCTTGAGCAGGAATCCGGCCGCGCCGTTGCGCAGGGCCGCATGAACGTATTCGTCCAGGTCGAACGTGGTGACGACGACGATCTTCACGGGGTCCGGCACGCCCGGTCCGGCCAGCAGCTTCAGGGCCTGCAGGCCGTCCATCTTCGGCATCCGGATGTCGAAGAGCGCCACGTCCGGTTTCAGCCGCCGGGCCGCCGCGACCGCCTCGACGCCGTCCGAGGCCTCGCCGACGACCTCCATGTCCGGCTGCGCGCCGATGATCATGCCGAAGCCGGTCCGGACCATGGCCTGGTCATCGGCGATGAGCACGCGGATCACGAAATACCCCCGTCAGGAGAGCGGCGACGTCGGGGAAGCGGCGACGTCAGGGAAGCGGCAGGGCCACGTCGACGATCCAGCCGCCGTCGACGCCGGGACCGGCGGAGATCCGCCCGCCGACCGCGCGGACCCGCTCGGCCAGCCCGGCAAGACCGTACCCCGGACGATCACGCGGGCCGGTCGGACGGGGCGGCGGTCCATCGTTCGCGACCCGCAGGAGCAGCTGATGATCGGTACGCCGCAGCCACACGTCGACGGCGGTCGCCTGCCGCGCGTGCTGCCGGGCGTTGGTCAGGGCCTCCATGACCACCCGGTACGCCGAGGTGGAGATCTCCACCGGCAGGCCCGTCCCGTCGTCACCGCCGGTGTCGAGCCGGGCCGGCAGGTCCCCGGCCGCGGTGAACTGCTCCACCAGGGCCGGCAGATCACCGACCCCGGCGACCGGTGCCAGCGGCGCGTCCGGTTGTGACTGAGGGTCGCGCAGCACCCCGACCATCCGCCGCATCGACGCCATCGTCTCGGCGCCGGCCTGCTCGATCTGCTCGAGAGCGACCAGAACCCGCTTCGGGTCCTGGTCGGCGATGAAACGGGCGCCCTGTGCCTGCACGACGATCCCGGTCACGTGGTGGGCGATGAAGTCGTGCAGGTCGCGAGCGAACTCCGCACGCTGCTCCGCCCGTACCGAATCAAGGGCCCGGCGCCGATTGCCCTCCATGGTCCGCAGGGTGACGCCGGCGCCGATGGCGCCGGCGATGCCGAGAGCCTGAACCAGCCCGAACGTCACGTAGATGCTGGATTGCCCGACGCGCAGCGGCATCGTGCCGACGGCCAGGCCGACCGCCGCGCAGGCGAGCACCGCCCACACGGGAGGGGCGTGCCGGGCCACCACGGCGGCGACCCCGAGGAACGCCGCCGCCTCGGCCAGCCCCCAGACACCGCCGAGGGTCTGCCGGGAGACGAGCAGCAGGGTGAACGACAGCGACAGGCCGGCCACCGCGATCGCCGCGATCGGCAGCACCCGGGAGCCGTGCCGGTGCCGGGGCAGCCACACGGCGGCCACCGCGACCGCGATCGCCACCTGGGCCGGCACGTACGCGTGGTCGATCCCGCCGCTGGTGAGGTCGATGACGCCGAGCAGGGCCAGCACGCCGAGGGCGGCGGCCTGACCGGCGCGGAGGAAGAACGTGTTCAGCATCGTGACCCAGCGTAAGCGCTGGACAGGACCCCTCCATCGGCCGAAAGGAAGACCCCGGGCCGTCCCGGAGCCCGCCCGCGGGCCGATGTGCCCGCCGAACGTATCGATCAAGCTGCTCGGCATGCAGACGAAGGTGGTTGAACACACGGCGGTAGCCGCCGTGGATCTGGTGAAGGTGTACGGGTCCGGCGACACCGCCGTGCACGCGCTCGACGGTGTCACGGTGGGCTTCGACCGCGGCCGGTTCACCGCGATCATGGGCCCGTCCGGGTCCGGCAAGTCGACGCTCATGCATTGCCTGGCCGGGCTGGACACCGCCACCTCCGGCCAGGTGCTCCTCGGCGAGACCGACCTGACCCGCCAGCCGGACCGGGTCCTCACCCGGGCCCGCCGGGAACGGATCGGGTTCGTCTTCCAGTCCTTCAACCTGTTGCCGCAGCTCACCGCGCAGGCGAACATCACGCTGCCGCTGGACCTGGCCGGCAACACCCCCGATCCGGAGCTGTTCGACCGGCTGGTGACGACACTCGGGCTGGCCGGCCGGCTCGGTCACCGGCCCAGCGAGCTGTCCGGCGGCCAGCAGCAGCGGGTCGCCCTGGCCCGGGCGCTGGTGAGCCGGCCCGAGGTGGTCTTCGCCGACGAGCCGACCGGCAACCTGGACTCCCGGTCCGGCGCCGAGGTGCTGCGGCTGCTGCGCGACTCGGTGCGGGAGCTGGGCCAGACGATCGTGATGGTGACCCATGATCCGGGCGCTGCCGCGTACGCCGACCGGGTCGTGCTGCTCGCCGACGGACGCCTGGCCG
Source organism: Actinoplanes sp. OR16 (assembly GCF_004001265.1). GTDB lineage: Bacteria > Actinomycetota > Actinomycetes > Mycobacteriales > Micromonosporaceae > Actinoplanes. Next base: position 8,376,897 of record NZ_AP019371.1, on the reverse strand, counting down.
GCGAGATCGACCGCCCGGACATCGCGTCGGTGACGGACGCCCTCCAGGCTCTGGCGGCCGGCCGATGAGGGCGGTCCTGCGTACCCAGCTGGCAGGGGTGGCCCGGCGGCCCGCCCGCATGCTGCTCACCGGCCTGGCCGTGCTGGTCGCGTCGTTCGTGGTCTACGCGACGGTGCTGGCCCAGCAGATCACCGAGCGCAGTGTGCTGAACGGCCTGGCCGGCACGCCCGAGGCGGTCGATCTGGTGGTCCGCGGCGGCGTCCTGGACGCGGCTCAGCTCAAGAGGATCAGCGGGCTGCCGGGCGTTGCGGAGGCGACCGGCCGCGCGGAGGCGGGCCTCGACGTGGACGGCGAGTACCTCAGCCTGACCGCCGATCCCGGGACCGGCCCGCTCAGCGTGATCACCCTGACCGAGGGAAGGATGCCGGCCGGTCCCCGGGAGATCGCGGTGACGCCACGGACCGTCGAGCGTCTCGGGCTCACCGTCGGCGCGACAGCGAAGGCGGACGCGGGCACCGGCGAGGCGGTGCCCCTCGAGGTGGTCGGCGTGGTCACTCCCCGCGACGACTTCGGCTTTCAGGGGTACGCCCCGGCGGCCACGGTGGCGGCACTGACCGGATACGACGTCCTCGACCGGATCGACATGCGCCTGGACGGCGGTGCGGATCCGGCGGTGGTCCGGGATGAGGTGACGACAGTGGTCGCCGGCCCGGTCGCCGACGGTGAGGAACAGCCGGAGGTGGTCATCGGGGCCGACGTCCGGCTGGACGAGGCGCAGCGGGCGGCGAGCGAGGTGACCCAGGTCTTCGCCGTGGTCGGCGCGTTCGTGGCGGTCGCCGTGATCGCGGCCGGGCTGATCGCCGCCTCCACGTTCCGGATCGTCTTCGCCCAGCGGCTGCGGCAGCTCGCCCTGCTCCGGGCGGTCGGCGCCGGCCGGTCCGCGCTGGGCCGGGCCCTGGCGGCCGAGGGCATTCTGACCGGGCTGGTCGCCGGCGTCGTCGGCGTGGCCGGCGCGCTCGCGGTCTGCCACGCCATCCCGCCGATCCTGGGCGCGGTCGGCTTCACGGTCTCCTCGCCCGGCTTCCCGCTGCTCCCGGCCCTCGGCACGGTCGCCCTGGCCGTGCTGATCACCCTGGTGGCAGTCCTCGCGCCGGCCCTCTCGGCGGCCCGGGTGGCGCCCCTGGAAGCCCTCCGCAGCGCCGCCACGACGGGCGCGAAGACCGGCATCGGCGCGCTGCGCTGGATCACCGGCCTGGTCTTCGTGCTGCTGGCCGGTGGCGTCGCCGCGTACGTCGCGGTGAACCTGCCCGGACCCGACCCGGAGCAGTACGACCCGTTGCCCCTGCTGCTCGGCGTGATCGTCTCCGGTGGTCTCGCGTTCGTGGCGCTCATCGCGCTCGGCCCGGCGCTGGTCCGCCCGGTCCTCGCGGTCGCCGGCTGGCCGCTGCGCCGGCTCGGCCCGGTCGGCCGGCTCGCCGTCGGCGGGGTCGGCGGCAGCACCCGGCGGGCCGCCGCGGTCTCGGTCGTGGTGGCACTCGGTGTCACGCTCATCGCCGGGGTGCTGGTCGGCGGCGCGTCGGTCCGTACCCTCGCCGACCGGGAGCTGGCCGGGTCGGCGCCCGCCGACTACGAGCTCACCGCGGCCGAGGGCACGCCGCTGCCGGCCGCGATCGTGGACAGCGCCCGCAACAGCGCCGACCTGACCCGGGTCACGCCGTACCGGCGGGTCGACGCGGTGACGGTCGGCGGCCTGGAGGACGTGGCGGCGACCGACCTGTCGCTCAGCGCGCTGCCCCGGCTCGCCGACCTGGACGCCTCGTCCGGATCGACCGATGACCTCAAGGCCGGCTCGGTCGTCCTGGGCCGTTTCGTCGCCGACCTGGCCGGCCTCGCCGTCGGCGACACCGCGGTGGTCACAGCGGGTAAGGGTCGCGAGGCCCGGCTCACCGTGGTCGCCGTCCTCTCCGACATGGCGCCGCTGCACTCCGGCCTGCTCGTCGACCCGGCCGACCTCACCGCGCTCGGCGCCCCGGCCGGCGCGAGCGGGGTCCTCGCCGACGCGGCCCGGCAGGGCGAGGACGCCCGGACCGCCGGACTGCAGGCGCTGCGCCAGGCCTCGGCCGGTCAGCCCGGAGCCGGCCGGCCGGGAGCCGATCAGTCGGGATTCCGGGTGACAGTGCTCGCCGACCAGCGTGACCAGATGAACGCCGGGCTGACCGTGCTGCTGGCGGTCGCGCTGGTCCTGATCGGGCTGACCGTGCTCATCGCGATCGTCGGCGTCGGGGCGACGACGGCGCTCTCGGTGGTCGAACGGGTCCGGGAGTCCGGCCTGCTCCGCGCGGTCGGGATGTCCCGCGGCGGGCTGCGCACGATGCTCACGACCGAATCCGCCCTGTACGGGGTGATCGGCGCCGCCCTGGGAACACTGCTCGGTGTCCCGTACGCCTGGCTCGCGGTCCTGGCCACCGGCGTGAACGCGCCGCTCGCCCTGCCGGTGCTGCAGCTGGCCGTGGTCTTCCTGGCCCTGGTCGGGCTGACCGCTCTCGCCGGTGTGCTGCCTGCCCGGCGCGCCGCCCGGGTGAGCCCGGTGAGCGCGCTCGGGACCGAATAGGGAGTGACCGTCCGCTCACAGATAACGATCCCTCGATCCGGGGACGCCTGCGAGCGGACGGTCCGGTAGCGTTCACGCCCGCATGATCTTCACGGGGAAGCGGGAGACCGGTTGATGAATCGACGGCTGGCTATCGGGGTGGGCGCTGCTGCGGCGGTGCTGGCGGCCGGTGGGGGAGTAGCGGTCCTGGCCTGGCCGGACAGTGCCGAGCCGACGTTCGTGGCGGAGGCGGTCACCGTCCTCCCGCCCGATCCGGCAGCGGCGCCCCCGAAGATCAAGACCGATCTGAACACCGTCGACATCGCCGCGCAGTCCAGTGGCGGCGACGTCGACCTCCCGGAACGTGAGACGAAGCGGTTCAGCCTGCTCGGCGTCACCTGGTCCGACCCGTCGGCGGCGCCGTCCGGCACCATCCAGGTCAAGACCCGCGGCGTCGGCGGCACGTGGACCGGCTGGCAGGACCTGGAACGCACGGACATCGGCCCGGACGGCGCGGAGGCCGCGGACAACGGACGCCGGGGCGGCACCGAGCCGCTCTGGGTCGGCCCGTCCGACGGTGTCGCGGCGCGGATCGCCGGTGGCGGCGCCGGCCTCCCGGCCGGCCTGCGGCTCGACCTGATCGACCCGGGCACGGACAGCAGTGGACAGGGTGGTGGCGCCGCCGTCACCGAGGAGCCGTCCGCCGAGCCGACCACCGATCCCACCGTGACCGAGCCGGCCGAGACCACCGAGCCGGTCGAGGAGTCCACGACCACGCCTCCCGCCGAGCAGACGACGACCCCGGCCGGGACGCCCGCCACCACCGCGCCGGCGGCGGCCACCACGACCAGCCCGACGGCCAAGGCCACCACCGCCAGCCCGACGGTCAAGGCGGCCACCACCTCGCCGGCGCCGGCCCGGTCGACGACCTCCGCGACCCCGGCGCCGACCTCGACGGTCCCGGTCAAGGCGCAGTTCCCGTCCTACGTGAGCCGGGCCGGCTGGAGCGCCGACGAGACCATCGTGAAGTCGATCAGCATCGGCACCGAGGTCAAGGCGCTCTGGGTGCACCACACCGCGACCACCAACGACTACGCCTGCGCGGACTCGGCGGCGATCGTGCGGGGCATCCAGACCTACCACGTGAAGAGCAACGGCTGGTCCGACATCGGGTACAACTACCTGCTGGACAAGTGCGGCAGGCTCTACGAGGGCCGCAAGGGCGGCGTCGAGACCCCGGTGGTCGGCGCGCACACGCAGGGCTTCAACACCAACTACGCGGCCATCTCGGTGATCGGCAACTTCGAGACGGCGGCCTCGAACGCCGCGATCGAGAAGGTCATCGGCCAGGTCGCCGCGGCCCGGCTCGGCAAGTACGGCTACAACCCGACCAGCAGCGTCGAGGTCACCGCAGGGTCGACGAACGGCAAGTACAAGGAGGGCGCGAAGTTCGTCACCCCGCGCATCTCCGGTCACCGTGACGCCGACGCGACCGCCTGCCCGGGCAAGAACCTCTACGCGCGGCTCCCGGCCATCCGGGCGCAAGCGGTCGAGCAGATCACCGGGCTCGCGCTGAAGCCGGTCACCGGCGCCGTCAAGTCGGGCAGCGTCTTCTACGCGCGCGGCGCCGCCGGCCTGAGCTGGTCGGTCACCACCGCGAACGCGAAGATCGCCCGCTTCGAGGTCTACGTCGACGGCAAGAAGGTCAGCACCCTCGCGAACACCGCCCGGTCCGTGTCGCTCACCCTGGCGGCCGGAAAACACAGCGTGGCGGTCCGCGGCGTGCACGTCTCCGGCACCACCGCCCAGGTCGGCGCGACGATCTACCGGGACGCCACGGCGCCGGTGTGGAGCGCGGGACTGGCGGCCACCCTGCGCACCGGCACGTACAGCATCACCTCGGTGCCGATGTCGCTGACCTTCGCGGCGAAGGACAACGCGGCGCTCGCCGGGTACACCGTGAGCAAGCCGAAGGCGGCCACCCTCGGCGCCACCGCGAAGAGCTGGAACGTCAGCGTGAAGGCGGGCACCACGGCGTACACGGTCACCGCCCGCGACGTGGCCGGCAACACCCGGACGAGCACGCTCAAGCGCAAGGTGACGGTCCTCTCCGAGACCTCGGCGAAGAAGACCGGCGCGTGGACGACGGTGAAGAAGTCGTCGCACGTGAGCGGCAAGGCGCTCTCCGCCTCCACCAAGGGCCGGAAGCTGACCTGGACGTTCACCGGCCGCCACGCCGCGCTGATCTTCGCGCGGACCGCGAAGTCCGGCAAGGTCGCGATCTACGTGGACGGCAAGAAGGTCTCCACGCTGGACCTGAAGGCCGGCAAGAACCTCTACCGCCAGGCCGTCTGGACCCGGGCCCTGACCCCCGGCAAGCACAAGGTCATGATCGAGGTGCTCGGCACCAAGGGCCGCCCGGCCGTCATCTCCGACGGCTTCGCCTACGTCGGCTGACGGTCAACCGGAGCGGCGGGCGCCCGTCCGCCGCTCCGGGCCGCTGTGCTCCGCCGACGGGGGCAGGGTGAACCAGAACGTGGCGCCCTTGCCCTCGGAGCTCTCCGCCCAGATCTCCCCGCCGTGCCGTTCCACCGCCCGGTTCACCGTGGTCAGCCCGATGCCGGTGCCCGGGAAGTCGCGGGCGTCGTGCAGCCGGGCGAACGGCCGGAACAGCTGGCCGGCCTGCTCGGCCGGGAATCCGGCGCCGTTGTCCCGGACGTAGAACTTCTCGTCCTGCCAGCCCACCTCGACGACCGGGTCGTCGACCTTGCGGCTGAACTTCACCGCGTTGTTGATCAGGTTCTCCAGGATCACCCGGACCAGGCCCTCGTCGGCGTCCGCGGTCATGCCCTCGACCACCACGTACTCGACGTCGCGCTCCGGGTCGCGGGCCGCGACGTCGCTGATCACCTGCCGGGCCGTGGTCGTCATGTCGAACGTCTCCCGGCGCAGCTCGCCCCGGCTGGCCCGGGCCAGGATCAGCAGCGACTCGACCAGGTCGGCCATCCGCATGGCGGCCGCGTGGATCCGGGTGAGCCGCTGCCGGGTCTGCTCGCCGAGCGGCTCACCGTCCTCCTCGTCGAGCACGTGCTCGGCGAAGCTGCTGATCACCTGGAGCGGGCCGCGCAGGTCGTGCGAGACCGAGCCGGAGAACGCCTCCAGCTCGCGGTTGCGCCACTCCAGCTCCTCGACGAGCGCGGCGCGGGTCTCGGCGAGCTGCCGGGCCGCGCGCTCCTCGGCGGCGTCCAGCTCCCGGCGCATCAGCTCCTCACGGATCCGCCGGGCCTCGTCGTGCGACTGCTTGCGGCGGATCTGGGCCCGTACGTGCGCCCGCAACCCGTCCGGGATGTCCACCCGCCGCACGTAGTCGTCGGCGCCGGCGGCGAGACAGTCCAGCATGGCGTGCTCATCACCGGTCACGATCAGCGGCAGCTCACCGATCTGCGGCACGTCCCGGATGGTCCGGCAGGCGCGCTGGGCCCGATCCAGGTCGTCGTCGAAGCCGACGACGATGCAGTCCGCCGGCTGCTCGGCGAGCATCTCCAGCGCCTCGTCGATGTTGCCCGAGGTGACCGTGTCGTACCCCTCCGGCCGCAGCGCGTCGGCCCAGATCTCGCGGTCGTCGTCGTTCCCACTGATGATCAGCACCTTGCCGGGCCCGTGCAGGCTGCTGATCGACTCGATCGGCAGCTGCTCGGCGCTCTGCCGCAGCACCGCGGCCAGCTTCGCCAGCACGACGGCGAGGTCCTGCTGCTTGCGGACGAACGCGTCGGCGCCGGCCTCCAGCATCTGCATCTCGGTGGCGTAGTCGTCGGCGGCGGTCATCAGGATGCACGGGGTGTCGCGCAGCGCCGGGTCGAGGCGGATCCGGCGGATCACCGTGGCGCCGTCGATGCCCGGCATCACGCCGTCCACGATCACCGCCTGCGGGCGCCGGTCGGCCGCCATCCGCAGGCCCTCCTCGCCGCTCGCCGCGGTCAGCACCCCGTACCCCTCGGGTTCGAGCAGGTCGCGCAGCTGCTCCCGGAAGGTCATGCTGTCGTCGATGACGAGCACGCTGGTCCGGCCGGCGGCCTGCGACCCGTCGCCGAGCAGCTGGCGGGTGCGCGCGACGACGTAGCCGGCGTCGTAGGGCTTGCCGACGTACTCGTCCGCTCCGGTCCGCAGCCCGGCCAGCCGGTCGGCCACCTCGCTCTCGCTGGAGAGCAGCATGGTGACCACACCGGTGCGGGCGCCGCGCAGCTCGGTGAGCAGCTCCAGGCCGTCCGCGTCGGGCAGGATCACGTCGAGGACCGCGGCGTCGAAGGCCGCGGCGGCGAACGCGGCCCGCGCCTCCGCGCCGGTCGCGCAGAGGATCGTGGTGAAGCCGTCGTCGGAGAACGCCTCGTTGAGGTCCATCCGCACGGTGAGACTGTCGTCGACGATCAGCACGGTGGGAGTCATCGCCGGGCTCCGGCCGGGTGCAGGTCACCGAGGCGGGCGGCCATCCGGCCGGGCGGCAGGACGTACGTTGCCGCGCCCAGCAGCGCCGCCTCCCGGGGCATGCCGTAGACGATGCAGCTCCCCTCGTCCTGGGCGAACGTGACGGCGCCCCGGTTGCGCATCTGCAGCAGCCCGGCCGCGCCGTCCCGGCCCATCCCGGTGAGCAGGCAGCCGGCCGCCGTCGCGCCGAACTCGGTGGCGACCGACTCGAAGAGCACGTCGACGGCCGGGCGGCAGGAGTGCCGCGGCGGGCCGTCGCTGAGCCGCAGCATCCTGTCCCGGACGTAGAGATGCCGGTCCGGCGGAGCGAGCAGCACCTGCCCGCCGACCCGGCTCATCGGGGTGCCGTCGATCGCGTAGCGCACGTTGCGGCCGGTCTGCCCGGCCAGCCAGTCGGAGAACGCCACGGCGAACTGCTCGCTCGCCGCGATGTGCTGCACCACCAGGACCGGGGTGGCGAAGTTCGGCGGCAGCTCCCGGATCAGCTCGGTGAGCGCGCCCGGCCCGCCGGTGGACGCGCCGACGGCGACGACGCTCAGCGCCGGTGCGGCGACCGGCACGACGGACGGCAGCGCCGGGGCCGGGGCGGGCATGGGGGAGGAGTTCCGGCCCAGCCGGGCCCGGGGATGAGTGATCACCCGGATGCGGGAGACGATCCGCAGCGTGGTGCGCAGCCGCAGCCCCCAGTCGGCGTCCGAGTCGTCGCCGCGCGGCTTCTCCAGCACGTCCACGGCGCCGGCGGCCAGGGCGTTGTACGTGCTGAACAGCTCCTGCCGGTCCGCCGACGACACCACCAGGATCGGCGTCGGATGCTCGGCCATGATCTGCTCGGTGGCGGCCAGGCCGCTGATCCCGGGCAGCATCATGTCCATCGTGATCACGTCGGGGCGCAGCCGGGCGACCAGCTCGACAGCCCGTTCGCCGTCCACCGCCTCGCCGACCACCTGGAGATCCGGGTCGGCGGCGAGCGCCTCCCGCAGGTGGTGCCGCATGGTGACCGAGTCCTCGACGATCAAAATCCGGATCATGAGCGCACCACCAGTCGACGAATGTGGGCCAGTAGCTCTTCCTGGTCGAACTCGCCCTTCACCACGTAGGCGTCGGCGCCGGCCGCACGGCCGCGTTCCCGGTCCTCGGCGCTCGCCCGGGAGCTGACCAGGACACAGGGGATGGTGGACAGCTTCGGGTCGGCGCGGATCCGCTCGACCAGGGTGAAGCCGTCGATGCCGGGCATGTCGATGTCACTGAGGACCAGGCCGTACCGGCCGGCGCGGGCCCTCTCCAGGCCTTCCTCACCGGACGCGGCGAGCTGGACCGCGTACCCGGCCGACTCCAGGATGCTGCGTTCCAGCATGCGCGTGGTCAGCGAGTCGTCGACGACCAGGATCGGCAGCGGCTCGGCGTTCACCGAGGAGGCCGATCGCGCGCCGGCGCCGTGCCCGCGCAGCACCGCGACGGCCAGCCCTTCCGGGTCGAGCACGAGCCGGGGGCGGCCGTCGGCCTCGACCGAGACGCTGCTGATCACCGCCGAGGCCGGCGCCAGCTCCGGCAGCGGGCGGGCGACCAGGGCGGACGTGCCGCAGAGCCGGTCCACGCCGATCGCGTACGTGCCGGCCGGGCAGGCCACCACAATCGCCGCGCCGGTGCCCTGGACGTCCGGCACCGCCTCGCCGGTGTAGAGGACCTCGGCCAGCGGGAGGAAGGGGGCGGCGCTGCCGTCGTACAGGATCCGCCCGCTCGAAGCGGCGGTGGCCGCTTCCGCGGCACTCAGCCGGAGGCACCCGCGCACCGCGTCGAGGGGGACCGTCGCGCTCGCGCCGCCCGCCTCGACGATCAGACCGGTCATGCTGAGCAGCGTGAGCGGGATGGTCAGCTCGACCGTCGCGCCCTCTCCCGGCGTGCTGCGTACCCGCACCTCACCGTGCAGCTGCGCCGCCACCTCACGCACCGCGTCCATCCCGATGCCCCGTCCGGCCACCTCGGTGACCTGAGCGGACGTGCTGATCCCGCCGCGCATCACCAGGTCGAGCAGCTCCTGATCCCCGGGCGGCCGGGTGCCCGGCCCGAGCAGCCCGCGGTCCACCGCGGTACGCCGCAGCGCCTCCAGGTCGAACCCGCGCCCGTCGTCGACGCACCGGAACACCGCCCACCGGCCACGCCGCTCCACCTCCAGGGTGATCGTCCCCTCGGCCGGCTTGCCCGCGGCGATCCGTTCCGCCTCCGGTTCGATGCCGTGCACCACGGCGTTGCGCACCACGTGCAGGAACGCGCCGCTGACCGGTCCCAGCAGGTGCGCGCCCATCCGGATGTCCGCGCCGAGCGAGACGAACCGGACCTTGCGGCCCTCGGCGTCGGCGGCGTCGCGGACCGCCCGGCGCAGCGTCGTGAAGATGGAACCGGCCGGCACCAGCCGCAGGCCCTCGGCCTTGGCCCGGACGTCGTCGAGCTCCCGCTCGATCTGGTCGACCGCGTCGGTGAACCGGCGGCTCGCCGTGCCCAGCTCACCGGCGAGGCGGACCGCGGAGGCCCGAACCACGCCGGGCTCGCTGGTCCGCAGCTGGTCGGAGAGGGTCTCGGCGGAGCGGTGCAGGCGCTCCATCGTGCCGAGGCCTTCCCGCAGCGGCGCCATCTGGGCGTTCGCCTCCCCGATGGCGTCCAGGAGCTCGTCAAGATCGGAGGAGGAGGTACGGGTGGGGATCGTGATCTCCGGCTCCGGTGGCGACTCGGACTTCTCCGCGACGGCCGGCGGCGGAGTCTCGGGCGCCTCCATCAGGGCGACCTGCGACGATATCTCGTCGTTCAGCCGGAGCAGCTCCCGCATCTCGTCCGCCGCCAGCGGCGCGTCACCGGACCGGTGCGGGACCAGGATCTCCTCGAAGGCGTGCGCGTGGTCGGCGATCTCCTTCTGCTTCACCACCCGGGCCGCGCCCTTGAGCGTGTGCGCGGCACGCAGCAGCCGCCCGACCGGTTCCGGCCCGGGCCGCTGATCCAGGTCGAGGACGCCGGCGCTGATCTGGTCGACCAGTTCCCGTGCCTCGAGCCGGAAGTAGCGCAGCGGGTCCTTTCCCATCAGTGCTTACCGGAGCCGACGAGTTCCAGCAGGTCACCGGAGAGCGCGGAGAGGTGTGCCGCGGTCTGCTTGGTCTGCACGGCGCTCGCCTCGGTCTCCCGCGACACCCGTGCCGTGTCGCCGGCCGCCACGTTCACCTGCTCGACGGCGGTGGTCTGCTGCTTCGTGGAGAGCTCGATCTCCCGGGTCGCGTCGTTCGTGGTGGCGACCAGCTTCACGATCTCCCGGAAGTTGTTGGTGGCCTCGTTGAACTGCCGGGCGCCGGAGTCGACGGCCTTCGCCCCGATCTCGGTCGCCATCACCGTGGTGTTCACCGCGCCCCGGACGTCCTCGATCAGCGCCCGGATCTCCTTCGCCGACGCGGCGGTCCGGTCCGCCAGCTTCCGGATCTCCTCGGCCACCACGGCGAACCGGCGGCCCCACTCGCCCGCCCCGCTCGCCTCGATGGTCGCGTTGATCGCCAGGATGTTCGTCTGCTCGGCCAGCTCCGACACCAGATCGACGACGAGGCCGATCTGCTGCGACTTCTCGCCGAGCGCCAGCATGTGCTGCACGATCTGATCCACCTGGGTACGGATGGCCGCCATCGAGGCACGGGTCTGGTCGATCGTGGCGTCCCCGGCCCGGGCCGCCGACTCGGTCTCCTCGGCGATCTTCGAGACGCGCTGGGCGGAGTCGGCGATCTGCCGGCTGGTGATCAGCAGCTCGCTGATCGTCGTGGTGATCTCGCTCATCGCACTGGCCTGGTCCCGCCCGCCACTGACCTGCTGGGACGCGGCCGCCTCCAGCTGCGCGGACGAGCTCTGGATGTGCCCGACCGCGGCGCCCACCTCGCGTTTCAGGTCCCGGCTCAGCCGCCAGGCGACCGCGGCGGCACAGAGCGTGGTGAGCACGCCCAGCGCGATGATGACGAGGATCGCCAGAGCGGCCTGGTCCGAGGAGTCCTTCCGATCCGCCTCGACGTCGGTGCGTACCCGGGCGATCAGCGTGTTCAGCTCGTTCTTCAGCGTGTCCCGGAGCGGGACGGCCTGCGAATCGTTGATCTTCACGATCTCCTCGACCGTGGCGCCGGCCGCCCGCTGGGCCATCACGCCGCTGACCGCCCCGGCGTGCGCCTCCTCGGCGGCCTGCACCCGGTCGAGCATGGTCTGCAAGGCCTGTTCCGGCATGGCCGCGCGCAGATCGGCGATCTGCTTGCGGAAGTTCTCCCGATCGGCGGCCGCCGCGTCGGCGAAGGACTGGGTCTTGTAGAGCATGTAGCCGCGGAAGTCGGCGAGCCGGGTCTCCAGGATCCGGCCCAGGGTCTCGGCCCCGACCAGTCTCGTGTTGGCCGCCGTGATGACCCGGTCCTTCGAGTCGACGACGAACGCGAGGGCGAGCACCGCCGTGACGACCGAGATCAGGGTGAACGCGATGGTGATGCCGACGCCGACGGCCAGCTTCCGGCCGTACGTGTGTCCAGCCATCATGAGGCCTCCTCGGAAACGGGCTGGTGTCCGGCCAGCTGATGGACGAGCGTTCGGGTGGCCGGCACGTCCACGATCGGCCGGTTCCCGTCCGGCAGCCGGACCATCCCCTGCAGGTACGCCTGCGGTCCCGCGTCACCGATGGATCCCTCGACGACGTCGGTGACCGGCACCCGCAGATGGTGGTCGAGCTGGTGGAAGGCGAGGGCGAGCGGCGGCGACCCGGTGGTCAGGACCAGCCAGCGAGGCCGCTCCGGGATGGGGTGGCCGAGCAGCGCCGCCAGGTCGTAGACGGGCACCACGGTCCCGGCGAACCCGGCCACGCCGAGCAGCGCGGGCACCGGCGTGGGCAGCGCGGTCACCGGCCGGTCCGGGTGGACGCCGGACGCCTGGGAGAGACGCAGGGCGTACGGCCGGCCGCCCACCCCGATCGCGAGCAGCTCCACACTGTCCGCCCCGAGCGTCCGTGCCGGCTCGGCGAACGACCTGTCGAACTCGTCCCGCAGCCGGCTCACCCGGTCCGCCACGTTGGGCGTGGTCATCGCCGCACCCCGCAGGCCTCCAGCTCGGTACGGCACAGCGTGGTCAGCGCGAGCCGCCCGAATCCGCCGCCGAACAGCACGATCCGGTCCTCCTCCTCGCGGACGAGCAGTTCCAGGGCCGGTTGCAGGTGCGCGACCGCGCCCCGGTCGTCGCCGCGCCGCCGGGACAGCAGCCCGAGCCGCAGCCGGGGCATCGCGAACGCCGGGTCCAGATAGGCGGCCAGGCGGTACTGCCCGACCGCCTGGTCCGCGCAGTCCAGCTCGTGGCAGGCGCCGAGCAGGTGGTGGGCGTCCGGGTGCGGGCCGCCGATCTCCATGAGCCGGTGCGCGGTGTCGCGGGCCTCGGCGACCCGGCCGCTCTGGGCCAGCAGGACGCCGCGGAGGAGGATCTCCCGGATGTCTCCGGGGTTCTCGAGGAGGTCGAGCGCTTCGGAGAACCGGTCGTCGCGGAACAGGTCGAGCGCCCGGGGATAGGCGTCGGCCACCGGCGTCGCCACCCGCCGTGCCGGCGTCGTCTCCCCCCGCGCCGGCGTCGCCTGTGTCGGGGCGGGCCGCGGCGTCGGCGACGAACGGCGGTAGAAGACCGTCCCGCCGTCGTGGCACACCTCGAGGCCCTCCGGGCTGCTGCCCAGCGAGTCGGTGTGCCCGAGGAAGAGGTAGCCGCCCTCCGCCAGGGAGTTCGTCAGGTTTTGGATCAGCCGTCCGGCGACGGCCGGTGTCAGGTACATCAGCACGTTCCGGCAGAAGATCACGTCGTACCGGCCGGGCTGCCACAGCATCGGCGCCTCGGCGGCCAGGTTCTGCTCGGCGAACTGCACCGTCGACGCCACCTCGGGCACCACCCGCAAGCCCGTCCCGGTCTCCCGGAACCAGCGCCGCCGCACGTCATCAGGGGTCTCCCGGAGCGACCACTCGGCGTAGACGGCGCCGCGTGCCTTCTCCAGCATCCGCCGGTTGGCGTCGACGCCGGTCACCGAAACGATCCAATCGGAGCCGGGCCTTGCCCGGTACGCCTCGATCGCCAGCGAATAGGCCTCCTCGCCGGACGAGCACGCCACCGAGATGAGCCGCAGCACCCGCTGGCCCTCCCGGGCCCGGATCCGTTCCGGGAGAGCCTCCTCGCGGAGGATCCGGAACTGGTCGCCGTGCCGGAAGAAGTAGGTCTCGGTGATGCTGAGCGCGTCGGCGAGCTCGGCGGTCTCGCTGTCCCAGCCGGACTGGGCGAGCCGGTTCAGGTACTCCCGTTCGGTCATGGCGTGCGCCGTGGCCCGCTCGGTGAGCACCGCCGCCGTCTGCGCGCCGTCCTGATCGGTCGGCGTCCACCCGAGCCGCCGCTGCAGCAGCTCCCAGAACCGGCTCAGATCGCTTCCCCGGATCATGCGGCGGCCTCCGGCCCGGCGGCGGCCTCCCACACCTCGTCCGGCACCGCCCGGATGCCGCGCAGCAGCACCAGCGGATCCGTGCCGATCCGCCCGACCCCCGCGATCAGCGCCCTCGACACCACACCGGTCAGCGCCGCCGACGGTCCCTCCGTCGGCTCCGTCTCGATGTCCTGCACCCCGAGCACCGGCCCGGTGGCGCACGCGACGACGCCGCGTCCGGCACGCACCGCGATGTACCGCTCGATCTCCGCGATCTCCCCGGTCAGCAGCCGCGTCACGTCCACCACCGGCGACGGCGTCCCGCGCAGGATGGTCAGCCCCCGCACGTAGGGAGGCGTCCCGGCGAGAGGCCGCGTCCGCAGCGGCCGCATCGTCTCCACGACCTCGTCCAGCGGGAAGGCGCAGAAAAGCGGCCCGGCCTGAAAGACCAGAGCGATCACCCGAGCGCCGACCGCTACCTCCCCCACGAGAGTCAGGCTAGCGACCAGATCACCCGCTTTCGCGAGCTTCGCTCGCTTTGCAACCTTTCCTGGTACGCCGGGGACAGCCTCCGAAATCGCCCACCCGTCAAGCCGGGGTATGCCCGGTCCCGGCGCTTGGCCGCCCTCCTCACGCCGGGACCGGTGTACTGGGGGAACGTCAGGGAGCGTCGTACCGGAACGCCGGGGCGTCGTCCGGGTCGCTCGCCGCTCGCTGCGGGCCCGGCTGCCACGTCTCGCGCGCCGCCGCGGAGGAGGGGCCGGCTGCGTGACCCGCGTCGTGGCCGGACCAGGGGACGCTGCCGTGACCGTTCGGCTGCGGGTCGTAGGAGTGTGCCGGCCGTCCGGCGATCGGCATCTCGCCGTAGGAGGCCGCCGGCTCGGGCGAGTCGCCGAGCGCGTGCCGGTAGGGGTGCGGCTCGGTGCCCGGGTCCGCGGGGAGCTCGGCGGCGGAGGTGAGGCGGGGGCCGTAGAACTGCGGCGGGACGGCCTCGGGAGGCGCCAGCCGCAGGTTCGGTGAGGTGTCGGTCGTGGAGAGGCGGAGGCCGGGCGCGGAGAGTCGCGCGGTGTCGGCGGCCGAGAACCGCGGGCCGGCGGTGGCGGGCGGTTGCGGGCCGGAGGCGGCGGACAACCGCGATCCGAGACCGGCCGCGTGCTGCCCGTGACCGTCACCCGGCGCCGGCTGCTGAGCCGGGACGCCGGTGGCGAACGGCTGCTGGGCCGGGAGGCCGGTGGCGAACGGCTGCTGGGCAGGGAGGCCGGGGGTGAATTGCTGCTGGGCATGGGTGCCGGGACCGGGCAGTCGCAGGGCGGGCGTGTCGGCTGGGGACAAGCGGAGGCCCGGCGTCACCGATGAGGCCGCGTGGTCGTCCCGGGACGACTCGGGCCAGCCGGCCGGGACCGGGCCCACCGGTTGCGGGGTGGCCGGCATCGGGGTCGGGTCGGCGGGCCAGAGGCGGGGGCGGCGTTTCGCGGCGAGGTCCTCGGCCCAGCCGAACAGCATCACCGCCACCGCCGTCACCCCGAACGTGATGCCCAGGGTGATCGGCGCCTCGAAGTGGCCGAGGTCCTCCATCGCGATGAATTCCAGGATCGGGTAGACCGCGGCGATCGCGGCGCCGTGCCAGAGGTAGACGGTGACGGCACGGGCGTTGAGCAGGTTCACGAAACGGTCGACGTTCGGGTTCGTGACGAGCCGCTCGATCGGCGGCTGCCAGCGCAGGGCGAGCAGGACGAAGGCGAGCGAGTAGACGGCCTGCGCCTCGGACACCTCGTTCAGATCCCAGCCGGTCTCGGCGTGCCCCTGGACCAGCCAGTAGAGCCCGGTGCCGCCGAGGGCGAGGAACCCGGCGACGACAACGGACGGGTGGGTGCGCCCGAGCCGGCCGTCGCGGTGGGCGAAACCGGCGAGCCAGCACGCGCCGTAGGTGGCGAGGTCCCAGAGGGCCGACTCCACCGGGGCCGGCATCCCGAAGGAGCCGCGCTCCAGGACCACCATGAGCAGCAGTGGCAGGGCGAGCATCGGCCAGCCGACCTTGCGGAAGACCGGATAGAGCAGGGGGGAGAGCAGGACCAGCCAGAGGTACGTACGGACGTACCAGAGCGCATCCCAGACGAACGCCCCGGCATCGCTGCCCGGCGGGTCGCCGAGCGGCAGGATCCAGAACGCGAGGTTCGCCGGTGAGAACGGGTGCTCGCCGTCGGTCTCGGTCTGCCATCCGGCGTAGAGCATCGCCGGCACCGCGACGAGGCCGAGCAGCCAGACCGGCGGCAGCAGGCGCCGCATCCGGGAGACGACGACGCTGCCGGGGGAGCGTTTCGCGAGGGATGCCGCCGTGAGCGATCCGGCGACCGCGAACATGACGCCCATCGCGGGGAACACGATGGACAGCAGCGGCCATCCGAAGTGGTGATAGACGATCACCCGGACGATCGCCACGGCGCGGAGGAGGTCCAGGTATCGATTTCGCACCGCGAAAAAGTAGCGGCGGCCAAGGGGTGGACGGGACCGTCCGGGTGGTTGCCGATAACGCCTGAGCGGATTACCCCAATAGGCGGAATGCTGCCGATTTCCAGTGCGATTGTGCGACACGTGTGCTTGGCGGGAGACGCTGTTAGTGCAGCTCACCCCGTACGAGAGAAGGCTGTTGATCTTTAAGGGCGGAAAAGCGGCGAGTGACCGCCCCGGACGGATGCCGTTGGTCAACCGGCGCGCGTGACGGAGAAGGCCGGAACGCCCTGACCGACGGGATCGACGAACTCATGCGGAAACCTCTGGTAGTGGCCTGTGTGGCCGCCGCGACGCTGGCCGCGGGTGGCGTGACCGCGACGGCGCTGGCGCAGCAGTCACCGGACGCGCCAGTAGTGCCGGACGCCCAGCTGTTCGGGGAGCGGCTGCTGCCGGACCCGGACGAGACAGTGCCGCCGCGCGTGGGCACTGGCACGCCGGCCGCGGACCCGGTCGCCAAGAGTCCCGCGCCGAAACCGTCGAAGCCCGTGCCTGCCTCTTCCGCGCTGGCCTCTCCTGCGCTGACTTCTCCTGCGTCGGCTTCCGAAAAACCATTAAGTCCGAAAAATCGTGATAAAGAGGAGGAAATTCGTCCTCGGCGGGCGGCAGCTGAACCCGGGAACCCCGCCGGGGACGTCCTCGACGCCGCCCGGGACGAGGTGAGCGCCCGGGACATCTCCGACAGTCCCGCCTCCCCGCTGCAGCAGCAGGTCCTGGCCCTGGTCAACCGCAACCGCGCGAGCCACGGCTGCGGCTCGCTGACCCCGGACCGCCGGCTGATCGAGGCGGCGAACCGGCACGCCGCGGACATGGCCCGCCGCAACTACTTCGCCCACGAGGATTCGCGAGGCGACCGGGCCGGCAGCCGGGTCGCCGACGCCGGGTACGAGTGGAAGCGTTACGGCGAGAACATCGCCCGCGGCCAGAAGTCGCCGTTCGAGGTGGTGACCGACTGGATGAACAGCCCCGAGCACCGGGAGAACATCCTGGACTGCCGCCTGGACCAGATGGGTGTCGGTTTGGCGATCGGCGCCGACGACACTCCGTACTGGGTCCAGGACTTCGCCACACCCCGTTGATTATCTGAACACTCCCCGGAGTCTCAACCGCATCGCCGGCGTGCCGATGGCATACCGGTTTCATGTCACGGTGCTTCCCCAGGCGTCACCACTGGGACGGCTGTGCTTCTATGTGCGGACAACACTCCTGGGGAGGATGTCGATTTGGCAATGAGACGGGTGGCCGGCGCCGTGATAGCGGCCCTGGTCGGCGGTGGTCTCGCTGTGGTCGGGCTGTCGCCGGCGAGTGCCGTCGCGGCCGCGCCGGTGACCACCACCAAGGTGGTCACCAAGGCGGCTGCCGCGTCGTGCGCGACCGGCAAGTACCAGAAGCAGGTCGAGGGTTACCTCAAGAAACTGGGCGGGTACGGAACGGTTACGGTCGACGGCAAGCAGTCCGCCGCCGACTGTAAGGCGATCGTCAAGTTCCAGAAGCGGTTCGGCATCCAGCCGGCCAAGGGTCTCGCCGGCCCGACCACCTTCAACGTCGCCAAGCGGCTGGCATCGACGAAGACGTCGGCCTGCAAGGCGAAGAAGAAGGGCATCACGTTCTGCGTCGATCTGACCCATCAGACGACCTACGTGATGAAGAACGGCAAGGTGCTCGTCAAGCCGACGATCACCCGGACCGGCATGAAGGGCTACCGCACGCCGGCCGGCACCTTCAAGATCAACAAGCGGACCAAGAAGGAGTGGTCGGACCCGTACGAGGTGTGGCTGCCGTACTGGCAGCGTTTCATCGGCGGACGTGGCTTCCACCAGACCACCACCTACATCCACGACATGTGGCGTGGTTCGCACGGGTGCGTCAACCTGCTGCCGCAGGACGCGAAGAAGTACTGGAGCCTCGGCAAGATCGGCTCCACGGTGAAGGTCTACGGGCGTCGTCCCGGCACCTGATCCCGCACCGGTGAAAAGGCCGTCCCCGATCCGGGGGCGGCCTTTTTCGCGTACGGAGACATAGAGTGGCACCTGTGTCCCGACGACCACGAATAGTGATCATCGCCGTTCTCACGCTTCTTCTCACGACCGCCGCCTCCTGTGACGACGAGCCGAGCGGGATCCGCGTCGGCCAGGCCGTGATCGGCACGGTCGAGGAGATCGTCGAGGCGCCCGGCACGGTCACCGCGCATTCGGCAGCCACCCTGACCGCCCCCGCCGCGGGCACGCTGGCCGATCTGCGGGTCGCGTCCGGCGACCGGGTCGACAAGGGCGATCTGCTCGCGGTGATCTCCTCGCCGGAGCTTGAGCAGCGGAGGGACGCCGCCGAGGAGGCACTGGACGAGACGGCGGTGGTGTCCGTTTCCGTCGACTACGTCAGAACGAATGACAGAAAAGCCGACAAGACCTTCGACCACGCCGACGAGGCCGCCGAGAAGATCAGCGATCCGGCGCTGAAGAAGGCGTTCCAGGAACAGATCGCCGCGGCCGAGAAGCAATACGAGGAGGCGGCGGAGGCGGCGGCCGCAGCCGTGCGGTCCGTGCAGCGCGGCGTCGCGGAACTCGGCCGGGCGATGAGCGCGCTGAGCGCCGCCCAGCGACTCCAGGCCGAACAGGCCTATCAGCTGGCCGACACGGCGGTGGAGGCGTTGTCACTGAAGGCGCCGATCGCCGGGGTCGTACAGCTCGGCGGCGTGCAGGCGGCCCCGAGCACGCCCGATCTGTCGGCGATCTTGGAACAGGGCGGAAGTGTGCAGACACCGCAGAACGGTGTCGACAGCGCCACGCCGGAAGGCGGCTACGTCGCGGCCGGCGCCCCGGTGGTTACCGTCGTCGACACCAGCGAGATGGGACTCACCGCCGACGTCGACGAGACCGATGTCCTGCTGGTCGAGCCGGGCGTGGCCGCGGACGTGGAGCTGGACGCCGCCCCGGGAGTGGCCTACACGGCCGAGGTGCGATCCTCCGACCTGCTGCCGACCACCTCCGCTCGGGGCGGGGTGTCGTACCGGGTGCGCCTCGATCTGAAAGGCTCCGATCCGCAACCCCGCCCCGGCATGAGCGCGATCGTCCGTCTCCGGGTGCGCCAGGCCGAGGACGCGGTGACCGTCCCGGCGTCGGCGATCATCAGCGTGGACGGCGAGGACACCGTCTGGACGGTCGAGGACGGCCGGTTCGTGGCGGCGCCGGTGCGGCTGGGAGTGCAGGGCGAGGACACCGTCCAGGTGGTGTCCGGAGTGGAGGCCGGGCAGGCGGTCGTGGTCGCCGGCGCCGACCAGGTCGACGCCGGCGACGAGGTTCCGTGAGCGCCATCGTCGCCGTGGACGTGAGCCGGACGTACGAGCTGGACGGCCTCTCCGTCCCGGCGCTGCGCGGGGTCTCGCTGTCCGTCGAGCCGGGTGACTACGTGGCGATCGTCGGCACCTCCGGCTCCGGCAAGTCGACGCTGATGCACCTGCTCGGCGGCCTGGACCGGCCCACCGGCGGCACTCTGCTGATCGGCGGCCGGGACGTCGCCGCGCTCTCCCCGAACGAGATGGCCGCCCTGCGCAACTCCACGATCGGTTTCGTCTTCCAGTCGTTCCACCTGCTGTCCCGGACCACCGCGCAGGACAACGTCGGGCTACCGCTGGTCTACCGTGGCGCCGGCCGCCGGGAACGCCGGGCCCGGGCCGCCGAGATGCTGGAGCGGGTCGGGCTCGCGCACCGGATGACGCACCGGCCCAATCAGATGTCCGGCGGCGAGCAGCAGCGCGTGGCGATCGCGCGGGCGCTGGTCACCGGGCCGTCGGTGCTGCTCGCCGACGAGCCGACCGGCAACTTGGACTCGGCGACCGGGCAGTCCGTGCTGGCGCTGCTGGAGTCGCTGAACGCCGACGGCGTCGCGGTCGTCCTGGTCACCCACGATCGTGAGGTGGCGGCCCGGGCGCGGCGGCAGATCGTGATGAAGGACGGCCGGATCGTATGAGGCTCGCCGAGGCCTGGCGGGTCGCCCTCGACGCGTTGCGCGCGAACCGTCTCCGCAGCCTCCTCACCATGCTCGGCGTCGTCATCGGCGTCGCGGCCGTCGTCGCGCTGGTCGGCATCGGCACCGGCACCAAGGAACAGATCGAGCGGCAGGTCGAGGGCCTCGGCAGCAACCTGCTGATCGTCGTTCCGGGTCGGCTCGAAGCCGGCGCCGCGCCCACCTCCTCGCCGCTCACCCTGGACGACGTGGAGGCGGTCACCCGGATCGTCGGCGATCGGTCACGCGTCGCCGTCACGATCAGCTCGGGGGAGACGGTCCGGGCCGGCAAGAACAGCGCCTTCGCCAGCATGCAGGGCGTTCTCGAGACGACCCCGGATGTCTTCGTACGCCGGCTCGACCGCGGCGCCTACCTCACCCGGACCGACGTGGCCACCGGCCGGCGGGTCGCGGTCCTCGGCGCCGGCCTGGCCCGGAACCTGTTCGGCGAGCGCGACCCGATCGGCCGGCAGATCACCATCGGCGGCGTGCGATTCCGGGTGATCGGCACGTTCGAGCCGCTCGGCCAGAGCCTGGGCGTGGACCGGGACGGCGAGGTGCACGTGCCGGTCACCGCGGCGCAGCGGCTCCTCGGCACCGCCCGGATCGACGGCCTGGCGATCCGGGCGCCCGACCGCGAGCGGATCGGCGAGCTGAGCACGGCCGTCACCGCGACCCTCACCGGACGGCATCCGGACACCGACTTCTCCGCCGTCACCCAGGAGCAGATCCTCGGCGTGCTCGGCGACATCCTCGGCGTGCTGACCGGGGTGCTCGCCGCGATCGCCGGGATCAGCCTGCTCGTCGGCGGCGTCGGCGTCTCCAACATCATGCTGGTCTCGGTGCGGGAGCGGACCAAGGAGATCGGCCTGCGCAAGGCGGTCGGCGCGCGTCCCCGCGACATCGGCGTGCAGTTCCTCCTGGAGGCGGTGCTGCTCACCACGTCCGGGGGTGTGCTGGGCATGCTGCTGGGCGGTTCGGCCGCGCTCGCCGTCGACCGGCTGACCCCGGTGCCGGCCGCGCTGACGTGGTGGTCGATGGCCCTCGCGTTCGGGGTGTCGGCGATCGTCGGGATCGTCTTCGGCGTCGTTCCCGCTCAGCGGGCGGGACGCCTCGACCCGGTCGTCGCCCTGCGAACCGAGTGACGAGAGGATGACGAACCATGCTCCAAGTCCTGGCCGCCATCATCTCGGTGCAATTCGGCAGCGCGGTCGCTCGCACGCTCTTCGACGATCTCAGCGCCGCGGGCATCACCTTCCTGCGCCTCGCGATCGCGGCCGTCGTCTTCACCGTCATCGCGCGGCCGCGCCTGCGTACCTGGTCGAAATCGGCCTGGAAAGCCGCGATCCTGCTCGGCGTCGTGATGGCCGGCATGAACCTGATCTTCTACCTGTCGTTGCGTACCGTGCCGCTCGGCCTGGCGGTGACCGTCGAATTCCTGGGCCCGCTGCTGCTCGCCGTCGTGCAGTCCCGGCGCGTCGCCGAGTTCCTGTGGGCGCTGCTGGCCGGTGGCGGCGTGATCCTTCTCGGTCTCGACGTCTCCACGGGCGCGCCTGTCGAGGGACTTCTCCTGGCGTTCCTGGCGGGTCTGTGCTGGGCCGGGTACATCGTTTTCAGTGCCCGCCTCGGCGCGATCGTCCCCGGCACGGGTGGTCTGGCGGTGGCGCTGACGGTCGCTGCTGTGGTGGTGGCGCCGTTCGGGGCGGGGCAAATCGGAGATGTCATCGAAAAACCGTCGCTGCTGGTCGGCGCCGTGACCGTCGCCCTGCTTTCCTCGGTCATCTCCTATGGTCTGGAGATCAATGCCCTGCGCCGGATCCCGACCCGCGTCTTCGGCATCCTGATGAGCCTCGAACCCGCCGCCGCGGCGATCGCCGGCCTGATCGTCCTCCGCCAGCGGCTGGGCCGCGTCGAACTGCTCGCCCTGGTCCTCGTCACGGTCGCCAGCCTGGGAGCAGCGCTCGGCAAGCGGTCCGCTACCACTCAGGTCGAAGCCGCCCACGCCGAAAAATGATGCGGACCCCGAGGGAGAGCGACTTTGCCGTTTCAGATACGCGACCAGCACGGCGCTGCCCGTTCCGTCGCCTACCTGATGCTGGCCGCTGCCGTCTACAACCTGATCGCCAGCGTGATCACGAAGCTCTCCGAGCCGCTCGTCGAGCTGATCGCGGGCGCTGCGGCGGCCCTCGGCTTCCTCGCCATCGGGGTGATCTGCCTGCGCCGCCCGCAGGCGCTGCCCCGGCTGTTCTGGCCGGCCGTGCCCCTGCTGTCGGCGGTCACCATCACCGGCCTGAACTACGCGACCCGGGACACCACGCTGGGGTCGCAGCTGTTCTACCTGTGGCCACTGCTCTACTCGGCGTCGTTCCTCGGCCGCTGGCTGACCGTCGCGACCGTCGCGCTGATCTCGGCCGGCCACGGCGCCGTGGCGTTCTCCTTCTCACCCGACCTGCGGCACGCCGCCGCCGACTGGTTCGCGATCACCGTGGCCATGGCGATGACCGCCTTCGTCGTGGCCGGCCTGCGCGAACGCAACACCAGGCTGCTGGAGGTCCTCGAGGTCCAGGCGAGCTCCGACGCGCTGACCGGGCTCGCCAACCGCCGGGCCTTCGACGAGGAGCTGACGCGTACCGTCGCCGCCGCGACCGCCGGTGGTGACCCGGTCGCGCTGATCTCCGTCGACGTCGACCACTTCAAGAGCATCAACGACACCTGGGGGCACGCCGCCGGCGACCACGCGTTGCGGGCGGTCGCGGACGCGCTGCGCGACGGCGGTCATCACGTGGCCCGCCTGGGTGGTGACGAATTCGCCGTGCTGCTCCGCGGTGGCCCGGACGCCGCCGTCCGCTACGCCGACCAGGCCCGCGCCCGGGTCGAGGCGACCGCCGGCCTGCCCTGCGGCCCGCCGAAACTCAGCATCGGCATCGCGGTCCTGCCCGACCACGCGCACACCGCCGAGGAATTGCAGCGGGTCGCCGACGCCGCCCTCTACCAGGCCAAGGAGCGCGGCAGAGGGCAGAGCGCGGTGGCGGTCAGCGCGGCGTGACGACCGGCCGTTCCTGGGTGTCCTCGTCGAACGCGTCGCCCTTCTTCACGACACCTTCGATCTCGGCGCCGTTCCGCGGATAAGGTCCCCAGCCGTCCCGGATCACGTGGATGTAGACCGACTCCAGGCACACCCCGATCCGTTCCACCAGGTCGGTGTCCTCGGGGGCGCCGAGCCGTACCGCCCGGGCGAAGTGGTCAAGGGCCTCCATCAGCCGCCCCTGATCGAAGCAGCACCGCCCGGCGTTCTCGTGCACGACGCTGCGCACCGCCGCCGGCACGTCAGCGTCCACGGCCCGCTGGAACAGCCGGTCCGCCTCGATGAAGTCGCCGCGCAGCCGCAGCACGTGCGCCAGCTCGGCCTGAGCGATCACGATCGACTGCAGGTCCTTCGCCGACTCGGCGTGCGCGAGAGCGAGCCGGCTGGCGGCGGCGGCCATCCCGAGCTCACCGAGCAGCCGGTACACCTCCGCCCGCACACTGAGCAGCCCCGCCTTGACGATGTTGTCCGCCTCGTCGGCGAGCGGCCCGTCGAGCCGTTCCCCGAGCTGCCGCAGCGCCTCCCGATCGTCGACGACCTCCCGCAGCGTGGCACCGTCCAGCCGCCACCGGATCGCCGACAGATCAGCGGCGGTCAGCGGCAGATGAGGCGCCAGCGCGGGCGGGCCCTCCGGTGCGCTGGTCGTCTCCTCATCCGGCTGCCCGGCGTCCTTCTGCCCGGCTTTGCTCTGCCCGGCTCCGTTCTGCCCGGCTTCCTCCGGCCCGGCTTCGTTCTGCCCGGCTTCGTTCTGTCCGGCTATCTTCTGCCCGGCTTCCTTCTGCCTGGCTTCCGGCGCCGCCGTCTTCGCCGCGAACCACCCACCGCCGAACGCCGTGTCCGCGTACCGCCGTGGCTCCACATCCGGCCCACTGACCGCAAGTTTTCCGATCGGCTTCAGGTTGTGCCACGTACCGTCCGCATCCATGTAAGGAGCATCATTCTCCGGTACGCCGGCCGCGCTGCTCTCCCGGCTCTCCTCCGCCGCGCGAGCCCTACCGTGGTCCTGCCCGACGGCCTCCCGCTCCCCGCCACCGACCGGCGAACCCGAGACGGGACGATCCCCACTCCCACTGACGGGCGCGACCGCGGGCTGCTGATCGCCGGCCCCGCTGACCGGTGTGGCCGCAAGTTGCTGATCGCCGGCCCCACTGACCGGCGATGCCGCAGGCCGCTGCTCCCCGTTCTTGTCCCGAGGCCCGGGCTGAAGCGGAACCGCAACCCGCCGATCCCCGACCTCCCCGCGCTCCGGCCCACCCTGCTGAGGGATCCCACCAGTAGCAGAACCCTCATCGGTCAACGCGCCGCTCTGAGCAGCGATACTCGCTCCGGCCCCACCGCTCGCTGCCGGAACACCACCACCCTGGCCAGGGACGCTGCCACCCTGAACCGGAATCCCGGCGTCCTGCTGCACCCCTGCAGGAGGTTGCCACCCGGGCGGCACAGGCTGAGCCGCCGCAGGTACCGCGGGCCGCCCACCGTGCGACCCCACCACCTGCTGAGGAGCGACGACCGGAGCCTGCCAAGCACCCTGCCCCTGCCGAACCACCGGAGGCCAAGCCGAAGCCGCAGCCGGAAGCCCAGCACCATCCTGTCCACTACCGGCCTGTCCACCACCGGCTTGCTCAGGAATCCCCGCAGCGGCTTCCGCAGTTCCGGCGGCACCGGTAGCGGCCTCAACGGGCGGCCGTGCAGGCGGCGGCCAAGCAGTGGCAGCAGTCGGCACGGCCCCCGCAGGAGCCGAGCCCGCCGCATCCTGAGGACGCCCCCACCCGGCGGGCGAAACCGGCCGCGACCCGGCGGGGGCCTGATGAGCCTCATCCGGAACGATCGACCAAGGTCCGTCCCCGCCGGAAAGCACCACATGAGCAGTACGCGGCGACTTCCGCGACCGCTGCTGAGGCACATCGACGTCCCCGGCACCACCCGGAGCCCCGGCACCGCTGCGAGCCCCGCCAACACTGGGAGCCCCGCCACCACGCGGCGGCCCAGCAATGCCCTGCGCCCCAGCGGCCCCACCACTGAACTGCGGCGCCGGAACGGTCGGCCGCCCGGCAGCGGACGGTGCCGCCGGGACGGCCGGCCCCGCCGGGGAGGACGGCGTCGCCTGCGCGGGCGGTCCTACCGGAGAAACGGGCTGCTCATAGCCGGCCGAACCCGGCGGATAACTCGAAACGACCGGCGACGAAGGCTGCTCGCCCCGCACCTGCCCGGCCGCAGTCTGCTCAGCTCGGCCGGGCCCAGCCGCAGTCTGCTCAGCTTGGACGGGCCTCGCCGCAGGCTGCTCAGCCCGAACGTGCCCGGCCTCGGGTGACACCGGAGCGGCCGGACGCGCCACTTCCGCGGCCGCTGCTGCCGGGCGTGGAGCCTCGGTGGGCGTGCTGGGTCCGATGACCCGTGCGGGCGGCACCGGCGCCGGCGCCGCGACCACCCTCGGCGCGACAGGCGGGTCTGCCTTGATGACGCGGGGTACGGGAGGCGGGGTGGCCCGGCTCAGAACCTTCGGGGGAGTGGGGGCCTCGGCACGGCGTACGACCCGGGGTCCCTCCGCGTCCGCCCGCCCGCGCCCGTCGCCCGGACCAGCGTCCCCGCCCGAACCCTCGGCCCGTTCCTCCGCCCGGACGTCCCGCTCCGCAAGCTGCCGAGTCCGCTCGTCATCCAGGAGCCGCGTCCGCTCCTCGTCGAGCTGCCGGGTCGCCTCATCGTCCACCCGCCGGCCATCGTCATTCCGGGAACCGTCCTGCCGCACCGGCACGTCGGCCCGCACGCCGTCCTGCCGCACCGGCACGTCGGCCCGCACGCCGTCCTGCCGCACCGGCACGTCGGCCCGCACGCCGTCCTGGCGCACCGGCACGTCGGCCCGCACACCGTCCTGGCGCCGCGATTCGTCCGGAACGTGCGCCTCGCCCTGGCGACGCGCGTCGGCCTGCTCCTCGGGGCGAACACCCTCCGGCCGCCGGACGCCGATGGTCGGGCCGTCGAGGAGGTCCTTCACGGCACCGTCGAGAGCAGGTACGTCGGCGCGCGCCTCGACAGTGGCCCGGCCTTCCGCGGTGACCCGGCGCTGGTCGGCACGGTCGTGGCGACGCTGGTCGGGGCGGTCGTAGGAGGCGGCCACTTCGCGGCGGTCGTAGTACGGATCCGGCTCCGCAGCCGCGGGCCGCCCGCTGGCAGCAGGGTCGTCACGGCGTACGCGCCGCGGGTCGGCTTCCTCGCGCCGGATCGGACCGGAACCGCGCGTCTCCAGGTCGTCCCGTCGCGGACGCCGCCCACCGGCCGGCCTGATCGGAGAGAAGTCGTCGTCCTCCCAGGCCCGGCCGCGTCCGTCATAACGCTCGTCCTGATCCCCGGCCCGCGGGTCGCCGAGGCGCGAGTCCCGCGATTCCCCGGATCGAGGGTCGGCGAGGCGCGGATCGCGGGGGTCGCCCGAGCGGGCGGCCGGGCGGTGGCGCGGGTCGCCGGGACGGGAATCGCCGGGACGGGCTTCGGAGACGCGGGCGCGGCGGGCGTCCTCGTCGTAGCGGGTGACGTCCTCGTCCT
This sequence comes from Actinoplanes sp. OR16, assembly GCF_004001265.1. GTDB lineage: Bacteria > Actinomycetota > Actinomycetes > Mycobacteriales > Micromonosporaceae > Actinoplanes. The sequence continues at coordinate 8,350,254 of NZ_AP019371.1, read as the reverse complement.
GGCGTGCGGGCCTCCGCCCGTACGACGCGGGCTCCTCCGGGAGATCCGGAGCGCGACGCGCGTCCCGGCGCTCTCCCTCACGGACGCGGCGGCGGGCCTCGAAGTCGATGACGTCGTGGTCGGCGGCGCGGCGGCGGTCGTCCTCCCAGTATTCGTCGGAGCGCAGCTCGATGGTCCGGCCGTCCGGCGGGAGGCGCAGGTCGTCGTCGTCCCAGCGATCGTCGCGGACGGCCCGGCCCTCGCGGCGCAGCGGACGCCGGGCGGGAGTCTCGTCCCAGGAGTCGGGGGAGGATCGGGGAGAGGCCGGCGTACGGGTGGCGTACCGATCGCTGGAGGCACCGCGCCGCAGATCGGGCCGGGCCGCCGGGTCCTGGATCGGGAAGTCCGGTTTGTCGAAGTCGACACCGAGCTCGGGACGGTTGAAGTCCACGTCGGCGAAGTCGTCGCCGACCAGATTCGGCTTCGAGGTGTCGATCGGCACGAAGTCGGGATCGTCGAGCCAGCTGGGCCGCTGGTCGTCGAAGGACCGCTTGGCGTGCGCGTTGTCGCCGCCGGTACGCCGGGTCGGGATGACCGGGTCCGGTGCGGTACGCCGGGAGTAGTGCCTCTCCTGGACCACCGCTGATTGCGGCATGAACGAGTACTCGTCGTACTCCTCAGCCCAGTATTCGTCGTCTTCGTAGCTCATGAGGCGGCCCCGAACCGGCTCGGGGTCGACCCGCTGCCCCCATGCCGCATCCGCGCCACCGTCCTCACGCTGTTCCACCTCCGAGCACCGGTGCCCGCCCCTCGCGCCCCGGATCGATGCCTGCCACGTGGTGGATGTGGAAGGTTAATCACGGATTTGCGTAGTGCGCCACCGCGCTACGGACATCTGCCATGGTCCCCGTGGTGGGCCCGCGGGGACCGACCGTCCCGGCGCCGCAGCCCGCCGGGAGTCGTCGATCATCGGGGTATACGTCTGGCGGGCGCTCCCGGTTCAACTTCCTCAGCAGTGATAACGCCATCATTTCGGAAGCCGCGATCGGGACCCGCCGGCGGTCTGCCGGATCAACGATGATCATTGGCCGGCGGTGACGGGGACGGTTACGTCTTAAGCGCGTTTTAAGCTTCTCCACAGGAGACGTACGACTTTGCGGGCGACCCCGAACAGGTGACGCCCGGGCGTGTCGAACACCACTCACGTTTTCCACGGATCATGGACTGTCGACCTGGCACGGTTGTCGAGGCGCCCGGATGACGAGCGCCTGAACACAGAACGAACTCCGGTGATCGACCGGCCGGCTCCCGCCACGAGCCCCAGCCAGAGTCTCACCGGCCGACTACCCGGCAGGTAGCCGCCGCCCCCCAGTCAAGCGGCTGCCACGCGCCCGAGACGACCCGCAGGGGACGAAGCCCCCCTTGTTCCTCCGCGGGAAGTGCCAATCGGCGCGATGCCGGGATCAGGGACGGCGGCGGGACCAGTGCCCGCCGCCGTTCCACTAAAGCTCTCTTCATGTACGCACCCCCGCCTGCCCATCGACCGTCCCCCGCCGAGTCCGGCCGTCCCCTCCCCCCATGGGACGGCCGGACTCCCCCCATGCCTTCCTCCTCGGCTGGCTGTCACTGCTGTCTCCCGCCCACCCATGCCGGCAGTGACAGCCAGCCCCCTTCCCCGGTGTCGTTCGGGGGTCAGAGACGGCCGTCGGTGGTGAAGTGGCCGAACCGGCCGGGCAGGGACAGGCCCGCTGACGTGAGTTCGGCGAGCAGGATCGACAGTTCGGCCGGCGTCAGGGTCGCGGACCGGGACGGGTGCGGGTGGCGGACGCCCAGGGCGATGGCCGCCTCGATCGCGCGAGTGCCGATCGCCGCCTCGACGGCCCAGAGGCGATGAGCGCACAGACCGGCATGGGCCGATGCCGCCAGCTCTCCGTGCAGGCGGAGCAGCCGGCGCAGATCGGCCGCCAGTCTCTCGATCGGAAGCCCGTGTGGTTGCGGCGCGGGCCGGCGCCACCAGCGGATCATGGGACACCTCAGGACCGACGCGGGTCACTGCCCCGAGAATCCCGCCACCGCCGGCGGACCGTCAAGCCCTCTCAGATGACGCCGCCGTGGCGGTTGCGGGCCTTCAGCCGCACCGAGGGGAGCCCGGGCGCGGGCAGCGGAGCGGCCGAGCAGCCGCCGACCGTGCCGAAGCGATCCGAACCCGCCATCCACTGCGTGCGGGCCTCGACGATCTCCTCGTGCGAGCGGCCCACGAAGTTCCACCACATGACGAGCGGCTCGTCGAAGGGTTCTCCGCCGAGCAGGAACAGGCGGGATTCCCCGGACGCGGAGAGCGTGACCGCGGACGAGCCGTCGCCGAGGTAGAGCAGTGCCCCCGGGGTGAGCGGGCACCCGTCGACCGTGGCCGCGCCGGACATCACCAGGACCCCGTGCTCGAAGCCGGCGGTGAGCGGCAGCGTGACCTCACCGGGCCCGGAGAACAGGATCTCGGCGCCGAGCAGCGGCGTGTGCGTCTCGGCCGGTGACGACAGCCCGGCGAGTCGTCCGATCACGACCGTCACGTCCGCGGCGCCGTCCCGGTGGACCGGCAGCGACGGGTGGTGGGCGAAGGCCGGTGCGCTGACCGACGAGGGGAGGGCCACCCACAGTTGCAGGCCGTGCATGCCGTCCGGGTGGTCGGGTGGCGTGTACTCGGAGTGCGCGATGCCGTGGCCGGAGGTCATCAGGTTGAGCTGGCCGGGAGCGATGAACTGGTGGCTGCCGAGGCTGTCCCGGTGCTCGATGATCCCGTCGACGAGCCAGGTCACGGTCTGCAGGCCGGTGTGCGGATGCGGCGGCACCTGCATGCCGGGCCGGCCGCGCACGTCGTCGGGACCGAAGTGGTCGACGAAGCACCACGCCCCGATCATGCGGCGCTCCTTGTGCGGGAGCAGGCGGCGCACCGTCGTGAACCGCCCGAGCGGCACGTCGTGGCCCGGCAGCAGAAGCCCGAGTTCGGTGCTCATGGCTCCCACTCTATGGAGTGTCGTGGCCGGTAGACCCGGCGCGGACCAGGCGATTCCTGAAACGGTGGAAAAGACCGATTTGTCCGTGAAGGAGCGTGTCATGATCCGGCGACTTCCGTACTGTTCTCAACCACCCCGCAGCATGCCCGTCCTCCCGCCCGAGATGCCGGTGGCCCGCCAGCACGCGATCATCGTGGGCCGCAGCAAGTGGGTGAACGGGACGCCGCTGCGCTACGCGTTCATGCCGCAGACCCGCGACCACGCGCAGGAGGAGGTGGTCCGGGAGGCCTTCGACGAATGGAAGGACCTCGGCATCGGCCTGGACTTCTGGGAGGTGCGCGAGCCGGAGGAGGCCCAGGTGCGGATCGGGTTCCTGCCCGGCACCTCGTGGTCCTTCGTCGGCCGGGACATCCTCGGGATCCCGCTCGACGAGCCGACCATGAACTTCGGCTGGGACCTGCGCGACGACTACGGCCGGGGCACCGCCCGCCACGAGATCGGCCACACCCTCGGCATGCCGCACGAGCACCAGAACCCGAACGCCGGGATCATCTGGGACGAGCCCGCCGTCCTCGAGTTCCTGAGCGGGCCGCCGAACTTCTGGTCGCCCGGCGACGTCTTCCACAACGTGCTGCGCAAGCTGGACCCGGCCGAGGTGGAGGGCACCCGCTGGGACCCGGACTCGATCATGGAGTACGAGTTCCCGCCCGGCCTGGTGATCAGTCCCGAGGAGTACCGGGAGGGCATCTTCCCGCCCGGCACGATCTCCAAGATCGACGCCGAGCAGGCCCTCTTCTGGTACCCGACCCTGGACGAGCGCCCGCCGCGGCTCGCCGTCTTCGAGTCCCGCGCGCTGTCACTGACGCCGGGGGAGCAGTTCGACGCCGAGCTGGTCCCGGACGAGACCCGGACGTACCGGGTGGGCACGTTCGGGTCGTCCGACATGGTGCTGGTGCTCTTCGAGGACTGCGACGGGGAGCTGCGTCAGATCGCCGCCGACGACGACAGCGGCGACGAGCGCAACGCCCTGGTCGAGGTGGAGCTGCGGGCCGGTACGCGGTATGTGCTGCGCGCCCGGATGTACCACCTGTGGCAGCCCGGCACCTCAGCCGTGATGGTCTGGTGACAGCGATCGGGATCCGAGGATCTTCGTGATCGTCACCTCGATCGCCACCCGGGACGGGTTGGGGCGGGGCGTGCGGTACCGCTTCGCGTACCGCTGCTCCGCCTCGGCGACCGCGCCCGGGTCGTCGGTGACCACCGCGATCCCCTCGATGGTGCTCCACCGCGGGCCGTCCACCTGGCAGATCGCCACCCGCTGCTGTCCCCGGCCGATGTGCCGGACGTGCGCCGACGTGACCGAGGAGATCACCCGGGCCAGCCCGGTGTCCGGGTCGAACGTGGCGCCGACCGCCACGACGTGCGGGGAACCGTCCGCCCTCAGGGTGGTCAGGGTGCACAGGTGCCGCTCGGTCCAGAAGGTGTTCAGCGCCGGTGAATCAGGGGGAAGCACGCCACTCATGCCCGTACCCTAGAAGGTCTCTGCCGGAAGCTCGCCGCGGCGCACCGCCGTGACCAGCGACGCGTGGTCCTTCTCGACCTGATCGGCGTAGGCACGGGCGAACCGGCACAGCGAATCGTCCATCTTGTCCGACCCGCCGACGTACCCGGCGATCATCGAGGCCCCGCTGGTCCGGGCGTGCGACTTGGCGAGCAGGTAGCCGCAGATGCCGGCGTAGTCGGCGAGCTCGCCGGCGTTGAGGTCGTCGACCAGGATCGCGCCCTTCATGTCGCGGAACTGGCGCACGTAGAACTGCTGGTCACCGACCGTCGTCCAGCCGAGCAGCGGGTCACTGACCGTCTGCAGCGCCTGCTGGTACTCGACGACCCGCTGACCCTGGTGGCGGTGCCAGGCGAGCGCGCCGTGCTGGTGTTTCGCCACGACCGATCGGCGGGCCTGCTTGAGCTGCAGGAACACCACGTCGTCGGAGCTGCTGCCCTCGCAGAGCGCGACGTAGGCGCGCAGGCCGACCGATCCGACGCCGACGACCTTGTGAGCGATGTCGACGATCCGGTAGCCGCCGAGGATGCGCGCCCAGTGTGGCTTCAGGGTGTTCAGATATCCGTCGAGGGCTTCGGAGAGCTGCTCGACGTGGGCGGAACCGAGCCGGGTGATCAGCGGCGGCTCCTCGACGAGCCGCGCGGTGCCGTCGTGCCGCTCGGTGAAGCGGGGGAGCGCGCGGTCGCTGGTCCGCCGCCGGGCCCGCCGCGCGGCCCGCTCGATCTCGGCGCGGAAGCTGGCCCGGCTCGCAGCCGAGCGCATCCCCTCGACGTCGAGCTGGTCGAAGGATCGTGCCAGCAGCGGCTGGTCGGCGAGGAACGAGATCTGCTCCCGGTACTCCTCGACGCAGTGCTTCACGGCGTCGCCGCAGGCGCTCTCCCGGAACCCGTTGACCCGGCCGGCGACGTAGACGCTCACGACGAGCCGGCGCAGGTCCCACTCCCACGGGCCGGGGTGCGCCTCGTCGAAGTCGTTGAGGTCGAAGACCAGCTCACGCTCGGGGGAGGCGTAGAAACCGAAGTTGCCGAGGTGCGCGTCGCCGCAGATGACCGGCGTGATCCCGGTGAGCGGCAGGCGGGCGAAGTCGTCGGCCATCAGACCGGCGGTGCCGCGCAGGAACGCGTACGGCGAGGCGATCATCCGGCCGATCCGGACCGGGATGAGGTGCGGCACCCGGCCGAGGTGGGACTCCACCACGTGGGCGACCGGGTCGGGCCGATCGGACGGAGCACGCCAGTGCGCCATCTCCGAGCGGGGGGAGTGGTCGCGCAGCGAGCGCCCCACCTCGTATCGTTCGGCTCGTGGCGCTGCGGCGCGGCGCAGCGAGGCGAAGCCCTCGTCGTTTACGCTCCCGAGCACGAGGTTGCCGTTCAATGTTGGTGACCCGTCCATCGCGCTTGAGAGTACGTCCTCGTCAAAGGGTCTCGTTAAATACCGGGTGTTATCGATAACATCCCCGTTACGTGGCGGCAGCAAAGCGTTGCCACACCCTCATTTGAACCGGACCCGACGAGGTGCGCAAGTGGACAAGGTATCCCGAAGCCCGGCGATGACCGATGTGGCCCGGCTGGCCGGTGTCTCCCACCAGACCGTCTCGCGTGTCCTGAACGATCATCCGAACGTCAAGGAGCAGACCCGGATCCGGGTCCGCGCGGCGATCGCCGAGCTCAACTACCGGCCGAACCGGGCCGCGCGGGCGCTGGTGACCGGCCGCTCGCAGCTGATCGGTGTGGTCGCGCGGAACAGCACGCTCTACGGCCCGGCCTCGATGCTGACCGAGTTCGAGCAGGCCGCCGCGGACGCCGGATTCGCGGTGAGCGTGGGCAGTGTCCGCGAGCTGGATCGTTCCTCCATCTCCGCGGTGGTGGACCGGCACCTGGATCAGCGGGTGGCCGGGCTGGTCGTGATCGCGAACGTGGCGTCGGCCGCCGAGGCCCTCGCCGAGCTCCCGTCCGACGTGCCGGTGGTCTTCATCGACGGCGACCCGGCGAGCGGCCGGCCGGTCGTCACCGTCGATCAGGTGGCCGGCGCCCGGGCGGCCACCCGGCATCTCCTCGAGCACGGCCACGAGACCGTCTGGCACGTCTCCGGCCCGACCGACTGGTTCGACTCGGCCGGCCGCATCCAGGGCTGGCGGCAGACCCTGGAGGAGGCGGGCGCCGAGGTGCCGCCGTTGCTCTCCGCCGACTGGTCGGCCGCCGAGGGCTACCGGGCCGGGCAGATGCTCGCCCGGATGCCCGAGGTCACGGCCATCTTCACGGCGAACGACCACCTGGCCCTCGGCATCCTGCGCGCTCTGCACGAGCGCGGCCGGCGGGTGCCGCACGAGGTGAGCGTGGTCGGCTTCGACGACGTGCCCGAGGCGGCCTACTTCATCCCGCCGCTGACCACCGTCCGGCAGGCCTTCGGTGACGTGGCCCGGGCGGCCCTCGGCCTGCTGCTCGGCCAGATGCGTGACGACTCCGGCACTGCCGATCACATCGTGGTTCCGCCTCGCCTGGTGGTCCGGGAGAGCGTCGGAAGACCGTTATAGGTACTCGGTTAAAGAGCCGTTACCTCGTTGTTGCCGACGGGGGTTGACGGGGGTTTTGTTAGCGATAACACTAGGGCCTGCTCCGCCGGAGTGTGGCCCCCGCCACCTCCCGGCCCCCCTTCGGAGGTACACCCCTGATGTCGAAACCGCAGATCTGGTTTCTCACCGGCAGCCAGCACCTGTATGGCCCGGAGACCCTCCAGCAGGTGGCCGACCAGTCCGCTGAGATCCAGCGGACCCTGGCCGCCGGCGGTCTGCCCGCCGAGATCGTCGGCAAGCCGGTCCTGACCGACTCGGGCGCGATCAAACGCATCATGCTGGAAGCCAACGCCGACCAGGACTGCATCGGCATCATCGCCTGGATGCACACCTTCTCCCCGGCGAAGATGTGGATCGGCGGGCTGGACGCGCTGCGCAAGCCGCTGCTGCACCTGCACACCCAGCACAACGTGTCGCTGCCGTGGTCGACCATCGACATGGACTTCATGAACCTGAACCAGGCCGCCCACGGCGACCGCGAGTTCGGTTTCATCCAGGCCCGGCTCGGTGTGCCGCGCAAGGTCGTCGCGGGTCACGCGTCGGACCCGGCGATCGTGGAGCGGATCGAGTCGTGGACGCGGGCCGCCATCGGCTGGCAGCACCTGCGGTCGCTGCGGGTGGCGCGGTTCGGTGACAACATGCGCGACGTCGCCGTCACCGAGGGCGACAAGGTGGAGGCCGAGCTGAAGTTCGGCGTCTCCGTGAACACGTACGGCGTCAACGATCTCGTCGAGTACGTCGACGCGACGACCGATGCCGAGATCGACAAGCTCGTGGGCGAGATCTCGGACATCTACGAGATCTCGAGCGAGCTGCTCGCCGAGCGCAACGACTCGCTCCGCTACGCCGTCAAGATCGAAGCCGGCCTGCGGCGCTTCCTGGTGGAAGGCGGCTTCGGCGCGTTCACCTCGAACTTCGAGGATCTCGGAGGGCTGCGCCAGCTCCCCGGCCTCGCCGTCCAGCGCCTGATGGCCGACGGCTACGGTTTCGGCGGCGAAGGCGACTGGAAGACCTCGGTCCTCGTCGCCACCGTCAAGGCGATGGGTTCCGGAACCGGGCGGGGTACCTCATTCATGGAGGATTACACCTACCACTTCGGTCCGGGCGAGCCTAAGATCCTCGGCGCGCACATGCTCGAGGTGTGCCCGACGATCGCGTCCGCCACGCCGCGCGCCGAGATCCACCCCCTGGGGATCGGCGGCCGTGAGGACCCGGTCCGGCTGGTCTTCGACGCCGCGTCCGGACCCGCCGTGGTCATGGGCATGGCCGACATGGGCGACCGCTTCCGCCTGGTGGCCAACGAGATCGAGGTGATTCCGCCGGACGAGCCGCTGCCCAACTTGCCGGTGGCGCGAGCGGTGTGGAAGCCTGCGCCCTCGTTGTCGACCTCGGCCGAGTGCTGGATCACCGCGGGCGGCCCGCACCACACCGTGCTCACCCAGGCGGTCGGCGCGGAGACTCTCCGCGACTTCGCCGAGATGGCACAGACCGAGCTACTGCTGATCGACAACCGCACCACCCCGGCCGACTTCGCCGACCGGGTCCGCTGGAACCAGGCGTACTACCGCCTCAACCGGCCGCTGTAACACCGCTCTCAAAGAGGAGATCCAAAGTGAAATACCCCCGGCTCGCGGCGGTCCTGACCGCTGCCTCCCTGGTCGCGACGATGGCCGCCTGCGGTTCCGCCGAGAAGACCGTCGACAAGGAGAACGCGGGCGGCGGCGACACCGCCGGCGCTCTGGTCGGCATCACCATGCCGACGCGTTCTTCGGAGCGGTGGATCGCCGACGGCGACAACCTGAAGAAGCAGCTGGAGGGTCTGGGCTACAAGGTCGACCTGCAGTACGCCGAGGACAGCATCCCGACGCAGACGCAGCAGCTCGACAACCAGATCACCAAGGGCGCGAAGGTCCTGATCATCGCGTCGATCGACGGCACCGCGATCACCACGCAGCTGGAGAACGCGAAGGCCAACAACATCCCGGTCATCGCGTACGACCGGCTGATCCGCAACAGCCCGAACGTGGACTACTACGCCACCTTCGACAACTTCAAGGTCGGCGTCCAGCAGGCCACCTCGCTGCTGACCGGCCTCAAGGTCCTCAACGCCGACGGCAGCGACGCCGGCGCGAAGGGCCCGCTGAACGTCGAGCTGTTCGCCGGTTCCCCGGACGACAACAACGCGACCTTCTTCTTCAACGGTGCGATGAGCGTGCTGCAGCCGTACATCGACAAGAAGATCATCAACGTCAAGTCGGGTCAGACCAAGTTCGAGACGGTCGCGACGCTGCGCTGGGACCCGGCCACCGCGCAGAAGCGCATGGAGAACGTGCTGACCTCCACCTACAAGGGTGGCGCGAAGGTCGACGGCGTTCTGTCGCCGTACGACGGCATCTCGATCGGCATCCTCTCCGCCCTGAAGTCGAACGGTTACGGCACCGCCGCGCAGGCGTACCCGATCGTCACCGGCCAGGACGCCGAGGTCGCCTCGGTCAAGTCGATCGTCGCGGGTGAGCAGTACTCCACCATCTACAAGGACACCCGCCAGCTGGCGAAGGTCGCCGGCGAGATGGCCGACGCCGTCCTGAAGGGCCAGACCCCGGCCACGAACAACACCAAGGACTACGACAACGGCGTCAAGGTCGTCCCGTCGCAGCTCCTCGAGTCGGTCATCGTCGACAAGGCCAACTACCAGGCCCAGCTCGTCGACACCGGTTACTACACGGCCGACCAGCTGAAGTGATCCGGGCTCCGCGCTCCGTCCGTCCCCAGCGGGCGGAGCGCGGCCTGGCCGGCTGATTGGCAAGACGGCCCATAGGAGGGTCCATGACCGACACGATCCTGCGGATGAGCGGCATCACCAAGACGTTCCCGGGCGTCAAGGCGTTGCAGGACGTCAACCTGGAAGTCCGCCGGGGTGAGATCCACTCCATCTGCGGCGAGAACGGGGCCGGTAAGTCGACCCTGATGAAGGTGCTCTCCGGGGTCTACCCGCACGGCACCTACGAGGGTGACATCGAATTCGACGGCGAGGCCTGCGAGTTCTCCGGCATCCGTGACAGTGAGCACCGCGGCATCGTCATCATCCACCAGGAGCTGGCGCTCGCGTCGAACCTGTCGATCGCCGAGAACATCTTCCTCGGCAACGAGCAGGCCAAGCGGGGCTGGATCGACTGGAACCGGACCAACCACGCGGCCGACGAGCTGCTGCGGCGCGTCGGTCTGGCGGAGAGCGCGGTGACACCGGTCATCGACCTGGGTGTCGGTAAGCAGCAACTGGTGGAGATCGCCAAGGCGCTCTCCAAGAAGGTGAAGCTGCTGATCCTCGACGAGCCGACCGCGGCGTTGAACGACGAGGACTCCGAGCACCTGCTCGGCCTGCTGCGCGGGCTGCGCGACGAGGGCATCACCTGTGTGATCATCTCGCACAAGCTCAACGAGGTCATGAGCATCTCGGACCGGGTCACGATCCTGCGTGACGGCAAGACCATCTGGACCGCCGACACCGCGAACCTGACCGAAGACAAGATCATCTCCGGGATGGTGGGCCGCGATCTGGAGCACCGGTACCCGGAGCACACGCCGAAGATCGGCGACGAGGCGCTGCGGATCGAGAACTGGACGGTGCACAGCCCGACGCAGCCGGACCGGGCGCTGGTCCGCGGGGTGAACATGACCCTGCGCCGCGGTGAGATCGTCGGTCTGGCCGGGTTGATGGGCGCCGGGCGTACCGAGCTGGCGATGAGTGTGTTCGGCCGCTCCTACGGGGTGAACATCACCGGCAACCTGATCAAGGACGGCAAGCCGATCCAGACCCGCAGCGTCCGCGAGGCGATCGACCACGGCATCGCGTACGCCACCGAGGACCGCAAGCGCTACGGGCTGAACCTGATCGAGGACATCAAACGCAACATCTCCGCGGCCGGGCTGTCGAAGCTGGCCAAGGGCGGCTGGGTCGACGGCAACGAGGAACACAAGGTCGCCGACGAGTACCGGGCCAGCATGAACATCAAGGCCCCGACCGTCGAATCGATCGTCGGCAAGCTGTCCGGCGGCAACCAGCAGAAGGTCGTGCTGTCGAAGTGGATCTTCACGGATCCGGACGTGCTGATCCTCGACGAACCCACCCGCGGTATCGACGTCGGCGCCAAGTACGAGATCTACACGATCATCAACCGGCTCGCCGATCAGGGCAAAGCCATCCTGGTCATCTCGTCCGAGCTGCCCGAGCTGCTCGGCATCTGTGACCGCATCTACACCCTCTCGGCCGGCCGGATCACCGGTGAGGTGGCCCGGGCCGAGGCGACGCAGGAGGGTCTGATGACCCTCATGACGAAGGAAGAACAGGAGGTAGCGCCGTGACGGTCGCACCTACCAACGCCGACCTGTCCGTCGGTAAGGGTCCGGCCGCAGCCCCCGGCGGCAAGGCGCCCTTCAAACTCAACTTCAACCTCAAGCAGTCCGGCATCTACATCGCGTTCGCGTTGATCGTGCTGCTGTTCACGGTGCTCACCGGCGGCGACATGCTCGCCCCGCAGAACATCAGCAACATCATCGTCCAGAACTCGTACATCCTGGTTCTGGCGATCGGCATGATCCTGATCATCATCGCCGGCCACATCGACCTGTCGGTCGGCTCGGTCGTCGCCGCGTGTGGCGCGTTCTCCGCGGTCATGATGGTCAACTGGGATCTGCCCTGGCCGATCGCCATCATCGGCACGCTCGTCTTCGGCGCGATCATCGGCGCGTGGCAGGGCTACTGGGTCGCCTACTTCGGCATCCCGGCCTTCATCGTGACCCTCGCCGGCATGCTGCTGTTCCGCGCGGTCACGCTGATGATCCTGGGTAACAAGGGCATCGGCCCGTACCCGGACGAGGTCCGCACCCTGGCCAACGGGTTCACCGACGGCTTCCTCGGCAACATCGCTCTGGGCCCGCTCGGCGGCGCCGACCTGTTCTCCATCATCGTCGGTATCGCCGTCGTGGTGGCGATGGCGTTCGTGCAGTACCGCACCCGGGCCGCCCGGATCAAGTACCAGCAGGCCGTCGACCCGCTGTGGCTGTTCATCACCAAGGTCACCGTCCCCGCCGTCCTGATCATGTTCGTGATCGTGCAGCTGGCCCGGTTCCGGAACCTGCCCTGGGTCCTCGTGCTGCTGGCGGCCCTGGTGGTCGGCTACACCGTGGTCACCAACCGGGCCGTGTTCGGCCGCCAGATCTACGCCGTCGGCGGCAACCTGCAGGCCGCGACGCTGTCCGGCGTCAAGGTCAAATCAGTGGTGTTCTGGCTGTTCGTGAACATGGGCGTGCTCTCCGCGCTGGCCGGCATCATCTTCGCGGGCCGCCTCAACCAGGCGAACCCGACCGCCGGTAACAGCTTCGAGCTGGACGCCATCGCCGCGGCCTTCATCGGCGGCGCGGCTGTCCAGGGCGGTGTCGGCAAGGTCGTCGGCGCCATCACCGGTGGTCTGATCATGGGTGTCATCAACAACGGCATGGGCCTGCTCGGCGCCCAGTCCGAACAGGTCATGCTCGTCAAGGGCGCGGTCCTGCTCGCCGCCGTCGCCTTCGACGTCTGGTCCAAGCGGCGCACCTCCACCGCCCGCTGACCGAGCTCGCCGTCCTGACAGGGCCTTGGCGGGACGGCACGAAAGAGCCGGCGTTCGTTCTTCGAGCGCCGGCTCTTTCATTTTCCTGGTACGGGGGTCGACCCGCCCCACCGGCACACATCCCCGTCCCGCTCCGACCGCGCGACCACGGACCACCGCGGGCGGGTCAGCGGGCCACGGCCAGGCCGAAAGCGGACGGCTTGACGCCGGGGAAGACCGCCGACAGGTCACCGAAACCGCACCGCTTCTGAAGGATCTCCCCGATCACCGAGCGGTAGTCGGTGGTAGCCGCCAGATCGCCGTCGACCAGTGCTGACGCCGCGAGGGACGGCCACCGGGTGTAGACCTTCCCGCCCCGGATGCCGCCGCCCAGCACGAGCATCGCGTTCCCGTGCCCGTGATCGACGCCGTGCGAGCCGTTCTCCGCGACGCGGCGGCCGAACTCGCTGATCGTCAGGACCGTGACCCGCTTCATCGCCGTGTCGCCGAGATCGGCCGTGAATGCCGCGAGCGCCGTCGAGAGGTCGAGCAGGTTGTCGTACATCCGCTGGCCCTTGATCGCGGGTCCGAGAGCCTCGTGCATGTCCCAGTCGCCGCAATCGACGGTGGCGGTGACCAGGCCGGCATTGGACTTGATCAAGCGGGCGACGTCGCGGAGGGCCTTGCCGAGATCGGTGGAGGGATAACCCGTGCCGGCCGGTACGGCCCGGGGCCCGGCCATCGCGGCCAGGGCTCGATCGGCGGCGCGGGCGGGTGCGGCCAGGTGGGCGGGCGCGTCGGCGTACATGGCACGCAGCGCCGCGGCGATCGGCCGTTTGTCGTTGCCGGCCAGGGTCAGCCCGTCGATCGACCGCATGGAGACGTCGGCGGCGGGCCCGGCGAGCAGGCGGGCCGGTGTGGCGTGGCCCATCGAGACGCCGGCCAGGGGAGCGGTGGCGCCGGTGCCGCCGAGCATCCGGTCGAGCCAGCCGCTGCGGACCGAGGTGCCGGGCGCGGCGTTCTCCATGGCCTCCATGGCCGCGAAGTGCGAGCGGGTGGGGTTGGGCTGCCCGACGGCGTGCACGGCGGCGAGCGTGCCGGCCGTCCACTGCGGCAGCAGCGGGGCGAGCGCCGGGTGCAGCCCGAACATGCCGTCCCCGGCGATGACGGTGCTCTTCGGCACGGCGATGGTCGGCCGGGCGCGGTAGTAGTCGGCGTCACCGATGGGCGCGAAGGCCGACAGGCCGTCGAACCCGCCGTGCAGCGAGATCACGATGAGGGTGTCGCCGGGGTGGGAATCGGACGCGAAGGCCAGATCAACCGAGATCGTCGAGGCGAACACCCCCGCCGCCACCCCACCCAGCACTGCCCGGCGACTGACGACCGACCCACAGGACTCCATGATTCACCTCAGCTGGAACGACGGCGAGTCCAGAACGAGCGCGATCAGGTAAGGCGCCGCGCTCGCAGCGTTGCTCAAGGGAGAGTTCGGCACCTTCGACACCACACTGAGCACCGCAGCGGTGTGCGCGGGCGGCAGTGTGGCGCCGGTCAGCCGGACGGCGAGCGCGTCGACGAGCGCCCCGAACGTGGCGGGCAGCACCGGGACCAGCGACGCGAGCAGATCGGCGGGCCGGGTGAGCTGCTTCGGGTACCAGCCGGCGGCCAGGTTGAGGTGCAGGTTGCAGCGCAGCACGAAGCCGGCCGGCGAGGCCCAGGCCGCGGCGGCGTCCGGGTACCCGTTCGGCGCCGCCCACCGGAACGGCGCGTTCCCGGCGTCGACCATGGCGTTGTAGAGGGCGTCGAGTTCGGCCAGAGACGCGGAGGGTCCGAGGTTCAGGACCCGGATCGTCGCGATCATGTCCTCGAACGGCGTCCGGGTCTTCTGCCCGGCCGATGCGGCGAACTCGGGCGAGGTGAACAGGGCACGCAGCACCGGCACGATCGCGGTGTCGTTCGCCAAATAGATCTTGGAAAGGCGATCCACCAGCGCCGCGGGCGCCACATCGGCGACGAACCGGACACAGAGCTTGGTGGCGATCCGGGTGGCGGTGGCCGGGTGCCGGGCCAGGTGGTCGAGGAACGCGAGCGCGGCCTTCTCACCGTCGGCCGCCGCGTTGGCATGCCGGAATCCGAGGATCGTCACCGGGCCGGTGGCGTGCTGGGAGGCGTCGTAGACATAGCCGCCCGACGACCCCACGGTCATGCCGGTGAGCAGCCGGGACGCGGCCTTCACGTCGGCCTCGGAGTAGGCGAGACCGACCGTGTGCAGCTCCATCAGCTCGCGGGCGTAGTTCTCGTTCGGGTGCGCCTTCGTCGACGACCGCTGGTCCAGGTAGGTGAGCATCGCCGGGTGCCGGGCGCTCGCCTTGAGCATGTCGGCGTACTTGCCGAACGCGTGCTTGCGGAGGACCTGGGCGTCGTAGTCGGCCCGGGTGTCCCAGACGCCGCTGGACGGCGCGGCGACGTGCAGGTGGTCGGCCCAGAACATGACGGCCGACTCGAACAGCTGCCGCTCGCTCCACGCGGCCCGGGCGATCGCGGCCCGGCCGAGCTGCCCGAACGCGTCGTAGGAATGCTTCGGGAGGGCCGCGCGTACCGCTGCGGGAGAAGCCCCGGCCAGCGGAAGGCGCTGCAGAACCTTGTCGCACACCGGGTCCGCGATCTTCGCAGGAGCGAGCTGGCGGTCCAGCCATGCGGAGACGCCGAGCTTGCGGGCCTCGGCCAGAGACGAGGCGGTGAAGCCGAAGGTGGCCCGGCGCAGCAGGTGAGCGGTGGCGTCCATGCCGACCAGTTCGGCGCGACGTGAGGAGAAGAGCGCCGGTGCAACGATGACTAACGGTTCCGCAATCCGCTCGCACCCGTGACCCCGGCAGGCCTCGCGTCGTAGGCTCAAGACCGTGGATCAGGTTGAATCGGTACGGACCCCCTCCTCCTGGGTCGTCGTCGGCTTGGACAACGGCGGCACCTGCAACAACGCCACGGTGCTCGACGCGACCGGGCAGTTCCTCGTCAGCAACCTCGTGGAGAACCCGAGTCGTGTGCTGGACGGGCCGGAGACCGCCGTCGAGCAGCTCGCCGCGGCGTTCACCGGCATCCTGGAGCTGACCAGCACGCCGCTGTCGCTGGTGCGCGCGGTCGGCCTGGACACGCCCGGCCCGGCCAGCGCGAACGGCGTCATCTCGTCGAAGGGTGCGACGAACTTCAACATGTCGGCCTGGCACGGGTTCGACATCCGGGGCGCCCTGGAGAAACGCCTGGGCCTGCCGGTGATCTACCACAACGACGCCAACGCGGCCGCGCTCTACGCCCACCACCGCCACTTCGGGACCGAGGCGCTGGAGAAGGGCTCGGTCTCGGCGATCGTCGGCACCGGGCTCGGCGGCGGCGTCGTGGAGAACGGCAAGGTCATCCGGGGTGCGGCCGGCATGGCGGGGGAGCTGGGCCACGTCCAGATCCCGCTGCTCGGCGTCCTCGAGGAGGGGCAGCCGGTCCCGGTCTGCAACTGCGGGTTCGAGGGTGACGTGGAGAGCATCGCGTCGCTGACCGGCATCAAGAAGAACCTGTTGCCGTACTGGCTGACGAGGTTCCCGGAGCACCCCCTGAACGCCGAGCCGATCGAGAGGGCGGCGAAGCTGCTCCGCGGCTACGGGGAGAAGGACGACCCGCTCGCCATCGCCGTCTTCACCCAGCAGGCCAGGGCGATCGGCAAGCTGTTCACGATCGCCGCGAACTTCACCGACCCGAACGCCTACTTCCTGGGTGGCGGCGTCGTGGAGGCCGCCCCGCACTTCCGGCAGTGGTTCCTCAACACCGTGCGGGACAGCACCCAGCTGCGGGACGAGCAGGCCCGGGCCGCGACCTTCGCCCTCGTCGCCGACCTGGACATGGCCGGTGCGCGGGGAGCCGCGGTGGCGGCCCTGGACGCGGTGGCGGCGGGAACGCGCTAGTCCTTCAGCGCCTCGGTCACATCGGGGAACATCGGCAGGTACTCGGTCAGGCCGAGCGTGTCGAAGAGACGCCTGAGGAATCCCGAGGGGGCGGCGAGCCGGACCCAGCCGCCCCGCTCGGAGGCCCGGCCGTGCGCGGTGACCAGCACGCCCACGCCCATCGAGTCGCAGAAGTCGAGGCCGGAGACGTCCACCACGACGCGGGGCGCCGGGCGTTCCACGAGCCGGCCCAGGTTGGCTTTGAGCGCGGGCGCCGTGTCGATGTCGAGTGATCCGCGCAGGACGAGCACGGCCGTGTTCGGTGGGTGGTGAGCGACCGAGACCTGCATAGGTGAGAACCTTCGGTACGGGGCGGGGGATCGAGCTTGATGACCACCCTATGCGAGCCCGCCCCGTACCGCGCGGTTGTGAAACCTAGACGGCGTTTCGCCACTTACGGCCGTTGCGGCCGATCAGCCGGTCGGCGTCGGTCGGGCCCCACGAGGCGGCCTCGTAGGTCGGGATCGGCGACCTGTCGTTCGCCCAGTGCTCGATGATCGGGTCGACGACCCGCCAGGACTGCTGCACCTCGTCGCTGCGGATGAAGAGCGACGCGTCGCCGATCAGGGCGTCGAGCAGGAGCCGTTCGTACGCCTCCGGGGACTCCTCGACGAAGGTGTTCTCGTAGGAGAAGTCCATCGACGCGGTCCGCACCCGGAACGAGTGACCGGGCACCTTGGCGCCGAACCGCAGCGAGATGCCCTCGTTCGGCTGGATCCGCAGGACCAGGGCGTCCGCGTCCAGTTCGGTGAGCTGGCTGGTCGGGATCGGGAGGTGCGGCGGACGCTGGAACTGCAGCGCCACCTCGGTGACCCGGGCGGGCAGGCGCTTGCCGGTCCGCACGTAGAACGGGACGCCGGCCCAGCGCCAGTTGTCCACGTTCAGGCGCATCGCCGCGTACGTCTCGGTGCGCGACAGCGGGTCGACGCCGATCTCCTCGCGGTAGCCGGCCATCAGCTCCTGGCGGGTGCCGCCGCGGGTGTACTGCCCGCGGACCGCGGCGTCGGCGATGTCCCGGTCGGTGGGGAGCCGGATCGCCTGGAGCAGCTTCACCTTCTCGTTGCGCAGGTTCTCGCCCTCGAACGATACCGGCGGCTCCATCAGCGCGAGCGCGAGGACCTGGAGCACGTGGTTCTGCACGATGTCGCGCATCGCGCCGGCGTGCTCGTAGAAGCCGCCGCGGGTGCCGACGCCGAGCGTCTCGGCAACGGTGATCTGCACGTGGTCGACCCACGAGCGGTCCCAGATGGGCTGGAAGATCGAGTTGGCGAACCGCAGCGCCAGCACGTTCTGGACGGTGTCCTTGCCCAGGTAGTGGTCGATGCGGAAGACCTGCGACTCCTCGAACGCGCTGTGCACGACGCCGTCGAGCTCGCGGGCCGTGGCGAGGTCCCGGCCGTACGGCTTCTCGATGACCAGGCGGGAGAAGGTGTTCTCGGTCTCCTGGTTCAGCCCGGCGCCGGCCAGGCCGCAGATGACCGGCTCGAACGCGCCGGCCGGGGTGGAGAGGTAGAAGAGCCGGTTGCCGGAGGTGCCGCGCTGCGCGTCCAGCTCGTCGAGCGTCTCGGCGAGGCGCTTGAAGGTCTCGGGGTCGTCGTAGCCGCCGGCGACGTACCGGATGCCACCGGCCAGCTGGCGCTTGTCCGCGAGGTTCAGCCCGCCCAGCGCGCTGTCCGCGAACTGCTCGTCGCTCATCGGCGTCCGCGCCACGCCGACCAGGGCGAACTGGTCGGGAAGCCGGTTGTGCCGGGCCAGGCTCTCGACCGCCGGAAGAAGCTTGCGGCGGGTCAGGTCACCGGAGGCGCCGAAGATCACCAGCGTGGCTGGCGGGGCGCTGCGCTCCTGGATGAGCTGAGGTGCTTGGTCCATGGTCTGCGTGTCCTCCGACCGGGTCGTTACGTCCGTCTGAACCTTACGGCGGCAACGTGGCCGGGGTTCACATCCATACCGCGATGCGAGCAGGGCCATACCGAAAAAAGTGGCAAACTGGTACCAAAGGTCTGGCAACCGAGGGGGACCCGTGAAGTACCGGCTCGTGACCCGCAGCGACTTCGACGGTCTGGTCTGCGCCGTGCTGCTGCGTCTGCTGGACTTGATCGACGACATCAAGTTCGTGCACCCGAAAGACGTGCAGGACGGGGTCGAGGAGATCACCGAACGGGACATCCTCACCAACCTCCCGTACGCGCCCGGCGCGCACATGGTCTTCGACCACCACCACTCCGAGACGCTGCGCAACGCCGGCGACCTGCCGAACCACATCATCGACCCGGACGCGCCGTCGGCCGCGCGGGTGATCTACGACCACTACGGGGGCCGGGCGCGTTTCCCGGGGGTCTCCGACGACCTGATGCGGGCGGTCGACCAGGCCGACTCGGCGAACTACTCGCTCACCGACATCCTCAGCCCGACCGGCTGGACGCTGCTGAACTTCCTGATGGACAGCCGGACCGGCCTCGGCCGCTTCCGCAACTTCCGGATCAGCAACTATCAGCTGATGATGCAGCTCATCGACGCCTGCATCGAGCACCAGGACGTGCACGAGATCCTCAGCCTGCCCGACGTCGCCGAGCGCTCCCAGCTCTTCCACGACTGCTCGGCGCGCTTCGTCGAGCAGCTGCACCGGGTCTGCCACGTCGACGGGGACGTGGTGATCGTCGACCTCCGCGACGAGGAGGTCATCGAGGCCGGCAACCGGTTCATGGTCTACGCGCTCTTCCCCGAGGCCCGCGTCTCGGTGCACATCATCTGGGGCCGGCAGAGACTGAACACGGTCTTCGCCTGCGGCAAGTCGATCCTCGACCGCAGCTCACCGGTGGACATCGGCGAGGTCATGCTGCGCTACGGCGGCGGCGGGCACATCGCGGCCGGCACCTGCCAGGTCCCGCACGACGAATCCGAGAGGGTCGAGCGCGAGATCATCGACGCTCTGCGGACCGAGCGGGTGGTCACCGTCTGAAGGACCTTCCCGCGTACGAGGAAGAAGCCGTGCGGGCGGCCGTTCCCGGAAGGGAACGACCGCCCGACGCGCGGATCACGGGCCTTGCCCGGGGCCCCACCCGCCGGTCGTGGTTCGCGCCCCACGCGCTGGCCACGACATCCTCACGCCCACCCGCGTGAGGTTCCCGCTCGCAGGACCCGGCCTGCGTCGGAGTCCTCTCAGCCCTTGAAGGCCCACTTGCTGCCACTGCCGGCCGCGACCGGCTCCCTGTCCGCGCCGGCGGCCGCCGCGTCCGGCTCGCCGTCGTCCGGCTCCGGCTCGTCCTCGCTCGCCCGGTGCCGGTTGCGCAGCATCGCCCATCCGGCGCCGAGCAGCGCGAGCGCGGCGACACCCCAGCCGGCCAGCGACACGACCGTCGGCCCGTCGCTCTCGGCCAGGATGTCGTTGTACGCGGCCTGCTCCTCGGGGCTCAGCGCCCCGGTCTCGTCGGTCCCGGTCGTCCCGGTCCCACCGTGGTGGCTCGTCGTCGCCGTCCCGTCGGAGGGGGTGAGCGACAGCGACGCCGGCGGCATGGCCGGCGCGGCCGAGCCGTCCGCGTACCTGCCGTCCAGGGTGAAGGCGACCGAGCTCAGCGTGGGCAGCGGTCCCAGCGCCACGGACAGGTCGGCCGACTCCCCCGGAGCGATGGCGGTGCCGTTCACCGCGATCCAGGTGATCGCGCTCGGCACCTCGTCGACCGGTGTCGCGCCGTGGATCTGCGCGAGCGGCTGACTCAGCCTCTGCCAGCTGATCTTCGGCGCCCAGTCGTTCACCGAGAGCGGATACACCTCGGCGATCGGCGAGTCCGCCGGGATCTTCAGCGTGACCTCGGTGATCGGCTCGGCGCCGTCGTTCGTCACGCGGAACGTCAGGTTCGCTCCACTGCCCTGCGGCGCGCTCGCCGGGCTCACTGTCACGTCGGCCGCGGCCGGGCCGGCCGCGGCGAGCACGGCGGCAGCGGAAACCACGGTCAGCACGCCCGCACGGCGGGCCATCCCCAGATGCCTCACGACATGTAGTTCGGATCACCGGCCCGGATGGTTCAACGACGGCCCGGGAAGTTTTCGAGATCGTTTCCCGTACAGGATGATGGCCGTATGCGAGACGTATCCATCGGCAGCGACATGATCCGCCTGGGTCAGTTCCTCAAACTGGCGGACCTCATCGAGACGGGCGGCGAAGGCAAGATCCTCATTGCCTCCGGCGACGTGCAGGTGAACGGCGAGGCCGACACCCGCCGGGGCCGCCAGCTCCACCCCGGCGACGTGGTCGAGGTCCAGGGCCGCAGCGCGCGGGTCGCCCATTAGGGGAAAATGCGAATCGGGACGGAACCGGCGTGCCGGTCGCCTCGTCGTACCCAGCATGACCCGAACCCGCGGCCTTCTGACCGCCATCCCCATGCTGATGCTGCTGGGTGCCTGCGCCCAGCCCGGCGCCGCCGGCTCGGCCGGTGAGCCCTCCTCGGGCGACCCGGTCACCGAGAGTGCCCGTGCCGGCACCGATGCCGACGCCGTGGTGCTGCGCGTGCAGTACCGCGGCGGTTTCGTCCCACCGCAGTTCCTGGCCGGCCGGCTCCCGCTGGTCAGCGTCTACGCCGACGGCCGGGTGATCACCGAGGGCCCGACCACGCTGATCTATCCCGGCCCGGCCCTGCCGAACCTGCAGGTCGCCCGGATCACGCCGGAGGAGGTCACGCAGCTCGCTGCCGAGGCCGGCGAGGCCGGGGTGAAGACCGGCGCCGACTTCGGCCAGCCGAACGTCGCGGACATCCCGAGCACCCTGGTCACGGTCGTGACCGGGTACGGCAAGCAGAGCGTCGACGTGGTCGCCCTCAACGAGGCCCAGCCGGACGACAGCTCGCTGACCGCCGCGAACCAGGCGGCCCGGAAGAAGCTGAAGACCTTCGTCGACAAGCTGGCCGGTCTCGGCGCCGACTCGCAGCCGTACGCCGCCGAGGAAGTCGCCGCGATCGCCCGGCCGTGGACCGAGCCCGGCGACGACCTGGGTGGCAAGCCGGTGACCTGGCCCGGCCCGCAGCTGCCCGGCGAGGCGCTGAACTCCGACGCGGGAGTGAACTGCCTGGCCGTCACGGGCGCGGAGAAGGACGCCGTCCTGGCCGCCGCCGCGAAGGCGAACCAGCAGACCCCGTGGGAGTCGGCCGGCAAGCAGTGGTCGGTGACGTTCCGCCCGCTGCTGCCCGACGAGTCCGGCTGCGAGTCGCTCCGGAGCGCCGAATGACCCCGTTCGACGACCCGTTCGAGTTCGACGGGGAGAAGGACGCGCACGACACCGGCGTGAAGCCACCCACGAAGGTGGTCACCACACGTCGCCGTCGCGCCAGTCGCACACGAGCGGCCCGCTGCCGCCGCTGAGCCCGCGGGTGAACACGCTGCCGTCGTCCTCCGGGGTCAGGGTCACCCCGGAGGGCGCGAGCACCGCCGTCGGACCGTCCCAGAGCCGCCACCCGCGCGTGGTGTAGAGGGCGTGGCCGTCCTCCGAGGCGGAGAGAGCACCGAGGTGGTACGCCCGATCCACCACCCGTTCGGCCGCGGCCGTCACCAGACCGCCGAGCCCGTGCCGCCGGCGCCCGGGATGCACCGCGACCGCCTCCACGTAGCCGCAGCGCAGCGTCCGGTCGCCGAGCAGCAGCCGGCGCTGCACCACGGCGGCGTGCGCGACCGGCCGGCCGTCCTCGTACGCGATGAAGTGCAGGCCGCCGAGTGCGTGGTCCCAGTCCTCGTCGGCGAACTCACCGTCGAACGCCAGGTCGAGCAGCCCGCGGACGGCGGCTCGCTCGGCGGTGTCCAGGTCAGCGGTGGAGGCGGTGCGTACCGGGGTCACACCGCATTATGCGCATGCTGCCGCTCGGCGGCGGCGGGGTGGCGGCCGGGCAGCTTCGCGCTGGGGTGCGGCGGGAGTTCGGGCGCGTTGACCAGGTGCGCCTGGATGAAGGCCTCGGCCAGCTTGTCGCCGTGGACCTTCAGGGGCGGCTCGGTGTGGTGTTCTTCAGCCATGGGCCCATGGTCGCCCCGTTCGGTTGCAAGCGGCGCTGTTTCAGGCCGCGCCGTCTCAGGCCGCGTGACCGGTCTGGGCGGCGTGCGCGATCGCCCGCCGCAGCACCGCCACCGAGACGGTCAGGTCGCCCGCCATGTCGGTGAGGCCCAGCTCGATCCACTCCCGGACCAGCTGTGAATAGGGGACGCCGGCCTGGTCCGCGGCGGCACGGACCCGCTGGGCCAGCGCGGGCGGGACCCGCACGCCGAGCGGCACCATCGGCTCGGTCTCGGGGATCGGGGGCAGCGCCACCCGGGTCCTCTCGTCATATGTCACCGCGCCCGCGGCGAACGCCGCCGCCGCCGCGCCGAGCTGCTCGTCGGAGTACTGCTGGGTCATGACGCCTCCCATGCCTCGAACCGCGCCAACTCGTCCGGTGTCATCTCGCGGGCCCCGATGATCTGCTGCTGGTGCCCGCCGAGAAGCCGCACCGCGACGACCAGTGGCCGGCCGGACTCGGTCCGCCCGCTGATCGTCAGGAAGTGCACCCCGGCGCTCTCCGCGGCCATCGGCAGCCGCAGCTTGGCGGAGAGGACCTGTGTCACTTCCCACGTCTCGACGTCGCGCAGGGCAGCCAGTGCCGCTGTCAGCCACTCGTACCCCACGCCCCCAGCGTAAGACGTTCGTTTGACAGCGTCGAGCCGGGACCACCGCGAACAGCGGAGAGGCCCGCCCGGCGAACCGGACGGGCCTCTCCACGAGCCGGAGATCAGTGGACCTGGAGCAGGTCCACCACGAAGATCAGGGTCTCGTTCGGCTTGATCGCGCCGGCCGCGCCGCGCGAGCCGTAGCCCATGTGAGGCGGGATGACGAGACGGCGGCGGCCGCCGACCTTCATGCCGGCCACGCCCTCGTCCCAGCCCTGGATGACCTGCTGGCCGGCGACACGGAAGCCGAACGGCTCACCGCGGTTGTAGGAGGCGTCGAACTCCTTGCCGGTGGACTGTGCGACGCCGACGTAGTGGACGCTGACGAAGTCGCCGGGCTTCGCCTCCTGGCCCTCGCCCTCGACGATGTCCTCGATCAGCAGTTCGCTGGCGGGGGCGTCGGGGATGGGGCCGACGTCAGGCTTGGTCATGAATCCTCCTGAGTTCTTACCGGACACCGGCCATGCAATCACAGCTTCTCGCCCGCTGAACGAGCGGTGCCCGAAGTACGTACCTCCGGGTGGCCGGGAATCCGCCCGGCCACGTCACGCCGCTGTCCAGGAGTGCCCCGTGTCAGTCCGCCGTCTCGCCGCCCTCGGGTTGCTCGCCCTCGCCTCGGTACCCGCCGTGCCCACCGCCGCCCTCGCCCACGGCGCGCCGGTCACGCCGATCAGCCGCAGCGCCGCCTGCGCCGGCAACGGGTCGAAGACCGGGGCGGCGGCCTGCGTCGCCGCGCGCGAGGCCACCGGTGGGCGCTTGGGGGCGTACGACAACGTCAGGCTCGCGAACGTGAACGGCAAGGATCGCGATCGCGTTCCGGACGGCAAGCTGTGCAGTGCCGGGATCGACCTCTACCAGGGCCTCGACCTGGCCCGCGACGACTTCCCGGCCACCCGGGTGAAGTCCGGGCAGCGGCTGCCGGTGTCCTATCGCGGGACGATCCCGCACCAGGGGAGCTTCCGCATCTACATCACGAAGCCGGGTTACCAGCCGACCGGGAAGCTGAGCTGGGACGACCTCGGCGCGGAGCCCCTGGCCGAGATCAAGGATCCGCCACTGACCGGCGGGGCGTACCGGATGAAGGTGACCCTGCCGCAGCGCACCGGCCGGCACCTGCTCTACGTGGTGTGGGAGACGTCGAGCACGCCGGACACCTACTACTCCTGCTCGGATGTGATCTTCCCCAAGGCGGCGGTCACGAAGGCGGCCGTGACGAAATCGGCCACACCGAAGCCGACGACGGCGGCACCCACCGAGGAGCCGAGCGAGGCGCCGAGTGCGGAGCCGGCCGCGGAGCCTGAGGTCCCGGAGGAGACCACCGAACCGCCGGTGATCGAGGCGGCGCCGGCGAGCAATGACACGACGATGGTGAATATCGGTCACTGGTTGATTCTGGGAGCGCTCACAACAGCCGCCCTGGTCACCGGGGGTGCGGTCCTCAATCGGGTGCGCCGCCGCAAAAACGGTTGAACCGCCGGTGTGTGGATCTCGTACTGACGGGCGTCGACAACGCATTGCCCGTCAGGCCCCCCAGTGACGACGAAAGGCCAAGCATGAGTCGGGTTCGTTATCGCAGCCAGAGCCGCCCGCTGTTCTCCCGGCGCCGGGTACTCGCTGTCGCCGCCACCGGCGTCGGCGTCTCGGCGGTCTCGGTGGCCGGTCTCAGCCTCGCCGGCGAGAACGGCAGTGGCGACACGGAGAAGGGCGCGCCACTGGTGATCTCCCTCCGCGACGCGAACAAGGGCACCATCGACGTCTTCTCCGGTGAGAAGCGCAAGATCATCACCGACAGGAAGCTGGCCGCCCAGCTTCTCAAGGCCGCAGGCCGCTGAGACTTCAGGAGAACGCGACGATGTCTTCCCACCGCGAAGCCCCGGAGATCAGCAAGGATCCGGTGGCGGACAGCTCCGACCTGTACGCCTTCGTCAGCCCCGACGATCCGGACACGGTCACGCTGATCGCCAACTACGTGCCGCTGCAGCTGCCCGCGAGCGGGCCGAACTTCTTCGAGTTCGGCGACGACGTGCTCTACGAGATCCACATCGATGCGAACGGCGACGCCCGGCCGGACGTCACCTACCAGTTCCGGTTCCGTACCGAACTGCGCAACGACAGGACCTTCCTCTACAACACCGGGCCGATCGAGTCGCTGGACAGCGAGAACTGGAACCGGCGGCAGTTCTACTCGGTGACGAAGGTCGACTCGCACGGCAAGAGCACGGTCCTCGCGAAGAGCCTGCCGTGCCCGCCCTGCAACGTCGGCCCGCTGTCGATCCCCGACTACGAGAAGCTCGCCGAGGACGCGGTGCACAAGCTGAAGTCCGGCGAGAAGGTCTTCGCCGGTCAGCGTGCCGACGCGTTCTTCGTCGACCTGGGCGCGATCTTCGACCTGGGCACGCTGCGCCCGTTCCAGGACAAGCACCTGGTCGGCCAGAACCTGTTCAACTACGCCGGCAAGGCCGTCAACGCCACCGACAAGACCAACGTGCACAGCATCGCCATCCAGATCCCGCTGCACATGGTCCGGCGCGACGGCAAGAAGCGGGTGCGCGGACGCGACGCCGGAGCGGTCATCGGGGTGTGGACCTCGGCCAGCCGCCGGCAGGTCGAGGTGCGCGGCGACTCCGACGGCAACGACGTCGTGGTGGGCCCGCAGGTGCAGGTCTCCCGGCTCGGCAACCCGCTGTTCAACGAGGTCATCGTGCCGATGGCGCAGAAGGACAAGTGGAACAGCCTGCCGCCGAGCGAGGACAAGCGCTTCGCCGAGTTCGTCGCCACCCCGGAACTCGGCGCGCTGCTGCCGGTGCTCTACCCGGGTCTGTTCGACAAGCTGGACGCGCTCAACAAGACCAAGGAGCCCCGCGCCGACCTGCTGGCGATCCTGCTCACCGGCATCCCGGACGGCCTGATCGACGGTTTCCAGAACAACACCGGCGAACTGCAGGCCGACATGCTCCGGCTCAACACGGCCATCCCGCCGGCCGAGAAGGAGAACAAGTTCGGCGTGGTCGGCGGTGACCTCGCCGGATTCCCGAACGGCCGCCGGATCGCCGACGACGTGGTCTCCATCTCGCTGCGGGCCATCGCCGGCGTCACCGTGCCGCTGGTGAACGCCGACTTCGAGCCGGACGCCGCGGCCGCCCTGGTCGAGCAGGGCCTGAGCATCAAGGACTCCGGCGCCGGCCTGCTGAAGAAGTTCCCCTTCCTGGGCACCCCCTTCGACGGATTCGGAAACCCCTCGTGACGCACAGCCACGGCCACGGCCACCACCATCACCACACGCTCGCGCCCTCCGGGCAGGGCACGGTGATGCTGAACATCGGTGGTGACATCGGCGCGATGATCATCCACACGCCGGGTCACCTGCACGGCCACGAGATCGAGGTCAGCCCGGTGGCGACGCCGGGCGAGCGCACCCACGCGGCGGTCCGGGCCCGCTACGTCCGGGGTGGCGTCACCTTCTGCGTGGTCCTCGACGCCCTGCCGGAGGGCCGGTACCTGATCTGGCAGGAGGGCGACGAGCCGCTCGCCGAGATCGAGGTGCGCGGTGGCGCGGTCGCCGAGTTCACCTGGCCCGCCGCCGCCGTCCCCGGAAGGACGCTGCTGACGGTCTAGTCTGGACGCCATGGCGAGCGGCTTCGTCACCCCGGGGGCGGAGACCCCGGTCCACGTCACCCTGCGCACCACCGACGTGGACGAAGCCCGGGCGTTCTGCCGCAAGCTCTACTACGGACCGTTGCGGATCGAGCCGGTCGGCGACCCGGCGCGCTTCCTGTTCAGCGCCGACGTCGTGCTGCTCGGCCCGATCACACTCGGCGAGGTGTGCTACGGCACCGACATCCGGGTGTCGATCGGCGCGCTGGGGACGGCCTATCACGTGCTGGTGCCGCTGACCGGGATGCTCCGGTCCCGGCACCGGGGCGCGGTGGTCTACGCCGACCCCACCCGAGCCGCCGTCTACCGGCCGACCGGCGGCATCGAGCTGGACTGGCCGGGCAGCTGCCGGCTGCTCAGCGTCAAGGTGGAGCGGGCCGCGCTCGAGCGGGAGCTGGACGCGGCCCTCGACCAGCGGGTCGTCTCGCCGCTGCCGCTCGGCGCCAGCTTCGACCTGGTCGACGGGCCGGGGCGGACCTGGGCGGCGCTGGTCCGGCTGCTGCTGACCGAGCTGCGCGGGCCGGATGCGCTGGCGAGCCAGCCACGCATGGCGGCCCGCTGGCGGGACATGGTGGTGAGCGGCCTCGCCCTCAGCGTCGAGCATCCGTACGGCGAGGAGCCGGCCGGCCTGCAGGGACCGTACCGGCCACGCACCGTGAAACGGGCGCTCGACGTGATGCACGCCGAGCCGTGGCGGCCGTACACGATCCGTGACCTCGCGACCGTCGCCGGCGTCGGCGTCCGGGTGCTGCAGGAGTCGTTCCGGCAGCACGTCGGGATGCCGCCGCTGACGTACCTGCGACGGTTACGCCTCGACGGCGTGCACGCGGAGCTGTCCCGTTCCGACCCGGGGCAGGCGAGCGTCAGCGAGGTCGCGTACCGGTGGGGTTTCACCCATCTGGGCCGTTTCGCCGGCGCCTACCGGGAGCGTTTCGGTGTCAGCCCGTCACACACACTCCGGGGCCGGGGCTAGGTCGGGGCAGAGGACGCCGCGGGCCTCCAGGAAGTCCCGGACCGCCGCGCGGACCCGGTGCTCTATCAGCCGCTGGTGCTTGCGCACGTCGGGATGCCGCTCCAGCGACCCGGGTCCGGCGGTCGCGGCCATCTCCCGTACCCCCAGGATCGCACCGTGATCGAAACCCGGCGTGACGCCCTCCGCGGACCGGAACCGCTGACGCAGGCCGGGCAATGACCGGATGAGGCGGGCCGGAGCCCGCAGGGCGACGCCCGGCGCGAGCGCGACACCCTCACCGAGCACCCGCCACCAGCGCGGCTGATCCTCCCGGTCGGCCGCCCGGTAGTCCTCGTGGCACGGCAGCAGCACCGTCGTGACCGCTTCCAGGTAGAGCGAGCGCGCCTGCATCGCGACGTGCACGTGGACCGTGGTGACCACCTCGCCGCCGCTGGAGACGACCTGGCAGGCGAGGTGGTGGCGGGCCGGCGGCGCGGGATTCCGGATGATCCGGCTGATCTCGTGCGGGGAGATCATCGGGTTGAGCCGGCGGGCCTCGGTGCCGGCCAGGAAGACCCGGTCGGTGACGGTGAGGCCGGGGATCGAGCCGGTGGGGTCGGCGCCCGGGCCACCGACCAGCGAGCCGAGGCAGGTGCCCAGGTGCGCGACGAGTTCGTCGGCGGCGAACGGCGGGCAGCCCGGCAGCGACCGGATCACTCCCCAGTTGCCGATCACCTCGCCGGCGCCGACGTACGGGTCGAAGTCGTGGATCACCGTGTTGCCGTACTGCAGCCGCTCGATCTCGGTGATCCGGGCCGTCACGGCGGGGGAGGAGGGCACCGACCCGGGCCGGAAGAGCCGCAGCTGGGACCGGCGCCAGAGGTGCCAGCCGGCTGAGCAGCCGGCGACCAGCAGCAGCGCCGGCAGCCAGCGGGTCAGCACCGCCGCCGCGACGATCACGACGACCAGGCCGTCGCGGATCAGCGCGACGGTCCGGGCCCGCAGGCAGTGGCCGAGCACCGGGCCGAGGGTGAACCCGTAGGACGGTGCGACGGCCCGGTACGGCTGCTGGTAGACCTCGCGGAGGACGGTGTCCCGGAAGTCCTCGTCGAGGTACGCCGCGGCACACAGGTGCCGGGTGGCGGTGGTGAAGTCCACCGCCTCAGCCTACGAAAACGCAGTGGCCAGCGTAAATGCCCCTAAAGCTCGACCCGCTGACCCTTGCCGATCACCACGATGCCGTTGTCGCTGACCGTGTAGAGCTTGCGGTCCCGGTCGAGGTCGACGCCGATCTGCGCGCCTTCGGGGATCACCACGTTCTTGTCGATGATGGCGTTGCGGACCACCGCGCGGCGGCCCACCGAGACGCCCTCCATCAGCACCGCGCCGTCCACGTGCGCCCACGAGTTGACCCGGACGTTCGGCGAGATCACCGAGCGCTCGACCAGCGCGCCGGAGACGACCACGCCGGGCGAGATCATCGAGTCGATGGCGCGGCCCTGGCGGTCGTCGTACCCGTGCACGAACTTCGCCGGCGGCCAGGCGCCGTAGTTCGTCAGGATCGGCCAGTCGTGGTTGTAGAGGTTGAAGATCGGCAGGGTGGCGATCAGGTCCATGTGGGCGTCGTAGAAGGAGTCGAGCGTCCCCACGTCACGCCAGTAGCCGCGGTCGCGGTCGGTGCTGCCGGGCACGTCGTTGTCGCGGAAGTCGTAGACGTTCGCCTCGCCGCGCTCCACCAGCATCGGGATGATGTTGCCGCCCATGTCGTGCTTGCTGTCCGGGTTCTGCGCGTCGGCGGAGACCGCCTCGCAGAGCGCCCGGGTGGTGAAGACGTAGTTGCCCATCGAGGCGTAGACCTCGTCCGGCGAGTCGGGCAGGCCCGTCGCGTCCTTCGGCTTCTCCCGGAACGCCTTGATCTTCTTGCCGTCCTCGGCCACGTCGATCACGCCGAACTGGTCGGCCATCGACAGCGGCTGGCGGATGCCGGCCACCGTCACCGCGGCGCCCGAGGCGATGTGGTCGTTGACCATCTGCTTCGGGTCCATGCGGTAGATGTGGTCGGCGCCGAAGACGATGACGTAGTCCGGCGACTCGTCGTTGATCAGGTTGAGGCTCTGATAGATCGCGTCGGCCGAGCCGGCGAACCAGCGCGGGCCGAGCCGCTGCTGCGCCGGGACGGGCGTCACGTAGTTGCCGAGCAGCGTCGACATCCGCCACGTCTTGGAGATGTGCCGGTCGAGCGAATGAGACTTGTACTGCGTCAGGACGACGATTTTCAGATACCCCGCATTGGCGAGGTTCGAGAGAACGAAGTCGATCATGCGATAGATGCCGCCGAATGGCACGCCGGGTTTGGCCCGGTCCGCCGTCAAGGGCATCAGGCGCTTGCCTTCTCCACCAGCCAGAACGATCGCAAGCACCTTGACAGCCATGGGAAGGACGCTAACTTTCCGGCCGCTGGTTCGCCACCCGAAAGAGCGGTTGGAAATATCTTGCTTCGGCTGCCGGGCACTTGCGATTCAGGCTACCGGCGAGGGCACGCCGGTCGCGCCGGGGTGGTGGATCCGCACCCGCGAGCGCCCGGCCGCCTTCGCCGCGTAGAGAGCCACGTCGGCGTCCCGCAGGGCGCTCTCGGGACAGTCCGCGTCATCCAGGTCGAGCACGCCGATGCTCGCCGACACCCGCACCGGATGCCCGGCGAGCACACGTTCCCGGCCGGCCACGTCGAGCAGCACCGACGCGGCCGCCACCCCGTCGCCCCCGATCAGGTCGGCGCTGCCGGGCGCCGGAACGGCGTCACCGGGGATCAGCAGGGCGAACTCGTCGCCGCCCAGGCGGGACACCGCGGCGGCGGGGACGGCGTCGCGGAACTCGCGGGCCAGCGCCACCAGCAACGCGTCGCCGACCGGATGGCCGAGGGTGTCGTTCACCTGCTTGAAGCCGTCCAGGTCGACCAGGACGAGCCAGCCCCGGTTGCCCGGCTCCGGAGTCATCGCGGCCTCGAGCCCGGCGGTGAACGCGGCCCGGTTGCCCACGCCGGTGAGCGGATCGTGGTTGGCCCGGTGTTCGAGCTCGGCGCGGAGAGACGCCTGTTCGCGCAGGGCCGCGTCCAGGGCGTCGGCGCGGCGCTGGGCCAGGCTGCCGAGGAGGCCCATCCGGAGCAGCAGCAGAACCGCGACACCCGCGCTGAGCAGCAGCGGGATCAGGAACTCGTTGAGCATCATGAAGAGGCTCAGCCGCCGCGCGCCGCCGTCGCCCGGCGGAGGCGCGCCGAACGGGTGGAACAGCAGCGCCGCCACGCCGGTGGTCAGCGGGTTGAGGGCGGTCAGGACGGTGAACAGGACGAGCCGGGTCCGGGAGATGGTCTGCGAGCCGCGGCCCGGTTCCAGGCGGGCCATGTGCGGGTGCAGCGCCGCCGCGCCGGCCACCAGATGACCGCACGTCCAGGCGGCGTGCTGCCAGGGCTGCGCTGCCGGGCTCGCGGCGAGCCCGCTGGCGTACGCGGTGTCGGCGGCCAGCTGGATCGTGGCGGCCGCGAGCAGCAGCCGGTGCGCGTGGTTGCGCGGGTCACCGGCCAGCAGGACGACCGCTGCGGCGGCGATCCGCAGCAGGCCGAGCAGGGAGAAGGCCGCGAACATCAGGATCGACGGCGGGTGGTCCCAGCGGTCCTGGAGCACCGGGCCGGTGATGAACGACCAGATCCCGGCGAGCAGGCCGAGCAGCACGATCAGGCCGTCGAGCAGGTTGGCGCGGTGCTGCCCGGGCCGGCTCACGCCCCGGGCCAGGATGAGCAGCGCGGCGGTGAAGAACCCGAGTGAGGCGAACACCGCGGCCAGGTAGATCGGCGCGGGCGCGTGCAGCACGTCGGCCGTGTGGGTCGCCGTGAACGCGGCGCCCGAGCCGGCGAGCAGCCACCAGGGCAGGGCGGCGGCCGGCCGGTACCGCCGGATGCCGGCGACCACGGCGACGCAGGCCGAGGCCTCCACGCCGATGACCGCGACGGCGCCCCACGCCTGCCATCCGGTGGCGGCGGCGGCGACGAGCGCCACGCCGATCAGCAGGTACGCCGCCGAGAGCCGGTTCACGGCCATTCCATCGTCAGCGGGACCGCCGACCTTTGGCCCGTCCGCACTTTGGCTATCCTGCGAATCGTGACCGCTTCCGGGACTCCACGCCTGCGCGCCGACCTGATCACCCGTGAGTACCCGCCGGAGGTCTACGGCGGCGCCGGCGTGCATCTCGAATATCTGACCCGTGACCTGCGACGGCTCGCCGACGTGCGGGTCCACTGTTTCGGGGCGCCCCGCGACGAGGAGGGCGTCACGGCGTACCCGGAGATCGCCGAGCTGGCCGGGGCGAACGCGGCGCTGCGCACGATGGGCGTCAACCTGGAGATGGCGAACGGGGCAGCCGGCGCCGACGTGGTGCACAGCCACACCTGGTACGCCAACTTCGCCGGGCACACCGCGAAACTCCTGCACGGCATCCCGCACGTGATCACCACGCACAGCCTGGAGCCGCTGCGCCCGTGGAAGGCCGAGCAGCTCGGCGGCGGGTACGCGCTCTCCTCCTTCTGCGAGCGGACGGCCATCGAGAGCGCCGACGCGATCATCGCGGTCTCCGGTGGGATGCGGCGGGACGTGCTGCGCGCCTATCCCTCGGTCGACCCGGACCGGATCCAGGTCGTCTACAACGGGATCGACACCGCGCTCTACTCCCCGGATCACGGCACCGACGTGGTGGACCGGCTCGGCATCGACCGGAATCGGCCGAGTGTCGTGTTCGTCGGCCGCATCACCCGGCAGAAGGGTCTGCCGTACCTCATGAAGGCCTGTCATGATCTTCCGGCGGACGCCCAGATCATCCTGCTGGCCGGCGCGCCCGACACCCCGGAGATCGCCGCGGAGGTCTCCCGGCTCGCGGCGGATCTGCGCGCGGCCCGCGACCCGGAGGGCGTCGTCTGGGTGCAGGAGATGCTGCCGAAGCAGGAGGTCATCCAGGTCCTCACGCACGCCACGGTCTTCGTCTGCCCGTCGATCTACGAGCCGATGGGCATCGTGAACCTGGAGGCGATGGCCTGCGAGACCGCCGTGGTCGCCACCGCGACCGGCGGCATCCCCGAGGTGGTCAAGGACGGCGAGACCGGCCTGCTGGTGCCGATCGAGCAGGTTCAGGACGGTACGGGGACGCCGGTGGACCCGGAGAGGTTCGTGGCCGACCTGGCGGCGACGCTGACCCGCGTGCTGCGTGACCCGGCGCTCGCCGAGACGATGGGCAAGGCCGGTCGCCGCCGTGCGGTGGACCACTTCAGCTGGGCCCGGATCGCCGAGGACACTCTCGAGGTCTATCGTTCGGTCCTCTGATGCTTCGACGCCCCCCGCTTCGCCTCGCCATGCTCCTCGCCGCGGTCCTGTTCGCCGTCGGCGTCCTCGGTGTCGGCCTGGTCCGCGCCGCGTTCTACCAGCCGCTCGACGCGTCGAGCGGCCCCGAACCGGTTCCGGTGCTCGCCGCGCCCGCCCCCACCGCTGTGGGGGAGTGCGGCACCGTGAAGGTGAAGGCGCCGCGGGAGCTGCGGGGGATGTGGCTGACGACGGTCTACAACATCGACTGGCCGTCGAAGCCCGGCCTGCCGGAGAAAACGGTTAAATCCGAATATATCCGGTGGCTGGACCTCGCCGTCGCGCAGAACCACAACGCGATCTTCGTGCACGTCCGGCCGAGCGGCGACGCGTTCTGGCCGTCGTCGTATGCGCCCTGGTCGAACTTCCTCACCGGGAAGCTCGACGGCAGCGATCCGGGCTGGGACCCGATGGCGTTCATGGTCGACGAGGCTCATCAGCGCAACCTGGAGTTCCACGCGTGGTTCAACCCGTACCGCGGAACCCAGCCGGCGCCGGCCGGGGCCGGAACCGACCTGGCGAAGCTCGCGCCGAACCACCCGCTCAAGGCGAACCCTTCGTGGCGGATCGCTTATCCGACCGGGAAGACCGGGCGGCTCTACTTCGACCCGGGTGTGCCGGAGGCGCGCGAGTTCGTCGAGGACGCGATGCTGGAGGCGGTGGCGGAGTACGACGTGGACGGCGTCCATTTCGACGACTTCTTCTACCCTTATCCGGAAAAAGGCCAGGACTTCCCCGATGACGCCTCTTTCAAGAAATATGGTGGCGGGAAGTCGCGGGCCGACTGGCGGCGGGAGAACGTCGACACCCTGGTCCGGGAGATGCACGAGCGGATCGCCGAGCTGAAGCCGTGGGTGAAGTTCGGGATCAGCCCGTTCGGGATCTGGCGCAACGGCGGCGAGGGCTCCGACACCAGCGGCCTGGAGAGCTACGACGCGATCTACGCGGACACCCGGGAGTGGGTACGCGAGGGCTGGCTCGACTACATCGTCCCGCAGCTGTACTGGACGATCGGCTTCGACAAGGCGGACTACGCCAAGGTGCTGCCGTGGTGGGCGAAGACGGTCAAGGGCACCGGCGTGCAGCTCTACATCGGGATGGCCGACTACCGGGTCGGCGAGAAGGGCGACTGGAGCGATCCGGCCGAACTCGACCGGCAGATGAGGCTGAACGACGAGTTCGGCGTGAACGGGCAGGTCCACTTCAGCGCCAAACAGGTGCGGGACGATCCGCTCGGCGCCGTGTCCCGGTACCGCGCCGCGCACTACGCGACGCCGGCCCTGCTGCCCCGGATGGATCGCCTGCCCGCCACGCCGCCACCCGCGCCGGAGATCACCGCGGCCGAGCGCGGCGACGGTGGCGAGCTGCGGTTCACGGCCCGTGCCGAGGGTGTCAGCTGGGCGCTCTATCGCGGTGGCGCCCTGGTCTCCACCGGCCGGAACGGGACCGCCGTCGCTGATCCGAAGCCGCCGGCCGGTGGCGGAACATATTGCCTGTCGGCCCTCGACCGGTCCGGCAACGAGAGTGCGATCAGCGCGCCGCTCACCGTGGCCGGGCCATAGGGTGGCGGCGTGAGCGCTCATCCCGGACTCCGGTTCGCCGACCACACCGTGACCGTGCCGCTCGATCACCGCAAGCCCGGTGTGGCCGGTATCGAGATCTTCGCCCGGGAGGTGGTGGCCGCCGATCGGGTCGGTGACGACCTGCCCTGGCTGCTCTACCTGCAGGGCGGGCCGGGCGGCAAGTCGCCCCGGCCGCTGCGGGCGGACAGCTGGCTGGCGCGCGCGACGCGTACCCACCGGATCCTGCTGCTCGATCAGCGGGGGACCGGGCGCAGCACGCCGATCACCGCGCGGACCGTGCGGGACATGCCGGCCGACCGGCTCGCCGCGTTCCTGAAGCTGTTCCGGGCGGACAGCATCGTGGCGGACGCCGAGATCCTGCGGGAGAAGGTCGCCGGCGGCGCGAGGTGGGACACGCTGGGGCAGAGCTACGGCGGGTTCATCACGATGTCCTACCTGTCGATGGCGCCGGGGTCGTTGCGCACCTGCTACGTGACCGGCGGGCTGCCCGGGCTCACCGCGACCGCCGACGAGGTCTACGCCCGGACCTATCCGCGGGTGGCGGCGAAGAACGCGGCCTTCTACCGCGCGTTCCCGGACGACGTGGGCAGGGTCCGGGCGGTCGCTGATCTGCTGGACGCCGGCGATGTGCGGCTGCCCGACGGTGATCGCCTGACGACCCGGCGGCTGCGGCTGCTCGGGAACGCGTTCGGGATGAGCTACGGCGCCGCCCAGGTGCACTGGCTCTTCGAGGAGGCCCTGCACGGCCCGGAGTTGTCGGACACGTTCCTGCACGGCGTCCTGCAGCAGACCGCGTTCGTCGACACGCCGCTCTTCGCCCTGCAGGAGTATTGCTACGGCCGGCCCGGCCGGCCCACCCGGTGGGCGGCGTCCCGGGCGCTCGGCGCGTACCCGGCGTTCGCCGGGGACGCGAGCCCGCTGCTCTTCACCGGCGAGATGATGTACCCCTGGATGTTCTCCGAGATCGCCGCGCTGCGCCCGTTCGCCGGGGCCGCCGAGCTGCTGGCGGCCGCCGACGACTGGCCCGATCTCTACGAGCTGGACCGTCTCGCGGCGAACGAGGTGCCGGTGCTGGCCGCGGTCTACGCCGACGACATGTACGTCGACGCCGGCCTGTCGCTGGAGACCGCCGCGTTCGTCGGCAACGTCCGTACCTGGGTGACGAACGAGCACGAGCACGACGGCCTCCGCACGTCCGGGGACGCGGTGCTGGGTCACCTCTTCGAGATGGCCGCCGGGTTGCGCTAGCGCTTCAGGGCTGTGGAGCCCCACTCCCGCAGCAGCTCGGCGACGCCGCGCTGGTCCCCGGCGGCGCATCGACGCGGCATCGCGCGGCCCGGTCAGGCGTGCAGGGCCGACGAGGTGACCGGCGCGCCCCTCCCATCCACCTACCGGGGTTGCCCTACGCTAAGCGGACAAAACCGGCAAATCGGGAGTTATCTCATGCCACGTGTTCTCTCCATCGGCGCTGCCGCCGCGGTCTCCGCGACCCTCGTCACCGCCCCCGCCGCGGCTGCCCCGCCGGCCGCGATGAACTGCAGCATCCAGACGCGCAGCGGCCACTACGTCACGGCGGTCGACGGTGGTGGCCGGGCCGCCGACGTGGTGCGCACCGACGCCACCACGGTCGGCGCGGCGGAACGGTTCCAGCTGATCGCCCTGAGCGCCACCACGTTCGCGGTCCGGACCGCCAGCAAGAACTACATCACCGTCGTGAAGGGTGGCGGCCTGCGTACGGACCCGATCCGCTCGAACGCCACCACGGTCGGCGCCACCGAGAGGATGGGCGTGGTTCCGATCGCTGGTGGATGGTCCGCGATCCGCACGCCGAGCGGCAACTACCTGACGGCCGTGGGTGGTGGCGGCCGGCGTACCGACGTGGTCCGCTCCGACGCCACCGCGATCGGCCCGGACGAGCGCTTCAAGTTCAACTGCTGACCTGCCGGCTGTGCCTCATGGCTGTCCACCTCGCGTCCGGGCAGCCATGAGTCACAGCCGGCGGAGGGATTTCAGCCGGTCACTTTGCCGTGGTCCACGGACAGGTGGCGATCCGTGGCGACCGCCTCCAGCATCCGGCGATCGTGCGTGACCAGCAGCAACGTGCCCGTATAGCTGCTCAGTGCCGACTCCAGCTGCTCGATCGCGGCCAGGTCGAGGTGGTTCGTCGGCTCGTCGAGGACGAGGAGATTCACCCCGCGGGCCTGCAGGAGCGCGAGCGCCGCCCGGGTGCGCTCGCCGGGGGAGAGGGTGGAGGCCGGCCGCATCACGTGCGCGGCGCGGAGGCCGAACTTGGCGAGCAGGGTGCGTACGTCGGCGTCGGAGAACGCCGGAACGGCCGCCCCGAACGCCGTCATCAGCGGCTCGTCGCCGAGGAAGAGCCCGCGCGCCTGGTCCACTTCGCCGACGACGACGCCCGGGCCGAGGTGCCGGGTGCCGGAGCTCAGCGGGGCGCGGCCGAGCAGTGCGGAGAGCAGCGTCGACTTGCCGGACCCGTTGGCGCCGGTGATCGCGATCCGGTCGGCCCAGTCGATCTGCAGGCTGACCGGCCCGAGGGTGAACGATCCACGGGTCACGACGGCGTCGTTCAGGACGGCCACGACCGCGCCGGCCCGGGGCGCCGCCGCGATCTCCATGCGGAGTTCCCACTCCTTGCGCGGCTCCTCGACGACGTCGAGACGTTCGATCATCTTCTCGGTCTGCCGGGCTTTGGCGGCCTGCTTCTCGCTGGTCTCGCCCCGCTGACTCTTCGCGATCTTGTCGTTGTCCGGGGCCTTGCGCCGCGCGTTGCGGACGCCCTTGTCCATCCAGGCGCGCTGCGTCCGCGCCCGTTCCAGCAGCTCGTCCTTCTTGTCGGCGTACTCCTCGAACGAGGCCCGGGCCTGCGCGCGCGCCCGGGAACGTTCTTCCAGGTACGACGCGTATCCACCGCCGTACAGCTGGACCTGCTGTTGAGCCAGATCCAGTTCGAGGACCTTGGAGACGGTACGGGTGAGGAACTCCCGGTCGTGGCTGACCACCACGCAACCGGCCCGCAGACCCTGCACGAACTCCTCGATCTGCGCGAGCCCGTCCAGGTCGAGGTCGTTCGTGGGCTCGTCGAGCAGATAGACGTCGTAGCGGCTGAGCAGCAACGACGCCATGCCGACCCGGGCCGCCTGGCCGCCGGAGAGGGCGGTCATCGGCAGTTCCAGGGAGAATCCGAGGTCGAACGATCCGGCACGCTCGTCGAGATCGGCCCCGCCGAGGTCCAGCCATCGTTCCAGCGCTGCGGCGTAGAGGTCGTCGGCCCCGGGAGCGGAGACGGCGAGGGCTTCGGCGGCAGCGTCCATCGCCGTCTGCGCCGCAGCGACCCCGGTCCGGCGGGCCAGGAAGTCCCGGACCGTCTCCCCGGGCCGCCGTTCGCGCTCCTGAGGCAGGTATCCGAC
This sequence comes from Actinoplanes sp. OR16, assembly GCF_004001265.1. Taxonomy (GTDB): domain Bacteria; phylum Actinomycetota; class Actinomycetes; order Mycobacteriales; family Micromonosporaceae; genus Actinoplanes. The sequence continues at coordinate 8,311,860 of NZ_AP019371.1, read as the reverse complement.
GTTGGCGCCGGGCGGGCTGAGCGTGACGCTGCCGCTCTCCGTGGGGATCAACCCCGCGAGGGTACGCAGGAGAGTCGTCTTCCCGGCGCCGTTCACCCCCACGAGACCGATCACGTCACCGGGGGCGACCACGAGGTCGAGCCCGGAGAAGAGGGTGCGGTCGCCGTGCCCCGCGGCGAGTTCCCGGGCGATCATGGTGGCGCTCATCAGACGCCATCCTAGTTACCGGGCTCAGCGCAGGCGGGACCCGTAGACGTGATCGACGGTCATCGTCATGAGCACCCGCCGGTCGGCGACCATGACCGAGCGGTACTCCGCCCAGTCCGGGTGCTCGCCCGCCGCCCGGCGGTAGTAGTCGACGAGCGCCTCCACCTCGGGCCCGGCCGGATCGCTGCCCGGCCCGGTGAGCGTGGCGATCCCCTCGGCGGTGGCCCAGGCCCAGCCGTCCGGGCTGGTCACCTCGAGGGTGGCGCGCGGGTCCCGGCGCAGGTTGGCGGTCTTGGCCCGGCCCTCGGTCATCGAGACCAGGATGACCCCGGCCTCCCGGTCGTAATAGGGCGTGACCGGGGAGAGCTGGGGCCGGCCGTCCGCCTTGATGGTGGCGAGGACACCGATCCGGCTCTCCGCGAGCAGCGTGCGCGGGTCGAACTGGGTTGCCGTCATGACTGTTGCCAGCCTCCGGCCCGGACGGGTTATTCCTCGATGGGCACGGCGTTTCCGCTGACCCGCACGCCCGGCGATCCCGCGACGAGACGGACCGTGATGCGGCTCGGCCGGCCCATGTCGTCGCCCTGGTGCAGCCGGACGGTCGCGTCGGCCGGCACGATGCCGAGTTCTCGCAGGTAACCGCCGAACGCGGCGGCTGCCGCTCCGGTGGCCGGGTCCTCGTAGACGCCGCCCACCGGGAACGGGTTCCGTACGTGGAAGAGGTCCTCGCCATCGCGGTGGACGAGCTGCACCGTCGTCCATCCACGATCCAGCATCAGCGCCTTCAGCGCGGGCATGTCGTAGTCCAGCTCGGCGAGGCGCTTGCGGCTGGTCACGGCGAGGATCGGATGGTACGCCCCGGCATAGGCGATCCGGGGCGGCAGCGCGTCGTCGAGATCCCCGGCCGGCCAGTCGAGGGCGGCCAGCAGCGCGGCCAGGTCACCGGCCGGCAGCTCGGCGACGGAGGGATCCACGCTGGTCAGCGTCGCGACCCCGGCGGCGACCCGGACCGGCACCTCGCCGGCGTTGGTCACGAAGACGTGGTCGCCGTCACCGAGCGCCACCGCCGTGGCGACGGTGGCGTGCCCGCAGAACGGCACCTCGGCGAGCGGGCTGAAGTAGCGCACCCGCAGCTTGCCGCCGGCGTCCCGGCCGGTCACGAAAGCGGTCTCGGAGTAGCCGACCTCGGCCGCGATCTCCTGCATCGCGGCGTCGGTCAGGGAACCGGCGTCGAGGACCACGCCGGCCGGGTTGCCGCCCTGCGGATCCGTGCTGAATGCCACGTACCTGTCGATGTTCGTCATGAGGCTGAGCCTGCGCCGCGGCAGCCGGGGTGAGCCAGAGCCAATCCCGCGCGGCTGGACGCGTCCGGCGTCACAATCGTGGATCGTCATGATTGCGGAGTAGCGTTCGTGCGGTGACAGAGGCTCCTTCCGCGATCACACCCATTCCTCCCGCCGACCTGCCGCGCACTCTGGGCGAGCTGCGTGCCACCGGGCACGAGTTCCGCACCGTCAAGGAGGAGTTGCGCGACAACCTGCTCGACCGCATGCGCAGTGGGCAGCAGCGCTTCCCGGGCATCGTCGGCTACGACGACACCGTCCTTCCCGAGGTGGAGCGGGCGCTGCTCGCCGGGCACGACATGGTGCTGCTCGGCGAGCGCGGCCAGGGCAAGACCCGCCTGATCCGGTCGCTGATCGGCCTGCTCGACGAGTGGACGCCGTTCATCACCGGGTCCGAGCTGCACGAACACCCGTACCACCCGCTCACCCCGGCGTCGCGCCGGCTGGCCGAGGAGACCGGTGACCTGCTGCCGATCTCCTGGCTGCATCGCGGTGAGCGTTACGGCGAGAAGCTCGCCACCCCGGACACCAGCGTCGGTGACCTGGTCGGCGACGTCGACCCGATCAAGGTGGCCGAGGGGCGTGCCCTCGGTGACCCGGAGACGATCCACTTCGGCCTGGTGCCCCGGACGAACCGCGGCATCTTCGCGGTGAACGAGCTTCCCGACCTGGCCGAGCGCATCCAGGTGTCGCTGCTCAACGTGCTCGAGGAGCGTGACATCCAGGTCCGGGGCTACCAGCTCCGCCTCCCGCTCGACCTGCTCCTGGTGGCCTCGGCCAACCCGGAGGACTACACGAACCGCGGCCGGATCATCACCCCGCTGAAGGACCGCTTCGGCGCCGAGATCCGCACCCACTACCCGGTCGACCTGGAGCTGGAGACCGCCCTGATCCGTCAGGAGGCCGCCCTGGTCGCGGCCGTCCCCGAGCACCTCGTCGACGTCCTGGCCCGCTACACCCGCGGCGTCCGCGAGTCGCCGTCGGTCGACGCCCGTTCCGGCGTCTCCGCCCGGTTCGCGATCACCGCGGCCGAGACCGTCGCCGCGTCCGCGCTGCGCCGGGCCGGTCTGCGGGGCGAGCGTGAGGCGGTGGCCCGCATCTGCGACGCCGTCTCGGTCACCTCCACGCTGCGCGGCAAGGTCGAGTTCGAGAGCGGTGAGGAGGGCCGGGAGACCGAGATCCTCGCGCACCTGCTGCGGGTCGCCACCGCCGAGACGTTCCGGGCCCGGCTGGCCGGCCTCGACCTGTCCGGCTTCACCGACCTGGTCGCCGAGGGCGCGATCATCCAGACCGGTGAGCTGGTCAGCGCCGAGGAACTGCTGGCCCAGATCGGCACGGTCCCCGGCCTGGCGAAGGTGCTCGACCGGCTCGGCCTCGGCGACGCGCCGAGCCCGGGGCAGGCCGCGTCCGGGGTCGAGTTCGTCCTGGAGGGGCTGCACCTGACGAGACGGCTCGCCAAGGAGCTGACCGACGACGGCCGCACCCTCTACGGGAGCTGACGATGCCTGTCTTCCGCTATGGGGAGTGGCGGGACGGCCCTGATCCGCTCGCGCCTCCCTACGACGTGCGGGCCGCTGTCGACGAGATGGGCGATCGCGTCATGCAGGGGGACAGCCTGCGTGACGCGCTCCGCGACCTGATCCGGCGTGGTCCCCGCGACGGCCAGGGCCTGGACCAGCTGCGGGCCCGCGCCCAGCGTCTCCGCCGGGAGGCGCTGCGCCGGGGCAACCTGGACGGCGCCGTCACCCGGGCCCGGCAGATGCTCGATCAGGCCCTGGCCGCGGAGAAGGACGCCCTGGCCGCCCGGGACGACGACGATGCCCGGTTCGCCGAGGCGCAGCTGGACAGCCTGCCGCGGTCGGTCTCGCAGGCCGTCGCGGAGTTGTCCGAATACCCCTGGGCGTCCGACGAGGCGCGGCAGATCTATCAGCAGATCTTGGAGGGTTTGCGGCAGGAGGTCGTCGAGCAGCGCTTCGCCGGGATGAAGCAGGCGCTCCAGCAGGGCGACATGTCGCAGATATCCGAGATGGTGGGCGACCTGAACCGCCTCCTCGATCAGCACGCCCGCGGCGAGGACACCGGCGACGCCTTCCGCGACTTCATGGATAAGCACGGCAGGTTCTTCCCGGACAATCCGCAGAACGTCGACGAGCTGATCGACTCGCTGGCCCGGCAGGCCGCCGCGGCCGAGCGGCTGATGCGCTCGCTCAGCCCGCAGCAGCGCGAGGAACTGCAGAACCTGATGGCCCAGGCGCTCGGCGACGGTCCCCTCGCGGGACAGCTGGCCGAGCTCACGGACAACCTGAAGGCGCTGCGTCCCGGCATGAACTGGGGTCGTGGCGAGCGGATGCGCGGCCCGGGCGATCTGGGGTACGGCGACGCGGCGTCCGCACTCGGCGAGATCGCCGATCTGGACGAGCTGATCGACCAGCTCGGCCAGGAACATCCCGGGGCGACCCTCGACGACGTGGACGTGGAGGCGGTGGAACGGCAGCTGGGCCGGGGCGCCGCCGACGACCTGCGCCGGCTGCGCGAGCTGGAACGGGAACTGCGCCGGCAGGGCTGGGTGCAGCGCGACGCCGAGGGGCTCACGCTCTCGCCGAAGGCGCTGCGCCGGCTGGGGCACACCGCTCTGGCGAGGATCTTCTCCGACGTCACCGAGGGCAAGCGCGGCGAGCACGACATGCGCGACGCGGGCGCCGCCGGTGATCTGATCGGCTCGTCGCGGCGCTGGGAGTTCGGTGACGACCAGCCGCTCGACGTGGTCCGGACCATCGGCAACGCGGTTCGCCGCCGGGCCGCCTCCCGAGATGTCCAGACCCTTCCGGTACGCCTGGCGCCCGACGATTTCGAGGTCGCCGAGACCGAACGACGGGCGTCGGCGGTGGTGGCGCTCTGCGTCGACCTCTCCTACTCGATGTTCGCCGACGGCCGCTGGGGCCCGATGAAGCAGACCGCGCTCGCGCTGTCGCACCTGGTCGCCACGAAGTACCCGCAGGACGCGTTGCAGATCATCGGTTTCGGCAAGTACGCGCAGACGCTCAGCCAGGGCGAGCTGGCAGCGATCGAGCCGACGATCGAGAAGGGCACCAACCTGCAGCACGCGCTGATGCTGGCCGGCCGGCACCTGCGCCGGCATCCCGGTTCCGAGCCGGTGGTCCTGGTGGTCACCGACGGCGAGCCGACGGCGCACCTGGAGGACGGCGGTGAGGCCATGTTCTGGTGGCCGCCGCTGGCCGAGACCGTACGGGCCACGGTGCGGGAGGTGGACCAGCTCACCAGGTACGGCGCCACGCTCAACGTGTTCATGCTGGGCGAGGAGCCGGGCCTGCGGCGGTTCGTCGGCCGGATCGCCGAGCGCAACGGCGGCCGGGTGTTCAGCCCGGACGCCGCGGAGCTCGGCCGCTACGTGATCGACGACTACGTGCGGGCTCGCCGGGGCCGCCGCTGAGGGGTCAGGAGCGGAGCGTGTCCGAGGGCGCGGCGCCGTAACGCTGGCGGTAGGCGGCGGCGAACCGGCTCGGGTGGGTGAAGCCGTAGCGGTAGGCCACCTGCGCGACCGTCGTCCCGGGCAGGGCCTGGCGCAGTTCGTCGTGCACCAGGCCCAGCCGCAGCTGGCGCAGGTAGGTCATCGGCGGCATCCCGACGTACCGCTGGAAGCTCTGCTGCAGCGACCGCACGCCGACCCCGGCGATCCCGGCGAGGTCGGCCACCGTGAACGGGCGTCCCGGCTGGGCCCGCATCGCCTCCACGACCCGGCGGATCGCGCCGGGGGCGGCGAGGGCCGGCCGGTGCCGTTCCATGGCGTCCCGGTAGCGGTGCCCGGTCGCGGTGAGCAGCCCGCTCACCAGCGTCTCCCGCAGCCGGGCGCCGACGACCGGGTGCAGGGTGAGCCCCGCCTCGCTGGTGTCCGCCGCGATCATCCGGGCCAGCCGGCCCCAGGCCGCGCCGGCGCCGCGGGTCAGGTCGAGGCCGGGGTCGAGGTCGATCGGGCCGCGGATCGGCGCGTCCAGGATCCGGGCCAGCTGGTTCTCCAGCTCGGCACGGGCGATCTTCACGGCGACGATCCGGCAGTCGCCCGCCCAGTGGTCCACGACGGTGTCGCCGGTGGGCCGGTAGACCCCGGCGCTCTCCGGGGTGGCCAGGGTGACGTCGTCGTTGCCCTGGCGGAACACCATGCGGCCGGTCAGGGGCATGTTGACGTGGTACGCGCCGAGCTCGCCGGCCCGGACCGCCACGTCCATCCCGAACTGGAGATCCCCGACCGTGACCGCGTCGTCGCCGCCCACCGCGAACGTCGCCGTCCACTCCGGCCGGGTGGCCAGGACGTCGACGTCCATCGTGTAGAAGTGGTCGTTCAGCAGTTGCCGCGCGTGGTCGACGTCGCGGATCGCGAGAGTCACGGGTAACACGCCGTACAGCTTGACGGTTCACTTGACGCCTTGCCAACCGGGCGTAACGGGCCGTGATCGCCGTCCGTCCCATGTGGGCTCAGGAAATGGAGATCCAACCTCGATCGTGTGAAAGCTGACACTGAGCCGGCGGTCACGCGAGCGTGGAGGCGGGCCTTGGCCTAGCCTCCTAGGATGCCTTAGGTGGTGTGGCGGTTGTGACTGCGCGTCGGCCAGGGATACGCGGCTGGTTATAGTTGCTCGGCGAGCGACCGGCTCCGGTGACGGCAGGCGCAGCCACCCGCGGGGGAGCGGGTGGCGACAGGCGCGGTCGCGAGCCGGGCGGGCCAAGGGGAAGGGCCCAACGGAAGGGGAGTGGTGTGATGTCGCAGCAGCCTGCGCCGTCCATCGAGACCTCGAACCGGATCTTCACCCTGCCCAACGTGATCAGCTTCCTGCGGCTGCTGGGCGTCCCGCTCTTCCTCTATCTGCTGCTCGTCGCGGAGCACGACGTCGCCGCGGTGATCGTGCTGGCGATCGGCGGCTCGACCGACTGGGTCGACGGCTACCTGGCTCGCCGGATGAACTCGGTGAGCCGCCTCGGCGAGCTGCTCGACCCGTTCGCCGACCGGCTCTACATCCTCGCCACGCTGATCGGGTTCACGGTCCGCGAGGTGGTCCCGTGGTGGCTGACCGCGGCGCTGCTCGCCCGTGAGGTGGTCCTCGGGATCGCGCTGCTGGTGCTGCGCCGGCACGGTTTCGGGCCGCCGCCGGTGCACTACGTCGGGAAGACCGGCACGTTCCTGCTGCTGGCCGCGTTCCCGATCATCCTGCTGGCCAAGGCCGTCCCCGAGTGGGAGGCCTGGGCGTACCCGATGGGCTGGGGTCTGGCCTGGTGGGCGCTCGGCCTCTACTGGGCGGCTGCCGCGCTCTATCTGATCCAGGCGGTCCGGCTGCTGAGGTCGGACCGGGAAGCAGCGGTTCCGTCGTGACCGTTCCGGATCCGGACGGCGGCTCGGGCAAGAGGACGTACGGCCCGGACTTCCTGACCGCCCTGTTCCAGAATCCGCTCGACCCCGGTTACGCCGACGCCGCCGCCCGCAAGGCCGAGGGCCGCGGCCGGACCGGCGCGGCGAAGCGGGTGGCGGGCGGCTCGACCGCGCTGGTGCTGCTGGTGATCGGTTTCCTGCTGGTCGTCGGCTACCAGCAGACGGTCGCCGACGAGCCGGCCCGCACGGTGGCCCGGGACGAGCTCGTCGGCCAGGTGGAGAACCGCCGGGACGAGACGGCCGACCTGCAGGGCCGCGCGGACGAGCTGGCCGAGGAGGTCGCCGGGCTGCGGGAGAGGGAGCTCACCGGCGAGGCGCTCGCCCGGCTGCGCGATCTCGAGGCGGCGACCGGGTTCGCCACGGTGCACGGGCACGGCGCGAAGATCACGCTGGCCGACGGGCCGACGTCGGTGGACCCGGTGACCGGGGAGCGGCGGACCGAGAGCCGGGTGAAGGACACCGATCTGCAGCTGGCCACGAACGCGCTGTGGAGCGCGGGCGCCGAGGCGATCGCGATAAACGGGCAGCGGCTCACCGCGACGTCGACGATCCGGCAGGCCGGCGAGGCGATCCTGGTCAACGTGCAGCCGGTCGCCACGCCGTACGAGGTGGTCGCGATCGGCCCGGACGATCTGGCCGACGACTTCACGTCCGGTTATGCCGGGCACTTCTTCGAGACCCTGGTCGCGCGGTACGGCATGTCGTTCGACGCGTCCCGGGTGAAAGACGTGACGCTGGAGGCGGCGACCGAGCTGAAGCTGCGGGTCGCGACTCCGAGCACCCCCGTGCCCGCGCCGCCGGGCTCCTCCTCTTCGTCGCCGGACGGCTCCGGATCCCCCGTGCCGTCCGGCTCTGCGTCGGAAGGCGGCCGATGATCGCCGTACTCGCTCTGCTCGCCGGTGTCCTGCTGGGCATCGTCTTCCATCCGGCGGTGCCGCCGGAACTGGTGCCGTACCTGCCGATCGCGGTGGTGGCCGCGCTGGACGCGGTGTTCGGCGGGGTGCGCGCCAAGTTGGACGGCATCTTCGACGACAAGCAGTTCGTCGTGTCGTTCATCTCGAACGTGCTGGTCTCCGCGCTGATCGTCTACGTGGGTGATCAGCTGGGGGTGGGCGGTCAGCTCTCCACCGGCGTCGTCGTGGTGCTCGGCGTGCGCATCTTCGGTAATGTCGCGGCGATCCGCCGGCATCTCTTCCGGGCATAGGACGGTGTGGCGATGACCGATCGGGACGAGACGACCGCTCCTCCAACGGGTGAAAAGGAGGACGCGGCTGATCCCGTACAGGAAAAGAATGATCTTGATCACGACGAGAAAGAACAAGATCAAGATCCGGAGCCTGCCGGTACGGGTGACCCGAAGCGTGTGATCCGCCGCCCCGCGCCCGCCGGGACCCTGATCTGGGTGCTGCTCGCCCTGCTCGGGTTCACCCTGGTGGTGCAGCTGCGCAGCAACGACGCCGACCACGGCCTGGCCACCGCGCGGCAGGAGGACCTGGTCCGGATCCTCAGCGACCTGGAGGCGCAGGACAGCCGCCTGCTCTCCGAGATCCAGGCCCTGGAGGCGACCCGTCAGCAGCTCTCCTCGGGTGTCCAGGGCCGGGAGGCCGCCCTCGCCGAGGCCAGCAAGCGCAGCGAGGAGCTGGGGCTGCTCGCCGGTACCGTGCCGGGCAGCGGGCCGGGCCTGGAGATCACCCTGCAGAAGGTGAAGGCGTCCGACATCCTCAACACCGTTCAGGAGCTGCGCGGTTCCGGCGGTGAGGTGATGCAGCTCGGCGGCGACAACGGCGCGGCCGTGCGCGTCGTGGCGCAGACCTATTTCGTCGATGCCCAGGGCGGTGGAATCATCGCCGATGGTGTGCATCTGACCGGTACATTCCGTCTTCTGGTGATCGGTCCGGCCGCGACCATGAGTACCGCGCTGCAGATCCCGGGCGGGGTGGTCGCGTCGGTGAAGAACGACGACGGTAGCGTGACCATGGACTCGCGCGCCCTGGTCGAAGTGACCGAGGTGCGTAAGGCGACAGCCTTGCAGTACGCGCGTCCGGTGTCGTGATAAACGGAGGAAGCGTTGATTCCTGAGGACCTGCGGTACACCGCGGAGCACGAGTGGGTCGCCGGTGACGGCAGCGGCCCGGTGCGGGTGGGCATCACCCACTTCGCGCAGGACGCGCTCGGTGACATCGTGTTCGTGCAGCTGCCCGACGAGGGCACCGTGGTGCAGGCCGGCGACTCGCTCGGGGAGATCGAGTCGACGAAGAGCGTCTCGGAGATCTATGCGCCGATCGCGGGCACCGTCGTGGCGAAGAACGCGACTCTCGCGGACGAGCCGGAAATCATCAACGGCGAGCCCTACGCCGCCGGTTGGCTTGTGGAGATCGCGCCGGAGGATCCCTCCGCGCTCGATTCCCTTCTCGACGCGGCGGCGTACCGCGCGCTCACCGAGAGCTGATAAAGCGTATATCGGCCTCCGCGAGTCTTGTTGCTCAGCGATATTGGCGCTGACTAGGCTCGCGGGGACTACACGAAGAACTGTTATTCCTTTGAATCCGATAGTCGTGCGTCGGGCCGTAATCGGCCCCGGCGACCAACTGATCCGTGAGGTGGTCCGATGACGCGCCCAGACGACGAGTTCCCCCCACTCGACGTCACGTCCACGCTGAACCTTGGCGCCCTCGACGAGGTGCTGGAGGGACCCGAGACCGACGTGGTGCCGGCCCGCATGTCCGGGTCGCTGCCGCCCGGCATGGCGCTGCTGGTGGTCCGCCGCGGCCCGAACGCGGGCGCCCGGTTCCTCCTGGATCACGACGTGACGACCAGTGGACGGCACCCGGACAGTGACATCTTCCTCGACGACGTGACGGTTTCCCGTCGCCACGCCGAGTTCCACCGTGACGGCGGCACCTTCACCGTGCGCGACGTCGGCTCGCTCAACGGCACGTACGTGAACCGGGAGCGGGTCGAGGCCGCGACGCTGAGCAACGGCGACGAGGTCCAGATCGGCAAGTTCCGTCTGGTGTTCATCGCCGGTCCGCGGCCGGAGGGCGAGGGCCGGGCGTGAACTCGTCGGGGGCGGCGGCGCGCGACCCGGGGGCCTCGGGCTCCGCGGGTGGGCGTGAGCGTGAGAGTGCGCTGATGAGCATCGGGGAGGTGCTGGCACATCTGCGCACCGAGTTCCCCGACACCACGATCTCGAAGTTGCGGTTCCTGGAGGCGGAGGGTCTGGTCGACCCGCAACGCACCGCCTCCGGGTACCGCAAGTACTCGTGGAACGACGTGGCCCGGCTGCGTTTCGTGCTGACCGCGCAGCGGGATCAGTACCTGCCGCTGCGGGTCATCCGCGAGCAGCTGGATCGCATGGAGCAGGAGCCCGCGGTGCCGCAGCGGCCGACGCTGGTGGCGGTGGGCTCGCAGCGCCCGGCCGACCCGTCGGACACCCGCATCCCCAAGGCGGACATGCTGGAACGCACCGGTGTGGACGAGGGGCTGCTGGCCGAGCTGGAGCAGATCGGCCTGGTCACACCCCGCCCGCCGGGGTGGTACGACGCCGACGCGGTGATCATCGTGGAGGCCGTCGTCGGGCTGACGCGGTACGGGCTGGAGGCGCGTCACCTGCGCGCGTTCCGCAACGCCGCGGACCGTGAAGTGGGCCTGTTCACACAACTGCTGGCGCCGATCGCGCGCCAGCAGGACCCGGCAGCCCGGGCTCGGGCTGCCGAAACGGCGCGTGACCTGCAGGCGCTCTCGCAGCGGTTGCACGCGGCTCTGGTCCGCTCCGGCCTGCGCGGCGAACTCGGTCGCTGACCCGGTTCGGCCTACCCTTTGCGGGGTATCCCGCACTCCTCGGATACGCGGGGTGTGCGTGTACCGTGCAGGTTAGGGGCGGCTGGGCGTTTCATGACAGCCACGGAAAAACAGACGAACACGGAGGCGGGCGGTGCGCGAGCTGAGCGTGGTCGGGGTCCGGGTGGAGCTGCCCAGTAACCAGCCGATCGTTCTGCTGCGGGAGGTCGACGGCGACCGTTACCTCCCGATCTGGATCGGCGCGGTGGAGGCGACCGCGATCGCGTACGAGCAGCAGGGGGTCAAGCCGGCCCGCCCGCTGACCCATGATCTGCTGCGGGACATCCTCACCGCCCTCGACGCGCCGCTGAAGGCCGTCGAGATCACCGAGCTGAAGGACAACGTCTTCTACGCCGACCTGCTGATCGGTGACGACCTGCGGGTGTCGGCCCGGCCGAGCGACTCGATCGCCCTGGCGCTGCGGGTGGGCGCGCCGATCCGCTGCGCGGATCAGGTGCTCACCGAGGCCGGCATCGTGATCCCGGACGAGCAGGAGGACGAGGTGGAGAAGTTCCGCGAGTTCCTCGACCAGGTCCGCCCGGAGGATTTCGCGGGCTGATCGATCGACGCTCGCCGACGGAATACCTCCTCGGACGCGGCGTGTCGTGCGGTTACCTCCATGTTTCCGGGTGGACTGAGATATACGCTCGTGAAGTCCAGGTGAACCGGCATACCGCCTAGAAAGTTCTTGGGCAGGGGGAGGTATTCGCGTGCACGAGCAGCCTCTTGAAGGCCCACTCGTCGGCGAGGACGGCTCGGTCGGGTACCGCGGTGTCACGGCGTGTCAGGCCGTGGGTATCAGCTACCGGCAACTCGACTACTGGGCGCGGACCACGCTGGTGGTCCCGAGCGTGCGGGACGCCTCCGGCTCCGGTACCTCCCGGCTCTACTCCTTCCGCGACCTGGTGGTCCTCAAAGTCGTGAAGCGCCTGCTCGACGCGGGTGTCTCGCTGCAGAACATCCGGCGGGCGATCGACACGCTGCGGGTCCGCGGCGTCGACGACCTCGCCGAGATCACGCTGATCTCGGACGGCACGACGGTCTACGAGTGCCGGTCGCCGGAGGAGGTCGTCGATCTGCTGCAGGGCGGCCAGGGCGTGTTCGGCATCGCGATCGGCGGCGCCTTCAAGGAGATCCAGGGTTCGCTGTCGCACCTGCCGGCCGAGCCGGCCGTGCCGCAGCCGGTCGGTGACATCACGCCGGAGCCGTCCGAGGGCGACGAGCTGGCGGCCCGCCGGGCCCGGCGCCGGGCCGGTTAGCGGTCAGCTTCTGACCGCTTTCCACGGTAGCTTCGCCGGGTGACTGAAGCCATCCAGGTACGCGGGGCCCGGGAGAACAACCTTCTCAACGTCTCCGTCGACATCCCGAAACGGATGCTGACGGTCTTCACCGGAGTGTCCGGCTCCGGCAAGTCGTCGCTGGTGTTCGGCACGATAGCGGCCGAGTCGCAGCGCCTGATCAACGAGACCTATTCGGCGTTCCTGCAGTCGTTCATGGGCAGCCCGGCACGGCCGGACGTGGACGCGCTGCACCATCTGAGCGCCGCGATCGTGGTGGACCAGGAGCGGATGGGGGCGAACGCCCGGTCCACCCTGGGGACGGCCACCGACGCGTACACGCTGCTGCGGATCATCTTCTCCCGGCTGGGGGAGCCGGGCGCCGGCAGCGCGCTGGCCTACTCGTTCAACGCCGAGGGCATGTGCCCGGGCTGTGAGGGCATCGGCCGGGTGTCCACCATCGACGTGGACCAGCTGGTCGACCGCTCGAAGTCGATCAACGAGGGTGCGATCACGGTGCCGGGTTACACGGCCGACGGCTGGTATGTCCGCGGCTTCGCCGAGTCCGGGCTGTTCGACGCGGACAAGCCGGTCGGCTCCTTCACCGAGCAGGAGCTGCAGGACTTCCTCTACAAGCCGGCCACCAAGATGCGCATCGCCGGGATCAACACCACCTACGAGGGCCTGGTGGTGAAGGTCCAGCGGTCGTTCCTCTCGAAGGACCGCGAGGCGCAGCAGCCCCACATCCGCGCGTTCATCGACCGCGCCGTCACCTTCGCGAAATGCCCGGAATGTGGTGGTGCTCGATTGCGTGCCGAGGTGCTCGCCTCCCGGATCGACGGCCGCAACATCGCCGAGTGCTCGGCCATGCAGGTCAGCGACCTGGCCGGCTTCCTCGCCGGGATCACCGCGCCGTCCGTCGCGCCGGTGGTGGCGGCCCTGCGGCAGACCCTCGACTCACTGGTCGAGATCGGACTCGGCTATCTATCGCTGGACCGTGAGTCGGGCACTCTCTCGGGCGGTGAGGCGCAGCGGGTCAAGATGGTCCGGCACCTCGGCTCGCCGCTGACCGACATCACCTACGTGTTCGACGAGCCCACCGTCGGCCTGCACCCGCACGACATCGAGCGGATGAACGGCCTGCTGCTGCGCCTGCGCGACAAGGGCAACACGGTCCTGGTCGTCGAGCACAAACCGGAGACGATCGCGATCGCCGACCACGTGGTCGATCTCGGGCCGGGCGCGGGACCGGCCGGCGGACGCATTCAGTTCGAGGGGACCGTGGCGGGACTGCGGTCGTCAGAAACGGTCACCGGGCGTTATCTGGGTCATCGGGTCGGGCTGAAGACGTCGTTCCGTACGCCGTCCGGGGTCCTGCCGATCCGCGACGCCCGCACGCACAATCTGCGCGACGTCTCGGTGGACATCCCCACCGGCGTGCTGACCGTGGTGACCGGGGTGGCCGGGTCCGGCAAGAGCTCGCTGATCTACGGCGCCCTGCCGCAGCGCGACGGCGTCATCGTGGTCGACCAGTCGGCGATCCGCGGCTCCCGGCGCAGCAACCCGGGCACCTACACCGGCCTGCTCGACCCGGTCCGCACCGCGTTCGCCAAAGCCAACGGCGTGAAACCGGCGCTGTTCAGCGCGAACTCGGCCGGCGCCTGCCCGAACTGCAAGGGCATCGGCCTGGTCTACATGGACCTCGCGATGATGGCCGGGGTGGCGACCGTCTGCGAGGAGTGCGAGGGCAAGCGGTTCACCGCCGAGGTGCTCGGCTACAAGCTGCGCGGCCGCGACATCAGCGAGGTCCTGGCGATGCCGGTCACCGACGCCCTGGAGTTCTTCACCGAGAGGGCGGTCCGGCTGATCCTGGACCGGCTGGCGGCGGTCGGGCTCGGCTATCTCACCCTCGGGCAGCCGCTCAACACCCTGTCCGGCGGGGAGCGGCAACGGCTGAAGCTCGCCGTTCACATGGGCGGCGGCACCGCCACCTACCTGCTCGACGAGCCGACCAGCGGCCTGCACCTGGCCGACGTCGACCAGTTGCTCGCCCTGCTCGACCGGCTGGTGGACGCCGGCAACTCGGTCGTCGTGATCGAGCACCATCTGGCGGTGATGGCCCACGCCGACTGGATCGTCGACCTGGGTCCCGGCGCCGGGCACGACGGGGGACAGGTGGTGTTCACCGGCACCCCCGCCGACCTGGTCGCCGCGGACACCCTGACGGCCCGGCACCTGCGCGCCTACGTCAGTTCTCCTGATCGATGAAGGCCAGCGCCGTCGTCGCGAACAAGGGGGAGTCGACCACGTTGTAGTGCGTGAGCCCCGGCAGGATGGCGAGGGCATGCCCGCCCTTGGGCCGGCCCTCGCCCATCCAGCCGCCGTCCCGCTGCCCCCCGTCGAGCAGCGCGAAGACCTCCACGAAGTGGCTGGGCGGGCAGAGGTCCGCGTCGGCCGCCATGATCAGCGTGGGCACCTGGAGGCCGCGGACCTCCTCGGTGAAGTCGAAGTCCTTCGCCATCGCCTCGCCGATCTTGTCGAGCAGCCGGGGGAAGTGCTCCGGGTGCGGCGCGACCCGCTGGTACAGCTCGTACATCGGGGTGTCCTTCATGAACTCGGCGGCGGCGCCGCTCACCTGCGCCTGCTGCTCCAGCAGCTCGGGGTAGGTGGCGCTGCGCCGGATCCCGGCCGACCCGACGACGGCCCGGCCGACCTTCTCCGGGTGCCGGACCGCGACCTGCAGGGCGACGCCGCCGCCGAGGGAGAAGCCGACGACGTCCGGCTTCTCCAGGCCCAGGTGATCGATCAGGGCGGCGATGTCGTCGCCCATCGTCGGGATGTCGAGCGGCCGGTCCACGTCCGCGGTGCGGCCGTGTCCCTGCAGGTCGGGGAGGATGACCCGGTGGCCGGCGGCGAACAGGTCGAGGATCGCGCCGAACATCTCGCCGGAGCCGAGGCCGCCGTGCAGCAGCACGACGGGACGGCCCTCGCCGTGGATCTCGTAGTAGAGGTTGATGCCGTTCACGTCTGCGTAAGCCATGCCCTGTAGACCTGCCGGGTCACGTGGACTCATCGGTGGTAGCGCGGAAATTTTCATTTCGGCTAAGTTCGCAGCGTGACCGACATCGAGGCGCAGCTGGAAGCATTCCGCCCAGAGCTGACCGGATACTGCTACCGCATGCTCGGGTCCGGCTTCGAGGCCGAGGACGCCGTGCAGGACACCATGATCCGCGCCTGGAAGGGCTACCAGGGGTTCGAGGGCCGGTCGGCGCTGCGGTCCTGGCTCTACCGGATCGCCACGAACGTGTGCCTCACCATGCTCGGCAGCGCGCAGCGCCGGGTTCGCCCGATGGATCTGGGCCCGGCCGGCTCCGGCCGCGCGACCGACCCGGGTGAGCCCCGGCCGGAGGAGATCTGGGTGGGCCCGGTCCCGGACGAGAAGCTCTTCGAGCGTGCCGACCCGGCCCTCGTGATCGCCGAGCGGGAGTCGGTGCGGCTCGCGTTCGTCGCCGCGCTGCAGTTGCTGCCCGCCAGGCAGCGTGCCGTGCTGATCCTGCGGGAGGTGCTCGCCTGGTCGGCGCAGGAGGTGGCGGAGCTGCTCGAGACGTCGGTGCCGAGCGTCAACAGCGCCCTGCAGCGGGCCCGCGCCACGATCGCCGCCGCCGAGCCGGCCGGCGCCGACGTCTACCGTCCCCTCGACGAGGGCCAGCGGGAGCTGCTCGCCCGGTACGTCGCGGCGTTCGAGGAGTACGACCTCGCCGCGCTCACCGCGCTGCTGCACGAGGACGCGACGCTGTCGATGCCGCCGCTGGCGCTCTGGCTGCGCGGCCACGACGACATCGCCGCGTGGATGTCCGGGACCGGCAGCGGCTGCCGGGGCTCGCGCCTGGTGCCGACGGTGGCGAGCGGGCTGCCGGCGTTCGGGCAGTACCGGGTGGCGGCCTCCGGCGACGGGCACGAGCCGTGGGCGCTGATCGTCCTGGAGATCACCGACGGGCGGATCGCGGGCGTCAACAACTTCCTCGACACGGCGGCGCTGTTCCCGTTGTTCGGCCTGCCGCCGCGGCTGCCCTGATCAGCTCTCGTCCGGGGTGAGGACGCCGGCCAGGCCGAGCAGACCCAGCAGGGCCACCAGCTCGGGTGTGGGGTTCTGCAGTCGCAGCTGCCACCCGTACCGATGAGCCAGAAGCCGCAGCCGGAGCAGCGCCTCGACCGTCGCGACGCCGGGCCGGCCGGGACCGGTGAGTTCGCAGATCACCACCCCGGGCGCCCGGCCGCGCAGGAGATCGGCGAGCTCGGTGCAGAGCGCCGGGATCTCCGTGCGGCCGGCCCTCGTGCGCACCGGGAAGAACGTCGCCATACCGGGTACGACCGGCGAGCCGCGCCGAACTCATCGGCCCCGGCGGGCCACACCTCAGGAAACCGGTAAAACGCGCATTGGCCCTTAATACCCTGCATTCGTGATCAAATTCCGGCATCTCGCCACCACGTTCGGGCTCACCGCAGCCCTGCTCGCGCCCGCCACCGCCGCCCAGGCCGACGTCTCCGACCGCGACGCGGACTTCCTGAGGGCGGCCCACCAGGTCAACCTCGCCGAGATCGCCGCGGGCCGGCTCGCGTTCACCAAGAGCGCCGACCGGGGTGTGAAGGACCTGGCCGTCATGTTCATGCGCGACCACATCCGGCTCGACGCCGAGCTCACCCAGGTGGCCCGGCAACTGCGCGTCTTCCTGCCGGCCGTGCCGAACGAGGAGCAGCAGTCGCTGGCCCGCGGCTACGCGGCGGCGGGCGCGGACACCTTCGACGAATACTTCGTCACCACCCAGCTGGCGGCGCACCGCGAAGCCCTCACCATGGTCCGCGCCGCGGCCGCCGAGGCCGACGACAGCGCCGTCCGGGACCTGGCCGCCGGCGCCGCGCCGGTCGTCGAACGCCACCACGAGCAGCTGCACGCCGAGGCGGTCGAGGAGGGCATCGCCGGCTACACCGGTCACGGCGGGCGCTCCTGACGGATCATTCCGGGCGCGGGTTTGCCGATAACCTGCGCCGGCGCGACCTGGCCGCGGTGGCCTTCGCGATGTTCAACCGGCGGCGGCAGTGGGTCGGCGAGGAGGACCTGGGCCCGGACCTGGAGAGCAGCGTGCGGCTGTGGCGCACCGGCCGGGCCGGATGGACCACGTTCAACCTGACCGGCGGCGAGATCCTGGACCGCTACGACCTGACCGCGTTCCAGCGCAGCTTCCACCGCCGGGTGGTGAGCCTGATGCTGGGACTGCGGTCGGCCGTGGGCATGAGCCGGATGGCGCCGCCTGGCGGCGCTGCTGCCGGCGCGGTTCGACCCGGAGGCCGACTTCACCCTGCCGATGGCGCTGCTCGCGCTGAACCACCCCGAGCTGATCCGCGGCCCCGGGCTGCCGGCGCAACGGGCGGCGGCGCCGGACCGGCATCCCGGCCACCACCTGCACGAGGCCATCGCCCGGAGCCGCCGGATCAGCCGGTGACCAGGCCGGCCGGGGTCCGGGCCGGCTCCACCGTGATGGACTTCTCGACCGTGAGGGCGTGCCACAGGCAGAACATGGCGACCGTCCAGACCTTGCGGGACCGGTCCGCCTCGCCGCGCCGGTGCTCGGCGAGCAGGGTGCGCGCGTAGCCGAGGTCGATGAGGTGGCCGGCCTGCGAGGAGGACAGCAGCCAGTCCACCCAGTCACCGATCGGGCCCTTCAGCCACAGCCGGGTCGGGGTGGGGAAGCCCAGCTTGTCGCGGTCGCGCACGGACTCCGGGACGATGCCCATCATCGCCTCGCGGAAGGCGTGCTTGGTCGACCGGGAGCCGGACGGCAGCTTCAGCTCGGTGGGCAGCCCGGCGGCGGCCGCGTAGACCTGCTGGTCCAGGAACGGCACCCGCAGCTCCAGGGAGTGGGCCATCGACATCCGGTCGGCCTTGACCAGGATGTCGCCGGGCAGCCAGGTGTGCAGGTCGACGTACTGCATCGAGGCCACGTCGTCGACGTCGGCGGTCTCGGCGTAGAGCCGGGCGGTGATGTCGGTGTGCGGCTGCGCGGTGAAGCGCATCAGCCGGGCCTTCTCCTCGGGGGTGAAGATCCGGGCGTTGCCGTAGTAGCGCTGCTCGATCGGGGTGGTGCCGCGTTCCAGGAAGGACCGGCCGCGCACCCCCTCGGGCAGCACCTCGGCGAGGTGCCGGAGGCCGCGTTTGACGCCCTGCGGCAGCCGGTCGACGCCGGCCAGCGACAGCGGCTCCCGGTAGATCTTGTAGCCGCCGAACAGCTCGTCCGAGCCCTCGCCGGACAGCACCACGGTGACGTGCCGGGACGCGGTCCGGGCCAGGAAGTAGAGCGGGATCAGCGACGGGTCGGCGATCGGGTCGTCGAGTAGCTGCACGATCCGGGGCAGGGCGGCCAGCACGTCCTCGTCGCTGACCACGGTCGGGGTCAGCCGTACGCCCAGCTGGGCGGCGGTGTCGGCGGCCACCTCGATCTCGGAGTACCCGCCGGCGGCGAAGCCGGCCGTGAACGCGTGCAGGTCCGGGGTGACCCGGGACGCGAGGGCCACGATCGCCGAGGAGTCGACGCCGCTGGACAGGAACGCGCCGACCGGCACCTCGGCGTGCAGGTGCCGGGCCACGCTCGCGGTCAGCGCGTCCTGGATGGCCTGGTGTGCCGCTTCGGGCTGGACGTGCAGCGGGCGCAGCGACGGCTTGAACCAGCGGTGCTGGCGGACCCCGCCACCCGGCGTCCAGACGATCCGGTGACCCGGTGGCAGGCGGCGGATGTGCCGGTGCAGGGTGAGCGGGTCCGGCACGTACTGGAAGGTCAGGTAGTGGGCCAGCGCGTCGGTGTCGAGCGCGCCCCCGGCCGGCGCGGCGAACGGGTCGAGGGCCTTGCGCTCGCTCGCGACGTGCAGGCCGTCGGCGGTCTCCAGCAGGTAGAGCGGCTTGATCCCGAAGGCGTCCCGGGCCGCGTGCAGGGTGCCGGTGCGGTGGTCGTAGGCGACGAACGCGAACATGCCGCGCAGCCGGGGCAGGGCGGCCTCGCCCCAGTAGTGGAAGGCCGCGGCGAGCACCTCGGAGTCGCCCTCGGTGGTGAAGGCGGCGCCGTGGTGGCGGATCAGGTCGGCGCGCAGCTCCCGGTAGTTGTAGATCTCGCCGTTGAAGACGACGGTCCAGCGGCCGGCGTAGTGCAGTGGCTGCGCGGACAGCTCCCGGTCGATGATCGCCAGCCGGTTGAAGCCGAAGGCGTAACCGTCGCCGTACTCGATGCGGGTGTCGTCCGGTCCCCGGTGGTGCATGGTGGCGAGGGCCGCGCTGAAGGCGGCGGCGGTGTCCGCGTCCGGCGGCCCCGCGTCGGGCCGGCTGCTGACGAACGCGCTCAGTCCGCACATGGAAGCCTCCTGTTTGTCGCTGTGGAGAGGCGACCGTAGGCGGCGGCTTGTGAAGAACCTGTGCGGATCCGGCCGGGATCCGCTTTCCCATCGCAATCTCATCGGTTCTTGACATTTCTTGGGCCTGCTCGACAGGACGGGCCAGAATGCGATCCGTGACAGCCCGCATCCTCGTAGCCGACGACGATCCCAAGCACGCCCAGCTGATCCGCCTCTACCTGGAGCGGGAGGGGCATCAGGTGCTCACGGTGGGTGACGGCCGGGCGGCGCTGGACCAGGCGCGGGCCCGCCGGCCGGACCTGATCGTGCTGGACGTGATGATGCCGCTCGTCGACGGCCTGGACGTGTGCCGGATCCTGCGCGCCGAGTCGGACGTGGCGATCGTCATGGTGACGGCCCGGTCCGCGGAGAACGACATGCTGCTCGGCCTCGACATCGGCGCCGACGACTACCTGACGAAACCGGTCAGCCCACGGGAGCTGACCGCGCGGATCCGGGCGCTGCTGCGGCGGGTGCGCGCCGGCGGCGACGCCGAGGTGCTGCGGGTCGGTGACCTGGAGGTGGACGGGCCGCGGTTCGAGGTGCGCGTCGCCGGCGAGCCCACCCGGCTGACCGCCAAGGAGTTCGGCATCCTGGAGCTGCTGGCCCGGGAGCCGGGCCGGGTGTTCACCCGCGCGCAGATCCTGGACAAGGTCTTCGGGTTCGAGAACGACGTCTCCGATCGTACGGTCGACGCCCACGTGGTGAACCTGCGCCGCAAGATCGAGAAGGACCCGGCCGACCCGCGGTACGTGCAGACCGTCTACGGCCGGGGATACCGGATGGCCGAGCAGTGAGCTTCCGGCTGCGGATCTTCGTCCTGGTCCTGGTCGTGGCGGTGACCGCGATCGGCGCGACCGCCTATTTGACGATCAGCCTGACCTCGCGCGAGGCGGCCCGCGTCGACCAGGCCCGCGACCAGCACGAGGCGGTGATCGTCGACGAGATCCGCCGGTTCGGCATCCGGAACGGCCAGTGGGCCGGCGTCGACGACGTGGTGTCCGAGATGGCGGACAAGACGAGCCTGCACATCCGGGTGGTGACCCGGGAGGGCGGTGTGGTGCTCGCCGACTCGGACAACCTGCGCAAGCGGGCCGCCGGCCCGGTGCAGCTGCTCTCCCGCCAGGCCGACCCGGCGCCGGCGCTGGACCCGCTGATCGCCGGCGCGGCCGGGCAGCTGGCCCTGGCCGCCGCCCTGACCGGCGAGGAATCCGACCCGGTCCGGGCGAAGATCGCCGGGCGCCGGGCGCCGGTCGCGACACCCGCGCGGCCGGAGCTGCCCGCCGACCTGTTCGGGCCGATCCCGCCCGGCGACCCCGGCATGCAGACCCTCTACCAGCTGGCCCAGTACCGGGCCGCCCTGCTCAAGGTGCGCTGCATGCGCGAGCAGAGCGGCGCCTGGTCGGCCGCGCTCGCCACCGTCGACGCGCCGTACCTCAGCGTCAAGCAGACGACCGGCGAGCCGGCCTGCGCCGCGTCCGCCCGCACCCGGGTGCACGACGACAAGGGCTGGCTGGACACCTGGTGGACCGCGATCGCCCGCTGCCGGCTGTCGCCGACCGCGCTGGTGGAGTGCCTGAGCAGCCAGTTCACCCAGGGCGCGCTGAGTGTGTCAGCGGTGCCCGTGGAGATCTACTTCGGGGCGCCGCAGGACCCGGACGTCGCCGGGCTGGGCCGCCCGGCCGGCGTCGCGGTGCTCGGCGTGATCGTGGCGGCGGCGCTCGGCACGGCCTGGATCGCCCGCCGGGTCAGCCGCCCGGTGCGGCTGCTCACCGGGGCGTCGCTGCAGCTCGCCGCGGGCCGGCTGGACGTGCGGGTGCCTTATGGCGGGGGAGAGGACGAGCTGGCCGCGCTCTCCAACTCGTTCAACTCGATGGCCGAGGCGTTGCAGCGCAGCGAGGAACGCCAGCGCCGGCTCATCGCCGACGTCGCGCACGAGCTGCGGACACCGCTGTCGAATCTGCGCGGCTACCTGGAGGGCCTCGCCGACGGGGTGATCGAGCCGACCCCGGAGCTGTTCGCCTCGCTGCACGAGGAGACCCTGCTGCAGCGGCGCATCCTCGACGACCTGCAGGTCCTGGCGCTGGCCGAGGCCGGCGAGCTGGAGTACGCGCCGTCGCCGTTCGACCTGGCCGAGCTGGCCGCGACCGCGGTGACCGCCCACCGCGCGGTGGCCGGCAACGCCGGCGTCGACCTGGTCGTGGACGCCCCCGAGCCGGTCGAGGTGCACGCCGACCCGGACCGGATCCGGCAGGTGCTGGGCAACCTGCTGAGCAACGCGATCCGCTACACCGACGCCGGCGGGCGGGTGGAGATCCGGGTGGGGCGGGATCCGCAGGGCGCCTCTCTGTCGGTACGGGACACCGGCGTCGGCATGAGCCCCGACGAGGTGTCCCGGGTCTTCGACCGGTTCTGGCGCGCCGACCCGGCCCGTCAGCGCGCCACCGGCGGCTCCGGGCTGGGCCTGACCATCGCCCGCCGCATCGTCGACGACCAGGGCGGCAGCCTCGCCGCCACCAGCACTCGCGGCCTGGGCACCACGTTCACCGTCCGCCTCCCGGTTTGGGAATCACCGGCCCCGGTCGAGCCGCGCCGGTCCTGACCGGGCAGGATCTTCGGCGACCCTGAACATCCGGAAGGACCACCGATCGTGTCGCTGACCCAGCACGCCCCCGCGCCGCCCACCCCCGTGCCCGCCGCCGCCGACCAGGCCGTCCTGATCGTGCACGGCAAGGACCGGACCGGGATCGTCGCGGCGATCAGCGCGGTGCTCGGCAAGCACGACGCGAACATCGTGTCCCTGGACCAGCACTCCGACAACCCGCAGGGCGGCGCGTTCTTCCAGCGGACCGTGCTCAGCAAGCCCGGGCTCAAGGCGGCGCTGCCGGCCATCGAGGCCGACCTGCGGGAGGTTCTCGCGGACGGCTTCGAGCTGGAGTACACACTGCGGGATCTGTCCGTACCGAAGCGGGTTGCGATCTTCGCCTCGAAGGACGGGCACTGCCTGCTCGACCTGCTCTGGCGGCACCGCCGCGGCGACCTGCCGATCAACGTGTCGATGGTGATCTCGAACCATTCGGACATGGCCGACGAGGTGCGCTCGTTCGGCATCCCGTTCTTCCACGTGCCGTCGCAGGGCCCGGACAAGTCGGCCGCCGAGGCGCAGAACCTGCAGCTGCTCGCCGGCAACGTCGACTTCATCATCCTGGCCCGCTACATGCAGATCCTCTCCGGCGACTTCATCGAGCGCGCCGGCGTGCCGATCATCAACATCCACCACAGCTTCCTGCCGGCGTTCATCGGCGCCGGACCGTACGCCAAGGCCAAGGCCCGCGGCGTCAAGCTGGTCGGGGCGACCGCGCACTATGTGACCGAGGACCTGGACGAGGGACCGATCATCGAGCAGGACGTGGTCCGGGTGAACCACGCGCACACCGTGGCGGACCTGCAGCGCCGCGGCGCAGACGTGGAGCGGGCCGTGCTGTCGCGGGCGGTGATGTGGCACGCCGAGGACCGGGTGATCCGGCACGGCAATCACACGATCGTCTTCCCGTGATCGTTGTCAGAGGAGTGCGCTGATCACTTTCTCGAAGCGGTCGGCGATCTGTTCCTGGTCGGCGGCGGCGAGGGGTTCCAGCCCCGCCGACCGGAGGATCACCACGCCCAGGGCGGTCGCCAGGACGAACTGGGCATTGAGCGATATCTCCGGACTTTCCGGGCTTCTTCCCGCCGCGGTGGCCAGGCGTGCGGCGATCGACTGCAGGATCTCCAGGCGGATTCGCTCGGCGGTCTCGTCCCCTGACGATCGCAGCAGCAGCAACAGCTGATGCGGCGCCTTGTCGTGCCCGCCGGCCATCCGGGCCGCGAGATCCCGGGGGCCGCCCTCGAACGTGGTCTGCTTCAACTCGTCGACCGTCCCGCGCAGGCAGGCCCGGAACAGGCCCTCCTTCGACTCGAAGTAGCGGCTGATCAGCGCCACGTTCACCCCCGCCTCGGTGGCGATGTCACGCACCGAGGTCGCGGTGTAGCCGTCGGCGGCGAACCGGCGGCGGGCCGCGTCGAGCAGCAGCTGCCTGGTGGCGGCCGCATCGCGACGCCGCGGAGTCGTCATGTGTCCAGCTTACCGATCACCGATGTCACGTAAACAACCGTTGACTTGCCGGCGGTCACCGCCCGCGGCTCACCGTGACACATCGGCCAGATGGTCCTGGAGGACGGCGTGCCGGAAC
This sequence comes from Actinoplanes sp. OR16, assembly GCF_004001265.1. Taxonomy (GTDB): domain Bacteria; phylum Actinomycetota; class Actinomycetes; order Mycobacteriales; family Micromonosporaceae; genus Actinoplanes. The sequence continues at coordinate 8,288,087 of NZ_AP019371.1, read as the reverse complement.
TCGTACGCGGGGCCGGTCCGCCGCAGCACACCCCGCCGGCCCGCGTCCGCGAGGAACGCCCGCAGGAACCAGGGCAGCCGGCCGCGCAGCGCATACCAGGCATGCGTCGCCCGGAACCAGAACCAGTACCAGCCGGCCCCGCCGACGGCGATCGTGCCGCCGTAGACGGTCGCCGCGGTGATCCCGGCGGCCATCGGGGAGGACCCGGTCATCGTGGCCGCGCCGGCGTGGAGCAGGCATATCGGAGCGCCGGCCGTTATCGGCAGGGCGAGGACGTACCGCAGACTCAGGAAAGCGGGCTGGGCGTTCGTCCCCCAGATCCGATCGATGCGCACGACGACCGGGAGCGTCAACACCGTCGCCATCACCGCGCCGCTCGGTGGCGCGGCGAGAAGGGCGGTCACCCACTGCCCGGTGATCCAGCCGACCGCGAGGGCACAGCCTGCGATGCCGGCGACCCAGCGGGTGAGGAATCCCGGCGCTCGCGGATGCCGGAGCCAGAATCCGCCCGGAAGCTCGAGCGCGGCGAGCGGCCAGAGGCCGCGCCGCTGCACGGCGTAGACGGCCGCGGCGCCGGTCACGAACGCCGCCCAAGGGTTCAGCCCGGCTACCGCGCTGAGGGCGGCAGCCGCAGACCCGGCCACTATCTGCATGACAGCCGTCATCCGGACGTAGGTCCACCGCGCGGTGAGCCGGAGTGGCGCGTATGCCAGGACGCCGAATTGCAGCTGGCGGCTGTCCATCGCTTCGAGAAGTGAGGCCAGGGTGCCCAGCCAGCGCCGAGGGCGACGGCCATAGACGCCGTCCAGGTAGGAGCTCATCAGCTGGGCCCGCACCGCCGACTCGTCGGAGATCTCGAGAAGGCCGGCCGGGTCGGTGGCCGGGTCCTGGTACGTGGCACGGGCCAGGGACACCATCAGCGGGGTCGACAGCGCGTTCGCGAGCGGGCCATGAGGATGGCCGCGCAGGTGGGTGAAGACCGTTTCCCACCGCGGACGGGCCAGCTCCGGGTACGACAGGAACGCGATCACCGATTCCACGCCCACCCGCTCCAGCTCCACGACGGCGGCGCCGGCCAGCACCGTCTCGCTGCGGAGGGCGGCCTGTTCGTACTCTCGTCCACGGCACGTCACCACCACCGGCCGCCGTGCCGAAGCGTAGATCTCCAGGGCGCGCAATGCCGCCTCGGTCGTGCCGCGGTGCACCTCATCGAGGCCGTCGAGCACCGGGAGGATCAGTCCGTGCTCCATCAGCCGGGCGGCGATCGCACGGGGCTCACCGTGCGCACCGAGAGCGTTGCCGTATTCGGCGGCGACGCGTCCGGTGACGAAGTCGGCGACGGATTCGGCCGGATCCCACTCGCTGATGGCGAGCAGTACCGGGACAGGCGCCGAGCCCTTACGCGAACGGATCAAGGCGAGAGTGAGCAGCAGCGCGAAGCCGGACTTTCCCGCACCCGGCCCGCCGAGGACCATGAGCTGACCGTGCCGGAGGCATCGGAACGCCGCGAGGATGTCCGCGTTGAGGCTGTCCGTCGAGCCGCGCAGCGGGAACTGCTGCCAGCTCCCCTCGCCCATCACCGCTTCGCGGCCGGCTGCCGGGCGACCGGTGGAGGACCAGGAGACCAGAACGGGATCCGGGCGGGTGATCTCCCGTCGCACGGCCTCGGCGGACCAATCGCGCTCCACCCGAGCCGCGAGGTCGGCTGTGGCGTCCTGGAGTGAACCGGCGGCACGAGGCCGGCCGGTGAATTCGAGCAGGACGGCCGCGCTCAGCAGCAGTCCGAAGACCACCCACAGCCACCACCCGCCGGGCATTGTGATCTTGTCAGTGATCAGATTGATCACTACGGCAAGACCGGAGGCCACCAGCGGAACGAGAACCCAGCGACGCATCTCGCCTTCTTCCCGATATCGATGGTCCACAGTGTGGCAGGCTTTGTCACACCGATGAAAGAAGGGAACCTCGCACTCATGCAGCAGGTGAAAGCGGTCATCGCACGGGCCAAGGGCGCGCCGGTGGAGCTCGTGACGATCAACGTTCCCGACCCCGGTCCCGGTGAGGCCGTGGTGAAGATCCAGTCCTGCGGGGTGTGTCACACCGATCTGCACTACCGCGAGGGCGGCATCAACGACGAGTTCCCGTTCCTGCTCGGTCATGAGGCGGCCGGGATCGTGGAGTCGGTGGGCGACGGCGTGACCGGGGTGGCGCCCGGTGACTTCGTGGTGCTGAACTGGCGGGCGGTCTGCGGTGAATGCCGGGCCTGCAAGCGCGGCGACCTGCACTACTGCTTCAACACGCACAACGCGAAGCAGAAGATGACCCTCGAGGACGGCACCGAACTGTCGCCGGCGCTGGGCATCGGCGCGTTCGCCGAGAAGACCCTGGTCGCTGCCGGCCAGTGCACCAAGGTCGACCCGGAGGCGCGGCCCGCCGCGGTGGGTCTGCTGGGCTGCGGCGTGATGGCCGGCATCGGCGCGGCGATCAACACCGGCGGCGTGACCCGCGGCAAGTCCGTCGCTGTCATCGGCTGCGGTGGCGTCGGCGTGGCGGCGGTGGCCGGCGCCGCCCTCGCGGGCGCGTCGCCGATCATCGCGGTGGACATCGACCCGGCGAAGCTGGAGGCGGCCCGCAAGCTGGGCGCCACGCACGTCGTGGACTCCTCGAAGGCCGATCCGGTCGACGAGATCAAGCGGATCGCCGCCTCGGCGTACCCGGGTGCGGACGGCGCGGACGTGGTGATCGAGGCGGTGGGGCGGCCGGAGACGTGGAAGCAGGCGTTCTACGCGCGTGATCTCGCCGGCGTGCTGGTCCTGGTCGGGGTGCCGACGCCGGACATGAAGGTGCCGGACCTGCCGCTGATCGACGTGTTCGGCCGGGGTGGGGCGCTCAAGTCCTCCTGGTACGGCGACTGCCTGCCGTCGCGGGACTTCCCGATGCTGGTCGACCTCTACCGGCAGGGACGGCTCGACCTCGACGCGTTCGTGACCGAGGAGGTCGGCATCGAGGACGTCGAGGCGGCGTTCGCCAAGATGCACGGACACAGCGGCGAGACCCCGGTGCTGCGTTCGGTGGTGGTCCTGTGACGGCGCGGGTCGATCACGGTGTCGTCGCCGGGACGTTCAGCCTGGACGGGCAGACATACGACGTCGACAACAACATCTGGGTGGTCGGCGACGACAACGACTGCGTGGTGATCGACGCCCCGCACGACGTCGACGCGATCCTGGAGGTGGTCGCCGGCCGCAAGGTCGTGGCGATCGTCTGCACGCACGCGCACGACGACCACGTCCGGGTGGCGCCGGCGCTGCGGGAACGGACCGGCGCGCCGATCTTCCTGCACCCGGAGGACCGGCCGCTGTGGGAGCTGACCCACGGCAAGGACGAGGTGTGGGACGCCGACCTCGCCGACGGGTCGGACATCCCGGTCGGCGGCATCACGCTGACGGTGCTGCACACACCGGGGCACGCGCCGGGGGCGGTCTGCCTCCACGCCCCCGACCTGGGGTGCGTCTTCACCGGCGACACCCTGTTCCAGGGCGGGCCGGGAGCGACCGGCCGGTCGTACTCCGACGCCGGTCTGATCGTCGACTCCATCAAGGCGGAGCTGTTCGCGCTGCCCGATGAGACCGTCGTGCACACCGGTCATGGTGATGACACGACGATCGCGGCCGAGCGGGAGCGGCTCGCCTGAGATCTTGATCGTTTCACCACCGGAAACGGTGGTGAAACGATCAAGATCCACCAGGGGTCAGCTGTCGAAGCCGAAGCCGACCGCGTCCATCGCCTTGAGCCACAGGTTGCGGCGGCCGCCGTTGGCGTCGGCGTGGGCCAGCGAACGCCGCGTCAGTTCCACCCCGGCCCAGCGGACCGGTTCGGGCGGGAACGGGAGCGGCTTCGAACGGACCATCGTCGTACGAGTGCGCTCGGTGCTCTCCCCGGCGAGGAAGTCGAGCATCACGTCGGCGCCGAAACGGGTCGCCGCCACCCCGAGCCCGGTGTAGCCGGCGGCGTAGGCGACCCGGCCGCCGTACGCCTTGCCGAAGAACGCCGAGAACCGGGTGCACGTGTCGATGGCACCGCCCCAGGCGTGCGAGAACTTCAGGCCTTCGAGTTGCGGGAACGTGTCGAAGAAGTGGTCGGAGAGCCGGTGGTACGTCTCCTGCCGGTGCTCGTGCGACGGGTCCAGCTTGCCGCCGTAGTGGTAGATCGCGTCGTAGCCGCCCCAGAGGATGCGGTGGTCGGCGGTCTGCCGGAAGTAGTGGAACTGGTTGCCGGAGTCGCCGAGGCCCTGCCGGTTGCCCCAGCCGATCGCCGCACGCTGTTCCGATGACAGCGGCTCGGTCATCAGCGCGTAGTCCCACACCGGGATCGTGTAGAGCCGGGTCCGCTTGACGAGGGACGGGAAGACGTTGGTGCCGAGGGCCACGTGACGTGCGCGTACCCGGCCCAGCGGCGTGCGCACCGCCATGCCGGCGCCGTCCCGGGCCAGTTCGGTCGCGAAGGTGCCCTCGAAGATGCGCACGCCGAGCTTCTCGGCCGCCGCGGCCAGGCCCCACGCCAGCTTCGCCGGGTTGACCATGGCGGTGCCGGTCCGGTCCCACGCGCCGGCCAGGAACCGCGGCGAGCGCACCTCGGCCTGCACCGCGGCGTGGTCCATGAACTCGACGTCGACGCCCTGACCGCGGGCCAGTTCGACACCCTGGCGCAGCGCCTCGATCTGGTGCGGCTCGGTCGCCACGTCCAGGGCGCCGGTGCGCTCCCACTCGCAGTCGATGCCGTACCGGTTGATCGCGTCCTCGATGCCCTGCAGGTTCTCCAGGCCGAGCCGTTCCAGCTCGGCGATCTCCCCCGGCCAGCGGCTGTACCCGTTCGCGAACCCGTGGGTGAGGCTGGCCGCGACGAAACCGCCGTTGCGCCCGGACGCGGCGTGCCCGATCCGGCCGCCCTCGATCAGGACGACGTCACGCTCGGGATTCCGCTCCTTCGCATTGATCGCGGTCCATAGCCCGGTGTAGCCGCCACCGATCACCACGAGGTCCGTGGAGAGCTCTCCGGTCAGCGGTCCGCGCACGGCGGGCCGTCCGGGGTCGGCCAGCCAATAGGTGGAGTAACTCACGTCGCTCAATGACTGTCGGTTCATGGGTTGCACCTCGGTGCGGAGTTGGGGGGAGCACTAACATTGGTCGGTTGCCCGAGCCGGAAATGGGAGAGAAATTGCGAGCCCGTGTGGCGCTGACCCCCGAGCTGATCGTCGACGCGGCGAGCCGCCTGGCCGAGAACGCCGGCGCCGACGCGCTGAGCATCCGCGCCTTGGGCAAGGAGCTGGGGGTGGATCCGACAGCGGTCTACCGGCATTTCCGGGACCGCGACCAGATCGTGCTGGAGGTCGCCGACCGCCTGCTCGGGGCGATCGTCGACGGCCTGCCGGAGAACCTCGCCTGGCGTCCCCGCCTGGAATGGCTCTCCCAGGAGGTGGTCCGCTCGTTCGTGGCGCACCCGGCGATCGCGCCGATCCTGGCGCTGCGGACCACCCGCCGCCAGGGCGAGTTCCGGCTGGCCGAGGTGATCCTGGGCGCCCTGCGCGAGGCCGGCCTCTCCGACGAGCGTGCCGCCGTGCAGCACCGCGTCTTCGACGACACCGTGATGTCCTACGCCGCGATGATCAGTGCGTACACCGCGATGGACGCGTCGAGCCGCGAGGGCGACGAGTCGGCGTGGTCCCGCGAATACCGCGCGCTGCCGGTCCGCCGCTACCCGAACATCGCCGCGGCCGCCCAGCACTTCGCCGACATCGAGGACGAGACGGTCCTGCAGGAGCTGGTGACCGCGCTCCTCGACCGCGTCGAGAAGCTGGCCGCTCAGTAACACCGGGCTGTCCGTGCCACCCAGGGCGCGGGCAGCGACCGGACCGCACGGCCCCGATCCACCGACCACGTCGCCGGAAGGCATGCAACACCCCGTTCTCTGGCCACGCCACCCGCGGCCGCACTCCAAGCATCGCAGTTGTCAGCGGTGTTGACAACACCCTTGAAGCACCATGTGTGGGGCAAGACGCACGATCAACTTCCGGTCGCAGCGGGGTGGGTGGCCCGGGCCGCCGCTCCCGCCGAGGTCCCGCCGCTGCTCGCCGGCCGCTGCGCGTCCGACCCGCGAGCACGCGCCGGGCCGCCTGAGGGACCACGTGCGCCCTTCCTCCTGTCAGTCCCCACCCACCGGTCCCCGCCGGGCGGAATCCCCAGAACCGCAGCCCACCCCGCCCATCCCGGCGCAGACGACACCCCTCGCGCATAGGCGGCAGTGTGCTGCGGCGGCTGCTTCTCCGCGGCGGCGCTCCGCGGCGGCGCTCAGGGGCGGCGATGTCCCGCAGCGGCGATGTCAGGCGTCGTGGATCCAGGTATCGATCAGGGACTCGTGGGCTTCCAGGCGCTGCTGGGTTCGCTGCGGATCGGTGGCGGCGATGGCGTCGAGCAGGGTGATGGAGAGGACCACGGCGGCGGCGTGCGAGTCGAAGACCAGGCCGGCGCCGACCGGGGCGGTCAGCAGCACGTCGGCCTCCCCGGCGAACGGGACGAGGCCCGAGTCGGCGACCACGACCGTCGACATGCCGAAGCGGCGGGCCAGCCGCAGAGCGCTGACCGTCGCGGCCGGGTACCGCGGCATCGCGAAGACCAGCAACGCCCCGGCCCCCTGCTGGTGCAGTTGGAGGACGGTGTCGGCCACGGTGGCAGCGTCCGTGCAGGTGACGACCGCAGGCAGAATCCGCTGGGCGAAATATCCGAAATAGTCAGCTAAAGCCGCCGAAGCCCGCAACCCCACCACCCCCAGCGGCGCCGACCCCGCCAGCAGCCGAACCGCGGCAGCCATCCGATCCCCGCCGACCTCCCGGCGCAGACTGCCGAGATTCGCACACTCCTGATCGATGGCGGAGATGGCGGCGACCGGACTCCGCCGCGGCGGCGTGCGCGGCGCCGGGACGACGGCGAGGACCGCCTCGCGCAGCGCCGACCGGAACTCGGGGAATCCGGCGAACCCCAGCGCCGTGGCGAGCCGGGTGACGGTCGGCTGGCTGACCCCGGCGAGTTCGGCGATCTCGATCGTCGACAGGAAGGCCACCTCGGGGAACATCCCGAGCATCCGCTGCACGACCTGGCGCTGGGTGGGGGAGAGGCGATGCTGCTGCGCCAGGTTCACCAGCCAGTCCTCGGGCGCCATGACTGAATATTCTAAAACACAAATCCTATAGGGTGCATGTGTTGATTCAAGGACGTTGCGGAGAACGCCGGGAGAGCCGATGGCCGAGATCTGGATGCGGTTCCTCAACGGCGCCGACATCGACGAGCTGAACATCACGAACGCCGAGGTCATCGCCGCCGTCGAGTCCGTCGTGGACGCGCACGGCCGGGGACGGACGGTCTTCGAGCCGCGCACCCATCTGGTCCCGGACAACGGCGGCGCCGGGCATTTCAACATTCTGCGCGGCCACGTCTCCACCCTCGGCGAGCGCGGCGTGAGCGGCGTCAAGGTGGTCGGCGACTTCGTGCCGAACTACCAGCACGGCCTCCCCAGCGAGCTGGCCATGCTCACGCTGCTCGACCCGTACACCGGGGTCCCGAAAGCGATCATGGACGCCACGCTGATCACCGAGGTGCGCACCGGCGCGATGACCGCGGTGGGCGCCAAATACCTGGCCCGCCCGGATTCCACGATCCTCGGCCATGTGGGCGCCCGGGGCACCGCCTTCGCCAACATCACCATGCTGGACAGCCTCTTCCCGCTCGAGGAGATCCGGGTGACGAGCCGCCGTCCGGAGTCGCGGGAGGCCTTCGCCGCGCGCCTGCGCGAGGTCACTTCCACTGTGGTACGGGTGGTGAGCACCGCGGACGAGGTCTACGACAACGCCGACATCCTCGTGGAGGCGTCCCGGCTGGAGACGCCTCAGCCGCTGCTGCGTACCGCCGCCGTGAAACCGGGGGCGTTCGTCGTCCCGTACGGCACGGTCAGCGCCGTGGAACTCGACCTGCTCGACGTCATGGACAAGGTGGTCGTCGACGACTGGCGCGAGTCGCGGTCCGGCCGGTTCGGTGCGTTGCGGGCGCACGTGGACACCGGCCGGCTGTCCGAGGAGACGCTTTACGCCCAGCTCGGCGAGATCGTCAGCGGCCGCAAGCCGGGCCGGGAGCACGCCGGCGAGCGGATCCTGTTCTGGCACCGTGGCCTGTCGATCCTCGACGTGGCGCTCGGCCACCTGATCCTGACCCGCGCCGAGGCGGCCGGCGCCGGAACCATGCTGAAATACCGATGATGCACCGCATCCGCACGCCGGAGGACCTGACGCCCGCGGTGATCGCCGGGGTCGCGCGCGGGACGATCACGATCGTGCTCGATGCCGCGTTGCTCGCGCGGGTACGGGCCAACCGCACCGCGGTAGAGGCCGCCCTCGCCGGGGATCAGCCCGTCTACGGCGTCAACACCGGGATGGGCGCGCTCGCCGGGATCCGGCTCGACGCCGGGGATCAGGAACGTCACCAGAACACGCTGATGGCGGGCCGCTCGGTCGGTTCGGCGCCGTGGCTGCGGGAGGTGGAGGCACGGGCGCTGGTCGCCGTACGACTGAGGACCTTGCTGGAACCGGCCGCCGGCGCCTCCCCGGACCTGTGCCGGCACCTGGCCGCGCTGCTCGACGCCGGCGTGACCCCGGCGATCCCGGCGCGCGGGTCGGGCGCCGCCGGTGAGATCATCCCGCTGGCCCACGCCGGCGCCGCCCTGATCGGCATCGGGCAGATGCTCGACGGCGACGGCAACGCCGTCGATGCCGGTCCGGCGCTGGAGGCAGCGGGCCTGCGACCGTATTCGTTCAGTGCGAAGGAAGGCGTCGCGTTCCTCGAGGGCGTGCCCGGGCTGACCGGCCTCGCCGTGCTCGCCGCGGACGCCGCCCGGACGTTGACAGCGCAGGTCACCGAGGTGGTGGCGGCCGAGCACGCGGTGGCCCGGGCCAGCCTCGACCCGTGGCATCCGGCGTTCGGCGCGGGCGACGCCGAACTCCGTACGATCATGGAAAGCCTGGAGGCGGCTCGCGGCGACGGACCACCGGGGGCGTTGCAGGCGCCGGTCTCGTTCCGGGTGAGCGCGCCCGCTCTCGCCGTCGCGACCCGGGCCGCAGCCGGCCTGGAAGCGGCCGTCGACCGGGCCCTGACCTGCGTGACCGACTCGCCGGCCTTCCTCGGCGGCCGGTTCGTCGGCAGCCCGGGGTTCGCCGGAACCGACCTGGTGACCGCCGCCGGCACCCTCGCCACCGCCCTCGTCCACCTCGCCGAGCTGGGCGCCGCACGCCTGCACCGCCTGCTGGACCCGCACGTGACCGGCCTGACCCGCCAGCTCTCCGACGCGCCGGGCGTGCACGCCGGCATGGTCGCCGTCCACAAACGGTCAGTGGGAGTCGCCCACCGCCTCCGCCGCTTCGCCGCGACCGCCCTGATCGGCCCGATCGAGACGTCAGCGGGCCAGGAGGACGTCCAGAGCTTCACCTTCGAAGCAGCCGAATCCCTCACCGAATGCCTCACCGGCCTCCGGGAAGTCCTGGCCTGCGAAATCCTCGCCCTCCACCAGGCCCACCTCCTCACCACCAGCCGACCGGGCACATCCGGCGCCCCACCCTCGCCGGGTGCCGCACCGTCGCCGGCTGCCTCACTCTCGGCGGGTGCCGCGCCCTCGCCGGACGACCGGTCCTCCTCGACTGTGCCGCCCGCGTCGGCTGATGACACGAGCCCACCCCTCGCGCCCGACATTTCGGATTTGTCGGGAATATGGGCACGGTTGCCTCAGCAGGCCGGGGACCGGCCGTTCGGGCGGGACCTGGACCTGATCATCGGGATGCTGGAGGCGGGGCGGTAGAGCCTCGGACGATCAGTTCCGGACGGAAGGTCGGTGACTGCGGGATCTCGTCGTCGAGCAGGCCCAGCAGTTGATCCACCGCTGCCTCCACGATCGCGTCCTCGTCCCACGCCATCGTCGTCAGGCCGGGACTGACGAGGCCGGCCAGCTGATGATCGTCATAGCCGATCACCGAGAGGTCTTCCGGCACCGGTACGCCGGCCTCCCGCGCCGCCCGGTAGGCCGCGAAAGCGAGCGAGTCGCTCAGGCAGAACACGGCGGTGGGCCGATCGGTGGCGGACAGCAGCCCGGCCAGCACGGCTACCGCCTCGGCCGTGGCGGCGGGTGCGGAGACCAGCACGAGGTCGAGGCCGAGGGCGGCGCTGACCTCGACGGCGAGGACCTCGGCGGGCCGGCCGGGAGTGGACGGCAGCGCCGGCGCGAGCAGGCCGACCCGGCGGTGACCGAGGGAGGCGAGGTGGGCGAGAGCGGTCTGGACGCCGTACCTGTTGTCGAAGAGGACACTGCCGGTCCCGGGCCGGTCGGTCAGCGCGTCACCGATCGCGACGACGGCCACGGCCGGGTCGAGCAGCCGCCAGTACTCGGCGGACGGGTCGACGGGGGAGACCACGGCGCCGTCCACCCGCTGCGCCACGAACTGCTCGACGATCAGGCGTTCCCGGGTGGGGTCGGCGTCGGCGTCGGCGATCGTCGCGAACCGGCCGCGGCGGCGCAGTGACTGCGTGAGCATCACCGACAGGTCCTGCTGCCACAGGTCGCGCAGCGATCCACTCACGCCGACCGTGCCGGTGCGGCCGCTCGCGAGCGCCCGGGCGATCGGGTCCACGGTGTAGCCGAGCTCGTCGGCGAGCTCACGCACCCGGTTGATGGTCGCGGGGGAACCGCGGACGCCGCGCAGGGCGTACGACGTGGCGGCGAGCGACAGACCCGCGGCGTCCGCCAGGTCCTGCAGGGTTCGTCGCCGCGGCATCGACAGAGAGTAACACCGTCCGGTGGCTGAGACGGGGTTGCCGGATGGGGAGGGAAGCGCTTCACTTCAGGGGTGAGTGAAGCGCTTCCCCCTCGCCTGGTCGACTGTCACCAGCACCTGTGGCCGGCGCGCTTCCTCGACGCGCTGCGAAGCCGGGACACCTACCCCTATCTGCGGGACTGGACGTTGCATCTGGCGGGCGAAGACCCGTACGAGATCAATCGGAATGACCACGACGTGAGCCTGCGGCGCGCCGCCGAGCTGGCCGACGGCAGGGAGATCGCGGCCGTTTCGCTCTCCAGCCCGCTCGGCATCGAGCATCTGCCGGCCGGCGAGGGCGCCGCGCTGATCGACGTGTGGCATGCGAGCGCGCTCGAGCTCCCGGATCCGTTCCGTGTCTGGGCGGCCGCCTCGGTGACCGATCCTGATCCCGCCGCGCTGTCCGAGGTGCTCGGCTCCGACCGGGTCGTCGGGCTGCAACTTCCGGCCACGGCGCTCACCGATCCGGACGCGATCCTCCTCATGAAGCCGTTGCTCGACGAGCTGGAACGCGCCGGTAAGCCGCTGCTCGTCCACCCGGGACCGGCGCCCGCGTGCCCGCCCGGCCTGCCGTCGTGGTGGCCGGCGCTGGTGCCCTACGTCAGCCAGCTGCACCAGTCGTGGCTCGCCTGGCACGTCGGCGGGCGGGCCCGGCACCCCTCGCTGCGGATCGCGTTCGTGGCCCTCGCCGGTCTCGCGCCGCTGCACCACGAACGCCTCGCCGCCCGCGGCGGAACCCTCGGCGTCGTCGACCCGGACGTCTACTACGAGACCAGCTCGTACGGCACCCGCGCCATCGACGCCATGGTCCGCGTCGTCGGCGTCGACGGCATCGTGCACGGGTCCGACCGCCCCTACGCGCAGCCCTGCGAGCCGGGCCTGGGAGCTGCGTTCGACCACGCGATCTTCACTGCGAACCCCCGCCACCTGCTGACCGGAGAACCACGATGACGACTGTCGCGGTCGACCTGCCCTCGTTGCCGGGGCGCGTGCTCACGCCCCGCGAGCTGCGGGACTGGGTGACCGAGCTGGCCGCCCGCCCGTCGCTGTGGGAGGGACTGGTCCGGCACGACACCGGGAAACGCCACTATGCGTCCCTCTACCGCGACCAGGACATCGACGTCTGGGTGCTGTGCTGGAACCTGACCGACGACACCGGCTGGCACGACCACGACGTCTCGTCCGGCGCGGTGGCCGTCACCCGGGGCGCCGTCTCCGAATCCAACCCGCGCATGGGCGGCGAACCGGTCACCCGCGTCGTCCCGGCCGGCCGCGCCTTCGCCTTCGGCCCCGACCACATCCACCGGATGGCCGGCGCCGTCGACGGCTCGGTGTCGATCCACGCCTACTCGCCGCCGCTCTGGCGCATGGGTCAGTACTCGATCAGCCCCTCCGGAGTCCTCCGCCGCCACGCCGTCAGCTATGCCGACGAGCTGCGCCCCCTGGACGCCCCCGTCCCCTGATTAGCGGCCACTCGAGAATTGTCCAAGTTCCGCTGGCTGGCTGGCCGGGCGGGCGCCGGCTCTGGCGTCCGGCTGTGACTGGTTGCTGGCTGGGCGCCGGCTCTGACGTCCGGCTGTGACCCATTGCTGTTCCGAGGGTGGATGCAGAGCAATGGATCACAGCTGGCTTGGATCGGCTGTGACTGGTTGCTGGTGCGGGCCTGGATTGACAGCAATAGCCCACAGCCGGTGCCGATCGGCAGCAGCTCGTCGTCCTCGAACGGCCTCAGATCATGGTTGGCGCCGAGAAGTGGACAGCCTCGGCATTGAGGGCCGCGCTGCGATCCTCCTTCCCGGATCTTGAGCGGTCGTGGACAGGCTGATGTGCAGGATCGCCCAAGATCTCGGTGCTGGGCCGGCGGGTGGCGGGATGGCGGAGGCGGCGGCTGGGCGGCGGTGGCAGCGGATGCGGTCAGAGGTCGGCGAGCAGAGGGAGGAGGGCCGCCGCCTTCTCCAGGCTGGTGCCCAGCGGACGATCGTCCTCGTCGGCTGCCAGCGCCTTGTCGGCCAGGGTGAAGGCTTCGTGGGCCAGGCCCGCCGGCAGCCGGCCCGGGGCCATCCGCAGGGCGCGGACCGCCGCCACGAGTTCGGCGGCGAGCATCATCGGGGCCAGGGAGGTCATGGTTCGCAGGGCCCGGGCGCCCTGTGTGGCGAAGCTCGCGTGCTCTTCCAGCCCGAGCGAGATGGAGAGCGTGCCCGCCGCTGTGGGCTGCATGCCGACACGGATCTGGGTGAGCAGGTCCTGGACCACGTATTCGCTGATCATGAGGCCCGAGCTGCCGGGTGGACCCGACGCCAGGAATGCCCTCAGACCGGTCAGATCCGGACGCATGAGCAGACCCAGCCTTGCCGAGGAAAGAGATAGAACTGGTAGGAAAGCGCTACGCATGGCGTCAAGAGCGGTGGCTAGGGTTGCGGTGTGGAACTGCCCGTGATGCAGGACGCCGCCGTCGGTCACCAGGGGATTCTCGACGGCCGCGTTGAGTTCGGCGGTGAGCACGCCGCTCAGCTCCCGGGCGGCGTGCACCGCCGGCGCGGTGACCTGGGGGACGACCCGCAGGCCGAAGGGGTCCTGGATGCGTACCGCCGGTCCGCAGCCGGCGACCAGGGTGGCGAGCGTCGCGGCGACCCTGGCCTGCTGGGGGTGAGCCCGCGCTTCGTGGACGGCCGGGTCGTACGCCTCCGGGTTGCCTCGAAGGGCGAGGAAGGAGAGCGCCGCCACCACGATCGAGGCCCGCAGCTGGCTCTGGACGGACGTGAGCGCGAGCGCGGCGGTCGCCACGGTGAGCGCGCTGGAGCTGATCATCGGCAGGGCGTCGGTGGCGTCGATGGTGATGACCGGGCCGGTGCCGTGCCGCCAGGGGCGTTCGCCGGCCAGGGTGAGACCGAGTTCGGCCAGGGCGGAGAGGTCGGCGGTGCCGATCGCGCCCCACGGGTGCAGGGTCGGGACGGCGCCCTGGTGCAGCGCCTCGGCGAGGGCTTCGGCGATGCGCCGGGAGATGCCCGAGCCGCCGGCGAGGATCTGATTCAGTCGTACGGTCATGGCCGCTCTCGCCGTGACGTCGTCCTCCACCGGTCCGACGCCCGCGCAGTGGCTGCGCAACAGGCGCAGCGCGTGCTCGGAGGGGTTTCCGGCGGTCTCGTGCCGGTTGGCGCCGACGCCGGTGTTCGCGCCGTAGACCGCGCCGTGCGACAGGGCGGCCTGGAGGACGGCGTGCCGCATCTCCACGCGGGTCAGCGCGGCCGGATCCACGGTGACGTCCGTCATGCCGGTGGCGATCGCCACCAGGCCCTCCACGGAGAGCGAGTGTCCATCGAGTGGGCCAAAGCCCTGCATAGCGGCCCCCAACACACACCGGTTGACATCTTATTCACTACAACGGAAGTATGAATAGCAGTATTCAGGAGCTACCGCCAGGAGCAGCATGATCACATTCGACGACGTCGTGAAGGTCTACCCCGGCGGCAGCACGGCAGTCGACCACCTCTCCCTCGAACTGCCCACCGGGAAACTGACCGCCCTGGTCGGGCCGTCCGGCTGCGGGAAGACCACGTCGCTTCGCATGATCAACCGGATGGTCACCCCGACCTCCGGCCGGGTGCTCATCGACGGGCAGGACGTCGCCTCCCAGGACGAGGCGACGCTGCGGCGCGGCATCGGATACGTCATCCAGAGCGCGGGCCTGTTCCCGCACCGGACCGTGCTCGACAACGTCGCGACGGTCCCGGTGCTGCTCGGCAAGACCCGCCGGGAGGCCCGGACCGCCGCCCTGGAGCTGCTGGAGCGCGTCGGCCTGGCGCCGGAGTTCGCCAAGCGGTACCCGGCCCAGCTCTCCGGCGGCCAGCAGCAGCGCGTCGGCGTGGCCCGGGCGCTCGCCGCGGACCCGCCGGTCATGCTGATGGACGAGCCGTTCAGCGCCGTCGACCCGGTGGTGCGCGGCCAGCTGCACGCCGAGTTCCTCCGCCTGCAGCAGGACCTCGGCAAGACGATCGCGATGGTCACCCACGACATCGACGAGGCGATCAAGCTGGGCGACCGGGTCGCGGTCCTCCGGCAGGGCGGGATCCTGGCCCAGTTCGGCGCGCCGCAGGAGTTGCTGGAGAAGCCGGCCGACGACTTCGTGGCCGAGTTCGTCGGTCGTGACCGCGGCCTGCGCAGCCTGTCGTTCGACTCGGCGGCCGGGTTGCCGGTGCGGCCGGTCGCGGAGGCTCCCGGTCTCGAGCTGGACGACGCCGGCCGGCCGGTCCGCTGGCGGGACGCGGGGGACCTGGGCGGGGTCTTCCGGGCCACCGACTCGTTGCGGGTGGTCACCGACATGGCGATCAGCTCGCCGGTCGGCATCGCGGTCCGGGTCGATGAGTCGGGCAAGGCGGACGGGATCGTCCTCCATCATGATCTGGTCGACCATCTGATGGAGCGCCGGCGTTGATCCAGTACCTGCAGAACAACTACGAGACCGTGCTGACGGCCCTCCAGCAGCACATCTGGCTCGCCCTGGTGCCGGTCCTCCTGGGCTTCCTGATCGCCCTGCCGATCGGCTACCTCGGTGTCCGCTTCACCTGGCTCTACCACCCGCTGGTGAACACCTGCGGCGTGCTGTACTCGATCCCCTCGCTGGCGCTGTTCGTGTTCCTGCCGGTGCTGCTCGGGACCAAGGTGCTGTCACCGATCAACATCGTCGTGGCGTTGACGATCTACACGGTGGCGCTGCTCGCCCGTACCGTGGCCGATGGTCTGAAATCCGTCGATCCGACGGTGACGCAGGCCGCGACCGCGATGGGATACCGCCGCGTCCGCCGCCTGATCGATGTCGAGCTCCCGGTCGCGCTCCCGGTGATCCTGGCCGGTCTGCGGGTCGCCACGGTCGCCAACATCAGCCTGGTGAGCGTCGGCGCCCTGATCGGCGTGGGTGGTCTCGGCCAGCTGTTCACCCGCGGCTTCCAGCTCTTCTACCTGGAGCCGATCCTGGTCGGCATCATCCTGTCGGTGCTGCTCGCGGGCATCGCCGACCTGGTCATCGTGCTGATCCAGCGGGCGGTCACGCCGTGGGCCCGGTTCCAGCGGGGAGGGACGGCGTGAACCTCTCCTACCTCCTGGATCCGGAGCACTGGCAGCTCAGCACGCCCGGCGGCTTCCCGCAGCTGATCATCTCGCACCTGGGCTACTCGGCCCTGGCCCTGCTCTTCGGCGTGATCATCGCGCTGCCGGTGGGGCTGTACATCGGGCACACCGGCCGGGGCTCGTTCATCGCGATCAACGCCGGCAACGCGGGTCGCTCGCTGCCCACCCTGGGCCTGCTGATGCTCATGGTCACGCTGCTCGGCCTGGGACTGCTCCCGGTGCTGATCGCGCTGACCGTGCTGGTCATCCCGCCGATCCTGACCTCGACGTACGCCGGGATGCGCGCCGTCGACCACGGTGTCGTGGACGCGGCCAAGGGGATGGGCATGCGCCCGCTGCAGGTGCTGTTCCGGGTCGAGTTCCCGATGGCCCTCCCGGTGATCATGGGTGGGTTCCGCAGCGCGGCCCTGCAGGTGGTCGCCACCGCGACGGTGGCCGCGTCGGTCGGTCTCGGCGGGCTGGGCCGCCTGCTCATCGACGGCCTGGCCGTCAACGACTACTCCCGTGTCCTGGCCGGCGCCGTCGTCGTCGCCGTGCTCGCCGTCGTGCTCGACCTGGTTCTGGGGCTCGTGCAGCGCTCGGTCGTGTCGCCCGGACTCTCCGGGCAAACTTCGAAAAGCACCTGAGGAAGGTCTAGAAAACATGTCTCGCATACGTACGGTCGGGGCCGCCATCACCGGCCTCGCTCTCGCCCTCTCCCTCGCGGCCTGTGGCGCCGACGAGGACCCGCTGGCTCAGGAGACCGGTGGCGCGTCGTCCGGTGGCGCGGTCACCGTCGGCTCGGCGAACTTCGCCGAGAGCGAGCTGCTCGCCGAGATCTACTCGCAGGCTCTCGAGGCCAAGGGTGTCGAGGTCAAGCGCTCGTTCAACATCGGTGCCCGCGAGCTGTACCTGAAGGCGCTGCAGGACGGCTCGATCGACCTGCTCCCGGAGTACAACGGCGCCCTGCTCGCCGCGCTCTCCCCGGGCGGCGCGCCGGAGGGCGTCAGCAAGCCGGAGGACGTGCTCGGCGCGCTGAAGAAGGTGCTGCCGGCCGGCACCGAGGTGCTGGAGCAGTCCACCGCCGAGGACAAGGACACGCTGACGGTCACCAAGGAGACCGCCGCGAAGCACAGCCTCAAGACGATCGACGACCTCAAGCCGGTCGCCGGCCAGCTCACCATCGGCGCCGGTCCCGAGTGGGGCGAGCGCTACCAGGGCCTGAAGGGCCTCAAGGAGCTCTACGGCGTGGAGTTCAAGGAGTTCAAGCCGCTCGACGCCGGTGGCCCGCTGACCGTCAACGCGCTCAAGGACAACAAGATCGACGTGGCGAACATCTTCTCCACCGACTCGTCGATCGCGACGAACGGGTTCGTGGTCCTGGAGGACCCGCGCAACCTGTACCTCGCCGAGAACATCCTGCCGCTGATCCGCACCGAGGCGAACAACGACACGGTGTCGGGTGCTCTCAACGCGGTCTCGGCGAAGCTCACCACCGAGAACCTGACCACCTACCTCGCCAAGGTCCAGGTGGACAAGCAGGACACCGCGACGGTCGCGAAGGCGTTCCTGACCGAGAACGGCCTCGTCTGATCCGCTGAAAAAACCGGCCCGGCTCTTCGGAGAGCCGGGCCGGTTCGCGTTTCAGAGGGAGGATCTGACCTTTTTGATGGTACGGCGAAGCCTGCTGCCGGCCCGGAGTTTCAGCAGGTCGAGGGCGCGCACCCCGTCCGCGTTGGGGACACGGGTCAGCGTGTCGGCGTGTTCCACCATCCCGACGATCGTCTCGATCGCCGTCTCCAGGATCCGCGCGTCGCCGAGGTCGTCCGGGCTGGACGTCTCCGTCATGTTCACCGGGCGCAGCTCGTCGAGGTCGCCGACGATGTGGCACGGGTAGTCCCGCAGCTCCTTGATCTGCTGCTCGGCCAGGCCGGCCACCCAGGCGGCCCGGTCCAGCCCGACGCCGAACCGCACGTCGTTGCTCCCGTTCTTGAGCACCGCGTTGACCAGGTGCCGCTGGACGACCAGCTGGTAGGGCGTGCGGTGCGGGAACCGGTCGCCGAGCGCCTCGTTGACCCGGCGCAGCACCTCGATCTCGGCGGCGCCGAGCGACGGGTTCGCGGTCGGGTCCTCCAGGTCGCAGACGCCGTCCGGGATGCCGGTGATGCCGGCGAACCGCTGCCAGAGCGTGTCGCGTGGCGCGCCGGGCGCCGGGATCGTGATCAGGTGCCGCTGGGCGGGCGGTACCAGGTCGCCCCACTTCTTCAGCATCCGGTTCGGGGTGTGCATCTCCCAGAACGTCGGGAAGCGGTTCTCCTCGACGGCGGTCAGGAACTCGGTGAACGTCCACTTGTTGCGGGCCCGGACGCTCTGCTGCCAGAACGACGGGAAGGTGCGCCACAGGTCCCGGCCGGTCACGATGACGTGCACCTCGGCCGACCCGAACGCCGCGACGCCGCGGGCCGCCTGCTCGGGGGTGGCGCCGCCGAGCGCCTCGTTGCTGACGATCACGTCGCCGCGCCATCCGGCGGCCGCGTCGGCGACCCGCTGCCAGGTCCAGGAGGCCCGCGGATCACGCCACTCGACCTCGCGGAGATCGGTCATCGCCTGATCCTGGGCCCACGAGCCGCCGGGGAGGAGAATGCCTGCGTCCCGCAGTGCCCGCTCATTGTTCCAGAGGACGTTCTGGACGTAGGTGCTGCCCGTCTTCGGGGCGCCGACGTGCAGGAACACGCGTCGGGCCATGTTTCCTCCCGTTATTTGATCTACCGAACAGAAAGTGTCACATGAGTTAAGAGAATCGTTTACCGAACAATCGCCGACCGTTCGGTGAACCGCGTACGACGGAATTGCGGCCGGGTCACATACTGATGACCATGACTGACCGGGGGACGTACGGCGAGAGCGTGCTGGTGGCGCTCGGCTGGTACGTGACGGTGTTCGGCGGCCTGCTCGCCGGGTTCTGGCAGACCGACACCGGTCACACCTGTGACGACGCCGTGTCGTGGTGCTTCTCGCCGTCCTTCGTGGCGTCGTTCGGCGCGGTGCTCGCGGTTCCGGCGGCGCTGGTGCTGACCGGCATCGCCGCGCTCATCACCCGTCCGATGGTCCGCTCCGGGGTGTCCGCGCCGGTGGCCGGCACCGCGGCCGCGGCGATCGCCGGGCTGGCCGGAGCGGTGGCCGCGCTGGTGCTGCTGGTGGCGGCCCGATGAAGGCGCTCTTCTACGGCTGGCTCTTCGGCGTGCCGTTCCTGCTGATCGTCGGCGTGGTCCGGCGTGCCTCCTCGCCCGAGTTCCCGGACCCGGCGCAGACCGCGCACTTCGCCACGGTCACCGGCCGCTATCTGGTCGCGGCGCTGGCCCTCAACATCGCCGTTCCGCTGATCGGGATGGCGGTGGCCTGGCGCCGCGGCGAGAAGGCGTGGACCGAGCGGTTCATCCGCTCGCTCTGGTGGATGGCGGTGATCCTGCTGTTCCAGTGGGCTCTCACCAGCGGCAGCGGGCAGCCGGCCCGCGACGAGGATCCGGCGCCGCGGGTCACCCACTGCATCCCGATCAGCGGGGGCCGGCAATGCCCGGGCGGCTGAGCGGTCACCTCTCCTGGATGTCGGTGAGGCCGGTCGAGGGCGCGACGACGGCGTTCCACTTCTGCAGCAGGCCGCCGTCGCACGGGGCGACGGTGATCCGGCCGATCTTGTCGCCGAGCCGGGTGTAGAGCTCGGTCTCGCTCGGCGCGAGGCAGAGCCCGGCCGTGTCGACGAGGGTGTACGACTTCGTGCTGTCCTTGTGCGCCACGTACCGGATCCAGGTCACCTCGGCCGCGAGCGCGGTGGCGCACGGCACCACCGTCACGTACTGCCCGGCCGCCGCCGAGCGGGGACTGCGCAGGCAGTGCAGGACCGCGCTCCTCGTCGCGGTGACCCGGCCGGTCCCGCCGGTGGTCTTGTCGGTGACCGCGGGCAGGATGAACCGCTGGTTCCAGGAGATGTTCGCCGGCACCGGGTTCGCCGTGCACGGCCAGGCGATCAGGTACCCGTAGAGCACGTTGCCCTCGGTCACGTCCAGGCAGCGGCCGAACTGCTGGTAGTTCACCAGCTGCTCGGTGCTCTCGCCGGCCGCGCCCGCGCCGACGCTCGGCTCCGGCTGCATCGTCGACGTGACGTTGTACTGGCTGCTCGTGCACTTCGCGTAGACCAGCCGGCTCTGCTTCGCGCCCGGGTTCTGCAGGTTGACGCACCAGCCGTTGAGCGTCTTCGCGTCGTCGGTGCCGGCGAAGCTCGCATGACCTGCGTGCAGCGTCCAGAGCTGCCGCGGCGGTGACTGGGTGGTGGTGTCGTCGAGCGGCACCACGCACGGCTGGAAGGTCACCACCACCTGGTTGGCGGTGGCGGGCCGGGTCGCGTCCAGGCACATGTCGGTCCCGGCCGACTGCGGCGGCTTCGGGTGGGCGAGGGCCATGCTCGAGACGTACGCGAACATCTGCCGGTGCGGGCGCTGCGCATCGCAGGGCATCATCCACACCTCGTCACCGGCCGCGGGCTGGTCGGTGAGCGCGTCCATGCAGAGCTCGCCGCCCGGATAGTTGTGGATCAGGCCCATCGGGATCTGCGCGTTCGGCACCCGGAACGTGTACGTCGCCTCGAGCACCCGCGCGGCCACCGTCGAGGTACGGGCGGTCCCGCCACCGGTCCCGTCGGTGACGTCCTGCGCCCGCAGCCGCGCGGTGGCCGGAGCGTACGGCGGCGGGCAGACCAGCCGGCCGCCGGTCGCGCTCAGGTAGGTGATCTCGACCTTGTACCCGTTGCCGGGCGCCGGGGAGACGCTGCCGGCCAGTGAGCCGCACGGCAGCAGCGACGGCACTCCCTTGCCGTCGCCGTCGACTGCCGCGCGGATCTGGCCGAGCGCGACCTGCAGCCCCGCCTCGGCGGAGCTGATCGCGAGTCCGCGGTCGCCGGCCCGGCGGACGTCCTTGACCTGGCTGAGCAGCGCGGAGCTGAGCAGGCCGCTGATCGACAGCGCCAGCATCGAGATCAGCAGCGCGACCGGGAGGGAGCCGTGGTCGTCCTTCATGTGCCGGTCCGGCCCGCGGCGCAGACCGTCGCGTTCGCGGTGGCCGCCGAGGCGTCCGAGTTCAGCGCCGTGAAGAGGAACTCGGTCGTGTGGCTGCCGGCCGCCGGTCCGGCCGCCGCGAACGTGGCGGTCAGCGTCAGCCGCAGCTGCTGACGCAGGCCCACCGTGCTGGACAGGCTGAACGGCGTGCTGCTGGTGATGCCGCCGGCCAGGGTGCTCCAGCCGCCGGCCGGGGTGGCGCCGCTGGTCCAGGTGCGGCGCTGCAGCAGGTCGCCGCGCAGCCGCAGCTCGGTGCAGAGCAGGCTGCTGCCGTTGAGGTACTCGACGTACTGGTCGGCGCCGTCGGCGCCGGGGCCGGGTCTGCTGATCGCCGACGCGTAGCGGATCTCGGTGTCCAGGCGCTCGAAGACGATGCCGAGACGGCTCTGCAGGGCCTGGGTGGCCTCGGCGTCGTTCGCGGTGCGGTACATCTGTGCCACGGCGGTGGCGGCGACGGCCGTGAAGAACCCCATGAGGGACATCGCCACGACCAGCTCGATCAGGGTGACGCCGTCGTCGGGCCGGGCTCTCATGGGCAGGTTCCGTCGATGGTGAGATCGGCGCCGCGGACCTGCACGGTGTCGCCGATGATCCCGCACCGGAAGACGCTGTACGAGCCGAGCAGGTGGATCCCGCCGCTGAGGGCCTGCACGGGGCCGTGGACCGTCGCGTACGACCCGGAGATGATGATCGCCGGGACGGCTGCCGAACCGCTCAGCAGCCCGGTCGTACCGGGGCTGGCCTTGTTGCCGATCGTCACCTTCGACGAGGCCACCGTGATCGTGCCGGTGGCGACGAGCAGCGGGGACACGTCGGTGGTCACGTTCACCGCGCACGGCACGTAGACGACGGTCGCGGCCGCCGGCACCGAGCCGGCGGCGTACGTCCACGATCCTGAAACGCACGCCGAGGCCGCCACCGCGTGGTAACCGGAACCGGCCGCCGTGGCCGCGGACCCGCCGGGAGCGTAGTCCGCGACGATCCGGATGCCGGTCGGGACGGAGGAGGCGACCTGAACCGGCGTCGGAGCGGTGCCGCCGCTGAGGTATTGAGCGGTGACGTACTCGATGCGCGGGGCGACGGTCACGCCGCTGCCCTCGATGCGCAGGTCCATGTTGGTGTGCACCAGGCCGGTGACGGTCA
This sequence comes from Actinoplanes sp. OR16, assembly GCF_004001265.1. Taxonomy (GTDB): domain Bacteria; phylum Actinomycetota; class Actinomycetes; order Mycobacteriales; family Micromonosporaceae; genus Actinoplanes. The sequence goes on along the minus strand of NZ_AP019371.1, from coordinate 8,265,830 downwards.
GCGTCGAGGAGGAGATCCAGAGAGCGGCCGGATTGGTGTAACCGCTGCTGCGGTTCGCCCAGATGGCCGTCCCGCCACCGGTCGCCGACGGGCTGGGTGACGGGGAAGGGGAAGGGGAAGGGGAAGGGGAGGGGCTCGGGGACGGCGACGGCGAGGCTGAGGGGGAGTAGGTGGCGGCGGTCGGGAAGACCGGGTCGTCGGCCGCGTTCACCAGCGTCGCCAGGAAGTACGCGCAGGTCCCGCTCGGGCACTGGGCATCCGGCCACTGGACGGCCACGACGACGCGCAGCAGCTCCACACCGGACCGGGCGGCGTTGCACGTGCTGCCGATCCCGGCCGGGCGCCAGCACTTCACGACGTACCAGTTCTGCTGGAACGTGACGCCGTTCAGCTTCACCGCGACCGGCTGGGTCGGCAGGTTCGCCGTCGCGCCGTCCCCGGCCTTCGCGTCGGTGTCCCAGACCGTCACCGCGTCGGCGAGGTACTGACCGGCGCCGGCCACCTGTGCCTGCCTGGTGACCGAGGCCTGATCGCGGCGGGTCAGCACGGCCCCGCCGCCGAGCCCGGTCGCGACCTCCAGCGCCGAGGTGGCGATCCGGACGGCGTCCTCCCGGCCGGCGTAGTGGTCGCCGAGCGTGAGACTGCGGACGAAGAACACCGTGGTGGCGGTCAGCACCACGCTGACCACGGCGATCGCGACGATGACCTCGACCAGCGTGAAACCGTTCTGGTCGCCGGACCGGCGCACGCCATCAGCCCCTTCGCTCAGCCACTCGGCTCAGCTCCTTCGCTGAGCCCCTTCGCGAACGACTCCCCCTTGCTGAATCGTCCGGAAGGGGCCGGGGCTGAGGCGTCAGGCCTGCTTGGTCTCCCAGAAGATGGTGGAGATCTCCTCGATCTTGCCGAGGAGCTGCTCGGCGACGGCGGGGTCGACCGAGCCCTTGGCGCCGGAGGCGCCGGCCAGCTTGGTGGCCTCGTTGAAGAGCTGGTGCAGGTTCGGGTACTTCTCGAAGTGCGGCGCCTTGAAGTAGTCGGTCCAGAGCACCCAGAGGTGGTGCTTGACCAGCTCGGCGCGCTGCTCCTTGATCAGGATGGCCCGGGTGCGGAACTCCGGGTCGGTGTTCGCCTGGTACTTCTCGGCGATGGCCTTGATCGACTCGGCCTCGATCCGGGCCTGAGCCGGGTCGTAGACGCCGCACGGCAGGTCGCAGTGCGCGCTGACGGTCAGGCGGGGCGTGAGAAAACGGGGGAGACGCATCAGAGAGGTCCTTCGTGAGAGATGAATTCCCGGTCGTGGTGGACGAGCCGGCCGCTGCCGGTGCCGAGGACCACCTCGAGCACCGCGGCGACCACGACGGTGGAGTCGCCGACCGGGACCAGGTGCAGCGGGGTGCCGCGCAGTGCCGCAAGGGCGCCGGGCAGCATCGGCTCGCCGGTGGGCAGCACGTCCCAGCCCTGCTCGGGCGTGAATCGGGGCCGGTCCGCCCGGGCGAAATCGTGTGCCAGCGCGGCGTGGCCGGGCCCGAGCAGGTTGACCGCGAAGCTCGGGGCCTCGACGATCGCGCGGGCCGACCGGGTGCCCATCACCGAGAACGACAGGGCGGGCGGCGCCACCGACACCGACGCGACGCTCGAGGCGGTCAGCCCGACCGGCCCGTCCGGACCGGCCGCGGTGATCACCGCGACCCCGGTCGGGTACCGGCGGAAGGCCGCCTTGAAGAGCTCGGTCACATCGATATCGGTGTGGAACACCTCGAAACGCTAAAACCTCAAGTCGACTTGAGGTCAACTCAGCGGGGGAACGCCTTCTCGTAGAGGCCGGCCAGCCCCGGCGTGGTCGCCTCGCCGCTGTAGCCGCAGATCATCACGGCCCCCGCCGACGACGCCACCAGGTAATCCTTTCCGGACTCGAACTTGCCGGTCCCCATCAGCTGCTCGGAGGTCTCGCCGGTCTGTGACACCTCGGCGCGGCCGACCTCGCCACCGGTGTAGACGCGGGTCACATCGAGCGTGACGGTGGTCGGAGTGAGCGCTGTCACCGTACCGGCGAAGGCGAGATCGGCGGAGGCCGCGAGGCGCTCCGCAGTGGGCTCCACGCACTTCGCCGCGATCCCGGCCGGCCCGGTGAGCTGCACGGTCTTCTCCTCGGGGCGGGTCAGGGCCCAGGCCGTGCCGCCCAGCACCAGCACCAGCGCCGCCGCGGCGAGCGCATAGTGGCGCCGCCGGTTCACTGCGGTCGTCGTCATCGTCATCGTCGTCTCCACCAGTCGGGTCGCCTCGTCGGGAGAGAGCGCGGCCAGCGACGCCGCCGGATCGGCTTCGCGGATCCGGGCTCGCAGATCGTCTTCGGTCATCGCCCTCTCCCTTCCGTCGGCTGTTCATGTCCGGTGGGGTTCCCGGCCTTTCTCTTTCCTCCTGCTTGATCAAGTCGCTCGCGCAGCTTGGCCTTCGCTCGGTGCAGGCGGATGTGCACGGCGTTGACCGAGACCCCGAGCACCACGGCGATCTGGCCGGGCGCGAGGTCCTCCCAGGCCCAGAGCCGCAGCAGTTCGGCGTCCTCGGGTCGCAGGGTCGCCATCGCCGCCGTGAGCTCGTCGTCCTCGTCGTGATGGCTTTCGGTCACGGTCTGCGGTGGATCGAGGCGGGCGACCTTGGCGGCCACGCGCGCCTGACGACGCCGGCCGCGCTCCGCGTTGGCCAGGCAGCGACGAGCGATGCCGTACGCCCACAGCACCCGCTCCTCCGGCATGTCATCGAGCCGCCGCCAGCAGATCAGCAAGGTCTCCGAGAGCACGTCGTCGGCGGTCGCCGGATCGGTGCGCCGGGCCAGGTAGCGCCGCACGGCGTCGATCACCGCGGGCGCCACCGCCTCGAAGCGCGCCCGCCGCGCGTCCGCAGTCATAGGGTCCACCTCCGCACATGTCCGGCACGGCAGTGGATCTTTCTGGGTTTTCGAGGATTTTTCGTGACCCGTGCGGGCCGTTTCGCCCCCTGCGGTGATGAAAAGCGGTCGAATAGGGTCACGGCAACTTCTCGGCAAGGAGCTCGCATGAGCGGCTGGTTCGCCGACCTTCGGGTCAACACCAAGATCCAGGCGGGTATCGGCGTGGCAGCGGTCGCGGCTGTCGCTGTCGGCGTCACCGGCCTGGTCGCGATCTCGGACCTCGGCGAGCGCAACGAGCTGCTCTACTCCGACAACGTGGCGCCGCTGACCCAGCTCGCCTCGGTGCAGCGCAATCTCCAGGGTCTGCGCGCCCGGTACCTGGAGTACGGCGTCGCGACCGCCGCCACCCGCGAGACGCTCCTCGAGGAGATCGCCACCCGGAAGAACAACATCGACGAGGGGCTGACGGCGTACCGGCCCGGCCTGGTCAGCGCGGAGAGCGTCGACGCGTTCGAGACGGCGTACGAGAAGCTGGTCACCGACAGCGAGCAGATCCTGATCCCGCTCGGCGACAAGGGCGCGGTCAAGCAGTTCGCGGCCGAATATCGCGACACCATCCTGCCCACCATGGTCGAGGCGTCGGACGCGATCGAGAGCGAGAACACCGCGCAGCTGGATCAGGCCGCCACCCGGGCCGCGGAGAGCGCCGCGTCAGCGGCGGACGCCAAACGCCTGCAGATCGGCGTCCTGATCGTCGGCGTGCTCGCCGCGATCTTCGTGGGCCTGTCGGTGGCCCGCTACATCGTCAAGCGCCTCGACCGGGTCAAGAGGTCGCTCACCTCGATGGCCGACGGCGACCTCACCGACACCGTCGACGTGGCCGGCCGCGACGAGGTCGGCCAGATGGCGCAGATGCTGTCCCGGGCGCAGACCCAGACCCGCGACGTCGTCGCCTCGGTCGGCGCCGCCGCGCAGAGCCTCGCCGCCGCGGCCGAGGAGACCTCGACGATCGCGAACCAGATCAACGAGGGCGCCGCCACCGCCTCCGAGCAGGCCCGGATGGTCTCCACCGCCTCCGACGACGTCTCGCTGAGCGTCTCCACCGTCGCCGCCGGCTCCGAGGAGATGGGCGCGGCCATCGCCGAGATCGCGCAGAGCGCCAACGCCGCTGCCGAGGTCGTCGGCAAGGCCGTGAACGTGGCCGCCACCGCCAACCAGACCATCGCGACGCTGGGTGAGTCCAGCCGGCAGATCGGCGACGTCATCCGGGTGATCACCGCGATCGCCGAGCAGACCAACCTGCTCGCCCTGAACGCGACCATCGAGGCCGCCCGCGCCGGCGAGACCGGCAAGGGGTTCGCCGTGGTCGCCGGCGAGGTCAAGGACCTGGCCCAGGAGACCGCCCGGGCCACCGAGGACATCGCCCGCCGGGTCGAGGCGATCCAGAACGACAGCAACCACGCGGTCGCCGCCATCGGCGAGATCAGCGAGATCATCGGCCACATCAGCGACTACACCACCACGATCGCGTCGGCGGTCGAGGAGCAGAGCGCCACCACCGCCGAGATGAACCGCAACGTCTCCGAGGCCGCCAACGCCACCGGGCAGATCAACACCGGCATCACCAGCGTGGCCGAGAGCGCCCGGATGACCGCCGAATCGGTCGGCGACGCCCAGCGCTCCGCGGCCGAGCTGTCCCGCATGTCGAGTGAGCTGCAGTCTGCCGTCTCCCGGTTTGTCTACTGACGACATCCTGGGGGCATGAGCTCCCGAACCCGCTTCGCCCGGACGTCTCTTCTGCTCGTGCTGCTCGCCGTCGTCCTCATCCTCGTGGTCTTCTCGCCGCTGATGATGCGGTGGCTGTCGCCGGACGGTGAGGCAGACTGGAGCCAGCTGTCCAATGTGGGCCAGGCCTACGGTGGCGTATCGGCGGTCCTGTCCGCCCTGGCCATCTGCGGGGTCGGCGTCACGCTGCTCCTGCAGAACCGGCAGACCCGCGCCGAGCAACTGCTCGCCATCAAGGACCGGCAGCTGGAGATCCTGCGGCTGTCGCTGGAGAAGCCGGAGCTGACGGTCCGGAACGAGCTCAGCCCCCGCACCACCGAGACGATCATGCTGGACATGCACTCGAACCTCTGGGTGCAGAACTGGGAACTGCTCTGGCAGCTCGACTTCATCGACGACGACGCCGTCCGCGGCCACGCCACCTGGCTGTTCATGGACAGCCGGCGGCACGCCTGGTGGGAGCTCTACGGGCCGACCTGGACCGACAACGCCCGCTACTTCAAGAAGCCCGGCCAGTTCATGAACGCCGTGAACAGCGGTTACGAAGAAGCGAAGCGGCGACTCGCCGAGGCCGCCACAGCCGGGGACGCCGCGCCTCACCACGAATGATCCACCTCGGTACACTCGCCCGCGGCGAAGGGGGAGAGCGTCACATGAGCATGCCGCTACGGCCGGGGGACCTGGCCCGGCTCGGCCGGTACGACATCGTCGGCCGGCTCGGCGAGGGCGGCATGGGATCCGTCTTCCTCGGGCGCGGTCCGGACGGGCGGCCGGTGGCGATCAAAACGGTCCGGCCGGAGTACGTGGCCGACACCGAGTTCCGGGCGCGTTTCCGCAGCGAGGTGAACCGGGCGCAGCAGGTGCCGCCGTTCTCCACCGCCGAGGTCATCGACGCCGACCCCGATCACGAGCCGCCGTACCTGGTCGTCGAGTACGTGGACGGGCCCAGCCTGGCCGCCGAGGTCCGGGACAGGGGACGGCTCACCGGATCGGCCCTGCACAGCGTCGCCGTCGGGGTGGCCACCGCGCTCACCGCGATCCACGGCGCCGGCGTGATCCACCGCGATCTCAAACCGGGGAACGTGCTCTTCGCCCGCGGCGGAATCAAGGTGATCGACTTCGGGATCGCCCGTGCCTTCGAGGCGACCAGCCAGCACACCCGGACCGATCAGATGGTCGGGACCGTCGCGTACATGGCCCCGGAACGCTTCGATCCGGTGGACGGCCGGCCCGTCACGCCGGCCGCTGACATCTTCGCGTGGGGCGCGGTCGTCGTCTACGCGGCCACCGGGCGCACGCCGTTCGCTGCCGAGTCGGCGGCCGCCACCGCCATGCGGATCCTCACCCAGGCGCCCGATCTCACCGGGGTGCCGGACTCGCTCGTCGATGTGGTCGAACGTGCCCTCGCCAAGGATCCGGTCGAGCGCCCCACGGCCCGGGAGTTGCTCGACCTGCTCCTGGCGTCGTCGGCGCCGGGCGGCGGCTCGTCTCCCGTGGTTCCGGCAGCCGCCTCCGTCGCGGTTCCGGCTGCTGACGCGGTGTCCGGGAGTGTTCATTATTCGGATGCTGCGGTCCCCGTACGATCGAAGCGCCGTTCGTGGATTGCCCTGTCGGCTGCGCTCGGGGTGCTGATCGCGACGGGGGTGGGGGCGGCAGTGCGCTTCCTTCCGGTTCAATCCGCTGGTGACGACGCGGGTGCGCAGCCCACCGCCCCGGCGTCCGCACCCTCGGCGCCGGCCGCCGGCCCGGAGCCGGTGACGCCCGAGGAACGGCTCGCCGCGATCCTGCGCGGCAACCGGCAGACCCTGATCCACGTGTCCGAAATCGACCGTGATCTCGCGCTGGAGTCGAGCTCCACCGAGGTCGTCGTCGGGGACGGCACCGGGCAGAGGTCGCTGTTCGCGCTGGAATCGCTCGGCGTCGACTACCTGATCAGGTCCATGTACGACCCGGCCGAAGACCGCTGCGTCGGCGTGAAGATCATCCCTGATGTGGGGTCGCAGCTGGTGCCGGCCGAGTGCACGGCGACGAAGGCCACCCTCTTCGAACTGGTCCGCAGCGAGCAGACCGACGATCAGGGCCGGCCCACCTATTGGATCTACAACGATTCGTACGGTTATGTCCAGTGGAGCGACGACGACAAGTCGCTGTTCGTCGACGAAGTGGGCGACAACCCGCCGGCCTCCAGCTTCAGTTTCGTGGACCGGGGCCCGCTGCCCTCCTGACCGCTACCCCACGTGGACGTGCGGGCGGCGTTTGCGGTCCGGCTCCGCCTGCCTGATGATCTCGCGCGTCACCGGCGCGACCTCACCCTGCCCGAAGATCAGGTAGCGCACGAAGTTCGTCACCGGGTTGCCCTCGGTCCACTCGAAGTAGATGTGCGGCCGCCGGTGCGTGGTGTCGCGCACCCAGAGCAGCAGGGCGGCCAGCGCCGTCGGCACCGAAGAGCTCTCCATGGTCAGTACGCGGTACCGCCCGTGCCGGAGTTCGCCCCGCACATGCAGCTCCGTCTCGAAGTCCGACGCGTCGGTGACCGTGACCTCGACGAACAGCACATCCCGCTGATCGGTCATGTCGTTGTCGGCGATGATCTGAGTCAGCTTCTCCGAGTACTCCCGCGCGTCGCGCCCCTCCGGCTCGTTCGCGATGAGCCGGATCTGCCGGTTGCCGGCCTCGGCCAGGAACTTCTCGGCGACCGGGTCGGCGTCGATGGCCGTGACCCGCAGCTCGAACGCCCGGAACACCCGCGACAGCAGCGACACCACGATGATCGCCCCGATGAAGCACGCCGCGATCTTCACCCCGTCCGGCCGCTCGATCACGTTCGTCACCGTGGTGTACGTGAAGACCGCCGTGATCGCGCCGAACGCCCAGGTCCTCTTCCGCTGTCCCCGGTGGTGCGCGGAGAGCGTCACCGCCGTCGCCGCCGAGGTGATCAGCACCAGCACGCCCGTCGCGTACGCCCCGCCCTGCGCGTCGACATCCGCGTCGAAGATCCAGGTGATCAGGAAGGCCGCCGCCGTGAACACGAGCACCAGCGGCCGCACCGCCCGCGCCCAGGACGGCGCCATGCCGAACTTGGGCAGGTACCGCGGCACCAGGTTGAGCAGGCCGGCCATCGCGCTCGCGCCGGCGAACCAGAGGATCGCGATCGTGGAGATGTCGTAGACACTGCCGAACACCGTCCCGAGGTTCTCGTGAGCGAGGTACGCCAGGGCCCGCCCGTTCGCCTCCCCGCCCGGCTGGAACTGCTCCGCCGGGATCAGCACCGTCGTCGTGACACTGCTCGTCAGCAGGAACACACTCATGATCACGGCGGCCGTGGTGAGCAGCCGCTTCCCGCCGCGGATCCGCTGTTCGAGGTTGCCCTTGATGTGCGGCATGACCGCCACACCCGTCTCGAACCCGGACAGCCCCAGCGCCAGTTTCGGGAACACCAGCAGCGCGACCCCGACCATGGCGAGCGGACTCCCGTGCGACGTCGTCAGCGCATGCGTCCAGTCGGTCACCGCGTGCGGATGAGTGATCACCTCCCACAGCGCGTCCCCGATCACCACGACGTTCAGTGCGAGATACGCGCCGACCAGCGCGACAGCGATCCCGATCGCCTCGGTGAACCCCTTCAGGAACACCCCGCCGAGCAGCGCGATCAGCACCAGCGTGACCGGCACGTGCTGGTCACGCAACGACTCCGGCCAGAACGGATTCTCGTCGATGTGCGCTGTCGCGTCCGCCGCCGACAACGTGATCGTGATGATGAAGTCGGTGGCCGCGAACCCGAGCAGCACCAGGACGAACAGCTTCCCCTTCCAGAACGACAGCAGCCGCACCAGCATGGCGATCGAGCCCTCGCCGTGCGGGCTGTCCGCCGCCACCCGGCGGTAGACCGGCAGCGCCCCGAGCAACGTCACCAGCACCAGCACCAGCGTGGCCAGCGGCGACAGTACCCCGGCCGCCAGTGCCGCGATCCCCGGCTGATAACCCAGCGTGGAGAAGTAGTCCACCCCGGTCAGGCACATGACCTTCCACCAGCTGTGCGGCTTCCCGCTCTCCTGTTCGGCCTCCTCGTCGAGCCCTTCGAGCATCCATCCGCGCACCGTGGTCATGCCTGTTCCGTTTCTCCCCGAACCTCCTCACGATCTTTCATCCCGCCGCCCGGCAACGCCCACCGCCAGGCGTTAATAAAACGTCAAAGTCCCGAGGCCACCTCTCCCCGCGCGCGTCGCTCGGAGTCGCGTGCCGTCGGAGCCGCGCGCCGTCACAGTCCCGCCGCCGCCGCAGTCGCGCGCCGTCGCAGTCGCGCGCCGTGGGAGCCCCGCGCCGGGCGGAGTCAGGTCACGCGGTATCCGACTCCGGGCAGCGTGGTGATCGCCGGCGGGTCGCCCAGCTTGCGGCGCACCCGGCCGACCGTCACGGCGACCGTATTCGTGAACTGATCAGCATTCTCATCCCACACCTTCTCCAGTAACGTCTCCGCGCTGAGGAACCCGGGGCTGGCCTGTAACAGCTCCGCGAGCAGCGCGAACTCCTTCACCGACAACGCGAGCCGGCGCCCGTCCCGGAAGACCGTCCGGCGCACAGGATCCAGCTCGATCCCGCCCACGCGCAGGATCCGCGGGCGAGCGTCCGGCCGGCGGCGTGCGAGGGCCTGGATCCGCAGGATGAGCTCGGGGAAGTGGAACGGCTTCGCCAAGTAGTCGTCCGCCCCCAGCGTCAGCCCGCTGACCCGATCGCCCGGCGCGCTCGCCGCGGTCAGCATCAGCACCATCGGCCGGTCCGGCCGCTCGGTGATCTGCTGGCACAGCACATCACCGTGCAGCCCCGGCAGGTCGCGGTCGAGCACGACCACGTCGTAGGGCGCGAGGTCGAGTTTCGCCACGGCGACCAGCCCGTCATCCGCCATATCGACCGCCATCCCGGTGTCCGTGAGCCCCTCCACGACCACCTCGGCCAGATCGTGGTCGTCCTCGACGACGAGCACCCTCATGACGCCGCCAGCCCGCATGACGCCGCCAGCCGGACAGTGGCCCGAAGCCCGCCGCCGGCCCGGGCGACCAGCTCGAGCCGCCCGCCGTGAGCCGCCGCCACGGCGGCCACGATGGACAGTCCCAGCCCGGACGAGCCGCCGCTCGCCCGCTCCTGTCTCAGGCGCTCGAACGGCTGGGCCAGGCGATCGACATCGTGCTGCTCGAGTGGAGGGCCGCCGGTCTCGACGGTCAGCTCGACGGCGGTCGCGCTGGTCGTGGCGGTCACCCGGATCCAGCCGCAGGGCTCGTTGTGGCGGACGGCGTTGTCGACGAGGTTCTCGACGAGACGGGTCAGCAGAGCCGGGCTTCCACGGGTGGACGTTGCCGGAGGGATCTGGACGTCGACAGTGAGGTGCTTCGCTCCTACGTCCGGAGCTCTCTGATCGAAGGCCGCCCCGATCAGTGTCCCCAGGTCGACGGTGTCGGCGTCGGCAAGGACGCCGTGCTGTGCCCGCGCCAGCACGAGGAACCCGTCGAGGAGGTGATCGACGCGGTCGAGCTGGGTGCGCAGGCGGCCGGCGAGAGCCGTGGTCGCGGGAACCGCATCGGGCTTGGCCTCGGCCACGTCGAGTGAGGCGCGCATGGTGGCGAGCGGCGTGCGCAGCTCGTGGGAGGCGTTGGCGACGAATCTCCGCTGCGCGGAGAACGACGCCTCGAGCCGCTCCAGCAGATCGTCGATGGTGTCCGCGAGCGCCTTCACCTCGTCGGCGGGACCGGCGACGGCGAGGCGGCGGTCGAGACTCTCCGCCGTGATGCGCCTGGTCGCGGTCGTGATGGTCCGCAATGGACGCAGCACCCGGCCGGCCAGGATGCGGCCGCTCACGAGCGACACCGCTGCCATCATGAGCAGGGCGATCGCCGCGCTCTGCGCCAGCTGGCGATCGTCGTGGACGGACGGCGGCGGGACCGGACCGCCGGCGGGCGCGACGCTGGTGACCTCGGTGCCGGCGAGCAGGAAGGCCAGAGCCAGCAGCGTGGCGCCGGAGCCGAGGAACACGCTGGCATAAAGGATGGTGAACCGTGCGCTCACGGTCCCGCCGCGAAGCCTGAACATCCTCACAGCATGCCGGGCGGGACATAACACCGGCATGACAGAGATGCTTCGGCTGGTGTCATGCCGGGGTGCGTAGAACGATGGGCATGAGAAAGAGGAGCATCGTCGCGCTGGCCGTCGCGGTTCTCGCCGTCGTCGCGCCGGGTCTGCTCTCCGCGAGCGGACAAGAGAGAGAAGGCGTCGCCGACCGGTTCTGGTTCCTGCACCGCGATCTCGGTCCGGAGGGCAGCCTCACCGTCCGGCTGACAGCGATGACCGGGACGATCACCTATCCGCCTCCCGACCACGACGAGATCGTGTCCGGGCTGGTGCCGTGGGCCAAAGCCGGGATCATCGTGAAGGACGGTGTGCGGCAGGGCTCGCCCTATGCGGCCGTCATGCTGACCGGTGAGCACGGTGTCCGGTTCCAGCACGACTATCGGCACGACGTCGCAGGCCGGCCCGGTGGCGTCTCCGAGCAGGAGCCACGCTGGCTGCGGCTGACCCGCTCGGGCGATACCGTCACCGGCTTCGAGTCGGCCGACGGCGAGCAGTGGGAGACCGTGGGGTCGGCTCGGCTCGACGGCCTGCCCGAGACCGTGCAGATCGGGCTCTTCGCCACGTCGCCCGGTGACCTCACCCTGCAGAAGGTGATGCTCGGCGGCGCCGTCGAGCAGGTGCGCTTCACACAGGCGGTCGGCGTCTTCGACAGCATCAGTCCCGGCGGCCCGTGGCGCAGTGACGCGGTCGGCGAGATGAACCGGACCGATTGGGAGAGGTTCCACAACGCGTCCGGGGCCGTGGAGAAGAACGGTGTCGTGACGGTCAGCGGCACGGGCGACATCGGGCCACTCGACGAGGACGGCCCACCCGCGTCGTCGGGCGCACTGCTGGGCGTGCCGATCGCGATCCTCATCGTGCTGGTGGTCGCCGCCTCCGAGGTGCCGCCGCCGGCCGCGCCCAACGCTGACGGTCAGCGCGGACCGCACGGCAGGGGTGGTGCGCGTGGCCGGGGCGAATCGGGTCGGCGGAGGCTGCTGACGCTGGTGGCTGCCGGTTTCCTCACCGGTGCGATCGGGGTGGGCGTCGTCGTTCCGGAGCCGCGGGTGGCGATCGGCCTCGGGGTGGTGTTCGCGGCGTGCGCGGTGCTGGCCTGGGAGCTGCGTGTTCTGCTGCGGCGGCGCTGGGCGGCCGTGCTGGTCTCGGTGTCGCTCGTCGTCGTGCCCTATGTGATCGCCACGATGCCGTTGCTACCCGATCCGGTCGCGCAGTGGCTGTTGCGGGTCACTCCGGCGGCGGGGTTCGCCGCCGGGCAGACGGTCGTCGAGTTCCCGCAGGTGACCGCACACTATGCGCCGTCAGCTGGATACTTCCCGTTGTCGTGGTGGGCGGGGCTGCTGGTGCTCTGCGCCTATCCGGCCGGGCTGGCGCTGTTCCTCCACTGGCGACGATCGCGGCGGCGGCCGCCGGGCTCGACGCGGGCGTCCCTGCTCGACGGCTTGCCTCGACGGTCTGCGGGTGTCTGATGCCTACCACCGCGGCAGGTTCCGGCCGATCCATCGCCACCTGCTGTTCGATGACCCCACCTGGACGCCGTTCGCGGCGCGGGCGGCGTTGCCGGGCGGCCGCGGGTACGCCCCGGTCCGCCCGGCACGTTGCCGCTCCACCGGGAACCAGGAGCCGCGAAACGAGCCGCGATCCAACGAGCCGCGATCCAACGAGCCGCGATCCAAGGGGCCGCGATCCAACGAGCCCGCGATCCAAGGAGCCGGGAGCCGCGGAGCCGCGAGCCGCGGACCCGGGAACCAGGGCGCCGTGAGCCGAGGGTCAGGCGAATCAGCCGACCGGTGATGCGCCATCCGACCCGCGGGCCGGTGAGCGTCTCCCCCAGAGGATCAGGCCGGCCAGCAGCATGGCCCCGCCCGCGGCGACCATCGTGAGGGCCACGGCCGTCCGGGCGCCGCCCTGCAGGTGGGAGGCGATGATCCAGCCGCTGTCGATACCGAAGGCCAGAACCATGACACCTTGGGGCATCACCGGAATCCAGCCCACCGTCAGCAGGATCAGTGCCCAGGCCGTGGCCTGGTTCTCGCGGTACCACTCGGCGTCCCAGGTCAGCGGGATCGTCTCGGTGGCCGGCCTGGTCCGCTGGCCGGCAGCGGCCATCACCTCGGCGCCGTGCCTGCCGAGACGGTCGTCGGCCAGCCAGAGGCCGCCGTAGAACGCGGCCGCGCCACAGATCACTCCGAGCAGGAGGGCTGGTCGTCGAAGGACCTCGGGGCCCCAGATCTGCAGTGCGAAGGCGGGGGCCGCGGCCAGGAGACCGGCGCCGGCGGCGACCAGGACGCTGACGATGTCGGTGGGGTTGTCCGCGGAGGTGGGGTGTCTCGGGTCGGCTGCCGGGCGGATGCGTAGCAGGGCGACCCAGATCGGGACAGCGGCGCCTGCGCCGAGCACCGCCGGGAGGGCGGTGAAGGCGAGCAGGGCGCTGGTGCCGGGCGCGGCCAGGGCGCCGATCGTGGTGAGGAGGAGGCCTACGGGAGTGAAGAGGATCAGCCAGGCCAGGCTGCGACCGCGTACCTCGGCGCGTTCACCGTCCGGAGTGGTCAGAGGCATCCAGAGGGCGGTGCCGTCGAGGCCGACCATGCCGGAGGACATGGCCGCGCCCCAGAGGACGGTGAGGGGACCGGCCCAGGGGAGGAGGAAGTCGATCCCGGCGAGCATCGGCAGGCCGGCGAGCAGGGCGCCGTAGACGACGGAGAACGCCAGATACTGCAGCCGGAGCGGGTGGCGTAGCCAGGTGCGCAGCTCGCGGACGGCTACGGCCCGGATCGGCAGAGCGATCAGCGCCCGCGAGTCCGCCAAACCGGCCGACGGCGCAGTGGCGGAGGCGGAAGCGGAAGCGGAAGCGGGGTGGGGCGCGGCGGAAGCGGTGGCGGGCGCGGTGGAGGCGGAAGCGGTGGCGGGCGCAGCGGAGAGGACGGTGGTGGGCGCCGGGATACGGCGGATGGTTCGGCGGTGGAAGGGCAGGCCGGTGCTCAGTACGCGGCGGACGAGGAGGTGGTAGGCGACGAAGGCCACTGCCACGAGCAGGAACAGGCCGGCCAGCATGCGCGCTGCTCGGCCGGGCGAGCCGGTCACCGCGGAGACGGGCCAGCTGCTGGGGGCGTACGCGAGGGCTTCGACGACCTCGCCGGGTGGCCCTACCGCCAGCAGGAGAGTCACCCAGGGGGCCACGGCCCAGACCGAGCCCAGCACGCCCATGACGGTTCCGGTGAAGACGCCGGTCAGGAGGGCGCCTGCCGGTCCGCCGGCGTGGCCTACCGCTTCCAGTGCCACGGCGGAGCCGATCAGGCCGATCAGCCAGAGGAGGAGGGCGCCGAGAGCGGCGAGGAGTAGCGCGTCGAGGCCGTACTGAGCGGCGTGGACCGGGAGGGCGGTCAGGGCCAGGAGCGAGACGGCGGGGCCGATGCCGACGGCCGAAGCGGCGAGGAGGCCGATGGACGCGGTCAGGGCGCCTACCGGTTCCAGGCGGAGGTGAGCGGGGCGGACACGGCCACGGCCGCCGCCGAGGAGGAGGGGCAGCACGATCCAGCCCAGTACCCAGCTGCCGGCCAGGATCGAGAGGGTGTGCTGGTCGCCGGTCCAGCCGTACCGGATGAGCCAGGCGGCGGCGATCAGGCCGGCCAGGCCCGCCACCGCGGGGCCGGGGTTCTCGCGGAGGGAGCGGCGCAGCATGGTCGCGCGCATCCGTGCCGGGACGGCCGCTCTGCTCACCGCGATCGGGATCGGGCCGGCCGGAACCGCGACGGTCATCGGGCCGGGCCCGGGGTCGTCAGCCAGTCGAGACCCGCGTCGCCGGAGTGGTCGGCGCCCACCAGTTCCACGAAGCGGTCCTCCAGGGTGCGTCCCGCGGCGACCTCGGCGACCGGGCCCGCTGCCACGACCCGGCCCTGGTGGATGACGGTCACGTCGTCGCACATCTGCTCGACCAGGAGCATCGAGTGGGTGGACAGGACGGTCGTGCCGCCACCTTCGACGAAGCGGGTCAGGACGCGCCGGATCGTGGCGGCGGAGACCGGGTCGACGGCTTCGAACGGTTCGTCGAGGACGAGGAGGCGGGGTGCGTGCAGCAGGGCCTGCGCGAGGCCGACCTTCTTGCGCGTGCCGGTCGAGCAGTCGGCGAGCGGGGTGCCGGCCGCCTTCGCCAGGCCCAGGACCGCGATCAGTTCGTCGACGCGGGCCGACGCCAGCCGGCGGGAGAGGCCGCGCAGACCGGCGCTGTAGCGGAGCAGTTCCGCGCCGGTGAGGCGTTCCGGCAGGTCGAGGCCGTCGGGGAGGACGCCGGTGAGCGCCCGGGCCGTGCCGCGGTCGCGGACGGCGTCGTGGCCGAGGACGCGGATCGAGCCGGAGTCCGGGACGACCAGGCCGACCGCCATGCCGATCGTCGTGGACTTTCCGGCGCCGTTGGGGCCGACCATGCCGTGAACGGTTCCGGAGCGGACAGTCAGATCGATCTCGTTCACCGCCCGGTACGTCCCGAAGCTCTTCACCAATCGGCGTATCTCGAGGGCGTTGATCGACACGCATCGGACTGTACCGGCCCTCTTCACATCGGTGGGGGTTGATGGCAGCGTGTCCACATGAGAAGGAGAAGCCCGTTCGTGATAGCTCTCGTCGCGGCTCTCGTCGCGGCCTCGGCGGGACCCGCCGGCGCGCATGCGAAGGCCAGCCTGACCTACCTGAAGCCGGGCGGGCAGCCACGCCTGGTCGAGAAGGTGCCGGTCAACGTGGTCTTCGTCGGTTACGAGCCGTCGCAGGTCGCCAAGAGCGACTTCCTCGCCGAGTTGGCGCCGTCCTCTGAGCCGGTGGTGCGGTCACGACTGCCGTACGGGGTGACCGAGAAGCTCGGCATCACCTACAAATACGACTACCGGCTCAGCTACACCGACACGTCGTACGAGAACCGATTCTTCGGCAAGCTGAGCAGCCTCGCCAAGCCCGCCGCGCTCACCGCCTACCAGCAGGCCTACAACGATCAGGCCGGGAACGTGCTGGACATCGCGGACAACAATTTCATCGACGCGCCCAGTGTGGAGAAGTGGCTGGCCTTCAACCCGCCGAGGGGCGTCGACACCCGGCGCAACACGGTCTACTTCATCAACTGGTACGGGCGGTCCGACTTCAAGCACCACGTCTACACGAAGACCGGCGAGCCCGACCCGGACACCGGCTACGACTTCGGCGCGAATCGTGACTCTCGCAAGGTGATCGCCTGGGGTGGCACGACGGCGGACGACGAGGAGACCGGTCTGGGCGCGACCCGGCGGGTCTGGTTCCACGATCTGTCGGCCGGTCCGGAGTCGTGGACCAGCAACTACGACGTCGACAACCCGGATCTCGACGGCGACGGCGTGGTCGACTACCGGATGCCGCCGACCTGGGAGTACGCGGCGAACGGGTTCCGCAGCCCGGCGGCGCTGGCCGGCGACCTCGGCAAGATCACCCGGTACGTGGCGCTGAACCTGCTCTTCACGACGTCGCCGCTCTACCCGGTCGAGCTGCCGACGGCCGAGCCGCCCAAGTCGCTGAACCTCGACGACAACACGTACGAGGGCTGGCCGGGTGTCGACGCGAGCGAGCAGTACGTGACGCCGAGCCTGCTCAAGGCGGAACTGGCCGAGCTGCGCTGGCGCAACAAGCTGAGCTACGACTCGCAGGATCTGCCGTACGACGCCCGCGCCGAGGAGTGCTACCTCGGTCTGCTCGAGGACGTGTCCTGCTACCCGGGCAGCGGCTATCCGGCGTTCGCGAACCTCTACCTCTACAACCGGGAGAACCTGGACCGGGCGCTCGACGACGAGGGCGAGGTCGACTACGAGATCCCGATGTTCAACTACGCGGTCGCCGAGGGTGTCGGGGTGCCGGCGCTCGGGTTCGCCGATGACGACTACACCACGGGCACGCAGTCGTACGTGTTCTCGTTCATCTCCCCGGAGGTGGTGGAGAGCGGCTACGGGCTGACCACCACGCAGATCCACGAGGTGGGTCACCACCTGGGCATGAGCCACCCGCACGACGGCTACGACAGCACGACGGGCGTCGACTACGGCCCGGGCGGCGAGTTCTACTTCGTCAACGCCGGCGACGAGAACAACTCGATGATGAGCTACATCGACGTGAACTGGGACTTCAGCCAGTTCGACAGGGACAACAGCGACCGGTTCCTGACCGCCGCCTACTGGGAGGCCGCGAACAGGCTCGCCGGCACGGTTCCGCAGGGCAAGGGCAAGGGCGCTCTGCGTACGGCGGACGCCCTGCTCGGACTCGCCTCCAAGGCTTTCGGGGCGCACGAGTACCGGGCCGCCTACGCGCTCGCCGAGAAGGCGTACGTCACGGTGTCCGGGATTCCGGGCGTCGACGCCGCGGGCGTGGCGAGCACGTTGAAGGCGGAGGCCGACCAGGCCCGGCGCACCACCGAGGTGCACGACCCGCACGAGTTCATCGACACGCTGGCCCCGGAGAGTCCCCGCAGCCAGCCGTAAGGGGTAGGTAGAAGATCACAAGGGGCCGGTGGGACACACCGGCCCCTTCCCATATGGCAAGATCCGTCACCATGCTCGACCCCGGTTGCCCATGGCGCTGATCGTCCGGCGCGCCGCCGCCGCCAAAGGCCTGCTGGCCGCCGGCGCGGCCGTCATGTTCATCGCCGCGCTGCTGCTGGCCGGCCTGACCGCGTACGCGGGCGCCGCCGCCGAGGCGGGAGTGCACGCGGCGGTCGAGTCGGCGGACCCGGCCGAGCGTTCCGTGCTGATCCGCGGCGCCGCCGCCGAGGGACGCGACGAGGCGGTCCGCAAGGCGTACGGCACGGCGGCGGTGAGCAGCGCCTCCTACGCCTCGGGCTGGGCGATCGCCGACCCCGGCGCGGGCGCGACCCCGGACGCGAACGGCATCGTCTACGCCGACGTCGTCGCTGTCGGCGACCTCCAGCGGCATGCCGAGCTGACAGCGGGGGAGTGGCCGACCGGCAGGCGGGCGGCCCTGGCCGAGCCGGTGGCCCGGCTGCTGGGTGTGACGGCCGGCGACACGCTGCGACTGGTGGACCGCCGCACCGACCGGATCCTGCCGGTCGAGGTGTCCGGCGTCTGGCGCCCGGAGGATCGGGCCGACCCGTTCTGGCTGCTGCTGCCGGACGTCGAGGCCGGCCGCCTGCCGCAGACCTCGACCCACGGCCCGATCGTGGTGACCGCTGAGGCTTTCGGCAGCGACTTCGGGCAGGGCGCCTCGGCGGGCTGGCTGGCCCGGCCCGACCTCACCGGCGCGACCAGGGAGCTCGTGGCCCGTACCGCCGGAGAGGCCGCCGCCGTCAGCGCCCGGCTGCCGGAGGAGACCGGACTGGGTGCCTCCGCCACCATCACGACGGGCCTGCCCACTCTCGCCGAGCGACTGGACCGCGCCGACCTGGTACGCCGATCCGCCCTGGTCACGCCGGTGCTCCTGCTGGCCGTCCTCGGCGGGTACGCGCTCACGCTGGTGGCGCTGCTGCTCGGCGAGGCCCGCCGCCCGGAGACCGCCCTGCTGCGTGCCCGGGGCGCCTCACGCCGGCAGCTGGCTGGATTCGCGGCGGCCGAGGCGTTCGTGCTCGTCCTCCCGGCCGCCCTGATCGCGCCGCCGCTGGCAGTGCTGCTGGTCGGCGGGATCCCGATCCCCGGCACCACGCTGGAGCCCCGGCTGACCGGCCAGGTGTGGCTGATCGCCGCGGTGGCGGCGGCGGGCGGCGTGCTGGCCCTGACCGTCCCGGCGCTGCGCAAGGCCGGCACGTACATCGCCGAGACCGCCGGCCGGGCCCGCCTGTCGATGTTCCGCAAGGCCGGCCTCGACGTCGTCGTGGTGGCGCTGGCGGTGCTCGGCTGGCTGCAGCTGAGGCAGTACTCGTCGCCGGTGAGCGCGGGCTTCGGCGGCGTGGATCCGCTGCTCGCCGCCGCCCCGACGCTCGGCGTGCTGACCGGCGCGGTCCTCGCGGTGCGGCTGCTGCCGCCGATCGCCCGGTTCGTGGCGGGACGGCTCGGCCGCGGGGTGAGCCGGTCCGGACTGCTCGGCACCTGGCAGGCCGGTCGCCGCGCGCACGCCGGCCCGATGGTGATGCTGGCGCTCGCGGTGGCCGCCGCGACCGTCTCGTGGTCGCTCGCCGGAACCACCGAGGGTTCCATCGACGACCAGGCCGAGCAGCGGGTCGGCGCGGACATGCGGGTCGTCGAGGCGGGCGGTGCCGCCCCGGACGGCCGCGAGCAGCAGCTCAGGGCGCTGCCGGGCGCCCGCGAGGTGGTACCGGCGTGGCGGGAGTCGATCCCGCTGACCGCCGGCAGCGATCCGGCCGAGCTGATCGCCATCGACACGGCCGCGGCCAGGTCGGTGATGCTGGCCCGGGAGGACGCGACCGGCGGCCCGCCACGGGCACTTCTGGACGCGATGACCCGTACCCATAAATCAGAAATATCCGAAAGAGCCCTCCGCCCCGGTGCGATCGCGACAACCGGCGGTCCCGTGCGGACGTTCGCCGTCCTCAAGGACGGCAGCCGCCTGGATCTTGGAGTGAGCACTGACGGTCGGCCGATCACCATCACGGCGCAGCGAACCGGCCTGGTCGGCTTCCTCGTCCAAGGTCCGCAGGACGCCGAGGTCAGCTGGCGGATCACCGGCCAGGACGGCGAGTGGACCGCGATCACCCGCGGCGGCACCAGCCGGAGCGCCGGCGAGGACGGGACCCTGCGGGTGGGCGGCGCCTTCGCGGTGACCCCGGCGCTCCTGCGGGAACCGGTGCCGGTCGCGGTGACCCAGCACGCGTACACCGAGCTCAACGTCCGGCCCGGCCAGCCGGCGTTCATGACGGTGAGCGGCGCGAGCGTGCCGATCCAGGTGGTCGCGGTGATCAATCGCGTGCCCGGGACCAGCGGCGGAGCGGCGATCCTGGCCGACCGCCCGGCGCTCGACGCGGCCCTGTTCACCGCCTACGGCATCGCGCCGCGCACGTCCGAGTGGTGGATCAGCGGTGATCCGGGCGGCACGGAGAACCTCACCGGGGCCGAGATCCTCGACCGGCGTGAGCTGGCACGATCGGCGGCCGAGGACCCGTTCGGCGCGGGCGCGCGGGTGGCGCTGTTCCTCGCGGCGTTCGGCGCGGTGCTGCTCGCTGCCGCCGGCATCGCCGCCGATTCCCGGGCGACCGCCGCCCGCCGGGCCGGTGAGCTGGCCATCCTGCACACGCTCGGCGCCGGTCCGCGCCTGCTGGCCCGGTCGCTCGTGATCGAGCAGGCGTTCCTCGCGGGCGTCGGCGCACTGACCGGTCTCGGCGTCGGCCTGCTGGTGGCGGGCGCGATGGCGCCGCTGCTGATCCTGACGCCGACGGCGGTCCGCCCGGTTCCGGTGCCGGTCCTCGACGTCGCCTGGCTCGCCACCACGGGCAGCGTCGCGCTCCTGGTCGCGATCGCGCTGGCGCTGAGCGCGATCACCGCGGCCTCGGCGGCACGCAGGCTTCCGGCGGCGCGGTTGCGCTTGGGGGCAGATCGATGATCCTTCGCCGGGTACGGGCGTTCGCCGGCCAGCTGGCCCTGCTCGCAGCACTCGTCGCGCTCGCTGCGTTCCTCGCGTCGGGGCCGGGCCGCCTCGCGAACGGCGCCACCGACGAGGGCCTGCGGGCCGACGTCGCGAAGCTGGCGTACAGCTCGCGCGACCTCACCTTGCGATGGGTCCCCGACCTGGAGCCGCAGCCGTTCGGCGGCCCGGACCGGAGCCTGCTGCTCTCCGAGATCCGCTCGGGTCTGCCCGCGCCGCTTCCCGGGCTGATCCGGGACGGCTGGTTCGCCGACCAGGTCGCACCGGGGAACGCCGAGGTCGCGGGCGTGTACCTGCGGGCCTGCCCGACGCTCGTGGGCATCCGCCGGCAGGTGGGCCTGAACGACGGCGAGACGACCCGGATCGTCGAAGGCCGCCTCCCGCGGTCGACCCGGACGGCCGCCGAGGCGATCGTCGGCACCGACGAGGCGAAGGCCCTCGGGCTGAAGGTGGGCGACCGGGTCACCGTCAACACCCGGTCCGGCGAGGCCACGGTACGGGTGGTGGGCCGTTACGACCCCGTCGACCCGGCATCGCCGTTCTGGGACGACATGCGCCTGGCCCGGGTCGCCTGCCCGTCGGCGGACGAGGACACCCGCTACCGCGCCACCCTGCTCACCGACGCCGCCGGGATCGAGCGGGCCCGGGCCGACGCCAAGGAGCTGAACCAGACCTGGCGGTTCCGGATCGACGAGCAGCGGCTCACCGCCGACCAGGTCACCGCGCTCACCACGGCGGTGGCCGACGCGCGCCGGCACCCGCCGGAGAACACCGCCCTGCAGAGCGGCGTCGACACCACGCTCGCCGAGTTCGACGCGCGGCTGCGCTCGGTGCAGGCTGTCCTCGCCGTGGTCCGGACCGGCATCCTCGCGACGATGGCCGGGCTCATCCTGCTGGCCGCCCGGCTCGCCGCCGACCGGCGCCGCAACGAGTACGCCCTGATCCGCGCCCGCGGTGGCTCGGTCGCCGCGATCGCCGGCCGTACCGTCGCCGAGACGCTGATCGTGGTGCTGCCCGCCGCCCTGATCGGCTGGCTGGCCGGCACCCTGGTCCCGGGCCGCCCCGACACCGGGGAGCAGCTGCTCACCGCCGGGTTCGCACTGCTCGGGCTGCTGGCCCCGGCGGTGCTCGCCGCCGCGGGGGCACGCCGCCCCGACTTCACCGGGCATCGGCAGGACCTGGCCGCCGGCCGTCCGTCGCCGCGCCGGATCACGTTCGAGGTGTTCCTGGTCGCGCTGGCGGCCGGTGGCGCCTACCTGGTCCGGCAGCGGGGCATCGACTCGGGGGCGGGCGTCGACCCGTACCTGGTCACCGTGCCCGTCCTGCTCGCCGTCGCCGCTTCGCTGATCGCCCTGCGGCTGGTCCCGTACCCGTTGCGGGCGGCCGGCCGGCTCGCCGCCCGGGCCCGCGGCGCCGTCGCCTTCCTCGGCCTGGCCGGCGCCGGCCGGGGAGCGCCGCTGCGGTCGTGGCCGCTCAGCGTGCTGGTCGTGGCGATCGCGACCGGCATCTTCGCCGGAACCGTGGCCACCACCGTGGGGCACGGCCGGGACCGGGCCGCCGACCTGGCCGTCCCGGCGGACGCGGTGGTCACCGGCTTCTCGTTCGCCGTCGACACGCCTGCGAAGATCGCCGCGCTGGACGGCGTCGACACGGCGACCCCGCTGCTGCTCGTGTCGGCGGCCGAGGTGCGTCCGGCCGGGAGCACGCTGATCGCCCAGGTCCAGGCCATGGTGGTCGACCCGGCCTCCGGACTGGATCTGCCGGACGGCTTCACGTCCGCGCCGCGGTCGGACGTCGTGCCGGCCATCGTCTCGCCCCGGCTGGCCCAGCGGGCCGGCGCCGGCGGGAAGGTCGACATCCAGGGCCGCCGGTACGACTTCCGGGTCGCCGCCGTGCAGGACACCGTGCCCGGGCTCAGCACCGCGGTCCGCGAGTTCATCGTGCTGCCCAGCCAGGCCATGCCGGTCCCGGACTTCCAGCCGCTGGTCCCGAACCGGATCCTGATCGACGGCGGCGGCTGGGATACCTCTGCCGTGCGTGACGTCGCCGACGAGGGGCAGCGGGCGCAGACGCTGAAGGCCACCGGCCGGGACGTCGACACCTTCGAGCTGAACATGCCGGCGACCGTCACGACGCGCGAGGCCTACCGGAAGAGCCTCGACGAACGCGGCGTCGACGGGGTGCTGAGCTTCACCTTCGTCGCGGGACTGGCATCGGCGGCGGCGCTCGCCCTGCTCGCCGTGGCGCTCACCGTCCTGGCCGGGGCGCCCGCCCGCGGCCGTACCCTGTCCCGCCTGCGCACCCTGGGACTGTCCACCGGGCAGGGCCGCCGCCTGCTCGTGTTCGAACTCGTCCCGCTGCTCGGCGTCGCCGTCCTGGCCGGCGCCCTCACCGGGGCCGCCCTGCCCGCCCTGATCGCCCCGGCGCTCGGCCTCGGCGACTTCACCGCCGGGGTGCCCGCCGACATCAGCGCCGACCCGTGGCTCGCCGCCGGGGTTCTGGCCGTCACGGTCGCCGCAGTGATCGCCGCCCTCGTGGTCGAGGACGTCGCCAACCGCCGCCTGCGCCTCGGCACGGTGCTGCGGCTCGGAGAGGAGCAGTCATGAGCTTGGCCGACCTGGAGCTTCGTGCTTCCGAACGAGCAGCGGCCCGGGCCGGCGGCGCGGACCGGCTCAGCGGGCACATCGTCTGCGACGGTCTCGTGCGGATCTTCCGTACCGAAGGGGTCGAGGTCGTCGCTCTTCAAGGTCTTGACCTCGTGGTCGACCGGGGAGAACTGCTCGCCGTCGTGGGCGCGTCCGGCTCGGGCAAGTCCACCATGCTCAACATCCTCTCCGGGCTCGACGAACCCACCGCCGGAGTGGCGCGGGTGGCCGGGTACGACCTGCTCGGCATGAACGCCCGCAAACGCCTCGAATACCGGCGGAAGATCGTCGGCTTCGTGTGGCAGCAGACCGCACGGAACCTTCTGCCGTACCTCAGCGCTCGGGAGAACGTCGAACTGCCGATGAGACTGGCCGGTGCGAGACAGCGGCAGCGAGCAGGGGAACTGCTGGAGATGGTCGGGCTGTCGCATCGGGCCGGGAACCGGCCGGAGCAGATGAGCGGCGGCGAGCAGCAGCGATGCGCCGTCGCGGTGGCCCTGGCGAACGATCCCGAGGTCCTCTTCGCCGACGAGCCCACCGGCGAACTCGACGAGGCCACCGCCGAAGAGGTGTTCGGGGCGCTGCGGACCGTCAACGCCGAACTGGGCGTCACCGTCGTGGTGGTCACCCACGACATGAACGTCGCCGGGCAGGTACGCCGGGCCGTCGCGATCCGGGACGGCAAGACCGCCTCCGAGGTACGGCGCTCCGCGCGGATCGCCGCCGACGGCACCGAGGAGCACGTCAGCGAGGAGTACGCGGTGCTCGACCGAGCCGGCCGCCTGCAACTGCCCGCCGCGTTCGTCGAGGCCTTGAGCCTGCGTGATCGCGTACGCCTGAACCTGGAGCCGGACCACGTCGAGGTCCGTCCCGACCACGCGGGGGATCAGCGATGAGCGTCGTCGACGTTTCCGGGCTCGGGCGCGAGTTCGGCTCCGGGGACCGGACCGTGCACGCCCTGCGGGACGTGTCGTTCGCGGTGGCGAAGGGTGAGCTGGTCGCGGTGCGCGGGCGTTCCGGCGCCGGCAAGACCACCCTGCTCAACCTGATCGGCGGCCTCGACCGCCCGACCACCGGAACCATCACGGTGGCCGGCCGCCCGGTCACCGGCGCCGGCGAGCAGGAGCTGCTGGAGCTGCGCCGGGACGTGATCGGCTTCGTCTTCCAGTCGTTCGGCCTGATCCCGATCCTGACCGCCGCCGAGAACGTCAGCGTCCCGATGCGCCTGACCAGGCGCCGCCCCGCGGAACGCGACGAGCGGGTGTCGGTGCTGCTCGAACTCGTCGGCCTCGGCGGGCAGGCCGCCCAGCGCCCCGGTGAGCTCTCCGGCGGCCAGCAGCAGCGCGTCGCGGTCGCCCGTGCCCTCGCCAACGACCCGGAACTGCTGATCGCCGACGAACCCACCGGCCAGCTCGACTCGGACACCGGCCGCGCCATCATGGACCTGCTGCGCGCGGTCGTCGACGCCCGCGGCATGACCGCCCTGGTGGCCACCCACGACCCGGCCCTGATGGACCGGGCCGACCGCATCATCACCCTCCGGGACGGCCGCCTGTCCTGATCACAGCTCACCCGAAACCAGCGGATGGGCCGTGCGATCAGCGAGTGGGCGGCGTTCCGGGCGGCCGCCGGCGACAGCGCGGAGCTGGACCTGATCGACTGCGCCGACTGCGCGCTTCCCGACGACGCCGGACTGCGCCCCGGCGGGAGCTCCGGCTCACCGGTCGCCGCCCGGATCGACGCGGCCGATGCTTTCGTGCTCGTCACCCCGGAGTACGACCACAGCTACCCGGCCGGCCTGAAGCGCCTCATCGACTGGCACTACCGGGAGTGGATGTTCAAGCCGGCCACCGTGGTGTCCTACGGTGTTCAGGGTGGCCTGCTCGCGACCGAGCACCTGCGCGGTGTCCTCGCCGAGCTGCACATGGTGACCACCCGCCGGGTCATCGGCCTGCGCCAGCCGTGGAACGACCTCGGCCCGGCCGGCTACACCGCGCCGCCGGACGTCGACGCCGCCTTCGACGCGGCGCTGAGCGAACTCACCTGGTGGGCGAGCCTGCTGCGCACGGCCCGCCACGAGCGTCCCTTCACGAGCTGAGCCGGGTACGGCCGTCGCCGGTTCGCGCGGCGTCGGCCGCCGGCCGGTGACCCGCTGATGCCGCTAGGTGCAGGCAGAGCAGGGCTTTCGGCGTACCGAGGAAGGAAGGGTGGGAAAGGCGAAGGCCGCGCCCCCGAGCGGGTGGCGCGGCCTTCGGGTGGAACTGGACGTCAGCCCTTGACGCTACCGGCCAGGAGGCCTCGCACGAAGTAGCGCTGGAGCAGCAGGAACACCGTCACCGGGACGAGGATCGAGACGAAGGCGCCCGCGGAGAGCAGGTGCCACGCCGTGCCCCGGGTGCCGCTCAGGTTCGACAGCTGGACGGTGATCGGGGAGATCTCCGGTGCGCCGGCGAACGTGAGCGAGATCAGCAGGTCGTTCCAGACCCAGAGGAACTGGAAGATGCCGAAGGCGGCCAGGGCGGGGGTGAGCAGTGGCAGCAGCACCCGGAAGAAGATCGCCACGTGGCCGGCGCCGTCCATGCGTGCCGCCTCGATGAGGCTGGACGGCACCTCCTTGATGAAGTTGTGCAGGATGTAGATCGCCAGGGGCAGGGCGAACGCCGAGTGGGACAGCCAGAGCGTCCAGAAGGTGTTCGCGATGCCCATGTCGACGTAGAGCGTCAGCAGCGGGATCAGGGTGACCTGCAGCGGCACGATCTGCAGGGCGAAGATCGCGATGAACAGGAAGTTCTTGCCCGGGAAGTTCATCCATGCGAACGCGTACGCCGCGAGCGACGCCAGGCAGAGCGGGATGATCACCGACGGCAGCGTGATGACGATCGTGTTCAGGAAGAAGTTCGCCAGGTTGATGCCGTCCGGGTCGAAGACCGCCTGGTAGTTCTCGAACGTCACCTTCGGGTCGGTGAAGAACGTCCACCAGCCGGTCGTCTTGATCGCCCGCTCCGGCCGGAACGAGGAGACCAGCAGACCGAACGTGGGAAGCGTCCACAGCACCGCGATGACCAGCGCGATGAGCGACGCCCACGGCGAGGTGAGCTTCTTCTTCGCCGTCGCCGCCGCGGAGACCTTCTCCGGGGTGACCGATGGCGTGGTGGTGATTGGGGTGACGGTGGTCATCACGCCTCCGAACGGCGAAGCTGCCGGATGTTGTAGACGACGATCGGGATCACGAGGACGAACAGCACGACCGCGAGAGCGGCGCCGAGACCCTGGTTGGCGCTGCGGAAGCTCTGGCTGTAGAACTCGTTGGCGATCACGCTCGTGTCGAAGCGGCCGCCGGTCATCGTCTGCACGATGTCGAAGACCTTGAGCGTGGCGATCGCGATGGTGGTCAGCACGACCACCACCGCCGGGCGGATCGCCGGCAGCGTCACGAAGCGGAACATGCCCCACGGGGTGACGCCGTCGAGGCGGGCGGCCTCGACGATGTCGTCCGGGATCGCCTTGATCGCGGCCGACAGCACGGTCATCGCGAAGCCGGCCTGGACCCAGATCATCACGATGATGAGCAGGAAGGTGTTCAGCGGCGAGTCGATCAGCAGCTGGACCGGCTTGCCGCCGAGCCAGACGATGACCTGGTTGACCAGGCCGATCTGCTTCACGTTGCCCTGGTCGGGGCGGTACTCGTACATGAACTTCCAGATCACCGACGCGGCGACGAAGGAGATCGACATGGGCAGGAAGATCAGTGCCTTGGCGAACGACTCCATCCGCGCCTTGTCGACCAGGATGGCGTAGAGCAGGCCCACGCCGGTCGCCACGAACGGCGTCAGGAGAACCCAGAACGCCGTGTTCCGGAGCACGACGAGCTGCTCCGAGTCGGTGAAGATGGTCTTGTAGTTGTCGATCCCGATGAACGCATCACCTGCGGCGTTGAAGAACGACTCGTAGATGGTGCGAAGACCGGGGTAGAGGAGGCCCACGCTGAGCATCAGCACGACGGGGGCCAGGTAGAGGTACGCGACGAACTTGTCGCGTTTGCCGGTGAAACGACCGGCAATGAACAGGATCACCCCGACGACGGCGGCGAACAGCAGGATCGCCGCGAACATCTGCAACAGCTTGTCGGCGGTGGTGGAGGCGGTGGTGAACACTCTGCCCGTTCCTCCCTGGGCGGCTTTAACCGATAAAAGAGACTGGTAGGGCCGGTCGGGGGAGACCCGACCGGCCCTGGTGGTGCGTCAGCCCATTACTGCGGCCAAGCCTTCTCGATGTTGTCCACCGTCGTCTTGGTGTCCTGGCCGGTGATCCAGTTGGTCGCCTGCTTCCAGAACGCGTTCGAGCCGACCGCGGCGGGCATCATGTCCGAGCCGTCGAAGCGGAAGGTCGCGTTCGGGTCGAGCAGGATGGTCGCCGACAGCTTGTCGATCGGGTTCTTCAGGTTGTTCGGGTCGAGGCCCTTGTTGGCGCTGACCCAGCCCGAGGAGAGCTTCGCCTTGGTGTTCGCCCAGGTGTCGCTCGACAGGTACGTCTGGAAGGCCTTGACCTCCGGACGGTCCGCGAACGCCAGGACGAACTCGCCACCGCCGAGAACCGGCTTCGAGGAGGCGTCCTGACCCGGGAGGTAGAAGGCGTAGATGTCGCCGTCCTCAGCGATCTTCGTGTCCGCGGGGAAGTTCGCGGCGTAGAAGCTCGCCTGGCGGTGCAGGGAGCACTGGCCGTCCAGGATCGGGAGACCCGCGTCCTGGAAGGTGGTGCTGGCGATGCTCTTGACGTCGCCGAGACCGCCGTTGACGTACTTGTCGTTCTTCAGGTAGTTGCCGGCCGCGTCGAACGCCGTGGCGATCTTCGGGTCGTTGAAGGGGATCTCGTGCTTGACCCACTGGTCGTAGACCTCGGGGCCCGCGGTGCGGAGCACGAAGTCCTCGACCCAGTCGGTGACCGGCCAGCCGGTGGCCTCACCGGAGCTGATGCCGGCACACCACGGCTTGCCGCCGTCCGTGACGATCTTGTCGGTCAGGGTCTGCAGGTCCGCCAGGGTGGTGGGGACGGTGTAGCCCTTGTCC
Source organism: Actinoplanes sp. OR16 (assembly GCF_004001265.1). GTDB lineage: Bacteria > Actinomycetota > Actinomycetes > Mycobacteriales > Micromonosporaceae > Actinoplanes. The sequence continues at coordinate 8,237,778 of NZ_AP019371.1, read as the reverse complement.
TTGAACTCCTGCGGCGAGTACCACACGAGCGACTTCACGTTGGCGCCCAGCGGCGCGGCGTAGAACTTGCCGTCGACCGTGCCGTACGCCTTCCAGTCCTCGCCGAACCACTTGTCGACGTTGGCGGAGGTCTCGGCCGGAGCCTCGACCGCCTTGCCGGTCGCGACGAGCTGCTGGAGCAGACCCGGCTGCGGCACGAACGCGAGGTCCGGCGGGTTGCCGGCCTTGGCGCGAACCAGGACCTGGGTCTCGAAGGCCTTGTCGCCCTCGTACTTGATGGTGGCGCCGGTGCACTGCTCGAAGGGCTTGTAGGACTCCTTGTGCGGGGTGTCCTCCGGGGTCACGATGCCCGTGTAGATCGTGACCGTCTTACCCTTGATGTCGCCGAACGCCGTGTACGGCGAGCAGTCGATCGCTGCTGCCGAACTGTCGGTGGTACCGCTCTCGGAATCGTCGCTGTCGCCGCAGGCGGTCAGGCTGAACGCCAGACCGACGCTGAGGGCACCGGCGAGCGCGACCCGGGATCGCGAACTCCCACGTTGACCGAACATACCGCTCCCTATGTCATATAGCGCCTCCGGCGTCATGCTGACGCCGCCGTCCGAAGCGCTTCTTGACCAACAGTCAAGAGGTAACCAGCAAGTTGCGCAATGATTTCGTCGTGATCGAGTCGGTAACGATATCGCTGCGACACCCTGGCACCTTAACCGGTTAAGGAGATTGGCGGAAGAGCCTAGTTGAGGACGGTTCCTTTATCCGGCCTTACCCTGATTTTTCCACCAGTAAACCGGCGATGAGTCGGTTTTGCTGAGGTCCGTCGGAACGCTCTTAAGCCGCAAATGCGAACCGCCGCGGCGCCCTCTCGGGTGCCACGGCGGTCTGCGGTTGAGTGCGGGTCAGCCGGCGACGGCGAGGTACTTGTAACCAATTCGCCGCATCCGCTCGGCGTCGAGCACGTGCCGGCCGTCCAGGACGATGGGCGTACGCATCAGCCCGACGAATTTCGACCAGTCGAGCTCGAGGTACTGCGCCCACTCGGTGACAAGCACGACGGCGTCACAGTCGGCGAACAATTCGTCGATGCTCTGGGTCAGGTAGGGCGCGAGCTCCGGCTGCTCGATCCGGAACCGGTCGGTGGCGACCGGGTCGTGCAGCTTCACCCGGGCGCCCCGGGCGATCAGCGAGTTCGCGATGTCGAGGGCCGGGGCGTCGCGCAGGTCGTCGGTGTTCGGCTTGAACGCCAGGCCGAGCAGGCCGATCTTGCGGCCCTTGAGGATGCGCAGCTCGTCCTGGAGGCGCTCCACGGCGATGGCGCGCTGCCGCTGGTTGACGTCCCGGGCCGCCTTCACGATCGGCATCTCGAGGTTGTACTCCGAGGCGGTCGCGATCAGGGCCTTGGTGTCCTTGCCGAAGCAGGAGCCGCCCCAGCCGACGCCGGGCTGCAGGAACCGGGAGCCGATCCGCTGGTCGAGGCCCATGCCGCGGGCGACCTCGGTGATGTCGGCGCCGACCTTCGCGGCGAGCTGGCCGATCTCGTTCGCGTAGCTGATCTTCAGGGCCAGGAACGCGTTGGCCGCGTACTTGATCAGCTCGGCCGAGGCGAGGTCGGTCGAGACCAGCGGCACCGCGTTGACGTCCTCGGGCCGGGTCAGGAACGTCGGCGGCGTGAAGGTCTGGTTGATGATCGGCCGGTAGAGGCGGTTGAGGACCTCGAGGCTGCGCGGGTTGTCCGAGCCGATGACGATCCGGTCCGGATAGAGGGTGTCGGCGATGGCGTTGCCCTCGCGCAGGAACTCCGGGTTCGAGGCGACGGCGAACTCCACGCCGCCCGGGCGGTCGGCACGGCCCTCGAAGGAGTCACGCAGGATCGCGTCGACCCAGTTGCCGCTGCCGATCGGCACCGTCGACTTGTTCACCACGACGGTGAAGTCGTGGTCGAGCGCCTGGGCGACGCTCTCCGCGGCGCTGCGCAGGTAACGCAGGTCGGGGCTGCCGTCGGCGGCCGACGGGGTCTGCACCGCCACGAACACCACGTCGGCGCCGGGAACGGCGTCCGCGTAGGAGGTGGTGAAGGTCAGGTTCGGCGCGGCCTCGGCGAGGAGGTCCTCCATGCCGGGCTCGTAGATCGGGCAGCGGCCGGCGGACAGCATGTCGACCTTCGCCTGGTCGAGGTCGACACAGGTCACCTCGTGGCCCAGGAAGGCGAGACTCACCCCGGTGGTCAAGCCGACGTAGCCGGTACCGACAACACAAACCTTCATGCGATCTCCTCCGCCGCGACGCCGGCCCGCGGTTACGCCACGTACCCGGGTTGCGGCCCGCCTTCACGGTGCCCGGCGTCTGGGGTGGCGCCGGGCTGCGTGTTCCGCCGAATGATACACAGCCGAATTCCCGGCGATTTGTCCATCTATGCGCGGAACATCCGGCCGATCGTGCGACCCGGATCGGCGGAAACGCGTCCCCAGCCGTGGCGATCGCTCAGAGTGATTGCCCCGTTTCGCAGCATGTCAACGCGAGGTTTCCGGCTCTTGACACGGCGATGACGAAGTCCCACGCTTCTGGGAGCGCTCCCACATCAAAGTCCGTCAATGAAGGGTGTCAGATGCGAAGGTCCCCCGGCGGCGCGGTGGCCGTTGCCCTCGCGCTCGTGGCAACAGCGGTCGCCGTCGTGGTGGCCGGCCCCCGGGCTGCCGGTGCGGCCCCGGCGGAGCCGTACACCTGGAAGAACGTCCGGATCGACGGCGGTGGTTTCGTACCGGGCATCGTCTTCAACCCGGGCGAGCAGAACCTCATCTACGCGCGCACCGACATCGGCGGCGCCTACCGCTGGAACCAGGCCGGCCAGAGCTGGACCCCCCTGCTCGACTGGGTCGGCCAGGACGACTGGGGCCACAACGGGGTGCTCAGCATCGCGCCCGACCCGGTCGACACCGACCGGGTCTACGCGGCGGCCGGCATGTACACGAACAGCTGGGACCCGAACAACGGCGCGATCCTGCGCTCCTCGGACAAGGGCGCCACCTGGCAGAAGACCGCCCTGCCGTTCAAGGTCGGCGGCAACATGCCGGGCCGGGGCATGGGGGAGCGGCTGGCCGTCGACCCGCGGAACAACCGGAACGTCTACTTCGCGGCCGAGGGCGGCAACGGCCTGTGGCGCAGCACCGACTACGGCGTCACCTGGGCCGAGGTCGCGAACTTCCCGAACGCGGGCGACTACGTCGCGGACCCGTCCGACACCAGCGGGTACCAGAGCCAGAACCAGGGCCTGACCTGGGTGACCTTCGATCCCGCGTCTCCCGGGATCTACGTCGGGGTGGCGGACAAGGAGAACCCGGTCTACCGGTCGCTGGACGCCGGCGCCACCTGGGAGCGGATCCCCGGCCAGCCGACCGGATACCTCGCGCACAAGGGCGTGGTGCAGGGCAGGTACCTGTTCATCGCGACCAGCGACACCGGCGGCCCGTACGACGGCGGCGCCGGCCAGGTCGCCCGGCTGGACACCGAGACCGGCGTCTGGACCGACATCTCGCCCACCCCGGTCGCCGACCGCTACTACGGCTACTCCGGGCTCACCGTGGACGCGAAGAAGCCGGGCACCCTGATGGTCGCCACCCAGATCTCCTGGTGGCCGGACGCGATCTTCTTCCGCAGCACCGACTACGGCGCCACCTGGACCCGGGCCTGGGACTGGGGCAGCTACCCGAACCGGACCAAGCGCTACACCATGGACATCTCGGCGAACCCGTGGCTCGACTTCAACAGCACCGCCCAGGCGCCCGAGGAGAGCCCGAAGCTCGGCTGGATGAACGAGTCCCTGGCGATCGACCCGTTCGATTCGAACCGGCTGTTCTACGGCACCGGCGCGACGCTCTACGGCACCACGCAGCTGACGAACTGGGATGCGAACACGTCGTTCACGATCAAGCCGTTCGCCAAGGGCATCGAGGAGACCGCGGTCCAGGACCTGGCCAGCCCGCCGACCGGCGCGCCGCTGGTCAGCGCCCTCTACGACGTCGGCGGTTTCCACCACGCCGACCTCGACGCGGTGCCGGCGAGCTTCCACGACACCCCGGCGCTGGGCAGCAACACCGGCCTCGACTTCGCCGAGCTCAGCCCGTCGTTCTTCGTCCGGGTCGGCAACGCGGAGGCGGCCCCGCACATCGGGATCTCCAACGACGGCGGCAAGAACTGGTACCAGGGTCAGGAGCCGGCCGGGGTCACCGGAGGCGGTTCGGTCGCGGTGGGCGCGGACGCCGATGCGGTGGTCTGGTCGCCGGCCGGCGCCGGTGTGCACTACTCGACCACGCGCGGCAGCACCTGGACCGCCTCGACCGGGATCCCCGCGGGCGCCGAGGTCGAGTCGGACAGGGTCAACCCCAGGACCTTCTATGGGTACGCCGGAGGCACGTTCTATCTGAGCACCGACGGAGGAGCGTCCTTCACGGCCTCGGCCGCCGCGATGCCGGCCGACGGACGGGTCAACCTGAAGGCGCTGCCCGGCGTGGCCGGCGAAGTGTGGCTGGCCGGCAAGACCGGGCTGCTGCGCTCCACCGACTCGGGCCGCACGTTCACCGCGGTCGCCACGGTGAGCGAGGGCGTCAACGTGGCGTTCGGCAAGGCGGCGCCCGGCGCGACCCGGCCCGCGGTGTTCCTGGTCGGCACGGTGGACGGCGTCGACGGCGTCTTCCGCTCCGACAACGGTGGTGCGGCGTGGGTGCGCATCAACGACGACGCCCATCAGTACGGCAACGCCGGTGACGCGCTCGCCGGCGACCCGCGGGTCTACGGCCGTGTCTACCTGGGCACCAACGGCAGAGGCATCCTGTACGCCGACCGCACCGGCGGCCCCTCCTCACCCACGCCTTCGGCGTCGTCCTCCTCTGCTTCCCCGTCGCCGTCCGTCCCGGTCTCCCCGTCGCCCTCCACCTCGAACAGCGAGGGCTGCGCCGCCACCTACACGGTGACCGGGCAGTGGACCGGCGGCTTCCAGGGCGAGGTGACCGTCAAGAACACCGGTCCGGCGGCGACGACCGGCTGGAACGTCAAGTGGACCTACACCGGCGGCCAGACCGTCACCCAGAGCTGGGGCGGCACCGCCACCCAGTCCGGGACCGCGGTCACCGTCGTGAACGCCGGCTACAACGGCGTCCTCTCGTCCGGGGCTTCCACGACATTCGGATTCCTCGGCAGCACCACCGGCACCACCAACCCCATCCCTTCCCCGATCACCTGCTCCACCACCCCGTAGCCCGTCCCTCAGCCGGCGTCCGGTCCTGCGGACACGGGCGCCGGCCGGGGCAGCGGAAAGGATCCCCGTGATCAGACCCCCAGGAGAGAGTCTGCGCCGCAGACTCGCCGTCGCCGGCGCCGCCGTTCTCGGCGCCGGCGCGGTCCTAGCAGCCGGTGCACCGGCCTATGCCGCGGCCGGCTGCACCGTCGTCTACAAGGTGCAGAGCCAATGGCCCGGCGGCTTCACCGGCGACATCCAGATCAAGAACACCGGCGACCCGCTGACCAGCTGGAAGCTGGAGTTCGACTTCCCCGACGCCGGGCAGAAGGCCGGTCAGGGCTGGAGCGGCGTCTACAGCCAGACCGGCCAGCACGTGACGGTGAGCAACGCCGCGTGGAACGGTGGCCTGGCCACGAACGCGACGGTGGGCACCGGCTTCAACGGCACGTTCGGCACGGCGAACCCGGTCCCGACCGCGTTCACGCTGAACGGCACCGCCTGTAACCAGACCGCGAACGTGCCGACCGTCTCGATCACCGGGCCGGCGGCGAACACCCGGTACACCGCGCCGGCGTCGATCCCGATCGCGGCGAACGCCACCGCGGCGAGCGGCCAGACCATCAGCCGGGTCGAGTTCTACCACGACGGCCTGCTGCTGGGCTCGGACACCACGGCGCCGTACGCGTACACCTGGAGTGGGGTGCCCGCCCAGTCGGCGGCGTACCACCTGCAGGCAGTCGCGTACGACAACGCCGGGGTCAAGAGCAGCACCGCCGACGTGCCGGTCTTCGTCGACGCGGCGACCACCCCCTCGATCGTCGCCGACGCCACGTCGCTGTCGATCTCCCCGGGGGCGAGCGGCTCGTTCAAGCTGGCGCTGAGCGCGGCGCCGACGGCGAACGTCAGCGTGGCGGTGGCTCGCAGCGCCGGCACCACCGCGGTCACCGCGACGCCGGCGACGCTCACCTTCACGCCGTCGAACTGGAACACCGGCCAGGCCGTCACGGTCGCGGCGTCCGGCTCGGCGACGGCCGGTTCGACGGCCACGATCGCGGCGACGGCCACCGGCTACACCGCGGCGCAGCTCAGCGTCTCGGTGGTCGAGGAGGGCTCGGTCGACGCCCGGTTCACGCAGCTCTACAACGACCTGAAGAACCCGGCCAACGGGTACTTCAGCCCGGAGGGCGTGCCGTACCACTCGATCGAGACGCTGATCAACGAGGCGCCCGACCACGGTCACGAGACGACCAGCGAGGCGTTCAGCTACTGGCTGTGGCTGGAGGCCGAGCACGGTCAGGCCAGCGGTGACTGGGCGCCGTTCAACAGCGCCTGGGCGACGATGGAGAAGTACATCATCCCGTCGCACGCCGACCAGCCGACGAACGCCAACTACAACGCGCAGAAGCCGGCGACGTACGCGGCCGAGTACCCGCTGCCGTCGCAGTACCCGTCCCAGCTGGACTCGAGCGTCTCGGTCGGCACCGACCCGCTCGCGGCCGAGCTGAAGGCGGCGTACGGCACCGACGACATCTACGGCATGCACTGGCTGCTCGACGTCGACAACGTCTACGGCTTCGGCCACTGCGGCGACGAGACCAGCCGGGTCGTCTACATCAACACGTTCCAGCGTGGCCCGCAGGAGTCGACGTTCGAGACCGTGCCGCAGCCGTCCTGCGACACGTTCGCGCACGGCGGCCCGAACGGCTACCTCGACCTGTTCACCAAGGACGCGTCGTACGCCAAGCAGTGGAAGTACACCAACGCCCCGGACGCCGACGCGCGTGCCGTGCAGGTGGCGTACTGGGCGTACACCTGGGCCACCCAGCAGGGCAAGGCGTCGCAGATCTCGGACGCCGTGGCGAAGGCCGCCAAGATGGGTGACTACCTGCGGTACTCGTTCTACGACAAGTACTTCAAGCAGCCGGGTTGCGCGTCGACCAGCTGCGCCGCGGGCACCGGCAAGAACGCCTCGAGCAACCTGATGTCCTGGTACTACGCCTGGGGCGGCGCGTACGACACCAGCGCCGGCTGGGCGTGGCGGATCGGCTCCAGCACCAGCCACTTCGGGTACCAGAACCCGATGGCGGCGTACATCCTGTCCAACGTCGGCGCCTTCACGCCGAAGTCGCCGACCGCCAAGGCGGACTGGCAGGCCAGCCTGGACCGGCAGCTGGAGTTCTACCAGTGGCTGCAATCCTCGGAAGGCGCCATCGCCGGGGGCGCGACGAACAGCTGGAACGGGAACTACTCGGCGCGGCCGGCCGGCACGCCCACGTTCTACGGTCTCGCGTACGTCGAAGCCCCGGTCTACGCCGATCCTCCGTCGAACCGCTGGTTCGGCATGCAGACCTGGTCGCTGGAGCGGCTCGCCGAGTACTACTACGTGACCGGCAACGCCAAGGCCAAGGCCGTGCTCGACAAGTGGGTGCCGTGGGCGCTCGCGAACAGCACCATCGGGGCGACCAGCTTCTCGATCCCGTCAGAGATGGAGTGGTCCGGCGCGCCGAACACCTGGAACGCGTCGAACCCGCAGGCGAACACCAACCTGCACGTCACGGTCACCGGCAAGGGCCAGGACCTGGGCGTGGCGGGCTCGTTCGCCAAGCTGCTGACCTACTACGCCGCGAAGTCCGGCAACACGCAGGCCAAGACCGCCGCGAAGGGCCTGCTGGACGCGATCTGGGCGTACAAGGACGCGAAGGGCGTCTCGGTCACCGAGACGCGGGCCGACTACAACCGGATGGACGACGTCTACAACGCCTCCACCGGCCAGGGCCTCTACATCCCGCAGGGCTGGACCGGGACGATGCCGAACGGCGACGTGATCAAGCCGGGCGCCTCGTTCCTCGACATCCGTTCCTTCTACCGCCAGGACCCGGACTTCCCGAAGGTTCAGGCGTACCTGGACGGCGGCGCGGCGCCGACGTTCAACTACCACCGATTCTGGGCCCAGGTCGACGTGGCAACCGGCTACGCCGACTACGCCCGGCTGTTCCCGGAGGGGTGATCATGAAGCTGTTGAGACTGTTCGCGGTGGCTCTGTTCGCCGCGGCCGCTGCCGTCGTCGCGCTTCCGGGGGCGGCACAGGCCCACGGTGCGCTGCAGGTTCCGGGCAGCCGGACCTGGCTCTGCTACCAGGACGGGCGTAACCCGCAGACCGGCGCGATCGAGCCGAAGAACGCCGCGTGTGCCGCGGCGGTGGCGCAGAGCGGGACGACCTCGCTCTACAACTGGTTCGCCGTGCTCCGCTCGGACGGCGCCGGCCGGGTCAGCGGGTTCCTCCCGGACGGGCAGCTGTGCAGTGGCGGGACGGGGGGCCCGTACAACTTCACGGGCTTCAACCTGGCGCGCACGGACTGGCCGCTGACCCACCTGACCGCCGGAGCGAACGTCCAGTTCAAGTACAACGACTGGGCCAAGCACCCCGGCACGTTCTCGCTCTACATCACCAAGGACGGGTACGACCCGACCAAGCCGCTCGCCTGGAGCGACCTGGAACCGACCCCGTTCGACCAGGTGACGAACCCGCCCGCGAACGGCGGGCCGGGCACCGACGACGGCCACTACTACTGGAACGGCAACCTGCCCTCGGGCAAGACCGGCCGGCACCTGGTCTACTCGGTGTGGTCGCGCTCGGACAGCCAGGAGACCTTCTACGGCTGCTCGGACGTGGTCTTCGACGGTGGCAACGGCGAGGTCACCGGTGTCGGCGGAGGCGGGACGACCTCACCGTCGCCCAGCACCCCGCCGTCGCCGTCCCCGTCGGTCAGCACGTCGAACCCGCCGAACCCCGGCACCGGCGGCTGCACCGCGATGTACTCGGTGGTGTCCGCCTGGTCCGGCGGTTTCCAGGGCGAGGTCATGGTGCACGCCGGCACGACGCCGGTGAACGGGTGGAAGGTCTCCTGGACCTTCCCGGGCGGCCAGACCCTCGCGCAGACGTGGAGCGGCAAGGCCACGTCCAGCGGGTCGCTGGCGACCGTGACGAATGAGAGCTGGAACGCGAGTGTCCCGGCGAACGGGCACACCACGTTCGGGTTCCTCGCCTCCGGAACGGCCGCGGCGACGGTGCAGAACCTCACCTGTACGACCGGCTGACAGCCGGGTCACCCGGCGGTGTGACGACTGTCGCACCGCCGGGTGGCGGTACGGGGTTCCTCAGCTTGACTCGGGCGCGAGGCGTTATTTAGCGTACCGGGATAAAGCGGAAAAACTTTCTCCTCAGCGCGGCTCACTCGATGAGCCGCCGCGCCCTGCTGCTCGGCGGCGCCGGCGCGGTGGTGCTCGCGGCGACCCCGGGCACGGCCGGCCAGCGTAACGCGCGGGTCCGGGTGCCGACCCGGGTCGGCACGTGGTCGGCGGCGGTCACCGCGCAGGCGCCGAAGCTGGTCTACAGCCTCACCGGCCAGACGGTACGACAGGTCGTCCACACCAGCGTCGGCGGTGACCGGCCGCAGGTCCGGTTCAGCAACGCGTTCGGAACCACGCCGGTACGCGTCGGCGCCGCGAGCCTGGGTCTGCGCGGCGGCACCGGGCCGAGTACCGCGACGGTTCCCGGCACCCTCCAGAAGCTGACCTTCGCCGGCCGCCCGGACGCGGTCATCCCGGCCGGTGGCACCCTGCTCAGCGACGCCGCCCCGCTGATCGTCCCGCCCGGCGCCGACCTGGTGATCAGCCTCTACCTGCCGGAGAAGACCGAGGTCGGCACGCTCACGCCGCGCGCCTACCAGGCGAACGTGGTCGCGGACGGCGACGTCACGGGCCAGGACGACCCGGGCGGCGAGCCGTTCGCCACATACCTCTTCCTCACCGGCGTGAGCGTGCGCGCCCGCCGGTCCACCTCGGCGATCGTCGCGTTCGGCGACTCGATCACCCGGGGCGCGCAGACCGTGGAGAGCGCCAACCACCGCTGGCCGGACCTGCTGGCCGCCCGGCTGCGGGCCGGCGACGCCGACCGGGCCGTGCTCAACGCCGGGATCAGCGGCAACCGGCTGCTCGCCGGGCCGTTCGGGCGTACCGGGCGGGCCGGATCGAACGCCTGGTCCGGTGAGGCGGGGGTGCGCCGCTTCGACCGTGACGTGCTCGCCCAGCCCGGGGTGAGCCACGTGATCGTGCTGATCGGGGTGAACGACTTCGGCACCGCGAGCAAGGCCGGCACCGGCGCGCTGATCGCCGGGCACCGCCAGCTGATCGCCCGGGGCAAGGACGCCGGTCTCACCATGATCGGCGGGACGCTGCTGCCGTTCGGCGGCTACCGGGCGACCTTCGACACCCCGGAGACGCGCGCGAAGCGGGAGGCGTTCAACTCCTGGGTACGCACGTCCGGCGAGTACGACGGATTCGTCGACTTCGACGCGGCGGTCCGTGATCCGGACGCGCCGTACCGGATGCGCGCGGCCTTCGACAGCGGCGACCACCTGCACCCGAACGACGCCGGCATGGCAGCGCTGGCGAACGCCGTGCCCCTGGAGCTATTCGAATAGCGACGGGTCGCCGGCCCCGACTCGCAGGATCTCCGGCACCCCGGCGGAGAGGTCCACCACCGTCGTCGGCTCGGTGCCGCACTCGCCGGAGTCGACGACCGCGTCCACGCTGTGGTCGAGGGCTTCCTTGATCTCCCAGCCGTGCGTCATCGGCTCCGGTTCGCCGGGGAGCAGCAGCGTGCTGGAGACCAGCGGCTCACCGAGCTCCTCCAGGATCGCCTGAGCGGTCACGTGACCGGTGATCCGGACGCCGACGGTCTTCTTCTTCGGGTGCAGCAGCCGCCGCGGCACCTCTTTGGTCGCGGGCAGGATGAACGTGAACGGTCCCGGCGTGGACGCCTTCACCGCCCGGAACAGCGCGTTGTTGATCTGCACGAACTGTCCGAGCTGCGCGAAGTCATGGCACATCAGGGTGAAGTGGTGCCGATCGTCCAGGTGCCGGATCGCGCGGATCCGGTCCAGGCCGTCCTTGTTGCCCATCCGGCAGCCGAGCGCGAAGCACGAGTCGGTGGGGTAGGCGATCAGCCCGTCACCACGGATCAGGTCCGCTATCTGGTGAATGCTGCGCGGCTGCGGATTGTCCGGGTGCACGTCGAAGTACTTGGCCACTCGGTTCAGCTTAGAGTCCGATCATGAGTAGCGTGCACCGCCCGGCAGTAAGGGTCATCTGTTTCGACGCCGACGGCCGGATCCTGCTGCTGCGCTGGGAGGATCCGACCGACGGCCACCGCCTCTGGGAGCCACCGGGCGGCGGCATCGACCCGGGGGAGACGCCGCTGCAGGCCGCCCGCCGTGAGCTGACCGAGGAGACCGGCCTGGACAGCGCCGCGATCCGTCCCACCTGCATCGACGTGCACCGCGAGTTCACCTGGAAGGGCCGGCTCTTCGCCGGCCCGGAACAGTTCTTCGCGGCCTTCTTCGCCACCGCGCGCCCGCCGGTGGTCCGGGACGGCCTGATGGCGTACGAGCAACTGGAGCTGATGGAACACCGCTGGGTGGCGCCCGCCGACCTGGCGGACCTCCCCGACCAGGTCGAGCCGCCGGGGCTGGCCGACGTCCTCGAGCGGCTACGCGGCTGAGCGGACCCAGGCGGCGGCGTCCGGTGGCAGCAGGCCGTCGGCGGTGAGGGGGTCGCTGCTGATCAGCACCTCGCCGTCCGGCAGCGGGACCGGGCCGGCGCCCATCGCCACGACCAGGGTGAACGCGGGGTGCCGGGCGGTCAGCCGGTCGTCGCCGTCCACCGACCACTCCACCGGGCCGGCGGGGGAGGGGCGCAGGTCGCGGCGCAGGGCGATGGCGGCCCGGGTCAGCGGCAGCGACGGCGAGTCCAGGTGCCGTTCCCAGCCGTCCGGCGCCGGCAGCCAGGGCGGCGCGGGGAAGCCCTCGGGCCAGGGCAGCGGAACCCGGCAGCCGTCCCGGGACATCCCCGAGCGCAGCCAGGCCGGGTCCTGCCGGTCCTCGGCAGGCACGTCCACCTCGGGCAAGCCGTACTCCTGGCCCTGGTAGAGGTAGGCGGCGCCGGGCAGGCCGAGGATCGTGAGCAGGGCGGCGCGGGCGCGGGCGGGGTTGCCGTACCGGGTCGGAGTGCGGATCACGTCGTGGTTCTCGGCGACCCAGGTGACCGGCGGGTGTTCCAGCAGCTCGGCGCCGACGGCCGCCCAGGCGCGCGCGTCCCAGGGCGCGACCACGAAGCCGAACGCGAACGCCTGGTGAAGCCGCTCCGGTCCGGTGTAGCGCGCGGCCCGGGCCGGTTCCAGGTTGACCTCGCCGATGAGCACCCGGGGTGGGTCGTACTCGTCGGCGATCTCCCGCCAGCGCCGGTAGACCTCCGGCGTCTCGGGCTGGTCGCAGGCGAGCGGGTTCGATCGCAGCCGGCCCGGCGACGGGGTCACGTCCGATGGCAGCGGTGGCAGGCCGGGCGCCTTGAACAGCCCGTACGCCACGTCCACCCGCATCCCGTCGACCCCGAGATCGAACCAGAACCGCAGCACGTCGTCGAAGAACGGCGCGGTCCGCGGATCCCGCCAGTTCCAGTCCGGCTGTTCCGGGGCGTAGAGGTGCAGGTACCAGGTGCCGTCGCCGGCCGGTTCCCAGGCGGGGCCGAAGACGCTGGGCCAGTCGTTCGGCGTGCGGGTGAAGTGGAACCGCTGCCGGGCCGACTCGTCGCCGGCCAGCGCCTGCCGGAAGATCGGATGCTCGGAGGAGCAGTGGTTCGGGACGATGTCGATGATCACGCGGAGTCCGAGGGCGTGGGCGCGGCCGAGCATCGCCGTGAATCCGGCACGGTCCCCGAAGAGCGGATCGACGTCGGTGTAGTCGCTCACGTCGTACCCGTGATCTTTTTGGGGTGAGGTCTGGAACGGCGTGATCCAGACGGCGTCCGCGCCCAGCCCGGCGATGTGATCGAGGTGGGCCGTCAGGCCCGCGAGGTCGCCGATCCCGTCACCGTTGCCATCCGCGAATGATCTTGGGTAGACCTGGTACACGACGCCGCTCTGCCACCAGTCACCGGTCATACCATCAGCGTGGCGGGACGCAGCGATCGAGAGCAAGCTGAGGCGAGACAGCACGAGCGAAGGAGCCCGTTGTGGAGACCGAACTGTTCATCGGCGGCAAGTGGGTGCCGGCCGGCTCGGGAAGCCGGTTCGACGTGCTCGATCCGGCGACGGGTGACACGATCGCCTCGGTCGCGGACGGCGGTGAGGCGGACGCGATCGCCGCGGTGGACGCGGCGGCAGCGGCCGGCCCGGCCTGGGCGAAGACCCCTCCGCGCGTCCGCGGGGAGATCCTGCGCAAGGCGTTCGAGCTGATGACCGAGCGGGCCGGCGAGCTCGCGAAGCTGATCAGCCTGGAGAACGGCAAGGCGCTCGTCGACGCGAAGGGCGAGGTGACGTACGCGGCCGAGTTCTTCCGCTGGTTCTCCGAGGAGGCGGTCCGCGGCGAGGGAACCGTGGCGACCGCCCCGTCCGGCGCCTACAAGCTCATGGTGGTGCGCCAGCCGGTCGGCGTCTGCGTGCTGGTCACCCCGTGGAACTTCCCGGCCGCCATGGCGACCCGCAAGATCGGCCCGGCGCTCGCGGCCGGCTGCACGGTGATCCTCAAGCCGGCCAGCGACACCCCGCTCACCGCGCTCGCCATGGCCGCGATCCTGGCCGAGGCCGGCGTGCCCGAGGGCGTCGTGAACGTGCTGCCGTCCCGCAGCTCCGGCAAGGTCGTGGGCAGGATGCTCGCCGACCCGAGGGTGCGCAAGCTGTCCTTCACCGGCTCCACCGAGGTGGGCCGGATCCTGCTCGCCCAGGCCGCCGAGAACGTCGTGAACACCTCGATGGAGCTGGGCGGCAACGCGCCGTTCGTGGTCTTCGCGGACGCCGACCTGGACGCGGCCGTCGAGGGCGCGATGATCGCGAAGATGCGCAACGGCGGTGAGGCGTGCACCGCGGCGAACCGGTTCTTCGTCGAGGCGCCGGTCGCCGAGGAGTTCTCCGGCAAGCTCGCCGAGCGGATGTCGGCCCTCGTGGTCGGCCCCGGCACCGACGAGAAGACGCAGGTCGGCCCGCTGGTCAACGAGGACACCGTGGCGAAGGTGGACGGTCTGGTGAAGTCCGCGCTGGACGCCGGCGCCTCGGCGGTCACCGGCGGCAGCCGCCCGGACGGGCCGGGCTTCTACTACCCGCCGACAGTGCTGACCGGCGTCGGCCCGGACGCGGCGATCCTCCGCGAGGAGATCTTCGGCCCGGTCGCGCCGATCGTGACGTTCACCGGCGAGGAGGAGGCGGTCCGGCTGGCGAACGACACCGAGTACGGCCTGGTCGCGTACGTCTACACCACCGACCTGGCCCGCGGCCTGCGGGTCGGCGAGGCGATCGAGGCCGGCATGGTCGGCCTGAACCGGGGCCTGGTGAGCGACCCGGCGGCGCCGTTCGGCGGGGTGAAGCAGAGCGGCATCGGCCGGGAGGGCGGCCACGACGGCCTGCTCGAATACCTGGAGTCCAAGTACATCGCCGTCACCTGGTAGGGCTCTCGAGTCGCGGATGGGCGGCGGCGGGCTTACGTTCTTCGTTATCGATGGGTAACGGGGAGGACATCATGGTTGTCCGACGAGCCGCCGCCGCTCTTCTCCTGCTCCTCGCCGTGAGTGCCTGCGGCGACGATTCCGGGGACGCGGACGGCAGGCTGACCGTCTGGAGTCTGGAGAACCTCACCGACCGGGTGCAGGCCACCCAGCGGATCGCCGACGAGTTCACCAAGTCGTCGGGCATCCCGGTGAAGATCGTGGCGACCGACGAGAACCAGTTCAGCAGCCTGATCACCTCAGCCGCGGCGGCCGGGACGCTGCCCGACGTGGTGGGCGCGCTGCCGCTGGCCGCGGTGGCGCAGATGGCGACCAACCAACTGCTCGACACCGCGGCGGCGAAGGCCGTCGTCGACCAGCTCGGCGCCGACTCGTTCGCCGCGCCGGCGCTCGCGCTGACCGGTCAGGACGGCACCCAGTGGGCGGTGCCGTCGGACGGCTGGGCGCAGTTGCTCTTCTACCGCAAGGACCTGTTCCAGCAGGCCGGGCTGGCCGAGCCGGCGTCCTACGACGCCATCCGCGCGGCCGCCCAGAAGCTCAACTCCCCCGACGTCGCCGGCATCGCCCTGGCGACGGTCGGGAACGACGCGTTCACCCAGCAGACCTTCGAGAACTTCGCGCTCGGCAACGACTGCCAGCTCGTCGACGCCGCGAAGACCGTGCTGCTCGACTCGCCGCAGTGCGTGGAGACGTTCCAGCTCTACAACGACCTGGTGACGCAGTGGTCGGTGCCGGGCGCACAGGACGTCGACACGACCCGGGCCACCTACTTCGCCGGCAAGGCCGCCATGGTGGTCTGGTCGTCGTTCCTGCTCGACGAGCTGGCCGGCCTGCGCAACGACGCCCTCCCGACGTGTGAGCAGTGCAAGTCCGACCCGGCGTGGCTGGCGAAGAACACCGGCGTGGTCACGGCGATCTCCGGTCCGCAGGGCAAGCCCGCGCAGTTCGGCGAGATCACCAGCTGGGCGATCACCGCCGGAGGCGCGCAGAGCGAGGCTGCCGGCAAGTTCGTGACGTACATGCTGAATGAGGGTTATGGCGATTGGCTGGGCATCGCCCCGGAGGGCAAGATCCCGGTGCGGTCCACCGAGACGGCGTGGAAGTCGCTGCCGGCCGGCGTCGACACGAAGAAGCCGCTCGCCGAGATCTATCCCGCTGACTTCCTGGACGCGCTGCAGTCCAGCCCGGACACCTTCCAGCGGTGGGGGTTCCCGCAGAAGCAGGGTGCGCTGGTCGGCGCGACCCTCGGCGAGCTGCCGGTGCCGAAGGCGATAAACGGCATGACGACCGGGGAACTCGATCCGCCGGCCGCGGCGCAACGGGCGGCCGAGGACGTCGAGACGATCCAGAAATCCCTCGAGTGAAGTCCCTGCGGCAGCAGGAGAACCGCGCCGGTCTCGCCTATCTCTCACCCACGCTGATCGTCGTCCTGGTCGTCGTGGTCGTGCCGATCCTCTGGACGATCATGCTGGCCTTCCAGCGGATCAGGCTGATCAACCTGCGCCGCGCGGGCGTCTTCGGCGAGTACACCCTGGCGAACCTGGAGACCGTCCTCACCTCGCCCGGTTTCTGGTCGTCGCTGTGGACCACCGTGGTCTACACGGTCGGCTCGACGTTCGGATCCATCGCCATCGGCCTGGTCGCGGCGCTCGCTCTGCGGGGCCGCTTCCGCGGCCGGACCTTGGTGCGGGCTTCGATCCTTCTTCCGTACGTCGCCCCGGTCGTGGCGATGACCTTCGTCTGGACGGTGCTGCTCAGCCCTCAATTCGGGCTCGTCAACGACTGGGGTGCGCGATTCCTCGGCTGGGATCGGCCCATCGCGTTCCTCAGCCAGCGGGAGTACGCCCTCGATCTCCTGGGCTGGCACGTCGAGATCCCGCTCGCGCTGCTCACCGTGATCGCGTTCGAGTCGTGGCGGTACTTCCCGTTCGCGTTCCTCTTCTTGCTCGCCCGGCTGCAGGCCGTCCCCGCCGACCTGGAGGAGGCGGCCCGGGTCGACGGCGCGGCGCCCACCCAGATCTTCCGGCACATCCTGCTGCCGCAGCTCTCCGCCGTGATCGCGCTGCTCTGCGTGCTGCGCTTCATCATGACGTTCAACAAGTTCGACGACGTCTACCTGCTCACCGGTGGCGGCGCCGGCACCGAGGTGGTCAGCATCCGGGTCTACGAGTTCCTCACCGCCCGCTTCGACGTCGGCGCGGCGGCGGCGCAGGCCCTGGTCCTCGCGGCCGGCCTGGTCGTCCTTCTGATCATCTACCTGCGGTTCTTCGCCCCGAAGGTGGAGGAATGAGAGATCGAGCCACCGTCGAGGCACGGATCCTCGGCGTCCTCCGGCCCATTGTGATCATCGTGTTGCTGGTGGCGACGCTCTTCCCGTTCCTCTACATGCTGCTGCTCTCGATCCGCCCGATCGAGCAGCTGCTGCAGGACCCCGGGCAGCTCTGGATCGCCCCGGCGGAGTGGACCACCAGCACCTACCGGGAGGTGCTCACCTCGGTCGAGGACGGCGGTCAGGGCTTCCTGAAGTTCCTCGCCAACTCGGGCATGGTCTCGATCGCCGCCATGGGGCTGACCCTGCTCGTCTCGATCCCCGGGGCGTACGCGGTCAGCCGCCTGCGGTTCACCGGGCGCCGCCAGGTGCACTTCCTGTTCCTGTCGGTCTACCTGTTCCCGTCGATCCTGCTGGCGATCCCGCTCTTCGTGCTCTTCACCCGGCTCGGTCTGCGCGGATCGCTGGGCGGCCTGACCCTGGTCTACATCGCCCAGACCGTGCCGGTCTCGATCTACATGCTGCGCAACTACCTGTCGACGATCCCGGAGAGCCTGGAGGAGGCCGCCGCCGTCGACGGGTACAGCCGGTTGCAGACGCTGCGCAAGATCGTCCTGCCGCTGGCCGCACCGGCCGTCATGGCGAATGCTCTGTACGTCTTCATGATCGCGTGGAACGAATTCCTGTTCGCGCTGCTCTTCCTGGTGGAGGATCGCGCCGACTGGACCGTCTCGCTCGGCCTCGCGCAGCTCTCCGGTGGCATCGAGGTCAGCAAGACCGTCCTGATGGCCGGTTCCGTTGTGCTGACGCTCCCGATTGTGATCCTATTCTTCGCGGCCGAGCGCCTCCTCACCGAGGGGCTGACGGCCGGCGCCGAGAAAGGGTGACGGCGCGTACGGGGAGTTCGGTGGAGGTTACGCCAAGTGATTGTTTGGCCGTAACCGCAGAGAAGTGAATAATCTTGTTGCTCTGGCCCCCTCCCGATGTTGCCCCCGTGACGCGCTGGCCGATACTAGGCGGGCCGTTCAGCGCCCCCACCGCAGCTCGGGACCCCCTGAGAGGACATATATCGCCATGCGCAAGTCTCTGCTCGCCCTGGTCGCCGCAGGCCTGTTGACCACGGTCACACTCACGGCTTGTGACGACGGCACCGATCCCGGTGACTCCGGCGACAGTGGCTCGGCGACCACCAGCAGTGGCGGCGAAGCGTCCGGTTCCGGTGGCATCGGCGTGATCCTGCCCGACACCAAGAGCTCGCAGCGCTGGGGCTCGGACGACCCGAAGTACCTGAAGGCCGCGTTCGAGGCCGCCAAGGTGCCGTTCACCATCGAGAACGCCGAGGGCGACAAGGAGCAGTTCAAGCGCCTCGGCGAGAAGATGCTGGACGAAGGCGCCAAGGTCCTCATCATCGCGAACCTGGACGCGGCGAGCGGCAAGGCCGTGATCGACAACGCCAAGTCCCGGGGCATCCCGGTCATCGACTACGACCGGCTGACCCTCAACGGCGGCGCCGACTACTACGTCAGCTTCGACAACGAGCGGGTCGGCGAGCTCCAGGCCGAGGGACTGGTCAGCTGCCTCAAGTCGAAGAAGAAGAACAACCCGATCGTCGCCTCGCTGAACGGGTCGCTGACCGACAACAACGCGACGCTGTTCAAGAACGGCTATGACCGGGTCCTGCAGCCCTACTTCGACCAGGCCGAGTTCACCAAGGGCCCGGACCAGTACGTGCCGGACTGGGACAACGACGAGGGTCGCGAGATCTTCGCCCAGATGGTCAAGCAGTACCCGACCATCGACGGCGTGCTCGCCGCCAACGACGGCCTCGGCAACGCGGCCATCGAGGTGCTGCGGGAGAAGAACATGAACGGCGACGTCCCGGTCACCGGCCAGGACGCCACCGTGCAGGGCCTGCAGAACATCCTCGTCGGCGACCAGTGCATGACCGTGTACAAGGACGTGAAGAAGGAGGCGGACGCCGCCGCCAAGCTCGCGATCAACCTGTACAAGAACGTCAAGACGCCGGTCGACGACAAGCTGAAGGACCCGGAGTCGGGGGCCTACGTCCCGTTCGTGAAGCTGGACCCGACCCCGATCACCAAGGCGAACGTCAAGGACGTCGTCGAGAGCGGCTTCGTCTCGGCGAAGGACCTCTGCACCGCGAAGTTCAAGTCGGCCTGCACCAAGGCCGACATCAAGTAACGCACCAGGCAGTACACGAAAGGCCGGCAGGTGACTGCCGGCCTTTCGGTCTCTCCCGGCTCTTCTCAGTCCACGAGCCTGATGCGGACCCGGCGGTTCTGCCGGCCCTTGCTCTCCACCTTCGCCACCTCGACCCGGCCCACCTGCTTCGTCGAGGCCACGTGCGTGCCGCCGTCGGCCTGCACGTCGAGCCCCACGATGTCGATCACCCGGATCTCCGGGTTCTCCAGCGGCGGCAGCGCGTCCTGGGTGCGGATGAGCGTCGGGATGGCGAGGGCCTCCTCGCGCGGCAGTACCCGGGCCACGATCTTGCGGTCCGCGACGATCTCCGCGTTCACCGCGTCCTCGAGGGCCTGTTTGAAGCTCGGCGGCACCTCGGGCAGGTTGAAGTCCATCCGGGCCTCGCCGGGCTGCATGTTGCCGCCGGTCACCAGCGCGCCGAAGTCGCGGAACACGG
Source organism: Actinoplanes sp. OR16 (assembly GCF_004001265.1). Lineage (GTDB taxonomy): Bacteria > Actinomycetota > Actinomycetes > Mycobacteriales > Micromonosporaceae > Actinoplanes. The sequence continues at coordinate 8,218,065 of NZ_AP019371.1, read as the reverse complement.
TCCCGCAGAGGATGTGCAGCCCGGAGTGCGTGCGCATGAGGCTGCTCCGGCGCGCGTCGTCGATCGCCCCGCGCACCGCGGTCCCCGCCGCCGGCACCGGATCGCCCGGCGCCGGCAGCAGATAAAGATCATCAGGGGTACGGCGGGTGTCCACGATCCGCGTCTGGACGCCCTCCCAGAGCAGCACCCCGTGGTCCGGCGGCTGCCCACCGCCGCCCGGATAGAACGCCGACCGGTCCAGGACGATCCCCGCCTCGGGATCCGACCACACCACCGTGCAGTCCCACTCGCGGATGGTGGGGTCGGCCCAATCCAGACGTTCGGTCATGAACCGAACTCTAGGCCAGTAGTTCTCTCACCCGCGGGATGACGTGCGTGCCGTACAGCTCGACGCACGTCATCAGGCGTTCGTGCGGCAGCGTGCCGTGCGCGTACTTCAGGTCGAACCGCTGGATGCCGAGCGCCTGGACGGTCGACGCGATCTTCTGGGCCACCGTCTCCGGCGAGCCGACGTGCCAGGCGCCCTCGGTCACGTCCGCGACGAACCGGTCCTTCGAGGTCCGCGGCCAGCCACGCTCCCGGCCGAGCCGGTCCAGCATGCGCCGGGCGTGCGGCCAGAGGATCTCGATCGCCTCCTCGTCGGTCTCCGCCACGAATCCGGGGCAGTGCACCGACACCGGCTGCTCGGGCTGCTCCAGCTCCTTGAGCGCACGGTGGTAGAGGTCGACGTAGGGCGCGAACCGGGCCGGCTCGCCACCGATGATCGCCAGGACCAGCGGGAGGCCGTACTGTGCGGCCCGCACCACCGACTCCGGGCTGCCGCCGACGCCGATCGACGCGTGGATGCGGCCGGACTCGGTCTTCGGGTAGACCTGCTGATCCTTCAGGGGTGGGCGGACCGAGCCCTGCCAGGTCACCGGCTCCTCGGTGAGCAGGCGCGTCATCAGGTCCAGCTTCTCCGAGAACAGCTGCTCGTAATCGGTCAGGTCGAACCCGAAGAGCGGGAAGGACTCGGTGAACGAGCCACGCCCGAGGATGATCTCCGAGCGACCGCCGGAAACGGCGTCGAGTGTCGCGAAGCGTTCGAACACCCGTACCGGATCATCGGAACTCAGAACCGTGACCGCTGTGCCCAGCTTGATCCGCTCGGTCTTCGCGGCGATGGCCGCGAGCACGATCTCCGGCGAGGAGATCGCGTAGTCGTCGCGGTGGTGCTCACCGACGCCGAACGCGTCGACGCCGAGCCGGTCGGCGAGCACCGCCTGCTCGACCACATTGCGGATGACCTGGGCGTAGGGGAGGGATTTACCGTCGTCGCCGACTGTGACGTCGCCGAACGTGTCAAGACCGAATTCCACTCGTCGAGCCTAGCGGCGGCCCTTCAGGCGGCGTCCCATCTCCCTGGCGATCTCCTTCTCGGCATCGCGTTTCGCCAGCACCTGTCGCTTATCGTACGATTTGAGGCCCCGGGCCAGGCCGAGCTCGACCTTGGCCCAGCCGTCCTTGAAGTAGAGCGAGAGCGGCACCAGCGTGAGACCGGATCCCTCGTTCAGCTTGTTCAGGATCTTGATGATCTCGTCCTTGTGCAGCAGCAGCTTGCGGGTGCGGCGCGGCGAGTGGTTCGTCCAGCTGCCGAAGCCGTACTCCGCGATGTGCAGGCCGTAGAGCATCAACTCGCCGTTGTGCTCCTGGGCGAACGTGTCCACGAGTGACACGCGGCCCAGGCGCAGCGACTTGACCTCGGTGCCGGCCAGCACGAGACCCGCCTCGTACGTCTTGAGGATCGCGTAGTCGTGCCGCGCCTTCTTGTTCGAGGCGATCAATCTGGTCCCGGTCTCCTTGGCCACCTCAGGATTTTAGGGGCCTTCTCCCTCAGGAGACACCGGGGACGGCGGGCGGGTCCACCGGGATGGGGCGGCGCATCGAGTACGTCACGCTGCTCAGCCGGTGCGGCTCACCCATCACGTGGATCACCGACCGGTCGTAGGCCTGCCAACCGGCCGCCCCCGCCCGGTTCAGGTGCCGGATGTCGTCGAACCGCTCGTCCGTCCCCCAGCGCAGCACGCCACCGGGATGATGGAACGTCGCCGTCCAGTCCATGAAGCGGTCGGATCCCAGCGAGCCGGCCGCGCGGTACTCGAGCCGCGCGTATTCCCAATTGTCCACCGCCCGATTATGCCGTCCGTTTCGGACACCTACACCCCGTCGGTGATCACCGTTTTACCGTTCAGGTGTCGGTAACCGGCCGTCACCAGCTCGCGCAGCAGCTCGACCGCCGGCCAGTCCCCTTCCCGTCCGGTCGCATATCGGTAGCGGTAGACCCCGAACCCGACGATCGACGACCCCCACATGACCGGCTCCGCCCCGGTCGCCTCCCGCATCAGCGCCACGGCGGCCTCGGCGTCAGCCCGCCGCACCGGATCCGCGACCGCCGCCAGGAACTCCGCGGCACTCTGCTCGGTCGGGGTCGTCCTGGGCTCCGCCATCTCCTCACCGTAGGGCCCGGCCGGCGCGTTGTCACAGTCTGAACGCGCGCTTTCCGCCCGGCCGTCCGCCACGCAGAGTCGCGGAAGGGAAACGAAGAGTGGAGGGAGAGGCGGATGAAGGCTGTCCGGGTGCACTCCTACGGGAAGCGGCCGACCGTCGACGACGTGGCCGAACCGCGGGTGACCGGGCCGTTCGACGTGCTCGTGCAGGTGGGTGCGGCCGGCTTGTGCCGCACGGATCTGCACATCGTCGAAGGGCAGTGGGCGGAGAAGTCAGGGGTGGGTCTCCCGTACACGATCGGTCATGAGAACGCGGGCTGGGTGCGCGAGGTGGGCGCGGCCGTCACCAATGTCGCCGTAGGCGACGCGGTGATCCTGCACCCGCTGGCCACCTGCGGGCTGTGCGGGCCGTGCCGGCGCGGCGACGACGTGCACTGCGAGAACTCGCGGTTCCCGGGCATCGACTGCGACGGCGGCATGGCCGACCTGCTGCTGACGAACGCCCGCGCCGTCGTGAAACTGGCGCCGGGGCTGGAGCCGGCCGCGGTGGCCGCGCTCGCCGACGCCGGGCTCACCGCCTACCACGCGGTTCGCAAGGCCGTCCCGCTGCTCGCCCCCGGAACCACCTGTGCCGTGATCGGCGCCGGTGGGCTGGGGCACATCGGCATCCAGTGCCTGCTCGCGATGACCGCGGCCCGGGTGGTCGTCGTCGATCCGAGCGAGCGTGCCCGCAGCCTGGCCCGGGAGCTGGGCGCACACGAGGTGACGGACTCCTTCGGCGGCTCCTTCGAGGGCGCTCACGTCGTGTTCGACTTCGTCGGGGAGCAGGGCTCCGAGCAGGCCGGATTGGCGATGACCCGCCGCGCCGGCAGCTACTACGTGATCGGGTACGGCGGCTCGGTGAACATCCCGACCATCGATCTGATCTCCACCGAGCGCAACATCGTCGGCAATCTGGTCGGCTCCTACACCGACCTCGACGAGCTGATGACGCTCGCCGCGCAGGGCAAGGTCACCCTGCACACGAGGTCCTACCCGCTGTCGGCCGTCAACGAGGCGATGGACGACCTGGAGACCGGACGCCTGGCCGGGCGCGCGATCCTCGTACCCTGAAAGGGGCTGGAATGTATCAGAATCACTTCGTCGTCGACGCGCACACCCATTTCTGGGACGGTAGCCCCGCCAATCAGATCAACCGGTACGGCGAGGGTTTCATCAAGTGTTTCCACGACTATCACTCGAACCTGTCGCCGGACGAGTACAAATGGCCGCTCGAGGATTTCGAACGGTACAGCGAGGAACGGATGATCCGCGACCTGTTCGAGAACGGGTACGACGACGTCGCGATCCTGCAGTCGACGTACCTGACCGACTGGTACGTGAACGGTTTCAACACGACCGAGCAGAACGGCCGGATCGCCGAGCGCCACCCCGGCCGCTTCATCGTCAACGGCCGCTGGGATCCGCGTGACGGCGAGGCCGGCCTCGGCGAGCTGGAACGGTTGCACGAACGCTGGCAGCTGCGCGGTGTGAAGCTCTACACGGCCGAGTGGAAAGGCTACTCGAAGGGCTGGAAACTGTCCGACCCGTGGGCCTACCGCTACCTGGAGAAGTGCCAGGAGCTGGGCATTCGTAACATCCACGTGCACAAGGGCCCGACCGTCTATCCGATGAACCGGGACGCCTTCGACGTGGCCGACGTGGACGACGCCGCCACCGCTTTCCCGGCGCTGAACTTCATCGTCGAGCACGTCGGGTTGCCCCGGCTGGAGGACTTCTGCTGGATCGCCACCCAGGAGCCCAACGTGTACGGCGGCCTCGCCGTGGCGATGCCGTTCATCCACAGCCGCCCGCGCTACTTCGCGCAGATCATCGGCGAACTGCTCTACTGGCTCGACGAGAACCGGATCCTGTTCGGCAGCGATTATGCGATCTGGCAGCCGAAATGGCTGATCGAGAAGTTCGTGGACTTCCAGATACCCGACGACATGCAGGGTGAGTACGGTGTCCTGACGCCGCAGATAAAACGGAAGATCCTCGGCTTGAACGCGGCGCGGCTCTATGACATCAAGGTGCCCGGCGAATTCGACGTGCCCGATGAGCCGTCCGATTCGGGTCCGGCGATCGCCTCCGATTCCGCTTCCTCCGGCGCCGCGGCATGAGAGACCTCGCGTGGGCGGCGCTGGCGGGCGTCCGTGATCCGGAGCTCGACCAGCCGATCACCGATCTCGGATTCGTGGCGTCCCTGGAAGTGGCCTCCCTCGACGTGGCCTCCCTCGACGGGGCCACCCCCGGAACCGGCGACGCCGGGATTCGTGTCGAGCTGCGGCTGCCGACGTACTTCTGCGCCCCCAACTTCGCCTGGCTCATGGTCGCCGACGCCCGGGACGCGCTCGCCGCGATCCCGGGCGCGGGCCCGATCACGGTGACGCTGGTGGATCACTTCGCGGCCGCGGAGATCAACTCTGCGGCGGCCTTCGCTGATCACTTCCAGACAGACGGCTTGGATGGCGATCTGGAAGAGTTGCGGTCGGCGTTCGATCGCAAGGCGCATGTGGCCGCTCAGGAGCGTCTCGCCAGGCAGCTGGCGCCCCTGGTCGGTGATCGTCTCGGCGCGCTCACCCTCGCCGAGGCGTCCCGTCTGGCGCCGGACGCGGCGCAGGCGGTGGCCCGGCGCCGGGAGCGGCTCGCCCTAGTCAGTGATCTTGCGATCTGCGACGAGCGGGGCGCGCCGATCGCCGCCGACCGGCTGGGCGTCTGGTTGCGCTTGGCTCGCACGGTACGGGTGAGCGTCGACGGCAATGCCGAGCTCTGTCGAGGTCTGCTGCGGACCAGGTACGGAGTCACCCGTTCCTGAGCCTGCCGGTTCGGGTCGCGGTCTCGAGAGCCACGGCCCGGCTCGCCCGCACCGCGCCGAGCCGGACGACCCGTTCCACCGACCATCGGTCGGCGCGCATCCGGGCCGTCGGGAGGGAGACCGCGACGGCGCCGACGAACCGGCCCGCCGCGTCGTTGACGGGAGCGGCCATGCAGGACAGTTCCGGCTGGAACTCGTTCACCTCCACGGCGAGGCCGGTACCCCGTACCCGATGAAGTTGCTCTTGAAGTTGGTCTCTATCGGTCACCGTGGCGGCGGTGACGGCAGGCGTCCCGGTCCGGTCCAGCACCGCCTCCCGGTCGGCCGGCTCCAAGGTCGCCAGCATCAGCTTGCCGAAGGCGGTCGCGTGCGGAGCCTCGTGAAAACCGACTCCGAGCGTCCGGATCCGCGGATGCTCGGGGCACTCGTCGACGTGCGCGACGATCATCTCGGCGTTGCGCAGGCTCGCGTAGTACGCCGCGGCATGCGCCTCCCGATGCACCACCGCGGCGACCCGGCACACGCCCGGCGGCACGGCGATCTGCCGGTGCAGCGCCCGGGCCAGGTCGTCGAGGCGGTGCCCGAGGGCGTACGCCCGCTGCTCCGGAAGATGGACGAGGTAGCCGCCGGTGACGAGGGTGGTGAGAAGGTGGTACGTGGTGGGCAGCGTCAGCCCGAGATCACGCGCCACCTCCCGCGCCGCGACCGGCCCGCCCGCCGCGGCGACATGATCGAGCACGCGCATCGCCCGCTCCACTGACTGCAGAACCCCGGTGTTCTTGCCGGTCATGCTCCTCAGACTGCTGCGGTTCCTCGTGGTGAGGAACCGTCCGACCGAATAGCGCGAAAGGTCATAACCGATGATCTTCATTACCGCGAAGTTCCTGATCAAGCCGGAGCACGCCGCACAGTGGCCGGTGATCGCCGGCTCGTTCACCGCCGCCACCCGCTCCGAGGCCGGCTGCCTGTGGTTCGACTGGTCCCGCAGCCTCGACGACCCGAACGAATACGTGCTGGTGGAGGCGTTCCGTGACGGTGACGCCGGCGCGGCCCACGTGAACTCCGCCCACTTCAAGCAGGCCCAGCAGGATCTGCCGCAGTACCTGGCCGCCACCCCTCGCATCATCAGCCAGACCATCGAGCAGACGGGCTGGTCGGAGCTGGGAGAGATGGCGGTCCGTTAGTTCCTAGATGACAGCCGCGACGTACGGGTACCACCTGTTGGCGATCTTGGCGTCTCCGGCGCTGTTCGGGTGCACGCCGTCATAGGTGTCCGTCGCCGTGTCGAACCCGGTCCACTGATCGACGACGGTGATCGGGGACGCCGCCGTGGACAGGCCCGCCGCCCAGGCCGGGATCGCCGCGTTCAGGTCGATCACCCGCTGGCCGCAGTCGGCGCAGGTGGGCGGGTTCAGCGGGATGATCTGGGCGACCAGGATCTTCATATTCGGATTGCCGGCGCGCATCTGGCCGACCAGTGTGGTGTAGGCGCTCAGGATCGTGGCGGGGGACAGATTGCTCCACGCGTCGTTCGTGCCGAAGTGCATCAGCACCACGTCCGGGTCGGTGGCCGACAGCCAGCCCGGCAGCAGATTCTGGTTGGCGACGTTCGTGGCGAGGTAGCCGCCGTGCCCCTCGTTCTCGCCGTCGTAGGTGAAGCCGCACCCCTGCGCCGGCAGCGTGCCGACGAAGTCCACTTCGGCGGCCGGGAGTCTCTGCCACAGCAGGGCGCGCCAGCAGCCCGGCGATCCGGTGATCGAGTCACCCAGCGCCATGATCTTGGTCGGTCCGCCTGTCGGGGGAGTGCTGGTGCTCGGGCTCGGGCTGCTCGGGCTCGGGCTGGTCGGGGTCACGCCGCCGGTGCAGGCCACGCCGTTCAAGGAGAAGCCTGCCGGTACGGGGTTGGCGCCGCTCCACGAACCGTTGAACCCGAACGACGCGGTCCCGCCGGTGGCGACGGCCCCGTTCCAGCCGGCATTGCGCACGGTCACCGCGGCGCCGGACTGCGTGACCGCACCGTTCCACAGCTGGCTGATCGTCTGCCCGGCCGTGAACGACCACGTCACCGACCACGAACTGACCGGGTCGCCGAGGTTCGTCACCTCCACGTTCGCACCGAAGCCGCCCGGCCACTGGCTGGACACGGCGTACTTCACCGAACACCCGGCGGCCGCATCAGCCCTGGTGGCGACCGCCCCGAACCCGGCCACGAGCACAGCGGTGGCCCCGGCGAGGACAGCCAGTCTCCGTGAATGCATGGGGATCTCCAATCAAACCGTTGGGAGCGCTCCCATTAACCCACATCAATGGCTTGTTCCGATACCGGCGGTCGCCGCCCGCCCCGTTCCTCCGGCTGTGACTGGTTGCTGTGCCGGGGGTCGCTCGGCAGCAATGAGCCACAGCCGGCCGGCGCCGGCCGTGGGTTGCTGTGATCCGGGACCGCTGAACAGCGACAACCCGCGGCGTCCCGCGCTGCGTGAGCAGACTGCCCGGGCAGAGCCGTCAGCGCGCCATGGCTGGTACTGATCCCCGTGCCGGTACTGACGCCGTGCCGGTACTGATCCCCGTTGCCGGCACTGATGACCCCCCGTGCTGGCACTGATCCCCGTGCCGGCACCGAACCCGCGCCGGTAAACAGGCCACCGACCGACTCCAGGATCTCGTCCCGCCGCGCGGAACTCCGTGCCCGACAAGCCCCGGATCCAGCACGGCGTGCCACAACCGAGTCCCGCCCGCCGGCCCACGATGAGCCCGGAGGTCACGACCGCGCATCAGCTTCCGCCCCCGACACGTGCCTGGCTACGGCTCGCCGGGGCCGGAAGCCAGCAAGGACGACACCGGCAGGCCACGGATCGACGCGTCCAGCACCTGCGCCGTATGCGCGAGCGCGATCGACCCGCCGCGCCGCCGGACGGCGGAGGCCACCTGCATGAGGCAGCCGGGGTTCGCGGTGACCAGCAGGGACGCTCCCGTGGAGAGCACCGCCGAGGCTTTCCGATCGCCGAGGGCGGCGGCCGGTTCGGGGTTGAGGACGTTCCACACGCCGGCCGAGCCGCAGCAGATCTCCGGCTCGCTGATCGGCACCACGGTGAGGGCGGGAATCCCGGCGAGCAGGGCTCGTGGTTGCGCGGTGATCCCCTGGGCGTGCCCGAGATGGCAGGCGTCGTGATAGGCCACCGACACGGGCAGCGGATGCCGGGGAGCGGCGGGGCCGAGTTCGACGAGGAGTTCGGCCAGGTCACGGACCTTCGCAGCGAACGCCGCAGCCCGCGACGCATAGGCCGGATCATCCGCGAGCAGGTCGCCGTACTCCTTCAGCGACGACCCGCACCCGGCCGCGTTCACCACGAAGTAGTCCATCCCGGTCGTCTCGAAGAGGGCGATGAGCCGCCGGGCGAACCGCTGCGCCTCCGCGCGGCGGCCGTTGTGCGTCGAAAGGGCGCCGCAGCATCCCTGACCTGCGGGAATGAGGACTTCACAGCCTTCGGCGGCGAGGACGCGTACGGTCGCCGCATTGACGTCGGGGAAGAACGCGGATTGCACGCACCCGGTGAGCATGCCCACGACGGCCCTCTTCGCGCCGCGGGCCGCGACGCGGCGCGGCGGCGGGGGCACCGAGCGAAGGCGAGGCGCGAGACTCTCCAAGGTCGCGAGGGTGGGTGCCAGTCGTTCCACGAGGCCGGTGCGGCCTACGAGCTTCTGCAGACCACTTCGCTGGTACGCCGCGAGCGGCCACTTGAGCAGCCGTAACCGCCGGGGATAAGGGAAGATCGCGAAGATGGCGGCGCGGAGGGCGCGGTCCCGCCCGGTGCGGGGATGGAGCCGTTCGATCTGGGCGCGGGTGTCCTCGATGAGCCGGTCGTACTTCACCCCGGACGGGCAGGCGGTCACGCACGCCATGCAGCCGAGGCAGTTGTCGAAGTGGCCGACCATCGAATCGCTCAGTGGCTCACCGGACAGTCCCTGGCCGATCAGGTGGATGCGGCCGCGCGGCGAGTCCATCTCCTCGCCCCAGAGCGTGTAGGTCGGGCAGGTCGTCAGGCAGAACCCGCAGTGCACGCAGTCGGAGACCAGGTCGGCGCTCGGCGGCCGATCACCGTCGAAGGCGGTCCGGCCACCGTTTTCAGCAGCACGAAGAGCATCGGGTGGGTTGCCGGTCCCGTGGGTGGCGTCCACATCAGCCATCGAAGCGCCTCCGAGTAAGAGCGAGGGTCAGATACCGCCGGCGAAACGCCCCGGCGCGAACCGGTGCGCGGGATCGAACTGGTCCTTCACCCGGCGCATCAGCGCGAGCCCGGGCACCGGCCCCCACATGTCCAGGGTGTCCCGGACGTCGTCGGGCGCGGTCAGCACGACGGCGTGCCCGCCGGCCCGGACCGCGGCGGCCCGGAGCAGCTCGACGCGTCCGTGCGGGTCACCGGTGAAGCCCGCGTAGAGGACGCCGGCCCCGGCCGACCCGGTGACCGTCGCGCCCGCGCCGACGGCGGTCGCCACCAGGGCCGGGACCTGCGACAGCACGCCGGTCAGCTTGACCAGGACGGTGCCCGGCGGGGTGACGCCCCACCACGGCGGCGGCTCGTCGGACACCTCGCCGTCGAGGAGGTGCGCCACTTCGGCGGAGCGGTCGGCGGCGCCTTCGAGCAGCACCGCGATCTCCGGGTCGGCGCCGGGAACGGCGTGCACCTCGAGCGCGCTGGCGGCGAACTGCCCGGCGAGGATGCGGGCGGCCGATCCGGGTGGTGCTGCCGCACGTACGAAGAAGGCGGTGGCCGGAACCGGATGCAGGCGGAAGACGCACTCGGTGATCAAGCCCAGGGTTCCGAAGGAACCGGTGTAGAGCTTGCCCAGGTCGTAGCCCGCCACGTTCTTGACGACCTTGCCGCCCGCCTTGGTGATCGTGCCGTCCGGCCGGACCACGGTGATCCCGATGAGCAGGTCCCGGGCAGTCCCGTAGCGCAGCCGGCGCGGACCGCTCGCGTTCGCGGCCACCGTGCCGCCCGCCGTCGCCGTGGCCGGGGCGTCGAGCGCGAGCTGCTGACCGGGCAGGGCGTGCAGCTCGGCCATCGGCGTCCCGGCCCGGACCACGGTGATCAGGTCGCCGGCCGCGTGCTCGACCACCCCGGTGAGCCGGCGCGTGTCGATGATCAGGTCGAGGTCGCGGGGCGGCGTACCCCACTCGATCTTCGTGCCACCGCCGCGGATCACCACGTTCAGATCCGCGGACGCGGCGATCAGGGCCGCTGCCTCCTCGGTGCTGGCCGGCGCCGCGACCAGCCGGGCCGGCACACCACCGACCACGTCGTCGTCACCGGCCTTGACCGCGAGATCGTCCAGTGCGGACATCTAGAAGACCTCCACGCCGTCGAAGGCCGCGTGCTTGCGGGAACCGGGCCGTTCCCCGCAGAGCCGTGGCGTCGGGAACACCTTGCCCGGGTTCGCCAGGTTGTCCGGGTCGAACGCGCACCGGACCAGGTGCATCGTCTCCAGGTCGGCGTCGCTGAACATCCGGGGCATGTACCGCGCCTTGTCCACACCGACGCCGTGCTCACCGGTGATCGAGCCGCCGTGCTCGATGCAGAGATCGAGGATCGCCCCGGAGACCGCCTCGGCGCGCTCGGCCTCGCCCGGCACCGCGTCGTCGAAGAGCACGAGCGGATGCAGGTTGCCGTCGCCGGCGTGGAAGACGTTCGCGACCCGGACGCCGTGCTCGCCGGCGACCTCGTTGATCCGGCGCAGCACCACCGGCAGCGCGGTCCGCGGGATCACCCCGTCCTGCACGATGTAGTCCGGGCTGATCCGGCCGACCGCCGCGAACGCCGACTTGCGGCCGCGCCAGATCAGCTGCCGTTCCTGGTCGTCGGCGGCCACCCGCAGCTCGAACGCGCCGGCCTCCTCGCAGAGCCGGGTGACCGCGCCGAACTGGGCCTCCACCTCGGTGACCGGACCGTCCAGCTCGACGATCAGCACGGCACCGGCGCCCGCCGGATAGTTGCAGTGCACCGCCGACTCGGCCGCCTCGATCGACAGCGCGTCCATCATCTCGATCGCCGCCGGCACGACCCCGGCCGCGATGATCGCCGAGGTGGCGGCACCGGCGTGGTCGGTCGAGTCGAACGCGGCGAGCAGCGTCCGGACGGTCTCCGGCAGCCGGGTCAGCTTCACCGTCACCTCGGTGGCGATCCCGAGCGTGCCCTCGGAGCCGACGAACGCGCCGAGCAGGTCGTACCCCGGGGTGTCCGGGGCCATCCCGCCCAGCCGGACCACCTCGCCGTCCGGGGCGACCACCCGCAGGCCGGTCACGTGGTTCGTGGTGAAGCCGTACTTCAGGCAGTGGGCGCCGCCGGAGTTCTCCGCCACGTTGCCGCCGATCGAGCAGATCTGCTGGCTGGAGGGGTCGGGCGCGTAGTAGTAGCCGTGCGGCGTCGCGGCCTTCGTCACCTGCAGGTTGATCACTCCGGGCTGCACGACGGCCCGCTCGTCCTCCGGCCGCAGGTCGATGATCTCGCGCAGCTGCGACGTCACGATCAGCACGCCGTCCGCATGGGGGAGAGCGCCGCCGCTGAGCCCGGTCCCGGAACCGCGCGCCACGAACGGCACCTTCGCGGCAGCGCACTCGCGGACCGCCGTGGCGACGTCCTCCTCGGAGCCGGCCAGCACCACGAGCGCGGGGATGACCTTGTAGTGGGCGAGGCCGTCGCATTCGTACGTCCGCAGCTGCTGCCGGTCGGTGAGCACCCGCTCAGCACCGATCCGCGCCCGCAGACGCGCGGCGAGAACATCGATTGCCATCATGGCCTCCCGCGGCGGCCGGTCGCCGGTGACACCGCCTTCCCGTCACGCTAACGGTGATTAAGGCCGAACGCGACGGGTGCGCCCGAGGCGTGAGATCACCGCGTGAGGCGCCACCCGGTCAGCGGTTTCGCCGGGCGGCCCTCGACCGCGGCGATCAGCCCGTCCAGCGCCGGAGCCAGCGGGCTTCGCTCCGGCCGGGTCAGGACGAACTCCTCGGCACGGCCGGAGATCGCGAGGCGGAAGACCATCTCCCGCCAGGCGTGCGCCAGGGGCCGCGGCTGCCCGGCGAGCCGTTCCGCTTTCGCCCAGCAGTCCTCGGCGCCGTCCGGATCGAACCGCACCCCGGCCCGGACCAGTGTCGCCAGGTTGTGCGTGGTGAGGATCTGCGCCTGCTCGATGATCATCCCGTTCGCGGCCGGCAGCCCGCGCAACTCCGTGAAGCCGGCCCGCTTCCGGCACAGCTGCGCGAAGGTCGCCGCCCCGGTGGGGAGACCGGCGTAGTCGGCGGCGTAGTACTGCTCGTAGATCGTCCCGCTCAGCAGCTCCCCGGCGATCCGGGCGGCGGCCACGAACTTGGCGCTGAACCGGCCGTCGAAGATGTCCGCCGCCAGCTCCTCCACCCACGGCAGGTCGAGCCCGGCCTCGCGGCTGACCGCGGCGAGTTCGCGGACCATCGGGTTGGGGATCAGCGTGCCCGGAAACGATCCGACGGTGAGTTCGCCGAGCCGGCGCAGCGTCGCGGCGGCCGCGGCCCGTGTGTCGCCACTGGCCCGTCGATGCCCGGCCACCGCCCGCACCCAGGGCAACTCCTCCGGCCGCACCTGCGACTGCAGGTCGGTGAGGAGCACCGAGCGCCGATTCCGGAACGCCAGGTGGTTCGCCGCCATGATCCGCCGCAGCACGGGGTCGGGGTAAGCGTCCGCCACCGTCCGCGCGGCGATCCGCGGCACCAGTCGCGCGAGGACCTCGGCGCTCGGCACGAGTCCGGCTTCGATCAGATCCTCGACCGGTGCGGCGGTGGCCCGTGCCAGGATGGCCCGGATGCGATCGGGCACCGCCGTCCCGTCCACCGGCGTGATCAGCGCGTCGATCTCCAGGACGCCGGTGTGCTGCGGCAGGGGACCCATCCGCCGGGCCACCGCGTGCGCGATCTCGTGGTGCGGCTTGAGCGCCGCGTCGGCGGCCTGCCGCGCCCGCAGAGCCCGATGCCCGGGACTGCCGGGAGATCCACGCCGCGCCACCATCGCGTCCACCACGCTCTGCACCAGCCCGCGCCGCCACTCCCGGCCGGCCAGCACGTCGTCGAGCGCGGTCCGCAGCACGGTCAGGTTCGCCTTCGGCCCGGCATGGCGCCGGCTGGGCGGGTACCGCTCCGCGAGCTCCGCGAATCGGTCCAGGAGCTGCCGCGCCTCCCTCTTCACGTCAACCCCCAGATGTACGCCGACACGCCCGTTCTCGGCCGTCGTCAGCCAGAGCGCGAGGACGTCATCACTGAACAGGTTCCACACCGTGAGCGTGTCGCGCATCGTCGCGATCCGCGGCTGCGGTCCACGGCTCAGCAGCGCGTCGCGGACCCGGCCGGCCGGGTCCCGCCAGACGAACTCCGGATCGAGCTCGGGATCGGCGGCCGGCTCCGGCGCGAACCGCAGCCGGTTGATGAACGGCGCGACCGTCTCCAGCAGTGCCGTCGCGGCGTCGTGATCACCGGCCTCGATCAGCCAGCGCAGCACCGGCAGCACCGACTCCTCGGGCAGCGCGACCCGGTCGCCCTCGGCAGCCGTGGCGTGCTCGAGCCGGTGCCGGAAGACCGAGGCGCGGTCGTGGGGGAGGTCGTGACGGTCGGCGTACGCCGACTCCCAGCCCTGCAGCAGCGGGTTGCCGGCGGCCGCCCGCCCGGTCGCGAAGCCACCGTGGATCACCTCGGGGGTGACCCAGGCGGGCAGCTCGGGCACGGGTGTGCGAGAGCCGATGAACAGCTCGCCGTCGAGCATCCCGTGCAGGACCGCCTGCCAGCGCGCGATCCGGCCCTCGGCGCGCTCGCGGGTCGCCGGGTCGGGGTGGGTGGTGGCGGTCTCGGCCGCCTTGGCCAGCTGCCCGAGTGGGTATCCGGCGCCGATGATCTCGTCCCCGTGCTGATTCATGCCGACGTGGCAGGCTTTGCTCCTGCGCCCTCCCGGTCCTGAGCCGGGCACTCTGCTGACTGAGCTACACGCCGTGGTGCCGGGAACGATAGCCGCCTGCCTGCACGGTGGCGACCGGTATTCGCCGAATCACCCTGCGTCGATGCTTTTCGCCAAACCGCTACCGTCTGTCAAGATGGCCCGATGTTCGTGACTGCCGCGCCAAAGAAGGCGACCAGTGTCGTTCTCGCCGCCGCGTGCGCGCTCGCCGTCGTGGCCGGTTGCGGCTCGTCGGACGAGCCGGATCCCGGCCCGGACGGCGGCCTGGTCAGCGTCACCACCATGCGCGGCGCGTTCCTCCAGGCGTCCGAGGTCGGCCCCACCTGGGCCGCGCCGGAGGAGAGCGCCGCCCCCGCGGCGCAGCTGGTCAGCTTCTGCGGCGGCACGACCACGCCGCCGGAGGTCCCGCCGGGCGCGCAGCTGGTCGCCGCGTCGCTGGCCGACGAGGGGCAGACCGGCGCGCAGACACTGCATCAGACCGCGCTGGTCTACCCGGACGCCGCCTCCGCGCAGGCCGGGCTCGCGCTGCTGCGGACCGTCGCCGACCAGTGCCGGCCGTCGACCGAGGTGCCGGCGACCGTGACGTCGGATCGCAACGAGCCGGCGTACACCGAGACGGCCGAGGTCCGCGATCTCGACGAGGGCGGCTGGACCGGTTTCGTGATCGTGCGGCACAAGAAGTACGAAGCCACTCACCCCGGTACGGCGGACACCGCCGTGGCAGTGCTGACCAGCCGGAACGTGGTGCTCGTGGATACCTATGCGATCTACCGGCTGGACAACGCGTCCGCTTCGCCGAACTTCGAGGCGGACTGGCAGAAGCTCGTCGGCTCGGTCGTCCAGCGCGTGGGATAGACAGCGTGACCTCAGTGGTCTATTGTTCGCCATGCGCCGTTGTGAGTTCTTCCCCCGTGGAATTCACAGCGGCGCCCTTATTTTCCGGCCGTCTTCCTCAGAAGCGGGCTCGGCCCGGACGCGTCCACCCGACCGTCTGATGCGGACTCAACCGACTCGGTGAACTTTCTTGAGCATGGTTCGGTGATGCCCTAAGCTTCTGGTCGGCCCATAAACCTCAGTTTATGGCCGGCCTGCATCGGGGGATGTGCATCAGCCGTTCTTGCACCACGAGGCTCTCGCCTTGCAAGATCGTGCTGCTGCTCATGGTCGGTCATGAGGTGTGTGTCGAATGGTCCAACAGTGGGCCTGCGGGGGAGTGGTGCGGAGTGTCCGGTACGGAAGGGGTCTTCTCGATCGCCGGGAAGCTGGACCGGCTCTTCCGCGCCACCGGCCGTCCGGAGCCCAGCTACATGACAGTGGCCGAGGCGATCCGGGCCGGTCAGGGCGTGGCCATCTCCCACACCTACATCTGGCAGCTGCGCACCGGCCGCCGGGACAACCCGACGGTGCAGCACCTGACCGCCCTCGCGGAGTACTTCGGCGTGCCGGTGGCCTACTTCATCGACGACGAGGTGACCCGCCGCGTCGACGGTCAGCTGGAGCTGCTGAGATCGCTGAGCGGCGCCGGCGTCACCGAGATCGCGTTACGGGCCGCCGACGTCTCCCCGGACGGGCGCAGGGCCATCACCGAGGCGATCCGGAAGGTCTGGGAGTCCGAGCATCCGAACGGCTGAGACCCTTCTTCCTGTACGCCCGGCTCACCCGTGACAGCCACTCCACCTCATCGTCCATGCTCGGTCCGACCGGCGCCCATCGGCCCGGCGTCCCGTCCGGCGGTAGGCCCGTCTCCCGCTGCCGCAGCGCGATCATGATCCGCTTCGCCTCCACCGCTGGATCCCCGATCTCCTCCGGGCAGCCGGCGGGCAGATAGGGGCGCAGCGCCAGCAGGCCGTCGCGGATCTCGATGACCCGGCGGTAGAGCCGCAGCCGCACGCCGCCCACGCCGGTCAGCTGCAGCGCCGCCCGGGCCGGTGACATCAGCACGACCTCCGGGAACGCCGTCCGCATGGCGCTCCACAGCGGACGCAGCACGACCAGTGATCGGTACGCCGCGAGGACCGGCCCGAGCAGCACGACGGCCGGCACCGCTCCGCCGAACAGGTAGAGCAGCGCCCCGGCGGTGCGAACCGTCACGAGCCATGGCTCCCAGGCGGTCAGGTCCAGCGGCACGCCCGCATCCCACGCCCCGATCAGCAGGGCCTTGACCAGGGCGTAGAGGCCGATCAGCAGGATGCCGTTGCCCATGGTCAGGATGCCGCGGCGGACGTACCCGGACGGCGCGGCCCGGCCGATGATCGTGCAGGCACGCGCGTTGAGCAGCATCAGGAACGCGAGATAGCCGTGGAAGACCGCCCAGTACGCCACCTCGGTGGCCGTGGCCGACCGGAACGGATCCTCCGGCGTCGCCGGGACCGCGGAGATCGTCAGGAACGCCAGCATGGCGCCGGTCAGCGACCACTGCACCCACGGCCGGCCGGTCCCGGTCACCAGGCAGACGAAGCTGAGCAGCAGCTGGGCCGCGACGATCGCGCAGAGGTGGGCGGCGACCGGCACCGGACGGCCGCCGGCGATCGCGGGCAGCGCGAAGCTCGCGGCGAGAGCGCAGAAGAGCAGGTTCGCCCAGAGCAGGCGCTGTCTCAGGTCGCGGCGCAGGTTGGGCAGACGAGCCACGACGGTCACCCAGAGGAGCACGGCGACCGCGGCGGAGGCGATCACCTGCCCGTCGCGCCCAGCGCGTCGGCTATGCGGTTGACGGCCGTGCCGAGCGTCGCGTTGCCGAACATCCGGCCGGCGCCGGGGTCGTGGGCCGTCGACGGCTCCCGGGTCGTACGGATCATGGAAGCCAGCATCTCGGCCTCGCGTTCCTGCTCGGTCGAGTACGCCGCCCGGGCGAGCATGCGGCTGATCATCGCCGGGTCGAGGTCGGGGAAGAGCTGAGCCGCCAGGTCGGTGTTGCCGGTCCTCTGCCCGTGGCCACAGAGCATGTGCGCGATCTCGTGCAGCACGATGTGCTCGGCGTGCAGCGGCGAGGTCTCCGGGTCGTAGAAGACGTAGTCGGCCGCCGGCAGGCCGAGGTAGAGACCGCAGGGGGCGCCCGGGCCCAGGCCCGCGAGGGGTTGCCGGTGCAGCGGCCGGCCGCGCGAGGCGGACACCTCGGCGCAGAACAGATCGAGGTCGAACGGATCGGGCACCCGGATGCCCCGCAACCGCTGCTTCAGTGTCGCCGGCCCCATTGGGGAAACGCTACCTCGCACCCGGCGATCCGCGTAACCGCCCCGGGCGCGGGCCCGCGCTGCGCGGTTCTGCTCGGAGAGAGCGTGATCCGATCAGGGTTCTTCGTATGGGTGTGGAAAAAGCCACGGGCTGTTAACTATTCGCTTCCTCCGTGCTTAGCCTTACGAATCCCGGGGCACGAACACATTTCGGCCGCGGATTCGTAACCGGAGGTGGGTGCGGCATGAAGTTCGTCTACGACTTCCATGAAGGCAACAAGGACCTCAAAGATCTTCTCGGTGGCAAGGGCGCCAATCTCGCGGAGATGACGAACCTCGGCCTCCCCGTCCCGCCCGGATTCACGATCACCACTGAGGCATGCCAGCGATTCCTCCTCGACGGCACGCACGTCGACGGCCTCGACGGCGAGATCGACGAGCACCTCGCGACCCTGGAACGCGACATGGGCCGGCGGCTCGGCGACCCGGCCGACCCGCTGCTCGTCTCGGTACGCTCCGGCGCCAAGTTCTCCATGCCCGGCATGATGGAGACCGTCCTCAACGTCGGCCTCAACGACGCGTCGGTCGACGGGCTGTCCCGGCAGGCCGGTGGCAACGACCGGTTCGCCTGGGACTCCTACCGCCGGCTCATCCAGATGTTCGGCAAGACCGTGTGCGAGGTGCCGGGGCACGAGTTCGAGGACGCGCTGCACGAGGCGAAGGTCGCGAAGGGCGTCACCGACGACGTCCAGCTCGATGCCGACGATCTCCGCACGCTCGTCACGGCGTACAAGAAAGTCTTCTTGAAACACACCGGGCACGACTTCCCGCAGGATCCGCGGGAGCAGCTCGACCTGGCGATCGCCGCGGTGTTCCGGTCGTGGAACGCGGACCGTGCCGTGCTCTACCGCCGTCAGGAGCGCATCCCCACCGACCTGGGTACGGCCGTCAACGTGGTGGCGATGGTCTTCGGCAACCTGGGCGCCGACTCCGGGACCGGAGTCGCCTTCACCCGCGATCCGGCCACCGGTGAGCAGGGCGTCTACGGCGACTACCTCTCCGACGCGCAGGGCGAGGACGTCGTCGCCGGCATCCGCAACACGCTGTCGCTGGCCGATCTGGAACGACTCGACAAGAAGTCCTACGACGAGCTCATGCAGATCATGGCGACGCTCGAAGGGCACTACCGCGACCTGTGCGACATCGAGTTCACGATCGAGCGCGGCAAGCTGTGGATGCTGCAGACCCGCGTCGGCAAGCGGACCGCCGCCGCCGCGTTCACCATCGCGAGCCAGCTGGTCGACGAGGGTGTCATCGATCTCGACGAGGCGCTCGTCCGGGTCAGTGGCGCCCAGCTCGCCCAGCTGATGTTCCCGCGTTTCGATCTCTCCGACGAGCCGGACTCGATCACCCGTGGTGTCGGCGCCTCGCCGGGCGCGGCCTTCGGCGAAGTGGTCTTCACGGCCGCCCGTGCCGTCGAGGTGGCAGCCGAGGGCAAGGCGGTCATCCTGGTCCGGCGCGAGACCAACCCGGACGACCTGCCCGGCATGATCGCCGCCCAGGGCATCCTGACCAGCCGGGGCGGCAAGACCTCGCACGCCGCCGTGGTCGCCCGTGGCATGGGCAAGACGTGTGTCTGCGGCGCCGACGCCATCGAGGTCTCCTCCTCGTCGTTCACCGTCGGCTCGGCCGTCGTGAACGAGGGCGACGTCATCTCCATCGACGGCACCACCGGTCGTGTCTACCTCGGCGAGGTGCCGGTGCGGCCCAGCGAGGTCGTGCAGTACTTCGAAGGCGACCTCGATCCGGCACAGGCCAACGATCCCCTGGTCGCGGCGGTGCACCGGATCCTCACCCACGCCGACGAGAAGCGGCGCCTGCACGTGCGGACCAACGCCGACACCGGCGCCGACGCGGCCCGGGCCCGGCGGTTCGGCGCTCAGGGCATCGGCTTGTGCCGTACCGAGCACATGTTCTTGGGCGATCGGCGTGAGCTGGTGGAGCGGCTGATCCTGGCGCGCACCGACGCCGAACGCGACGACGCCCTCGCCGCCCTGCTGCCCCTGCAGCGCGCCGACTTCCTGGACATCTTCCGGGAGATGAACGGCCTGCCGGTCACGGTCCGGCTGATCGACCCGCCGCTGCACGAGTTCCTGCCGTCGCTGGAGGAGCTGGCCGTGAAGGTGGCCGTCCAGCACGAGCACGGGCAGCGGGTGGAGCACGACGAGCAGTTGCTGGCCGCGGTGCGCCGGATGCACGAGCAGAATCCGATGCTCGGGCTTCGTGGCGTACGGCTGGGCCTGGTCATCCCCGGTCTCTTCGCGATGCAGGTGCGTGCCATCGCCGAGGCGGCGGTCGCGCTCGCCGCCGAGGGCGGCAAGCCGCGCCCGGAGATCATGGTTCCGCTGGTCGGTGCGGTTCAGGAGCTGGAGACGGTACGCGCGGAAGCGTCGAAGATCATCGACACCATCGTGGGTTCGTCCGGCGTGGACATCCTCATCGGCACGATGATCGAGGTGCCGCGGGCGGCGCTCACGGCCGGGCAGATCGCCGAGGCGGCCGAGTTCTTCTCGTTCGGCACCAACGACCTCACCCAGATGGCCTGGGGCTTCTCGCGTGACGACGTCGAGGGCGCGTTCTTCTGGCGCTACCTGGAGCTGGGCATCTTCGGCATCTCGCCGTTCGAGTCGATCGACGCCGACGGCGTGGGCCGGCTCGTGCGGATCGCCGCCGAGGAGGGCCGGGCTGCCCGGCCCGGCCTGAAGCTGGGCGTCTGCGGCGAGCACGGCGGCGACCCGGACTCGGTCCATTTCTTCCACGAGGTCGGATTGGACTACGTGTCCTGCTCGCCGTTCCGCGTCCCGATCGCGCGTCTCGAAGCGGGCCGCGCGGCGGTCGAATCGGAGGGCTCCGACCATCGATGAGCGCCTTAGCCCTTTTGGCCGTCTGTGCACATGCCTTTTGACGTGAGTGGTATCAGCCGGGTGGAGACGTGTCGGTCGGGCGGAAAGTGTCGTAGGGCGGGTCTAGCGTCCGGGGCATGACTTCTCGACTGAATCCATACATCTCCTTCAACGGCAACGCGCGCGAGGCCGTGGAGTTCTACCGCGGCATCTTCGGCGGCGAGTTGACCGTCTCCACCTTCGGCGAGTTCGGCATGCCCGACCCCGCCTTCCAGGACAAGGTCATGCACGCGCAGCTGGAGACGCCGCAGGGCTACACGCTGATGGCCTCCGACACCCCGCCCGGCATGGGGTGGAACCCGGGCGACACCATCACCGTCAGCCTGAGCGGCGACGCCGAGGACGGCCTGCGCGAGGTGTGGGACAAGCTGGCCGAGGGCGCCGAGGTGAAGGTGCAGCTGGAGAAACAGATGTGGGGCGACGAGTTCGGCCACCTCGTCGACCGCTTCGGCGTCCCCTGGATGGTGAACGTGGCCCAGGCGAAGTGATCTAGCCGGCTCTATCCGGCTGCTGATCGCAGGGCTTCGCGGACCGGCTGGAGGGCGGTCAGCGCCTTGGGCAGGCCGTCCTCCCAGAGGTCGCGCCACTCGGAGTCGTCGCCGGCGACGCGGTCGAGGGCTCGCAGCGCCAGGGCCGGCAGGTCGGCGGGGATGTCCAGAGTGCCGCCCCCGGTGAGGAAATCCGGGGCGTAGGCGGAGGTGAGCGGCGAGCCGCTGGGCAGCTGCGAGGCGATGACCGCCGCGGCGGCGACGGCGGCGGAGCCCTCGTGGCTGTCCAGGTACTCGCCCTCGTGCAGCACCGCGGTGAGCGTGTCGCGGATCAGTTCGACGCGGCGAGCCGGTTCGGCGTCCTGGAGATCGCCGCACCAGTCGGCGGCGCTGTCGTTGTCGAACGGTCCGAAGTCCCAGGCGCCCATCGTTGTCCTCCGCTGCTCGGCCTCCGCGACTTGCCCTCCGGGAAAGATCATATGAGTGCCGCCTCACGGAACCGGCCACAGGGGAGGTTCCGGGGGCCGACACTCTGTGTTCCTACCCGCCCGTACCGTGGCCTATCCTGGGAACTTCATGCAAATCTGAAAGAGATGATGGTCACGTTTCGCTACGCAGAGTCGCGATGGTCACCGGTGTCGAGCTTCCGACACCGACTCTCAGAAACGCCTCAGCGATCGTCGCCCGTAACTGAATGGATCACTGTTTCCGCAGCTCACAGCTTTCTTGAGCGGTGATCGAGAACGTGATCAAATCGGACCAAAGCTGGGATCCGGGACTTCCCGAGGCCTGTGTCGGCGGACACGAAATGTATTCCTCGGGGCCCACCTTTGATCAAGGTGGAGCCTAGACTCTCCGCGAATCCTGTGGTCGCGCGAGCTGGTGGGCTCGGGTGCCGCTGCGCCCGCGACTGTCCGGTGGCGGTCGTCAATTTTGCTGGAGGGGGAGCGAAGTGCCGGAGGGGGAGGGCCACGTGAACGTCGACCGGCCGATCCGGGAGTGGAACGGCCTGATGATTCCGGATCCCGGTGTGTACACACTGGACGAGGCGCACAAGAGGATCGGGTTCGTCGCCCAGCACATGATGGTCAGCCCGATCCGCGGCGAGTTCGCGAAGGGCACCGCGCAGATCTACGTGGGTGAGGACCCGCTGCAGTCGCAGGTCACCGCCAGCATCCGGTCCGACAGCATCAACACGCACAACCCGGAGCGGGACACGCACCTGTCCAGCGCCGACTTCCTCGACGTCGAGCGCTACCGGACCCTCGAGTTCCGCAGCACCGGCATCAAGTGGGAGGCGGAGAGCGACCCGATCTTCCAGTGGGCGCGGCTGCGCAACAACCCGCTGGCCCGCCGCAACAACACGCAGACCGACCTGCCCTCGGCGGCGACCCGGGCATCCGGCCGGTTCGTGGTGAGCGGCCTGCTGACGATCAAGGACGTCACCCGGCCGATCAACCTGAACATGGAGTTCGGCGGCGCGCGCCGCGACCCGTACGGCCGCGACATCTTCGGCTTCAGCGCCTCCGCCGAATTCGACCGCGAGGACTACGGCCTGGTCTGGAACGTCCTGCTGGAGAGCGGCGGCGTCCTGGTAGGTAAAAAGGTCCGCATCGAAATCGCCGGCGAAGCCATCCGCGACAGCTGACCGGGCCGGCCGCGTGCCGCCAAACACGCGGCCCGCTCGGTTGGTTGCGCGTGCCGGGCCGCTTGGTTGGTTGCGCGTGCCGGGCCGCTTGGTTGGCTGCGCGTGCCGGGCCGCGCGTGCTGGGCCGCTTGGTTGGTTGCGCGTGCTGGGCCGCTTGGTTGGCTGCGCGTGCCGGGCCGCTTGGTTGGCTGCGCGTGCCGGGCTGCCTGGTTGGTCGCGCGTTCGCGGCGGCCTGGTCGGGGGTCTTCGGGCGCGTGGGCGTTCGGGTCGGCGGATCAGTCCCAGTCGGGCTCCGGGCCGGCCCACTCGTCGTCGGCCAGCAGTCGCTGCCCGTTCCCGGAGCTCGTATCCGTCGCGGCCGGGCTCATCGAATCCGCGCTCGGAGCTGCCGGGGAACTCGCCGAGGCGTTTGCGGCGGGTGCTGAGCGCGGCGTCGTCGCGGGCAGGGTGTCCGGCGTTGCCGCGGGCGGCGCGCTCGGTGCTGCGCCCGGCGCCGCTGCGGGGTGGGTGTCCGGCGTTGCCGCGGGCGGCGCGCTCGGTGCTGCGCCCGGCGCCGCTGCGGGGTGGGTGTCCGGCGTCGTCGTGAGTGGCGCGGTCGGTGTTGTCGCGGCGGGAGCCGGGGTGCCGCTCACCACTGCGAGGACCTGGTCGCCGAATTTGGTCAGCTTGCTCTGGCCCACGCCTGTCACGTCGCCGAGCTGGCCCAGCGTCGACGGCGCCATCACGGCGATGGCCCGGAGAGTGGCGTCGTGGAAGATGACGTAGGCGGGCACGCCCTGCTCCTTCGCCACCGAGGCGCGCCAGGCCCGCAGGCGTTCGAAGAGCGGCGCCGCCGATTCCGGGAAGTCGGCCGGGGCCGCCGCCGGCTGGCGGGACGCCGACTGTTTGGGCCGGGCCGGGGTGGTCTCCCGGCGCATCGGCAGTCTGCGTTCGCCGCGCAGCACCTCGCCGCTGCGCTCGGTCAGGGCCAGGGTGCCGTATTCGCCCTCGACGGCCAGGAAACCGCCGGCGAGCAGCTGACGCACCACGCCCCGCCACTCCGCCTCACGCAGGTCGGCGCCGATGCCGAAGACGCTGAGCTGGTCGTGCCGGAACTGGCTGACCTTCTCGGTGCGCTTGCCCATCAGGATGTCGATCGACTGCCCGGCGCCGAACTTCTGATTGCGCTCCTTCTGCAGCCGGAACACCGTGGAGAGCAGCTTCTGGGCCGGCACGGTCCCGTCCCACGACTCCGGCGGCGACAGGCACGTGTCGCAATTGTCGCACTTGTCGGGGGCGTCGGACTGGCCGAAGTATTCCAGCAGCTGCCCGCGGCGGCACGTCACGCTCTCGCAGAGGGCCAGCATCGCGTCGAGGTGGCGCTGGGCGTTACGCCGGAACGCGACGTCCCCCTCCGAACTGTCGATCATCTTGCGGAGCTGGACCACGTCCTGCAGGCCGTACGCCAGCCAGGCCGTCGAGGGCAGCCCGTCCCGGCCCGCACGACCGGTCTCCTGGTAGTAACCCTCGACGGACTTGGGCAGATCCAAGTGGGCGACGAAGCGTACGTCAGGCTTGTCGATCCCCATGCCGAAGGCGATGGTCGCGACCATGACCAGACCGTCCTCGCGCAGGAAGCGCGACTGGTTCCCGGCGCGGGTCCGCGCGTCGAGGCCGGCGTGGTAGGGCAGGGCCGGGATCCCGTTGTCGGCGAGGAACTGGGCGTGCTTCTCCACCGACGCCCGGGACAGGCAGTAGACGATGCCCGAGTGCCCGGCGTGCTCGCTGCGGAGCAGGTCGAGCAGCTGCTTGGCCGGCGAGCTCTTCGCGACGATCCGGTACTGGATGTTGGGCCGGTCGAAGCTCGACGTGAAGTGGCGAGCCTCGGTCAGCTGCAGCCGGTGCGCGATCTCGTCGCGGGTGGCCGGGGTGGCGGTGGCGGTCAGCGCGATGCGGGGCACGTCCGGCCAGCGCTCGTGCAGCATCGACAGGTTCAGGTAGTCGGGCCGGAAGTCGTGACCCCACTGCGCCACACAGTGCGCCTCGTCGATGGCGAACAGCGAGATCTTGCCTCGGTCGAGCAGGCGCTGCACACCGGCCGTGCCGAGCCCTTCGGGAGCGACGTAGAGCAGGTCGAGCTCGCCGGCCACGAACTCGGCCTCGACCAGCCGGCGCTCGTCGAGGTCCTGCGACGAGTTCAGGAAGTTCGCCCGGACGCCGAGCGTGCGCAGCGCGTCGACCTGGTCCTGCATGAGCGCGATCAGCGGCGAGATCACCACGCCGGTGCCGGGCCGGACCAGGGCCGGGATCTGGTAGCAGAGCGACTTGCCGCCGCCGGTCGGCATCAGGACCAGGGCGTCGCCGCCACCGATCACGTGCTCGACGATCTCCGCCTGCTGTCCTCGGAACGATGGGTAGCCGAAGACCCGGTTGAGGGCGTCGGTGGCGTCTGACACGGAGAGGGGGAGAGCCGAAGTCACCCCGCGATAGTAGAGAGGTCCACCGACAATCGGCGCGGGCCTGTGGATAACTCTAGGGAGTGACGCCGGCCAGCCCGACGAGGTCGAGGATCTGCCGGGCCGGGCTCCCGGGCAGCGCCACCAGCGTGAGCGGCGCGTCAACGCCGTGGCTCTCGGCGATCAGATGCAGGGCGGATACGCCGGCGCTGGCCAGATGTGTCACTCCGGAGAGGTCGACCGTCATCGGCACGGTGCCACCACGACTGCGACGCAGGAGTTCCTGACGGGCATGCGCGGCGGAGGCGGTGTCGACCGGGCCGTTGAGACGTACCTGAGCCTCGTCTCCTCCCGGAAGCTCGGTGATGATCAGTTCGCCGGCCGGGATCGGGATCGGTGGGAAGTCGTCGAAGCTGCTCAGAAGCCGTGCGGGGCGGCTCAGCGGATGCCGGACGGTCGCGATGGTGCCGTGCGGGCCGGGATCGACGCGCAGGCTCTGCACGAGCTGGGCGGTGAGCGCGAGACCACGGCCACGGGTCGGCTGCCGTTCCGGCACACGCCAGCCGCCATGATCGGCCACCGTGGCCTCGACCTGGCCGTTCGTGGTGATCGACATGCGGATCTCGATGACGTCCTTGCCGAAGTCGCCGCCGAAAGCGTGCTCGATCGCGTTGGTCGCGAGTTCGCCGAGGGCGTGCTGCAACACGAAGACGTCATGCTCCGCGGCCCCGGCGGCGGTGAGCCAGTCTCCGATCCGCGTGCGAGCCCCCCGGAGAGCAGCCGGCTCCGCCGGAAGATCAATGGCCAGATTTGGTACGGGGGAAACGCGCTGAGCAGCGAGAAGAGTGATGTCGTCGGCATGACCGCCCGACCGCACCAGCAATTCCACGGTCTGCGTGCAGACCCGTTCCGCGGCGGTCGCGCCCGGATCGTGCAGCGCCCGGCCGGCGGCGGCGTCGGCGGCCACCTGGGCGAGCTCCGCGGCGCCGTCCGCACCGGCCCCCGGACGCTCCACGATCCCGTCGCTGTAGAGCAGCAGCAGGTCGCCGGTGGACAGCCGGGCCGACCGGACCGGAAACGTCCCACCCGTGCCCAGCGGCATCCCGCCGGTACCGGGCAGATAACGCGTCGCCCCCGTCGCGGAGATCAGCAACGGCGGCGGATGGCCGGCCGTGCAGTACGACATCTCGCCCGTGGCCGGGTCCAATAATGCGAGACAGACGGTCGCGGCGTGCGCGGCGCGTACCCGCGAAGTCAGCCGATCGGCGGCGGCGAGCGCCTCCGCGATGCCGGCGCCCGCATCCAGGCGCTCCTGCAGCACCGCCCGGAGCTGGCCCATCACACCGGACGCGGTGACACCGTGCCCGACCACGTCACCGACCACCAGCGCGACCTGTCCGTCCGGACGCGACACCGCGTCGAACCAGTCGCCGCCCGCCGCGGTGTCCGCATCGGCCAGCAGATAACTCGCCGCCACCTGCAGGCCCGGCAGCACCGGGAGCCCGGACGGCAG
The DNA here is from genome assembly GCF_004001265.1 of Actinoplanes sp. OR16. Lineage (GTDB taxonomy): Bacteria > Actinomycetota > Actinomycetes > Mycobacteriales > Micromonosporaceae > Actinoplanes. The sequence goes on along the minus strand of NZ_AP019371.1, from coordinate 8,191,533 downwards.
CAGCTCCCGCTGCAGCGCGGTGACCACGTCCCGGCTCTGCTCGTAGCGCAGGCGCAGCCGGTCGGCCTCCGCCTCGGCGGCGAGCCGGGTGCGGGACAACTCGGTGACGTCGAACGCCGCGCCGATCACGCCGCGCATGCTGCCCGACTCGTCGAGCCACGGGACGATCGTGAACGTCGCGTACATCTCGTGCACCGAACCGTCCGGCTGCTCGATGTGCGCCCGCCACTGCCGCCCGGTGATCGGCACGCCGGTCCGGTACACCTCGTAGTACGCGTCCATGAACTGCTGGCCGGAGAGGTCGGCGATGACCTCACGGATCGGCCGGCCGATCACGTCGCGTCCGGGCAGGACCGCGCGGGTGGCGGCGTTGCACGCCACCAGCAGCAGGTCCGGCCCTTCGCACACGGCGACGATGAAGGGAAGCTGATCGACCGCACCGAGCATCGCGTCGAGCTCGCCCGCTCCCGGAAGGTTCACGCCCGTCACCATCCCATCGTGACGGAGTGAGCGCCAGAAGGCGCCAGAGGTCACTCTGCCAGGGGCAGTTCAATCGTGTGAGCGGTGTGCGAGGCCTTGACACTCAGGTATCGCACGTTCGCCGCCGACAGGTGCACGCCCGTCGGGATCCGCTGCGTCACGTCGATGCCGAGGCCCTCCAGCTGCTTCGCCTTGTCCGGGTTGTTGCTGAGCAGGCGCACCCGGTCCACACCGAGCGCCAGCAGCATCTGCGCCGCCGCGGTGTAGTCCCGTTCGTCCTCGCCCCGTCCCAATGCGACATTCGCCTCGTACGTGTCGAGGCCGTCGTCCTGCAGCGCATACGCGTCCAGCTTCGCGTACAGGCCGATGCCCCGCCCCTCCTGCCGCAGGTAGAGCAGGAAACCACCCTGCTCGGCGATCCGCTCGACGGCCTCCCGCAGCTGCGGCCCGCAATCACAGCGCTGGCTGCCGAACACGTCGCCGGTCAGGCACTCGCTGTGCGGCCGGACCAGCGGCGCCCGCCCGCCTGCCGCCGACTTGGTGAGGGCCCGCTGCCAGTCACCCAGCCCCAGAGCCAGGTGCTCCTTCCCGTCAGCCAGCCCGTCGAAGGTCATCACCCGTGCGCTGGTGGCGTAGCCGTCCGGAAAACGCAGCGGCACGGTGACCTGCCGCCGGATGGTCGCCTTCGCCGTCATCTCCGTGGCATCCAGTGCTTCCGGGGCTTCGAACATCGGTCCTCCTCGTTGGTTCCCGCCGGCCGCCCAGCCGTTTGAGTCCCGGCTTCCGCTGGGCAGCCATGCTGTCTCTGCCCAAAGATCGGCTGCGGCATGCCCACGGACTATCGTGGTGTGGTGGCTGAGCGTCCTTACGTCCTTCTGAGCTGTGGAATGTCGATCGACGGCTATCTGGACGACGCCTCCGGCGAGCGGCTGCTCCTCTCGAACGACGCCGACTTCGACCGGGTCGACGAGATCCGCGCCGGCTGCGACGCGATCCTGGTCGGCGCCTCGACGATCCGCTCGGACAACCCGCGCCTGCTCGTCCGATCCGCGGAACGCCGGGCCGCCCGGATTGCCCGCGGTGAGCATCCGGACCCGGTCAAGGTCACCGTAACCAGCAGCTGCCACCTCGATCCACAGGCTTCGTTCTTCACCACCGGCGAATCCGCGAAACTCGTCTACTGCGCCACCCCGGCCGTCGACAAAGCCCGGCAACTCCTCGGCGCCGTCTCGACCGTCGTGGACGGCGGCGACCCCGTCGGCGTCCACCGCGTCTGCGACGACCTGGCCGCCCGCGGAATCCGCCGCCTGATGGTCGAAGGCGGCGGCCGCATGCACACCCAGTTCCTCACCGCGGGCCTGGCCGACGAACTCCAGCTGGTGATCGCCCCACTCTTCGTCGGCGACTCCCGCGCCCCGAGATTCGTCCACGACGGCGTCTTCCCGTGGGGCCCCGCGAACCGCGCGGGCCTGGCCGAAGTACGCCAGATCGGCGACGTGGTCCTTCTCCGCTACGCCCTCTCGCCCCGCTTCACTCAACTCTGACACTTCGTCCCGGCCGGCCGTGTCCCGGCCGGCCGTGTCCCGGCCGGCCGTGTCCCGGCCGGCCGTGTCCCGGCCGGTCGTGTTCCGGCCGGTCGTGTCCTGGCCGGTCGTGTCCTGGCCGGTCGTGTCCTGGCCGGTCGTGTCCTGGCCGGTCGTGTCCCGGTCGGCCGTGTTCCGGTCGGCCGTGATTCGGCGGGTCGTTTCGCGGCGGGTCGTGTTCCGGCGGGTCGTTTCGCGGGCTGTCGTTTCGCGAGCGGGTGTCTCGCGGGCGGGTGTCTCGCGGGCGGCGCTGAGCGGGACGAGTGCTAGCGGGTGGATCAAGCGGCGACACCACCGGAGTAGGCCGGCTGGCGCACCACGGTCCGCCGGATGACGGGGATCGGCGCGGGAACGATGATCGGCAGCGCCGCCATGACAGGAGCCGGTGAGATCGGAGCGGCCACCCGTACCGACTCGATCGAAGGCTCGACCACGACGGCCTTGGGCCGCGTCAGCACCCGGGCCAGGACGATGGCCGCGCCCGGGGCTGCCGCCACGAAGGCGAGGATCCCGTAGGCGACCGCGATCGTCAGCCCCTGCGCCGCACTCAGTCCCGCCGCGCCGAACGCCCAGGCCATCACGCCCTCGCGCGGACCCCAGCCGCCCACGTTCACCGGCAGGCCCATCGCGATCAGCGCCAGGAGCAGCAGCGGCGCGAGCTGAAGCAGCGAGGCGGCACTTCCGGCGGCCCGCGCAGCCACCATGAACGTCGCCAGGTGCCCGGCCAGCACCGCGGCCGAGGCGAGCAGCACACCCGGGCCGTTCTGCCGGGAGAGCAGGCCCACGCGGATCTCGCTCATCCCCGTCCGCGCTGCCTTCGCCGCCCGCGACGCGCCCTGACGCAGACGCCGCAGCGCCAGCATCGCGAGCCCGCCGGCCACCAGGATGGCCGCGCTCACTGCCGCGGCCACCGCTGCGTGCTCCTTCAGCAGGGACAGGACCGGAGACGGTACGAGCAACAGCACCAGTGCGCCGACGACAAGCAGAACCAGCTGTCCCGCCGTCCGCTCCAGGACCACGGCCCGGACCCCGCGCCCCAGATCGCCCTCATCCCGGCCGTGCCGCACTGCCCGGCCGACGTCACCGAGAACGCCACCCGGCAGAGCCGCGTTCAAGAACAGCGCCTGGTAGTAGTCGGCCGTCGCCGCCCGCAGCGAGAGCTTCATGCCGAGACCGCGAGCGACGAGGCACCAGCGCCACGCGCTCAGCAGCGTCGTCGCCGCACCGATGCCGAGAGCCGTGACGAGGGCGCCCGCGTCGAGCACCCGAAGCCCGTCCAGGAACGCGCCGGTGCCCAGCCGCCACAGCACCAGAGCCAGAATGCCGGCGCCGCCCAGCAGGCGGGCCCAGGCCCAGATCGATCGCCCCACGTCTTCGTCCCCTCGTCGCTCTCGAGGACTAGTACGCCGGATCCGCCGGGTCTGGTTCAGATGAAGATCGCTAAAACATCCTGATGGCCGACCGAAGCGTGCGGAACCGCTGCCAGGCGGCGCTGCAGATAGTCCGCCACCGGAAGCTCCGGGCTCTGCTCGGCGGCCGCTCCGGTCCAGCCGCGCAGCCACTCCGCGGTCAGGTCCGGACGGGCCGGACCCAGCCGCCACGCGCTCTCCCCTGTGACCACGCGCGCGCCCGCCTTCTCGAACGCGGAAACCGCGAACGCCGGCGCGTCCGGCCCGAGCAGCCGCCGCCCACCGGTCTTGCGGCGCTGATGCTCGTTGAACGCCGCCTCCACCTCCCGATCGAGCGGATCCTCCGGGACGAGCCGCACCTCGCCGGTCACCGAGAGGGTGAAGAGGGCGTTGACCCGGGCCTCGGCACAGACCGCGACCAGTCCCTCCACTTCCGCGGCAGTGAGGACGTCGAGCAGCGCCGAGCAGGTGACCAGGTCGGCGCCGGCGAGGTCCTCCACCGTGAGGTCGGTGACGTCGCGCAGGTGAGTGCTGACCGTGACCTGCGGCGGCATCCCGTCGGCGGCGAGTTGGAGCAGCGCCGGGTCGCGATCCGTCATGATCCAGTGCTGCGGCATCGGGAGGCGGGGTGCCAGCCAGCGGCCCATCGAACCGGTGCCACAGCCGAGATCCCGGATCACCGTGATGCCGGTGGGCAGCTCGCGCAGCAGACCGGAATCACGCGCGTCGGCGTCGGCGGGCTCGCGCAGGGCGAGCCAATCGGGGCTGAACTCTCCGGTCATCGTGAATCTCCGTCCATCGTGGCGGCCGTGGCAGGTGACCGGGCCGCCGGTTTCGTCGGGCGTCTGTCGTCAGGAAGCAGCTTGCTCTCGGGCGCCTAACACGGGCCGAACGGATGTCGTCATGCTGGTGTTAGGCCGGGCGGCGTAGCGTTCTGCGTGCCGGGTCGAGGATTGCGGCGATCTGCCTCGCGGTCTCGTCCCAGCTGGTCAGGTGCTCGCGGCGGATCCGGGCCGCGGCGCGCCAGCGGTCTCGCAGGGCGGGGTCGGTGAGCCACTCGTGCAGGGTCCGCGCGAGGGCCTCCGGGTCGCCGGGAGGCAGGAGGCGGCCTGGTGGTCCTTGGGGCGTGGTGCCCAGGGCTTCCGGGACGCCGCCGACGTCGGTGGCCACTACGGGGAGGCCGCGGGCCAGGGCCTCGGTGACGACCATGCCGTATGTCTCGGCGCGTGAAGGGAGGATGAAGAGGTCGGCGTTCGCATAGGCGGCGTCCAGTGCGGGACCGGTGAGAGGACCGGCCAGCCGAACGCCGGGAATCACCTCCGGCACCGCCGGACCAGCGCCCACAAGGGTGCACGTCCACGGCGGGGCGCCCTCCGGTGAGGCCGAGGCCGCCTGAGGGGATGCGGCTTCGTGTGAGGCGGAGGTCGCTTGGGGGGATGCGGTTTCCTGTGAGGCGGAGGTCGCCTGAGGGGATGCGGTTTCCTGCGAGGCGGAGGTCGCCTGAGGGGATGCGGTTTCCTGCGAGGCGGAGGTCGCCTGGGGGGATGCGGTTTCCTGCGAGGCGGAGGTCGCCTGAGGGGATGCGGCTTCGTGCGAGGCCGAGGCCACCTGAGGGCGTGCAGTTGGCCGCGCGGGTCCGGCGGTCTGTGGAGGTGCGGCCTGATCCGGGTCCTTCGCCGGGTGCGCGGGATCGGCGGGGCGCAGGAGCGGTGACATCTGCTTGAGGGCCGCTACCAGGACGTCCTGGCCCTTGCGGTGGGTGAGGGACGCGACGGTCAGGAAGCGGGCGCCTTCCGGGGACGGTACGGCCGACGGCGCCGGGTCCACCCCTGGCGGGACTGCGTGAACGCCGGACAGGCCGTGCAACTGTTCGACACGGCGGGCTGCCTGGGTGCTGGTGGCGATGACGGTCGAGGCGAGGTGAAGGGCGCGGCGCTCGAGGAGTTCGAGTTCGGCGGCCTCCTGCTCGGACAGGGAGGTTTCGTCGGCCAAGGGGAGGTGGACCAGGATCACCAGGCGAAGACGGGTTGCATGCGGTTCCAGGACGTCGGGGATCGCGCACGCCACCAGACCGTCGAGGAGAACGGTTTCGCCGCCGGGGATGGATTCGAGGGCTGCGGCCACGGCGTTTCGCGGGCCCTGATCAGGGCGGGGCCAGTCACCGGCGACGGCTATCTCGCGCACAGCCATACCCCGAGGGGCTGACGCACGCGAGGAATCCGTCGGCGCGGATGCCGCTTGCGCCGGACTCGGCTGCCCCGGACTCGGCTGCCCCGGAGCCGACTGCCCCGGACTCGGCTGCGCCGGTCTCGACTGCGCTGAGGGCATCTGCGGAAGGGAGGACAGGCGGCGGAGGACTTCGCGGTCGTAGCGGTTGCCGCCACTCGGGGCTGCCGGGTCGTCGATGTTGCCCGGCAGCACCGCGTGCAGGATCACAGCGTTCGCTCGTAGCTTGCCCAAGCGATGTGTGACTCGTGCAGGGTTACCGAGAGGCCGGTCAGGCCGGTCGCGCCGGGGCCTAGTTCGCCGGCCTGGATGCGGACTGCCAGGCGGTCGGCGATGACCTTCGCGAGGAACTCGGTGGAGGTGTTGACGCCGGAGAACTCCGGGTCGTCGTCGAGGTTGCGGTAACTGAGCGTGGAGCAGATCGTGTGCAGCTGCTCGCCGGCCCGGCCGATGTCGACCACGATGTTGTCGTCGTCCAGTTCGGGGCGGCGGAACGTCGCGTCCACCACGAAGGTGGCGCCGTGCAGACGCTGCGCCGGTCCGAAGACCTCGCCGGAGAAGCTGTGCGCGATCATGATGTGGTCGCGGACGGTGACGCTGAACAAGTGATCGTCTCCCTGGGTGTAGCAGGTCAGCAGGAACAGCCGGTACTACGGTTACCCCGGTCCTTAAAGATCAATTCCCGCCGGGGTAGTCGATCACGTGGCAGAGGGCCGGCAGTGAACCGTCGGCCAGCCGGGGGAGTGTCTTCGGCAGGTCCTCGAAGCTCGACCGCCCACTGATCAAGGCTTCGAAGCGGGAGTCCTGGAGAAGGTTCAGGGCGAGTTTCAGCCGGTCGGCGTAGTCGCGGCGCCGATCGGGGCGGATGCCGCCGACCTGGCTGCTGCGGATCGTGAGCCGGCGGGAGTGGAAGTGCTCGCCGAGCGGGATCGCCACCTGACGGTCGCCGTGCCAGCTGAGCTCGACGACCGTGCCCTCGGGGCGGAGAAGTTCGAGTGATCGGGCGAGCCCGGCCTGGGTCGCGCTCGCGTGGATCACCAGGTCGCGGTCCTCACGAGCACGGCCGGGGGTGGCGAAGCCGATCGCCAGGGACGTGGCGATCGCCTCTCGGCTGGTGTCGGTGTCGACGAGTTGGACGTCGGCGCCCGGGAAACCGGCGAGGACCGCCGCGACCGAGAGGCCGACCATGCCACCGCCGACCACGGTGATCCGGTCGCCGAGCTGCGGGTGTGCGTCCCAGACCGCGTTGACCGCTGTCTCCACGGTTCCGGTCAGCACTGCCCGATCAGCGGGCACGCCGTCCGGGAGGACAGTCACGGCGGTGGCCGGTACGACGTACCGAGTCTGATGGGGGAAAAGGCAGAAAACGGTCTTCCCGACGAGATCGGGGACGCCGGCCTCCACGACGCCGACGTTCAGATAGCCGTATTTCACCGGGGCCGGGAAATCGCCCTCCTGGAAGGGCGCGCGCATCGTCGACCACTGGCTCTCCGGCACCCGACCTTGGAACACCAGCGTCTCGGTGCCGCGGCTCACCCCGGAGTGGAGCGTTCGCACCAGGACTTCACCCGGCCCGGGATCCGGCAGCTCCACGGTGCGTATCTCGCCCGTTCCCGGGCAAGTCATCCAGAAGGCACGGGCCGACTTCGACAAGGAGTTGGTCCTCTCTGTGAACCGATCATGCCCCGCGAGCGTGTCAATCGGGGACAGCGGCTAAACCCTACGTCCAGGAGGAACGGTGACCATCAGTACCGCCACGACCACGACGAGTCCATCCCGGGCTCCGCTGGCCGGCTTCACCGCCCAGCTCGTCCTGCTGGCGGTCCTCGCGGTCTACTCCGGCTTGAGCAGCTGGGGATGGGTGGCGGGGGTCGCGTTCGGTGTCGTCCTGTGCGGGCTGCTGAACCGCGCCGCCCTGCCGTCGCTCGGCTGGGCCAACATGGTCACTTTCGGACGCGCGATCCTGACCGGCGGCGTCTTCGCCCTCGTCGCCTCGGCCGCGTCCGGTGTCGTCGTCCCGGCCGCGCTGCTGGTCACGATCGCGGCGGTCGCGCTGGCCATGGACGGTGTCGACGGGCAGGTGGCCCGGCGTACCGGAACCAGTTCGGCGTTCGGCGCGCGGTTCGACATGGAGGTCGACGCGTTCCTCATCCTGGTGCTCAGCGTCGCGGCCGCCCTCGAATTCGGGTGGTGGGCCCTCGCGATCGGCGCCTTCCGCTACCTCTTCGTCGCCGCCTCGTGGGCGCTGCCCTGGCTGAACGCGGCGCTCCCGCCCCGCTTCGGGCGCAAGGTCGTCGCCGCTCAGCAGGGCGTCATGCTGGCGGTCGTGGTCAGCGGACTGCTGCCGGTCTGGCTCGCGGTCGCCGCGCTCGTCATCGCGCTCGGGTCGCTGACCTGGTCGTTCGGCCGGGACATCGCGTGGCTCTACCAGGCGTCGCGGGTCCGGCACTCGGCGCGCAGCCGCTGGTCCGCCGCGCTCGTCACCCAGTAGTCCCGTTCGACCGGCGGCTTTCGCAGGCGGCCCAGGAACTCAGGCGACTCGGGCGGTTTTTCGCAGGCGGCCCACGAACTCAGGCGGCTTACGCGACTCGGGCGACGGTGCCGGGCGGCGCGGGCGGGACGGCCTCCGGATGCAGGATCGCCGCTATCGCCTCCACACCGTCGATCAGTCGCGGTCCCGGGCGCACCACGAGACCGTCGCCGTCGATCGCCCAGATCTCGGCGTCCGGGAAGTGCCGGCGTACCGCCTCGGCCTGCCGGACCGCCCCGTCCAAGTGGTAACCGCACGGCGTGACCAGCACGACGTCCGGCTTCGGCGCGGTCAATTCCGGCCAGGACATCTGCACCGATCGCCGCCCCGGACGCGCTGCCACCGGTTCGCCACCCGCCGCCGTGATCAGATCCGGCACCCAGTGGCCCGCACCGAACGGCGGATCCACCCATTCGACGACGGCCACCTTCGGGCGCGCGCGGCCTTCGACCGCCGCGGCCACCCGCGCGAGACGTTGCTTCAGGCGAGCGGTCAGGTCACTGCCCTTCTCCGGTACGCCGACCGCCCGCGCGACCTCCTCGAACGTCGCAAGAACCTCGTCCAGCGTGTGCGGATCCAGGGACAGCACGTCGGAGCGGCACCCCAGATGAGCGAGCGCGTCGTCGACGTGTCCCGACGGCAGCGCACACACGCGGCACAGGTCCTGCGTGAGGATCAGGTCTGGGGCCAGCCCGGCGAGCGCGTCGGCGTGCAACGTGTAGAGATCGCCACCAGCGGCCATCTGCGTCCGCACGTAGTCGTCGATCTCCGCCGGTGTCATCGACCCGGTGTCACGCCCGCCGACCACCACCGCCTTCTCGGACCGGGCGGCAGCCGGCTCGTCACACTCGAACGTCACGCCGACCAGGTCGTCCCCCAGCCCGAGGGCGTAGACGATCTCAGTAGCCGACGGCAGCAAGGACACGAGTCGCATACCCCCCATCCTGCCCGTCCCGGAGCCCCGCCCATAGCCGATCCCGATCCGGAGGTGCGCGGGCCTGGCACGATGGCGCGGTGCCAGTAGTCGTCGCCGCCATGCTTCTCCTTCATCGAGCGGTGCCGGGTGGCAGTCTGCTGGAGACGTTCCTGCCCTGGCTCGGTCTGGCGATCCCCTTTCTGCTGGTAGTAGCGGTGTTCCGCACTCTCCGCTCGCTGATCGCGGTGTTGCTCCCACTCGTGATCTGGCTCGGGATGTTCGGGTCACGGATCGTTCCCGCGCCCGATGACGTCCCGCACGACCTCGTCGCGGTGCAGCACAACGTCAGCGACGAGAATCCCGATCCGGTGGGCACGGTTCGGACGCTGATCGCCTCCGGCCCGGACTTCGTCGGTGTCGAGGAGATCACTCCGGAGGTGGTGCCCGTCTATGCCGCGGCGTTCGGTGAGAGGTATCCCCACTTCACCGTGCAGGGGACGGTCGGGCTCTGGTCGCGGTATCCGCTCTCCTCGGCACGCCTCCTCGACATCCGGCCCGGCTCGCTCGGCCCGGATTGGAACCGTGGTCTTCGCGCGGTGGCGAGCACCCCGCATGGTGACGTGGCGGTCTATGTGGTGCACCTTCCCTCCGTACGCCTGAATCCGCTCGGTCTTGAATCCACCCGCCGGGACGAGAGCGCCCGCAAGCTGACCGCCGCCCTCGCCGCTGAGCCGCTGGAGCGTGTGCTCCTGCTCGGCGACCTGAACAGCACCGTCGACGACCGCACACTCGAACCGATCCTGGCCCGCCTGAACACCGCCGTGTCCGGGTTCGCCTTCAGCTGGCCGGCCGCCACCCCTCTCGCTCGAATCGATCACGTCATGGCAGCCGACATGACCGTCGTCAGCGTCCGCACACTCCCGCGAACCGGCAGCGACCACCTGCCGGTGATCGCCCGCATCCGCCTCTGACCCACCTGCCGCCGACCGCCCCGTGAAGCGACTGATCTGCCAGCACCCAGCACTCAGCACCGCCCGCACCCCGCCCGCGATCGAAAAGCCCTCGGCGCTGGTCGGACCTCGCGCTGGTCGGACCTCGCGCTGGTCGGACCTCGCGCTGGTCGGACCTCGCGCTGGTCGGACCTCGCGCTGGTCGAACCTCGCGCTGGCCGGACCTCGCGCTGGTCGGACCTCGCGCTGGTCGGACCTCGCGCTGGTCGGACCTCGCGCTGGTCGAACTTCGCGCTGGAAGGACTGAAGCTGGGCCGACCTGCCGCTGGTCGGACTTCGCGCTGGAAGGACCTGAAGCCGGGCTGACCTGACGCCGGGGCTGACCTGACGCTGGTCGGACCTGACGCTGGTCGGACCTGACGCTGGTCGGACCTGACGCTGGTCGAACCGGACGGCGCGACCTGGTGACGAACCGCGCCTGGGCTGGCTCGGCCTGCCGCGTGGATGGCCTGGCGGCGGGACAGGGCGTGGCAGGGGAGACAGGGCGTGGCGGGGGTGGTCAGCGTCTCTGGGGCTGACTCGGCCTGCCGCGTGGGACAGGGCGTGGCGGGACTGGGCGTGGCGGGACTGGGCGTGGCGGGACAGGGCGTTGGCGGGACAGGGCGTTGGCAGGACTGGGCGTGACGTGGTGGTCAGCGTCTCAGGCCGGCCAGTAGTGCTAGGCCTGCGATCACCGAGCCTGCGCAAGCGCCCATGTAGAGGACCAGGAGGCCCAGGCCGCTGCTGAAGCCGGCGACGACCAGGGCTGTCAGGAGCGCGCCTGCTACTGAGCCTGTGGTCAGAACCCAGGCGGCGACTTTTTGGGCGGGGGTCCAGCTTGCGGAGCCGGTCGCCATCAGCATGCCCGCTCCGGGAGCGACGACGGGCAGGATGAAAGCGCCCGCGATCAGCAGGGCCACCGCTGCGTGGTCGGCGCCGGTGCCACGGGAAGGGCGCGGCGGAGACGGCGGGAAGGACGGCGCAGGGAGGCGCAGATGGGTCGGGGTGCCGCCTCGGCGGACGGCCTCGGCCAGCTGTTCGGGCGGGCCTAAGCGGCTGATCACGCGGGCCGGGTCGTCGGCCAGGTCGTGGCGCAGGGCGATGTAGCCGGTGACGGTGTTCATCAGCTCGTCTCTCGCCTCGGGCGTGAGGTCGTCGCTGGCCGCCCAGAGCGCGGCGAGGTAGTCGAGGACGAGGGTGTCGGCATGGGCGAGCGGAGCCGCGGTCATCGTTTCCTCCAGGCTTGGCGATGCCAGTTCGGCGATGCCGCCCAGCATCCCGCTTCGCCCGGCCCCGGCGCATCGGACCAGGGTCGTATCCGTGGGTTCCGATGTAGAACTTTCGGCCTACGCCCGGAGGCCCATGCCGGAAGGCCCACGCCCCTACGGCTGGATGATCTCGTCTAGGACGGTCTCCCAGACCGCTCGGGGCGGCAGTTCGTGACCCACTCCTTCGAGCCAGACGAGGCGGGCGCCGGGAATCGCGTCCGCCAGCTCTCGCGGATGCTCGGCCGGGAACCGCCGGTCCAGCGTGCCGTGCAGGACCACGGTCGGGGCCACGATCGCGGCGAGTCGATCGCGGACCGGGGGCCCGTATCCCGCTCGCTGGTGGTTGAGACGGCTCGCGGCCAGGTCGGGGGTCCGGTCGAAGACGCGCTCGGCGAGGCGTCGGAGCTGCGGTTCGGCCGCGGTGAAGGGGCCGCCGCGCTCACGGATCTCGGCGATCAGGCCGGTCACCGCGGCTCGGCGATCCGCCCAGTCCACATCCGCGATGGAGTCGTCCGCGGGAAGGACCACCGTGGCGGGCGCAGCGGCAGGAGAACCTGCAGAGGCAGCGGCAGGAGAACCTGCAGAGGCAGCGGCAGGAGAACCTGCAGAGGCAGCGGCAGGAGCGGATTGCGGGAGGCTGCCTGCGGGGTGCGGTACGACGTGCTGAAGGCGGCCGGGCGTGGCAGGCAGGGCACGACCGGCCGGTGGGATGGGCGCGGAAGGGTGCGGGCGCATCGTCAGCGGGGCGGGTTCGCCGGTGCACGGCGGCGCCGGCTCACCGGAGCCCGCGCTGGTGGAGATCAGGGTGAGGCTGAGGACACGGTCCGGGTGTTCGACGGCGATGCGTTGCGCGATGCCGCCGCCGAGGGCGAAGCCGACGAGATGGGCCGAGGGAAGATCGAGCCCATCCAGTACGCCCAGAGCATCGTTCATCAGATCGACCCCGGAATAGGCGGCCGCACCCACCGGGAAGCAGGTGGATCGCCCGGTGTCACGGTGGTCGTAGCGCACCACGAACCGGGCGCCGGCCGCGAGTCGCCGGCAGAACTCGTCGTCCCACCAGTCCATCGAACTGGCGTCCCCGGCCAGGAGCAGCAACGGGGGATCGGTAGGCTCGCCGAACGTCTCTACACACACCTCTATGCCGTTGACCGGCATCATCGTCTCGGTCACCACGAGGATCATTGTGGCGAGACTCACTTGCGGGCACGTTAAATGGACATCACATCGCGTGACACCTTGACGTGCTTAGCTGGCCTCGTGCAGATTCCCGATTTGTCCGAGTATGCCGCTCATCGCGTAGAAAACGACGCCGCCTTCGAGGGCGTGGAGGTCCCGGGCCTGCGGGCCGAGTTCTTCCGCCGTCCCGAGGGTGAGCGGGTCGAGTCGGTGGGACGCTACACCTTCGACGGCCGGGATCTGCTGCTCGCGTGGGGCTATGTCGACGAGGAGCACTGCCGGCACAACGCGGTCGTCGCCGCGGACGGCTGCTGGCAGCCGCCTGTCGACGGCTGCCCGCAGGTCGAGCTGATCACCGACGGCCAGGCCGTGGTCGGCCTGGCCGTCCGGTCGCCTAGTGGCGAGTGGGTGCGGGTACGGCGGTAGCCCGTGCCTGGCTGCGAACCACCCGCAGGCTGACGGCCGTGAGGCCGAGCGCGAGCACGAAGAGGGTCAGGTGCAGGTACGGGTTCACGATCGGCACGAATCCGATGATCGCGACGGGTATCTGCACCACGGCGATGAGGGCTGCCAGTAGCCAGCGCCGGCTACCGGTCCACAGCAGGGCCGTCCACACCGGCGCCGAGGCGACCAGGAGTGTCAGGCCGTCCAGCAGGGCGTGCAGGGCCGGACTGGCGACTCTGTTGTGCGCGAACGCTTGCGCGGGCGCGGCGATCCAGAGACCGGCGAGGACGAAGGTCAGGACGAGAGCGGCACGACGCATGGGATCCCTCCAGCGTTACTAAACCGTTGCTCCGAGTAATCAACGTACAGAACCCCCATAGACCGCGTAAAGGCCTCACGTGTATTCATTCGTGCTCTTGGGGGCATCACTCTCCGTGTCACTCTTTGTGCCGCTGATCTCGACCGATCGGCTGGTTGGACACGTTCAGTGATGATGACTAGCCTGCTGCTATGCGGTTGATGGAGTCGATGATGGCGGCGGCGATCACGGTGAGTGTTTCCGGCGTTTCTTACGCTGCGTTGAACCCCGAGAAGATCATGGGCGATGTCCAGCAGGTCGCGGACCAGGCGACCTGCCGGACGGTGGACACGGCGATCGTCGGGTACGAGGCGGTCACCGGTGAGGCGCCCACGAAGATCGCGCAGCTGCGTGACTACGTCCGGGGTGATATCTCGGGCTACGTCATCAAGAACGGGATGGCTGCCGGCCCGGGTTGCTGATCAAGTTAATCGACAGGTAACACTTCATCGATTGGTGTAAACAAACCGGGCCGAGAATCCGCGGGACTTTACTTCCACGCGGAAGGATTTTCTCGATGTCCGAAGCGGTGACCCGACACCCGGTCGATCAGCGCCTGCCGTACGCCCGCCTCGCGGTGCTCGGCCTCCAGCACGTCCTCGTCATGTACGCCGGCTGCGTCGCCGTCCCGCTGATCGTCGGCGGCGCGCTCAAGCTCGACGCGAGCACCATCGCGATCCTGGTCAACGCCGACCTGTTCGTGGCCGGCCTGATCACGATCGTGCAGAGCCTCGGGATCGGCAGGATCCTCGGGGTACGCCTGCCGGTCGTCGCGGGCGCCACGTTCGCCGCGCTCAACCCGATGATCCTGATCGGCGGCAAGTACGGGATGCCCGCCATCTACGGCGCGTTCCTCGTCTCCGGCGTCTTCGGCCTGCTCATCGCCAGGCCGTTCGCGAAGATCATCCACCTCTTCCCGCCGCTGGTCACCGGCACCGTCATCACGGTCATCGGCCTGTCGCTCATCGACGCCGGCGCCGGACTGATCGCCGGGAACAACGAGGAGGCGCCCGGCTACGGCGATCTCGGCAACCTCGCGCTGGCCGGCGGCATCATCCTGATGATCGTCCTGATCAACCGGTTCGCCCGCGGCTTCCTGGTGTCGCTCTCGGTACTGCTCGGCCTGCTCTTCGGCGTGATCGTCGCGGCCTTCATGGGCCTCGTCGACTTCTCCGGCGTCGGCCAGGCGAGCTGGTTCGGACTGGCGCGGCCGTTCTACTTCGGGCCGCCGGAGTTCCAGGCCGCCGCGATCATCTCGATGTGCATCGTCATGCTGATCATCTACGTCGAGTCGACGGCCGACATGATCGCTGTCGGCCAGGCGGTCGGTAAGCCGCCCACCGAGAAGGACATCGCCCGCGGTCTCGCCGCCGACGGCCTCTCCGGCATCCTGGCCGGTGTCTTCAACTCCTTCCTCGACACGGCGTTCGCCCAGAACGTCGGCCTCGTCCAGGTCACCCGGGTCCGCAGCCGGTACGTCGTCACCGCGGCCGGCGTCATCCTGGTGCTGCTCGGCCTCATCCCGAAGCTCGGCGAAGTGATCGCCGCAGTGCCCGGACCGGTCATCGGCGCGGCGGCCCTCGTCATGTTCGCCACGGTCACCGCTGTCGGCATCCGCAGCCTGCGCAAGGTCGAGTTCGACGGCAACAACAACCTGCTGATCATCGCGATCTCGATCGGCGCCGGCATGGTTCCGGTGGTCGCGCCGAACTTCTACAGCAAGATGCCGGACGAGCTCCAGATCATCTTCGGCAGCTCGATCACCACGACCGTCATCGTCGTCTTCCTCCTGAACCTCCTTTTCAACGGCCCCGCGAAGCCCCGGGCGACCGAGCCCGGACCGGCGGATCCGGTCCCGGCCACCTCCGAGGCATCCCATCCTGACGCGGCCGCCACGGCGACCGCACCGCCCGAATCCGCACCATCAGAAGCGGCGCCTTCCGGGCCCGCGAAGGCCTGAGAGCCGGGCAGGCACGGGCGGGAGGGAACAAGGCACAAGGCCGAGCGGAGGAAGGAAGCGGGCGAAGAGGAGCTCGGGAAAGGAGCTCGGGAGAGAGGGCTCGGGAAAGAGGGTTCGGGACGCGGCCGTGCGGCTGGAGCGGCGGGGTGGGCTCGGGACGCGGCCGAGCGGCTGGAGCGGTGGGGCGGGGTGGGGTTGGGTTGGGGCGCAACCATTTACGCAGGTCGCCCGGGGCGGGGAGCGTTTCGGACGCGTAGCGGCCGGCTCGCCGGGCCGGGCCCTCGGCGTGAGCTGCGGTCTGTACCCACCACCCCGCTGCGACCGGGATCTGAGAAGTTGTCGGACCCGGCTGGTATCACTTTCGCATGGACATCGACCGGAGCCCGGACGCCGCCGTCATCGCCGCGTTGCGGGAGGCGCTGCACGCCGACGACGAGGGCGCGTCGGCGCTGGGCTGGCCCGCTGTGCGCGCGTTCGAGGAGGAGCACGGGGTGACGGTGCCCGAGCCCTACCGGACGTTCGTCGCCGAGGTGTCCGACGGGTCGTTCGCGGGGCCTCCCGACTACGGGCTCGTCGCCCTCGCCGAGGTGCCGGACGACTGGGGTGACGATCGTTCGCAGCGTGTGCTGGCGCGACCGTTCCCGCTGGCCGCGGCGTGGTTGTGGGAGGAGGACGAGGACGCCGACGAGGACCTGATCGAGCAGGTCTTCAACGACGGGTCGATCGTGCTCGGGACGGACGGCTGCGGGATGTACTGGCATCTCGTCGTCTCCGGGCCGCAGCGCGGGCAGGTCTGGATGATCTCCGGGGAGGGCGCGACGCCGTTCGGC
Organism: Actinoplanes sp. OR16; assembly: GCF_004001265.1. Taxonomy (GTDB): domain Bacteria; phylum Actinomycetota; class Actinomycetes; order Mycobacteriales; family Micromonosporaceae; genus Actinoplanes. The sequence goes on along the minus strand of NZ_AP019371.1, from coordinate 8,175,361 downwards.
GGGGCGGCCGGTTTCGCGGGCTGGGTGCGGCATTGGGCGAGCGGGAAGGGGTGGTTCGACGCCTCCTGATCGGGCACGCGCGGCCGACGTCATACGATCGGCGCGGAAACACCTTCGGACATGACGGAAACGGGTGACGATGGAGACGCTTGAATTCCAAGCAGAGGCACGCCAGCTGCTGCAGCTGATGGTCCACTCGATCTATTCGAACAAGGACATCTTCCTGCGTGAGCTGATCTCCAATGCGTCCGATGCGCTGGACAAACTGCGCCTCGCCAAGCTGCAGGACGGCCTGGAAGCGGACACCTCCGACCTGCACATCGAGATCGAGGCGGACACTGAGGCGCGCACGCTGACCGTGCGCGACAACGGCATCGGCATGACCCGCGAAGAGGTCGTCGAGCTGATCGGCACGATCGCGAAATCCGGCACCGCCGAGCTGCTCGGCAAGCTCAAGGAGGCCAAGGAGAGCCCCGAGCTGATCGGCCAGTTCGGCGTCGGTTTCTACTCGACGTTCATGGTCGCCGACAAGGTCACTCTGGTGACGCGCAAGGCCGGCACCGAGGGGCACGGCACCCGCTGGGAGTCGGCGGGCGAGGGCACCTACACGCTCGAGGACGCCGAGGACGCGCCGGTCGGGACCGCGGTGACGCTGCACCTGCGGCCCAAGGACGAGGACGACGCCCTCTACGACTACGCCGACTCCTGGAAGATCAAGGAGATCGTCAAGCGGTACTCGGACTTCATCTCGTTCCCGATCAAGTTCGAGGACGAGACGCTCAACTCGATGAAGGCGCTGTGGGCGCGGCCGCGCAGCGAGGTCAGCGACGAGGAGTACCACCAGTTCTACCGGCACATCAGCCACGACTGGACCGACCCGCTCGAGATCATCAACATGAAGGCGGAGGGCACGTTCGAGTACGAAGCCCTGCTCTTCATCCCGGCGCGGGCGCCGTTCGACCTGTTCCAGCGGGACGCCCGCCGGGGTCTGCAGCTCTTCGTGAAGCGCGTCTTCATCATGGACGACAGCAAGGAGTTGATCCCCGACTACCTGCGCTTCGTCAAGGGCGTGGTGGACGCGGCCGACCTGTCGCTGAACATCTCCCGCGAGATCCTGCAGCAGGACCGGCACATCCAGATGATCCGGCGCCGGCTGACGAAGAAGGTCCTCTCCACGATCAAGGACCTGATGCGGGACAACCCGGAGAAGTACGCGACGTTCTGGCGTGAATTCGGCCGTGCCATCAAGGAGGGCCTGCTCAGCGAGCCCGACAATCACCAGCCGATCCTCGAGATCGCCTCGTTCGCCACCACTGCGGGGGATGAGCCGACGACGCTCGCCGCCTACGTGGAGCGGATGAAGGAGGGGCAGGAGGAGATCTACTTCCTGACCGGGGAGAACCGCTCGCAGGTGGTCAACTCGCCGCACATGGAGGCGTTCAGCGCCGAGGGCTATGAGGTGCTGATCCTCACCGACCCGGTCGACGAGATCTGGGTGGACGCGGTCACCGAGTTCGACGGCAAGAAACTGCGGTCGATCGCGCGCGGCTCGGTCGACCTGAAGAAGGACGCCCCGGGTGAGGAGGATGCGCCGGAGGGCGACTTCGAGCCCCTGCTCGGCTTCCTCAAGGAGAAGCTGGACGAGCAGGTCAAGGAGGTCCGGCTGTCACACCGGCTGACCACCTCGGCGGCCTGCCTGGTCAGCGACGCGAACGACATCACGCCGGCGCTGGAGAAGATGTACCGCGCCATGGGTCAGGAAGGGCCGCGGGTGAAGCGGATCCTCGAGCTGAACCCGAACCACCCGCTGGTGTCCGGCCTCCGGGCCTCGCACGAGCGGGATGCGTCCGGTCTTGAGGAGACGGCGGAGCTGCTCTACGGGACGGCGCTGCTGGCTGAGGGCGGGGACCTGGAGGATCCGGCCCGGTTCGCGAAGTTGCTGGCGGATCGGCTGGCGCGGACGGTCTAGAGATGTGAGAGCCAGGTCCGGGGGCCGGGGTGCGCTACGCGTGTCCCGGCCACCCGGACGGCGAAGGTGACGGCGGTCCGCAGGTCGTCGCCACGGGTCATGGCGACGGCCAGGGCGCCGTGGAAGGCGTCACCCGCGCCCGAGGTGTCCACGGCGGCTACGGGTGGGACGGGGATCTCGCCGTGGTCGTGCGGGGTGAACCAGCGGACCGGCGCCGGGCCGTGGGTGACCAGCACGGTGGGGGCGGGGATGGCGGCCGCGATGGTGGCGTCGTCGTCTCCGGGGTGGAAGGGCCAGGGATGTGAGGGCCAGCGGTGTGAGGGCCGGGGGTGCAAGGGCCACGGGCGGAAGGCGGCTGAGCAGGCCACCAGTTCGGCGTGGGGGAAGATCTCGGTGAAGATCGGGCGAGGGCTTCCGGCGTCCACCAGGAGGCGGCGGGCTGCTCGGGAGGCGGCTACGGCCAGCAGCGGATGATGTCCGTCCACCAGGGTCAGGTCGGCGTCGGGCAGGCCTGAGGCGGGCAGTGGGACCTCGCGGCGGCCGGCGTTGTGGCTGACGATCGTGCGTTCGCCCGTTCCGGACAGGACGGTCACCGCGGAGACCGGTGGTGGTTCGGGGCTGTCCGGTGTCGCGTCGATCAACGTCACGCCGTGGGCTGCGAGATCGGCGCGGATCAGGTCGCCCAGGGGATGGCCGCCTACCGCGCTGACCAGGGTCACGTCGGCGCCCAGGGCGGCCGCGGTGACGGCGGCGTTCGTGGCGGGGCCGCCGGCGGCCACCTCGACCGAATCGGACTGGACCTTCTCGTCGGCGCCGGGGAGGCGGTCCACTCGCTGGACGAGGTCGACGGTGGCCAGGCCTACGCAGAGGATCCGCACGTCAGGAGGCGAGCCGCGACGTCAGCCGTCGGCCAGCTCGGCGAAGAACGTGCCGATGTTGCTGAAGATCTGGGCCACGCCGTCGCCGATGCTGCGGGCCACGTCGGCGGCCGGGCCGGGGCTCGTGCCGATCCAGAAGACCAGCAGGAAGAGCAGGATCCAGCCGAGGATCTTCTTCATCGTGCCCTCCGCCTCCAGGAATCCGCCAGGCAAGATCGTGACACAGGCTCGCAAGCCGGTGTGGTCGGCGCGCCGGGCGAGCGAGGACCTGGCGCGTGTGGATTCAGGTGGCGGGGAGGGATTCCCGGGCGGCGGCCAGGATGCGGTCGGAGAGATCGGTGCCGGCGGTGGCCCGGGCCAGGATCAGTGCGCCGACCATGGTGCTGAGGGTGGCCAGGTCCGGTTCACCGGAGGCGCCCAGGTGGGCGGCGAAGGCTTCGACCCCTTCGGCGTACGCGGAACGGGTCTCGCCGCCCCCGGACGCATGGGCGACGTCTCCGCCGAATCCGGCGGACGGGCACCCGGTGCCTGCCTGGTCCCGGTGGGCGGGGGAGAGGTAGGCGTCGAGCAGCGCGTCCCGGCCGAGCGCGCGCGCCGCGGTCGCCTGATCGGTGAAGGCCTTCGTGACGGCTTCGGCGACCAGGGCGTCCTTCGAGGCGAAGTGCTTGTAGAAGCCGCCGTGGGTCAGGCCGGCCTCGGCCATCACGTCGGCGACGCTGACGCCGGCGATGCCATGCTCGCGGAAGAGGCGGGCCGCCGTCGCGACGATCCGCTCGCGGTTCTGCTGTGCCTGTGCCTGCGATACGCGTCCCATGCCGCCAACTATAGATGAGGTGTGTCATCTATTACCTTGCCGCATTTAGATGACGCCCATAATCTAACTCTCATGGAACTCACCAACGCAGTCGCCGTCGTCACCGGAGCCAACCGCGGGTTCGGCCGCCACCTCGCCTCCCAGCTGCTCGAACGCGGCGCCAAGGTCTACGCCGCGGCCCGTGATCCGCGCAGCGTCGACCTGCCGGGCGCGGTCCCGCTCCAGCTGGACGTCACCGACCCGGAGTCGGTGGCACGGGCGGCCGCCGACGCCGCCGACGCCACCCTGCTGATCAACAACGCCGGTGTCTCCACGGGTCAGCCGGTGATCGGCGGCGAGCTGGAGGGGATCCGGCTCGACATGGAGACCAACTACTTCGGCACGCTCGCGGCGACCCGGGCGTTCGCGCCGGTGATCGAGGCGAACGGCGGGGGAGCGATCCTCAACGTGCTCTCCATCCTGTCCTGGTACCACCCGGGTGCGCTCGGGTCGTACTCGGCGGCGAAGGCGGCGGCGTGGGCGCTCACGAACGCGACCCGGGACCTGCTCGAACCTCGGGGGATCGGCGTGACCGGGCTGCACGTCGCGTACATGGACACCGACATGGCCTCGTCCGTCCCGGCCGGCCAGAAGACCGACCCGGCCGTGGTCGCGAAACTCGCCCTGGAGGCGCTGGAGCGCGGCGACCGGGAGATCCTCGCCGACGACTTGACGCGAGGGGTGAAGGCCTCGTTGGGGAACCGCGCTTGAAAGATGTTTCACATGGGTAACGCGACCTCATGACGCCCCTTGCCGCCGAGGCCATCACCGATGCGGGTACCGGCCAGCTCGTTCTCGCCGCAGTGCTCGGCATCGCCGTCGTCGTCCTGCTGATCGCCTGGGCGAAGTGGCATCCGTTCCTCGCGCTGATCACCGGTTCCGGGGTGCTGGGGCTGGTGGCCGGCGCGGCGCCGGGCGCCACGATCGACTCGTTCACCACCGGGCTCGGCAACACGGTCGGCAGTGTGGGCGTGCTGATCGCGCTCGGCTCGATGATCGGGGCGTTGCTGGCCGAGTCCGGCGGCGCCGACGGCATCGTGAACCGGATCGTCAACGGGGTGTCCGGCGCGGCGCTGCCGTGGGCGATGGCGGGCGTGGCGGCGCTGATCGGCCTGCCACTGTTCTTCGAGGTCGGCGTGGTGCTGCTGGTGCCGATCGTGGTGCTGGTGGTGCAGCGGACCGACATCGGCCTGCTGCGGCTCGGCATCCCGGCCCTGGCCGGTCTGTCGGTGCTGCACGGCCTGGTGCCGCCGCACCCCGGGCCGCTCGTCGCGATCTCCAGCCTGAACGCCGACCTCGGCCTGACCCTGCTGTTCGGCCTGGTCTGCGCGATCCCGACGGTGATCATCGCGGGTCCGATCTTCGGCAACTTCATCGCCAAGCGGGTGCCGGTGGCGACCCCGTCGATCCTCGCGACGGCCGGGGTGGGAAGTGACCGGAAGAGCGATGGACCGGCCGGTGGGCAGGACTTCGTCGACCGCTCCGACCTGGCGAACCCGAGCGAACCCGGCGAGCTCGTCGACGATGAGATCGGCACGCGGCGCAATCCGGGTTTCTGGGCCGCGGTTCTGACGGTGCTGCTTCCCGTCGTACTGATGCTCGCTCGTGGAATCGCTGAAATCGTGCTGCCGGAGGAGAACCGGGTTCGTCACGCCCTCGAGGTGATCGGCGAGCCGGTGGTGGCGCTGCTGGCCGGCGTGTTCGTGGCGATGTGGGCGCTGGGCCACCGGGCCGGATTCGACCGCAAGCAGACCTCGGCGGTGCTCGGCGGCGCGCTGCCCCCGATCGCCGGAATCCTGCTGATCGTGGCGGCCGGCGGCGGCTTCAAGCAGGTGCTGGTGGACGCCGGGGTGGGCAACGTGATCGCCGACGCCGCGCAGGACGCGAACATCAACGCGCTGCTGCTCGGCTGGCTCGTGGCCGTCGGCATCCGGGTGGCGACCGGCTCGGCGACCGTCGCCACGATCACCGCGGCGGGCATCGTCGCGCCGCTCGCCACCACCCTCGACTCGCCGACGGTGGCGCTGCTGGCGCTGGCGATCGGCTCCGGCTCGCTCTTCTTCTCGCACGTCAACGACGCCGGGTTCTGGCTGGTCAAGGAATACTTCGGGATGACCGTCGGGCAGACCATCAAGACCTGGTCGGTGATGGAGACGATCATCTCGGTGGTGGGCTTCGCCTGCGTGATGCTGCTCAGCCTGGTGGTTTGACGCGGTAGTTACCCTCGGCGCGGTGAAGATCCTGGGGGTTCTCGCCGTCGTGGTCGTCCTGGCGGGCTGCCTGTTCCTGTCGTTGTTCGCCGATGAGGGCGCGATGCCGCCGAAGTCACGGATCCCGGCGGTCCCGGCCGGCGCCACGGTGGTCGAGGAGACCAAGCTCTGCGGCTCGGGCGGCTGCTGGTGGAGCGTGACCGTGGAACCGGCCGCCGGTCAGACGCCCGAGGAGCTTGCGCAGCAGATGGGCGTGGCGTCGGAGCGCACCGAGCCGGCGACGGTCACCGACTGGCGGTCAGTCACCGTGGGCTCCACCATCCGCGACGGCCTCGTCGTGGTGCACGTCGGTTACTGATGTCGCACCACAGTTCGCTCCGCGCCAGGCTCGACGTAGAAGGTCACCGTCACGTTGATTGCCCCTAACCTCGGCTGGCTACCATCCCGGCCATGATCCAGAACGTAGCGGGGACGTTTGTCGGTCAGGACTTCGGCACGTGGTCGCGTGCCGACATCGAGCGGGTAGCCGCCGCCGTTCCGGCCGGTGGCCCGGTCCAGGTGCATTCCACGGAGATCCATCACGGCCAGGAGCGCTTCGGCTTCGGTGCGTTCACCGCCGTCGAGCTCGTCGAGACCTGTGCTCCCGATGAGCTGGCCGCGGTGCACGCCGCGACGCTGGCCGCGGTGGTGGCCGTGCTCGGGCCGCCGCCGATGGTCGGCGGACCGGGCGCGTGGGCGTTCTGGCGCGATCCGCGGGTACGGGTGGAACGCGACCTCCGGCGCTCGTCGGTGACCGTGCGGGTGGAGCCCGCCGAGCCGGCCGAGAACGAGGAGTACATCAACTCTCAGTACCTCGAGGGCTGGGAACCTCCTCACCTGTGGACCGCCGAACCCGACATGAACAGTGACGCCGGCAAGGCCCTGATCGGCATGATGCTGGTCGAGGCGCGGCCGGCGACCACCTGGGACGAGTTCGAGACGAGCCTGCGTGCCCTGCTCGTGTCGCTGGCCTCGGACCTGCCGGCGCTCAGCGAGTACGTGACGCACCTGGGCTGGGAGATCCAGGAGGTGGACGGCGACCACATGGTGGCGAGCTGGATGAACGAGGGCGGCGTCAACATCCACTCGGTCGTCTACAACACGACGGACGAGACGACCTATCCGAAGATGCCGCTGGAACCGGAGAGCGGCGCGCGCGCTGCCGAGATCGCCATCGACACGATCCGGAGCTGGGGTCGCGACTCGCCGGAGCAGCTGCGCTTCGACTGCTGGACCGCGGGCTCCGACGCGGTCCGGCTGAGCCTGAGCTCGGGAATCCGCCTGGCGTAGCGGCCCGCCCACCGGCCTCCTGCCGCGTCCCGGCGTCGCCGGCCCGGCGCATCCAGCGATGTCCCCCGTATCACGCGCCGCGGGTGCCGGAGGGGGCGTCGGAAACATCGATGAACGGAACGCTGCCGGACTGTTGCACTTCGGCAACATGGCTGCAACGATGACCTTCAATTCCGAGCTGTCGGGTCACCGCTAGGAAGCCGGCTACCGTCCTCGCCGGTCCGATCCCACCGTGCGGTGTCCCCGTTCCCCAACGGCCGCGGAATCAGGCCGCCGGCTGACCGGCGGTGCGCGAAGCTGTGTGTGCCGGACCTCCGACCGGCACACACATCAAGCCCCGGTGGCCTGCCGCCGTCCGCACCGGCCGCCGGGGCCTCACGCCCGCGTCAGCGCGGCAGCGCCGGATTCCACTCCTCGGGCAGCGGCGCCTCACACACCGCGCAGGTGAAGTCGCCGTCCTTCACCAGGCTCAGCGACCCGCACCCCGGCCCGGTGCCGGCCGCTCGCGCGGTCGACGCCGGGCCGACGTAGCCGTATCTCATCGCGGCAGGCTAGCCGATCTGGACCCAGAGGTCGTCCAGCGTGCCGTGGAACTGATCGTTGTTCGGGCCGATGCCCTTGCCGCCGACGGTGAACGGGTGGTCGGTCTCCACCGCCAGGTCGGACGGGACGGGGACGGTCGCTTCGAGGCGGTCGTCCACCAGGATCGCGAGCGTGGGACCGGTACGCCGGCACTCCAGCGAGTGCCAGTTGCCGTCGGAGACCGAGGTGCGGCTGCGGGCGACGTACACGGTGGTCCCGATCTTGTCGCTGATGCCGCAACTCGGCTTCCCGGAGAGGCCGTCGACCTGGAGTTTGTACTGACCGCCGCCGGTCGAGTAGCCCTTCTGCATGATGTTCTCGCCGCGCCCGGTCTCGGCGGGGGAGAGCAGCACGCCGGCGCCGTAGCGCAGCGGACGCGCGCCCGGGTTGAGGTCGTCGGTGCCGGCGGCCTGCAGGATCAGGCGCGGGCAGGTGTCGCCGCCGCACTTGGCCGGGAAGTTCATCGCCTGGCCGGCGCCGTGCGGGACCAGCTTGAGCGCGCCGCCGTTCCGGGAGATCACCCGCAGCAGGTGGCCGTGCCCGGAACCGTCGTCGAAGGTGCCGTCGGCGATCGTGGTGTCGAAGTTGTAGGCCGCCACGGCAGCGGTCGTCGACTCCACGAACGCCTGCGGGGACGTGCCGGTGAACTCGGCGTACCGCTTGCGGCTGGCGCCGCCGACGACGGTGAAGTCGCCGACCGCGCTGATCGCGGCGAGCGGCTCGCTCGCCGCCAGCTGCCGGGTCCCGGCGACGCCGTTCGCCTGCGGCGCCCATTCGAGGAGGTTGCCCTCGCGGTCGGCGGCGGCCAGTTTGCCCCGCACCACCGAGCCGTCGGTGCAGATCCCCTTGGCGCCGTTGTTCGTGGTGGTGCACGCCTTGTCGAAGTGCCCGCCGACGTAGACGACACCGCCGAGGTACGCGATCGCCTGCGCGTCGCCGTCGAAGACCCGGGTCCAGCGGGTCTCCCCGGTCCGGGTGTACGACACCGCGCGCCCACCCTGGCCGCCCAGCGCCGCGAACACCCCGTCCGGGTGCGCGGCCAGCGCGAACACCTGCGAGACCGGCTTCGCCCGGAACGTACGGTCGAGCACCCCGCTGACCGGGTCGACAGCGGAGAGGCGCAGGGTCGTGCTCACGTTGTTGGTGCGGTGGAACCGGCCGCCGACGTACACCCGGTCGCTCGTGACGGCGAGCGCGTTGACCATGTCGTCGGTGGTCGGCGCCCAGGTGTCCAGGGCCCCGGTCGCCAGGGTGAAGGCGGCCAGGTTGGCGCGGGTCACCCCGTCCACCGCGGTGATCCGCCCACCGAGGTAGAGCCGCCCGTTGCCCGCGGCGAGCGCGTTGGGCTGACCGAGCACCGTGTGCTTGAGCGGGGTGAGCAGGCCGCTGACCGCGCCGATCCCGGCGACCGCGTCCCGGGTCTCGCCGTTGACGGTGTCGAAGTCGCCGGCGGCGTAGACGGTGTCGCCGTCCACTGCCAGCGCGCGGACGTTGGCGTCGGCGGTGGGCTTCCAGTCGAGCAGGGCGCCGGTGCGGGCGTCGAACGCCGCGAGCCGGGCCCGGGGTGTGCTCTTGCCGGCGACGACGGCGCTGGTGAAGTTGCCGCCCACATAGACGGTGTCGCCGCGGTAGGCGACCGCGTACACCGACCCGTTGAAGGACGGCGACGCCACCGGCTGGGAGGAGACGATCTCGGCGAACGCGGTGCCACCGGCCGCGACGAGAACGGTCGCGACGACAGTGATCATGGCCCGCCGGACCACCGATTTACCTTTTTTCAGCTTATAGGCCACGTTGGGGGCTAACTGCCTGCCCCGGCAAAGGTGGCGGACCCGGGGTGCGCTTGACGGTACGAGCAGTATGCTCCGGCCGTACGAGGTCAATCGATGAAGGGGAATGTCGTGCCGCAGCGTCGCCGCACCGCCGTGCCCACCGCCATGATCGCGGCCTTGATCTCCCTCAGCGCCTGCGAGCTGGACGTCTCACCCAGCGCGATCCCGGTGCCGTTCAGCGTGGCCCCGGCGCCGTCCGCCTCGGTGGGCCAGCCCGCCTACGTCTGCACGGCCGTCTACAAGATCCTCACGGACGGTGCGCTGAAGCTGGCCGGAAACGGCGAGCAGGAGCTGCGGGAGACGTTCGCCGCGATGTCCGCCGACGTGCGCGAAGCCGCCGCGACCAGCATCGACGCCGCCCAGAAGGAGAAGATCGAGGCGATCGCCGCGTCGCTGGATCGCGGCGCTGCGGCCGAGGACCCCAAGGCGTACCTGGCCGGCGACTTCGAGTCGATCGGGCAGGAGCTGGACGGCACCTGCACGTAGGCTCGGAACATGATCGATAGGCCGGTTCGAATCGGGCTGCAGTTGCAGCCGCAGCACATGGACTACGCCACCATCCGCCGCGTCGCGTCGGAGGCCGAGGAACTCGGCGCCGACGTTCTCTTCAACTGGGATCATTTCTTCCCGCTCTACGGCGAGCCCGACGGGCTGCACTTCGAGTGCTGGACCATGCTCGCCGCCTGGGCGGAGTCCACCTCCCGGGTGGAGATCGGTGCCCTCGTCACCTGCAACAGCTACCGCAACCCGGAGCTGCTCGCCGACATGGCCCGCACCGTCGATCACATCAGTGACGGTCGGCTGATCCTCGGCATCGGGTCGGGGTGGTTCGAGCGGGACTACACCGAATACGGGTATGAGTTCGGCACCGCCGGCGGTCGTCTCGACGATCTCGCTACCGCTCTCCCTCGCATCGAGTCGCGGTGGGGCAAGCTGAATCCGCCGCCTACCCGCGACATCCCGGTGCTGATCGGCGGCGGCGGTGAGAAGAAGACGTTGCGGCTGGTCGCCAAGCACGCCGACATCTGGCACAGCTTCGCCGACGCCGAGACGTTGCCGCGCAAGCTCGGCATCCTGCGCGAACACTGCGCGGCGGTCGGGCGCGACCCCGCCGAGATCGAGGTGTCGGTCGAGGTCGGTGGCGCCGACGACCCGTCCGCGACCGGGCCGAAGTTCCGGGAGCTGGGGGCGTCGCTGTTCACGGTCGGCAGCAACAGCACCGACCTGTCGCGCCTGCGGGAGTGGATCGCCTGGCGCGACGAGGTCAACGCCTGATAGCGGAATAGGGAGCTGGCCACTTACGGTCGGCTCCCTGTGTTCTTTCTACGGGTGCACAGTCCAGCGGTCAAGGGCAGAAATGGCGGCTCTAGGTTCGCCGCGACCTGTGCCGTCATCCGTCACTGACCGATGTACGAGTCACGATCTGCCTGCCTGGTCGAGATGTGTCCGGCTGTGGCTTCGGTGGATGTTGCGGGCTCCTGGATATACGTTGTTACTCTGATCTCCGTTCGACCGAGTGATTGGTAGAACGTGGTGCGTCACCGACCAGCGGAGGCTGAATGTGACCAACGTTGAATTGATCATCGCTGCTCTCGCGGCTGGTGCCGGCGTCGGTGCCAAGGACACGGCAGCAGTTGCCGTGCGTGATGCCTACGACGAGTTGAAGAGGCTCCTTCGGCCCAAACTCAACAAAGCAGCTGCTGTTAACGCAATCGACACCAGCGAGAGCCGGCCGGACGAGTTGCGTGCAGCGGTGGGTCAGGAGCTGAGCGTTATCGAGGCCGACAAGGACGAGGCCATCGTGGCCGCAGCTCGGCGGCTGCTGGAGGCAGCAGGTCGAACGGCATCGGTCCAGAATATCGAAGTTCGCACGAATCACGGTGCAGTCGGCACTTTCAATGAGTCGGTGACGTTCAATCAGGGGGGCGCCCTCCCCCCGGTTCCGCCGGAAGCGCCGTAAGCGCAGGGTCATCTGCTCCCGGCGAGGCTATCGACCCGACGACGCTCACGAATTTTGGCGCGCATGGCACGTTCTTCGGTGCAGTCACCATCAATAACCATACGGCGCCGTATCCCTCCGTGGCCGACTCTACGCAGGCAATCGATCCTCAAACTGGCAAGTGGTCACTGACTCACGACCCTGAGTACAGGCGTCATTGGAACCCGCGGGCACGTGGCGTTGCCGTCGACATCGAGGATGGCGACCGATTCCAGGGAAGAGTCGAAGTTTTGGCCGCCATTACACGGTGGCTGGCGGCCGACGTCCCGGAATACCCCATAATGATATTGACTGGAGCGCCCGGGGTCGGTAAGTCGGCAATCTTGAGCAGGGTGGTGGTCGACTCGTCCTCTGCGAACGAGACGCGAGGGATTCCGCCGGCGACCATCTCCTTTGCGATTCACGCTAAGGGCAAATCCGCGCTCGAAGTCGCCCGAGAGATCGCGGTTGCGGTGGGAGTCGACCGCCCTGAGCAGGTTGGCGACCTCCTACTTAGCCTCCAAGGGGTCCATGCCTTCACCGTTGTGGTCGATGCTCTGGACGAAGCACGTACTTCGGACGAGGCCCGGTCCATTGCCCAGGAAATCCTCCGACCCCTTGCCGAGTCTCGTCGAGGCACAGGAAGTCGCATTCTCCTTGGTGCACGGCGTCGGGATGATCAGGGCGATCTTTTGAAGGTACTCGGTCCTGGCAGCATCGAGATCGATCTTGACCGGTCTGAGAATTTCGAGCTGGAGGATCTGGTTGCATACGCTCTAATGACGCTGAGGCTTGCTCGGGACGAGGAGCAGAACCCGTATCGAAATTCCATTGAAGCGGAGTCGATTGCCAGGCGTATAGCGACCATCGCGGCCCCCAACTTCCTCGTGGCCGGCCTGGTTGCGCGAACACATGGACTGTACGACACGACCGTGGTTTCGCCGGAGGACGTAGTCTTTGACGGCTCAGTCGAAGACGCTTTTCGACGCTACCTTCGTCGAGTGCCCCCGATTGAAGGGCTTGGAGCCGACCAGGTGCTAGCCGGTCTGGCGTTCGCCGAGGTGCCCGGATTGCCCGTCGAGCTCTGGTGTCTGGCCATCGAGACTCAGTCTGGTCATGCGCTGCACGCGGCAGCATTGCGGCGTTTTTCAAGAACTGCCGCCGGCAATTTCATCATCGAATTTTCCGACAGCGGGTCAGAAACATCGTTCCGTCTTTACCATCAGGCACTGAATGACACCCTCATAGCTTGGAGGGCTGAGCTAGGATCGAGCGCGGTCGAGGATGAAAGATCGTGGACACGAGCCTTGGTCGATTTCGGTCGGAGAGTCGGCTGGAGTAACTCGCCCCGGTATCTTTTGCAATCTCTGCCCACCCACGCTGAGCGGGCCGGACTGGTCGACGAATTACTGACCGACACCGAGGTCGTTCTCTACGCTGACATGTCGGGGCTGCTGGCGGTGTCGGATCGTGCGCAGTCACGGGAGGCTCGGGCGATCGTCAGGCTGATTCGCCTGACGCCGAACGCCTTCGAGCAAAGGGCTGCCGAACGTATCGCGTCCTTCTCTGTAGTCGAATCTCTAGAGGGGCTCGGTACCACGTTTCGCGATTTCCAGGGCGTCGAGCCGCCGTATCGAGGCATATGGGCCGAAGTAGATGCTCGCGAGCAGTCTGCTGTACTCGAGGGGCACGCCGGCGGCTGGGTGAATTCGGTTTCGGCAGCGGAGTTCGCCGGGAAACAGGTACTCGTTTCCGCAAGTGATGATGGAGTGGTGAATGTTTGGAGTCTGCAGGACCGAAACATTGTAAAAAATCTTCGAAGCTTCTTTACTGCGCATCTGATCGATCTCCAATATGTAGCATCATTGGGGTATCTCGTCACAATCTGGGGCTCTGTCTACTACTGCGACATACGCACAGCCGAAGGCTCCGATCGCCGTCCGCCGTTCGAGCGTCTCGAACTTTCCGGAAAGGCAGCGAAGGGGAGGCGGCTATGCGTTTGGGAAGCCTCTGGTGAGGCGGTGCTCGCGGTAGCAGGAGAGGATGGTGCGCTCGCCTCCTGGGATTTGTTCACCCGGGTGAAGCTGGCTGATTACCCTGCAGGAAATCGTGATATAGACAGTGTTTGTGCGATGCGACTCTCCGGGCGTCCCGTCTTGGTGGCCGGTTCACGGGATGGCTTCATTCGTGTCTTCGACCTGTATGGCGGTGATTTGAGCTTCGAGCTAAGTGGACACCGGGGTGGGGTCGACAGCCTGATCGGGATCGATACGGATCACGGTGCCTTCCTCGCCTCCGGTGGGGCTGACAGGAAGGTGAGGATTTGGGATCTCGCGTCTCGCCGAGTAGTGAAAACGAGTGCGGTTTTGCCTGGGCGTATCCACCGGATTCTTGATATTCCGGGGCGGCCGATTCTGGCCGTACTGGCAGGCGACTGCTTGTTTTATGTCAGTTCGCGTACGACTGAGATCATGGAGGAAAATCGTTCTATTGGCGTACACCGTGCCTTCGGCGGAGCCTGCGTAGTTCGTGAGCACGGCAAGTATGTCGTCGCTACCGCGGACATTTCTGGTTCAGTAAGAATTTGGAACGTGCCGGACGAGCGAGCGGACGCCGAACCACAGTCGTCGGTCGTGATGTCGAACGGCATTCTTGCGATCGGTTCTGATTCTTCCAGGGATTCGCCAATCTTCTGGGTGAAGTCGAAAGATGCTCTCACGGCGCGTGAAATCGCGACGGGTGGGGTCGTCAAGAAAATCCCTGCCGACAGTAGGTATTACGGAAAATTGAAGGTTGTAGACAACTTCTGCGTGGTGGCCGAGGGGTCCGATGTGAATGTCTACAATACGTTCCTTCGAGATATCTGGGTTAGGATCGAGGCGCCGCACCAGGTTACCGCCCTGGACTCACGGAAGGTTGGCGGAGATCTCTACGTGGTCACCGGCGACTACGAGGGGAACATCATCGTATGGAATGCGAGCAGGCGCCAGGTCGTCACTGACTTCAACCTCCCGAAGAAACGGATAAGTTCCGTATGTATAACTGTTATTCGGGGAGAAGCCTGCGTTGCGGCGACCACTATGAGCGACAGCAGCGTCAGGGCCTGGAACGTCAATACGGGGAAACAGGCGGCCAGGCTCAGAAAACCAAAGGCCCGAGTGAAGCAACTCGCGGCGATCACTCTTGCCGGCACGGCGATGATGGCCGGATCCGATATCCACGGATACTTGAACCTCTGGCCGGAAGAGGGAGCCGGGTTCAGCGTTCCGACCGGTCACGAAAGCTGGATCAATGACGTTTGCGGGGTACGCTGGGGCTCGGTCGATTGTGTAGCCACGGCAGGTCATGACAGAACGGTCCGGCTGATCGACCCGGTCAACCGTAAAGCCTTGGCTGTGATACCGGTTCATCGCGAGCCGGAGAGTCTCAGTTCGCCTTCGCCGGGTCGGTTGGTGGTTCGCTTCGTCGAAGGCATTCTGGGTCTCGAGTTCACTGAAGCCGGTGTGGCCGCTCTCGAGACTTCGGCCACCGGGACTGGCTGACGTCCTTCACCGCATCCGATCCTGCTGAGGCAAACTGAGTCCGGGCCGGGAACGAGCTGAATCCGCTCCGGCAAAGAGGTGCCCGTCGAAGACCGGGCGTCGACAAGGGGCATCGCCCTGTCGCGCCCGCATGAGTTGAGTCACCGGGCGCGACGAGGGGGTGCGGAGGTCTGCGGTGTCAGTCGGTGTGGCGGGGGAGGAAGGCGGCCACCACCGCCCCCGCCGCGATCACCGCGGCGCCGGTGAGGACCGCCGGGCGCAGGCCGTCGACGAACGACTGGTGACTCGCGAAGCCGCCGTAGGTGCTGAAGATCGAGGAGAGGGCCGCCACGCCCGCTGCCACGCCGAACTCGCGGATCGTGTTGTTGGTGCCGGAGGCGACGCCGCGCTGCTCGGCGGTGACGCTGGCCAGGGTCATCGTGCTGATCGGGGCGAAGGTCAGGCCCATGCCGATGCCGGCCAGCGCGAACGCGACGACGAGACTGCCGTAGCCGACGTCGGTCGTGGTGGCGAGGCCGATCCAGAGGATGCCGGCGGCGAGGAAGATCTGGCCGGCGACGATCAGGTTCCGGACGCCGAGGCGGGCGCCGAAGATGCCGGCGAGCGGGGCGACGATCATCGGGGCGGCGGTCCACGGCAGGGTGCGCAGCCCGGATTCCAGCGGGCTCAGACCCTGCACGACCTGGAAGAACTGGGCGAGCAGGAAGACCGCGCCGAACGCGCCGGCCGAGAACGTCAGGGTGACGACGTTGACCAGGCTGAAGCCGCGCGAGCGGAACAGGGTGAGCGGGAGCATCGGCGTACGGTTGCGGGCCTGCCCGAACAGGCCGGATTCCCAGAGTATGAAGGCGGCGAGGAGCGCGACGCCCGCACCCAGCATGAGCGGCACCCGGCCGCTGGTCCATCCGCGCTCGGGGCCGTCGACGATGCCCCAGATCAGCAGCAGCATGCCGCTCGCCGAGAGGACCAGGCCGACCGGGTCGAGGCGTCGTGCCCCGCCGCGGGACTCGTCGAGCACGGTGAGCGCCAGGACCACGGCGACGACGCCGATCGGCACGTTGACCCAGAAGATCCAGTTCCAGGTGAGGCCGTCGACGACGGCGCCGCCGATGACCGGTCCGAGCGCGACGCCGAGTCCGGTGATGCCACCCCAGATGCCGACCGCCACGTTGCGGAGACGGTCCGGGACCGCTTGAGCGAGCAGGGTCAGTGACAGCGGCGCGATGGCCGCGCCGCCGAGACCTTGGAGCGCGCGGGTGACGGTGAGCTCCCACGGTTCGGTGGCGAGCGCGGCGCCGGCCGACGCCACGGTGAAGAGCGCGATGCCGGCCAGGAACATCCGCCGCCGGCCGATCCGGTCGCCGAGCGCGGCGGCGGTGAGCAGGAAGGCGGCGAACGGCAGCGTGTACGCGTTGACGAACCACTGCAGGTCGGTGATCGAGGCGTTCAGCTCGGTGCGGATGACCGGCAGAGCCGTGCTGACCACGAGATTGTCGAGCGAAACCATGAACGTCGGGATGCCGACGGCAGCCAGTACGAGGCCCAGCGGCCGCGTGGCGGGCCGGACGGGAGCGAGCGTGGACACAGCGATCCCCCTGAAGTTGTTATCCACTGATAACTAAGCACCGTATGCATTGACTGATAACATGTCAACGTGACCCGGACCCGTCTCACCGCTCAGGAACGCCACACGCAGCTCGTGGAAGCCGCACTCCAGGCCTTCGCCGAGGGCGGCTATGCGGGGACCACCACTGATCAGGTGGCGCGGATCGCAGGGGTCTCCCAGCCGTACGTGATCAGGCTCTTCGGCTCCAAACAGGAGCTCTTCCTGGCCACCACCAGGTACGCGGGCGGCCGGATCGAGCAGAAGTGGCGCGCGGCCGCCGAACAGGACCCGACGCTTGCCGGCCTCGGCCACGCCTACAAGGATCTGCTGGCCGAGCGGGAGCTGCTCTTCGTCCTGCTGCACGGGTTCGGCGCGGCCGCCGATCCGGTGATCGGCGAGGCGGTGCGCGCCTGTTACGGCAACCTCTACACGGTGGTGCGTGAGCTGACCGGGGCCACCGCCGAGGAGGTGCGCGACTTCTTCGCCATGGGGATGCTGATCACCGTGCTCGGCGCCATGCGGGTCCTCGGCCCCGACGCGGTCGCCCAGCAGCCCTGGATGACCGACCTGATGTCGGTCATGCCACCTGCCGACTAGTCCATGTTGTGGCGCAGGTAGGCGGGCTCGCGCCAGCCCAGCATCGCCTCGGTCATCCGGATCGCGTCGGTGGCCGCCCGCACGTCGTGGACGCGCATGATGCGGGCGCCTCGCATGATGCAGAAGACGACGGTCGCGAGGGTGCCGGCGAGCCGTTCCTGCTGCGGGCGGTCCAGGGTCTCGCCGATGAAGTCCTTGTTGCTCAGGGCGGCGAGCGTCGGGTACCCGATCGAGGTGATCTCCTCGAGCCGGCGGGTGATCTCCAGCGAGTGCAGGGTGTTCTTGTTGAGGTCGTGACCCGGGTCGATGATGATCTGATCCGGTCGTACGCCGCGCGCGAGTGCGAGCTCCACCCGTTCCCGCAGGAAGGCGGCCACCTCGGAGGTGACGTCGCCGTAGAACGGACGGGGGTGCAGTGTGCGGGGCGCGGCCAGGCTGTGGCAGATCACCAGTTGGGCGTCGGTGCCCGCCACGGCGTCGGCCATCGCCGGGTCCCGCAGGCCGGAGGTGTCGTTGATGACCCCGGCACCCGCCTTGATCACCTCGCGGGCCACTTCGGGGCGGAACGTGTCGACCGAGACGACGGCCAGGTCGCGGGCCGCCTCGATCACCGGCAGCACCCGGTCCAGTTCCTCGGCCGCGGTCACCTCCGGGCCGGGCGCGAACGGCACGCCGCCGATGTCGATCCAGTCGGCGCCGTCGGCGGCCGCCGCCTTGACCGCCTCGGTCGCCTTCTCCAGCGCGAACGTGCGTCCTTTGTCGTGGAACGAATCCGGGGTGCGGTTCACGATCGCCATCACGACGACGCGGCGGGAGAAGTCGTAGGTCCGGCCGCCGATGACGCGTACGCCGCTGGTTTCGCTCACGGTCGCCGACCCTAACAGGGCGAGGGCAACCGTCCGGCGTACCCCTGATCTGCGGTTTTAAGAGTCTCCGGTTTTGCGCCATTCATCACAAACGAAGATGAATCGACTGTTGTGGCCGGGGTAGGTAGTCGGGTGGAAGCAAGTGACCCTCTCACCCCCCCTCGGAGGAATGATGAGCGACCTCTCCCCGGGCGGCCGGATCCCGCCGACCCCGGCATACGCAGCCCCCGAGTACGAGACCACCACCGCATACCCGGCCGTCGAGCCACACCACGGCGACGAGCAGTCGAAGCCGCGCCAGGTCGCGCAGCAGGCCCGCGAGTCGGCCGGCACCGCGGCGTCCGACGTGGCGTCGACCGCCAAGGAGCAGGCGCAGCGCGTCGGCCAGGAGGCGAAGACGCAGGCCCGTTCGGTCGCCTCGGAGGTCCGCGGCAAGCTCGACGAGCAGGCGCGGACGCAGAACAGCCGGCTCGTCGGCAGCATCCGGGAGACCGCCGACCACCTCGACGAGATGCGGGGCGCCCGGCAGGACTCGCCGGCCGCCGCCGTCGTCGCGCGGGTCGCCGACGGTGGCCGCCAGTTCGCCGACTACCTCGACCGCAACGGCCCGGACGGGGTGCTGCGCGAGGTCGAGGACTTCGCCCGCCGCCGCCCCGGTGCCTTCCTGGCCACGGCTCTCGCGGCCGGGTTCGTCGTGGGCCGGCTCGGCAAGAGCGTGGCGAAGGCGGACAGCACGGCCGGAACCTCGGCCGACGAGACGAAGCCGGTGACGGACACCTACAGCCCGGCCTACGACTCGACGCAGCCGACCGGTTACTCGACGACGCCTGCCGCGGGCTATGCGGACCCGTCCCCGGTCACGCCGGCGACCGCCGAATACCCCACGAGCACTGAGTACTCGGCCACCGGCACCGGCATCCCGGCCGTCGTCGACGAGACGTACCCGGAGCGCCGGCCGTGACCGCGCCCTATCCGCACGACAACGCCGACCCGGTCGAGCAGACGTCGATCGGCGAGATCATCGGCAACATCAGCAACGACCTGTCGCAGCTCTTCCGGCAGGAGGTCGAGCTCGCCAAGGCGGAGATCCGCCAGGAGGCGACGAAGGCAGGCAAGGCCGCCGGGATGCTCGGCGGCGCCGGGTTCGCCGGATACCTCGCGGTGCTGCTGCTCAGCTTCGCGATCGTGTTCGGGCTCGGCAACGTCATCGATCACGGCTGGGCGTTCCTGATCGTCGGCCTGGTCTGGGCTGCGATCGGCGCCGTCCTCTTCGTGAACGGCCGCAAGAAGCTCAAGACCGTCGACCCGGTGCCGCGCCGCACCGCCGAAACGCTGAAGGAGGACGCCCAATGGCTGAAGAACCCGACCGGCTGAAGCAGGACATCGAGCGTACGCGGGCCTCGCTGACCCGTGACGTCGATCTGCTGGCCGAGAAGACGAGCCCGCGCCAGGTCGCGCGGCGGCGCTGGACCGCGGTTAAGGAGAAGGTCATGGGCACCACGGAGGACACCAGGTACGCCGCTCACGAGCAGGCGTCCAAGATCAGCGACAAGGCGAGCGAACTGTCGAGCCGGACCAGCGACAAGGCCGGCGAGCTGAGTGACAAGGCGCAGGAGAAGGCGCACGACGCTGCCGGCGCCGTCAAGGGAGCACCCCGCGCCGTTGCCGGCCAGACCCGGGGCAACCCGCTCGCCGCCGGCATCATCGCCTTCGGCGTCGGCCTGCTCAGCGCGTCGCTGATCCCGGTCACCGACGCCGAGAAGCGCGCCGGCCAGCAGCTCAAGGAGCACAGCGGCGACCTGACCGACAAGGTCAAGGACGTGGCGAGCGACCTGAAGGACGAGCTCGGCGGCACCGTGCAGCACGCCGCCGGCGAGCTGAAGGAGACCGCCCGCGACGCGGCGCAGACCACCAAGGAGACCGCCGCCTCGGACGCGCGCGACGTGCGTGACGAGACGAAGAACGCGGCGACCGCATAACGCGACCACGACACAGGGCGGGCCGGTGACGCACCGGCCCGCCCCTTCGACGTTTGCCCAGGCAGATGAGGGGAATCGGCAGCACCATGAAGATGGGGTACAAGCTCGCGGCCGAGGCGTTCGGCCCCAAGGAACTGATCCGCCAGGCGATCCGGGCCGAGCAGGCCGGCTTCGACTTCGTCGAGATCAGCGACCACTACCACCCGTGGCTGGACGTGCAGGGCCACTCGCCGTTCGCCTGGAACGTGCTCAGCGCGATCGCTGTGCAGACCCGCACGCTCGGCCTCGCCACCGGCGTGACCTGCCCGTCGGTGCGCTACCACCCGGCGATCATCGCGCAGGCCGCGGCCACCCTCGCGATCATCTCGGACGGCCGGTTCACGCTGGGTGTCGGTTCCGGCGAGCGGCTCAACGAGCACGTGGTGGGCCAGGGCTTCGGCAGCGTGCGGGAGCGGCACGAGCGGCTGGCCGAGGCGCTGGACATCATCAACCTGCTCTGGCAGGGCGGCTACCAGTCCTACGAGGGCAGGTATCTGCGGCTGGACGACGCGCGGGTCTTCGACCTCCCGGACACCCTGCCGGCGATCGCCGTGGCGGCCGGTGGCACGTCCGCCGCCGAACTGGCCGCCACGCACGGCAGCGGGCTCTTCGCGACCGAGCCCCGCAAGGATCTGGTGGAGACGTTCACGGCCGCGGGAGGCACCGGTCCCCGGTACGCCGAAGCCTCGGTGGCCTGGGCTCCCACCGAGGACGAGGCGGTGAAGGAGGCGCACCGGACCACGCGCTGGGCGGTGACCGGGTGGAAGGTGATGTCCGAGCTGCCGAACCCGGTGAACTTCGAGGCGGCGTCGGCGACGGTCACCGAGGACGACGTGCGGCAGAACTTCGTCGCCGGCCCGGACCCGGCCGACTACCTGGACCGGATCGGTGAGTACCGGGACGCCGGCTTCGACCACATCGTCCTGATGAACTGCGGCCCCGACCCGGACGGTTTCCTCGACTTCTTCCAGAAAGAGCTGCGTGGACGCCTCTAGGAACGACGACGTCACGGTCGTGGTGGCGACCCGCAACCGCCGCGACCGGCTCTTCGAGACGCTTCCCGAGCACCGGGCGCCGGTGATCCTGGTCGACAACGCCTCGGACGACGGCGGCCCCGAGGAGATCGCCTCGGCGTTCCCGTCGGTCGAGGTGGTGCGGCTCGGGGAGAACATCGGCGCGGCGGCCCGCAACGAGGGGGTCCGCCGGGCCGGCACACCGTACGTGGCGTTCGCCGACGACGATTCGTACTGGTCACCGGGTTCGCTGGCTCGGGCCGCGGCCCTGATGGGTGCCCATCCGCGGGTCGGCCTTCTCTCGGCACGGGTGCTGATCGGCGCCGAGGGGCGGATCGATCCGGTGTCGGAAGCGATGGCGGCCGCGCCGATCGGCGGGGCTTCCGGCGTACCGGGACCGAAGATCCTGGGTTTTCTCTCCTGCGCCGTCGTGGTCAGGCGCGAAGCCTTCCTCGCGGTGGGTGGATTCGAGCCGCGTCTCTTCGTGTACGGCGAGGAATCACTGCTGGCGATGGATCTCGCCGCGGCGGGCTGGGAGCTCCGTTACGCCCCGGAGCTGGTGGTGCGGCATTTCCCGCTGCCCGCCGGGCGTGACCGTGGCGCCCGCCGGCGCATCGAGGCCCGCAACCGGATGCTGACCGCGCTGCTGCGCAGGCCCGCCGGCGTCGTGGCGCGAACGGCCGCCACGGTGATCCGGGAGTCGCCGGCCGCGGTCGTGGACGTGGCACGGCAACTCCCGTGGGCGCTGCGGCATCGGCGCCCGTTGCCTCCCGAGGTGGAGGCGGACCTGGTGCGGCTCAGCGCCGCTTGTTGCGCCGGTACTGCACGATTCCCGCGACGACCAGCAGCACCGGCAGGATGAGTCCCCACAACAGGTAGCCATTCATGCCGCCGAGCGTGCCCCGGCGGCATGAACGACGCCTCACCCGCTACGGGTGAGATCGTCACCAGCCGGTCGGGGGCGCTTCGATGTGGACGGCCTTCATCACGGTCATCTCGTCGAGCAGCTCCGGGCCGTAGCCGAAACCCTGCCCGCTGCCCCGGCGGGGATGCGCTGCCCCGCCCGGCGCGCCGCCGAAGACCGCGTTGACCTTCACGGTGCCGGCCGGCAGTTCCCGCCAGGCCTGCTGCGCGTTGCTCATCGAGGTGGTCAGCACGGTCGCGGCCAGCCCGTACGGGGAATCCGCCGCCCGCGCCAGAGCGGAACCGAACGTGTCGACGACGACCACCGGCGCCACCGGGCCGAACGTCTCCTCCCGCACGACCGTCATGTCGTCGGTGCAGTCGGCGAGCACGGTCGGCGGGTAGAACGCGCCGGGGCCGTCCGGGATCGCGCCTCCGCTGAGGACCCGGGCGCCGTCCCGGACGGCCGCCTGGACCTGCTCGTCGACGCCGTCCCGCAGGCGGGTGTCGACGAGCGGGCCGATCCTGGTGGCCCAGGACGACGCCTCGTCGGCGAGCGCGGAGAGGAACGGCTGGGCGATCTCACGGTGCACGTAGACGCGCTCGACCGCGACGCAGATCTGCCCGGAGTTCGCGAACGCGCCGAGCGCCGCCTGCTGCGCGGCCCAGACCGGGTCGACGCCGGCGTCGACGATCAGCGGGTCGCTGCCGCCGTTCTCCAGCAGCGCCTTCGCGCCGGTGCGGGCGCAGGCCGCAGCGATGGCCCGCCCGGTCGCCGTGGAACCGACGTGCGCCACCACGTCGACGTCGCTCGCGGCGAGCGCGGCGCCGACCGGTCCGTCGCCGTTGACCAGGCCGAGCACGCCGTCCGGGAAGTGCGGGGCGACGATCTGCCCGAGCCGCCACCCGGTGGCCGGGGTGCGCTCGCTCGGCTTGTGCACCACGGCGTTGCCGGTGACCAGCGCCGCGCCGAGCAGGCCACAGGAGACGGCGACCGGGTCGTTCCACGGGGTGATCACGGCGACCACGCCGCGGGGAGCGTACGCCATCAGGTCGATCGCCTCGTCGTTGCCGGCGAGGGCGCGACCGCGGTGGGCCGGTCCGAGCTCGGCGTACTGCCGGAGGGTTCCGACACCGGCCATGATCGAGTCACGGGCTTCGCCCACCGGCTTGCCCATCTCGGCGGACATGATCACAGCGAGTTCATCGGCGGCGGCGTCGACGGCCGTCGCGGCGGCGTGCAGCGCGGCGGCCCGGGCGGCCGGCGCGGTTCGGGCCCAGCCGGCGGCGGCATCGCGGGCGGCCTTCACCGCGGCGGCGACATCGGCGTCGGAGGAGACGGGAACCCGGGTCACCGGGGTGCCGTCGCGAGGGTCGAGAACGGTCAGAGTGCGGTCTTCGGAGCCGGGCGTCCACGTTCCGGCGATCAATTGCTCCACGTCGTACATGGGCGCGTGTCTTCCCCGTTGCATCGCATAAAAACTTGATGGGCGGCAAATACTGCCACGTATCAGTGCAGGTGGTGCCGCTTTTTCGGAAAGGACTGAGCTTTCCGGGAGAAGTTAGTGATCATGCGAGTAGGCGTGTGGATCGGGGGTATCCGCCGCGCCATGCGAGTTCTTGGCATCAACGCGATCTTCCACGATCCCTCGGCCGCGCTGGTCATCGACGGACGCGTGGTAGCTGCCGCGGAGGAGGAGCGGTTCAGCCGGCGCAAGCACGGCAAGCGCCCGGTTCCGTTCTCCGCCTGGGAGCTTCCGGAGCTCTCCGCGGCCTGGTGCCTCGAGGCGGCCGGCCTCACTCCGGGTGACCTCGACGCGGTCGCCTACTCGTTCGATCCCGCCCTCTGCGGCGATCTCTCGCACTCCGATCCGTGGGATCACCTGCGGGTCGACTACGCCCGGCGGGCGCCGCAGTTCCTCGCCACCGCGCTGCCCGGCCTCGACCCGGAGCAGGTCCGGTTCGTGCCGCATCACGTGGCGCACGCCGCCTCGGCCGGGCTCAGCGTCGCCTCGCCGAACGCCGTGCTGGTCCTGGACGGACGCGGTGAGTCCGCCAGCCACCTGGCCGGGGCGTACCGGGACGGGCAACTGGAGATCTTCAAGAGCCAGGAGCTGCCGCACTCGCTCGGGCTGCTCTACGAGGACCTCACCCGCCACCTGGGCTTCATGCACTCCAGCGACGAGTACAAGGTGATGGCCCTCGCCTCCTACGGCAAGCCGAAGTTCGTCGGCCTGCTCCGCGAGCTGGTCCACGCGAACGACGACGGCGGCTTCACCATCGAGCGCATCGACTGGGACGCGCTGGCGAAGGCGCGCTCCGCCGACGGCGAGATGACCGAGGCATACGCCGACCTGGCGTCCAGTGTGCAGGTCCGCCTCGAAGAGGTGCTGCTCGATCTGGCGCGGTGGACGTACGAGGCCTCGGGTGGTCTCCCGACCCTGACCATGGCCGGCGGCACCGCGCTGAACTGCGTGGCGAACGCCCGGATCGCCGCGGAGGGCCCGTTCGAGCGGGTCTGGGTGCAGCCGGCGGCCGGTGACGCGGGCACCGCTCTCGGGGCGGCGCTGTCGCTCGGCGGCGAGCACGTCCCGTTCGGCACCGCAGCCCTCGGCCGGGGCTGGAGCGACGACGAGCTGGAGGCCGAGCTGAAGCGGGCGGCCGTGCCGTACACCCGCCCGCAGTCGATCGCCCATGAAGCCGCCACGGTGCTGGCCGGCAACGGCATCGTCGCCTGGTACCAGGGGCGCAGCGAGTACGGCCCGCGCGCCCTCGGCCACCGCTCGCTCCTCGCCCACCCCGGCGACCAGCACACCCAGACCCGGATGAACGACGTGAAGGGCCGCGAGCAGTTCCGGCCGATCGCGCCGATGGTCCGGGCGGAACGGTTCCACGACCTCTTCGACGGCGTCTTCCCGAGCCCGTACATGCTCTTCGTGCACCGCGTGAAGCCGGACTGGCGCGACCGGATCCCGGCCGTCACCCACGTCGACGGCACCGCCCGGGTGCAGACGGTGCACACCGACACCGAGCCCCTGGTCGCCGAGATGCTCGCCGAGTTCGAGCGGCAGACCGGCCTCCCGGTGGTGGTGAACACGTCGCTGAACACCGCCGGGCGTCCGATGGTGGACACCCCACGCGAGGCACTGGAGCTGTTCGGGTCGGCGCCTGTCGACCTGCTCGCCATCGGCCCGTTCGCCGTGCACCGGCGGTCCTGATGGCCGACTGCACCGTCGTCATACCCACCCTCGGTCGTCCGAGCCTGTTCTCCCTGGTGGATGCGCTCCCCGCGGTGCCGATCCTGGTGATCGACGACCGGCCGGACCGCCGTGTCCCGCTGGGGCTGCCACCACACGTGCGTGTCCTCGCCGGACGCTCGGCCGGTCCGGCGGCCGCGCGCAACGTCGGCTGGCAGGCCGCTCGCACCGAGTGGGTGGTCTTCCTCGACGACGACGTCATGCCCGATTCCGATTGGGCTCCGCTGCTCGTCGAAGACCTCCGGGACGCCGGTCCCGAGGTCGGGGGAGTGCAGGCTCGGCTGCGCGTCCCGCTGCCGCCGGATCGCCGCCCCACCGACTGGGAAAGGGTCACCGCGAGCCTCGCCGACGGCGAGTGGATCACCGCGGACATGGCCTACCGCCGCCTCGCGCTGCGGCAGGCCGGTGGGTTCGACGAGCGTCTGCCTCGCGCTTTCCGCGAGGACGCGGAGCTGGCGCATCGCGTGCGGGGCGCGGGCTGGGAGCTCCGGCGAGGGCTTCGCCAGAGCATTCATCCGGTACGCCCGGAGCACCGCTGGATCAGCATCCGCACACAACGGGGTAACGCCGACGACGCGCTGCTCCGCCACCTCTACGGCCCGCGCTGGCGCTCGGTCCTGGAGATCCCGCCGGGTCGCCGCCACCGCCACGCGGTGGTGACAGCGGCCGGCGCCGTGGCCCTGACCGCTCTGACCGCCCGCCTGCTCACCGGCCGCCGCTCGTTCACGACCGCAGCCGCCGTCGCCGGGCTGGCCTGGGCGGCGGGCACGGCCGAGTTCGCATGGGCGCGCATCGCACCCGGTCCGCGCGATCGCCGCGAGGTGACCACGATGCTGCTGACCAGCGCCGCCATCCCGCCGGTCGCCATGACTCACTGGGTGCGCGGCTGGCGCCGGTGGCGAGGAGCCGCGCCGATCATCGCTGATCATCGGCGCGCGGAGGTGCTCTCATGACCTTCGATGCGGCTCCTTTCGATGCGGCCCTCTTCGATGCGGTCCTCTTCGATCGGGACGGCACGCTGGTGGTGGATGTGCCGTACAACGGCGATCCCGACCAGGTCCGCCCGATGCCCGGCGCCAAGGACGCGCTGGACCGGCTGCGCGCGGCCGGGCTGCGCGTCGGCGTGGTCACCAACCAGTCCGGCCTGGCGCGCGGCTACTTCGGTGAGGACCAGCTGGAAGCCGTGAACCGGCGGATCGAGGAGCTGCTCGGGCCGTTCGACACCTGGCAGATCTGCCCGCACGACGACACTGCCGGCTGCTACTGCCGCAAACCCGCGCCCGGCATGATCGAGGCGGCCGCCGCGGCGCTCGGCACCACGCCCGGCCGGTGCGCGATGGTCGGCGACATCGGCCGGGACATGGAGGCGGCCCTCGCGGCCGGTGCGACGGGCTTCCTGGTTCCGACCGACGTCACCCTGCCGGCCGAGGTGGCCGCCGCCCCGCACGGCGCCGCCGACCTCGCCGCCGTCGCCGATCTCATCCTGCGGCGCCAGGAGTTGCTGACGCCGGCCCCGCGCCCGGGGCGGGCCGGGACGGTTCTCGCGGTGCGGTCCGACTCGGCAGGAGACGTGCTGGTCACCGGGCCGGCCATCCGCGCGCTCGCCGCGGGCGCCGACCGTGTCGTGCTGCTCTGCGGGCCACGCGGGCGGGCGGCCGCCGAACTGCTTCCCGGCGTTGACGAGATCATCGAGTGGCGGCTGCCGTGGATCGACCCCGAGCCCGGGCCGGTCGACGCGGAGGACATGCGCGCCCTCACCGAGCGCCTGCGGGAGACCGGCGCCAGCGAAGCGGTCGTCTTCACCTCGTTCCACCAATCGGCGCTGCCGCTGGCCCTGCTGCTGCGGATGGCCGGGGTGGGCCGGATCACCGCGATCAGCGAGGACTACCCGGGTTCTCTTCTGGACGTCCGTCACCGCGTACCGGAAGGCCTGCCCGAACCGGAACGTGCCCGCAGCATCGCGGCAGCGGCGGGGTTCGCCCTGCCCGCCGGCGACGACGGTCATCTGAGCCTCAAGAACACGAGGAGAGCCGAGAAGGAGGGGTACGTCGTCGTGCATCCCGGCGCGAGCGTCGAAGCCCGCGCCTGCCCGCCCGCCAACCTGAAGCGCATCGTCACCGCCCTCACCGAGCACGGCCTGAAGGTGCTGGTCACCGGAGGCCCGGGCGAGCGCGAGCTGGCCACCCGCGTCGCCGGCACCCACGGCATCGACGCCGGACCCACGTCGATGGCCGGTCTCGCCGCGCTGATCGCCGGCGCCGACTGCGTGATCGTCGGGAACACCGGCCCGGCGCATCTCGCGGCGGCCGTCGGCACCCCGGTGATCAGCCTGTACGCCCCGACCGTCCCGTACGGGCGATGGGGTCCCTACCGTGTGCCCGCGGTACGGCTCGGCGACCCCGCCGCCGCCTGCCGGGACACCCGGGCGACCCGCTGCCCGATCGCCGGTCATCCCTGTCTCTCCTCCATCGAACCGGAGGACGTCCTCGACGCGTTACGCCGGCTCGGCGTGCGCACGGACTTCTCCGAACACCCGGATACCGCGCTGAACAGCCAGTATGCGGACCGAAAGGGCCAAAACCACATCAACAAGACCGGCGAGGTGGCCGCGTGAACATTCTGCTCTGGCACGTGCACGGGTCCTGGACGACATCGTTCGTCCAGGGCAAACACCGCTACCTGGTGCCGGTGAACCCAGACCGGGACGCGTGGGGCCGTGGCCGCGCCCGCACCTTCGACTGGCCGGATTCGGTCGAGGAGCATCCGATCGAGGAGATCAAGGACGTCGACGTCGCGATCGCCCAGCGTCCCGAGGAACTCGACCTGATCCCGCCGCACGTGCCGGTGATCTACGTGGAGCACAACACGCCGAAGGACGGCGACGTGCCGTACAGCCGCCACCCGCTGGCCGACCGGGACGACCTGATCATCGCGCACGTGACCGACTTCAACGACCTGTTCTGGGACGCCGGCGGCACCCGGACCACGGTGATCGAACACGGCATCGTCGAGCCCGGGGTGCGCTGGACGGGCGAGCTGGAACGGCTGGCGATCGTCACGAACGAGCCGGTCCGCCGGGGCCGGGTGACCGGGACCGATCTGTACGGGCGGTTCGCGGCAGTGGCCCCCCTCGACGTGTTCGGCATGGGGGTGGCCGCACTGCAAGGGGTCACCGCCTTCGACGACCCGCCGCAGCACGAGATGCACGCCGAGGTCGCCCGCCGCCGCGCGTACCTGCACCTCTGCCGCTGGACGTCGCTCGGCCTGAGCCTGATCGAGGCGATGCAGATGGGCATGCCGGTCCTCGCGCTCGCCACCACCGAGGCGGTCGCCGCCGTGCCACCGGGCGCCGGCGTCATCGCGACCCGGGTGGACACCCTCGTCGAGGCCGCGCAGTGGCTGATCGACGAGCCGGACGAGGCGGCCCGGATGGGGGAACGGGCACGGCAGGTGGCGCTGGCGAAATACGGGCTCGACCGGTTCCTGGCCGACTGGGACCGGCTGCTGGAGGAGGAGACATGCGCATCGCGATGATCTCGGAACACGCGAGTCCGCTCGCGGCGCTCGGCGGGGTCGACGCGGGCGGGCAGAACTCGCACGTCGCCGAGCTCGCCGCCGCGCTCGCCACGCACGGACACGAGGTACGCGTCTACACCCGCCGGGACAACCCGGACCTGCCGGCCGTGGTGCCGATGGCGGACGGCGTCGACGTCGTGCACGTGCCGGCCGGGCCGGTGGAGGTGCTGCCCAAGGATGAGCTGCTGCCGTACATGGGCCGGTTCGCCGCATGGATGGCCGACGACTGGCGCGACCGGTGGCGGCCCGATGTGGCGCACGCGCACTTCTGGATGAGCGGCCTCGCCACCCTCGACGCCGGCCGTGCCTGCGGTGTGCCGGTGCTGCAGACGTTCCACGCGCTCGGCTCGGTGAAACGGCGCCACCAGGGCGACGCGGACACCAGCCCGGCCGGGCGGATCTCGTACGAGCGGCACATCGGGCGTACCGCCGACCGGGTGATCGTGCAGTGCCGCGACGAGATCGGCGAGCTGCTGCGCCTCGGCGTGCCCCGGTCGAAGATGGACCTGGTCCCGTCCGGGGTGAACACGGAACGGTTCAGCTCCCGCGGGCCGGCGCAAGCCCGTACCCCCGGCCTGGTCCGGATCGTCACGGTGGCCCGCCTGGTCGAGCGCAAGGGGATCGAGGACACGATCCGCGCGCTCGCCGCGGTGCCGGGCGCCGAACTGGTCGTCGTCGGCGGGCCGCCCGCCGACCGGCTGGACGCCGAGCCGTACGCCCAGCGCCTGCGCGCCCTCGCCGAACGCTGCCGGGTCGCCGACCGGGTGCGGCTCGCCGGTGCGGTGCCGGCCCACGAGATGCCGCGCTGGTACCGCTCGGCCGACGTGGTCGCGGCCACCCCGTGGTACGAGCCGTTCGGCCTCACCCCTCTCGAAGCGATGGCCTGCGGCGTCCCCGTCGTGGCGACCGCCGTGGGTGGCCTCACCGACACCGTCGTCGACGGTGTGACCGGGGACCTGGTGCCGCCGCGGGATCCGCGGTCGCTCGCCGCGGCGCTGCGGCGGCTGGTCAACGAGGAGGTGCGGCGGTTCGCGTACGCCGCCGCCGCCGAGGACCGGGCCGCCGCCTCCTATTCCTGGCCGCGCATCGCCGAGCGTCTGTCCGCCGTCTATTCCACCGTCGCAGGAGCAGTGATCCCCGCATGAAGGACACGAACCCCCTGGAAGATCATCTGGCCGGCCTGGCGGCGGCGCTCGAGCCGTTCCGGGAACAGGCCGGCCTTCTCGAGGAGTGGGGCGCCCGGCTCGCCCGCCACCTGGGCCGCGGCGGCCGCCTGCTGGTGGCCGGCAACGGCGGTAGCGCCGCCGAGGCCCAGCACCTCGCCGCCGAACTGGTCGGGCGGCTGCGGGACGAGCGGATGCCGCTCTCCGCGATCGCGCTCACCCCGGATTCGTCGGCGGTCACCGCGATCAGCAACGACTACGGCTTCGAGGAGGTCTTCGCCCGGCAGGTCCGGGCCCACGGCCGCCGCGACGACGTGCTCCTGCTGCTCTCCACGAGCGGCCGCAGCCCGAACCTGGTCGCCGCCGCGGCTGCGGCACGGGAGATGGGCATGCACACCTGGGCGATGGTCGGCCAGAAGCCGAACCCGCTCGCCGACGCCTGCGACGAGGTGCTGCGCTGCCCCTCCCCGGACAGCCAGGTGGTCCAGGAACTGCATCTGGTCTCGGTGCACGTGATGTGCGAGTACATCGACCGGCACCTGCTCCCTTTCGCGCGAGCGGGCCGGGAGAAGGAGATGGTCACCGTATGAGACTCGTGATCGTCGGCGACGCGCTGCTCGACCGGGACGTCGACGGCAGCGTGCGCCGGATCGCCCCGGACGCGCCCGCGCCCGTTCTCGACGAGGAGAGCTCCCGGGAGCGTCCGGGTGGCGCCGGCCTGGCAGCCTTGCTCGCGCTTGATTCGGGGTACGACGTCAGCCTCGTGACAGCGATCGCCGCCGATGAAGCCGGGGCCCGCCTCACCCGGCTGCTCACCGACGCGGGTGTCGTGGTCCACCCCCTTCCCCTGCCCGGCGCCACTCCGGAGAAGATCCGGCTGCGAGCGGCCGGTCAGGTGCTGCTGCGGCTGGACCGGGGCGGGCCGCCCGAGCCGCCCGGTGACGTGCCGATCGCCGTCCTCGACCTGGTGCGGGACGCGGACGCGATCCTGGTCAGCGACTACGGCCGGGGAGTCGCACGGCATCCGGTGCTGCGGGCCGCCCTCGAGGAAGCGAAGGCGCCGGTCGTCTGGGACCCGCACCCCAACGGCCCGCCACCCGTGCCGAACGTCCGTCTCGTGACACCGAACGAGTCCGAGGCCCTCCGGCTCTCCGGCGACGCGGGCAAGGGCTCGGGGCTGTCGTCCGCGCAGCGCGCCGGCCATGCGCTACGCCAGCGGTGGCGGGCCGGCGCGGTCGTGGTGACCCGGGGCGCGCACGGCGCGGTCCTGTGCCATTCGGGTCCGACACCACTCGTCGTGCCGCCGTCCCGGGTCGGTGACGGGGACACGTGCGGGGCCGGCGACAGCTTCGCGGCCGCAGCGGCGGTGGCACTTGCGGGCGGCGCGCTGGTCTCGGAGGCCGTGCAGCAGGCGGTGGAGGCAGCGAGTTCATATGTCTCCGCAGGCGCCCACGCCAGGCTGTTCACCACCTCACGGCCTGGCAAGTCGCCAGCCTCAACCCCGTCCGCCCAAACCCCGCCAGCCTCAACCCCGCCAGCCTCAACCCCGCCAGCCTCAACCCCGTCGGATCTGGGCGACAAAAGCGATAAATCCGACATGGGAAACGGTGTGGGCCTGGCCGGCGTGCGGGATTCGGATGACGTCGTCGGTGTCGGGGTGGGGGATGCCGGCGACCTCGTCGGGCGGGTTCGGGCCGAGGGCGGGACCGTTGTTGCGACCGGTGGGTGCTTCGACCTGTTGCACACCGGGCATCTCGCCACTCTGCGAGCCGCTCGCAGTCTCGGGGACTGCCTGGTCGTGTGCCTGAACAGCGATGACTCGGTCCGGCGGCTCAAGGGGCCGGAGCGGCCGCTCAACAGTCAGGTGGATCGGGCTCGGCTGCTCGCCGCGCTGGACTGTGTGGACGCTGTCGTGATCTTCGATGAGCCGACCCCGGAGTCCGTGCTGGCGTGGCTCCGGCCGGACGTGTGGGTGAAGGGCGGTGATTACGCCGACGGCGGCCCCGAGCTGCCCGAGGCTGAACTGATGAAGCGCTGGGGCGGCCAGACCGTGATCGTCCCCTATCTGAACGGCCGATCCACCACGCAGACCATTGCAGCAGCACGATCAGGAGGACAGTGAATTGGACGCAGTGATCGTCACCGGCGGTTCGAGCGGACTCGGCGCTTCGGTCGTCGACGCCGTGATCAAGGCGGGCGGACGCCCCTTCGTGATCGACCGGCAGCCGCCGAAGGACGGCGTCGAGTGGATCGAATGCGACCTCGCCGACACCCGCGCCGCGGAACGCGCCACCCGTGAGCTGATCGCCCGGGCTGGCGGCACGATCGACGGCGTCGTGACGGCGGCCGGCATGGACGTGCCAGGCGCGCTGATCGACGTGCCGGGGGAGACCTGGGACCGGATCGTCGCCATCGACCTGCTCGCCACGGCCGCGGTGATCCGGGCCGCGCTGCCCGAGCTCAAGCAGTCGCACGGCGGCGTCGTCACGATCTCGTCGACGCTCGGGATCAAGGCGGTGGGGGACGCGACGGCGTACTGTGCCGCGAAGTTCGGCGTCGTCGGCTTCACCCGGGCGCTCGCCGCCGAGCTGGCCGGGGAGGTGAACGTCACGCTGCTCATCCCCGGTGGCATGCGGACGAAGTTCTTCGACGAGCGCGACGACCGGTACAAGCCGGGGCCGGACGCGATCCTCAACGACCCGGCGAACGTGGCGGCGGCCGTGATGTTCGCGCTCAGCCAGCCCGCCGGCAGCGCGGTCCGGGAACTGGTCGTCGCGGCGGAGACGGAGAGCTCGTACCCGTGATCCTGATCCTGCGCGCTCTCGGCGTGGGAGACCTGGCGGTCGCGGCGCCCGCTCTGCGTGGGCTCCGCGCCGCCTTCCCCGGGGAGACGCTGAGCCTGGCCGCCCCCGCCTGGCTCGCTCCGCTGGTGGACGCGATCGGCGGCATCGACCGGATCGTCCCGGCGCACGAGCTGGAGCCGCTCGCCGATGCGCCGGTGAACCCGCAGATCGCCGTCAACCTGCACGGGTCGGGGCCGGAGTCGCATCGCCGGTTGCTGGAGCTGGAACCCGGCAAGTTGTGGGCGTTCGCCAATCGTGCGGCAGGGCATCACGACGGCCCCGGCTGGTTGGACGAGGAGCATGAGGTGTTCAGGTGGTGCCGATTCGCACGCTACTACGGCGTACGATGTGCAATTGATGATCTTGATCTGAAGCGGCCGAGTGTTGACGTTCCTCAAGGCATGACGATCATCCATCCGGGCGCGAAGTCCTCGGCTCGGCGCTGGCCTCCGGAACGCTACGCGTCAGTCGCCCGGAGGTTGCGCTCGGCGGGCCACCGCGTGCTGATCACCGGTTCCGCTTCCGAGCAAGACCTCTGTGTACGGGTGAGCGAAGAGGCCGGCCTGGGTCCGGACGCCGTTCCCCGCACCGGCCTGACCGAACTGCTGGGCCTGGTCGCGGCCGCCCGCCTGGTGATCAGTGGTGACACCGGAATCGCGCATCTGGCGACCGGCTACCGCACGCCCTCGGTGACCCTTTTCGGTCCCGTGTCCCCGGCCCGCTGGGGACCGCCGCCGGACCGTCAGTGGCATCGCGCGATCTGGCACGGCACCCGGAGCGAACGCGGCGACCTGCCCGGCCCGGTCCATCCGGCACTGCTCGCGATCGAGGCGGATGAGGTGCTCGATGCGGGGAATCAGGTCCTTCATGCGGCTGCGTCGAAGTGATGTGAGTAAACCCGGATTCGGCCGTCGCCGGTCCGGCAAAGGCTTCACCTATCTGGACCGGGACGGCGGGGCGCTGAAGTCCGCCGAGGACGTCTCGCGGATCAAGGATCTGGTCATCCCGCCCGCGTGGCAGGACGTCTGGATCTCGCCCGATCCGCGCGGGCACATCCAGGCCACCGGCGTCGACGCGGCCGGGCGCAAGCAGTACCTCTACCACCCGCAGTGGCGTGAGCAGCAGGATCGGGTGAAGTTCGATCATGCGCTCGAGGTGGCCTCGCGACTTCCGGAGGTCCGTGATCGGCTCCAGGACGACCTTGCCGGCCGCGGCCTGACCCGCTCCCGCGTGCTCGCCGCCATCGTCCGGATGCTCGACATGGGCATGTTCCGGATCGGCGGCGACGAGTCGGCCGCCCGCGAGGAGGATCCGTCCTACGGGCTGTCGACGCTGCGGCCCGATCATGTGCGGACCAGGGGTGGGTGCGTGCTGCTGGAGTTCACCGGCAAGTCCGGGGTGGAGCACGCCACATCGGTCGGTGACGGCGAAGTGTGTGCGGTCCTTCGTGATCTGAAACGGCGCCGTCGTGGTGAGGATCGGCTGTTCGCCTTCTGGGACCCGTCGCGGCGATCATGGCGGGAGATCCGTGCCGACGCCATCAACGACTACTTGCGGGAGATCAGCGGTGAGCAGATGACGGCGAAGGATTTCCGTACGTGGCACGGCACCGTCAAGGCCGCCGCCGAACTCGCCGCCGCCGGACCGCAGCCGACCGCTACGAAACGCCGCAAAGCGGTCGCGCAGGCTCTCCGTGAGGTCGCCGACATGCTCGGCAACACGCCGACGGTGGCCCGGCAGTCCTACGTCGACCCCCGGGTGATCGAGCACTACGAGAACGGCCGGGTCGCCGAGAAGCCGCACGAGGAGGCCGTCCTCGACCTGCTCACCGACGGCCCGGCATGACCCTCGAAGGATGAGGCGCCGCCGGTCGCCGCGCTGATAGACATGGCGGATGAACGTGAACGTCGACAACTTCGTCCGTGCCGAGACCCACCGGATGTTCGCCGGCCTGCAACGCGACGCCGGTGGCGTGAACCGTTTCCAGCACAACCGCGAACCGGCCTCGGTCGACCGGCAGACGGTGATCCGGATGAACCGGGACACGCTCTACAGCTTCGCGGTGGTCGACATCTCGGCCGGCGGCGTGCTGAGCCTGCCCGCTGCCGGCGGCCGTTACGTGTCGGCGATGGTGGTGAACGAGGACCACCACGTCAACCGTGTCATCCACTCGGCCGGCGACCACAGCCTGACGGTCGAGGAGTTCGGCACGCCGTACGTCGTCGTCGCGGTCCGCACCCTCGTCGACCCCCGTGATCCAGCCGACCTCGCCGCGGTCTTCGCCGTCCAGGACGGACTTCGCATCTCGGCGGCCTCGGCGGTCCCGTTCGCGTCCCCCGCGTACGACCAGGACACCCTGGACCGCACCCGCTCCGCGCTGCTGACCCTCGCGGCCGGGATGGACACGTTCACGCACACCTTCGGACGCCGCGAGGACGTCGACCCGGTCCACCACCTGATCGGCACCGCGGCGGGCTGGGGCGGCCTGCCCGACAGCGAAGCCGTCTACGTCGGCGTGGCCCCCGACCTGCCGGTAGCCGACTACCACCTCACCGTCGGCGACGTCCCCGTAGACGGCTTCTGGTCGATCTCGGTCTACAACGCCGACGGTTATTTCGAGCCGAATGAGAGCGGCGCCTACAGCGTCAACAGCATCACGGCGACCCGCAACACCGACGGCACGGTGACGGTCCTCTTCGGCGGCGACGGCGACCCGGCCCGCAACTCCCTCCCGATCACCAAAGGCTGGAACTATCTAGTGCGCCTCTATCGCCCACGCCCCGAAATCTTGGACGGCGCCTGGACCTTCCCCGAATTGACGACCTGAAGGGGGCCCACGTCCTCGCCCTAATTGTCTCCAGGAGTCATCACGGCATGACGGTGAGCGGCGCGCGGGCCCACGCCATCGAATGGCGAAAATGGCAGCAGTCGAGCGACACGGTCGTGCACGATGCTCCCGGTTGGTATCCGTAAGGAGCATCCGAACCGGCTCGAGGATTCGCGGGCCAGGCGGAACACCATGGCCCGCGCTTTGCTCGTCGCTTTGCTTGTCGCTTTGCTCGTCGTCGGCAAGGTCCAGCGGCGCCCCAGCGGCATCCTGTAGCGGACCATCACCGAGTTCCGCCTGGTCGGCTCGATCCGTCAGGTTGCCAGATCCTGCTTGGTCAGGTCGATGCGCCCGATCGCCCGGCTCCGCCAGGTCAGGTCGATGCGCCCGACTGCCCGGTTCCGCCAGGTCGGCTGAATCCACCGGCCAGTCAAGGCCCGCCCGGCCGTCTCCAACACCGTGTTTCGCCGACCCCTCGGCGAGCCCGGTCAGCTGCCGCAGCCGACGGGCATGCCGCTGCGTCAAGCCCCACTCGCGGTGCCGCGAATGCTCACGCCGGAATTCCTCAGCCGCCGCCGAATAACTGCGACGCAGCGTCCTATCCCGCAAATGCCTGGTGGGAAACAACGAAAGCTGCGCCATGCACCATTATCGCTCGCCCCTTATTCCACCGACGAGCCCGGCGGTCGATAGTTCAGAATGCGAAAGGCCGGGCCTGCTGCACTGCTTCGAATACCTGAGCCAATTCGGCAGCGTCCTCGCCGGCGTGGTGGGTGTGCGGCACATCGGTCACGCCGAGCGCGTGCTTGATCTTCCCTTTGCGGCTCTCCACCCACTCGCAGCCGGTGGCGCCCATCCAGAAGCTGCGCAGATCCACCCCGGACCCGGTCGAGCCGAACGGGCTGTGGCCGAGGTAGCGCACGAAGTACCAGTGCACGAACATTCCGTCCCACACCGCGGGCGCGGCCAGGAACACCGGCCGGCCGATCCGCCGTAGGCCGTTCACCCAGGTCGCGGCTGCCTTCATCGCCTCAGCCGCGTCGGGCCCTTCCCGCACCAGCCGCTCCCGATCCAGCCCCGACACGGCGAGGGCTTGCGGCACGAAGTCGTCCGAGATGGGCCGCAGCTCGGTGTAGAACGTCAGATCCGGCCGTCCGGCGACAGCCATCCCGAGCGACAACATGCTGTAGGGCCCGGGGATCGGCCCATCCGCCTCCACGTCGACGGCGACGTAGAGCTCCGGGAGGGCACTCACAGCCGGTCCTCGAAGTCGGCGAGCACCTCGGCTCTGGCCCCACGCTCGCCGAAGTGCCGGAGGAGATCGCGGGCGAAGGTGATCTGGTGCTCCTCGCCCGATCCGCGTTCGAGCGGGACGACCTCGATGCGCCACCGGAAGTATTCGTAACCCGTCGACGGATCGGCCGCCAGCTTCTCGTCAGCGTCGTCGTTGGCACACACTTCCAGCCAGTTGCCCCGGATGTCGCAGGAGTTCTCCTTCCTCCGGCGTGCTCCGGGAAAGCCGGCGAGCAGGCTGTCGACGACACGGGATCGCTCGGTCTCCGAGCTGTCGACCATGACGATGAACTGGACGTCTTCCACTCTGGCTGGCTCCTCAAGCGAGTGGCCGGAAGGGGCCGGTGTCGAGCTTACCGCCGATGCGGAGGACCGAGAACTGCACTACCTGCGGTGAATGAGGGTCAAGGAGATCGAGCCGCAGGCGCTTGAATTCGGGCCCGAGGTCGAAGCTCGACAGCTGCCCGTTTCCGTTGATCCGCTTCATCATCGTGTTCCGCAACCTGGTGCCCGGGTACGTGCGGGCCAGCGCCTTCTCGGCGAGCTCGAAGAACGTCCTGTCGTCCACGCGAAGCGCGACGTCGATGTCGGACTTGGCTCGTGCGGTGCCGCGAACCCTGCTGCCGTGTACGACGAGGTCGCCCGCGGGGAGGCCGGCTTCTCGCTGCAGGCGGCGCGCGCCGTGTGCGAAGCGCCGGAACTGGCGGTCGGTGAACCCCTGAGGAGTGGCCCTCACCGCGGCGGTCCGGACGGCTCGCGTCGCCCGTATCCCGGCCGCCGGTTTGCCGAACTGGGCGGCCGCCATTCTCGCGATGACACCGGCGCCTTCGGCAAGGGGCCGCTTCCCTCTAGCCACCGCGATCCCTCCTAGCCGAGGACGGCATCGGTGGCCTGCTCGATCAGAAAGTTGATCGCGACGCCGGTGAGCTGCTTGACGACCGGGATCTCCAGGAGGGACGCGCCGGCTGTGGGTACGGCCGTGACGATCGCCTGGATGATCGACGCGGCGAGCACGGTGAGCTGGACCAGCACGTTGATCTTCAGTGCCAGGACCACCCCGGCGCAGACCGTGAGGCCGCCGCCGACCGCTATCGCGCCGGCGTCGCCCCTGGCCAGCGTGGCGGCGCTGCCGTCGTCGGCCTGCCACTGCGTCAGGAACGCGTCGATCGACTGCGCCGTGTTGTCGCCGACGACCTGTCGCGCAGTGGCGGCGATGTCCTCCTGCAGTTCGCTGATGACACCCGCGAGCCGGAGCCAGTCCCGGCCCGCGTCAATGAGCTGATCCTCGTCCGACTCCGGCCAGCTGTAGCCGAGTTCGTTCAGCAGACCGGCGAGCTCGCCCGGGAGCCGGATGCTCATGCCGGATCCTCGAGCGTGGATCCCGCGATGTCTGCGGCGCTGCTCTGGTCGGTCTGTTCCACATCGTCGGCGATGCCGTTGAGCACATCGGCGAATCCGCGTAGGTCGACGGTGACCGAGGTATAGGACGTGTCCGCTATGTCGAGCGCCGCATGGTAGGACGCGCCGATGAGGCCGCCGATCGGGTCCGCGCCGAAGATGTCACCGCGCCCGTCGCCGGTGGTGACGTGCTGTCGCCAGAGATCGTCGAGCCGATCGGCGGCATCCTGCAGTCGCTTTCCGGCGCCACGCAGGCTTGCCGGATGGATGTCGAGGTCCCCGGCCACGACTCACGCCGATCTCTGCTCGAAGCGGGCCACCACATCGTTGATCGCGGTCACGAAGATCGACATGCTGCGCATCGACTCGTTCTGGAGGTCCCGGATCTCGGCGGAGAGCGCCTCGCTGGCCGCGCGCGCGGCGTCCGCGGAGTGCTCCGCCGCGGCGTCGAAGGCCCGGTTCACCGCCTCCTGGATCTCCGCCGCCAATTCGGCCGCCCCGAGCCGCATGACCTGCGGATCCAGGCGAAGGGATTCCAGCCTGCCTGGACTGACGTGTGCCTCGATCAGGCCGTCCGCCCCGGACGCGCCGGTCGTCGTCGAGTCCAGCGTGGTGGCTGTGGACAGCGCCGCGCCGGCCCGCTCCAGCAGCTCGTCGAGGCCGGCCACGTCGATTCGGGCGTCTGCCATCGCCACCTCCCGCGGAATCGGGCAGGAGGAAAGCCTCCCCGGTGGCGACGCCGAAAGGACTTCGATAGTCCTCGATCCGACAGTGGATCAGCGATATGGATTCACCAGGTCGGTGACCCAGTCGACGGCGGTGCAGGCCTGGTCAGGGGTGCTGGCGTACAACCCGTTGACGATCAGCCATATCCGGTCGGCGAAAGTGTCGTCCACCGAGCCGAGCTGGCCCACCAGGCGGTCCACCTCGGCTCGGGCTTCGGCCAGGTAGCCGCGGGCGAGCCGGGCCGGTTCGTCGTCGGCGGCGGGGAATTCGGTGAGGTAGTTGCGGAAGGCGCAGCCTCGGTAGCCGGGCTGCCGCACCCAGTCGGCGATCTCGGCGACCAGGGCGATCAGCCGGTCGGCGGGGGTGGAGGCCCAGCGCAGGGCTTCGCCGGCGGATTGGGCGCGTTCGCGGCGGACCAGGTCCAGGTAGGCGGCGCTCAGGGAGGCCTTGCTGGGGAAGTGCCGGTACAGCAGGTTCTTGCCGCACCCGGCCACCTCGACGACCTGCGCCATCCCGACGGCCCGCACGCCGTGCTCGTAGAAGAGCCCGGCGGCGGCCGTCAGGATCGTGTCGCGGGTGCCCGGCGTGGGCGTGCGTGCCATGGTCACCAGTCTAGGAGAAACCGGACTTACGCTAAGGAAACCACCCTATCGACCAGGTCCAAGCCTTCGGTGCGGTGGGCGAAGACCAGCACGGTCCGCCCCGACGCCGCATCGAGCAGGTCGGCCATCAACGCCCGGGCGCCGTCCTCGTCGATGCCCTCGGTGGGTTCGTCGAGGATCAGCACGTCCGGGTCGGCGAGCAGGGCCCGCGCGGTCGCCAGCCGGCGTCGCTGACCACCGGAGATCGTGCTGCCGCCGGTGCCGAGCCAGGTGTCCAGCCCGTCCGGCAGCCCGGTGATCCAGTCGCCGAGACCCACCCGCGTCAGGGCCGCGAGGAGCTGCGGATCGGTCGCGCCGGGCGAGGCGAGACGCAGGTTTTCCCGTACGGTCGAAGCGAACACGTGGCCGGTCTCATCGCCGACGAGGACCGTCCTGCCACCGGATTCGACGGTCCCCTCCCACGGTTCGAGCAGCCCGCCGAGCACGGCAGCGAGCGTCGACTTCCCCGATCCGGACCGGCCGGTGATGGCCGTCCGGGAGCCGGCCGGCAGTGTCAGATCGAATCCGTCGAGCACCGGGTCGAGGGTGCGGTCCCAACCGGCGACTATCCCTCGTACGACCAGAGAAGCGGAACCGGACCGCTCGGAACGACCCATCGCGGCGGTCGGCTCGCCGGCGGTCAGCGTGGACACGCGGCGGGCGGCGCCGGCGGCCTGGCGACGGGCGATGGCGGCATCCGGCGAGGTCACGACGGTCTCACCGAGCACGATCATGCCGAGCAGGAACACCGCGCTCCACTCGGCCGAGAGTCCCGCGCCGGCGAGCAGGACGGCGGTCACCGTGGCTGCCGCCCCCCACCCGAGGTGCGCCAGCGCCGCGGCCAGGCCTGACTCGCGCGCCGCGTGCGCCTCCAGCTTCGCGAGGGTCCGGCTTCTTTGCAGTGGTACGGAGGAAGCGGCCGCGCCGGAACCCACCTCCTCGATACCGTCGACCGTCTCCACGATCGCATCTCGCAGCTCTGCCCGTGCCGTGCCGGTGGCGGCGTCCAGCCGGTTCGCCTGCCAGGCCGCGGTGGCCGGCGCGAGCACCCCGGCGACGAGCACCCCGACCGCGAGCGGGATCAGCATGACCGGCGCGGCGGCGGCGATGACCAGGGCGGCGACCAGGACCGTCACGGCCGTGGCGAGCGCCGGCAGCCGGCCCCGCAGCAACCCGTCCACCTGCGCGTCGACGTCGTTCACCAGCTTCGTCAGCAGATCACCGCGCCGGTGCGCCCGCCGGCCCGGCACCCGCGGGATCAGGTCGGCGTACACCTTCGCCCGCTGCCGGCCCAGCCGCGCGAACGCCAGGTCGTGCGAGACGAGCCGTTCCAGGTAGCGCAGGAGGGGCCGGGCGACCGCGCTGCCGCGCACCAGGACCACCGCCCCGGAGAGGGTCAGCACCGGAGGCAGCGAACTCGCGCGGACTAGCAGCCAGGCGGCGGCGCCGGTGAGCAGCACACCTGCCAGGGAGGAAGCGGCCCCGAGCAGGACGGCGGTGGCGGGCCGCCGAAGCCGGCTCCGCATGCCGGCAGGCTCCGATGTACGGGCGTGTTGCTGTTCCCGCGTGCGGGCGTGCTGTTTCTGTGGTGCCTGGTTTTCTGGTGTTTGGGCGTCCTGGCGCTCTGCTGCCCTGGTCGCCTGGCGATCTTGGATGGTCGCCGGGCGCAGGTGGACCACCCGGTCGGCGGCGGACAGCAGGGCCGGACGGTGTGCCACGACCAGTACCGCGCATCCCCGGGCGGCGAACTCCCTCAGCCGCGCGACGACCAGCTTCTCGGCGGCCGCGTCCAGGTGGGCGGTCGGCTCGTCGAGCAGCAGGGTCACCACCGGCCGTACTCGCACCGCCCCGGACGTGGCTTCGTCGACGGCGGCGGCCAGCGCGTCCTCGTCCACGGCGACGGACGCGCGGTGCAGCAGAGCGGCCAGGGCGAGTCGCTGCCGCTGCCCGGACGAGATCCCGGCGCCGTGCTCACTCAACGGCGTCGCCGCGGTGACCTCACCTTCCAGCCCGACGGTACGCAACGCCGCCCCGACATCGGCCCCCTCAACGAAGACGTCCGCGACGGTCCTGGCGTGCGGAAGCGACGGACGCTGCGACAGATAGAAGGTACGCCCGACAGCGATCGCCCCCGCCTCCGCCGGATGAAGTCCGGCCAGCACCCGCAGCGCAGTGGTCTTGCCTGCTCCCGAAGGCCCGCTGAGAGCCACCGTCTCCCCGGCCCGCACGGCGAGTTCCGGCAGCACCAGAGCATCGACGCCGCCGCCCTCATAGCGAGCTCGCACCCCACCGGCCCGAACTCCCCACCGCCCAGCCGCCAAACCTCCAAGATCCAGCCGAATGGTGCCCGTGCTCGTGCTCGTGCTCGTGCTCGTGCTCGTGCTCGTGCTCGTGCCCGTGCTCGTGCCCGCGCTCGTGCTCGTGCCCGTGCCCGTGCCCGTCTGCGGCGTCCCTTCCGCGATCTTGGAAAGTCGCAGCGGGCTGATGCCGGCCACGCCCGTCTCGGCCGCCCCTTCCGCGATCGTGGAAAGCGGTATCGGGTTCGTGTCGGCCGCGCTCGTCCCGGCCGTCCTCACGCCGATCTTGGAAAGTCGCGCAGGGCTGACCGCGCCCCCTCCCGCGATCTTGGAGTGGCTGAGTTCGGCCGTGCCCCCTCCCGCGATCTCATACGATCGCGCCGAGTCGGCCGTGCCTTCTTCCGCGATCTTGGACGATCGTGCGGAGTCGGCCGTGCCTTCTCCCGCGATCTTGGACGATCGCGTCGAGCCGGCCGCGCCCTCCTCCGAGATCTTGGAATCGCCGGTGAGGATCTCGTCGACGTCCGCTATGACCGCCGTAGCGTCGGTGGCGGCGTGGTAGCGGGCCGCCATCTCGCGCAGCGGCCGGTACGCCTCCGGCGCCAGCAGGATCACCAGCAGTGCCGGGGCGAGGTCCATCGACCCGGCGGCGACCCGCAGTCCGACCTCGACGGCGATGAGGCCGACGGACAGGGTGCCGACCAGGTCGAGCGCGGTGGAGGAGAGGAACGCCACCCGCAGCACCCGCATCGTCGCCTTGCGGTGCTGGTCGGTGAGGTCGGCGATGACGTCGGCCTGCCGGTCCGCGCGGCCGAACACCTTGAGGGTCGCCAGTCCGCGCACCACGTCGAGGAAGTGCCCGGCGAGTCGTGCGTCGGCCGCCCACCGCTGGTCGGCGCGTGCCTGTGTGGCCCAGCCGATCAGCGCGCCGAGCAGCGGGATCAGCGGCAGCGTCAGCAGGGCGACGATCGCCGACGCCGGGTCGACGATCGCCATGACGACGATGACGAGCGGCGGCAGGATCACGCCGAGAGCCAGCGCGGGAAGGTACCCCGAGAACCACGGTTTCAGGGCATCCAACCCCGTTCCCAGTACGGTCGTGAGCCGCCCCGGCCCGTACCGCGCCACCCAGGCCGGACCCCGGCGCACGACGGCGTCGAGCAGCGATCGCCGCAGTTCATCGGTGACCCGCGCGGCGGTGCGCCGGGCCGTGACCTGTTCGGCCCACGCCAGCCCGGCCCGGACCGCGAACGCCGCGCCGAGCAGTACGATCCCGTGCCGCCGATCCCCGGTGACGACCCAGCACAGCGCGACCGCGAGAGCGACGGTGGCGGCGGCCTGGCCGGCGCCGATGACCGTCAGCAGCGCGATCCCGCCCCGGCTGGCCCGGGCATGCCGGAGCAGCCGGGGATCGACCGGCCCTCGGGCCACCCGCCGGGTCGACACCTCGACGGCCTCGGGCGGCTTCGCGGGGGAGGTCTTCTCCAGGACCGGGGCGGTCACGACGCGACCCGTTCGCTGGCCACCCGGCGGCGGAAGACCCAATAGGACCAGATCTGGTACGCGAGCACGCCCGGCAGCACGATCACTCCCGCGATGGTGATCAGCTTGAGTGCCTCCGGACCCGCGGCGGCACCGGTACGGGTCAGCGACCAGGCGTCGGACAGGGTGCTGCGCAGCACCACGTCGCCGTGGACCAGGAAGACCGCGACGACCGCTGCCGCCACGCCGAGCGCCACCGCCACGAACGATGCCGCCTCCCGGGCGCGCCGGGCCAGCACGCCGGCCCCGAAACTCAGGACGGCCGCGAGCAGGGCGAGGCGGGAGCCCGTACCGATGCCGATGATCAGAAGGGCGACCGCCCCGCCCAGGCCGGCGTGCCGCGCGAGATCGCGTGCCCTGCGGCGCACCGGGCCGGTCGTGCGCAGGGAGAGGAAGGTGGCGCCCAGCAGGACGGCGGCGAGGAGGGCGCCGAGCGCGCCGAGGCCGGCCGCGGGAGTGAACAGTGGATCGAGGCTGCGGGAGAGGCCGGTTCCGGTGACCTCGCCGTCCGCGCCCAGGGCGAGGCCGTGGACGAAGATGCCGAGGACGGCGCCCCAGAGCAGCACGATGCCGGTCGACGAGAGGGAGAGCAGCAGGTCGGCGCGGCGTCGCCAGGAGGCGCCGGAGTGTTTGCCGCGGAATTCCAGCGCGACCCCGCGGATCGCCAGGAGCAGCAGGATCAGCACCATCGGCAGGTAGAGCGCGGAGAGCAGGGCGGCATACCAGTCGGGGAAGGCGGCGAAGGTGACGCCGATGGCAGCGACGAGCCAGACCTCATTGCCATCCCAGAACGGGCCCACGGTACGG
Source organism: Actinoplanes sp. OR16 (assembly GCF_004001265.1). Lineage (GTDB taxonomy): Bacteria > Actinomycetota > Actinomycetes > Mycobacteriales > Micromonosporaceae > Actinoplanes. The sequence continues at coordinate 8,130,815 of NZ_AP019371.1, read as the reverse complement.
ATGACCGCACCGCGTTCATGCTCGTCCTTGCCGATCAGGGGCGTCAGCATGCCGACGCCGAAGTCGAAGCCCTCGAGGACGAAGTAGAGCACCCAGGCGAGGACGAGGACCGAGAACCAGAAGGTGATCATGTGATGCTCCTAGTAGGCCGGAACCGTCTCGGCTGATGGCTTTTCCGTGATGTCGGGTTCGAGCGGCTTGAGGGACAGGTGCCTGATCAACCGCCACCACACCACCGCCAGCACGCCGTAGACGAGGGTGAACCCGGCCAGCGAGGCGATCACCTCCGCGCTGGTCAGCCCGGGCGAGATGCCGTCCGCGACCTTGGAGATGCCGAAGGCCAGCCAGGGCTGCCGCGCCGTCTCGGTGAAGACCCAGCCGAACGTGTTGGCGGCCGCCGGCAGCAGGGGAGCGATCCAGATGAAGCGCCGGAACAGCGCGGGCGTGCCCCGGCCGGGCTGCAGGAGCCGGGGGAGGAGACGGACCCGGAAGGCGTACGACGACCAGAGGTGGAACGCCGCGACCGCCATGGCGAGGATGCCGGCGCCCATCATCAGGCGGAACGTCCAGAACGCCACCGGGATCATCGGGACGTAGCTGCCGGGGCCGTACTGCGCCACGTACGCGGCCTGGAGGTCGTCGATGCCCTGCACGGTGCCGTTGAACGACCCGGTGCCGAGGAAGGACAGCAGCTTCGGCACCTCGATGCTGAAGAACGGCCGGTCGTGGCCGAGTTCCCCGATCGCGAGGATCGAGAAGGGCGCGCCGGTGGTCGTCTCGTAGAGGGCTTCGGCGGCGGCCATCTTCATCGGCTGCACGGCCGTCATGACCTTGCCGAGGTGGTCGCCGCTGATCACCGTCCCCAGTCCGCCGACGAGCATCGTCCAGGCGCCCACGCGGGACAGGGTGAGGAAGGCGGGGTTCGCCGTGAACCGCCACACGCCGATCGCCAGGAGCAGGCCGCCGCCGGCCATCGCCGCGCCCGCCATGGTGTGCGGGAAGGCGGCCAGGACGACCTCGTTGGTCAGCAGTTCGGTGAAGCTGGTGAGGTGCGCGCGGCCGGTCTCGGGGTCGAGGGCGTACGCCACCGGGTTCTGCATGAACGAGTTGGCCGCCAGGATGATGTACGCCGACAGCAGTGTCCCGACCGCGACGATCACGATGGTGGCCGCGTGCACCCTGCGCGGCAGCCGGTCCCAGCCGAAGTACCAGAGGGCGAGGAACGTCGCCTCCAGGAAGAACGCGAGCATCCCCTCGATCGCCAGGGTGGGACCGAAGACGTCCCCGTAGAACCGGGCGAACGCGCTCCAGCCGAGCCCGAACTGGAACTCCTGGACGAGCCCGGTGACGACGCCGACCGCGAAGGTGGCGATCAGCAGCTTGCCGACGAACTTCGTGAGGTGGAGGTATTTCTCCTTGTCCGTCCGCATCCACGCGAGCTGCAGTCCGGCCGCCGTCGCCGCCAGGCAGATCGACAACGGGACGAACAGATAGTGGTAGATCGTCACGACCGCGAACTGGAGCCGGGTCAGGTCGAGCACGTCCATCTCAAACCCCCTACGACGCTTCGTAGTAGATACTACGACGTGTAGTACGACGCCGTGCAGTAGGATGGGACACATGGCGATGGGGGACCTCGAGCGCGACGTGATGGCGAAACTGTGGGACGCCGCCGAGCCGCTCACCGTCCGCCAGGTTCACGAGCTGCTCAGCCACGACCGCGACCTGGCGTACACGACGGTCATGACCGTCCTCGACCGCCTCGCGAAGAAGAAGCTGGTCACCCAGCAGAAGGCGGACCGCGCCTACCGGTACGCGCCGGCGCAGACCCGCGAGGAGATGACCGCGGGCGTGATGCTTGACGCGCTCAGCGCCACCCCCGACCGGGACGCGGCACTGGCCTATTTCATGGGACAGCTGCCTCCCGAAGCACTCCAGGCGGCGCTCGAAGCAGCCCGCAAACGGTGACCGCCCTCCTGCTGGGCGCCCTCGGGCTGACACTGTCGCTGATCGCGCCCGGCATCCTGGCGAAGGCGAAGTGGCCGGACCGCGCGCCGGTCGCCGCCGTCGTGCTCTGGCAGGCCCTCACCCTGACCGCGGTGCTCTGCGCCCTCGGCGTGGTCCTGGCCGCCCCCGAGGAACTGACCCGCGCGGCCGGTAGCCGGCACCCGGAGACGGTGGCCGCGCTGATCTTCTCGCTGGCGGTGGCGGCCACCATCGTGATCCGGCTGCTGATCTCCCTGGCCAAGGTGACGTCCCGGGCGAGGGCCCGCCGCGACCGGCACCGGATGCTCGTCGACCTGCTGGACCGGGTCGAACGCCGCGACGAGATCCCCGGTGGCGAGGTGCGAGTCCTCGACGGGGCGCTGCCGATGGCGTACTGCGTGCCCGGCCGGGATCCGCGGGTGGTGCTCAGCGACGCCGTACTGAAAGTGCTCGACCGTGATCAGGTCGACGCCGTCCTCGATCATGAGCGCGCTCATCTGCGGCACCGGCACGAGCTGGTGATGGAGTCGTTCACCGCCTTCTACCAGGCCGTCCCGGGACCGCTGCGGAGCCGGGCGCCCCTGGACGCCGTACATCTGCTCCTGGAGATGGTGGCCGACGACGCCGCCAGGCGCCGCACCGGGCCCGAGCCCCTGCGGGCCGCGCTGGAACGTCTCGCGGACGCCATGCCGCTGGCCGAGGAGGCGACCGGGGAGACCCGGCGGCGGCGCCTGGCGCGTCTGGATCTGCCGGACAGCACGCCCTTCGCGGTGGCCGCCGGCATCGTCGCCCTGGGGTTGCTGGTGCTACCGACAGTGATCTTGGTTGTGCCGTGGCTCGCTCGCGCACTGCACGCCTGGCCATTTTAATGACTGTGCGTATTCGAAATGGTGCGCACGGTTTCGCCACGCGGGCGACCTTTCATTTACCGAACTGAGGCCGGTACGGTGGTGCCCGGTCCGGCAGCCCCCCAATCGACCACCCGGCCGAACTGCCGAGCCACCGCCTAATCACCGAAAGGTGAGCCGGGGACCCAGGTAGTCCCGGGGTGAAGCCGCTCCCCCCGAGCGGCCGGGCAGCTTCCCGCCCGAACCCGTCAGCTAACCCGGTCGGCGGCGAGTGGGAAGAAAGGACAACGCACCGAGGTGAAACGGAAAGGCGTCTTGCGCGGTCTGATCTGCGTGATGGCCGCGGCCGGAATCATTCTCACCGGTCCCGCCGTTGCCCACGCCGAGCCCACGCCGGCGAGCGTCGAGAAGAAGATCGACGAGCAGTGGAACAAGCTCGAGCCAGTCATCGAGGAGTACAACTCGGTGCACTCCAAGCTGAAGAAGCTGCGCAAGCAGCAGAAATCGCTGGAGAAGACGCTCACGCCGCTGCAGTTGCAGGTGGACGTCGCGATGACGCAGGTCCGCGGCCTGGCCGTCGACGCGTACATGCAGGGCGCGCCGAACGCGTTCAACGCGATGCTGATGAGCGGTTCCCCGACCGGCCTGACCGAGAAGCTCTCGCTGCTCGACCAGCTGGCGCAGAACCAGACGGCGTCGATCGAGAGCGTGGCCAAGCTCCGCGACAAGTACGCCGCTGACAAGGCACAGGTGGACCAGCTCGAGACCGAGATCGCGGCCCGGGACAAGGATCTGGCCTCGAAGAAGAAGTCGATCGAGAAAGAGATCGACAAGCTTCAGAAGGCCCGGATCGAGGCCTACGGCACGGCGGACGTCGACGACGGCCCGCTGCGCACCGGCCCCTGCCCGGTCACGTACACCAACGACAAGGGCGGTCGCGCGGCTCAGAAAGCGTGCGATCTGATCGGCAAGCCCTACGTCTTCGGCTCGAACGGCCCGAACAGTTACGACTGCTCGGGTCTGACGCAGAAGGCATGGGCGTCGGTCGGTGTCTCCCTCGAGCACTACACCAAGGATCAGTACGGTTCGACGAAGTCGGTGAGCCGGGACGAGTTGAAGCCGGGTGACCTCGTCTTCTACTACTCCGACGTGCACCATGTCGCCATCTACATCGGTGGCGGAATGGTGGTGCACGCGCCGCACACGGGCGACCACGTGCGGATGGCGACGATCGACCGCGGCCCGATCGCGGGATATCGCCGACCGGGTTAGGCAATTCCCGGAAAGGCCGCTTCCGCTTTTGCGGGGCGGCCTTTCTGCTTTTCTCATCGCCTACCCTCCGTGACGGTCCTCACAGGGGCGCTGCCGTCCCGCGTCGTCGTGTCGCCCGGCAGGGGCATAATCGCGTGTCATGAGCGACGCCTTGATCGACAGCCTCACCGCCGCGGTGGAGGCCCGCCCCGACGACCTCCCGCTGCGCCTGCACCTGGCCGAGCTCCTGGTCGCCGCGGGCCGCACCGCCGAGGCGATCGCCCATGCCGCCCAGGTCCTCGCCCGCGAGCCCGCCAACCCGGTCGCCCAGCACCTGATGTCCCGAGCCCTCGGCTCGTCCTCAGCCACGCCCGGCTCCGCGCCCCCGCCTCACGCGGCCGGCCCCACCTCTCCTGCCTCTCCCGCAGCGCCAGTTCCTCCGGGCGCGCCTGCTTCTTCGGCTGCGCCCGCCGCCCCTGCTTCTCCCGTTTCTCCTGGTGCGCCCGCCTCTCCCGGTGCGCCAGTTTCTCCCGCTGCGCCAGTTTCTCCCGGGGCGCCAGTTTCTCCCGCTGCGCCAGTTTCTCCCGGTGCCGAGGCTGCCTCTCCCGGAGCCTCTCACTCGCCGGACAAATCCGAAAAATCCGGCATCGACTGGGCGGCCATGGAGCAGCAGTTCGGCGACGTCGTCCCGCCCCGCTTCACCGCCGACGGCGAGCCCGACCCCGCCCGCAGGCACCAGGACCGCGTCTTCGACGTCGAGCGCTCCACGATCACCCTCGCCGACGTCGGCGGCATGGCCGACGTGAAGAAGCGCCTCGAAGTCTCGTTCCTCGGCCCGCTGCGCAACCCCAAGCTGCGCTCCCTGTTCGGCAAGAGCCTCCGTGGCGGCCTGCTGCTCTACGGCCCGCCCGGCTGTGGCAAGACGTTCCTGGCCCGCGCGGTGGCGGGGGAGATGGGCGCCGCCTTCATCTCGCTGAGCATCACCGACGTGCTGAACATGTGGGTCGGCAGCTCGGAACGCAACCTGCACGACCTGTTCGAGTCGGCTCGCGGCCACGCGCCGTGCGTGCTGTTCCTCGACGAGATCGACGCGCTGGGCCACAAGCGGAGCCAGTTGCAGTCGTCGATGCGTACCGTCGTGAACCAGCTTCTCACCGAACTGGACGGCGTCGAGGGCGGCAACGACGGCGTCTTCGTGCTGGCCGCCACGAACGCCCCGTGGGACGTCGACTCCGCGCTCCGGCGTCCGGGCCGGCTGGACCGTACCGTGCTGGTGCTGCCGCCGGACCGCCCCGCCCGTGCGGCCATCCTGGAGTTCCACCTGCGTGACCGCCCGGTGGCCGGGATCGACCTGGATGCCGTCGCCGCGGCGACCGAGCATTATTCGGGCGCCGACCTGGCGCACCTCTGCGAGACCGCCGCGGAGTTCGCGATGCGCGACTCGATCGCGTCCGGCGAGATCCGCATGATCAGCCAGGCGGACATGCTGGCCGCGGCCCGCGAGGTGCGGCCGTCCACCGATGCCTGGTTCGGCACGGCCCGCAACGTGGCGATGTTCGCGAACGAGAGCGGCGAGTACGACGACCTGGCCGCCTACCTCAAGAAGCGCAAGGTTCGGTGACGCCGCCCGCGCATCGGGCCCGTGCGCTGGCCGGAGTAGGCCGCCTGGCCGACGCGGAGAAGGAGATCCGAATCGGTCTGATCCAGTCGCCGGCCGATCCGGAGCTGCTGACTCTGCTGGCCGGGTTGCTGCGCCTGCAGGGTCGCCGGGAGGATGCGCTGGAGGCGGCGTCGGCTGCGGTGGCGGCGGCCCCGTATCTGTCGGGGACTCATATCGAACGCGCTGAGTGCCTGATGGTCGATCCGCATCCGGGCGAGGGTCCTCGCGGGGCGCGAGCGCGCCGAGAGTGGGACGGCGGGCGTACCGAGGAGGCTCTTGAAGAGGCCGAGGAATCGGTACGTCTCGATCCTGCGCATCCGCCGGCCTATCGTGTCCTCGCTCGCGCGCTGGCGTTGCGCAAGGACTTCGGCACGGCCCGTGAGGCGGCGCGGCGAGCACTCGACCTCGACCCTCATTCAGTGCCTGACCTGCTGACACTCGGCGAAATCGAGCGCTACGCCGGCAATCGCAAGGCTGCTCGCGAAGCCGTGGGCGCCGCCCTCGCGGAAGATCCCGGCAACCCGGACGGCCGCTGGTTGATCGCGCTGCTCGACGCCGAGCGCCTCCGCGTCCGTTCCTCCCTGCGCGGTCTGCGTGATCTTGCCGCCGATCATCCGGCGAAGCTCAACAGCGCCGCCCTGGCCTGGCCGGTCCGCGGCCTGCTGGGCGGTCTGCGCCGCGGGCTGAGTGCCGGCGTGCCGCTGGTCGCCGTCCTGGCCGGTGCGGCGCGGCTCTGGCCGTCGTGGGAGATCGCCGCCCGCGCGGCCGCCGCCACCGTCGCTCTCGTGATGATTGGTTTCGGTCTTCGCGTCCTCATCCCGGCAGGCCTGATCCCGTGGCGCTGCCTCACCCTGCTGCCGGCGCGCGTGCGCCGGGCGGTGCGCGCCGGGTGGGTCGCGGCGGTCGCGACGGTCGCCCTCCTCGCGTGGTACGGCGTGACCGCCCACGGGGCGCCCCTCACCTGCGCTTTCGGCACCCTGGCGGTCGTGATCGGGGCGGGTCGCGCGGAATCCGGGTAACGGGAATGTTACCGATGCGCGTTACATCACTAAAGCCCGGTTAAATCTTGCGTGTTGTGCAACTTCGCCGGATGCTTCATCCCTGCGTTGATCGACGGGGGAGTGGGCTATGACGGTTGCTGAGCGATCCCCCGAAGTGGCCAGGCCGGGCCTGCTCTCGGCACTGCGCGAGCTGGCGCTGGTGGCGGCCCTGTTCATGGTCTACAAGGTGGGCCGGCTGGCCGCGGACGGTCACGTCGACGAGGCCTTCCGCAACGCCCGCACGGTCTGGGACGTGGAACGCTGGCTGCGCCTGCCCAGCGAGGTGAGCGTCCAGCACGCGCTGCTCGACTGGCGGGCGCTGATCGAGGTGGCGAACACCTATTACGCGTACGTCCACTTCCCGGCGACCGCGGCCTGCCTGATCTGGCTCTACCTCTACCGCCCGGCCCACTACCGCTGGACCCGCAACGTCCTGACGCTGCTGACCGGCACCGCCCTGCTGGTGCACTTCGTGATCCCGCTGGCACCGCCGCGGATGCTCACCGGCACCGGCATGCTCGACCTGGGCCACGTCTACGGCCCGGCCGTCTACGGCGACCCGCAGACCGACCACCTCTCCAACCAGTACGCGGCGATGCCCTCCCTGCACTTCGGCTGGGCCCTGGTCGTGGCGGTGGCCCTGATGACGGCGATCGGCGGCCGTCACCGTGCCCTGTGGCTGCTGCACCCGGCGATCACCCTGCTGGTGATCGTGGCGACCGGAAACCACTACTGGCTGGACGCCATGGCGGCGGCCCTGCTGACAGCGGGCGCGTACCGGTTGCTGCGCGCCCACCGCCCCGCCGACCCCGAGCCGGCGCCGATTCCCCGCCAGCGCACCGATGAGTTTCCGTGCCGGCGCCGGTCTGCCGTGCATGACTGAACCTGTGAAGGGCCCCGCCAGCTACTTCCCCTCGATCGAGAAGAAGTACGGCAAGCCGATCGCGCACTGGAAGGATCTCATCCGCACGTCGCCGCTGACCCGGCACGGCGAACTGGTGACCTTCCTGAAGACCGAGCACGGCCTGGGCCACGGCCACGCCAACGCCCTGGTGGCACACACCCTGGCCGAGCCGAAGAGCTGACACACCCCACCGAGGAGAACGGGCCCTGCCATGGCGGCAGAGCCCGTTCATGCGAAGGTCATGCGAAGGTCATGCGACCGCGTAGAGCGCCTCCGGCGTGACCGCGCCCGCGAAGACCCGGCCGTCATCGGTGATCAGGGCGGTGAAGAGGGAGCCGCTGAGCAGGCGGCCGCTACCCCAGGAGCCGCTGACCGGCTCCAGCGTGCCGAGCAGGCCCTCGACCATCTGGCCGGCGTCGGCGTTGCCCGCCGACTCCTTCTTCGCTTCCGTGGTGATCTCGTCGAGCGAGGCCGGGAGCTTGCCGGTGACGATCGTGGTCCAGCCCTCGCCGATCACCTTGACGCCCTCGGCGTCGGCGAGCTCGGGTGCCTTGGCCTCGGCCTCGGCTTCCTTCGCGTGCTGCTCGATCTTGTCGGCCGACGGCGTGACCTGCTCGATGTCGGCGCCGGGCGGCGGGTTGAAGGTGAACTGCTGAGCGTCCGGAACGGTGAAGCTGACCTGCTCGAAGGCCACCCGGACGGCCGGCTTCGTGGCGTTCTTCGCGTAGACGTCGACCCGCAGCGGGATGTGCTCCGCCGCGTCGATCGCCAGCCGGACCTGGCCGACCAGCGAGTTCGTGTCCTTCGGGCTGAGCACCAGCTCGTAGGCGTCGCGCCCGGCCACCTCGGCCGCGCCGGTCGTGGTGACCTTGGTGCTGCCGTCGATCGCTGCGAGTGCGGCGTCGGCGGCCTCCTGCGGCGTGGACGGGACGCTGCTCGGCAGTGCCTGCTTCTGGGCGTCCGTCACGTCCTTCGGCAGCGTCACGTGCGTGCCGGTGTTGTCGCTGCTCTTCCAGATCCACACGTCGTTCGCGTTGTGGATCACGTCGGTCTGGCCGTCGGTGCCGAGCAGGGCGAACCGCTGCTTGTCCTCACCGGCGTACCACACCCGGGCCGTGTTGCTGCCGGACACCAGGCTGGTGAGACCGCCGCCCTCGATGTTCTTCAGCAGCCCGGCGACGCCGGGGAGCCCGAGGTCGGTGCTCTGCACGACGGTGCCGGAGAAACCCTCCGGATCGGCGCCCTGGAGATCCACCAGCAACTGTGCGGCGGAGCGCTCCGGCAGCGCCGGGTCGGCGCTCGCGACGATTGTCCCGGCCGCCGCGCCGCCCCCGATGACCGCCACCGCGGCGGCCGACGGAACGAGCCAGCGCAACGCCGGCCTTGACCTGAACACGGACACGATGTCCACCTCCCCTTCTCTGCACACCATGCTGCTCCGCGAGCCCTGTGACGAGGCTGAGAAAGCCCCGTAAGGGACGCCCCCTGCTGGTCGGTCAGTTAGCTTGAAAGCCGCTTATATAAGGACAAAAGGAGAGCTAATGGCCATGTACGAAGGGCGTCCCCTGCCGCGGCCCGAGGAGGAACTGGTCGACCAGGGCCTCGGCTTCGACCTCGGGACGATGGCACGGCGGCGGCAGGTCCTCCGGGCGTTCGGCCTGGGTGCGGTGGCCCTCGGACTGGGGGCGTGCGGCGACGGCGACGGCGACGGCGACGGCGACGGCGACGATTCTCCGGCGGTGACCACCTCGGAATCCAACACCGTCGGCGAGATCCCGGACGAGACGGCCGGGCCGTACCCGGGCGACGGCTCGAACGGGCCCAACGTGCTGACCGAGAGCGGCGTGGTGCGCAGCGACATCCGGTCCAGCTTCGGCGACTCCACCACCACGGCGGAGGGGGTGCCGATGACGCTCACCCTGGACATCAAGGATCTGGCGAACAGCGGCGCGGCCTTCGCGAACGTGGCGGTCTACGTCTGGCACTGCAACCGGGCCGGCGAGTACTCCCTCTACTCCGAGGGGATCACGAACGAGAACTACCTGCGGGGCGTGCAGATCGCCGACAGCGCCGGGCGGGTGACGTTCACCAGCATCTTCCCGGCCTGCTACTCCGGCCGGTGGCCGCACATCCACTTCGAGATCTACCCGAGCCAGGCGGACATCACCGACGCGGCGAACGCGATCGCCACCTCGCAGGTCGCGATGCCGCAGGCGGCCTGCGAGACGGTCTACGCGACCAGCGGGTACGAGGACTCGGTCACCAACCTCGCGCAGGTCTCGCTGGACAGCGACAACGTGTTCGGCGAGGACTCCGGCGCCGGCCAGCTCGCCACCGTCAGCGGGGATGTGACGGCGGGGTTCGCCGTGTCGCTGGTGGTCGGCGTGGACACGACGACGACGCCCACCGGCGGGCAGTTGAGCGGGGACGGGGCGCCGAGTGGCGCGCCGATGGGTTCCGGCGGTCCGGGAGGGCCGCCGCCGTCCGGGCCGTGACTGTGATTCCGCTGAGAGGCGCTCACGTCTTCCCGCGGCGGCGTGCCAAGGTGTGAGGGTGCGGTTGCTGGTGGTGGAGGACGAAGCCCGGCTCGCTGCCGCTCTGCGGCGGGGCCTGCAGGCCGAGGGGTTCGCGGTCGACGTGGCGAACGACGGGCAGGACGGCCTCGAGATGGCCCGCCACGGCGGGTACGACGCGATGATCTTGGATGTGATGCTGCCGCGCCTGTCCGGTTACCGGGTGGTGCGGCAGCTGCGCGAGGAGCGGCATTGGCTTCCGGTGCTGATGCTCTCCGCGAAGGACGGCGAATACGACCAGGCCGATGGACTGGATTGCGGCGCTGACGACTATCTGACCAAGCCTTTCTCGTACGTCGTGCTGCTCGCCCGTCTCCGGGCTCTGCTCCGTCGTGGGGCACAGGCCCGTCCGGTCAACCTGACCTTCGGTGACGTCGAACTGGACCCCGCCGAGCGCCGCGTCCTGGTCGCCGGCGAGGAGGTGACGCTCACGGCACGCGAGTTCGCCCTGCTGGAGTACCTGATGCGGCGGCCCGGCCAGGTCGTCTCCAAGACCGAGCTGCTCGACCACGTCTGGGACGCCTCGATGGAGACCGCGCCGAACGCCGTCGAGGTGTACGCCGGCTACCTGCGCCGCAAGATCGGGCGGGAGCGGCTGGAGACGGTCCGCGGCGCCGGTTATCGCCTAGCTGTCGCTGTCGGTTCCGATGCCCCGGCCGACTGAGCTCAGCCTCCGGGCACGACTGCTCCTCGTCTCCGTCGCCGGCCTGGCGCTCGGGCTGATCGCCGGTGGTGTGCTGCTGGTCGCGGCACTCGGCTTCGCCCAGAACCGGGCCGTGCAGACCGAGACGCTGGAGACCGCGCGGGGCGTGAAGCGCCTGGTGGACCAGGGCTCGCTGACCAATCCGATCCCGGTGACGCCGGGCGTTCAGGTCCAGGTCATCGACGATGAAGGCCGGGTGCGGGCGGTGTCCGCCACGGCTGACCGCCTCGTACCGATCCTCTATCCCGATGAGATCCGGGACCTGCCGGACGGCGACGGGATGAAGATCCAGGGCAACCGCATCGGGTACGACGGAGAAGCCCGTGTGGTGAAGCTGAGCGCCGGGCCCCCGACCGACCCGCTGATCGTGCTGGTCGCGCGCTCCACCGACGAGCTGCGGCAGAGTGTCCACCTGCTGCGGATCACCCTGCTCGTGCTCTTCCCGCTGCTCGTGGCGCTGCTCGCGGCCGGCGTGTGGCGGGCCCTCGGCGCGGCCCTGCGCCCGGTCGACGCGCTGCGCGCCGGCGCCGAGGAGATCACCGGTGGCTCCCGGGCCGGCCGGCTGCCGGTGCCGGACTCGAAGGACGAGGTGCATCGCCTCGCCGTCACACTCAACGACATGCTGCACCGCCTCGACGCCGGCCGGGCCCGGCAGCGGGCGTTCGTCGCCGACGCCGCGCACGAGCTGCGCAGCCCGCTCACGAACATGCGCACCGAACTCGAAGTGGCGCAGCACCTGCCGGACGACACCGACTGGCCGGCACTCACCGAGGATCTGCTCGCCGACGTGCAACGCCTCTCCCGTCTCGTCGACGACCTGCTGCTGCTGGCCCGTTCCGACGAGGGTGTGCGAGCGACCGGTCGCGGCACCGAGGTCCTGGATCTCGGAGAGCTCGTCGCCCAGACCGCGGAACGCTATCCGGACGTCGAAGTGGTCGAGCCGGGCGGGCCGCTGCCGCTGACCGGGGAGCCGGACGCCTTGGCCAGGGTGGTGGCGAATCTGCTCGACAACGCCGTACGCCATCGCTCCTCGAAGGTCTTGATCTCGACTGCCCGGTCCGGCGGCGAACTGCTGCTGGTGGTGACCGACGACGGGCCCGGCATCCCGGCAGCCGACCGGGACCGGGTGTTCCAGCGCTTCACCCGGCTCGACGACGGACGCGCCCGCGACGCCGGCGGCTCCGGTCTCGGCCTGGCGATCGTCCGCGAGCTGGTGCGCCGGCACGGGGGGACGGTGACCCTCGGCGATGCCGGCCCCGGCCTCGAAGTGACCATCCGGCTGCCCGCGTCCTCACCCCCTCCGGGTTAGGCTGCCGTCCGGGTTGAGATCGAGTTCTCGGGGAGTGGCGTGAAGTCTCGGATATGGCACGGCACCCTGGCCGGCGTCGTCCTCGTCTCGCTGATCATCCAGCTGACGCTGACCGCCACCGACACCGCACCCCACGCCGGTCCGCAGATCGCCGAACCTGCCGTCACCCGGTTCGTCAGGCTGTTCAGCTACTTCACGATCCAGAGCAATCTGCTGCTGCTCGCCGCCGTCACCGGCCTGGCCCTGAACCCGCGCCGCGACGGCCGGCTGTGGCGGGTGATCCGCTTGGACGCGCTGCTCGGCATCGTCATCACCGGCATCGTCTACGCCACCATCCTGGCCGGCCAGGTCGAACTGCACGGCGCGGCGTGGCTGTCCAACTTCGGCTTCCACTACTTCGCCCCCTGGGCCGCCCTGCTCGGCTGGCTGATCTTCGGCCCGCGCCCGCGCATCGACGGCCGCACCCTGGCCTGGGCGGCGGTCTGGCCCGCCCTGTGGATCGGCTACACGCTGGCGCACGGCGCGGCCACCGACTGGTACCCGTACCCGTTCTCCGACGTCTCTCTCAACGGCTATCCGGCGGTGCTGCTGAACCTCGGCGCGGTCGTGCTGCTGGCGGCGTTGATCGCCGCCGTGTTGCGCTTGCTCGACACCCGCCTGCCGTTCGGTTCACCGGTTGTGCCGGAGGCTGACGTTCTCGAGGTGCCGCATCCGCGTGCCGGCGCGGAGACGGTCGTGGAACGGGGGAGTGGAGCGGGCAGCTGATCCGACCCGGTGGTCCTCCGCGCTGTAGTTCTAGGGTGGCAGCGGGTCGTCTGCGGTAGCCCCGGAGACAGGACGACGAGGATGGCTGCACCCCTTCGCGTGGCCCGTGGCCTGTTGCACTGGCCTCAACGCGGACGCACTCCTTTAGCCGATGAGCGGACGTTGAGATAGCAGCTCAAATGCTCAGCCCTCGGATGTGAGGTCGGTGGTTCCGGTCAAGGTAGCGGTGACGTCGAGGAGGTTCCGTAGTGCCGGTCCTTCGCGGGCGGGCATCCATGCAATGACAGTCTCGGCGTGGTCGTCGGCCAGCGGAACGAATACGACCCCGGTGCGTCGGATGCTGCGGGCTGAACGGGCGAGGCGGGTCACTCCGACGCCTGCGGCGACGAGGCCGAGCAGATTTGGCACGCCAGCGGAGCGTTGGACCACCCGGGGGGTGAATCCGGCGCCGGTGAAGTCCTGGTCATACTTGGCGTGCCAAGGCGGCCACGACTCTCGTGGGGTGAGTACCCAGTTTTCGGCGGCGAGGTCGGACAGGTGCAGTACGTCACGGGTGGCAAGTGGGTGCCCGGCGGGTAGCACCGCGCAGACCGGTTCGACAGCCAGTACTCGGGTCGCTAGGTCGGCAACCAGGGGCGGACGGGTGAACGCGGCGTCGAAACGCCCGCTGCGTATGCCGGCGACGAGTTCATCGATCGGCACGTTGTAGGTCGCCAGTTCGAGGTCGGGCACGCGCTCACGCATGGCTCGCACGACCGGCGGCAGCATGTAGTTGGCAGTCGAGGTAAGAAATGCCAGGTTGAGGCGGCCGATCTCACCCCGGTCAGCGCGTTGCACCACGCCGACGGCGGTGTCGAAGCGGGCGAGGACGGCGCGCGCTTCGGGCAGGAACACCTTTCCGGCGCCGGTCAGCCGGGTGCCGCGGGTGTCGCGGTCGAACAGGCGCACACCGAGGCCTCGCTCGAGGGCTCGGATCTGCTGCGACAGCGATTGTTGAGCCAGGTTCAGGTGTTGCGCGGCGCGGCTGAAGTTGAGGTGCTCGGCCACGGCGACAAAGTATCGCAGCTGCCGCAACTCGATGGTCACAGGCTGAGACTGTAACCGCTGAAGGAAGGCTGTGTTGGCGGCGTATCAGGACAGTTGGGCAAGGTAGTGCCGAGACATGGACGACGCATATATAGGAGCGATGACGGTGGGGATGATGGAGACAGGCCGGGTGTGGCTGATCACCGGTGCCTCGGCCGGCTTCGGCCGAGAGTTGGTGTTGGCGGCCCTCGCGGCTGGCGACCGTGTGATGGCCACCGCGCGCCAACCGCAGCAGCTGGACCATTTCATCGCCGTCGGAGGAAGTCGAGTGCGGACGGCGCCGCTGGATGTCACCGACGATGCGCAGGTAAGTGCCGCGGTCGAGCGGACGATCGCCGAGTTCGGCCGGATCGACGTGCTGGTGAACAACGCAGGCCATGGCAGCGTCGGCGCCGTCGAGGAGCTCGATCTTGCTGATCTACGAGCCTTGATGGATGTGATGTTCTTCGGTGCTGTCGCGGTGACCAAAGCCGTCCTGCCGCACCTACGCGCCCAGCGCAGCGGAGCGATCATCCAGCTCAGCTCGATGGGCGGGCAGTTGAGCATGCCGGGGTTCGGGGCGTACTGCTCGGCGAAGTTCGCGCTTGAAGGACTGTCCGAGGCACTGGCAGCGGAGGTTGCACCGTTCGGGATCCGCGTATTGATCGTGGAGCCAGGAGCGTTTCGAACCGAATTCGGCGGCCACCGGATGCACCGGTCGCGAATCATTGAGGAATACGCCGTGTCAACGGGGTCCACCCGTGCCGCGGTCGACGCCATGGACGGCACCCAGCCCGGCGACCCGGCCAAGGCGGCCCTGGCCATTTTGGAGGTTCTCGACAGCGCTGAGCCGCCACTGCGGCTGGCACTCGGCAACGACGCAGTCGATCACATCGCCGCCCACCACGAACTACTGCGCACTGACTTGGCAAGCTGGGAAAAGCTCAGCCGCTCGACAGATCTGGGCTGAAGGCGTCGACCCCTCGCACCTCGCCGTTCGATACACGCTCATGCCGCCGATAGCGCGCTTTGGGGTGCCTCAGACTGGCCGGTCGGCGAGTGTGATCATGTGTGGCGACCCGGGTCGGTCGGGCCGCCAGCCATTCAGCACGGCATGACGAATGCTGGCTTCAACGATGGCTGGAGAGACCGATCCGCTCGGTAGTCGCATCCAGTTGTCCGGGCGGGCGAACGGCAGCGTCACCACCAGTGTTGACCCGGCAGCGTCAGCAAGGCCGACGGCGAAAGTCAGTGTCGACCAGCCCATTCCCTGGCAGTAGGTCGGTTTATGGCGAATCCGCCAGCGGTACGCTGCGCCATCTACAGCGATCCGACGGGAGCCCTGGGCGCCTAACGTCATCATCAACCCCCATCGCGGTGATCGTTAGAGCGGCCAAGGTCCACAGGATGCGGCAGATGTCGCGATGGCTTTCGGATCAGGTGGCCGGAGCGCACTGATCTGCCGCGAGTGGCGTACTACGCGGGTTACTGCCTGCCGGGCGAAGGCCGTGTCTGCCGGTGCCGAGACACGGATGCACGGATGCTCGACCAGGACGACGTTCGGGTGGCGCCGGAGGGTCTATGGCGACTCGACTACCTGAAGCAGTCACGCTGAGCCGCCGGCGCGCATCATCGCGATGCCGACAGTAAGGGCACTGAAGTCGTCGAGGAGCGGGCCGACGTTCGCGACCTGCTCCCATCGAATTAGCTGGTTGCTCGGACCGAGTTCGAAACAAAAGCAACGCAGGTCCTTGGTGATAAATACTCCATACTCGCTGTTATCTTCGCTTCCGATCAGCCCAGCCAGGAGGACTTCTGAGGCGCGCAGGCCGTGGGCCGCCAACAGGACACGAAGGTTCCTGAAGTCCGAGTCTTCACGCAGCAGTTCAGTGAGCTCTTGGACCTCGAGCCGCAGTTCAGAATCATCCCCGCTCCCGGTCATTCCCATGGATCGCATGATCCATCACGGAAGGGCTGTCAGCCAGCGCCCTGGGCCGGTTTGCGAACGTCGAGCCGGGGTCGGCGCGATTCACGTTCTGCGCAGACCCGATTACGAGTGAGGCCGTCCTGTCATGCCGCCGATCGCGCGTAGCCGTCAATCGACGTCGGGTTCTTTCAGCGTCTTTCCGGCATCCGGGCACTCGTCAACACCGTAGGAGACGGGTTGCCAGGCGCCGTGAATGCTCATCCTGCGCTACAGGATCAGCAGCTCGAGTGCACTGTCATGCCGCCGAGAAGTCGCCCGGCGTCCGGCGGCGGCCGGACGACTCATGATGCAGGCCACCCGGATACCGCGATGACTCGGCAACATGGGGCGTGCCAGGGGAGCGATGGCTCACTGAATCGTCGCGGCGCGGTTGAAGCTGATGGGCGCCTGGGCAGCCGTGGGTACGGTTTGATGCCTCTCGCGGACGTCTCTCTCAACGGCTATCCGGCGGTGCTGCTGAACCTCGGCGCGGTCGTGGTGCTGGCGGCGTTGATCGCCGCCGTGTTGCGCTTGCTCGACACCCGCCTGCCGTTCGGTTCACCGGTTGTGCCGGAGGCTGAGGCTCTCGAGGTGCCGCATCCGCGTGCGGGCGCGGAGACGGTCGTGGAACGGGGGAGTGGAGCGGGCAGCTGATCCGACCCGGTGGTCCTCCGCGCTGTAGTTCTAGGGTGGCAGCGGGTCGTCTGCGGTAGCCCCGGAGACATGACGACGAGGATGGCTGCACCCCTTCGCGTGGCCCGTGGCGTGTTGCGCCGGCCTGAACGCGGACGCACTGTCCCCGCACCGGCCACCTGGGACCTGGGACCTGTCTCAGAAGTTCGGTCCATTCGATCCTGTGGCAAGATCGGCGGGTGCTGCGACTCACGGATTTCATCATCGACTGTCCGGACACGATGAAGCTGGCAGGCTTTTACTCCGAGGTGACGGGCCGCCCGGTCAAGGCGGGCAGCCACGAGGAATGGGCCGGTATCCAGTTCGGTGAGATCGAGATGGCCTTCATCCGCGTGGAGGACTACCGCGCCCCGCAGTGGCCCGACAGTGAGCACCCCAAGCAGTTCCACCTCGACTTCGAAGTCGACGATATCGAGGCGGAACAGAGCCGGATCCTAGCCCTCGGTGCGACCCTGAAGCGGGACTCCGTCGGCCCCGACGGCTACGGCTTCCGCGTCTACACCGACCCCATCGGCCACCCCTTCTGCCTCTGCCGCAACAAGGGTGTCATCTGGACCGACCAGGGCCTTATCTGGCCCGTACGCGACTGATTGCACGACTTGCCTCGTCTTCGATGGCACAAGCGATGCCGGCACCTTCGCCCGCGAAGCAACGGACATTCGGGCCACCTCTAGCGGCGGGCGCCGGCCCGTCCGAGGGGCGACGCCTTCTGCGCGCGAGACATCACCGGCGGGCCTGGCTGGCTGATCGACATGCTCGCGCTCACCCGTCAACGCCTGCGCAGTGGGCCCGAAAGTCACGAACATTGATCATGCCGAAGTGCGCCGCGAGGGTCCCAAAGAGCCGCCCATTCGGGCCCGGCTTTCACGACCGAAGTCAGAAGGGCTCGACGATACTGATCGGCATGACGCGAATGGAGCACGCCGACGCCGTTTCCGCAGCCGGACGTCAGCGATTCGTGGACGGCTCGGATGTCGATGATGTACTCGATCTGTTCGCGGTCAACGGGTTGTGCATCATCGCAGCGGTTCGGGCTGCCAGGCTTGTTTTCGGCCTCAGTCTGAAAGACGCGCGCGATCTTGTAGAGACCTCCCAGGCGTACCACAGTGATGACCCGGTGGTGGTGGACGTCCACAGGACAGTGCTGCAACGTCTGAAGCCTGCCCTCGAATGCGCGAAGGCGGTAAAGCGGTGAGAACGGAATGATCCGCGTACTCTCCTGCCGCCGAGAAGTAACCGCCGGCCGACTCATGTTGCAGGCCACCCGGATACCGCGATGACTCGGCAACATGGGGCGCGCCAGGTAGCGATGGCTCACTGAATCGTCGCGGCGCGGTTGAAGCTGATGGGCGCCTGGGCAGCCGTGGGTACGGTTTGTTGCCCCTCGCGGACGTCGTTGATCTGGGCTGTCCGACCGTCCTGATCACCCTCGGCGCAGCGGTGGTGATCGCCGCGGCGCTGCGACGGCTCGACGACCGCCTGCCGTTCGGCTCGCCGGCACCGTCGGGGGTGGAGGCTCCCGAGGCTCCGCGTCCCCGTGCTGGTGGAGAGGCTGTCGCGAAACGGGAGGGTGGCGCGGGCCGGTAGGCCCGAGCCCAGGTTCCGCGCTGTAGTTCCATGGTGTGGGCCGGCGGGTCAGCGTCCGAGGGCGGGTTTGAGCCGCACTCGCCGTTGAGGCCGGTCCACCTCGACGATCGTGACGGGAACCGTCTCTCCCCATGCCGGCTCCCGGGTCAGGTCCGACTGGTGAAGGAGCCCCGCGATACCGGGCGCGACGCGGACGAATACACCGAAGGGCACTACCTTGATGACTGAACCGGAAAGCTGATCACCTACTCGATCAGCGAACTGCACGAGTGGATCTTCCTGCAAGGCTTTCAGTGAAAGCTGCACCTGCCCACGGGTGAACGTCAGCCGGGTCGTCGAAGTACTCCCAGCTCAGCTCCGGAATCCGCATGAATCCGGAACCAGGCAGGTCGGCCGGTTCCCCTTCGAGGCGTACGAAGACGCCGAAGTTGTGGATCTCTGAGACGGTTCCGCGCACAACGGTGCCGCGCTTCGGCGAGCCCGGCAGCCGGTGTGCGCACGTGGCGTCGCCCGTGCGGTCGATGTGACCGATCGCCCGCGAGCGTGATGGGCGTACCAGAAGCGAACACGGCCATGGCGGGGGAGAGCCGCGCGAAGCCGCTCGGTGGCAGAACGATCAAGATCTGCAGGAGTCGGGGGCCGGCTCCATGGGTGGAGCCGGCCCCTGGTGTCAGCGGGCGGTGCAGGTGGCGGTGGACGGGCCGGTTCCGGTGCCCTGGAAGCCGAACTGGGTGGTGGCGCCGGGTGCGACAGTGCCGTTGTAGCTCACGTTCGTGAAGGTCGGCGCGCCGGTCGTACCACTCGCTGTTGCGCTCCATGTGTTGGTGACGGCGGAGCCCGAGGGCAGGGTGGTGCCGACGGTCCAGCCGTTGAGCGGTGTGGTGCCGGCGGTGACCGTGACGGTGGCGACGTAGCCGCCGGTCCAGGAGTTCAGTGAGATCGCGGCGGTGCAGCCGCCCGGGACCGGCGGCGGTGACGACGAGGGCGGGGTCGAGGGGGAGGGAGAGGTCGAGGGAGAGGTCGAGGGGGAGGGTGACGGTGAGGACGGTGACGGGGACGGCGAGACGACGGTGCCGTCCAGGCCGAAGAAGCTGATCGCCATCTTGGCCTGACCTGCCAGCGGGAGCGAGTGGCCGACGCCCGCGATGCTGATGGCCTGGACGGGCGGCTGTGCCGAGGCGTTGCCGTACCAGGTGCGGGTCCAGCCGGACTGCGGCGTGTCGGTCTTGACCGGTGTCTGGCTGACGCCGAGCACGTTGGTCCACTGCTTGATCTCTTCGCCGAAGTTGTTGTAGTGCAGCGTCGTGTCCGTGACGCCGTGCCACAGCTGCATGCGCGGGCGGGGGCCGGAATAGCCGGGGTACGAGTTGCGTACCGCGTCACCCCACTGGGCAGCGGTCTTGATGACCTGGCCGTTAGCGCACGCGCTGTTCCATCCGGCCTGCTGACCGGGGTCGGCGGGGTTGCCCGCGGTCGCCTGGAAGCAGGTGTCCGGCACGCCCATGAACGCGGCGCCGGCGGCGAACACGTCCGGGTAGTCGGCGAGCAACACGTTGGTCATCATCGCGCCGGACGAGGCGCCGGTGACATAGGTCCGTGCCGTGTCGGTGGCGTACCTCTGCTGCACGTACCGCACCATCGAGGTGATGCCGACCGGGTCGCTGTTGCCGTTGTGGGTGAGCGCGCCCGCCGAGGAGACATCCCAGCAGTTCCCGGTACGCACCGTCGACGGGTAGATGACGATGAAGCCGTACTGGTCGGCCAGCGATTTGAACTCGGTGCCGGAGTAGAACGCCGGGCCGGAGCCGGTGCAGTAGTGCACGGCCACCAGCACCGCCGGCTTGGCGGGCAGCCGATCGGGGACGTAGAGGTGCATCCGGATGCCGGTGGGGTTCGTGCCGAAACCGGTGACCTCGGTCAGCGTGGCCGCGGCGGCGGGGGACGCCGGGAGGAGCGTGGTGGTGGCCACCAGGCCGGCGAGGACCGCGGCCAGCGAGGCCAGCAGCGTACGCCAGTGTCTTGTCATGGTCGGTCCTTTCGCCGGATGCAGCGCCTGGGGATGGGGATGTGGTCGCTGTCAGAGCCGGATCGACCGAAACATATCAAGCCGTTACCGATAATTACAACGGTGAATATTTGCTGTTCATGACGGCTCGGGAGTGAGCTGTGGGCCGATTGGTCTCCGAAAGTTCCGGAAACTCGATCAGCGGCCGGGAGTGGCGGGAAGCGCCAGCGCCACCACGAACCGGTCGTCGCGGAACACGAGGCCGCGCCGGTGGAACTCGTCGAGCACCTCCGCCACGTAGCCGATCGGCCGGGCCGGCTCCAGCCGTTCCCGGACGGCGGCAGCCGTGATCGGGCGGTCGGTGCAGGCGAGGTAGATGTCGGCGAGGACACCCTCGAAGGTGTACGTTCCGTCGTACCCCGCATGCCTGGTGTCGTTGATCTGCAGTACGCCCGGCGCTGACCGATAGGTGAGGGAGGGCTGCGGCCCGGAGCGCCAGGAAGCGGCCCAGTCGGCGAGGGCCCGGCGCAGCGGTTCGTAGGCGCTGTCCGGCAGGGCGCCGTCGATCTCGTGGTCGAAGAAGTACGCGACCCGGTCGAGGTCGATCCCCTTCGGATAGATGTAGCGGTAACCGATCTCGGGCACGCAGCGGCCCGGCTGCCGGGCGAAGAGAGGGCTGAAGCGTTCGAGCCAGATCCGTCCGGAACCCTCCGGTGGCTGCAGATGCCTCAGGTGAGGTACGGCGGCTGCCTGGTCGGCGTAGTCCTCCGCGGACTCGCCGGGAAATCCCCACAGGATGCTCCACGCCACGTCGATGCCGTAGTACCGCGCCCAGCGCAGGAGGTTGACGTTCTGCGCGGCCCGCACACCCTTGTCCATCAGACGCAGCACCGTGGAGCTCAACGATTCGAGACCGGGCTGCAGGCGGCTCACCCCGCCGCGGGCGAGGACCCGGAGCTGCGCGCGGGTGAGGTTGGCCTTCGCCTCGTAGAAGAATTCGTAGTCGGCGCCGGTGTCGGCGATCGCCGGGAACAGTTCCCGCAGATAGCGCGGGTCGAGGATGTTGTCCACCGCCTCGAAGCGGAAGGTCCCGTACCGGTGAGCGAGGCCGGCCAGCTCGTCCAGGACCCGGGCCGGCGACTTGGAACGGAACGGCATGGTCGTGCCGTTGAGCCCGCAGAACGTGCAGTGGTGCCGTTCGCCCCACCAGCATCCGCGGGCGCTCTCGAACGGCAGCCACACCTGACGGCGCGCGGCGCGGGGCACGACGCCCAGCAGTTCCGCGCGCTCGAAGTATTCGCCGTAGTCCGGCGGCGGCAGGTCGTCGAGCTCGTCGTACGGCGGCTCGGGCGGCGTCGCGACGCACGTGTCACCGGCACGGCGGCAGACGCCCGGCACCGCCGCCGGGTCCGTTCCGGCGGCCAGCGCCGCCAGCAGGCGCGGGAACGCGGTGTCCGCCTCACCGCTGACCGCCAGGTCGATGCAGTCGACGGTGCGGACCAGCTCCGGGCCCATCTCGCCGTCGAAGTTGGCCCCGCCGAAGACCGTGACGAGGTGCGGGAACCGTCTCTTCAGCCGGCGTGCCAGCGCGAACGAGGCGGTGTTCTGCTGGAAGGTGCAGCTGAAGCCGACGACCCGCACCTCGGTCCAGGCGACGGCGTCCATGAGGGAGTCGAGGAACGCGGGCACGTCATGGTCACGGAGGTGCCGCAGCCGCTCACCGTACGCCGGGTCCGCGCCCAGCTCGTCCGGCAGCCGGCCGGCCGGATCGGGGGCCTGCTCGCCGAACGCCTCGACGGAGAAGAGCCAGTCACCGACCAGCGACCCCCGCGTCTCGGCGAGCTCGCGGTACTGGTCCACCCCGATCCGCGCCGCGAAGTCGAGGTTGGCGTGCAGGGTCCGCACGGCGAAGCCGTTCCGCTCACCGATCGCCTTGAGCAGGCCCAGCTGGATGGACGGCCGGTCGATGTCCATGAAGGGCATCGAGACCAGGACGGTGCGCATCCCCGGCGATCAACGACCGATCTTGAATCGTACGTCGATGTGCCTGGTGTGCGGCGCTTCAGCCATGAACGCCTTGTCGACGGCCTGGCTCGGCGACTCGTCCTCCAGCGCCGTCAGCAGGTGCCGCAGCATCCCCTCGGGAGGCACGTCGCCGTCGTTGACCGCCTCTACCAGCGCGTCGAACTCCTCCGGGGTAACCGATATCTCGTGCACTGTGGACCTCCGGTCAGGGTCGGGTGGGAGCCAGGAGCTTGGCGCGGACCCGGCCGGCGTCCGGGTGGTGCAGCAGGTCGAGGATGTCGGCCGCCCGACGCCAGGCGTCCCGGGCGGATGTGGCGTCGCCCGCCGCGTAGAGAGCGTCGCCGAGCGACGCGGTGGTGTCTCCTTCGTTGTACCGGTCGTCGAACTCCCTGTACAGCGCGACAGCGGTCCGATAGCAGACGATGGCCGCGGTGTGCCGGCCGAGACGCTGGTTGGCGTATCCGAGGCTGTCCCAGGTCTCGGCCTGCCCGAACCGGTCACCGAGGCCGCGCTGCAGGTCGAGTGCCCGTTCGCAGTGGTCGATCGCCCCGGCGTGGTCGCCCAGCATCGCGGTGAACCATCCGACGGCGTTCAGCGCCCGCGCCTCTCCTGCCCGATGGCCGGCGGTGTGGAACAGGCCGAGGGCCTGCCGGGCGTGCGCGAGCGCCTCCGGGTAGCAGCCCTGGCACTCCAGCAGCCAGGCCTGGTGACGCCGGGTGTGCGCCTCGCCGGCGAGGTCACCGGCCGCGCGGTACAGCGTCAGCGCGTCGCGCAGGCGTGCGCCGGCTTCGGTGAAACCGCCGAGCCGGATGTTCGCGCAGCCCAGGTACCGGTGCGCGAAAGCCTCCTTGCCCGAATCCCCCAGCCGCCGGGCCGAACTCACCGCGACGGTGAGGGCGCTGATCGAGTCCTGCCAGTGCCCGTGGTACGCGAAGAAGCGGACCAGCGCCCAGGCCAGCTGCCAGACGAGGGCGTCGTCGCCGGACCGGCCGAGCGTCGCCAGCAGCACCCGGTGCTCGGCGACGAACCAGTCCAGCGCCGGACGCCGGCCGGCCGGTCGTTCCGGTTCGACCCCGGTCGGGACCGGCGGCGGCGTCGCGGGGTCGTCGCGGTGGGCATTGAGCAGCCGATCGGCGGCGTGGGCGCTGGCGACGTAGTGGCTGAGCACCCGGTGCAGCGCGGCCGACCGCTCGGTCTCGTCGTCGACAGTGGAGGCCAGCTCCGTCGCGTACGCGCGCAGCAGATCGTGGAACGCGTACCGGCTGAGAGTTCGCTGGATCAGGTGGGCCCGGGCCAGCTCGGCCAGCAACGGGCGGATCTCCGTCACCGGGCGGCCGGCGAGGCTGGCCGCGGCGGCCATGCCGATGTCCGGTCCGGCGTGCAGCCCCAGCAGCCGGAACAGTCCCGCGGCGGGCGGGCTGAGCTGCCGGTAGGACCAGGAGAACACCGCTCGTACGTCGCTTGCCACGTCCGGATCGGTGAACTCCTCCAGCCCGCCCTGGGCCTCCCGCAACTCGGCGGCGAGGACGGACAGGGGGAGGCCGGGCCGGGTCGCCGCGCGGGTCGCCACGATGGCCAGCGCCAGCGGAAGACGCCCGCACATCGCGGCGATGTCGTCGGTGGCGGGCAGGTCGGCCATGACCCGGCCGGATCCCAGCCGGCGCACCAGCAGCTGCCGGGCCTCGCCGGCCGGCGGGAGGTCCAGGGTCATCGGGTGCGCCCCGGTCGTCACGACCAGCCCGGCGAGCTGATTGCGGCTGGTCACCACGGTCATGCAGCCGGGCGCCCCGGGCAGCAGCGGGCGGACCTGCTCGACGTCGCGGGCGTTGTCCAGCAGCACCAGGATCCGCCGGCCGGCCAGCAGGCTGCGGTACAGCGCCGTCTGGGCGTCCAGCGTGACCGGGATCCGCTCGGGTGGCACGCCGAGCGCGTCGAGGAAACCGCGGACCGCCTCGTCCGGCGTCACCGGTGTCCCGGTCGGATCGAATCCACGGAGATTGACGTAGAGCCGGCCGTCCGGGAAGTGCGGCGCCGTCCGGTGGGCCCAGTGGACGGCCAGCGCCGTCTTGCCGATGCCGGCCATGCCGTCGATCACCACGGTGTGCCCGTCGTCCAGCAGCGCGTCCATCTGCCGCAACGGTTCCTCGCGCCCGGTGAAGCCGTACACGTCCGGAGGCAGCTGCGCCGGCGCTCGCCGATCGCCGAGCGGCGCGGTGGCCGGCTCGCCGCGCAGGATGGCCTGGTGCAGGGCCCGCAGCTCCGGCCCGGGATCGGCGCCCAGCGCGTCGGCCAGCCGCTGCCGCACCGTGACGTAGCGGTCCATCGCCTCCGCATCCCGGCCGGCCGTGTGCAGCGCGGTCATGAGCAGCACTTCGAGCGGCTCGGCGAGCGGGTACTCCGTGATCAGGTCGGGCAGCGTGCTGATCACCGCCTCGGCGCGGCCGAGCCGCAGCTCGGCGCGTGCCCAGTGGACGGCGGCGTCCAGGCGCCGCCGGTGCCAGCTCTCGCGCACCGCCGACACCCAGTCGCCGGTGAGCGCCGCCAGCGGGATGCCGCGCCACAGGCTCAGCGCCTCCACCAGCACCCGGGCCTGCTCGGTGTCGGCACGGGACGGGTCCCGGCCCAGCTCGGCGAGGCGGGCGAACCGGTGGATGTCGATCAGTTCCGGGTCGGCGTCCAGCACGTATCCGGCGTGCCGGCGTTCGAGCCGGACCACCGTGCCGTCACCGCACGCGACCGCCTGCCTCAGCATCCGGCGGATCCGGCTGACGTGCGAGTACAGCACGTTGCGTGCCTCGGCCGGCGGGTTGTCACCCCACACCCGGTCCACGATCGTCTCGATCGCCACCGCACGTCCCGCCTCCACCGCCAGGGCCGCGAGCACCGCCTGCTGCCGGGGCGTGCCGGTCTCCAGCGGCCGCCCCGCGGCCACCAGTTGCACCTCGCCGAAGAGCCGGAACTCCACATCAGCATCCTGAGCTGCGCCGCAAGGTCGCCGCAAGGTCCGCGAGGAGGCCCTGCGGTGACCGTACGGACATGTCCACCATGGCTTTGTCAGTGTTCGACCGAGGTATCGACTACGCCGGATTCCGGCCCCACCCGATCACCGGACCCGCCGCCCACGGCGCGAAGTTCGTCATCCGCTACAGCGCCGGCGTCGGGAACACCCGCCACACGACCCAGTGGAAGCTGTGCGGCAGGGACGAGCTGCACCGGCTCCTGCGGGCCGGCTACGACGTCATCGCCAACTCCGAGTGGTACGAGTCGCGCGTCACCGAAGGCGCGAAGGCCGGCACCGCCGACGGCGCGGCCGACCTGGCCTTCTGGCGCGAGCGTGGCCTGGCCCGCGGCGCGTCGATCTACGTGTCCTGGGACGAGGGCCAGCCCGACCACCACCGGCACGGCAGGCTCGCCGCCTACCTGGCCGCGTACCAGCGCGCCCTGAACGGGCACTACCACGTCGACCTGTACGCGGGTGACGTGGCGATCGCCGACATGCGAGCGCGGGGCCTCATCCGTTACGGCTGGCGGGCGATGGCCGACGCCTGGTCGGACAACGGTCACTTCTTCAAGCCGGGCGCCGACTGGCGTGACCACGCCGCGAAGGTGCGGCAGGTGTCCGCCGCGCACCTCTGGCAGAACGGCAACCGCTGGTTCGAGGGCCAGGCGGACGAGGACGTCATCCTGCGGCTCCCCGTGGGCTCACACCGCGAGGCGGCCTCGGCCGGCCATCCGTCACTTCGACCCGATCCGGTCCGGTGACCGGATCGTCCACCCGTAAGGAGAACCGCAATGACCAGTGCAGCCGATCTCGTCGGCCTGCTGCTGAAGCAGAAGGGCGACCGCTACCTGTTCGGCGTGGAGAACAAGATCGCCAACCCGAATCCCTCCGCCTTCGACTGTGCCGAGCTCATCGAGTGGGGCTGCGGCCGTTTCAAGATCGATCCGAGGATGCCGGACGGCTCCTGGCTGCAGGCCCAGCACTGCCGCAGGCACGACACCCTGATCAAGGTCAGCCGGGCGATCGACACCCAGGGCGCGCTGCTGTTCCGGTTCGCCGGCGGCAACCCGTTCGGCAAGACCCGGCCGGACTCCGCGCACGTGGCGGTCAGCCTCGGCAACGGCAGCACGATCGAGGCGCGCGGCCGGAAGTTCGGCGTCAACAGCTTCAACGCCGTCGGCCGGAACTGGACCCACGCGGGCCTGATCCCCGGGCTTGACTACTCGGGATCCCCGAAGAAGATCTCCGGTACGCCGAAAGGCTGGCACCGGCACATCACCCAGCCGCCCGTCATGGCCGGCGACGACGTGCGCACCTGGCAGCTCAAGATGAAGGACCGCGGCTGGCGCATCCGCACCGACGGCGTCTATGACAAGGACTCCGAGCAGGTCTGCGTGCAGTTCCAGCGGGAGAAGAAACTCGAGATCGACGGCGTGATCGGCCCGCAGACGTGGCACGCGACCTGGCACGCTCCCGTGACGCCGTGAACGCGTCGTGACGCGCCGGCCTGCCGTCTCACGTCCCGTGCGGGATGCGGCAGGCCGGAAGCCGCCCGGCCGACCGCCTGGATGCACGTTCATCTGCGGCTGACCTGGGCTCAGGACGCCGAGCCGAACTCCGTCGAGGCCACCCTGGTCCGGCGCCTGCACCCGCCCCTCAACGTCAGCGGCGTCGATCCCGAGCATGTGCAGGCGGCCGTGGTCGCGGCCAAGAACGCGTACAACGCCTCGAGCCGGCCGCCACTGCCGGCGGTGTAGCACGGCTGAAACAAGGCGGTGACAAGGCATTGACACTTTGCGATGATGGGAGCGCTCCCAACATTAATCGCCCCCCGAAAGGCACACATCCCCATGAGACTGAAGAAAGCCGGGATGGCGTTCCTCGCCGCCGCCCTGGCCGTCACCGGCGCTTTCTACGGCGTGACCAGACCGGCAGCGGCCGACGTCACCGCCCAGCTCACCCCCGCCCAGCTGGTCGCCGACATGGGTGCCGGCTGGAACCTCGGCAACACCCTGGAAGCCAGCAACAACGGCGTTCCCAGTGAGACGGCCTGGGGCAACCCGGTCGTCACGCAGGCCTTCATCGACCGGGTGCAGGCCGCCGGCTTCAAGACCATCAGGATTCCGGTCTCCTACCTCGGGAAGATCGGCGCGGCCCCGGACTACACCGTCGACGCCGCCTGGCTGAACCGGATCAAGGAGGTCGTCGACTACGCTCACGGCCGCGGCCTTTACGTGCTGATCAACATGCACGGCGACGGCTACAAGAGCGTCGCCGGCTCCTGGTTGATCTGTGACGCGGCGTCGCAGACCACGATCCGGGAGAAGTATCAGAAGGTCTGGCAGCAGGTCGCGACGAAGTTCCAGGGCTACAACGACCACCTGATCTTCGAGTCGATGAACGAGGAGTTCGACGGCCAGTACGGCAACCCGACCCAGCCGTGCTACTCGAACATCAACGCCTACAACCAGATCTTCGTGGACACCGTGCGCCGGACCGGCGGGACGAACGCCTCCCGCTGGCTGCTGGTGCCCGGCTGGAACACGAACATCGACTACACGGCCGGCAACTACGGGTTCGTGATCCCGACCGATCAGTACCGGTCGTCCACCATCCCGGCGGCCGAGCAGCGGCTGATCATCTCGGTGCACTACTACGACCCGTGGGACTTCACCGGCACCGAGGACGGCACGATCACCCAGTGGGGCGCGAACGCGACGAACCCGGCGAAGAAGTCGACCTGGGGCCAGGAGGACTTCCTGGACGGGCAGATGAAGAAGATGTACGACACCTTCGTGACGCGCGGCTACCCGGTCTTCGTCGGTGAGTACGGCTCGATCGACAAGACGACGTACGACTCGTCCAGCAACAGGTACCGCGCCGACTACGCGCGGGCCGTGGTGTCGGCGGCGAAGAAGTACGGGGCGGCGACCGCGTACTGGGACAACGGCTGGAACGGGCAGCACGGCTTCGGCCTGTTCGACCGCAACTCCGGCGCCGTCACGCAGCAGGGGATCGTCGACGCGATCATCACTGCGGCGGGAGGAAGCCGGCCGTCGAGCAGCCCGAGCGTCAGCACGAGTCCCAGTGCGAGCGCCAGCCCGAGTCCCAGTGTGAGCGCCAGCCCGAGTTCCAGCCCGAGCACCGGCACCGGCGCCTGCAAGGTGACGAACGCCGTGAACGCCTGGAACACCGGCCTGACCAACAGCGTCACGATCGCCAACACCGGCACGACGGCGATCAACGGCTGGTCCCTGGTCTTCACGCTGGCCACCGGGCAGGCCATCACGTCCGGCTGGAGTGCGACGTATGCCCCGTCCAGCGGGACGGTGACCGCGAAGAACGTCGGCTACAACGGCTCGATCGCGCCGGGCAGCTCGGTCAGCATCGGCTACCAGGCCACGCACACCGGCAACGCGGCCGCACCGACCGGCTTCACGCTCAACGGTTCCACCTGCAACTGACACAGGGGAACGCCCGGCCCGCTCATCCAGCGGGCCGGGCGTCACCGGTCAGAGGATCAGGCCGCGGCTACCGTGCCGACGGAGACCTCATCCAGGGCGGTCTTCAGGATTTCTCGTACGTCGGAAACGATGTGCACGGTCAGCGCCGCCAGGACATCGGCCGGCACGTCGTCGAGATCCGGCTCGTTGCGCTGTGGCAGGTACACCTCGGTGAGCCCGGCGCGCTGTGCGGCCAGCAGCTTCTGCTTCACCCCGCCGATCGGGAGGACCCGGCCGGTCAGCGAGACCTCACCGGTCATCCCGACGTCGGCCCGCACGTTGCGCCCGAGCAGCAGCGACACCAGCGCGGTCGTCATCGTGACGCCGGCCGACGGCCCGTCCTTCGGCACCGCGCCCGCGGGCACGTGCAGGTGGATCGGGTGATCCAGCTGTTCCGGCGAGATACCCAGTTCACCGGCGTGCGATCGGACGTACGACAAAGCGATCTGAGCGGATTCCTTCATCACATCGCCGAGCTGGCCGGTGACGGAGAGACCGCCCTTGTCGCCGGGGAGCAGCGACGCCTCGATGTAGAGGACGTCGCCGCCCATGCCGGTGACCGCCAGACCGGTCGACACACCGGGAACGGCGGTGCGCTCGGCCGAGTCCGGGGTGAACCGCGGCCGTCCGATCAGATCGGCGAGGTCGGCTGCCTCGACCGTCGCGGGCAGGGTGCCCAGGGCGACCTTGCGCAGGGCCTTCGCCAGCAGGCGCTCGAACGACCGGACGCCCGCCTCCCGGGTGTAGTTCGCGGCGATCTCGCGCAGCGCGGCCTCGGTGACCGTCACCTCGCCGGGCGACAGGGCGGCCCGTTCCAGCTGGCGGGGGAGGAGGAAGTCGCGGGCGATCGCGACCTTGTCGTTCTCGGTGTAGCCGTCGATCGAGATCAGTTCCATCCGGTCGAACAGCGCCTGCGGGATCGTCTCCAGGGTGTTCGCGGTCGCGATGAACAGCACGTCGGACAGGTCCAGGTCCAGGTCGAGGTAGTGGTCGCGGAACGTGTGGTTCTGCGCCGGGTCCAGGACTTCGAGCAGCGCCGCGGCCGGGTCGCCGCGGTAGTCGCTGCCGACCTTGTCCACCTCGTCCAGCAGGACGACCGGATTCATCGTGCCGGCTTCCCGGATGGCGCGGACGATCCGGCCCGGTAGCGCGCCGACGTACGTCCGGCGGTGTCCTCGGATCTCGGCCTCGTCACGCACGCCACCCAGCGCGACCCGGACGAACTTGCGGCCGAGGGTCTTCGCCACCGACTCGCCGAGCGAGGTCTTGCCGACACCGGGAGGACCGGCCAGCAGGATCACCGCACCCGAGCCCCGGCCGCCGACGACCGCCAGGCCACGGGATTCGCGGCGGGCACGGACGCCCAGGTATTCGACGATCCGCTCCTTGACCTCGTCGAGGCCGTGGTGATCCGTGTCGAGGACCGCGCGGGCCGCTTCCAGGTCGGTGTTGTCGGTCGTGCGTTCCGACCACGGCAGGTCCAGGACCGTGTCGAGCCAGCTGCGGATCCACCCGGCCTCCGGGTTCTGGTCGCCGGTCCGTTCGAGTTTGTCCACCTCGCGCAGCGCTGCCTCGCGTACCGAATCGGGAAGATCTGCCCCCTCGACCCGGGCGCGATAGTCGTCGTTGTCGTCGGCCTCGCCCTCACCGAGCTCCTTGCGGATGGCCTTGAGCTGCTCGCGGAGCAGGTACTCGCGATTGCGCTTCTCGACCGACTCGCGGACGTCGTGCTCGATCTTCTCGCTGACCTCGGACTCGGTCAGGAACTCGCCGGTCCAGTCGATCAGCACGCGCAGCCGGGCCTCGACGTCGGGGGTCTCCAGCAGCTCGCGCTTGCGGTCGTTGGAGAGGTACGGCGCCCAGCCCGCGGTGTCGGCCAGGTCACCGGGGTCGTCGATGGCGCTCACCGACTCGATGACCTGCCAGGCCTCCCGGCGCTGGAGCACCGAGACGACCAGCTTCTTGTATTCGGCGGCCAGCTCGACGGCCTTCTCGGTGGGCGCGGCCGGCGGAACCAGCTCGGCCTCCACCCAGAGCGCGGCGCCGGGTCCGGTCACGCCGCTGCCGATGCGGGCGCGGACGCCGGTGCGCAGGACGGCGGCGGGCGTGCCGCCCCGCAGTTTGCCCACCTGCTGGACGGTCGCGACCACGCCGTAGGACGCGTACCGGTCGTCGAGCTGCGGGGCGATCAGAAGTTCGGAGCCGGCCGAGGTGCGGGCGGCGTCGACCGCGGCCCGGGTCTTCTCGTCCAACTCGACGGGCACCGCCATGCCGGGGAGCAGGACGATGTCGTCGAGGAACAACACGGGGAGTCGTTTGCTGGTCACCGGGAACCTCCGAGGGTTGAGTACGGTCGGCTCAACCGTGGCCGCGTCCAGGTTCTTCCGGCGTTCACTGCCAGCGAACACGGTCAGAGGCAGATCCAGCAGTAGACGGCCTCGTTCCGCTCCCCGGCCTGCATCGTCAGGGCGATGAAGTCGGTGATGACCTCGCGCAGGTATTCCGGGTCGCCGTAGCCGTGGAACTCCTCGGCGGTCGCCCACTGCTCGGCCAGCGCGGGCACGCGGTCGGCGGGGATGCCGGCGAGGGCGTCGCGGGCCTGGTCGCTGAGCCGGGTCACCCAGGGGCCCTCGTGGCCGGGGTCCTGCTCGCCGCCCTCCGGCCAGATCAAGCGGTCCTTCATCAGGTCGACGTCCCAGCCGCGGCCGAGCGCCGCGGCGATCAGCTGCCCTAGGATCACGGTGGGGTCGATGGTCTTGAGCGCGATTCCGGGGAACGGGTCGTCGAGCGGCGACATCGCGTCGTTCTCGTCCAGGCGCCGACGGACCGCGTCATCGCCGGGTGCCCGGAAATAATCGTACAGAATGCCCATTTCCGTCCTTTGATCTTGGATTAGGGTGAGTGTGCCATGACCTATGAAGTGGATTTCGCCACCGTCTCGACCACCGGTCTCGAATCGTCGCCGGTCGCTTCCGTGCTGGCCGGACTCCGGGCGAACGAGGCTCGCTACTTCAAGAACAAGTACGACCACGTCTTCACGGTCTCGCCCGCCGCCGACGCGCAGCCGATCATCGACTACGTGCACCGCATCCTCGCGGAAGAGCGCGGCATCGTCATCTCCTCGCCCGCGCTCGAGGCGACCGCCTTCCAGGTGGAGAACATCAAGATGGCGTACG
Organism: Actinoplanes sp. OR16; assembly: GCF_004001265.1. Classification (GTDB taxonomy): domain Bacteria; phylum Actinomycetota; class Actinomycetes; order Mycobacteriales; family Micromonosporaceae; genus Actinoplanes. The sequence goes on along the minus strand of NZ_AP019371.1, from coordinate 8,098,755 downwards.
TCTTCTACGAGAGTGGCTTGTCCGTCAACGTCATGTGGACCGTCGACGAGGGCGGGAAACGGGCGGTCGGCTTCAAACTCTCCGACGGCATGGACGTTCCGGAAGAACTCGGTTCGTTCAAATTCGCCCGTCAGAAGTCGAAACTGGCCGGCACCATCCGCGGCTCCTACTTCGTCATCAAGGGCGACTACTGAGTGGCGGCCGTCAGCCCAGGGTGAGCCATCGGACGCCGAGACGCTCCACCCGGGCGATGTCATTCCTCTTCGGGGTGCCGGCGATCGGCGGCGCAGGCCGTCGGCCGGCGGCAGTACCCTGCATCGGGTGAGCATAGGAAAGGGCGACCTCGCGCCCGACTTCGAACTTCCCGACCAGGACGGCACCCCGCGGCGGCTGAGCGACCTCGTCGCGGACGGGCCCGTGGTCCTCTTCTTCTACCCCGGCGCCATGACCAAGGGCTGCACCGCCGAAGCCTGCCACTTCCGGGACCTGTCGGCGGAATACCGGGCTGCCGGCGTGCAGCGCGTCGGCATCAGCAAGGATCCGGTCGAGAAGCAGAAGCAGTTCGCGGACACCTACACGTTCGATTACCCGCTGCTGTCCGACCCCGATTCCACGACCATCGCCGCGTACGGCGTGAAGCGCAAGCTCGCGCTGGGTCCCCTCAGCACGAAACGGATGACCTTCGTGATCGGGGCGGATCGTCGCGTGCTCGACGTGATCCACAGCGAGCTGGACATGAACCAGCACGCGGCCGAGGCGCTGACCGTGGCCAGCGCCGCCAAGGCCTAGGAACCGACGCGGGAACGGAACTCGGCGAGGGTGAGCACCGCCGCGTTCCGTTCCTCGACCGGGAAGATCGCGATGTCCGCGTCGTCCTCGTCGAGTTGCGGCAGCCACTCCTTCAGGAAGTCGCGGGCCGGGATCCGGATGGCGTGCTCGCCGTCGACGTCGCCCTCGTTCTCCAGCCGGGCCACCGTGGCGTAGGGCCAGATCGGCAGCAGGTCGCGGCGCCGCCCGTCCTCGGTGAAGAGGATGTCGCCTTCGTCACCCCAGACCCAGAGCGCGCCCTGCTCGGCGATGGCCTCGAACATCACGGATACGCGTCCGGCCTCGTCCAAGCCGCGCAACCGCTCCGCCTCCCGGCGTGAAATGTCGTCCGATGTCACTTTTTGTCCCCGCTTTTTGGCCAGAGCTGTCGTCGGGGCGATGGTAAAGGACGGCAGCGGGCGGGAATCAACGCGGTCTACCGCGCGAGATCAAGATCTGTCAAGATGACCCCCTCCTTCAGAGATTGCTTGACACGACAGGCAACGATTCCGGGCCTGCTACACGTCTTGTTCTCTGCAGGGCCACGGATGGCGCCAGGACCCCTCGATTGTGAGAGTCATGATTCGACGACGTAGAGTGATCATCGGTGCGGTCGGCGTGGCCGCGGCCGCCACCGCGGCCGGATGTTCCTCGTCCGGTGGCAGCAAGGCCGCCGGCGGCGGATCGACCACCTGGGTCGACCCGGTGGCTCAGGTCGAGTCTGCTCCCGTCGTGACGCCGGTGAGCCTGAACCTCACCCCGGAGGCCGGGGCCACCGAGTGGTCGCCGATCAAGCCGATCGTGGTGAGCGCCCAGGACGGCACCCTCAAATCGGTCACCGTCACCTCCGGCAAGACGAAGATCGAGGGCACTATCCAGGCCGACGGGACCTGGAAGTCGTCCGAGGACCTGGCGTACGGCAAGAAGTACAAGGTCACCGTCGTCGCCACGGACAGCGCCGGCGTCGAGAGCACGAAGGACCACACGTTCAGCACGCTCAAGCCGGAGGCCACCGCGAAGGTCAACTTCCAGGCCAACGCGATGCTGCTCCTCAAGGAGGGCAGCACGTACGGCGTCGGCCAGCCGGTGATCGTCGCGTTCAGCCGCGCGGTCAACAAGGAGGCCGCCGAGAAGGCCATCGAGATCACCACGTCGCCGAAGGTCGAGGGCAAGTTCTACTGGAAGGACGACCGGACCGTGCACTGGCGGCCGGCCAAGTACTGGAAGGCCGGCACCACGATCAAGGTCAGCGTCAACGTGTTCGGCCAGAAGCTGGGCAAGAAGACGTACGGCGGGAAGAACGCGTCGACCAGCTTCAAGATCGGGCGGGAGCTGATCGCGATCAGCGACAACCGCACGCACATGACGAAGGTCTACGTCGACGGCAAGCTCGTCCGCACCATGAAGAGCAGCCTCGGCAAGGGCGGCGGCACCACCGGCGCGAACGGCCAGAAGATCAGCTACTGGACGGCCGGCGGCCCGCACGTGGTGCTCGGCAAGAAGCGCCGGCACACGATGAGCTCGGCCAGCTACGGCGTGACCGACAAGGACGACCCGAACTACTACGTGTCGGAGAACATCGAGTTCTGCACGCGGATCAGTTACTCGGGCGAATACCTGCACGCCGCGCCCTGGAACGGCTCGCTGGGCCGGGCGAACCTGTCGCACGGCTGCATCAACCTCAGCACTGCCGACGCCAAGTGGGTCTACAACAACTTCAAGGTCGGCGACATCGTCGACGTGAAGAACACCCCGCGTGAGCTGCCGATCTGGAACGGTCTCGGCGACTGGACCGTCTCGTTCGACAGGTACGGCCGCTAGCAGGAGGTCGCGGACAGCGCCTCGACCAGGTGGGTCGCCTCACCGGTGTGCTTCGCGTAGGCCTCCGGATAGGCGGACACCTGCACCGCCTGGGCCGCGTCGGTGAGCCGCATCTTCTGCCAGCCGTCGATGGTCAGCAGTTTGTCGAAGAACCTCCCCGTCTGGTACGCCGGATCGCGCAGTTGCGACGGCGTACCCCAACCCTGGCTCGGGCGCTGCTGGAACAGGCCGATCGAGTCCCGGTCGCCGCCGCGCAGGTTCCGCAGCCCGGACTCCTGCATGGCCGTGGCGACCGCGATGACCAGTCCTCGTTCCGGAATCCCGCGGCCGGCGCCGGCGGTGACGATCAGCCGGGCGTTCGCGATCTGCGCCTCGGTCCAGCCGGTCAGCGCCGCCGGCGACGAGGCCGACGGGGTGGGCACGCAGCCGGCGTCGGCGCGTACCAGCGGGCTGACGAGGAAGCCGACAAGGATCGCCACGGCCAGAACGAAGATCGCACGCACGACGGCGAAGAGTACAGGCCGGTCGATGTCCGCCATCGACCGGTCGCGGTACGCTGGTGCGCGATCACGTCACCTGTCGATGGCTCGCGTGCGCCGAGAAGCACGCTCACTATGACTGATGAGTTCCGGGGCGGTTCTGCCTCCGTCCGGTGAGAGCCTCCATCCGGGTCCGGACCCCGGGAGAGATCCGTTCTGCTCGCCGTCCTCGCCGGCATCGCTGCTGGGGGCATCTCGTCGCGGCGCCGTTGTGGCCGATGCACGGGGCGAATCTGGGAACGCTGCTGCGGACCTGTGACGCGGTCGGGGCGTGCCTGGCCGTGCCGCCGTTCCGCTGGGTGGACGACGCGATCGCCCGGGGGAACACGCTGCGGGAGCCCGGTTGCGTGCATCGCGTCGGGAACCCGCTGCGGTGGCTGGCCGAGCAGCGCAGCGCGGGAGCGGCGATCGTCGGCGTGGAACTGGCCGACGAAGCCGTCCGGCTCGCTGATCTGCCGGTTGCCCGGCGGCGGACCGTCATGGTGCTCGGTCATGAGGCGACCGGCATCCCGGCGGAGGCACTCGACCTGCTCGACAGCGCCGTCGAGATCCCGATGGTCGGCACCGGATCCAGCTTGAACGTCGCCGTGGCGGGCTCGCTGGTGCTCTACCGACTCGCCGGGCTTCTATAGGTCGGTTGACGATATATGCCGGTGGACGTAAATTGATCGCCGTGCAGGAACCCACCTTTCTCATCCTGGCGGCGCTGGCGGCGCAGCCACGGCATGGATACGGCATCGTGCAGGCGGCCGGCGAGCTCTCCGCCGGCGAGGTGAAGCTGCGGCCGGGCACCCTCTACGGGGCTCTCGACCGCCTCGCCGAGCAGGGTCTCATCGAGCTCGACCACGAGGAGGCGGTGGACGGCCGGCTGCGGCGCTACTACCGGCTCACCGCTGACGGCACGACGGCGCTGAGCACCGAGATCGCGCGGCTGCAGCGGCGCACCGAGGCGGCCCGGGCGCAGCTGCGGCTCGCCCCCGACGGAGGTATCGCATGACGATCGAACGGCACTACCGGCTGCTGTTGCTGGCACACTCCGGTCCCTACCGGCGACGGCACGGCACCGAGATCGTCACGACGCTGATGGAGATGGCCGATCCCGGTCGCCGCCGGCCGTCCGCCGCGGAGAGCTGGGACCTGATCGCCGGTGGACTGCGCCAGCGTTTCCGCTTACCGAGGCGGCCGCTCGTGCTGCTCACCGCGGTGCTGGTCATGGTGGCGACAGGAGTCCTCGGTGCGGCGGCCGGCAGCTGGGCGGGTGGGCGCACGTTCGCGCCACTGCCGGGACAGGCCGAGGTGCAGCGTCTTCTCGGCCCCGGCCTCGGCCAGGACATGCCGCTGCGGCGGATGAGCACATCCGACCACGCCGACGAATACCTCCTTCTCAGTACGCCGACCGCCCGCCGGCCCGGCGCCGACCCGGAACGGATCGCCACCGCGGTGCGCGATCGCATCACGGCCGCCGGGTGGACGGTCACGTCGTTCGCCGTGGCACCGGCGTACGAGAATCCGGAGAACGCGGAACCGGGAACCCATTTCACCGCCGCGCACCTCCAGGCCACCCGCGACGGTGTGATCGTGCATGGGCGGGTCGACTACCAGTACGCCGACGGGCAGCTCTACCTGGGCGGCTTCTCGGCCACGATGTTCGCCCAGCGGACCGCCGCCTACCTGCCGCTGACCATCGCCGGCGGCATCCTCGGACTGCTGGCCGGCTGGCTGCTGGCCGCGGCCGGCGCCTACCGCCTGCGCTCGTCCTCGCCGGGACGCCGCCGCACGGTCGCGGTGCTGACCGGGGCGGCGCTGGTCCTGGCCGTGGCGCCGGTGTTCGCCGTCGTCCGCCAGGCGATCGAGCTGGCGATCCATCTCGGTGACACGCGATTCCCGGTGTTCGTCCTGCACGCGGCGGTGCGGGCCGGCTCCTCAGCGGACGGTCAGCCTACCTGGCTGATCCCGGCGTGCACCGTCGCCGCGGTGGCGTTCGGCGCCCTGGCCTTTCTCCGAGTTCCTTCGTCGTACGGCGGACCGCCCCGCTCCACCCCCGCACACTCCGCGCGCAGCGTGCCCCAACCGTGACCGCCCAGCCGAGGCGGGTGGATGCCGGCGTCCTGTCCATCGCCTACGTCGAGGACGGCCCCTCCCAGGGGTGGCCGGTCGTGTTGTCGCACGGGTTCCCCTACGACATCCATGCCTATGACGACGTGGTCCCGGCGTTGGTGGATCGTGGCGCACGGGTGCTCCGGCCGTACCACCGCGGTTTCGGACCCACCCGTTTCCGTTCCGCGGAGACGATGCGGAGTGGGCAGCAGGCGGCGCTCGGGTCCGACCTGATCGCCCTGGTCGAGGCGCTCGGTCTCGAACGGCCGATCCTCGCCGGCTACGACTGGGGTGGGCTGGCAAGCTGTGTCGCCGCCGCGCTGTGGCCGGAGCGGGTGGGCGGGCTGGTGTCGATGGCCGGCTACGACATCATCGACATCGCACGGCAGCGGCATGGTTTCGAGCCGGGCATCGAGCACACCGTGTGGTACCAGCATCTGTTCCAAACCGGACGCGGCCGGGAGAGCCTGTCCGCGCACCGCCGCGATCTGTGCCGGATGCTGTGGCGGCAATGGTCTCCACGGTGGGCCTTCGACGAGGCGGCGTTCGCCCGGACCGCCGCCTCCTTCGACAATCCCGACTTCGTCGACGTGGTGATCCACGCCTACCGGCACGCGCTCGGCCAGGTCGCGGGCGATCCGGCGTACGACGACCTCGAAGCGCGCTTGGCCGCCCGCCCGAAGATCACCGTGCCTGCGGTGACACTGGACGGCGCCGACGACCCGCTCAAACCGGGCGGCACCGCCGATCACGCGCCGATGTTCGTCTCCGGTCACGAGCACCGCGTGATCGAGGCCGGCCACAACCTGCCGCAGGAGGCGCCCGCGGCCTTCGCCGACGCTGTCCTGACAGTGCGCTGATCTATCGACAGGGGGCGGCGATCCCGGTCGGCGCGGCGGCGGGAGAGCCGCGGCGGACGGTCTCAGGCCGCGACGCGGGTGGTGTTCACGCACTCGGCGACGTCGAGCACCAGCAGCAGGCGGCCCTCGGTCTTGTAGGCGCCGATGACCAGTTCGCGGGATCGGCCGGTCAGGGTCGCCGGCGGCTCCTCGAACAGGTCCGAGTCCAGGTCGGCGACCTGGCCGATGCGGTCCACCAGCAGACTCACCGGCTCGTCGCCGTAGCGCACGATCACGTTCATCACCAGGCCGGACATGTCGCGGCGCGGCAGACCGAACTGCACCCGCAGGTCGACGGCGGCGATCACCTGCCCGCGCAGGTTGAACAGTCCGCCGACCGCGTTCGGCGCCAGCGGCACGGGCGTGTACTCGCTATACGACAGCACCTCCTGCACGGCGTCCACGTCCACGCCGAAGAACTGACCGGCGACCTCGAAGGTGACGAACTGACGAGTGGACATGTGCTGTTCCTCCAGGGGTGATGGCCGGTCGCCAGGGTTATCGGACGATCGGACGGCGACTCAAGGAATCCACCTACGCCGCCGCCATCGTGGATCGCACCGCCGCGACAGGATGCCGAACAGGTGCAACAGAGGCGCCGTACCGCAAGCGGGGTTAGGTTCAGAGGGTGATCGATGACGTCGCTCTGGAACAGGCGCTGGATCCGCTGGTCGTGGCGCTGGACATCGGCTCGACCGCTACGCGCGGCGGGGTGCACGACGCGTCCGGGCGTCGGGTGCGCGGGTTGCAGCACAAGGTGCCGCACGCGTTCACGGTGGCCGGTGACGGCACCTCGATCATCGATCCGGAGCAGGTGACGGCCGAGGTCACGCAGGTCCTCGACGCGGTGACCGGTGATCCGCGGCTCGGCACCCGGATCGCCGGCGTCGCGATGGACACGTTCGCCGCGTCGCTCGTCGCGGTGGATGCGGCAGGACGTCCGCTCACCCCCTGTTTCACGTACGCCGACTCCCGGAGCGCGGATCAGGTCGCGCTGCTGCGCGAGGAACTCGACGAACCGGCCGTGCAGCAGCGCACCGGCACACGCCTGCACACCAGCTATCACGCGCCGCGCCTGCGCTGGCTGGCGGCGACCCAGCCGCAGATCACGGGGCGGGCCACACGCTGGTGGTCGCTGGGGGAGTACATCTGGTACCGGCTGATCGGCGAGCCGCTCGCCGGGATGTCGACGGCGGCGTGGACCGGGCTGCTCGACCGCCGGACCGGGCAGTACGACGCCGAGCTGCTGGCCGCCGCCGGCATCAGCGCCGAGCAGCTGTCGCCGCCGCGGGACATGACCGAGACGGTGACGGCGAGGAGCCGGCCCGCTCTCGCCCGGGCGGTCTGGTTCCCGGTGATCACCGACGGATACGCCAGCAACATCGGCGCCGGCGCTCTCGACGCGACGGTGCTCACCGCCGCCACGGCTACGAGCGGCGCGCTGCGGGCGCTGCTCGACGGGCCGGCCGATCCGCTGCCGTTCGGCCTCTGGAACTACCGGGTGGACGCGGGCCGGACCCTGCTCGGCGGCGCGATGAACGACGTCGGCCGGGCGGTGAGCTGGGCGCAGGCGACGCTCCGCCTCGGCCCGGCGCCCGCGGAGGTGCTCAGCGCGCCGCCCGCCGAGGCCACCCCGCTCGTGCTGCCCTACCTGACCGGGGAGCGTGCGCCGGGCTGGGTCGGCGAGACCCGCGCGGTGTTCGCCGGGGTGTCGGCGGCCACCGGTCCGGACGCGCTGTTCCGGGGGATCATCGAGGGCGTCGCGATCTCGTACGCCCGGGTCGCCGACGAACTGCACCCGGCCGCACCGCAGGTGGTGGAGGTGGCGGCGGCCGGGCGGGTCAGCAACGACCAACCGGAATGGTTGCGGATCCTCGCCGACGTGCTCGCCCGGCCGGTGACGCACGTGACCCGGCGGCGTGCCACGCAACGGGGGACCGCGCTGCTGGCGCTCGACGTGCTGGCGCCGGGGGCGGACCGGGCGCCGCGTGCGGTCGGCCGGACCTACGAGCCCCGGCCCGCCCACGCCGCCTACTACGCGGAGCGCAGGCTGCGGTTCGCTGAGGCGTATGACGCGTTGCTGCGCCCGAAATGAGGATAAGCTCCTGAAAAGCGGGGAGCCCGGCGATGTGGGAACGATTCAGCACGTTCAGTAGCAGGCTCGTCGGCGGTTTCGCCGTCTGCGTCGCCCTGACGGTTCTGACGGCGGTGGCCGGGATGAGCGCCCTGACCTCGGTGACCGCGAGCAAGGACGACGTGATCGCGTCGGCGGACCGCCTGCTGTCGGAGAGCCGCAGCCTGAGCACGATCGTGGAGACGCGCATCGGTGACTACCGCGGTTACCTGCTGACCGGCTCGGCGGACTACGTCGCCGCGCTCACCGCCGACCGCGAGCAGTTCCTGGCCACGGCGTCCAGGCTGCGGCCGCTGCTGCACGACCGGGTGACGCTGGCCTCGCTCGACGACGTGCTGCGGGCCGAGGTGGCGTACACGGCGGCGCTGGACATCTCCGAACGGCACACCGGCCTCGCGAGCGTCAAGCCCGCTAGGGAGGCGTTGCAGCGAGCCATCGCGGGCCTGACCGCCGGCGTACGCGGTGAGCTGGACCGGGCACGCACCTCCGCGACCCGGTCCGCGAACCGGGCCGTCGTCCTGCTGGGGGTGCTCTGCGCGCTGGCCGTCGCCGCGGCGGCGGTGATCGCGGTGCGGCTGAGCCGGGGTCTGCGCCGTGAGGTGGGCGCCGCCGTCGGCCACATCCGGGCTTCGTCGGCCCAGCTGGAAACGGCCGCCGCCCAGCAGGTCAGCGGAGGCCGGGACCAGGCCGCCGCGATCAACGAGATCACCACGACGATCGACGAGCTGCTCGTCTCCTCCCGGCAGATCGCCGGCAACGCCCAGCGCGTCTCGAAGATCGCCGAGGACACCGCCGAGGCCGCACGCACCGGGGACACGACGATCGACCTGACGCGGCAGTCGATCGCGGTGATCCGCTCCCAGGTCGACGACATCATGCGGCACATGCGGGTGCTCGGGGAGAAGTCGGTGCGGATCGGCGGAGTGGCCGGTCTGGCCGCGGAGCTGGCCGAGCAGACGAACATCCTGGCGATCAACGCGACGATCGAGGCGGCCGGTGCGGGCGAGTGGGGCCGGCGGTTCGGTGTGGTCGCCGTCGAGATCCGCAAGCTGGCCGACCGGACCGCCGATTCCGCGAAGGAGATCCGGGAGCTGATCGAGGAGGTCCGCGGGGCGGTCTCCACCACGGTGCACGCCACCGAGTCCGGCACCCTGTCGGTGGATTCCGGGGTGCGGCAGGTCGACGATGCCACCGCGTCGTTCCGGCGCATCGCGCAGCTGGTCTCCACCGCCGACCAGGCGACCATGGAGATCGAGCTGTCGACGCGACAGCAGAGCACCGCGGTGGAACAGGTCGCCACCGCCGCGTCGGACACCGCCCGGGTGAGCCGGGAGACCGAGGCGAGCGCCGTGCAGACCCGGCAGACCGCCGCCCATCTCGCAGTGCTTTCGACCGACCTGCAGCGGCTGGTCGGCGGGTATCCGGGGCCGCGTACGGTCCCGTAGGTTGAGTGGGTCGTCAGGAGTTCCGATGCCCGCCTCCGTGTCGCGTCCCATGCCGCTGTGGCAGGTCCTCGGCGTCGTGGTGGTGCTCTACGCGGCCGGCGCCTCGCTGGCGTTCCTCGGTTTCGGCGCCGCGTCGCTCGTGGTGCTGTTCCTCCCGGCCGGCGTCACCCTGTCGGCGCTGGTGCTCAATCCCCGCCGCCGATGGCCGTGGATCCTGCTCGCGGTGGCGATCACCGAGGTCGCGGTGGACGTCGGTCATGGCATGGCGCCGCGCTGGGCCTGGGGGTTCGCGCTGGCGAACACGATGGAGCCGCTGGTCGGCGCGCTGCTGCTGCGCCGGTACGTCCCCGGTGACGTCGATCTGCTGCGACCCCGCCATCTGACCGCCTTCCTCACCTGCTGTGTGGGGGCCGGACCGGCGGCCGGCGCCCTGATCGGCGCGACGATGCTGGCGGTGAGCACCGGCCTGCCATGGCCGCGATCGGCGGTGTCGTTCTGGGCCGGCGACGCCACCGGCGTGCTGGTCGTCGCCGGTTGCGTGCTGGCCTGGCGCACCAGCCGCCGGCCGGTCGGCGCCCGCTGGCCGGTGTGGGTGGTCCTGGCGGTGGCCGCGACCGTCGCCGGCTTCTGGCCCCAGCACGTGCCGCTCTTCTACCTGCCGGTCCCGGTGCTGTTCGCGCTGGCCTTCACCCAGCCGCTGCCGGTGACGATGACAGCGGCGCTGGCGACCACGGTGACGGCCAATCTGATGACCAGCACCGGGCACGGGCCGTGGGCGGCGGCGGACACGACCGAGCAGTGGCGGACGCTGACCCTGCAGACGTTCCTGGCCACCACGATCCTCGGCGCTCTGCTGCTGACGGTCGGCGTGGAGGAGCGTGACCTGGCCCGCCGGGACACCTCGCGGGAACGGGCGGCCCGGCTCCGCCTCAACGCGCTGCAGGTCCTGACGACGGGCCTGGCGAAGGCGGCCACCTCGGAGGCGATCGCGCAGGCCATCGTGCGGGACGGCATCGGCCTGGTCGCCGATCAAGGCAGTGTCACGATCATCGATCCGGCCATCACGCTGCACACCGATGACTCGGCGATGCCAGGGATCGCCAGCGACGTCCGCGTCCCCATCCACGACGACGACGGCCGGGCGCTGGGCTCACTGACGTTCGGCTTCCACCGGGCGAACGCCGTCGACGAGGACGTGCTGTCGTTCGCCGCCGCCCTGGCGACCCTGACCGGGCAGGCGCTGCACCGGGCGCAGAGCTACGAACGGGAGATCAGCGCGGCGCATCAATTGCAGCAGGCGCTGCTGCCCGTGGTGGTGACCGACGGGCTGCCCGGTGTCCAGGTCAGCGCCGACTACCGGCCCGCCGACCTGTCCCATCAGGTCGGCGGCGACTGGTACGACGTGTTCGCCCTGCCCGGCGGCCGGATCGGCTTCGCCGTCGGGGACGTGGTCGGCCATCACGTGACCGCCGCTGCCGCGATGGCCCGCCTGCAGTCGGCGCTGCGCTTCGCCGCCCAGACCGCCCTCGGCCCGGCCCGGGTGCTGGAGGAACTGGACCGCGCCAGCACGACCATCGCCGACTCGATGATGACCACCGTCGGATTCGCCGACTACGACCCGGCGACCCGGTTGCTGCGGTTCGCCTGCGCGGGACACCCGCCGCCCCTGCTGATCACCGGCAACGACGCGGAGTTCCTGTGGGCCGGGCGGTCGATGCCGCTGGGTGTCGGTGAGGACGGCAGGGAGCACGGCGAGCGCGTCGTCGAGGATCGGGCTGCTGTCGTCTGGTACACCGACGGCCTGGTGGAACGGCATGATCAGCACATCGCCGCGTCGATGCGGCGGCTCGCCGACGCGGCCGGCCGGCACGGTTCCGGCGACGCCCACACGCTGCGGTCCCACCTGATGCGGCAGATGGTCGGCGATCGGGTGCTCGGCGACGACACCGCCATCCTCTGTGTGCGTTTCACTCCCGCCGACGGTTGACACCCGACACCGCCGCCGAACATGCTGGCGGAAAGCGCCCGGGGGAGGTGTCACGGCCCGCCATGTCGGACTTCTGGATCAACGCCTCCCGCGAGACCGGCCGGATCGTCGTGTCCGTCGCCGGGGAGTGCGACCTGCGCCACCGCGACGAGATGACCACCGCGCTGCGGGAAGCCGTGCGGGACGCGCCGGAGGTCGTCGTCGATCTCGGCGCCGTCCGCTTCCTGGATTCCAGCGGCCTGCACGCGCTCGTCTCGGCCAGCCAGGCCGCGCGCCGCCGGGACGGCATCGTCTATGTGGTGAACGCGACCGGCACCGTCGCCATGGTGCTCGAGATGACCGGCGTGCTGCGGATGTTGCGGCCGCCCACCCCGGCGCCATGACCGATCCCGCAACGATGGCCTACGGCAGGGCAGAAGACCTTCCTCTCGTACGGGCCTTCGCCCGTGAGCAGGCGCTCACCGCCGGATTGGACGCCGGCTCGGTCGAGGCGCTGGCGATCGCCGTCAGCGAGTTGGTGACGAACACCCTGCAGCACACCTCCGGCGGCGGCCGGATCCGGGTCTGGGCCGAGAACGGATCGGTCTTCTGCGAGGTCGCCGACGGCGGGTCCGTGCCGGGAACACCGCGGGCCATGCCGGCGCCGGACGCCGAGCGCGGCCGCGGGCTGGCGATCGTGGAGATGCTCTGCGACGACATGACCACCGTCGCCGGACCCGGCCGCGGCGTCGTCCGCCTGCGGTTCGCGATCAAACCGCCGGCGTGATCGGTTTCAGCTCGGCCCGAATCCGTTTCCCGCCCTGAAACTCCTCGACGTGCCAGCGGCGGGTCAGCTTGTCGAGCAGGAGCAGGCCGCGTCCGCCACGCCCGTCCGGCTCCCGGCGGCGGGGAATGATCGACGAGCCGTCGGCGACCGACACGACGACGGCGCTGCCGTGCGCCTCGATGCCGATGTTCACCGCGGTCGCGCCGTGCGTCACGGCATTGGTGACCAGTTCGCTCACCACGATCGCGACCTCGGCGGTCCACTCGGCGTCGGTGTAACCCCAGACGGCGAGCACGCCGACGACGGCGCGGCGCGTCGTACCGGGAGAAGTGGGGCTTATCGGAACGTCGAATTGAGCTGTCAAGGTCGTCATGGGTTGCTCGTCCATCGTGCCGTGCGGTCACCTAGCAGAATAAATCGACGCATCAACCGACGCAACACGGTCCTGGCCGGCGCCGGACCGGTGGCAGCCGCCACGACCCGGCCGCACACCCCGGTCGGGCCCTCCCTGCGGTCGGACGCCCTGACCGCACCGCAATTCTGCGACGAGATCACGCCGGTGTCCCGGACACTGACGCCGATCCTCGCCGTGAGCAGCGGCGCTCCCGCCTGGAACACCGGCCGCCCGAACCTGGCGGCCGGCTACGAGGTCGCGCCGGCGGGCCTCCCGGTGATCGCCCGGGCAACCGTCCGGTTCGACACCGGCTTCGGCCGCTACCAGATTCCGGCCGGGGTGCTCACCGACGGCGAATACCGGTTCCGGGTACGCGCTGTCGACGGTGCCAAGGCCTCCGACTGGCTGCCCTGGTGCGCGTTCACGGTGGCGACCCGGGACGTCACCGTCCCGGAGACCCCGACCGACCTGCGGGTGTCGGCCTCCTTCTACGAGACCTTCCAGTCCTGTGCCGCCGGCGCCCCGGTCATCGACGCCATCGGATCGCCCACCTTCGCCGCGAGCCCCGGACCGTCCGCGACAGCGAACGTGACCGCCCGCTTCGAGATCGCCCGGCCCGGACTGGCGACGATCGTGGTGAGCGGCAATCCGTACGGCGTGAACGTCCCACCCGCATCCTTCACCGCCGGCGGCGCCTATCGGTTCCGGGCACGTGCCGAGGACGGGACGGCGGTGTCCGCCTGGTCGCCGTGGTGCGCGTTCACCGCCCGGTAGGCGGTCGCCGGCGGCCTGCCCCCGGCTGTGACCGGCGCCGACCCATCCGTGTCACCGCTTGCATCGTGGGGCCAGGTGCGAGAGCGCCCGCTTCCACGTCGGGACGAGCAGATCGTGGGTGCCGTCCGGGTACATCTCCAGGCGGGCGTCCGGGAGCCGGCGCTGCCACCAGGCGCCGTGGCGGGCCCCGGTCAGCGGATCCTCGGCGCCGAACAGCAGCAGGCACTTGGCGCGGATGTCGCCGGCGTCGAACGGCAGGCTGTCGTCGCCGGGCTTCGGAGTCGCCACCAGCACGACCCGGTCCACCAGGTCGGCATGGGCGGCGGCGTACGCGAGAGCATCAAGCCCCGCGTCCGACCAGCCCACCACCGCGGCCGGGCCCGCCGGCTCATGCGACGCCGCCGTGCCGTCGTCGGCGAGAAGGGTGATCCCACGCTGCCACGTCAGCTGCGGGTCCGGATCCTCCTCGGCACCGAACAGCACGACGGTCCGATCGACGACACCCTCGGTCAGCAGCCGCATCGCAGCACGCTAGCAAGACCGGCCGGGCCCGGTGACCCCGAAGACGGAGAGCAGCTCGGTCACCCGCAGAACCTGGAAGACGATCGGGCTGACCTCGGGCATCGACAGCGGCGACCCGGCCTGCTCGCTCAGGTCGAGGCAGGAGACCAGGGCCCGGATCCCGGCCGAATCGAGGAAGGTGAGGCGTGTGGCGTCGAGGAGGATCGGCGCCGGGGCATGCTGTTTCACCAGGTCGGCGATGTGGGCTTCGAGCAGCTCGCACTCTTCCCGATCGAGCTCGCCGGCCAGCGTGACGTGAATCGAGCCGTCGGCTGCGGGCCCCGCACCGCCGATGTGCAGGCGCGATGAGGAGAGGTCGGGGAAGGTCATGCGGCTCCGTTCGAGTCCGTCGGTCATCTCCCTCGCTGTTGAAGGCATGCGCACCTGACTTTACCGCCCACCCGATGAGTTCTCAGCGGGCCTGCACACCGCCCAGCCATCCACCGAGGCGGCGGCGGAGCGCGCCGCGCCGATGGCCGCCGTGCACGGTCCCGGAGTCAGGCGGGTCGAACAGCGAACCCGAGGAGGGCGCGGCCGGCTCGGGCCCGATCACGGTGGCCGCGCCCCACCGGCCGACCAGCGCTTCGGCGGTGCGGGGCGCGAGACGGTGGGCGGCCAGCATCAGGTGCGAGATCACCCCGACGGTCACCTGCCGGCGCGGGTGGCGGGCGGCGGCGAGGATTCCGGCGGCGAGCCGTTCCGGTGCGTACGCCGGCGGGATCGCGCGAAGCCGCCGGCCCGCATGATTGGCGGACCGCTGGAAGAACGGCGTGTCGACGGCACCGGGCAGGACCAGGGCGACCCGGATCCGCCGGTGGCCGGCGACGGCCTGCTGGAGGTTGAGGGCGAGCCCTCGTACAGCGAACTTGCTCATGGAATAGAGAGGGATCGCCGGGTTCGGGAAGAGGGACAGCAGGGAGCCGACGATGACGAGGGTCCCGTGGTCCTGCGCCCGGAAGGTGGTCAGCGCGGCGCGGGCGCACAGTGTGGCGCCGAAGATGTTCGTGTCGACCAGCCGGCGCAGTTCCTCCACCGATTCCGAGCCGAGCGGCCCGGCGATGCCGACGGCGGCCGCCTCGACCCAGACGTCGATGCGCCCGAACCGCCGCACCGCCGCCCGAGCCAACTCCTCGACCGCCGCCGGATCGGTGATGTCGGTGGGCACGACCAGCACCGCGGCGCCGCGCGCCACGCACTCCTGTTCCACCTCGCCGAGCGCCTTCCCGCTGCGGGAGGCGAGGACGAGCCGGGCGCCCTTCGCGGCGTACGCCATCGCTGTCGCCCGGCCGATGCCGCTGGATGCCCCGGTGATGAGAACGACCTCGCTCATGCGCCAGGCATTACCCGTTCGGGTCGCGCCGAAAAGTGTCGTACCCCTCTGGGAGCCTCGAGGGGAGTCGCGGAGAGGGGACCCGGCATGTGGCAGGACAGGCAGCACATCGTGGTGACCGGCGCGCGCACCAACAACCTGAAAGGCGTCGACCTCACGATCCCGCTGGGCGCGCTGACGGTGGTCACCGGCGTTTCCGGCTCGGGCAAGTCGTCGCTGGTGTTCGGCACCATCGCGGTCGAGTCGCAGCGGCAGCTCAACGAGGTGTTCCCGGCGTTCATCCGCAACCGGCTGCCGCGTTACGAGAGACCCGAGTTCGAGCTCATCGAGAACCTGAGCCCGGCCATCGTCGTCGACCAGAAGGCGGTCGGCGGGGGAAACCGTTCGACGGTCGGGACGATGACCGAGGTCAACGCGGTGCTGCGGGTGATGTTCTCGCGTTACGGCGAGCCCAGCGCCGGCCCGTCGAATCTCTACTCGTTCAACGACCCGCAGGGCATGTGCCCCGAGTGCGAGGGCCTCGGCACGACGCTGCAGCTTGATGTGGACGCGCTGCTCGACACCACCCTGTCGCTCAACCAGGGCGCGATCCGGCACCCGAGTTTCGCGGTCGGCACCAACTACTGGAAGCGCTATGCGCAGGTCAGCCGCTACGAGCCGGGCAAGGCGCGGGGTGCCGGCCTCCCGCCGATCTTCGACGCCGACAAGCCGCTGGCCCGTTACACCCCACAAGAGCGGGACCTCCTTCTGTACGGGGGGAACTTCCCGACGATCCGGCCGGACGAGTTCGACAACGTGGCCGTCAACGAGTTCGAGGGTCTGGTGCCGCGGTTCACCAGGCGTTTCATCAAGCCCGGCCTGGACGCGTTGAAGGACAAGGAACGCCGGGCCACGGAGAAGCTGGTCACCGAGCAGCTCTGCCCCGCATGCCGGGGCGCCCGCCTCGCGCCGGCCGCCCTCCGGTCGCGGATCGACGGTCGCAACATCGCCGACTACGCCGCCCTGGAGATCGGCGACCTGGTCACCGAGCTGGAGCGCGTCGAGGATCGCTGGCCCGGCCCGGTGGTGGCGGCCGCGCTCGCGTCGCTGCGCCGGATCGAGGCGGTCGGCCTCGGCTACCTCACCCTCGACCGGCCCACCCGGACGCTGTCCGGCGGCGAGGGCCAGCGGCTGAAGACCGTCCGGCATCTGGGGTCGTCGCTGACCGGGATGACATACATCTTCGACGAGCCCAGCGTCGGCCTGCACCCCCACGACGTGGACCGGCTGACCACGCTGCTGACCGCGCTGCGCGACAAGGGCAACACGGTCCTGATCGTGGAGCACAACCGGGACGTCATCGCGATCGCCGACCACGTGATCGACGTGGGACCCGGCCCGGGCGCGGCCGGCGGCGAGATCGTCTTCACCGGCGGCGTCGGCGAGCTCGCCGCCAGTGGCACGGTGACCGGCCGGGCGTTCACGGCGCTGCCCGGCCTGAAACCGTGGACGCGGGAGCCCACCGGCAGCCTGCCGATCCGCGGGGCACGGCTGCACAACCTGCGCGGCGTCGACGTGGATTTCCCCACCGGCGTGCTGACCTGCGTGACCGGGGTGGCGGGGTCGGGCAAGTCCACGCTCGTGTCGCGGGTGTTCGCCGGGGCGTACCCGCAGGCCATCGTGCTGGACCAGTCCGCCGTCGGCATCAACCCGCGGTCCACGCCGGCCACCTACACCGGGGTGTGGGACATCGTGCGCAAGCAGTTCGCCGCTGCGCACGGCGTCGAGCCGGGCCTGTTCAGCTTCAACGCCCAGGGCGCCTGCCCGGAGTGCAAGGGCCGCGGCACGATCACCACGGATCTCGCGTTCATGGATCCGGTGACCGTCGTCTGCGAGGTCTGCGGCGGGACCCGTTATCGCGAGGACGTCCTGGCGTACCGGGTCGGTGGCCTCACCATCGCCGACGTCCTGGACCTGACCGTGCAGGAGAGCCGCGACCACTTCGACGACCCGGCGGTGGTGAAACGGCTGGATCCGCTGGCGGAGGTCGGCCTCGGCTACCTCACCCTCGGCCGCCCGCTCTCGATGCTGTCCGGCGGCGAGCGCCAGCGACTCAAGCTGGCCGACCGCCTGCACGAGAGCGGCAGCATCTACGTCTTCGACGAGCCCACCACCGGCCTGCACATGGCCGACGTGCAGAACCTCCTGGCCCTCCTCGACCGCCTGGTCGATGCCGGCAACACGGTGATAGCCATCGAACACGACCTGGACGTCGTCAAACACAGCGACTGGCTCATCGACGTCGGCCCCGGCCCCGGCGAACACGGCGGCCGAATCACCTTCACCGGCACACCCGCCACCATGGCCACCTCAGGCCGCACCACCACGGCCGACTATCTGCGAGCAGCCCTGCCCGCCCCCACCCGCCCGTCCCCGGCCCAAGCCGCCGAGCCCAAGCCATGACCACCCGCAGTCCCGCAACCACCCGAGTCCCTTTGGCCGGTGCCGCGCTTCGGCTCGCGCTCCTCCCGTGCTTGGCTCGCGCTCCTCCCGCCCTTCGGGTCGTGCTTCGGCTCGCGCTCCTCCCGCCCTTCGGGTCGTGCTTCGGCTCGCGCTCCTCCTGCGCTTCGGCTCGCGCTCCTCCTGCGCCGCCTCACCCGAGCCACTCCGAGCAAGCCGTGACGAGCTCGTCGTGCTGCGCCTTTCCGAGTGGTTCCGGCTCGTGCCGTTCCGTGTCGCCTCCCTTCCGTGCGGTCTCCACCTGAGCCGCTCCGACCAGGCCGCGACGGGCTCGTGCTGCGGACAAATCCATGCGGCTTCGACTCGTGCGGCTTCGACTCGTGCGGCTTCGACTCGTGCGGCTTCGACTCGTGCGGCTTCGACTCGTGCGGCTTCGGCTTGTGCGGTTTCGGCTTGTGGGGTTCCGGCCTGGGCGGCTCCGGCTCGTGCGGTTTCGGCTCGTGGGGTTCCGGCCTGTGCGGTTTTGGCCTGTGCGGCTCCGTGCCGTCCTCACCCGAGCGGCTTCGGCTCAAGCGGCTTTTTTCCGAGCCCTCTCCCGTGCCGTACCGAGCAAGCCATCACCTTCCGCCGGCCCCCAACCTCCCGCCGACCGGCACAAGCGCGTCGGACAGGTCAGCCGTCGCGAGCGGTGAGTCGGGCCGAGCGGTGAGTCGGGTCGAGCGGTGAGTCGGGTCGAGCGGTGAGTCGGGTCGAGCGGTGACCGGGTCGAGCGGCGACCCCGGCCCCGCTCGAGCTGTGAACGAGGTCGAGCGGCGACCCGGTCGAGCGGCGACCCGGCTGCGCCGCGATCAGCCATCATCGACGACCCGGGGAGTCAGGAGGCCAGCCGGGCCGTCCACAGATCCTCGACCGGCCACTGGCCTGCCCACTCCGGGGTCGCGATGTCGTAGTACTCGTGTGTCTGCGCGGCGTCCGTCGCATACAACTCATGAAGCGCCTCCACCACGAAGCCACTGGTGCGCAGAACCCGGATCCACTCTCCGTGGCTCGGGTGGAATTCGACGCCGCCGCCGGGCCACTGCAGGCGGGACGTACCGCGCTGGGGTCTGAGGAGGCGCTCTGAGGCATGTCCTCCTTCGGCGGGGACGCACAGCATCGCCTGGACGCTGTTGGTGAGGAAGACGAGGCGGCCGCCGGGGCGCAGGAGGCGGGCGGCTTCGGGGATCCAGCCGGTGGGGTCGCACCAGACGCAGGCGCCGTATTCGCTGACGGCCAGGTCGAAGGAGTCGTCGGGGAGGGGTACGTCGACGGCGTCCGCCTCGACCAGCGGGAACGAGATGCCGAACTCCTCCTGGCAGCGGCGGGCCGTCGCCAGTTGCGCAGGGGTGAGATCGACGCCGACGGGACGGGCGCCGCGTCGCGAGAGCCACGCCGAGACGTACGCGGTACCGCACCCGAGTTCGACGACGTCCAGCCCGGCCACGTCGCCGAGCACACCCAGCGTGCTCTCGGCGTTGCCGAAGAGACCCCAGGACAGGTCCGAGGCAGCCCAGGCGGGGCGGGCGCGGAAATCGGTGAACTCCGAGTTGACCAGGGTCCAGAGGGCACGGTTCAGATCGGCATCGAGCATCAGACACCTACCGGGGTGGTTCGGGCGCGGCGACGGTCGATCGCCACGGCGGCGGCCGGGAAGACGAGGACGGAGAGGACGCCGGCGCCGACCAGGGCGGCGGCGTTCTCCGGAAGCATGGAGCCGTTCGCGAGCCCGATCTCGCTGAGCGCGACGAGCAGGGGCAGCGCGGTGGCGGCGAGCAGGCCCAGTTCGACACGCTGCGGGAACGGCAGCGCCGTGCGGTAGAGCAGCAGCGTGGGCACCCCGCGCACGAGGAGCAGCAGGACGAAGAAGACGGCGAGCCGGATCGGCGCCGCGATGATCGAGTCGAGGTCGAGGGCCATGCCGGAGGCGACGAAGAAGACCGGGATGAAGAAGCCGTACCCGACGGCGTCGAGTTTCTCCTCGAGGGCGTGCACGTCGCCGGGCGCCCAGCGGCGCAGCACGACACCGGCGAGGAAGGCGCCGAGCACCACGTCGAGGCCGAACCGGTCGGCGACGACGAGCAGCAGGAGCAGCATGGCGAGGGTCCAGCGCAGCGTGGTCTGCGCGGTGGCGTGCTCGCCCTCGCGCAGGATCCGCCGGATCCGCCCCCGTGCCAGGCGCGGCGCGAGGGTGAGCATCAGAGCGAGGACACCCACCGCCAGCAGGGAGATCAAGCCGAGGAACTTGCCGTTCGTACCGAGAAAGATCGCAATCGCGACGACCGGGAGGAATTCGCCGACCGCTCCCGCCGCGAGCACATAGGGGCCGAGGCTGCCGCCGAGCATGTCGTTGTCGCGCAGGATCGGCAGCAGCGTCCCCAGCGCGGTGGTGGTCAGGGCGAGCGCGACCGGCACGAACGCGCGGACCAGCCCGCCGGCGGCCAGCAACCCGACGACGCCGCAGGCGAGGGCCGCCGTCACCAGCCATCCGATCAGGGCGAGGCGGCCGGCCCGTTCCCGGAACAGGTGCAGTTCCAGTTCGTAGCCGGCGAGCAGGAACAGGAATCCGAGGCCGACGTTCGCCAGCAGCTCGATGCTCCCGGCGTCGGCCAGCCCCAGCACGTCCGGCCCGATGATCACACCGCCGATGATCAGGAAGACCACTTGCGGTACGCGCAGCCTGGCGAACAGGCCGGCGGCGATCGGCGCGAGCGCGGCGACCACGGCGACGACGAACAGGCTGCTGAGGCCGTGCGACAGCTCGTCCGCCATGTCGTCAGGCGGTGTAGCGGACGTGCACGTCGCCGATCCGGCCGGTGAACGGGAACGGCGCCCTGTCGAAGTAGTCGAGCGAGACCGGCCCGCCGAGGCACTGCCCGATGTCGAGGCAGTCGTTCGCGGTGAACAGCAGGGGTGCGCTGATCGGCACCTGGCCGCTGCCGAACTTCTCCCCGTTGACGGTCAGCGTGACGCCGAGCGGGCTGCCCGGCCGCGGTTCCAGGACGCTCGTCTCGATCTCGATGACGGCCGGTCCCGGATCCAGTCGCCGCGGCGAGCGGATCTTGGTGCGCATCAGGATGAAGAGGTTGTACTCGTAGCAGAGGTAGCCGTCGTCGACGTAGCAGGTCAGGCCGCCGCCGGCGCCACCGAGGGCGTAGAGCACTCCGTTCGCGCCGTCCGGGATCTCCGCGTCGACGGTGACCAGGTTGGAGCGGTTGCCGAGGGCCGGCGCGCAGAATTCCGGCATGCGCGTGATGGATCCGGTGAAATGCCATTCCCGGTACGGCGTGGAGATCCGCAATTCGGGGTGGAACACCGGAACCCACAGCCCGCCGCCGACGGGGTAGACGCTGTTGCGCGCCGCCTCGATCGAGAAGATCTCCTTGAGCTGGGCCAGTTTGTCGGGGAACCGGTCGGCGAGGTCGTGGGCCTGGGTCCAGTCCTCGTCGAGGTGGTAGAGCTCCCACCGGTCGTGATCGGGCGTCCAGTCGGTGATGCCCTCCGGCAGCCCCGGGATCCACGGCGTGCGCGGCCCGAACGCCGAGGCCATCCACCCGTCGTGGTAGATCGCCCGGCTCCCCATGATCTCGAAGTACTGGGTGCGCAGCCGGCCCGGCGCGTCCGGATCGTCGAAGGCGTAGGCGAAACTCGTCCCGTCGATCGGATCCTGCGGCACGCCGTTGACGGTCCGCGGCGGCGTGATCCCGACCAATTCATAAATGGTCGGCACGATGTCGTTGCAGTGATGGAACTGCGTCCGCGGCCGCGCATCCGGTGTGATCCGCGCCGGCCAGCGGATCGCCATCGGGTTCCGGGTGCCTCCCAGATGAGAGGCGAGGAGCTTCATTCCCTTGTACGGCGTGCTGCCCGCCCACGCCCAGCCCGCATGATATTGGTTGTCGACCTTCGGTGATCCGAGGACGCCGAGTCCACCGAGTTCGTCGAGCGCCTTGATGTGCATGTCGATGGTGGTCGGAATGCCGTTCTGCGCCAGCAGCTCGCTGATCGTGCCGTTCTGCCCCTCACCGGACGAGCCGTTGTCCCCCCAGATGTAGAAGATCAGCGTGTTCTCGCCATAACCGAGGCTCTCGAGTTCATCGATCAGACGCCCCGCTTGTACGTCGGCGTGCTCGCCGAAACCGGCCGCGACCTCCATGAGCCGCCGCTGGAAGGGGCGTTCGGACTCGGGGATGTCGTCCCACGCCGCCAGGCTGGGGTCCCGGGGCGTCAGTTCGGCGTCGGCCGGGATCCAGCCGCGTTCGATCGCGCGGGCGTGCACCCGTTCCCGGTAGGCGTCCCAGCCGTCGTCGAACTTCCCGGCGTACCGGTCGGCCCACTCCTTCATGATGTGGTGCGGACCGTGCAGGCATCCGGTCGCCCAGTACATGAAGAACGGTTTGTCGGGCTGGAACGCCTTGTGCTTGCGGAGCCAGCCGATCGCGTCGTCGGCGAGGTCCTCGCTCAGGTGATAGCCCTGTTCCGGCGTCTTCGGGGGAAGAACGGTGTCGGTGTTGCGTACGAGATTGGGCTCGTATTGGGAGGCCTCACCCGCCAGGAATCCGTAGAAGTACTCGAAGCCGATGTTCGACGGCCAGTTGTCGAACGGCCCGGCCGGCGTGGTCTCGACCGCAGGAGTGTTGTGCCACTTCCCGAACGCCGCCGTGGAATACCCGTACTGCTTGAGCACCTCGGCGCCGAGCGCGCTGCTCCTCGGGATCTCCCCGGCGTACCCGTCCCAGTCGTTCGCGAGCTCGGCGATCTGCCCGTTCCCGATCCGGTGATGATTCCGCCCGGTCAGCAGCGACGCCCGCGTCGGCGAGCACATGGCCGTCGTGTGGAACCGGTTGAACCCGATCCCGCCGTCGTGAATCCGGGTCAGCGAGTCCGTCCGCACCTCACCGCCGTACGTGTCAGGCAGCGCCGGCCCGGCATCGTCGATCAGAATGATCAGGATGTTGGGCGCGTCCTCGGGCAACCGCCGTGGCTCCACCCGCTGCGCATACGTCGACTCCTGCACCGTCCGCCCCGCCACACTGGCCGACGGCGTAGGCGCAAACGGCAGAACTTCCTGCGGACTCATGACGCCCCCCAGCTCGCTAAGACCGGCTTCGGACGCTAACCACCGTCCGGAAGCCCGGCCTCACCCCGCGAGGGTGATACCGCCCAGCGCCCCTCTCCCGAGCAAACGGGAACCTCAACGATCGTCGCCCGCGGCTCCCGCCTCAGAAAGCCCGCGGATCTGGCCCGGGAAAGCCCGCGGCTCCCGGCCCGGGAAAGCCCGCGGTTCCTGGCCCGGGGAAGCCCGCGGCTCCCGGCCCGGGAAAGCCCGCGGTTCCTGGCCCGGGGAAGCTCGCGGCTCCCGGCCCGGTAAAGCATGCTCCCCGCCGGGAGACGTGGCGGTTGCACTGCGGCACTGGCGAGTTCCGGCTGCGGCGGTGACCTCTCCGTAGCAACCGTCCAGCGCCTCGGTGAGCAGCCGTTCCCACAGAACAGGCGGATGAAAGCGACCACGCGGCAACGCAGCGATGAAACAGGCGGGGCCCGGCGAACGCGGAGACGAGTCCCTGATGTCACAGGCCCACTCCACGCCGACCCGGCTGGCGTCGTCTCGGTTGGCGCCGACCCGGCTCGTGCTGGTTGGGCTCGGGTGGGCGGGGCTGGGGCTGGTTGGGCTGGCGTCGTCCCGGCTCGCGCTGATTGGGCTCGGGTGGGCGGGGCTGGCGCTGGTTGAGCTTGCGCCGGCCCGGCTGGTGCTGGCTGGGCTGGTGCTGGCTGGGCTCGTGCTGCCTGGGCTCGGGTGGGCGGGACTGGGGCTGGTTGGGCTTGCGCCGACCCTGTTGGCGCCGTCCCGCCTCGCGCTGGCTGGGCTTTGGTGGGCGGGGCTGGCGCTGGTTGGGCTGGCGTCGTCCCGGCTTGCGTCGTCCCGGTTGGCGTCGTCCCGGCTTGCGCTGGCTGGGCTCGGGTGGGCGGCGGGGCTGGCGCTGGCTGGGCTTTGGTGGGCGGGGCTGGCGCTGGTTGGGCTGGCGTCGTCCCGGCTTGCGTCGACCCGGCTTGCGTCGGTTGCGGGCGTGCCGGCTCGGTTTGTGGCAAGTGGTCTTCAACCGGGCGGTCGTGGGCCCGGCGCTCCGGCCGCGCCGTCTGACCAGCGCGGGGTAGCGGCGCGGGCGTGTCGCGCGACGACTGCGGATCTGCCGGCTGGTCCGGGGCCTCGCGCAACCGCCGCAGCTTCCGGCCATGCCGTTGCGCCAATCCCCACGCGCGGTGCCTCTCGTGCTCTCGCCGGAACCCCTCTGCCTCCTCCGAATAATTGCGACGCAGCGTCCGTTCCCGCAAATGCCTCGTCGGGAACAATGCCGGCTGCGCCATTCCTCAATAATCCACACCCCCACCACGTCCGCCGAAGAAAACACCCGAATCTCAGAATAAAGAAATAATCCATCCCCGACTGGATGATCGGCATTCCCGCGGCTAATGGACAAATGTTCCAAGATTGGCGGGCATCACGCGGCAGGAGCGCGAGGTCGGGGTTCGGCCACAGCGCCTAAACTGACGGCGGTTCGGGAGACGGCGAGTGGTGGGGCGGGCATGGGTTACCTGCGGATCGGTGGCGAGGAGCTCCACTCGGAGGTGGCGGGGGACGGCGAACCTGTTCTGCTGCTGCACGGCGGGTTCTGTTCACTGGAGTCGTTGCGGGCTCAGTCCGACGCGCTCGTCCGCGATCACCGGGTCCATGCCTACGAGCGGCCGGGGCACGGGCGGTCGAAGGACATCGACGGCGACTACGACTACGGGCGCGGGCTCAGCGACACCCTGGAGTACCTCGATGCCGTCGGACTGGCATCGGCTCACATCATCGGCTATAGCGACGGCGCGATCATCGGGCTGATGATGGCCATGGAGCATCCGGAACGGGTCAGGTCGCTCGTCGCGATCAGCGGCAATCTCGACCCGTCGGCGTTCACCGACAGTGCCGGACAGTCGCTCATGCCGGTCGACGATGTGACAGAACGGGCCGATGTGGAACGCGAGCACTATGAACGGCTGTCGCCGGACGGGCCCGCGCATGCTGACGTCGTACTCGGAAAGCTCCTGAGGCTCTGGACCAGCGAGCCGAACATCGATCCCGCCGAGCTGAAGAAGATCACGGCTCCGGTGCTGGTGATGGCCGGCGACCGGGACACCATCAGGCCGGGACACAGCCTGCTGATGGCGTCGTCGATCCCCGGCGCGCAACTGGCGGTCGTGCCGGGGACCTCGCACAACCTGATCGCCGAACGACCGGAACTGATCAGTTTGATGATCAGGCGGTTCCTGACCGGCGCAACAGCCAGATGAAGTAGGGCGCCCCGATCAGCGCCATCATCAACCCGGCCGGGACCTGCGACGGCGCGATCACCACCCGTCCCAGCGTGTCCGCCACGCTGACGAGCACGCCGCCGATCAGCATGGCCGCCGGGACGAGCCGCCCATGCCGGACCCCGACGAGACTACGAGCGATGTGCGGCGCGACGAGTCCGACGAACCCGACGACGCCCACCGCCACGACGCTCACCGCGGCGGCGACAGCGGCGATCCCCAGCAACGTCAACCGGGCACCGTCCCGCCGCACACCGAAGATCCGCGGAGTGTCCTCGTCGATGGCGAGCAGATCGAGCTGGCGACGCAGACCCAGCACCGCCGGCGTGGCGATCAGGAGAACGACCGCGACGGGCACGACGTCGGAGAATGTCCGGCCGTACGTCGTGCCGGACAGCCAGGTCAGGAGGCGCGGCGTGTCCCAGGGATCGGCGCGCAGCAGCAGGAACGTGCTGACCGCGGTGAGCGCGTACCCGCAGCCGATGCCGATCAGCAGGAACCGGTCCGGCAGCAGCCCGCCGCGCCACGCCAGCAGGGTGATCAGCGCGAACGTGGCGAGACCCATGGTCACGGCCGCGACGATCAGATAGGGGCCGGGGTCCGAGGTCGCCACGATCACCGCGCCGAGGCCCGCACCGGCGGTGATGCCGAGCACGCCGGGCTCGGCGAGAGGATTGCGGGCGGTTCCCTGTACGACGGCGCCGGCCAGCGCGAGGGCCGCACCCGCCGTGATGGCCGCGGCCACCCGGGGAGCGCGGTCGTCGAGTGCCCTGCCGATCAGGTCCGGCGCCGTGCCCTGCAGCCAGAGCACGATGTCCCCGGTCCGGAGCCACAGGCTGCCGGCGAGCAGCCCGATGATCGCCGCCGCGATGAGCAGGACGGCCGCGATGATCGTGACGGTCAGGAAGCGGCGGCGCGTGCGTACCGCGGAATCGGCGGTCTGGCGGGCCGACCCGGCGTCGCGGAGGCGCAGCGCGAGAACGACGATGACCACGGCGCCGAGCAGCGAGGTCGGGATGCCGGTCGGGATCGACGCGGCGGCCTGCGCGCCGAGGACGGCCCGGAGCACGGCGTCGGCGAGCAGCACGAGCAGGGCGCCGGCTAATCCGCAGGCGGGCAGCAGGAACGCGTGCCGGCTGAGGACGCCGACGCGGTGGGCGGCGAGGCGTACCGCGACCGGGGCGGCGAGGCCGACGAAGGCGAGCGGGCCGGCGAGCGTGACCGAGATGCCGGTGAGCAGCACGGCGCAGAGGATCGCGGCGAGGCGGGTGGAACGGACCGGCACGCCGAGGGAGGCGGCGGCGTCGTCACCGAGGCCGAGCACGTCGAGCCGCCGCGCGAGCAGCAGGGCGGCGACGACCACGACGACGATGACCGGGACGGCCCGCAGCGAAGCGTCGATGTTGAGCTGGGCCAGGGAGCCGCTGCCCCACGCGTACAGGCCGGTGGTGTTCTCCTTGAACAGGATGAGCAGCATCGCGGTGGCGGCGTCCAGGGCCATCGCCACGGCCGAGCCGGCCAGGATGAGCCGGGTGGACGCCAGGCCCGCGGCGTTGCCGACGAGACCGAGCACGACGGCGGCGGCGATCAGGCCGCCGGTGAACGCGACGGCGCCGGACGCCCACAGCGGGACCGCGAGGCCGAACGCGGCGACGGCGCAGAGCGCGAAGTAGGAGCCGGCGGTGACGGCGAGGGTGTCCGGGGCGGCGAGGGTGTTGCGGGTGACCGACTGCAGCAGGGCGCCGGCGCAGCCGAGGGCGATCCCGACGGCGATGCCGGCGGCCACGCGGGGCAGCCGGGAGCCGGTCACGACGTCGGCGACGGGTACGCCGCCGACCGACTCACGGGCCCCGGACACGTAGCGCAGGAGGTCCCAGAACCCCACTCCGGAGGTGCCCTGGGTGACGTGCCAGAGGCCGACCGCGACGACCACGACGAGCAGGACGGCCAGGACGGCCGCCCCGCTCGCGCCGCGTCCGAGCCCCACGGCGGGCAGGGCTGCCCGCCGTACCCGGGTGTCGCTCACGCCTGGGTCAGGATCTTCACGTAGGCGTCGATCGCCTGCTCGTTGGAGATCGGGCCGCCGGCGCCCCAGACCCCGGCCGGGAACGGGTACGCGCGCTTCTCCTTGACCGCCGGCAGCGCCGTCCAGATCGGGCTCTTGGTGAGCTCCGTGACGTAGCTGTCCGGGGTCTCGTCGTCGGAGTAGAACAGGGTGGCGTCGCCGACGGCGGTGAGGCCCTCGATGTCGGTCTGGGCGAGGCCGTAGGACGGGTCGACGCCGCCGCTGCCGTACGAGGCGTTGATCTTGTCGGTCCAGGCGGCGGTCATGCCGAGCTGCTCGCCGAGCTCGGTGAAGAGGGCACCCTTGCCGTAGGGGCGGACGACCACGTTGCCGCCCTCGATCCAGCCGTCGAAGAACAGGAAGTCCTTGGCCGTCACGGTGGCGGCGGCGACCTTCTGCTTCGCCTCGGCCAGGTGCTCGTCGAACTGCTTCAGGACCAGGTCGGCACGCTCGGTGCGGCCGGTGGCCGTGCCGATCATCGAGAAGACCTTCTTCATGTTGGCGATCTGCCCGGACGCGTCGGCGCCGACGGTGGCGAGCACCGGGACCCCGCCCTTCTCCAGCTTGGTGATGATCTCGTCGTCGGCCTTGTACGCCTCCACGACGATCAGGTCCGGGTTGGTCGCGTAGAGCGCGTCGAGGTCCGGCTCACCGCGCTCGCCGGTGTCGGTGACACCGGCCGGCAGCGTCTCCGCCTTCACGTACGTGCCGTAGCCCTTCGCGTCGGCGACCGCGACCGGCGTGACACAGAGGGTGAGCAGGTCCTCGGTCTGCTGCCACTCCAGGACCGCGACCCGCTGCGCCGGCTTGGCGAGCTCCACCGTGCGGCCGACGCCGTCGGTGATCGTCACCGGCGCGGTCGACGTGGTCGTGGTGTCGTTCGCGCAGGTCTGCGAGGCGGGCGCGGACGCCGGACCGGCGGCGGGTTCCTCGACCGTCGTGGTGCCGCAGGCCGTGGCCGTCACGGCGACGGTCGTGGCGAGGGCCGCGAGGCGGATAAGGCGGTTCATACCGAGATCTCTCCTGAAATGGCGGTGCGAGGACGGGCGGGGTGCCGCCCGATCGGGTCGATGCGCAGGCGGCCGGTGCGCGGGTCGGCCTGGACCTCGACGCGCAGGTCGTAGACCGCGCTGAGGTTCTCGGCGGTGAGCACCGCGTACGGGTCGCCGGCGGCGTGGACGCGGCCGTCGTGCAGCAGCACGAGGGTGTCGGCGACGCGGGCGGCGTGGTCGAGGTCGTGCAGCACGATGCCGACGGCGGCGCCGTGCTCGTCGGCGAGGTCGCGGACCAGGTCGAGCGTCTCGATCTGGTAGCGCAGGTCGAGGTGGTTCGTCGGCTCGTCGAGCAGCACGACGCCGGTCTCCTGGGCGAGGCAGGCGGCGAGCCAGACCCGCTGCATCTCGCCGCCGGACAGCTCGCCCACCGGCCGGGCGGCCATGTCGTGGGTACCGGTGACGGTCATCGCGCGTTCGACGGCGGCGCGGTCCTCGGGAGAGGGCCCGGCGAAGCGGCGGCGGTGCGGATGGCGGCCGAACGCGACGACCTCGCTCACCGTGAGCCCGTGCGGCGCCTGCCGGGACTGAGCGAAGAGGGTGACCTCGCGGGCGAAATCGCGGGCATTCAAAAGGCCCGCGTTCCGGTCGTTCAGCACGAGAGAGCCATCAGATACCGGGTGCAATCGCGCTAAAGCTCGCAAAAGCGTCGATTTACCGCTGCCATTCGGCCCGATCAGCGCCGTCACCCGGCCCGGCGATAAGGCGACCGAGACGCCGTGGACGACGGCGGTCTTCCCGTAGCGGAGCACCAGCTGGTCGCCGCGAAGGACGGCTGAGGTCATGCGATGCTCCGTTAGTAAGGTTTGCCTTGCCTAACGGAGGCTAGGTGATGATCAACTTGACGGCAATCCCGCACTCAGGACAGGCGATACGGGATTCCGGACATCAGGTCGCTTTCGGGATCCGGCCCGGAGTCACCTTCATCACCCGGCGGAACGCGGCGATGAACGTGCTCGGCTGCGAGTATCCGAGCCGCTCGGAGACCTCCCGCACGTCCACGCCGGCGGACAGCAGCGCCAGGGCCTCATGCACCCGCAGCGCCTGCCGCCACTGCGCGAACGACAGCCCGGTCGCCTCCCGGAACGCCCTGGTGACGGTCCTCTCACTCGTCCCCAGCAGCGCCGCCCACTCCTGCAGGCCGCGGTCATCGGCCGGGTTCGCGAGCAGCGCCTCGGCGATCGGGTCGATCCGCGGATCCCCGGGCAGTTCCAGCGCGAACTGACTCTCCGCAGGGGCGAGGACATCGAAGACCACCGCTTCGGTACGGGCGCGAGCCGCGGCATCGAGTCCCGTTTCCGCGAGACGCTTCAGCAGCGCCTCCAGCAGCGGCGTCATGGTGATCGAGGTCGGGCCGTCGAACTCCACGGGCGTGCGCTGCGGATCGAAGAACGCGTCGTGCAGCTCGGCCTCCGCGGTCAGCCGGCCGCCGTGCACCACACCGGCCGGCAACCACAGCCCGGATCCGGCCGGCACCGTCACGATCCGGTTCCCGATCCGGCAGGTGAGCGTGCCGCCACGCACCCACACCAGCTCGTGCATCGGATGCGCGTGCGGCAACCAGTCGGTCGCCACCCCGGGCACCTCCGACTCGGCGACGATCGCCTGCGGCCCCCGATCGCCGGCCGGCACCTCCACGGCCCGGCGCACGACGGTCCCCGGATCACGCCGCCAGGTGCCCAGACTCAAACCGGCCGTGGAGGGGGAAGGCATGCGGGGGAGCGTACGCGGCCTGTGTTCTGACCCACCGCCGGGAACGATCACCGGGTGACGGGTGTTGCTCCGCAGTGTGACAAGCACATCCCCGGCCGGGCTGCGCCTCTCGATCCTCGATCTGGCGCCCATCGCTCCCGGCGACACCGTCGCTCAAGCCTTCGCGAACTCCGTCGCCCTCGCCCAGGCGGCCGAACGGCACGGCTATCAGCGGGTCTGGTACGCCGAACATCACAACATGGCCCGGATCGCGTCGAGCGCCACGAGCCTGCTGATCGGGCACGTCGCCGGGCAGACCTCGACGATCCGGCTCGGCGCCGGCGGCATCATGCTGCCGAACCACTCGCCGCTGGTCATCGCCGAGCAGTTCGGCACCCTGGCGTCGCTCTACCCGGACCGCATCGACCTGGGCCTGGGCCGGGCGCCCGGCAGCGACCAGGCCACCATGCGGGCCATGCGCCGCAACCCGATGTCGGCCGAGAGTTTCCCGCAGGACATCCGCGAGCTGCAGGGCTACCTCAGCGGTGACTCGCTGATCGACGGCGTGCAGGCCACGCCGGGTGCGGGCACCAACGTTCCGCTCTACATCCTGGGTTCGTCGATGTTCGGGGCGAAGCTGGCGGCGGCGTACGGGCTGCCGTACGCGTTCGCCTCGCACTTCTCGCCGGGACTGCTGCACGAGGCCGTGGCGGCGTATCGCGCGGAGTTCACTCCGTCCGCACAGCTGGCTTCGCCGTACGTCATCGCGGGGGTGAATGTCGTGGCGGCGGAGACGTCCGAGGGGGCGCGGGAGCAGTTCGAGACGACGCGCCGGATCCTGGTGCGCGGGCTGATCACGCGGGCCGCGGCCGGAGCTCCGGACTACACCGACGCCGAGATCGACGCGTTCCTGACCACGCCGAACGGGCGTCAGCTGGCGTCGATGCTGACCTACACGGCGGTGGGCACCCGGGATGAGGTGGGTGCCTACCTCACCACGTTCGCGAAGGAGGCGCAGGCCGACGAGCTGATCGTGGCGCACCAGTCCACGCGGATCGCCGACCGGCTGGCGTCGGTGGCGCTGACCGCGGAAGCCGTCTAGGACAGGTAGGGGTCGGCCCAGGCGCTGATCACCCGGGCCGCCCGCTGCGCCTGTCCCGGCGCGGTCAGCAGATGGTCCGACCCCTCCAGCGCGACGAAACTGCGCGGATGCTGCGCGGTCTTGAAGATCCGGCTGGCGTTCTCGACGCTCACCGTGGCGTCCGTCGGGGAGTGCATCACCAGCAGCGGCAGGCCCAGCGCCTCCACGTGGTGCCGCAGCTCGGCCTGGCGGAAGTCCTCGACGAGACTGCGTTTCAGGATGAGCGCCTTCCCACCGATCAGCCACTCGGCGTGACCGTCTTCGATCACCCGGTCGACGAGGGCCTGGTAGTGCCGTTCGACGTTCTTCGGCTCGAACGGGGCGCCGATCGTGGCGACCGCCCGCACGCTCGGGATCCGGTCCGCGGCCGCGATCACCGCCGCGCCGCCGAGGGAGTGGCCGACCAGGATGTCCGGCGGGGTCCCGCGCCCGGCCAGGAACTCGGCGGCCAGGACCGTGTCGTCGACCTTCACCGCGAACGAGCCGTCACCCCAGTCGCCCTCCGAGTCGCCGAGGCCCAGGTTGTCGAAGCGCAGCATGCCGATGCCCTCGGAGGCCAGCTGCTTGCAGGTGCGCGACGCGGCCGGTGAGTCCTTGCTGAGCGCGAACCCGTGCGCGAACACGCCCCAGCCGCGCACCGGCTCGGCGGGCGGGTCGACGAGGCCGGCCAACGCGGATCCACGGCTGCTGGCGAATCGGACGCGCTCGGCCACGGTTCGATCCTAGGCCTCTCCGGTGCTTCTTCTCCCGAATAGGGCGGCCAGCGCCGCGTCGGAAGCGGTCAGGGCGGCGCGGTCGTAGGTGCTGCTCGCGGCCACGAGCTCGGCGGCGCCGGTGCGTTCCAGCAGTTCGGTCAGCCGGCTCTCCACCGCCGCCGCGGTGCCGGTGATCGCCGCGGCGGCGGTCTGGTCGAGGTACTGCTGCTGGCGCGGGGTACGGGCGGCGGCGCGGATCGCGGACACCGGTTCGAGGGGCGGGAACACGCCCGTCGTACGGCTCTGCGCCATCGCCCACGCCTCCGGCAGGATCAGCTCGGCGGCCTCGGCGGCGGTGTCGGCGACAAGCACGTCGAGGCTGATCGCGACGCGTGGCTCGGGCTGCTGGGCGGAGGGGCGGAACTCCTTGCGGTAGGCGGCCAGGGCGTCGAGTCCCGGACCCGGGTCGCCGCCGACGCCGAGCAGCGGCCCGCCGACGATCACCGGCAGTCCGGCTTCCGCCGCCACCTGGAGTCCGGCGCCGGTGGCCAGCACGAACAGGGGTGGGTCGCCGTCCGGCTGCGGGTGGAGCGTCACTTCCGACGTACCGGAGAAGAAGGTCTGTAATTCGGCGATGCCGGCGGCGAAGTCATGATCACCCTGGCGCAGGGCCCGGCGGACCGGTGGAGTGAAGCCGGGGGAGCGGCCCAGGCCCACGTCGACGCGGCCCGGGGCGAACGCGGAAAGCGTGGCGAACTGCTCGGCCACGACGATCGGCTGGTGGTGGGGGAGCATCACGCCCGCCGAGCCGATCCGGATGCGCGCCGTCGCGCCGGCGATCGCGGCCAGCAGCACGGCCGGGGCGGCGCCCGCGACCCCTGGTACACCGTGGTGCTCGGCGACCCAGAAACGTCTGTATCCCTCTTTTTCGGCACGTTTCGCTCGTTCGACCGTTGCTCGCAGCGCTGCCGCGTCGGTCTCACCGGCTCGGATACGGGAGCGGTCCAGCAGCGAAAGCGTGATCACGACAGGTGCAGCGTCAGTGGGCGGCGACCTGTTCCCGGCGGAACTCGTGAACCGGGCGCCAGCGGTCGTGCAGCGTGGTGATCAGCGAGATCATCGTGAGGAAGAACAGGGTGTCGTAGCCGTCCATCTGCCGGCCGAGGATCCCGTTCCCGACGGTCGCCAGGATCACGTTGACCAGCAGCCGGGCGGCGAACGCGAGCGCCGTCGAGCGGATCGTCCAGGAGCGCCGCGCGAAGGCCAGCGAGATCGCCGCGTTGAGCACGACGGTGATGGCGACGCCGATGAACAGGTCCGTCGTGGAACCGGTGAAGTCCGGCAGCATCTGGCCGAAGACGCCGCAGATCAGGCCCAGGAGCAGCGCCTTCTCCAGGGTGTTCCACGACAGGACGGCATCATTCCTGGTACGCCACGCGCTCTGCTCGTGCGGCTCGTCGATCGGTGCCGGCAGCGGCTCGGGCCGGATCCGCCAGTCCCAGTCAGCGGGCCGCAGCCGTGGCCTGATCAGCCGCTGGAACGCGACCGCCAGCCCGGCCAGCAGCGCCACGATCAGGGCGAGGACCCAGTGGTGGGCCGCGATCTCATCGGTCAGATCCAGCCGGGCCACGTGCAGCCACCACTCCTGCGGCAGCTTCACCACCACCCAGATGACACCCGCCACGCCGATCCACCAGGTGGCCAGCAGCGTCACCGGCGACCAGCGCGACCGGATCGTCTCGTACGCGATGAAGAAGTACTCGAAGACGTTCGGGAAGACCAGCAGCAGCCAGCGCGCCTGCGTCAGCTCGAAGATCAGCGCACCGGCGAGCCGGTAGAAGAACAGGAACCGGGAGATCGAGAAGGCGGCCTCGCTGGTCCAGTTGCGCAGCGTCGACAGGTAGGCGATGGCCAGGTAGTAGACGTCCATCGCCTTGTCGTACGACTGGTAGCCGGGCGGGTCGTACCCGAACGACTGGAAGATCGTCTGGTCGACGCCGTCCAGGACCAGGCAGGCGATCACCGCGGGCAGCGGGAAATACGGGATGAGCAGCGGAAGCAGGAACCGGGCCGCGACGACGGTGAGGAAGACGACGGCGACGCCGGTACTCATGATCAGATCCTCCCACGGCGCTGGGGGCGCTGCGGCCATCCGCTTCCCCTGCGGTCGGGCGGCCGTCCCCAGCGGGCCAGAGGCCTGACCGATGGCGTCCGCCCGCCTTACATTGATGTGCATGAGCGAAGCAGCCGCCGACAACGAGACGATCGACCGCATCGTCACCATCGTCCTGGCGGAATACGCGGCACTGCGAGCCGAGATGCTCAACAAGACGACGACGCGGCACACGCTTCTCGGGTTCTATGTGACGGCGCTCGGCGTGGTCCTCGGCTTCGTGCTCTCCGGACGCTCAGGAGATCAGCTACTGCTGATCATTCCGATCCTGACGTGCGCCTTCGGCATCTCCATCGAGGCCGAGGGGAGAGACAAGCGCCATATGGGTCGCTACATCGACGATGTCCTGCGACCGACCTTGGCGCACCAGGTCGACTCGACTGATGTTCTGATCTGGGAAAGCTTCTACGCGAAGGAATCACGGGGGCAATTCACCGCACGAGCGTTCGCTATGTTCCTGCTCTTTCCCGGAACAGCGATAGCGGCACTGACGGCGGGGCTACCGAATTCCGGCTCCTCGTTGTCGTGGACGCTGTGGGCCATCGGTGTCGCATCACAGGCCGCGCTGGTCGTCATGTCGATCCCGTCCGTGCGCCGGCTCGTGAAGGTGCGCTATCTGGATCCGGGCAGCGGCCGCTCCCCTGCCGACAGTCGGTGAGCCTTCGCGGATGCTGCCGCGGGCACGCCGTGGTGGTGCGCCGGCCCGGGCGCTGACGACTGTTGGCGCTGTGCGGCCGGCGGTTTCTCCTCAGTGCCGCTCGTGATCTCGCAGGGCTGTCAGTATTCGCCGTACTTGCTGCTCGTCGGTGGTTTCCCGGGTCGTCGCCCCGGCCGGGGCCGCGGTGCCCAGGCCCACCGTCACGGTGTCGGGGATCCCGTGTTTGGCGGAGGCGTGGACGGCTGCGACGCCGGTGCGCAGGATGCCGGGGATGGACTCCGGGCTGACACCGCCGCCCGCCATGATCTCGATGCGTCCGGCTGCCGCGTCGACCAAGGCGGTCAGGGCCGGTAGAGCGTCGGAAACCGAGTCGGCTCCGGCAGAGCTGAGCAATCGGCGTACGCCGGATTTTGAAAGGATGTCCAGAGCCGCCGCCGGATCGCCCAGCGTGTCGAACGCGCGGTGGAAGGTGACGTCGGCGCCATCGGCGGCGGCGGCGATCCGATCGAGCAGGCCTTCATCGACGTGGCCGTCCCGGACACCGCCGACCACGACGCCGTGCGCGCCCGCCGCCAGCGCGTGCCGGACGTCGCGGATGATCAGGTCGGCCTCGGCGGGCGTGTAGTCGAAGCCGCCCGGCCGGGGACGGATCAGGACGTGGATCGGCGGGATGCCGGGGGTCGCGACGGCGGCTTCGATGAAGGCGAGCGACGGGGTCAGGCCGCCGAGGGCGAGCGCGGAACACAGCTCGATGCGGTCCACCCGGAGGCGGGCTGCCACCTCGAGACCGTGGGTGTCCTGGACGGCGAGCTCGAAGGCGACGGGCACGGATCTGAGTATGGTCGATCGATGAGCTTCGTTCGACAAGGGGAGATTCCATGATCCGACTGCTTGCCGCTGCTGCTCTCGTCCTGACCACCGCCGCGCCGATCAGCCCGGTCATCGATCAGAACTTCGCCGACCCCGATGTCATGAAGGTCGGCGGGACCTACTACGCGTACGCCACGAACAGCGACGGCCGCAACATCAAGTGGGCCACCTCCACCGACCTGGTCTCCTGGACCGTGCAGGCCACCGACGCACTGCCGACGCTCGGGGCCTGGGCCGACCCGACCTGGTCGTTCCCACCAGGCGGGCCCGGTGACCACGGCGTCTGGGCGCCGGAGGTGTTCGCGGCCGGGCCCCGCAGCTTCGTGATGTGGTACACCGCGCACGACCGCGCCTCCGGCAAGCAGTGCATCGGCGCGGCCACCGCCACCACGCCGCGCGGGCCGTTCGAGCCGCAGGACACCGCTCTCGTCTGCACCCCGGAGATCGGCGGCGCGATCGACGCGTCGTCGTACACCGAGAACGGGCGCCGCTACATCCTGTGGAAGAACGACGGCAACTGCTGCGCCCAGGACACCTGGCTGCGCCTGCAGCAGGTCAGCGCGGACGGGCTGCGCCGGGTCGGCGCCGAGACGCAGCTGATCAAGCAGAACAAGCCGTTCGAGGGCATCCTGGTCGAGGCGCCGACGCTGTGGAAGCACGCCGGGACGTACGTGCTGTTCTACTCGGCGAACTTCTTCGGCGACGACCGCTATGTGAGCGGCTATGCGACGTCGCCGAGCCTGCGCGGGCCGTACACGAAGGCCGCCTCGCCGCTGATGACCACCGACGCGTTCGCCGGCGCCGTGCGCGGACCCGGCGGCCAGGACGTCGTGACCGGTCCGGACGGCAAGGACCGGATCGTCTTCCACGGCTGGAACCCGGACTTCACCTATCGGGCCGTGTACTCGCGGCGCCTGGACTGGCAGGGCAGCCGGCCGATCGTCGAGGGCGCCAAGGTCCGGTACGAGGCCGAGGACGCGGCGTTCACGCGGGCCAACGCCCGGTACGCGGCCGGCGGCGCCAGCAACGGCGTGGTCGTCGGCGGCATCGACTTCGCCGACAGCCGGGTCAGCTTCTCGGTGTACGTGCCCCGGGCCGGTGACTACCGCCTCTTCACCCGCTACGCCAACGGCTCCGACGGCGGCGCGGCCGACCACACCCTGACCGTCAACGGCGCTGCCGCCGGAACCGTGGACTATCCCGTCACGGGCTGGGACAACTGGCAGACCACCGAGCGGACCGTGACCCTCAAGAGCGGGACCAACACGATCTCGTACGGCAAGGGCGTCAACTTCGCCGAGCTGGACGCCATCGACGTGGCGTGACAGGCGGCCGTCCGGAAGCTTGGTTGTTCTCTACCTAGCCCCTAGGTAGAGTCGAAGCATGGGTGGGCTGGGCAAAGTCAGAATGACAGTCACGACGCAACTGGTGTTGCAGTTGCTGCTCGACGACCCGGCTCAAGAGACCTATGGATTAGCGATCGCTGAGGCGGCGGGGCTGCCCAGTGGAACGATCCACCCGATATTGGCTCGACTCGAGCAGGCGGGCTGGGTGGAAAGCCACTGGGAGCAGGTGGACCCACGAGCAGAGAAACGGCCCCGCCGACGGTACTACCGATTGAGTGCGCTGGGGGCGGAACAGGCACGTCAGGTGCTGGAAGTGGCGCACGCTACCCGCCCATGGCTGTTCACGCTGCGTCCACGGGCCGTCCGGAGCGCGTCATGACCATGCCCAACAGTTCGGCTCAGCATTTGATAGAGATTCTCACCCAGGCTCGTAACATCGCGCAGGCGCGGGCGCTCGATCCCGCTCTGAATATTGTTCTGACCCGGGCGAAATTCCTCGCGGGTGACCTTGGAATTGATCTCGAACTGAATCGCGACTTGTCGGAGGACGTCTCCAAGAATCTTGATCGGGCGATTCGCATCGTCTCCGAAAAAGGTTCCGAGTCGTCGCCCTCCACGCGCGCTGTTCATGCGGTCCGAGGGCTTTCGGCCGGGATATTGCGTCTGGTTGTCCGAGCACTTCCCGCCGAGCACAGGGCGCGATACGCGGAAGAGTTCTCGTCGGAGATCGCCAGTCTCCCGCGTCGCGCGCGCCTCGGCTACGCCCTCCGTCTTGCCGAACAGGTCTGGCCACTTCGCCGGAGCTTGACTGTCGATCTCCGATTGACTCGGGAGCAGCACGCCGTTCTGCTAGCAGCCGCCGCCCTCGAAGCTGAGGAAGTCTCCAGTTTCCTGCTGGGTGCGGCTCTGCCGAAAGCGCGCCAAGTGATCAATGGTGATCAGGACGTGGTCATGCCTGCTGAAACCTTCGAGCGCTTTCTCGCCGAGCTTGACAAGCCGCCGCGCGTGATCCCGGAACTCCGCGGTTTGCTCAATAGCGAGTCGACCGGTCGAATCCATATCACCTAAGCTTTCCGGGTGGCCGCTGGTGATCTCGAACTATCGAAGCTCACGCGCGCATGGGATCGGAGCCAATTCAAGTGTGGCCGGTCTGAACTCGATGACTGGCTCCGCCGGTACGCCATGCAGAGTCAGGAGGCGGATCTCGCGCGTACCTTCGTGCTGCTCGAGGAGTCCGAGACGCCGGGGATCAAGCGCATCATCGGCTACTTCTCGTTGACCATGAGTAGTGTGCGCCGCGATGAGGTTCCTGACGAGCTCGCGCGCCGCGTACCCAGGCATCCCATCGGCGTCGTTCTCCTGGCCCGGCTCGCTGTCGACGAGTCGGCTCAAGGGCGAGGGCTGGGCAAGGACCTTCTGAACCTCGCCCTCCGCCGGGCCGTTCAGGCCGGAGACATTGTCGCCGCCCGGCTGATAGTGGTGGATGCGCTCGACGATGAAGCGGAAAGCTTCTATCGCCGCTACGGATTCCAGTCCCTTCCGGACGTGCCCCGGCGGCTCTTCCTGCGGATGCAGGACGTCATGGCGTCGTTCGAATAGAGGGACGACTGAGCAGACGGTTCGCTCCGCTGGAGCAAGTGCTCAACCTCTCGCTATCTACGGTGACGCTGGGGAAGCCGTTCTCGAAGAGTCGGCTGCGCCGGTCGAGGGTCCGCCGCAGATGGCCGGGGTCGCCCGCCGTCGCCGGCTTGCCTACCTAGAATCGCCGCTATGGCCGAGGTGAGCGTGCGCCCGATGACGGCGACCGAGTTCGAGAACTGGCAGCACGAACTGGCCGCCGACTATGCGCGCGAGCAGGTCGCGGCCGGCAACTGGCCCGCCGAGGGCGCCTATGAGCGGGCCCGGGAGGGTAACGCCGCGCTGCTCGCCGCCGGCGACCACCTCACGCTGACCGGCGTCGCCGGGGACCAGCCGATCGGCCGCCTCTGGATCGGGCTCGACCACCCGCGCGGCGTTCCCGGTTGCGCCTTCCTCTACGACATCGAGGTGGCCGCCGAGCATCGGGGCCGCGGCCTGGGCCGTGCGCTGCTGGCGGCGGGCGAGGAGGCCGCTCGTGCCGGGGGAGCGCAGTCCCTCGAACTCAACGTCTTCGGTTCCAATGCGAAGGCGGCCGCGCTCTACCTGAGTTCCGGCTATGAGGTCGTCACGCAGCAGCTGCGCAAACCGTTGAGCTGACGCCGTCAGAGCCGGCAGTAGCCGTAGTGGTAGGGCCGCCCCCGGTCGTAGATGGCGCGCAGCCACGGCTGCCTCACCTGGGGCAGGCGGGCGAGGACACTCAGGAAGATCCCGCCGTCCGGCTCCAGGCGGTAGCCGGGTAGCAGCGGCGGCAGGGATTCCGGGAGCAGCGGGACCGAGCGGCCGACCGGTCTCGGGTCGCGGTGGAATGCCAGGTGGCTCCAGACGTCCCAGGCCAGCGGGATGGGCTTCGCCGGCCGAGCCACCGGCCACAGCTCGCCGGTCTGCGGATGCTGCGGGACCAGGGCGAGGTCGCCGGCGGCGGGTGGGAGGCCGGGACCGGCCAGGACCATCCCGGTACGCCGGAGCGCCGCACGACCGGGTTCCGCCGAAGGCGGGCCAGTGCTCACCGGGACACCGAGACGGGTGAGAGTGGGCTGGAAGAAGTCGGCTACCCGCTGTTGCACGAGGAGGATCGGGTGGCCGTCCGAGGCGGCGAGCAGATGGGCGAGCGCCGTGGCGACGGCCGCGGCCCAGACCGGATGCCAGCCGCCGTCCGGCTCCGACGGCGGGATGCCGGGACGCTGGTCGAGCAGGTCCGGCCAGTCGAGGACCGGGTGCGGACCAGGACCGTCGTCGATCACGTGGGTGGCGAGCGGGTTCAGCCAGACCGCGTGGCGCAGGCCGCAGTCGTCGACGCGAAGAGCTACCGGTGTGCGGCAGGTCAGGCAGACCATGTTGGGTTCGTTGCCGTCGAGGCCGCAGCAGCCGTACTCGCTGACCAGCGCCGGCTCGATCGCGGCGTTACGGATCTCGCCGGGAGCCAGCAGCACGTGACCGGGCGGTCCGCCGCAGACGCCGTACCGGGGCGCGTACCAGCCGAGTGCCTCGGCGTCGTCGACCTCCTCCCAGCGGCGCCACGGCGTACCGGAAGGAAGGGGATCCTCGGCGAACGTGCCGGGCTCCAACGCCGGTTCGAGCGAGCCCGGACCGTTGCCCCACTTCTGGCGTGCGTGAACCGGGAACGCCACCCGCGACACCGGACCCGTCAGCGCGGCCCCGCACGCCCGGCACCCGAAGACCGTCACGCGGCCGGCTGCTTCGCGTAGTGGACCAGCGTCCAGGCCGGGTGGTGCTCGCGCCCGACCTCGCGGTAACCCAGGCCCCGGTAGAAGGCCATCGCCTCCGGCTGGTTGGTGGCCGTGTCCAGGTGCATCGTCGTCACTCCGCTGTCTGCCGCGCGCTTCTCCAGCCCGGACATCAGAACCCGCCCGACGCCGCGCCGCCGGGTCGCCGGATGCACCCGCACGCGCAGAACCTCGGCACGCGCGCCGGGGCCGGTCCGGTAACCGCCCATGCCGACGACATGGCCGTCCAGTTCCACGACCAGGAACTCACCGCCTACCGCCAGGAAGCTCGCCTCGATGTCCGCGAGGTCCGGAAAGGCGGCGGGCGCCGTCGTCGATGGCGGCAGCGGGATCGGGACGGCCGGGTCGGCTGTCGCACCGATGTTCGGCAGCGCGTTCAGCGCCCACACCACTCCAAGATCCGCGCCCTGGAACCGCCGAACCGCCATCACGCCGTCGACCATGCACCGGCTCGGACCCCGGCGCCAGCGAATATCGGGAATCCGGGAGTCCCCGGTGGCCGGCCGCCGAGATCGATGGCGGCGCCCGCCCGCCGGAGCGTCCGACCAGGTGATCATGGCGGTGGTGTACGGATTCGCGAAGTGGACGTATGGGGTCGCGACGTGGAGAATCGGCCCCCGCCGATCACTCGCCGACCGCGGAGACAGAACCATGCCTTTCGATGGGTTCATCTCGTACAGCCATGCCGCCGACGGCCGCCTCGCGCCCGCCGTCCAGCGTGGCCTGCACCGGCTGGCGAAGCCGTGGCACCGCCGCCG
Source organism: Actinoplanes sp. OR16 (assembly GCF_004001265.1). Lineage (GTDB taxonomy): Bacteria > Actinomycetota > Actinomycetes > Mycobacteriales > Micromonosporaceae > Actinoplanes. The sequence continues at coordinate 8,057,537 of NZ_AP019371.1, read as the reverse complement.
GGCACTCTGGATCTTCCGCGATCAGACCGGGCTGGCCGTCACCCCGGGTCTCTGGTCGTCGATCCAGACCGCTCTGGACGGCTCCCAGTACTTCGTTCTGCTCGCCTCCCCGGAGGCGGCGCGATCACCCTGGGTGAACAAGGAGATCGAGCACTGGGTGGCGACGAAGTCACCACAGCGGATCCTGCCGGTGCTGACCGACGGCGAGTGGGCCTGGGACGCGGGCGCCGGTGACTTCACCGCCGGGTCCACGGCGGTGCCCGGCGCGCTGCGCGGGGTCTTCGCCGAGGAGCCGCTCTACCTGGACCTGCGCTGGGCCCGCGACGACCTGCACCTGAACCTGCGGCACGCCCGGTTCCGCGACGCGATCGCGCAGCTGGCCGCGCCGATGCACGGCGTCAGCAAGGACGAGCTGGAGAGCGAGGACGTACGCCAGCACCGCCGCGCCCGCCGGCTCTGGTCGGCGGCGACGGCGACGCTGGTGGTGCTGGCCCTGGTGGCCTCGCTCACCGGGGTCATGGCGATGCGCAACGCCGGCCGGGCCAACGCCGCGGCCGTGGAGGCGCAACGGCAGCAGCAGATCGCCTCCGAGCAGCGCGGCAGCGCCGAGCGGGCCACCGCCGAATCCCGCCGCCAGCAGGAGAACGCCCAGGAGCAGGAGGAGCGCGCGCAGTCCGCGGCGGAGGAGACCCGCCGCCAGGAGGAACTCGCCGCCGAGCAGCGGGCCCTGGCGGACGAGGCGGCGGCGGATGCGGCCACCCAGCAGGAGAACGCGGCGTCGCAGGCGCGGATCGCGAGCCGGCACGAGAAGGACGCGCGTCAGCAGAAGGCGGACGCCCAGCGGGCGAAGGAGGACGCCCAGCGGCAGAGGGAGGATGCGCGCCGGGCGAAGGAGGACGCGCGACGTGCGAAGGAGGACGCGCGGCGGCAGGAGGAGGACGCACGACGCGAGAAGGAGAACGCGCGCCGGGAGAAGGAGAACGCCGCCCGGGAGAAGGAGAACGCCGCCCGGGAGAAGGAGAACGCGGACCGCGAGAAGGAGAACGCGGACCGGTACGAGCAGGAGGCTCAGCGGCAGCAGGAGCTCGCCGACCAGGCCGAGGCCCGTGCCCGGGAGCAGGAGCGCCTGGCCGAGGAGCATCAGCGCCAGGCCGAGAAGGCGGAACAGGAGCGCGAACGACAGGAGCAGCTCGCCGAGGAGGCCGCCGAGGAGGCCCGCCGGCAGCGCGAGGAAGCGGCCCTGCAGCGCCGGATCGCGATCAACCAGCGGCTCGTCGAACGCGCCCGCGGGATGATCGCCGACGATCCGAAGAAGGCCCTCATGCTGGGCGTCGCGGCGCAGGAACTGCACGGCGACGCGGCCACGAAGGACCAGCTCGGCCACCTCGTGATGGCCACGAACTACGCGGGTGCGCTCGCCGGCGTGACCGATGTCGTCACGCTGGCCGACGGGGTGCTCGCGACAGCGGACGCCGGTGGGACGGTGTCGCTGTGGACGGTGACGGATCCGGCGAACCCCGTCCGGCTGGCGAGGATTCCCTCGGCGGGTGCGGCGGGCATGACGCTGGCGGCGACCGCCGACGGTCACACCCTCGCCGTCGCCGACGGAAGTGCCGAGGCGATGCGGTGGGACATTCACGATCGAGCTTTCCCCGTACGGATGAAGCCGTTGAAAGACGAAGCCGGGATCGTCACCGTGTCGTTCAGCCCGGACGGCCGCACCGCCGCGACCGGCGACAAGGCGAAGAACACGACGCTGTGGGATGTGACCGGCGAGGATCCGGCGCCGCTCGCCACGCTGCCGGCCGCGCACTCGCTCGTCTTCAGCCCGGACGGTGTGACGGCGGTGACCAGCGGCGCGAAGACCACCGTGTGGAACCTGGCCGACCGTGCCGCGCCGGTGCAGCTCGCGACCCTGACCGGCGCGATCGCCGACGGCATCGTCGCGGTCAACCCGAAGCTGGCCGTCGTCGCCGTCGAGGAGGACGGCGGCTGGATCGCCCCCTGGGACCTGCGCAACCCGGCCCAGCCGAAGCGTGGTTTCTCGATGGAGGCGGCGACCGGTGACGCCACGCTGACCCGGATGGCGTTCAGTGCGGACGGCCTGATGCTGGCCCTCGGCGATTCCAGCGGGACCACCACCCTGACGAACTTCTCGCTCGGCTCGATCCCGGGCCAGGCGATCCCGCTGGGCACTGTCGCGTCGCTGACCGGCCGTGACGGGCCGATCCGGTCGATGACGCTGAGCCGCGACGGGCAGATGCTGATCACCGCGGGGGAGCGCCGGTCGGCGACGCTGTGGCGGATCCGCGGCGCCTTCGCCCGTGACGCGGTCGCCGTGATGACCAGGCCGTCCCCGGCTGACATCGTGGGCGTGACGTTCGCCCCGAACGGCCGTAGCGTCCTGGTCACCGACGCGCCGGGAACCGCGGTCTCCTGGGACCTGACCGATCCTGCCCATCCCGTCCAGCAGCCGGCGCAGGCGCTGAACAGCGGCCGCATCCAGCTGATGGACGCCAGCCCGGACGGGCGCACCCTCGCCGTCGGCGGCATGGACGAGAAGGTCACGCTGATCGACATGACCGGCCCGTCCCCGGCGGTGCTCGCCACCATCAGTGAGGGCGGCGAGGACGTCACCGCGATCACGTTCGCCCCGGACGGTGCCCTCGCCGTCGGCCGCCTGGACGGATCGACGACGCTGTTCAGCCTGGCCGACCGGTCGCGACCTGCGCAGATCGCCAAGGTCGCCGACCGTGGCATCCTTAACGAGGTCGCGTTCAGCGCGGATGGCGACACGATGGCGGTCGCCGCCGGCTACAACGTGTCGCTGTGGAACCTCACCGACCGTGAGGCACCGGTCCGCCACGCCGAGATCGCCCTCGGCACCACGACGTTCGCCGCCGCGTTCAGCCCGGACGGCCGGACCCTCGCGGTCGGAGCCGGCTGGTCCGGCCAGGCCACCCTCTTCGACATCGCCGATCTCGCCCAGCCGCACCGGCTCGCCACCATCCAGGGCACCGACAGCACCGTCAGCCGGCTCGCCTTCAGCCCGGACGGGCACACCCTGGCCACCGCCGGGATCAGCGAGGCGCGGCTGTGGGAGGTCACCGACCGCAGCTTCCCGGTCCGCTTCGCCACCCTCGCCAACCCGCAGCTCAAGACCCGCGAACTGGCCTTCAGCCCGGACGGGCACACCCTGGCGGCCGCGGGCAGCCGATCCGTCTCGCTCTGGGACTACTCGGTGCCGCGGGATCTTCTCTCCGAGCCTTCGGGGTACGCCTGCGCGATCACCGGCCGCGGCCTGACCGCCGAGGAGTGGTCGCGCTACATCCCGGAGCTGCCGTACCGGCGCACCTGCGCATAAAGGAGGCCGGACATCCACGGGGGAAGATGTCCGGCCTCACCGAGAATCAAACCACACCGCGCCCTGCGCCGCATCCTCCGCGTCCGTGGAATTCATCCGCTGCGGACGAGGCGGTCTCGGTGATTCGGTGACCATCGTCATGCGTGGATCCGTAATCCGTGCGCACTCCCTCCAGCGGTTCGGGGAACGTCATGGCAGATGTCCGAGAAGCGCCCTCCAGGCCGGAAGCCGTCGCGAGCCTGGGCCTTCCGCAAGCCACCGCGCTGATCCTGGGAAGCATCATCGGGGTCGGCATCTTCAACCTTCCGTATTCACTGGCGTCGATCGGTCCGATCAGCATCGTCGCGATGCTGCTGACCACCGTCGGCGCCGTCGCCCTGGCGCTGATGTTCGCGTCGCTGTCCCGGCGGCTCCCCGCCGACGGCGGCCCGTACGCCTACGCGCGGGCCGGTTTCGGCAACGGCACCGGCTTCATGAACGCCTGGTCGTACTGGATCACCCGCGTGGGCGGGGAACGCCGCGATCGTCACCGGCTGGGTCTTCTACGTGGAGAAGTTCGTCAACACCGGCCACGTGGCCGGCTGGTCCATCGTCATCGCCCTGGTCGGCCTCTGGATCCCGGCCGCGGTCAACCTGAGCGGCGTCAAGAACACCGGCGCCGTGCAGCTCTGGACCTCGATCATCAAGTACGTCCCGCTCGCCATCATGTCGACGGTCGGCCTCTTCGCGATCAGCTCCGGCAACTTCAGCCCCTGGAACGTCAGCGGTGAATCGGATCTGCGCGCGATCGGCAGCGCCATGGCGATCTGCCTGTTCAGCTACCTCGGCGTCGAGGCCGCGGCGGTCGCCGCCGCGAAGGTCCGCGACCCGGAACGCAACATCGGCAAGGCGACCCTGCTCGGCACCCTCGGCGCCTCGGCCGTCTACCTGCTCTCGATGGTCGCCGTGTTCGGCACGGTGCCCACCGCCGAGCTGGCCCTGGACGAGAACAAGGCGTCCTACTCGGTGGCGGCCGACGCCATGGTCGGCGGTGGCACCTGGGCCGGCACCCTGGTCGCCCTCGCCGTGATCGTCTCCGGCATCGGCGCGCTCAACGGCTGGATCATGATCTGTGCCGAGATGCCGCTGGCCGCCGCGAAGGACGGCCTGTTCCCGGCGGCGTTCGGGCGGATCTCCCGGCGCGGCGTCCCGGCGATCAGCATCATCGCCTCGACGGTGCTGGGCAGCGTGGCCATGGCGGTCAGCTTCATGGGCACCAGCGGCGCCACCGTGTTCAACACCCTGGTGCTGATGACCGGCATCACGGCTGCCGTCCCGTACGCCTTCTCCGCCCTCGCCCAGCTCAAATGGCGGCTGCGGGATCGCCGTGAACTGCACACCCCGCGCTTCGCCAGGGACGCCGTCGTGGCGGTCCTCGCGCTGGTCTTCTCGGTGCTGTTCATCTGGTGCTCCCGCAACACCGGCGCCGACAACTGGTACGAGGTGTGGGGCCCGTTCCTGCTGGCCGGCATCGCGATGCTCCTCGGCATCCCCGTCTACCTGCGCATGCGCACCCGGATGACCGACCCGCCGCCGGTCCCGCCGTACCACTGACGACCTCGGAGGATTCCCCATGCGCATCGTCATCGCCATCGGCGGGAACGCATTGCTGGAACGCGGCCAGAAACCGGACGCCGCGACCCAGCAGGAGAACGCCCGCCGCGCGGTCGAAGCCCTCGCCCCGCTGGCCGCCCGGCACGAACTCGTCATCACCCACGGCAACGGACCGCAGGTCGGCATGCTCGCCCTGGAGAGCGCCAACGATCCCGAGCTGGACCGGCCCTACCCGCTCGACGTGCTCGGCGCGCAGACCCAGGGCATGATCGGCTACTGGCTGCTGCAAGGCCTGCAGAACGCGCTGCCCGGCCGGCAGGTCGCGGCCATCGTCAACCAGACCCTGGTGTCCGCCGCCGACCCGGCGTTCGCCGCACCCACCAAGTTCGTCGGCCAGGTCTACGACCAGGCCACCGCCGAGCGGCTCGCCGCCGAACGCGGCTGGGACGTGAAACCCGACGGCCCGCACTGGCGGAGGGTCGTCCCGTCACCGGCGCCCGAGCGGGTCGTCGAGATCCGCATCATCCGCCAGCTGCTCTCCTCCGGCGCGGTAGTGGTCTGCGCGGGCGGGGGCGGCGTACCGGTGATCCGCAACGAAGCCGGCCGGTTGCAGGGCGTCGAGGCGGTGGTCGACAAGGATCTGGCCACCGCGGTGCTCGCCGAATCCCTCGAAGCCGACGCCCTGCTGCTGCTCACCGACGTGCCGGCGGTCTATCGCGGCTTCGGCACCGACCAGGCCGAACCCCTCTCCCGGGCCACCCCGGCGGCCCTGCGCCGCGAGCGGTTCCCCGGCGGCTCGATGGGCCCGAAGGTCGAGGCCGTCTGCCAGTTCGTCGAGCTCACCGGTGACCTCGCCGCCATCGGCGCGCTCACCGACGCCGAGCAGATCCTCGCCGGCAAGGCCGGCACCGTCGTCACCCCGGCCGGCGACTACGGCGGCCCCCACGACCTCAAACCCCCCGCTCGCGAAAGGTGATCGCCGTGGCATTCGGTGTGCACTCCGAGGTAGGAAGACTCCGCAAGGTCCTGGTCCACCGGCCCGGCCTCGAACACTCCCGGCTGACCCCGTCCAATGCCGAGGAGTTGCTCTTCGACGACGTGCTCTGGGTCGAGCGGGCCGAAGCCGAGCACGACGCGTTCTGCGACGCGATGCGCGGCCGTGGCGTCGAGGTCTTCGAGGTCGAGAACCTGCTCACCGAGGCGCTCGCCGACCCGGCCGCCAAGCAGTGGGCCGCCGAGCACATCCTCAACGAGCGCGAGGTCGGCATCACCGCCGCCGACCGGGCCCGGGAATGGATCGGCGAGGCCGAACCGGCCCAGGTCGCCGACTTCCTGATCGGCGGGATCACCAAGGCGGACGTGGCCCGGCCGCTCGGGTTGATGTGGGAGTCGGCGTCGTCGACCACGATGCTGCTGCCGCCGCTGCCGAACTTCCTGTTCCAGCGCGACCCGTCCTGCTGGATCTACGACGGCGTCACCCTGAACCCGATGACCAAACCGGCCCGCAAACCGGAAACCATGATCATGGAGACGGTCTACCGGTTCCACCCGATGTTCGCCGCCGAGAAGTTCCCGATCTGGCTGGGCGGCGCCGGCGAGGACTGGGGCCGCGCCCACGTCGAGGGCGGCGACGTGCAGCCGATCGGCAACGGCGCCGTGATGATCGGCATGGGGGAGCGGACCACACCCCAGGCCGTGCTCTGGATCGCCCGTTCGCTGTTCCGGGCCGGATCGGCCACGGTGGTGCTGGCCGTGCTGCTGCCGAAGTCGCGCAGCTACATGCACCTCGACACGGTCATCACCATGTGCGACCGCGACCTGGTGACCGCGTTCCCGCAGGTCGTCGACGGCGCCCGGACCTGGACCATCCGGCCCGGCGACAACGCCGACGACCTCGTCGTCGAGCAGGCGAGCGGCTCGCTGCCGCAGCTCATGGGCTCGGTACTCGGCGTCGATCACATGCGGGTCATCGAGACCGGCGGCGACAGCTTCGGCGCCGAACGCGAGCAGTGGGACGACGGCAACAACGTGGTCGCCCTCGAACCCGGCGTCGTCGTCGCCTACGAGCGCAACACCAGCACCAACGCCGCGCTGCGCAAGGCCGGCGTCGAGGTCATCACGATCGCCGGCTTCGAGCTCGGGCGCGGCCGTGGCGGCTCGCACTGCATGACCTGTCCCATCCAGCGCGACCCCGCGTACTGACTCCGGAGGCGTCCCATGGCGTTCAACCTGCGCAACCGCAACTTCCTCAAGGAGATCGACTTCGAGCCGCGCGAGCTGCGGCACCTGCTGGACCTGGCCCGGGCCCTGAAACTGGCCAAGTACGCGGGCACCGAGGTCAAGCACCTCGACGGCAAGGAGATCGCGCTGATCTTCGCGAAGACGTCCACCCGTACCCGGTCGGCGTTCGAGGTCGCCGCGTACGACCAGGGCGCGCACGTGACCTACCTCGACCCGTCCGGGTCGCAGCTCGGCCACAAGGAGTCCATCGCCGACACCGCCGCCGTGCTCGGCCGGATGTACGACGCCATCGAGTTCCGCGGCAGCGAACAGGCCGACGTCGAGGAACTCGCCGCGCACGCGGGCGTCCCGGTCTACAACGGGCTGACCAACGAGTGGCACCCCACCCAGATGCTCGCCGACTTCCTCACCATGCACGAGGCGAGCGGCAAGCCGTACGACCGCCTCACCTACGCCTACCTGGGCGACTGCCGCTACAACATGGGCCGCTCACTGCTGGTCATGGGCGCCCTGATGGGCAGCGACGTCCGCCTCGCCGGCCCGGCCGACCTGCACCCGCCCAAGGACGTGGTCCAGACCGCCCAGGACATCGCCCGCCGCACCGGCGCCCGGATCACCATCACCGACAACCCCGCCGACGCGGTCGCCGGCGCCGACTTCATCCACACCGACGTCTGGGTCTCGATGGGCGAGTCGAAAGACGTCTGGACCGACCGGGTCACGGTGCTGGCGCCGTACCAGGTCAATGCCGCCCTGCTGGAGAAGTCCGGCAACGCGAAGGTCAAGTTCATGCACTGCCTGCCGGCCTTCCACGACGCCAACACCGTCGTCGGCGCCGAGATCATGCAGCACACCGGCATGACCTCCGGCATCGAAGTCACCGAGGAGGTCTTCTCCTCAGCAGCCAGCATCGTCTTCGACCAGGCCGAGAACCGCCTCCACACCATCAAGGCGGTCCTGGTCGCGACCCTCGGCTGACCGCCTGATCCTCGTCGGGGTGCCGTTCGACGGAACGGGGCCGTGGATGCGATCCCGCCGCCGCCGCCGGCCGACCGGCTGGTCAGGCGATCTGGAAGGAGCGCTTGGAAAGGCCGATCGTGTAGCCGTCGATGGCGGTGGTGATCGGGGCGGTGGGGCTGTCGGCGGCACCGAGGGTGATGAACAGTGGTGTGAAGTGCTCGACGGTGGGGTGGGCGTACGGCATGCCCGGCGCGCGGTCGCGGAAGGCGGCCAGCTCGTCGACGTCGCCGCGGGACAGCGCGTCGGCTGCCCAGGCGTCGAAGTCGGCGGACCAGCCGGGGACCACGCCGGTGAGCGCGTCGCGGGTGAGGAACCGCAGGCCGTGGGTCATGAAACCGGAGCCGATGACGAGGACGCCCTGCGAGCGCAGGATGCGCAGGCGTTCGCCGAGGCCGAGGAGCTGGGTGGCGTCGTGGGTGGGGATGCTCATCTGCAGGACCGGGATGTCGGCGTCCGGGTACATGATCTTCAGGGGGACCCAGGCGCCGTGGTCGAGGCCGCGGCTCGGGTGCTCGTGGACGGCGCCGGGCATCAGGCCGACCACCTGGCGGGCGAGCGGCGAAGCGTCCGGGGTGTCGTAGCGCATCCGGTAGTAGAGCGGCGCGAAGCCGCCGAAGTCGTAGACCAGTTCGGCGCCGGCGGTGGCGGAGACCGCGAGCGGCGCTGACTCCCAGTGGGCGCTGACGATGAGGATCGCCGTCGGTTTGGGCAGGCTGCGCGCCCACCGGTGCAGCTCGGTCATCCACGCGGGGTCCTCGAACGTGGGCGGCGCGCCGTGGCTGAGGTAGAGCGCGGGCAGCGGGCCGTCGGCTTCGGTCCAGGCGCGGTGGGCTTCGACGGCGTCGAGGGCGCCGACACGACGAAGGTGCTGCTTGAAGGGGTGTGCCTCGGGGATCAGCGCGTCGGCGGGAGAGAGCTGCATGCCGACCATCCTGACGGCCGTAAGTTGAAACTTCAACATAACCGCCGTCACACGATCTGTCGGGCCGCCGACGGGTGCTGGCCCTGGCCCGGCGAGGGGCCGACACTGAGCCGGTGGCGACTACCGTCCTCGGGGACGTCATCGAGCGGGCGCGCCGGCGGGACTTCGTCGGGCGTCGTGACGAGCTGCGGTCGTTCGCCGAGGCGCTGACCGGCGCGTCCCCGCGGCGGGTGCTGTTCGTGCACGGCCCCGGCGGCATCGGCAAGACCACCCTGCTGCTGGAGATGGCCGCCCGGGCTCGTGCCGCCGGGCGGGAGCCGCTGCTGCTGGACGGCCGGGAGATCGACCCGTCGCCGGCGGCCTTCCGCGAGGCGGCGGCGCGCAGTGCCACGCTGCTCGTCGACTCCTACGAATACCTCGACGCCATCGACGGCTGGCTGCGCCGCGATTTCGTCCCCGCACTGCCGGCCGATGGCCTGATCGTCCTCGCCGGCCGTGAGCCACCGCCGGCGGCCTGGCGGATCGATCCGGGCTGGCGCCAGGTCGTCGCCGTCCACCGGATCGGCCACCTCGACCACACGGACAGCACCGATCTTCTCGCCAGGGCCGGGGTGACCGCGACTGATCAGCGTCAGCTGCTGGCGCTCGGCCGCGGCCACCCGCTGACCCTCGCGCTGCTGGCCGACATCGCCCGCGACGGCGACGTGCCGGACAGCCTCGCCGACGTGCCCGACCTGATCTCGGTGCTGCTCGAATCGCTGCTGCGCGACGCCCCTTCGGAAGCGCACATGACCGGCCTCGCCACCTGTGCGCGGGCCTGGCTCACCACCGAGGATCTGCTGCGCAAGACGGTCGGCGCGGACGCCGCCGAGGTGTGGGGATGGCTGCGGCGGCGACCGTTCGTGCACTGCCGGCCCGGCGGACTCACCCCGCACGACCTGACCCGGGAGATCCTGGAAGCCGAGTTCGAACGCCGGTCGCCTGATCGCTATCGGTCGGTGCACCGGATCATCCACGATCACGTGGTCGCCGGGATCCGGGCCACCACCGGACCGGATCGGCAGCTGCTCGCCCAGCAGCTGCTCTATCTGCACCGGCGCAGCCCACTCACCGACGCCTATTTCTCCCTGCGCAGCAAAGGCACCGCGGCGGTCGTGCCGGCCCGGCCCGACGAATACGCGCCGGTCCTGGAGATCATCGAACGCCTGGAAGGCCCGGAGAACGCGGCATTGGCCGAGGGCTGGATCGCCGACGAGCCGGATTACATGAACGTCGTGCGCACCGAGGACGGCATCGCCGGTTTCGCCTACGGATTCTTCTGCCCCTGTGGCTCGCCGATGGAGGAGCGCGACCCGGTCGTCAGAGCGATTCTGTCGTACGTCGGGAGCACCGCACCGACGCGCCCCGGCGAACGCGTCGAGATCGGCCGGTTCTGGTCGGGGGCCCGGGACGCCCAGCGTGACGACTACGCCGTGCTGGCCGGATCGGTGACCTCCGTGATGACCTGGTGCACCGAACCGATCGCGTGGTCGTTCGTGGTGTCGTTCGATCCCGAGTTCTGGGGCCCGTTCTTCGACTATCTCGGGTTCCGGCCGCTGGTCGAGGTGACCGTCGACGGGCGGCCGCACGTGGCGTACGGGATGGATTGGCGCCGTTTCCCGGTCGAGGAATGGCTCGCGATGATGAATGAACGCGAGCATCAGGGCGGCACCGGACCACCCCCGGAATCGGCGCTGCGCCCGCTCCCGCTGAGCCGGACGAGCTTCGGCGACGGCGTACGAAATGCGCTGGTGAATCTGCACCGCTCCGATCGCCTCGCCGGTTGTCCCCTGATCGGAAGCCGCCTCGGCGCCGACGCGAGTGAGGTCCGCGCGACCATCGAGAAAGCGATCGACAGGCTCGCCGGAACACCGAAGGGCGACCAGCTACAGGCTGTTCTGAATCGGACGTTCGTGCGCGGCGCCCCGAGTCAGGAAGCCGCGGCGGAGGTCCTCGGGCTGCCGTTCAGCACCTATCGGCGGCACCTCGCGCGCGGCGTGGAACAGCTGACCGAGCTGCTGTGGGCCGTCGAGATCGGCACGGCCGGGCAGGAGATGGGCACCGACTGACCTGGAGAGTGGGCAGTCGCCGGGAGCACGCTGCCGCCATCGGCACATCGATGGAGGGACGGACATGGCACGGATCCTGATTCTCGGCGCGGGACTGGCCGGCCTCGGCACGGCACTGCTGCTGGCCCGCGATCAGCACCAGGTGACCGTTATCGAACGCGACCCGGACGGGCCGCCGCCGGACGCCGGTGATGCCTGGGACGACTGGCAGCGGCGCGGCGTCAACCAGTTCCGGCTGCCGCATTTCATGTTGCCGCGCTGGTGGCACCTGATGCGCACCCAGCTTCCCGAGGTCGGGCAGGCGCTGACGGCGGCCGGCGCACGCGAACTGAACCTGATCGGCATGCTGCCCGTGGAACGGCGCGGCGCGCTCCAGCCCGGTGACGAGCGGTTCGACACCGTCACCGCGCGCCGGCCGGTCCTCGAAGCGGTGCTGTCGCCGGCCGCCGAAGCCGCCGGAGTCACCATCAGGCGCGGTGTGGCGGTGACCGGGCTGACGACGGACGGGTCCACGCGGGTGACCGGCGTGCTGACCGCCGGCGGCACGGCGATCTCCGCCGACCTGGTGGTGGACTGCGGTGGCCGGCGCTCGGCCCTGTCCTCCTGGCTGCAGGCGGCCGGCGCCCGCGCGCCCTACGAGGAACGCGCGGACTGCGGCTTCGTCTACTATTCCCGGCACTTCGCGGGCGAGCTGCCGGCCGCGCGGACCAACCTGCTGCACAGCTACGACTCGCTGTCGGCGATCACCCTGCCCGGCGACAACGGCACCTGGAGCGTCGTGCTGGCCACCGCGAGCGGCGACAAGGCCCTGCGTGGCCTGCGTGAACCGGCCCGCTGGCACGCGGCAGTGGCCCGCTATCCGCTGGTCGCGCCCTGGGCGGACGGCGAGCCGATCTCCGGCGTCGACGTGATGGCCGGCATCGAGGACCGGCACCGGCGGCTGGTCGTCGACGGTTCCCTGGTCGCGACCGGAGTGGTCGCGGTCGGCGACTCCTGGGCGTGCACCAACCCGTCGATCGGGCGGGGCGCGTCGATGGCGATGATCCACGCCGTGCTGCTGCGTGACCTGCTGCGCGAGACCGACCCGGCCGACCACGAGAAGCTGGCCCGCCGCTTCGACGAGGCCAGCACGCGGGTGGTCGAGCCGCTGTACCGCGCGACCCTCTGGAACGACCAGCACCGCCTCGCCGAGATGGCCGCGGACGCCGCCGGAGCCACCTACGAGACCGGCGACCCGCGGTGGCCGATGAGCAAGGCGCTGTTCGCGGCCAGCCTCGCCGATCCCGGCCTGGCCCGCGGCTACACGTCCCTGACCGCCTTCATCGCCACCCCCGACGAGGTGTTCGCCGGCCCCGGCGTCGTCGACAAGGTGGTGGCGCTCGGGATGGGCGCGCCGCGCTATCCGCTGCCCGGCGCGACCAGGGCCGAACTGCTCGCCGCGATCGGCTGATCCACCGGGCCGCTCAGATCGGCGCCACGGGGGCGACGGGCGAGATGAGCCGGGGCTGAGCCACCGGACCATCTCAGACGTCGACGGCGGTCAGGCCACCGGGTCCGGCGACGAACAGGGTTCCTGCCGGACCCACGGACAGGTCGTGGATGGGCGCGCCGGTCTCCAGGACGCCGGCGGTGGCGCCGGTCAGCGGCTCCCAGATCCGCACCGTCCCGTCCCGGTCTCCGGAAGCGACCCGCCCGGGACTGCCGGGCAGCGCCACCACCGCATGGATCTCGCTGCTGTGCCCGGAGTCCGGCTCGGCGGCGAGATCACCGGTCCGGGGGTTCCAGACGCGTACGGCGGTCTTGCCGTAGACGGCCGCGAGCAGCACATCCCCATCCTCGGTGGAGAATGCGGCGACCAGGCGGGACGAGCCGGCGGCCTCGGATCCGTGCGCCGGAACGCGGACCCGGCCGCCGGTCAGTGCGTTCCACAGCCGGACCCGGTCGGGAGGGCAGGCCGCGATGAGGGTCCTGCCGTCCGGCCCGGTGAGCACCGTGATCGCGTGCACGTCCTTCGGCAGGCGGAATCGGACCGGGCGTCCCCATCGGCGCAGCGGCCGGCCGGTGGTGGCGTTCCAGATCCGCACCGACGACCGGTGGTAGTCGTGGGAGAAGACCGTCGCGAGCAGGTCGGCACCGACCGGGATCGCGTCCCTGGAGTGGCCGGGCGCCCGGCCGAGGGGCGCACGCCGGGGCCACGGCTGGGCCTTTCCGGTCCGGGCCGAGAAGCGGCGCAGCCCTTTCAGGTAGGTACCGCACGCGACGGCGAAACCCGGAACCCAGATCAGGGGGGCACGGACCGCCGAGGTGAGGTTCCGGTCGTTCGCCTTCATCGGCTCACCGGCGCTCTCTCCGGTGGCCTGATCCCACAGACGGATGGTCTGGTCGCCGTCGCCGTACGTCGCGACCAGGGCGGGAGCGCCGTCGTCGGGTGCGGGTGACGCCCGCACGGTGACCCGGCCGCTGTGCCCGGTCGGCGGGAGGGCGTCGTCGTCCTCGGTCCCGGTCAGGTCCCACACGCGGACGGCGTCGGAGTAGCCGGCGGCGAGCATGAGCCGGCCGCCGGGCGCGCGGAAGGCCGTGATCGATGCGGTGTGCTCGGGTGGTCCGGTCAGCGGCGGCCCGGCCGGCTTGCCGGTCACCAGATCCACCAGCCGTATCGTGCCGTCGCGACCGGCCGCGGCGAGCCACGGTGTGCCCTCCGGACCGGCGAAGGTCACGACCGCGGCGACGTGCCCGAGGCCCCAGTTCCGGCGGTGCAGCCGGCCGTCGGCGGCGTCGCAGAACTCCACCTCCGCGCCGGCGAAGACGAGCCAGTCCGTGCCGCCGGCATCGCGCCACCCGGCGACGTCGGTGCTGCCCCACCTCGAGGAGCTGACCTGGTGGCCCGTCGGGAAGTCCGCTGACGCGTCCCAGACGCCGGCATAGACCCGGGTGACCGTGTCTTCGACATCCGTTCCCACGTACGACTGACTGAACGCCGTCCGGGCCGTCCCGCCGGAGGAGACGACCGTCCGCAGCCGGAACTCCTGCGTGTAGGCGCCGGGTTTCCGGGCGATCCGGGGCGGGCCGTCACCGTCCACGTCCCAGACCCGGACCGACCCGTCGTGGGCCGCGACCGCCATGGCAGCCCCCGGAAGCGCGACGATCGAGGTGACCCCGCGGTCGTGCCCGGTCCGCGGAGCGCCCACTTCGACGCCGTTCTCGACGTCCCAGAGCCGCACGGAACCGTCACTGCCGCCGACCGCCAGCCGCTCCACTCCCGCCGCGTCGGCCACCACGGCCAGCACCTTCGCTTGGCCGGCCGCCGCCAGCGGCTTGCCCCACGGCTGCCCGCTCAGCGCGTCCCACAACTCGACGGTCAGCCCGCTCGGTGACGTGGTGGCCAGCACCACCCGCCGATCGGGCAGCGTGACCGCCGCGACCAGGCTGGCCCAGGTGGCCCAGTGCAGACTCGCCTGATTCGGCCGTGACCAACGAACCCGCACAGCGCCACCCGGTCCTTCGCACGACGAGGACGCACCGGCCGGCCACGCCCGCGATCATTCCAACACGGTCCCTCATGGAGGGTCCAGCCACGCACGACGCCGGAAGACCGTCTACGGCGAGCTGATCCGCGACCGCATCCCGGAGATCATCGCAGCGAACGGTGACACTCCGAAGTTCGGCGTCCTCCCCGCGGACCGCCTCCTCCCCAGGCGGCGGCGCGGAAGCGCGAGGCCCGGGGCGGCTTCGGCGAACGCTACTGGCTGGATGAGGTCGAACACCCCTGAAGGATGGATGGCCGGCATCCTCAGCGCGGCCATCGCCGTGATCGCTCTGCATGCCCCGGTGCGCGTCCCGGGCCCCGCCCACGGCGACACCTGCGAGACCCGCGCGCCGTCGATGGCCTAGATTGTCGCGGGTGGGGCTCAGCGGATCGGTGTACTGCCGTTGCTGGAAGGACGCCGGCCTGGCCGACTCGATCGGCTTCGACGAGGACGGCTGGCTGGATCTCCTGAGGCCGGACGATGCGGTGGCGCGGCGATGGTTCGCGGCGGGATGCGAGCACGAAGACTTCGAAGTCGCCTGGGCTGATCTGGGCAGTCTCGGCGGTCAGCGCATCCTCCGCCAGGTGTGCGAAGCGATCGGCTGGTCGCTGCTGCCCACGCTGCGCGACGTTCTGCCGACCACGAACGACGGCGGGATCCCGGCGGCTGATGTGCCTGCCGTCCTGTCCGATCTCGAACTGTTCGAGAGTCAGGTGGGCACGGTCACCGAGACGGTGCTGCTCGACGAGGCGACCGGCCACGCGGTCCACGGTTGCATCGGGTCGCACCCCTCGATGCTCGGATGGAACGGGACATTGCACGCGGGGAGCGACGCCGGCGGCTTCTTCGTGCTGGACACCGGCGCCGGACCACCGGCCGAGGTCTTCCGCGCGAAGCGGTTCAGCCAACGCGCGCTGGGCGGCGACATGGTGGAGTTCACGGGCGAGAACGGCACGGTGCGGTTGCCGTTGTTCCTGGTCGGCGGCGTCCTGCCGGTGACCCCCGAACGGCTGACCACGGTGACCCGCCCTCAATCAGCGGAGTCTTGGGCCGGCTGGCTCGGGTCGCTGCGCATGCTGTGCGCGGCGTCGCTGGCCACCGGCAACCCGGTGAGATGGAGCTGAGTTCAAGATCCGATCTTCGGTACGGGTGCCCGCATACTGGCATTCATGCCCACCAGCACCCCGCCCGGATCCCGGACGACGATCGATGACGTGCTGTTCCTCCTGAGCCTGGCAGAGCACGCCGGTGCCCGGCTGTGGATCGACGGTGGCTGGGGAGTCGACGCGCTGCTGGGCGCGCAGACGCGCGAGCACGGCGACCTCGACGTGGCGATCGAGCAACGCCACCTGGGCCCTTTCCTCGACGGTTTGTCGGGCCACGGATTCGTGCCGGTCGAGGAGGAGGGTGCCACGGAGTGGAACTTCCTGATGCGGAACGCGACGGGAGTGGTCGTCGACCTTCATGTCATCGTGGTCGACGCCGAGGGCAACGGCGTCCTGGGGCCGCCGGAGGCCGGTAACGCCTACCCGGCCGCCTCACTGACCGGCCGCGGCACGATCGCGGACCGGCCCGTGGACTGCATCACCGCCGACTGGGCCGTCCGATTCCGGGACGCCTACACCGGCGATGCCGCCGACCGCGCCGACGTCCAGGCCCTGTGCCGCCGTTTCGCCCTGCCGGTTCCGCAGCAGTACCAAGGCATCGGCTGACCCGCATCGTGCCCGGTCGCCGGAGGGCCTGATGGCGGCCCTCCGGCTGGTGGAGATCCGTCCGTCGACGGTCCGGAGGAGTTACCCGTCCCTCCGGCGCTGCCGGCAGGTCGCGGCAAGGTTGATCACGGCGGCGGCGAGGCCGGCCAGGGCGCCGATCGCCGTCGCAATGCTGGTCAGGGTGTGCATCAATCGAGGTCCCATCACTTGGTGGTGGTCCCGGGGCGGCCGCTCCGTGCTGACGAGACCAAGCCTGTGTCCGGCCGCGGTGATCGAACTGTGCGCCGCTGTGCGCAGCTCCGCTGTGGTGCGGCGATACGGTGGGTGCACAGGCTGGTCGTCGGCGCAGCGGGCACGCTGAACGCACACCGATCGCACAGTGAGGACTTCGGACGGAAGGGCTGTCAGGGCCGGATGGTGGCAGGGCGGAGCGGGCGGGGAAGGCCGATCGGCCAGCAGGCATGGCCGCCCGCTGGTTCCCAGCGTGACTGGCTCGCGTACTGCGACAAGATCCACCAGGCCAACGGCCTGCCCAGCCTCCGCACGATCGCCACGAGTATGGGTCTGTCGTCCGCTACCCGGGTCAATGACATGCTGCGTGGCTTGGCACTCCCGGCCGATGGAGCCCAGGCCCGCGCGCTGCTGGAAGCGCTGGGTGCGCTCAGCGCGGAAGCCGACCGGGGCGTTCGCCTGTACGAGACCGCTCGCGCCGAGCGCGAGCAGGCCACACGTCGGCGGAGCGAGCGGGAAGCGGATCGGCCGGACTGGTGGCTACGGTCCGGATACCTCGAGCAGGTCGCCGATATCGCCCCGCTGAAGCTGCTGGACCGCGAGGCCGAACTGGCCGAGCTGGCCGACTGGTGCGTCAGCGGGGATGAGCCGTATGTCTGGTGGCAGGCGGAGCCGCGGGCCGGCAAGTCCGCGCTGATGGCCTGGTTCGTTCTTCATCCGCCGCCCGAAGTGTGGGTGATCTCGTTCTTCGTCACGGCCCGCTACGCGGGTCAGGCCGACAGCACCGCGTTCACTGACGGCCTGCTCGACCAGCTGTCCGCGATCACCGGCGCTCAGGTCCCGCCGTCCAGCTCCGGCCCGGAGCGGGACAGGCTGCGACGCCGGCTGCTCGGCGAGGCCGCCGCCCGGGCGGTGAAGACGGGCCGGCGTCTGGTGCTGCTCGTCGACGGCCTGGACGAGGACTGCGGCTCCGGCCCTGGTTCCGGGATGCCCAGTATCGCGGCGAGCCTGCCGAAACGTCCTCCTGACGGGCTGCGGCTCATCGTGGCCGGCCGGCCGGATCCGCCGTTGCCCGCCGACGTCCACACCGCTGCCGATCATCCTCTGCACGGCTGCGGAGTCCGATGGCTGAACGTCTCCCCGCATGCCCAGCGGGTCACCGAACTAGCCAAGCAGGAACTCGACGAGATCCTGGCCGTCGACCAGGACCGGCACGACGGCCTGGGCTATCAGGTTCTCGGCCTGGTCACGGCCTGCGGCGGTGGTCTCGACCGCCGGGACCTGCAGCAATTGATCGGACGGCCCGCCTTCGAGATCGACCGGCTCATGTGCGGTGTGTTCGGGCGCACCGTCGCCGGCCGCGCTGACCCGGGCACCACCAAACGGGCGTTCCTGTTCACCCACGAAACGCTGCGCCAGGAGGCTCACGATCGGCTCGGCCGGGACACCCTCGACGGCTTCGCCGCCCGTCTGCACACCTGGGCAGACGGTTACCGGCGATCAGCGTGGCCGGACGACACCCCGACGTACCTGCTGCGTGGCTACCCGCGCATGCTCGCCGACGCTCACGACCACGACAGGCTGATCGCCCTGGCCACCGATCCGGCCCGCCACGACCGCATGCTCGACGCTTCGGGCGGCGACGCCGCCGCCCTGGCTGAGATCACCATGGCCTTCACCCTCACCCGGTCCCAGCCCCGCCCTGACCTGTCGGCCGCCTTACGCCTGGCCTGGTACCGCGACCAGCTCACCGAGCGCAACACCAACATCCCGACCGAGCTCCCCGCGGTCTGGGCCATGCTCGGACAGGCCATCCGCGGCGAAGCTCTCGCCCGGTCGATCACCAACCCGGACCGGCAGGGGCAGGCGTTCGCCGCCCTGGCCGGGCCGTTGGCGGTCGCCGGCGAGTACGACCGGGCGGAGCAGATCGCCCGGTCCATCATCGACCCACAGGTGGAGGCCCGTGCGCTGGCCGGCCTGGTTGAGCGGCTGGCGGTCGCCGGTGAGTACGACCGGGCGGAGCAGATCGCCCGGTCGATCACCGACCCGCTGGAGCAGGGGCACGCGCTGGTCGGCCTGGTCGGGCCGCTGGCGGTCGCCGGAGAGTACGACCGGGCGGAGCTGATCGCTGGGTCCATCACTCGTCCCGACCAGCAAGGGCAGGCGTTGGTAGCCCTGGTCGAGCGGTTGGCCGTGGCCGGCGAGTACGACCGGGCGGAGCGGATCGCCCGGTCCATCACTCGTCCGGACCGGCAGGGGCAGGCGTTGGTGGTCCTGGTCGAGCGCCTGGCGGTCGCCGGTGATGCCGACCGGGCCGAGCAGACCGCCGAGTCGATCACCGACCCGCAGGTGCAACGGCAGGCGTGGGCTGCCCTGGTCGAGCAGTTGACAGTGGCCGGCGAGCACGCCCGCGCCGAGCAGATCGTCCGGTCCATCGACTACCGTCCGGCCCCGCGGAGTCAGGCGTGGGCCGCCGTGTCCCAGCGGCTGGCCGCCGCCGACGATCTCGACCGCGCGGAGCAGACCGCCCGCTCGATCACCGACCCGCAGGCGCAAGGGCAGGCGTGGGTCGCCCTGGCCGAGCGGTGGGCCGCCGCCGGCGAGTACGACCGCGCGGAGCAGATCGCCCGGTCCATCTCTGATCCGCAGGTGCAGGCGCAGGCGTTGGTCGGCCTTGCCAAGCAGCTCGCCGTCAGCGGCGAGCACGACCGCGCCGCGGCGGTCGCCGCAGCCGCCGAGCAGATCGCCCGGTCGATCACCAACCCGCGAGCCTGGGAGTGGGCGCTGGTTGCGCTGGCCGAGCAGCTCGCCGCCACCGGCGAGCATGATCGCGCCGAACGGATCGCCCGATCCGTCACCCACCCGTACCGGCAGGGGCAGGCGTTGACCGCCCTGGTCGCCTCGCTGTCGGCTGCGGGTGAGCATGACCGTGCGGAACAGGTCGCCCGGTCGATCACCGACCCGCAGGTTCAGGGACAGGCGCTGACCGCTCTGGCCGCGCCGCTGGTCGTTGCCGGTGAGCATGATCATGCTGAGCAGATCGCCCTGTCCTTCGCCTATCGTGAAGGCCCGCCGGGGGAGGCATGGACCAGCCTGGTCACGTCGCTGGCCGTCGCCGGTGAGCATGACCGCGCGGAGCGGATCGCCCGGACCATCACCGACCCGCCGGTTCAAGCACAGGCGCTGG
Source organism: Actinoplanes sp. OR16 (assembly GCF_004001265.1). GTDB lineage: Bacteria > Actinomycetota > Actinomycetes > Mycobacteriales > Micromonosporaceae > Actinoplanes. The sequence goes on along the minus strand of NZ_AP019371.1, from coordinate 8,037,632 downwards.
TCGCTCTGGTCGAGCAACTGGCCGTCTCCGGCGAGCATGACCGCGCCGAGCAGATCGCCCGGTCCATCACCTTTCCGGATCCGCAGGGGCAGGCGTTGACTGCCCTGGTCACGGAGTTGGCCGCGGCCGGCGAGCATGACCGCGCCGAACGGACCGCCCGCTCCATCACGCGCCCGGACCGGCAGGGGCAGGCGTTGGCCGCCCTCGCCCAGCAGCTGGCCGTCGCCGGCCGACGTGACCGGGCGGCGGCCGTAGCCACCGCAGCGGAACAGATCACGCGATCGATCGCCCACCCGCACTGGCAGGCGGAGGCGCTGACTGATCTGGCGAAGCAGCTCGCCGCCGCCGGCGAGCATGACCGTGCTGAGCGGATCGCCCGATCCATCACCCGCCCTGATTGGCAGGGGCCGGCCTTGGCCGCACTGGCCGGGGTGCTGGCGGCAGGCGGCGAGCACGACCGTGCTGAGCGGATCGCCCGGTCCATCGCCGGCCCGGACTGGCAGGGGCGAGCACTGGCCGACCTGGCCGGCGTAGCGGGGACGGATCGAGCCCGATCGTTGGTGGCGGAGGCGCTGGCGATCGGGCGATGGACGATTCCGTTGTCGGCGGTGGCCGGCATCGACGCGACGGCTCTAGCGACCTTCGCCGACGAATGCACATAAAAAAGATTGCGTTGTACGGGTGGCCGCTCTACTGTCGTTCACAACAGCAACACACGAAATGAAGGAGCGCCTGAGATGAATCGCCGGTATGCCGAATCGGACTCGCAGCATCTGCTGCTGTGTTCGGCTGCCCGCGTCCTAGAGGCGTATTCCGAGCAGGCCGACGACCTCGAACTCCGTACCGGGAGGCGCACGTAGCGCCCGCGGAAGCGCCCAGCGCCGAAGCCGCCTCCCGTACCGGGGAAGCGGCTTTTTTCTTTGCATCGCCGATTCCTCATCGGCGCATGCCCGCAATTCCTACGAATTGACAAATGCACAATGTGAATGGCATGAGTAATGGGCCGGTAGATCAAGCTGGCAGATCGCCTGACTCTCGATCAGGAGGTTCCGGGTTCGAGCCCCGGTCGGCCTGCGCTCTGTTGTCCTCGTAGCCCAACCGGCAGAGGCACGGTCTTGAGGAGGCCGTCGGTGCGGGTTCGAATCCCGCCGAGGACACGAGCCCGTGTAGCCCAACTGGCAGAGGCGCTGCGTTCAGGGCGCAGAGGTTCGGGGTTCGAATCCCCGCACGGGTACGTTCAGCGGCCGGCGCGTCCGCCGGCCGCCATGCCGCCGTAGCTCAGGGGGAGAGCATCCGACCGTCGATCGGGAGGGTCGTGGGTTCGAGTCCCCTGGGAGAGCTGTGGTCGTAGCTCACATGCGGGAGCGCCGACGTTGGAGAGTCGGGGCCGGCTGTAACCCGGTCGCACGCGCTGAGAGGGTTCGAATCCCTCCTCCCGCACTCAGTGTCTGTCTCGCAACCTGTTTCCGCAGCTAGCAGGTATTGTGCTCGGCTGGACTCTGTTTCTACCGTTCGTACGACCGTCACGGTGACGCCAATCCGAACGCCGAACTGCGGAGTCGGCCCGGTTTGATCCGGTGCACGGATCCGCCGATGAGCGGAAATACGGGTGTCGACACATAAGATCCACGGATGCCGCCCTGTGTAGACGTCTTTGTTTGGCTACCTCGTCCCGACCCGGGCCTCCTCAGCCACTTCATCAAGCGCTACGTCAACAGCGACCATCCCGGCGATGAGCGGCTTGCTGCCTTCAGCCGGATCTATATCGAGAACGCGGGGAGCGATGACGATCGAGCAGCTCTCGCTGACCTCTGCCGCAGCGACGCAGTGGACGACGGTTTCTCGCTGTACGTGAAAGCACGTGCGCACTACGGAGCGATTCTCACGATCACTCGTGAAGGTGCCGCAGTGCTTGGCCTCAGCATCGACGATCCGTACGGCTCCCCGCAGGTCCAGGCAGAGGCCCGGAGCTTGATAGCAGACCTCCGCGCTGAGTTCCTATCTCCCGCCGGACGTGCGGGCGTGGAGCTGGCCCCCGCTCACTCTCGGCAGGAATGGGAGGACGATGGATTGGTGCAAATTCGAGTAGGCGTGTTGCCGCAGGATGCCTCGTAGACGTCCGGATCTAGCCGCGATCCGCTCCTCTCCAGATGCCCGAACTGATCAGGCGGCGAAGAGCTTGGGTACTGCAGCTCGTCGACCATCCGCGCGGGTGATCCGGCGAATCATCAGGGTGATGTTGGCCCAGGTGATGTGGGCTTCGGAGTGTTCGGTTAGGCGTTCGTAGTCGCGGGCGTTGCGGCGGGCGCGCATCAGCCAGGACAGTGATCGTTCGAGGATCCACCGGCGCGGCAGCACCTTGAAGCCGACCTGGTTCGGCGGCTTCTTCACGACCTTGAAGGTGAGGTCGAGATGGTTGCAGGCCCAATCGGTCAGGCCGGTGTAGGCATTGTCGGCCCACATCAGGGTTAGCTCCGGATTCGCTTGCGCAGCTCAGGCAGCATTTCGCGGGCGGCATCGCGGTCGGTGACATCCGCCGCGGTTACCTTCACCGTCATCAACAGACCCTTCGTGTCGACGATTAAGTGCCGCTTTCGTCCGTTGATCAGCTTCGCGCCGTCGAATCCGCGGGTGTCTCGGCTGACGGTCTCGGCGGCCTTTACGCTCTGCGAGTCCATGATGGCGGTAACCGGACGGGGGCACCGGCCGGCGTCGACGCGGATGTGGCGGCGCAGCTGGTCGCGGAGGTAGTCGAGCACGCCTGCTTTGCCCAGCGGGCGAAGAACCCGTAGACGGTTTTCCAGGGCGGGAAGTCCGATGGCAGGGCTCGCCACTTGCAGCCGTTGTCGACCAGGTAGCGGATCGCGTCCACGATCTCGCGTCGCGGATGCGCCTCTGGATGGCCCCCCTTTGGTGTGGTGCTAGCCGGCGGCGGCAGCAGCGGTTCGAGGAGCTTCCACTCGGCGTCGGTGGTGTCGGACGGGTAGCGGCGCCGTCGGGGTAGGACCGTGATCGTGGCGTTCATTCGCCACGTGCCAGCGGCTCAAGCGCGGTTTTGACGCTGGTGAGCTGGCCGAGCACCAGCTGGGCCCACTCGTCGTCGGGATGGCCCTTCAGATGCGGGATGATCACGCTGTCCAGCAGCCGGGTGATCCGCAGCATCTCCTCGCGTACGCAGCCGCGTTCGTAGGTGGTCCAGTCCGCGCCCTCGATGGTCGTCATGCGCCGCGGACGAGCAGACCGAGCGCGGACTCGACGCCGGTGAGCTGCCCGAGCACCAGCTGGACCCACTCGTCGTCGGGAAGCCGTTGAGCGTGGGGAATGACCGTGCTGCTCAGCAGCCGCGCGATGCGGGTCAGCGCGGTGCGTACGCAGGCCCGCTCGTAGGCGATCCAGTCGGCCGGCTCGGTCGACAGCTGGTAGCCGTCCTTGCGGGTCCAGGTCAGCGGGGTGAGGTTCTCCGCCGCGAGCACTTCACGCACGAACCGGAGCCCGGACTGGACCTGATACTGGCTCAGTTCGGTCGCGGTCACCAGCTGTCGGGTGGTCAGCCCGGCCGGGCGGGCTTCCATCAACGCGACCCGGACCAGATCACCGGCGACATTCGCGGGCACCCGTCCCATGACCCGGGGCCTACTCGCCGCGCAGGAGGCGGGCGAGGCCCTCCTCCGGGGTGACCTGACCGGTGGCAACCGCGCCCTCGAGCCAGTCCGCGGCGGCCCGGACCCGGGCCACGTTGCGCTGCACCGTCGCCTTTTCATCTTCGGTGTAGTTCTGCCCGCGCAGGCCGGGCACGATCCGGCCGGCGGACGCGACGAACTGGGCGCACGCACCGACCAGGTCCAGGAACTCAGCGGTGTGCTGAACGTGCTGGAGCGCGGGTGTGCGCCGCCGCACGAGCTCTGCTCCTTGCCGGGACTGGTCGACCTGGGCGCGGTTTACCTGGTGCCGTGCCGTGGTGTCGGTCATCGCCCGCGCGGCTACCTCCGGCCGGCGCAGCAGATTCGTGGCGATCTGCGAGGCGACTTCCTCGTCACGGACCAGCTCCTGCGCCGCCACGACCTTCTCCTGCACGGTGGTTTCGCTCATCGCCTTGAACGCCACGTCCGGTCGGCGGCGACCCGGGAGGCGACCTTCTCGTCGCGGACCAGGTCATGGACCGCCACGACCTTCTCCTCCACCGACTCCGGGCGCGCGACCCGGTTGCCGACCCGGCGCCTGGCGTCGTCCGGGCTCCACCGCCGCTCGCCTGTGCGAGCGATCACCGGCGGCTGAGCGATCGCCGCGAACCGCTGCTCAGCGTCCGGGATCTCCGCCAGGATCGTGTGCACGGTGAACGAGGCGTCCACCCGTCGGTGTTCCCGAGGCCAGCGCGAGGCGACCCACCGCCACTTCTTCACCGTGGTCGCGGCGGCTCCGATGTCCTCAGCGAACATGGCCAGCGCCTGCGAGACGGTCACCATCTCCTCGCTCAGCGCGGGATGCGCACCCCTATACGGGCGCATCGGCTCGATCTCCAACGCCCACTCGCCCATCCGGAACTGGATCCGGGTGTGTTCCTGCATCAACGTGCGGCACTCGGTCACGATCTCGTCGTACCGGGCCTGCGTCACGTTCCCGATCATGGCTGGCATCAGGTCACCGCCCAAGGAGCCGCCCGCAGCGCGGCGAGAACCGCAGTCAGCAACTACGGTCGATACCAGTCAGGCTGAACCGCAGCTCAGCAAGGTCGCGGTCCTCCGCAAGCGGTCACTCGTCCGAACGACCCGATGTGAGTGACCTACTCCGCCACGACCTCGTACGACACCGCGGCGAACAGAACACCGCCGACAACGGCCGATCCAGACCAGCCACCCACTCGGCCCCGCACTGCGGACAGGCCACCCGGTGCTCCTGCCTCACCGCCGCGATCCGGGCCCGGCTCCGCCGGACCGTACGCCAGTGCCGGGCTCGGCACGCCGACGAGCAGAACACCATCGACATCCGGGCCGCCGGCGGCAGCCGGTCACCGCAGACCGGGCACCGCCGTGGCGGCTTCAGCGTCGAGCCGCCAGCGACGCCGTTCGGCTGGGGGACCAGCGACAACCAGCCCCGAGCACCGCGCTTCGCACCGCTCATCCCGCGAGCGTAGAACCGGCCCTAACTCGATCTTGGAGTAGCGAGACAGGCACTCAGCGATTCTCGAAGACCTCCTTCGCGGCGAACGTGGCGTTCAGTGCCCGGGGGAATCCGGCGTAGACCGCGGCGTGCAGCATCGCCTCGACTATCTCGTCCTGGGTCAGGCCCACGTTGAGTGCGGCGCCCACGTGCACCTTGAGCTGGGGTTCGCAGCCACCCAGAGCAGTCAGCACACCTATCGTGACCAGTTGACGGGAGCGCGGGTCCAGGCCGGGGCGGTCGTAGATGTCGCCGAACGCGAACGCTGCCACGTGGTGGCCCAGGGCGGGAGAGATGCCGGCCAGGGCGTCGATCACCGAGGTGCCGGCGTCGCCGTCGATGCGGGCGAGGACGTCCAGGCCGTGACGGCGCCGGTCCTCGCTGGCAGGGGTGGTGATGTCGTGCTGCGGGTCGCTCATGGCTGGGTCGCTCCTCCGTACGTCGCGATCTTGTATTCGGTCGTGGCGAGCGCCAGCTGCAGTCGCGCTATCTGGGCGCGCAGCGTGTCGCGGTGTTCCAGCAGCAGGTCGAGCCGGTCGGGGATGGTGATGTCGCCGCGGTCGACCAGCTCGATGTAGTGGCGCAGGTCGCTGATCGGCATCCCGGAGGTGCGCATCCGGGTCAGGAACACCAGCCGCCTGATCGCCGCGGCGTCGTACTCGCGGTGACCGGCCTGATTGCGGGGTACGGAGACCAGCCCGATGCGCTCGTAGTACCGCAGCGTATGCGGGCTGACCTCCAGATGCCGGGCCGCCGTAGCGATGTCCCATGGCTCCCGCATCGCGGTCGTCGCGTTCATGAGAGCGACGGTAGATCTTCGAGCGCGCTCGAACACAAACCCGGAGTGTCAGCTGCCCTTTGCGGCGCGACCCAGGCGGATCGCGGAGAGCAGGAAGAAGACGGCGCCGGGGACGGCGTAGCCGACCGCGTTGGTGAGGGTGGGCTCGGCCGCTGCGGCGCCGGCGATGAACGAGGCGCCGGCCAGGATCGACAGGCCGCCACTGAAGATCATCGGCCACTGGCCGCCCATGTTACGGCGAGTGATCGCCACGATGAGTTGTACCGCTCCGGCGAGCACGGCCCAGGCGCCCCAGACGCGGAGCATCGCCGGGATGCCGGAGGTGGCCGCGACCGCCAGGCCGGCGGCGGTGAGGGAGCTGACCGCGATGTTGACGTAGAGCAGGACGGGTGAAGTCGTCTGCCGCGAGGACCGGGCGTCGACGACGGCGGCACCCACGTCGAACAGCGGATACAGCACGAACAGCGCGGCGACCAGAGGGGTGAGCTCGTCGGCCAGCGCGAACGTCACCGCTGCCCAGATGATGGCGAACGCGAAGCGGACGAAGTAGAGCCGGCGCAGGGCGGCCGCGGGGGTGGGCACGGATGTTCCTCACTTCGGGAGAACGAACGTTCTGTCGAAGCAGACGATGGCAGTCGCGGAGCGTGATGTCAAGAACGAACGTTCTGCCTACGGAGTGGCCCCTGTGAGACCGAACGTTCTGCCGCTAGGATTCCGGGCATGGCAACCAGACCCTCCGAGGCGCGATCCCGCCTGCTCGGCACGGCTTCGCAGATCTTCTACGCGGAGGGCATCCACGCGGTCGGCGTCGACCGGATCGTCGCCGAGGCGAAGGTCACCCGGGCCACCTTCTACCGGCACTTCCCCGGCAAGGAGGACCTGGTCCTGGCGTACCTGCAGAGCGTCGACGAGGCGATCCGCGCCCAGGTTCACGGCGCCGTCTCCGGCGACCTCTCGGCAGGCGACACGGTCCGCGCCGTCGCGACGACGATCGCCGACGGCATCCAGTCACCGGGCTTCCGCGGTTGTGCCTTCCTGAACGCCGTCGCCGAGTACCCGGACCCGGACAGCCCCGTTCACCAGCTGATCCTCGCGCACCGCCAGTGGTTCCACGACACCATGCACACGCTGCTCGCCCGCGTCCACGAGACGAAAGCCGAGGCGGCGGCCCAGCACTTCGTCATGCTCCGCGACGGTGCGATGGCGGCCGGCTGCCTCTTCGACCCGGCCCAGATCTGCGACACCTTCCTCCGCGGCGTCGACGGCCTCGTCACCACCCACGGCGCCCGCGGTTCCGATTGACGTCACCGGGGATCAGGTCAGTTCGGCGTACAGCAGCGCGGCAAGCCCTTCCGGCTCCACGAAGCGCGCGTCAGCGAACCAGTTCGGGTCCGGCGGGAGCGGAAGCCGCGTGGTGGTGTCGGTCCGGACCAGCAGCACACGGTCGCTGAACTCGGCGAGGAAGCGGGCGTGGGCCTGGAGCCGGGCGTGTCCCTGCCACATCCGGCTGCTGTAACCGGCCGACAGGAAGAGGACGCTGGCGGCCGCGGCGCCGCCGTACATCCGCCGCAGCCGGTCGACCAGGCGGGCGCCGTGCAGCATCGGGTCGGGGGCGGTGTAGAGGCGGACGCCGAGGCCGGCGTCGGAGAGGGCGGCGGCCACGGCTTCGACGTACCGTCGCTGGTCGTCCGCGAAGAGGAGGTGAACGTCCGCGGGAGGCTGCGGCGCCACCAGGGTCGCCGTGGGGGAGGGGCGCCGATATCCGCCCGCGAACGGCGCTGCCGGCGTGAGCATCTCGTTCATGGAGAGCCAGCCGGCGAATTCGGGGGCCTCGGCCGCCAGCCGCCGGACCAGGGCGTTGTAGCGCCGCAGCGCGAGGCCGGCCATCGGTGGCATCTGCGGTGGACAGTCCTTCGACAGCCGGTCCGGCAGCGCCAGCGCGGAGACGAAACGGTGGACTCGGTCGCCGAGGAGATCGAAGTAGTCGTGCAGGCGGTCGAGGTTCTCGCGGTACCGCACGTTCGGCCCCGGAGCCGGGACGTCGGCTGCGAGCAGGAGACCGGCCGCGTCCTGGGACGTGTCCGTCATGTCCGTGCTCAGGCTCGGGAGCAGGATGATCTGCTCCCAGGTGGTCAGCCGCGCGGCGGCGTAGACGTCCGGGCCGATGGTGTCGCGGAAGGCGTCGAAACCGGCCACACCCACCAGCACGCTGTGCGCCAGCATGATCCGCTCATCGGGGTCGGCGGGCACCGCTCCCCACCCCCAGCCGCGCGGGGGATGCGACGGGATCGGGCTGCCCACGGCCGCCACCAGCAGGCGGACCGCGCGGTCGGCCGGCGCCCGGACCCGGTTGACCCACCAGGGTGCGAAGCACTCCCGGGCCCGGCGGTAGGACAGCGGCACCATGCGCTCACACCGTTTCGACGGCCAGTGTGGGATCGCCATAGCAGACGTAGAGCAGCCCGAGCGGGTTGTGCCAGAGCTGGAAGAGCTCACGCCGGGCGCGTACCACCGCTTCGCCGAGCGGCCGGCCCTGGAGCAGGTTGGCGTAGAAACGCTCGGCGAAGGCCGCGGCGACCGGGTCCGGGACATCGGCTTCGGTGCCGACGAAGCCGCGGTGCCGGTTCTTGAGGAAGTAGCGGGCGAACGACCGGTGGCTGCCGCTGTCGACCTTCGCCGAGCCGCAGGCGTTCACGACGATCAGCGCGCGCGACTCCGTGCTGACGCCGTGCTGCTGGGTCCGGGTGGCATATCCGGAGCGGATGGCCGCGAGTGAGATGTCATGCCGGTGACCGGGGCTGCCGATGCGCAGCGCGTACCCACTGTCGGTCCGGTTCTCGGTGACGAAGTGGCAGGCGAAGTGCTGGATCTGTGCTGCCGTGCCGGCGTGGTTCCCGTTCAGTCCGTTGACCGGATCGTGGAGGGCGTCGAGCAGCAGTCGCGTCACGTCGGCCGGGTCGTGCGCCGGCGACGGCCACGGGCCGTCCACCGACATCCGCCCGTGCTGCATCCCGAAAGCCGTGGCCTCCGTCCGGACACCCTCCATGGTGTAGGTGATCAACTGAACCGGCAGAACGGGCGCGGCTCGCAACGGGTCGTTGTGCACCATGCCGGGGCCGACGCGCCGGACCGCCATCGTGAAACCGACGAATCGCCGCAGCATGGTGGTCGCCTCGGTGAGGTTCTCGAAGCGGGCGAACGGCGTGTGATCCAACAGCGGCAGCGCCTCGAACGGGAAGTGGTCGTCGTGCCCGCGAACCTCGATGACGGGTACGGCGTCGGCGCGCTGCCACTGGGGCCACCGCCGAGTCAGCCGGCAGCGGATCTCTTCGAGGACGTCGGCGTCGTCGTCGACCAGCTGGAATGCGACCTGGGTGAGCTCGCCCTCGAGATAGGTCAGGGCGGTGCTGAGCTGGTCGATTCCGGGGCGCTCGACGGCGATGAGAGACCGGAAATGCTCCATGACGGAGTCGAACGTGGCCCGGGCGTGGAGGAGGCCGTCACGGCGGCCGACAAACAGATCGGCGAAACCGGGAGTCTGCAGCACGATCCGGTCGCCGGGCCCGTCCAGGTCGAAGACCGCCAGCGGCTCACGAGACGTCACCGGCGGGCCCCCGTACCGTCCAGGGTCAGTTCCAGGCTCTGCATCGTGTGCCCCCGCTGCGCCACCCGGACCCAGAGCCAGGCGGTCGAGGCGCCCGGAGCGGCGGGCGTCAGGGCGACGGTCACCGCAGCCGGTTGGCCGGCGGGCACATCGACGGTACGGGTGGCCTGACGCAGATCCGGAACATCACTCTCGATCGTCACCTCGAAGGTGACCTGGGGCGTGTCACGTCCGCCGCGCAGCCGCAGAGGAGCGCTGATCCCGTCGTCGGGGGAATCCGGCCCGATCACCACCGACAGCTCGTAGGTGTCACCCCAGCGCACCGACGCGGTGCCGTCGTCGCTGATCGGCACCACGTTGCCGTCGTCGAGCAACGCTATCGAGAGATGGCCGTCGTAGTTGTCCAGCACCGGACCGCGCAGCGAGTCCCGCAGGCTGCGTTCGACCGCCGGCGCGAGATCCTCCCTCAACCCCGACCGGATGCCGGCCCGCACCGACTCGGTGAGCCGTCCGGGAAGCTCGGCGAACGTGCCGGCGACGACCGGATCGGCCGCTGACGCCGGAAGCTCCGGTGTGCCCGACGGCTCCCAGCGGCGTTGCCCGGGCGCCGGCAGGCCGACGTTGTAACTGGTCGACATGGCGGTGAAGATCGCCCGTTCGTCGGCGGCGTCGCGGGGGCGCCGCCAGCCCAGAGCATCGATCATGTCGAGCCGGTGCAGGTCGACGGTGGCTTCGATGGTCTGTCCCCAGCGCACCACGGATTCGGTGGCCGTCCGGTAGGAACGGACGGAGAACACCAGGCAGGCGGCGGCCGCGGCACAGATGAGCAACGCGGCGGGCCACGCGTTGCGCGCGAGGGCGGCGATCGCGACCCATACGCCGATCAGGCCCGACCATTGGAGGGGGCCGGCCGTCACCGGAGTCCGGGCGGACATCGCCGCTACCGACAGGCCCGTCAGTCCTACCAGGATTGCGACCACAGTCGTGATCACATCCGCGGTTACCGACGGCATACCGGGCTCGGCGGTAGCCAGCGCCGTGATGGTCAGCCAGACGCCGGCCAGCGCCCATGCCACCGCGAGATGGAGGAACATCCGCACGCGATAGGCAGCGGTGAAGAGCATCCGTCGCTGCTCGTCCGGAAGGAGCATGACGAGCCGTGGCAGCACCGGTGATAGGTGCAGCCCGTACCGGAGCATCAACCGGTCGCTCACCGCTGCCTCCGCGTTGCCGAACACGGTCGCTTCGGCGTCACGCGACCAGGGGAATCGCAACGCCAGGTGTGGCGCGCACAGCGCGACGACGAGATCGACGGCATCCTTCCGCACGTTGCCGGCGTGCACCCTGGCGCCGGAGCGTTTCTCCCAATCGTTGATCACCGCGTCGATCACTTGAGGGACCACCGAGACCACTGATGTGCCATCGCTCGCCCGGAGCACGCGACGCACGCGGGCATCCACGAAGTCCAGCGAGGCCGTGGACGCATCGGAATGGCGGAGGATGAGGTTCTTGACGCCGTCCGTCAGAGGCTCGGCCAGGTCGGTGACATCCCAGGAAGCTCTGCGGTCCGCCTGATCGAGGAGGTGTCTTCGTGCCTGTGTCTGGGCGACACGGGCCCGGCGTTCGAACCATCCTCGGATGCCGTACTCCGCTCCCTCCTTCCCGGTGGCCCGGGGCAATCGGGTCAACGCTGAGGCCAGGGGAACCGCGAACAGGAACACCAGTGCGGCGCCGCCGATCCAGGCGGCGAGGTCGCGGCTCGCCGACTGCGGGGTGGCGCCCCAGATCGCGACGCCGGTGCCCCACAGCAGGGCGATCGACGCCGCCATCGCCAGAGGAAGCGGCAGCATGCCGGCCAGCGCGGGCGGAACGCGCACGGCCTGCCGGTAGACGCGCGGGTCCAGCGGGTCCATCGGTCAGGACGCCTTCGGGGCCGGCACGACGGATGCGCGGCCCAGCGGCGTCGGCGTGGTGACGGGGAAGGTGAGCACCCGTGACGGGCAGCCCGGCACCGGAACCGTGATCACCGTGGGTGCGGCGTCGGTGCCGCCCGTGCGTACCGCGGTGATCGTGTCGACGTCGCAGCCGAGCGCCCTCCGGCCGGCGTCGTTGAGGGTGAGGGTGAGCAGGATCGGTGCGCTGTCCTTCGGCTTCGGTTCCGGCGCGGTGGCCAGGAGCAGCACACCCGCGGCGACCAGGGCCACCGAGAAGCAGGCCAGGATCCGGGCGATGAAGAACCTGCGTCGTACGACGTCGGCGGCGTGCAGCAGGAACGCGTCGCGCTGGACCAGCTCGGCCCGGCGTACCTGCTCGCTCCACTGCGCCAGGCTGAACTGCAGCGATGTCAGCCGGGCGGTCGCCGACGCTGCGGCGACGCGTTTCTCGGCCGCGCTGATGCGAGCCTCCCGTACGGCCTCGGTGAGAGCCTTGTCCCTGGGTTTCGCCTCGCTCGCCTGTTCCGCGCCGACGAGCGTGGACTCGGCGGCGGTCCTTTGATGCTCGGCCTCCTGGGCCCGCGCGTGAGCGACGAGGATCTGCCCCTCGGCGTCGTTCGCGCCGGCCCGGCTGGCCTCCAATCGCGACGCCAGTTCTGCAGCCGCACGGAACGGCTGCCCGGGAATCCTGGACAGGTCCATCCTCGACAGGTCCGTCGTCTCCAGCGAGAGCGGGACCAGCACGGCGGCGAACCCGAGCACCCCGACCAGGGCGCCGATCGCCGCCAGGGTGACACCCCCGATGAGCGAGGCCGGGTCGAACCCGCCGTCGCCGGGCGCGCGCACCAGCGCCGCCAGCACCGCCAGGCTGGGGATGGCGCCGAGGGCGGAAGCCAGCCATCGGGCCGTACTGCGGGTGCCGTCGGCGGCGGCGACAGCGAGATCGCCGACGCCGGTCGTTGTCGTGACCGCGGCGGGCGGGGTCGGAGCGGTCACGCCGGTCCCAGTCCGACCACGATGGGACGAGGCGGTGGTCCGACGATGTCGAGCGTTTCGAGGATCGCGCGAAGCGTGGGCTCCAGACCGCCGACCTGGACGACCTCTCCGGTGGCGGCGTTGCGGGTGATCCGGCGCAGGAACGCGTGCAGGGCGGCGATCGAGATGACGTCGACGTCATTCATGAACAACGCCGGTGCGGGGTCGTCGTCATCGCGGTTGGGAAGCAGCGACTGGCCGCGGCAGCGCACCTTGACCGTGCGGTGATCCGGCCAGACGACGTCGATCTCCAGAGTGAGGGCCACCGCCACCCGCCTTCCTGGCTGCGAACCGGTGGTTGATGTTATCCAGCGCCGGGGGTGTCCGGCATCCCTCGTCCGGGATCTCCTCGCTGATCCAGTCCACGTTCGATGGTGGTGGCCAGCGACGTTTCCCCTCGTAGCCTCGCCTCGGCGACGGAGCGGTACTCGTCGTCGGCCGGCTCCTGCGTGCGCTCGACGATGTGGCCGTCGATCAGCTCGAGCCGATCGACGATCGCGTGCCAGGCCGGACGCGGCAGCCCGGCGTCCCACGCCAGCACCAGGCATCGCCAGGCCCAGCCGGGGTCGGCGCCGGGCGGCATCAGGTCGGTCACGGCGACGCCGTCGGCGGTGTCGCCGACGGTGACGGCGAGCAGCACCAGATTGGCGGTGAGGGTGGCGAAGCCGGCGAGCACCGGGGGCGGCGGCGCGGACCCGCGGGCCTCGGCGAGCGCGGCACGCAGCACCGCGCGGAGGTCGTGGCGTCCGATCGAGAGGCCGGCGACGAAGTCCAGAACTCGCGGGCGGGCTGCGAGAACCCGATGCGACAACATCGCCTGCAACCCGGGGAAGGGTTCCCGGCCGGCCAGCGTCACGACGAGGCGGTCGGCGACCAGGAAGTCCGCTGTCTGGCTGTCGAGCAGACCGTACGACCGGCCGGCGGAGACGCTGACGAAGGGACATCGCATGAGCCACCGCAGGGCGTGTGGTTCCACCGTCAGTTCGTCTTCGCCGACCGTGTCGAGGCCGTGGTGGAACGTGGTGATCGCCAGATCGCCCAGCAGCCGCACGCTTTCCTCGACCGGGATGACGGGGGCCGGTCGCCGGCGGAGCATCAGCTCCAGCACGGCCTTGTAGCGCGCGGCCCCGTCGCGGGGCAGGGCGTCGCCGTTCTCGGCGAGAACCAGCGTCATCAACGTCAGCAGTTCCGGTGAGCCTCCGAGACCGGGCAGGCCGGCGGTGTCGGCGCCGACCCCGTTCAGCCGGCCGGCGGCGATGTCGGCGGAGTTCACCGCGTTCCAGGTGTCGAGCCAGAGTCGGATCCGCTCGTCGTCGAACGGTTCCAGCAGCAGGACCGGCATGCCGTCGGGACCTCGGAGCCGGCCGGCCAGGCCCGTGTCGGTCGCGGCGATGACCGCGACGGGCCGGCCGAGCAGGCTTTCGCGCCGCTGGAACTCCGCGACCTCCGAGAGATACCCGGGCCGGGCGGCGGCGTCCACCCCGTCGACGAGCAGGACGAGGTAGCCGTCGTCGTCGAAGAGACCGACATCGGGCCAGCTGACACGTCCGTTCGTGGCCTGCCAGAGAGCCTCGTGCACCTGGGCGCTGACCGGTGCGCCGGGATTGACGGCGTCCAGGGGAACGCGGATCACGGTGAAGTGCTCCGGCGGCAGGCGGGCGGCGAGCGTGCTCAACAGCAGAGTCTTGCCGCCGCCGGGAGGGCTGAGGACGAGCAACGGGCCGCGTGCCGCATCGGGCGTGGCGAGGTAGGCGGCCAGGAACATGTCGAGATCGGAACGCACGGGCTGGCCGGACCATCGCACCTGCCTCAGCGGCTCCTCGCCGGTGGCACCGACGCATCGGAAGTCGCGCCGCAGAAATCCCTGTTCGAGGCTCGGCGCCCGGGCGCGCCCGGCGACGAACAGAGGCTCATCCAGACCGGCCCGGTTGATGCGGGCCAGGACCGTCTCCGGGGTGGGCGCCACGCCGGCGTCCGATGAACCAGTCATGCGCCGATGATGCCCACCGTCGCGGGAATCTGCTCATCCGTTGCTCATCCGTCGGCGACAGCATGTGAGCTGCGGCCGCGCATCGGCGCGGCCACTGAGCGATTTTCACCCTGGCCCCAGGGCTCGAAGGTGCCGGGCCGTTGTCCGGCGCCGGCATGCGAGGCCCTCGCCACGTTGAGGAGGCTCACTGATGAGGAGGATGCATGGACCTGCGGCTCACCGGGAAGACGGCGTTCGTCAGCGGATCCAGTCAGGGCATCGGTTTCGCGACCGCCAGGGCCCTCGCTGGGGAAGGCGTCGACGTGATTCTCAACGGGCGTGACGCGGTGAGGCTGGACGCGGCCGTCGAGGCTCTGCGCCGCGAGGCTCCGGGCGTGGCGGTCAGTGGGCTGGCCGGCGACTTCGCTGTCGCCGGGGACGTCGACCGGCTGTGCGAGCGGCTGCCGGGCGTGGACATCCTGGTCAACAACGTCGGGCTGTTCGAGCTCAAGCCGTTCGAGCTGATCTCGGACGACGACTGGCGGCTGTACTTCGAGGTCAACGTGCTCAGCGGTGTCCGGCTCGCGCGGCGGTTGCTGCCCGGGATGCTCGACCGGGGCTGGGGACGGATCGTGTTCGTGAGCAGCGAGTCCGGCGTCGACGTTCCGGCCGACATGATTCATTACGGGACGTCGAAGACGGCGATGCTGTCGGTCGGCAACGGGCTGGCGAAGCTCACGAAGGGCACGGCGGTGACCGTCAACTCGGTGCTGGGCGGGCCGACGTACTCCGATGGGGTGGCTCGGACGGTGAAGTCTCTGGCCGGGGCACAGGCCATCGGCGAGGAGCAGATGAAGGCGGCGATCATCGGCGCCACCGCGACGTCCCTGCTCGGGCGCTTCATCGAACCGGCCGAGATCGCGAACGCGGTGACGTTCATCGCCAGCCCGGCCGCCTCGGCGATCAACGGAACGGCCGTCCGCGTCGACGGCGGCGTGCTGACGACGCTGCTGTGACAACCCGGTGGAGGCGAACCACTGCGCGCTCACCTCCCCGGGATGATGATTCGCGGTGCGGCACCGGACAGAGTGCAGGGCATGGGTGAGGCGATCGGTGTGGCACTGAGCCCGATTCCGATCATCGCGGTGATCCTGATGCTCACCACGCCACGTGCCCGCGCCACCGGCCCGGCTGTCGCCGTCGTCATGGCCGTGGTGTGGTGAACGGCTCTTCGGAACAGGAGGCTCTTCCGCGTGGATACGTCAGGATTCGGAGTGCTGCTCATCGGCGTACTGCTGTGTTTCGCAGGCGTCCGCTCGCTGAACCTCGCCGTCTTCGGATCCGGTCTGGCGGTGGGCTGGCTGATCACCGAGCCGTTCGGTGCCTCGCTGCCGACGGCCTTGCTCGTGGCGGTGGCCGCCGGTCTGATCGCGCTGCTCCTGGCCCGGTTCGTCTTCCGGGTCGGGCTCTTCTTCGTCGGTGGCCTGGCCGGGACGGTGATCGGGGCCAAGGTCTTCGGCCTGCTGCAACCCGACGGCGGCAGCGTGATCCTGCTGGTCCTGTTCGTGGCGGCCTGCGGTTTCATCGGCGGCCTGGTGACCCAGCGGTATCGCCTGGCGGCGCTGGCCGTCGTCTGCGCCCTGGGCGGGGCGGCGCTCGTCCTCAGTGGCCTGGCCCGGGCGTTCCCCGATCCGCTCGGCTTCCTGCGTGATCCCGCCGGCGAGGTGGAGGCGGCGCTGACGACGGTCGTCTGGCTGGCGGTCGCCGGGACGGGGTGGGCCGTTCAGCGCAGGCAGCTGGCGAAGACCCGGCGATGACCGCACTCGCAGCGCCACCGATCACGGCACCCTCCGCGCGCCGTGGAGGAAGAGGCCGACGATCTGCTCGGGTGACAGCGGCGATCCGTCGGGGTGGAGCAGGCGAGTACCGCCGAAGGCCATGTTGACGAACGCGTCCGCCAGGACCGGGGGTGGGAGACGCAGGTGCTGCTCGTCGGTTTCCAGCAGGGCGGCGACGGCTCCGCGCAGTTCCGCCGAGTTGACGAACGAGCGGAGGCCTTCCCGGCGGCGGGTGGCGTCGGCCGTGGTTTCGGTGGGGCGGATGCCTCGGTGGAAGGCGTCGAGTTCGGTGCGGATGCGGCGGTTGTAGGCGGCGAGGACCTCGATCACCTCGACGAGCCGGGACGCGAGCGGCTGATCCACCCGGATCGCGGTGATCGTGCGCATCTCTGCGGACGGGTCCGTCACCGCCGCTATGACCTCGGTCAGCGCGGTGAAACACGCCTGGAGGACCGCCTGGTTGTCGGGGAAGACCGCCAGCAGGTCGGCCTCACCGACGCCGGCCGCAGCGGCGATCTGCGCGGTGCTCATGGTGTGGAGCTCGCCCAGCAGCGGAAGGGCCGCCTGCACGACGTCTCGGTGGAGCTGATCGGGTTCCGGTCCGGACATGTGGCCTCCCCGCAGGAGAATTCGCTGCTGTTCACGCTATGAGGGCCGGTGCGGGAAGTCACCCGGGTGGTCCGGCCGGGTATCTCCGGCAGCGGAGCCCGGCGGACACGCGGAGGCGTGAATGTGGAATCGGCGAAACCGATCGGCATGCCGCAGAACAGCAGCAGCATCGGCCCGTCATCGGGCACCGCGTCACGCGCCCGCCGCGCGGTCTCGCCAGTGGCGGGGAATGCCGAGGTCGAAGTATTCGGCGCGGAGAAGAATGATCTTTGATTCGCGGTCGCGCAGCAGTGATTCGAACGCCGACCGCAGCTCTCCGGCGAATCGGCGGACGTCGAGCATGCGGAGGGTTCCGTCGGCGACACTGACCTGCCAGTGTGTCATTCCGATCGTCCGGATAGCGACAGTCTGACCGGAAGAGATACCAGTGCACTCGATCGAGCGAAGCTTTTCCCCGTACGACGAAAGCTCTTGATCTTTATGGGTTTGCCGTGCTTCATCGGCCTCCGCGTGAGTCAGGCCGGATGCCGTTCTGCTGATCTCCCGGCGCTCTCTTTCCCAGGCCACCCAGGTGTTCGTGGCCAGGCCGGCGAGCTGGCGTTCCAGGCGTTGCTCGTCGTACCACTCGAAAGAGTCGCGCTGGAAGTCGATTCGCAAGATCCGTTCACCGGTGATCGTGGCGCGCACATTACCGTCCGGCGAGGTGCCCGTTACCAACATCATCCGGAACTGCTGACCGATATCGTTCATGCTCATTCCCCGTGTCGCCGGATCGGAACCGAACCGATTGACAGACGCCAACGTACCTGAGGATGTGTGGTACATATCTGCGATGGGGGAAAGACGACGCTTCGCGGTGGCCGCGGCCATGGCGCTGGCCCTATTGATCACGCCCGCTCCGGCCGCGGCACAGCCCACCGACGCGAATCCGCGGCCGGCGGCGGGCTCGGGCGGCGACGGATTCACCGGCGACGGCGGCCCGGCGGTGCAGGCCGAGCTGAAGAATCCGGAAGGCGCGGCGGTCGCCGCCGACGGGACCCTCTACATCGCCGACACGGGGAACCACCGGGTGCGCGCGGTCGGCCCGGACGGGATGATCCGGACGGTGGCCGGTGACGGCGAGGCGCGCAACGAGACCGGGCCGCTGCCCGCCGCGGCGAAGGGGACCGAGATCTCGCTGGGATACCCCAGCGACCTCGCGCTGGGCGCGGACGGCACGCTCTTCATCGCGGACACGACGGCGGTACGGGTGTACGCGCTCGCCTCCGACGGGACGATCTCGGTGCGCGCCGACGCGACGATGGGCCGTGATCAGATCGGCGCGCCGCTCAAGGGTCCGAGCGCCATCGCGGCAGCCGCGGACGGCACGCTCTACGTGACCGATCAGGACTACAACCGGGTGCTGGGGTACACCCCCGGCGGTGAGGTCAGCGAGGTCGTGACCGGTGGGATCGCCGCGCCGAACGGGCTCGCCGTCGACGACCAGGGCGATCTGTGGATCTCCGGCGCCAACGCGCTGCACCGGTTGCGCGGTGGCGACCTGTCCGCGGTGACGACGGCCGGCGCGGTGTCGGCGGTCAGTGCCGGATCCGGCGACGTCTTCACCGTCGACCCGTCCGCGCGGCAGGTGCGGGCCATCGCGCCGGGCGGCGCCGTCCGTACGGTCACCGCGCTCGACGCGCAGACCTTCGGCACCGGTGTCGTGCTGCTCGGCGCCGGGACCGCGCAGGACGGCTCGATCTACCTGATCGACGTGGTCGGCAACCGGGTGTTCGCCCAGCCGGTGCCGGCCGCTGAGGAGGCCGGCGACGACGGAGTGCCGGCGGTGTGGCTGATGGTGCTCGGCGGCGCCGCCCTCGTGGTGATCGCCGGCGCGGTGATCTGGTTGCTGCGGCGGCGCGGGCCGGCGAGCTGACGGAGGGGAGCGGGGGATCATGGCGGAGAATGTCACCGGGGGTGACCTGTACCGGCTGTGGCGGGTGTCCGACGTGCACCTGCCGCGTGTGGCCGACGTGTTCTACGACGCCAACCGGCTGCTCGGCGGCGCGGCGGGTGGCAGCGACGCGTTCCGGGTCAACGCGTACGCGTACCCCGGCGCCAGTGTCATGACCAGCGCCATCGGGGCCGCCTGGCAGGAACTGCGCGGCGAGTTGCAGCTGACGATGGCTCAGGTGGGGGATACGGTCCTCGACGCGGCGCGCGGTGTTCGTACCGCCGCATTGGTCTACAACGAGACCGACATCGACAACGCCGGCGAACTGCTGAAGGTCGACGGTATCGGCGGGAAACTCGGCGACTATCTGAGCCGGCGGATCAACCACGACCCCGGCGACGTCGCCTCGAACCCGCCGTCGCCGGGCAGCGGCGAGGACTACGGCATCCCGGACCGGACGCCGTGAGCGGGCGGGCCGCCACACCGCCGGAACTGGCCGGTGCGGCATATGAGCAGGCGGTGCGCCGGCAGGCCCAGCGCCTCAAGGACGAGCTGATCCGGCAGACCCTCGAGGACGTGGCGTCGTGGAAACGCGCCGTCGACGACAAGTGGGCCGGCGACCACCCCGACCTGCCGTTCAACTCGCCGATCCCGCCGGAGGAGGTCGAGCAGTACCGGGAACGGGTCCGCACCCAGGACTACGAGTGGATCGTCCCCACCTTCGAACGCCTCCTGGTGCCCGACCCGGACGAGCTGAACCCGGCCATCGACGCGCTCGCCCAGATCGAGGGCATGTTCGAAGGCGAAGCGGACTTCACCGGCAACTGGGTCGGCGCCAACGCGGCCCTGGTACGGATCAACGACGTCCGCACCGAGATGAGCGGCTGGCAGGGCGCGTTCTCCAGCAACTTCACCGACAACTTCCTCACCCCGCTGCAGAACGTCGTCCCGAACCACCGGGAGCTGATGCGGCTCTCCCGCGACCAGCTGGAATGCACCAAGGCCATCTACTGCCGGTTCCGCAAGTCGGTGCTCGAACTGCTCGACAAGTCCATTCAGGCCGTGCAGAGCCTCGGTGGAGGATGCGACCCGGACGTCGCCAAGTGGGGAACCATCACGGCGGTGGTCATCGGCACGGTGCTGGGCCCGGTCGCGGCCGGCTGGGGGCTGGTCGCGGCGGTCATCCTCGACGCCGGTGGGACGTTCGCCGGTGGGCTGGTGCCCTCCGAGGGGCGGAAGACCGAGACGGATCTGGCCGCCCCGACCGCTACCGAGATCGCCATGAAGATCCACGCGGCGGTCTCGACGCTGGGTAACGATCTGTACAGCCAGGAGGAGGTCGCCACCGCGGCCATGCAGATGATGGCCGGGGTCGTGGGGGACCACCGGTCGCAGGGCGCGCGGACGAACGTGTCCGGGCCGTTCGTGGTGGCCACGCCGGCGCTGGCCGACGCGACGCCCGCGCAGTTGCTGGGAGGGGCCTTCCGGCCGGCGTAAATGCGTTGTCCCGCCCGGCCCGCCGGCCCTACCGTGACGGGTATCAGTTCCTTCGGGAAGCGTGGCCGAGTGGCTTATGGCACCGCCCTGCTAAGGCGGATCGGGCAACCGACGGAGGTTCGAATCCTCTCGCTTCCGCGGACGTCTTCTCCGCTCGATGTGAGAACGGGTCGTGGCGCAGCTTGGTAGCGCACTCGCTTTGGGAGCGAGGGGCCGCCGGTTCGAATCCGGCCGACCCGACGGTCAGGCGTGGCTCGGAGGACGAGCAGAAATGGCTCGTGGAACTTCCCCGGTGGCGGCCGGACCCCGCAGGGACGAGGAAAGACGTCGGGCGTGCCGTGCTGGAACGTGAGCTTCCCGAAAAGCCGTCGGCGACCCACATCGCGAGCTGTCCGAACTCAGCGCCGGTGATCCCCGGCAGTTGGAGAGCTGGGCCGGCACGACGTGCTCCGTCACTCGCAACTACCAGCGGTGGCCCCGGTGCCCGCACGGGGTCCGGAGCCACCCCTCTAAGGTCTGCCTCTCGTCACTTCGCCAGCGATTCGGCTACGGCGATCACAGCTCTTGCGACGACCGTCAGGGCGGCGACGGCACCGAGGACCTCGCCGGCGATCTTCAGGTGGGAGCGGCGGGGCAGCCATCGGCGCTGCCTCCCGTCGTCGTTGTCACTGGATGGGGACATCGCAGCCGTCCTTCTCACCCAGAGGTGACGGCGGCGGTATCACATCGCCCTTGAAGCGGTTAGGGTTCATTTCATCTCCTGATTGGTCGAACGGCTCGCGTCGTGTCCATTCGGGGGGCCGGGCGGTGATCGGGTCGACTCCGATCACCGCCCTCTCTGTTGCAATGCGAAGCACTGCAGTGCCCAGTGTGGACGTGCGCTCAATGTCGGGGATCGCCCCGCTGAGAAACGGACCGATTGTCCGAACACGCTTGACCATGGGAAATCCGGTTCGGCGTTATGGCGGCGGCTCGTCCGGTCGCTGCCGGCAGCACCTGTGAAGATCGCGAATATGGCACGTTGAGCTGGGCGTAAGGAGATCAGCGGCATCGTGCCGGGGTTGACAGCTGGATAGGCCGCACTTTCACCCGTCCGAGGCTGTTTTTGAATGATTCACATTCACCTGTTCGAGCTATCGAATGGGACAACATCGGTTTCGGCTGGCAAAGATGGGCGAATGTCGACGGAAGTTGTCCCCGGGCCGAGCCGACCCGATCCCACATCGGTGACGACAGTGGTTCAGCTGGCCCGCAATCTGGTGCTGCTGCGGCTGACGGCACCGCGCTCCTCCGCCCTCGACGATCCGCTCACCCTGCGGGAGCTGTCCGAGATGACCGGCATCCCGCGCAGCACCCTGGGCAACGCCGAGTCCGGTCGCGTCCTGCCGCGGGTGAGGGTGGTCTACAAGTTCGCCGAGCAGTGCGGCGTGCCCACTGTGGAGATCGCCAAGTGGATCGATGCCCGCAACCGTGTCGCAGCCGCCGCCCGGCACCGCAGGCGTCTGCAGTACCCCAGCGTCGCGGAGGTCGCCGAGCGACTCGCCACACCGGCTGACGGCAGCCCGAAGGGCAAGGCGCTCGCCGTCCTGAGCGCGCGATCGGTTCTCGTCGCGGACGGCAGGCTCGGTCCCGCGCTGGACGCGGTGCCGCCCGCGCTGTGCGCCGGATACCTCGCCGAGATGGACACGGTGGCCGCCGTCGAATGTCTGCACGCGATGTCGACGTCACACGCGGCCCTCTGTCTCGAGGAGATGGAGACCGGCGCTGCGGCGGCACTGCTGCAGTGCGAGGACCCGGCCATGGCCGCTGAGCACCTACCCCTGATGCAGGCGCACAAGGCGCGACTGATCATGTCGGAGGTTCCGTTCTCGGCGGCGGCGAAGCCGCTGATCATGATGCCGCGCCACGATGCGGAGGCCCTGGTGTCGAAGATGCCGATTCCGTGGACCAGCGCCCTGCTCGCGAACGCCGCGGTGCCGGTCTCACTGGCCGCCGACCTGTTCTTCACGCTCGAACTCGGCCGCAGCCTGCAATTGATCGCCACGCTGCCGATGCCACGGCTCACCGGCCTGCTGGCCGCGATGGATCCGGACCCGGCCGCGGGGTTCCTGGGCCGCCTGGACCTGCGGCAGATCCAGGCCGTCATGGCCGAGATGGCGCCGGCACGGGCGGCGAAGATCTTCGCGCACCTGCCGGAGAAACAGGCGGCGCAGATCCTGGCCGCCGCGTCCGGCGAGGGTGGCGCGGCCCTGCTGGCCGAGACACCGTCGAATACGACCGCCGAGCTGCTGGCCGAGCTGGGCAGGGACCACCGGGACGCTATCCTGGCCGCGCTGCCTCCCCGGGAGAGGAAGCTGGTCGACGGGCACATCGTGCCGGCCCTCATCGGGCAGCCGTCGAGCGCCTGACGATGGGGGCGTCGCGCAGCCGCCGGCGCTCGAGGGTGATCCGCATGGCGTCGATGCAGGTGTCCCGCGCGGAGTCGATCAGGTCGCGGGGATAGGCCTTCGCCAGGTTCATCTCGGTGTCCGTGGTCAGCGCCGGTTTGAGCCAGGCCTCCGCCATCTGGGTGCCGGCCTGTTCCTTCACCGCCCTCACCAGAGACCGATAGGGCTCCGCGACCTCGGGCGCCTCGATCTGCAAGAGCGCCTGGTGGTACGCCAGCTGCGACTGTGCCCTGCTGATCTCCTCGGTCAGATCATGGCGTGCCTGCGGTGTGCCGAGGCGGCGGCGGACGCGGTACGGGAGCTCGGCGAACTCCTCGACGGCGTTCAACGCCTCGGCGAAGGCCTTCGCCCGGCGTTCCCGCTGAACGGCACGCTGACTGAGCAGATAGGTGATCGCTGCCGAGATCGCGCTGCCGAGAACCGCGATCACGGCGACGACGATCACCGCCGTCTGCGCGGCTGTCCAGCTGTTCACTTCGGCAGCTTCGCCCACGCCTCGGACAGGGCGTCGATCGCCGACACCCCGCGGCCGGCCTCCCACTGATCGGGGCCGTCACCGAAGATGGGGATCAGGCCGTTCTGACAGGGGAGAGCCTCGAACGCGGGGCGATCGTCGTGACACCACTCGTACAGGCACTCGATGGCGCCGTCGGCCGCCTGCGCCGGTGTGTCGCTCCGGTAGATGCCGTCGGGGACGTTGTAGAGGAAGCATTCGATGAAGTACGGCGGGATCGTCGCC
Source organism: Actinoplanes sp. OR16 (assembly GCF_004001265.1). Taxonomy (GTDB): domain Bacteria; phylum Actinomycetota; class Actinomycetes; order Mycobacteriales; family Micromonosporaceae; genus Actinoplanes. The sequence goes on along the minus strand of NZ_AP019371.1, from coordinate 8,014,071 downwards.
TTCGTCATCTCGTTGTTCTTGATCGCCCAGCGGCGCAGACGCTTGACGATCCGGACGACCTGCTTGAATCGGCGCCCGGTGTCGAAGTCCTTCTTCCTGCCTCTCGCAAGATGTTGCTTCGGGAAGTTGACGATCGGCTGCTGCGCCCCGTTCCGGAAGAAGACACCCTCCTCGTAGATCTCGTGACCGGGCGACGGAAAACCGGAGTAGAGGCGGTATTCGATCGCGGGCAGGATGTCGGCGGGTACCCGGACCAGCGAGTCCCAGTCCTGGATTCCGGCGGTCTTGTCACCCTCGTGGACGAAGAACGACTCCTTCAACGAGGCGATCACGGCGGCGCGGAATTGCCTCCACCCGTACGGATCCTGCTCGTATCGCTCGTTGAAGTTGGTGATGTCGTGGGCGTCGAGCGCGTCCACGTTCTCCTCGAACGGCAGCTTGAGGAGAACGACGAGGTCCACATCGCTCGACTCGTCGATGTTCGTCTCGTTGGCGTACGAGCCCTGAAGGAAGATCTCGTACGGCCGCTCTTCGATCCGGCGTGCGTACTTGAGCGCGTCGCGCAGGACTTCCTCGGTCCACGACAGCCGGAACGGGCCGGGCGGTGTGGCCCACGCGTTCAGGTCCACCGGTTCGTCGTCCGCCACCTTCGCCCCCTCACGCCGATCAGGCCGGGAAGTAGAGGCGGGCGTACCACTCCGGCACCCCGCTCCCGTCGAGCCATCGCTCCCAGCTGTCGCCCGCCCCGTTGCCGAAGATCACCATGACGACTGGTGCTCCGTTGTCCGCCGCCATCTTCGCCATCGCCAGCGTGTCGTCACCTGACGGCCGCGCCGCGGCCCAGGGATGGGTGTGCCAGGCGCCGATGAACTCGACGAGCCGCCGGGTACGGAAACGCCGCTGGTTCACCGCGTCCCTGGCCTTCGCGGGGTCGAGCACGAGAGCCTCCGTCGATGCGGTGCTGCCGGCCGGCAACGGCTGAGCCTCCGACACCCACGCGACCCGGGCGGCGCGGTCGATCTGCCCGAGGAGCAGACCGCCCGTCTCCACGTCGCCGCCGCGTTGCTCCGCCATCCGGATCACTTCCCGGCGGACGTCCGCCAACGCGAAGCGATCGATTCTGACCTCGTACTCGTTCGTGGTGTCGATCGTCGTCAGCTGCTCACGCCAGTGCCGGCGGTCCACCCCGCTGCGCCTGCCGGCCGCGGCGGGGGAGCGGACCACCGCCGCCCATCGCCGTGGTGTCGCGGGATTGAGATCATCCGGAAGCAGTTGCAGTGCCTCGTTGAGGAACGACGACGCGAAGAAGGCCATGTCCGCGGCCGATCCCCGGTACGTCGGATCCGAACAGCCGGGTTCCGGTATGAACCTGTCGCTCCGCGGCAGATCCGGATAGAACTCGTCGAGAACGTCGGCGAGCGTGCTGTCGTCGCTCGCCGTGACGGCGAGCCGTCGCAGGATGTCGTTACCGGCGCCGTTCGCGCCGGTGAGCGCGAGAGTGGCGACGCCGAGTGAGCAGTCGTGGCCCACCACGACCGACAGCAGCGGAGGAAGCGGGCCGTCGTGTCGCCAGCGGGTTCGTTCAAGGGCGGCGCCCACCGTGTGCGCGGCCGTCGCGTCCACGATCAGATCGACGTCCGGTGGCCCCTCCGGCCGCATGATGATCTCGACCGCGTCCGCCGTCACCGGCTCGATCGACGTTTCCGAACCCGCCTGTGCCAGATGTGCCGCGAGTGTGCGGGCCTTGGGCCATCCGATGTCGGTCGTGCCGTAGGGCTGGCGCACGAGGACACCGGGCCGCACGACACCCTTGTCCACCAGGTGAAGCTCGGCGGCGCCGGCGCGCACGCAGTACTCGGCTATCGGCGCGCCGAGCCCGCCACAGCCGAGCAGCAGCACCCGCCGGGATCGGAGCCAGGATGCTGGACGGGTGGCGTCGCGCCGTACGGTGTGAGTCGGGCGCTGGTCGTAGACCGGCACCCAGACCACCGGGTCGCCCTGCTGACCGGGCCGGAATCGGCGATCGGGCGTCTCGATGGTCCACGCCGCCAGGTAGGCGGCACGTGACCGGGACGCTCGCGGGCCCGGTGCGGGACTGACCATCAGGACCAGCGTCAGCGGCCGGGCATCGGGACGTTCGTCGGCGGTCCACATCCAGCCCGTGCGCTCGACCGACGATTGAACGGCGGCGTCGAACTCCGGCAACACGATGCTCTGCCCGGCGATGGCGGCCAGGAGCCCGCCCCAGGACCGGGGATAACTGAACCCGACCTCGTCGGGCAGCCCGAGCACCGGCGCCAGGAAAGTCCGGTTGCCGGCGCCCGCCGCCGCGGGCAGGGGATCGCTGTGGCTGAGCCAGCCGCGTACCTCGTAGGTGTAGCCGCCGGCCGCCTCGATGACGGCCATCGCGATCCACGGCCTCGGGTCGGTGGCGAGGCGCTGGGGGAGATCAGGACGGACGATGAGCCTCGCCTGTGCCCGCGAGCGTTCGGTGATCGGCGGCTCCAGGACCGGATCGGCCGTGCTGAGGGTGCCCTCCGCGACCATGCGGAACCAGGCGATGAGCCGGGTGGCCAGCCCGTGCATGCCGTTGTTCGGCGCCCAGTCGTTCTCCGCCAGATACAGACAGACGCCGTCACCCCAGACCACGTGCGGCAGGAACGCGAACCGCCGGTGCGGGGTCGATACGAGCGGCGGCTGCAGCGGATAGCGGGGCGGTACGAGGATCGTCACCGGCTCGGTATCCCCGAGCGGAACCAGCGGCTTCCAGTCGGCCGGCCGCCGGCAGTCGACGATCACCTCGATCGCCAGGTAGCCGTTGTCGAGAGTGTGCTCGGGTACCGCGGCGACCTGAACGCCTGCGTCGGTGAGCCGTTCTACGGCGTGTAACTCCCTGACGGCTTCGTTCTGGCCCGGCGTCGGCAGGCCAGCCGCCATGGTCATCGGCAGCCGAAGACGGAGGGCGCCTGCGGGGCTTGGCCCGGACCCGCGAGCTTCGATCCGGTAGCCGTCAGTCCGACCGCTGTCGCCGCAGCACCTCTCCTGACGTGGCCTCCGCCTTCGCCCCCGCCGCCGGTGCCCCGGCTGCCGCTGCCGCCCCCGCTGCCGCCGCCCTCGCTCCTACGACCGCCGGTGCTGCTGCCGCCGCCTCCACCCCCGCCTCCGGTGCTGCCGCTGCCGGTGCTGCTGCTCTCGGGTGGGTCGGATTGTGCGTCCGAGCCGTCGCCGTCAGTGCGCGGCTTGGCGACGGAGGGCTTCTCAGACCCGTCGGGCGGCGCGGGTGGCCGCCGATATGTCACGGTCATGCCTTCGATTGTGCATCGATCAACTTCGAGATAGGAGGGGTCCGAATTGGCGCGGGAGCTGTCCTTCGCCGGTGGACCGTGTCCGCGGAGTGGTAGTCAGAGCGGCGGTCGCTCCGGGTTCGGGGTCCAGCCGCCCCCGTCCGTCCAGATGTCGCCGCCCACAGCCGGCGCCGGCGGGCGGATGGCGTCGTGGCTCCGGGTGCCCAGGTCGGGTCTCTCCTTGCGTTCCTGCTCGTCGATTCTGACCAGGGCGGCCAACTCGGTGATGGCTCGTTTCTCGGACTCGGCCATGAAGGTGATGTAGGCGGTGGCCACCTCGAGGAGCTTGTCCTCCGCGTTGGAACAGGGGGAGAACAGGCCCCGGACCCGGGTGGCGTAGTCCTGCATGGCGTCGAGCAGCTCCTTCATCCGGTCGTAGCCGGCGGCCGCGTACGCGTTGCGCAGGCCTTCGATCATCGTGGCGGCCTTCTTGCCCTCCTCGGCGAGCCAGCCGGCCTGCTCCTGCACCTGAGAGATCCAGGTGGTGCGGGCCTTGGCGTGCTGGGCGAACGCGTCCGCCGAGTTGCCGTCCCAGTAGCGGCCCAGGCTGGTCGTCTCCTCGGTCATGTCGGTCCGCAGCGTCTGGTACGTGTTCGCCACCGAATGCAGCAGGTCGGCACGGTTGCGGATCACGTCGGGGGAGCTGCTCCACGCGTTCATGATCAGGTCGGAGAGGGGCATCCGCAGGCCGGAGCCGATCTCGGTGAGCATCGCTTCGAGCATCAGCAGGTTGCCGCGGTACTCCTGGACGAACTGGTCGAGGGCGTCGCCGCCGCCGTTCTCGAAGTACGTCGTCCGGCCGCCGCCGATGGTCAGGTCGTTGCCGTCGCTGCTGCCGATCGAGATGGGCTCCTCGACGATCCGGGTGCTCGGGAGCGTCTCCCGGCCGACCGCGGAGAGCCTGGTGTTCTCGGGAGGGATCACCACGGGCGGTCGCTCGTACGGATCATGCTGGTTGTGGGGAGTGGTCACGATGCCGGCGCCGCCCGGCCGCGTCCGGATCTGCGTGTCGTAGCCGTCCGCCGCGGGCAGGTAGGGCGCCAGATCCTGGTTGACCACGTCGAAGGAGGTGGCGCTGACGATGTCGGTGTGCTCGAGATCCGCGCCGATCTGCAGCAGCGTGTCCGCCATCCGCTCCATCTCGTCGCGACCGGCGATCGCCTCGTCGACGCGGTAGTCGAGGGCGATCGCCCAGTCGCGGGCGAGCTTGGCGGAGACGTCGGGCAGCGTGCCCCAGGCCGCGACCGGAACTGATCCGACATGATCGAGGAAACGGCGGATCGCGCCGCACGTGACGGCGTCCTCGTACCGCTCGGTGGCGTAAGCGACGAGCGCCCGGGTCTCCACCCGCAACGGCTGGGTCATGACCAGCCTCCCGGTGTGGTGCGCACCGGCTCGGGCGGCGTGTAAGCGGTCGCGAACAGCGGCGATCCGAAGTGCCGGGTGCGTACCTCGATGAACTGGCGTCGATGGTCGGCCACTGTCGCCAGCAACGCCGCGCGGATCTCGGAGGCGATCTCGTCGTCGGTGTGCCGGCTCAGCGTGCCGGGCCGGATCCACACGTCGAGGTCACCGTCCGCCTCCCGGGTGACCGAGACCGTTCCTCCCGGCGACCAGCCGGTGGCGCGGATGTCGCGGACCTGTTCGTAGTAGCGCTCCAGGTGTCCCATCGCCGATTCCCCTACTCCGGCTCCGTCATGGTCAGCGCTTGGTCGATCGCCAGACGAGCCACATCATGGGCGTACGCCGTGGCGGCCTGCGCATCGCCGTCCCGCAGATTGATCGACACTCCCGCCGAGCCCCAGCGATCGTTCTTCGCCGCCCACACGGTGACCAGCGTGGTCGCGCCGGTGGTCGTCGAGCACACCCGGTACGCCTGGTAGCCCGGCGGCACCGCGACCTGCCGATCGGAGTCTCCGCACGGGGCGCCGGCCACCTCGTCGGCGCCGCCGTCCTCGTCGAGCGCGGCGGCCACGGCCATGTCGAGGGTGCCGGTGTACTTCTGGTCGGCCGTGACGAAGGAGATCGTGCACGTCGTGCTCGACTGGTGCTCGCCGCCCTCCCGGCCCTCGTCGGGATCGGTCACCGTCCAGCCGCCGCCCACCTGGTCCTGCAGCGCCGGGGCCAGATCGGTGCAGGTCGGGACCCACGGGCGAGCACGCAGCGGGCCCAGCCACCAGACCAGGCCACCGGCGAGGAGAAGGGCAGCGACGGCGACAAGAGCCATCAGCCTCGTACGAGGGAGCGTCACCAGCGATCTCCGTCCCGTCGGACCACCGGCTCCGCCTGCAGCGCCGCCAGGGCCACCCGGGCGGCGGCGCGCACCTGACCGGCGAGCGACTCCTCGGTGTGCCGGTGCAGGTCGCACAGGTCGACCCGGGCTTGACCGGCGTGGTCGGCACGCAGGCGTACCGATCGATCGGGTGAGTGCACGTCCACGTCCGGTTGCCACTCGTCGTGTGCCACGGCCCTCTCCCGTCACCTGCGCCGGCCTGTGTAGAGGTCAACGCTCACGGCCCGGTTCCGGTTCATTGACGCAGATGCGCCCGGAGAGGACAACCCGACTCCGGTCAGCCCCGTTCGTTCAGCCCTGTTGTTCGTTCAGCCGGAAGCGGCCACTCGTCTCGGTGTAGCGGGCGCCGTACGCCTTCGCGGCGCCGGTGACGCCGAAGTAGTCGTCGGCGGGAACCTCGGCGGCGTCGGTGTAGAGCTTCCCGGCACGGCCGATGTAGCTGGTGGTGCGGGCGTTCGAGCCGTCGATGTGGTCGATCGCGAAGTACCACCGGTAGTTGCCGCGCGCCGCCGACACGGACACCCGCAGCGTCTCCCGTTCCTGCGCCGAGACGTCCAGGTCGTGCCCGTCGAAGTAGGGCTTGCCCTCGCTCATCAGGGACCGCGGCGGCGTGTCCATGTCGAGCGTGACGGTCCGGGTGGGCGGGTCACCGCCGCAGTAGGTGGCGAGTTCGGTTCCGGCAGCGTTGGGTGCGGTCTGCAGGGCTTCCACCCGTACATCGAGAATGCGGGTCGGATGTTGATCCTGACCCGTGAAAGTGATCTCGACGGTGATCGACTCGACGGGCGCCGCCCGCTGCTCGCGCAGGAAGTCGTCGAAGCCCGCGGTGCCGGCGCCGTCCAGGCTGAGCAGCTCCGCGGCGCCGGTATCCGGGTCGATCACCCGGTCCATCGCGTAGACCTGCCCGCACCGGGGGATGACCGCCACGGCGGGCTCGAAGCCGCTGCCCGGCTCCGGACCCATGATCCGATCGACGAGTCTCGTCCCGAACGCGCCGGCCACGGTCACCGCGACGGCGAGCAGCGCCGCCCCGATCCGGAAGGAGAGGGTCTTGTACCAGGGGGTCTTCTGCTCCTGCTCCACGGGAGCAGGCTTCTGCTTCTTCCTGTTCTTGTTGCTCACGACCATCCTTCCGGCCCGCGACGCGGAATCATGCGGAACATCCCGCCGCGACATCGGGATCCGCGAGGCGGTCCGCGACCGTGTCGGCGAGGCGCTGCAGCGGCGTCGTGTCGCCGATCGCCGAGACGGAGGCCAGGCACCGCCCGACCGCGAACGACAGCCGATGGTGGTCACCGTTCTCGCTGCCGTCGCCGCTGATGTCGTCCCAGCGCAGCGCGGGCCGCCCGGCGGCGCCCACGGTCGCGCGCGCCGGGTCCCGGCCGTACGGATCCTGCAGCTCGACGGCCTTCTCCGCCTCGGCGGCGTCCGGGAACATCCAGCCCACCGCCACGGTCACCTCGGTGCCGCTGATCGACGGCGGCAGGAACCGGCAGCGGGCCGGGACGGGAAGAGCGGCGTCACGGCGACCGACGGGTTCGCCCTTCGCCACCGCCACCACGCCGGGGTAGGCGTCCTGGTAGTCGTCGGCGGACAGCAGAGCGCAGGCGTCCGGCCATCGGCCGGGGTCGGCGGGCGTCCCGAGGAAACCGGTCTCGCCGCCGGTGAAGCGGATCCTCGCCAGCCTGCCCTTCTCATACGCGCCGGACTGCAGCAGCATCGACCCGTCCGCGAGGACACCGGCGACCTTCACGCCCGCCCGGCCGGTCGCGGCCATGGTCATCTCGCCGGATCGCTGATCGATCAGGACGACGACGCCGGGCCACAACGTCGGCACGAGCCCGGTGAGGTACAGGACCCCGCCGTCGGGGCGGATCTGGTATCCCGCGTCGACGCCGTAGCTCAGGCGTGTGCCGGCGAACGGGAGCTCCCGCTTCCACCGCGCTCCGCCGGTCACCGGATCGACGAGGCTCAGCTCGACCTGGCCACCGTTCTCGCGTTCCAGCAGGATTCCGTCGGGTGTCGTCCCGCTGTCCGGCTCCGCCGGGATCTGCCCGCCGGACAGCGGGAACAGGGAGGCGTCGGTGGCGCGGAAGAGCACGCCGTGCTCGGTGGAGACGCCGATCAGCGCGGTCTTCCCGGCCGGGTACTTCCTCAGATAGGCCAGGCCGTTCTCCGGCTCGTCCGGGTCGCCCTGGACGTCCCGGGAAGCCCGCACCGCGCCGGTCACGCCGTCCAGGACCACCAGCCGCTGCGCCTTCCCGCAGATCTCGGTGAGGGCCGCGAAGCCGGCGCCGGCGATCAGGTCATGGACCTCGCAGCCGGCCGCGGCGGGTCTCGTCCAGCGCACCGTCCCGTCGGCCAGGCTCACGCGGACGATCACGCCGCCGCAGTCGGCGGTCAGGGCGCCGTCGCCGAAGAGGGTCCGCGCGTCGACGCACTCCCCGTCCGGGGTCCACTCCCAGCGCTTCACACCCGTCTCGGCCTCGACGGCGACGGCGCCGTCGCCGCCCGGGACGTTCAGGACGAGCAGGTCGCCGTCGAGGCCGGTCGCGGTTCCGAGCCCGAGCTCCGACTTCCAGGCGAGCCGCCCGGTCGACAGCCGCACGGCGAAGATCCGGAAGTCGTCGGTGGTGAGGAACGCGATGCCGGTGCCGGTGGAGGCGACCCTCCCGTCGGGATGGCGCACCCACACGCCGTCGGTCTTCCCACCCCAGCGGCGCGTGCCCCGGTACGTCGCGAGGACCTGCATCTCGTTGAGCCCGCCGTCGAAATCCGAGTTCAGCATCGTGACGCTGCCCGAGCCCTCGTCCAGCGCGACATCGTCGAACTCACCGATCGGCACCTCCCAATCGGTGGCGAGCCCACCGGTCGGCAGCGGCGCGGGCGCGGGTCCCGCCGTCGCGACGGCATCGCCGCGGACCAGCGCGACCGTCAGCGCCGGGAGCAGGACAGCAGCGAGGAGGCGTCGGAGCACGCCCCAAGGTGATCCTTGATATTGACGCGGGCCACCCCTCTGTCGCTTTCCTGACAGCGAAACCAGCCGATGGGTGACGCTCAGGCCATAGCCCGGCAGGCGGCGCCGCCTGCCGGGCTCACGTTTCAGCGGGCGTGACGCAGGGCCCAGTCGAGGGCGAAGTCGGCGATCTCCTCCCAGCCCTTCTGCGCCGGGAGCAGGTGCGCGTACCCGTCGTACTCGACGTGCTCGGTGATGGTGTCCGAGACGTAGTGCTTGACGTTGGAACGCTGCACCGCGGGCGGCATGATGTGGTCCTCGCTGCCGGAGATGAACAGCAGCGGCGCGCGGTCGTCGTTGCGGTAATCGACCCAGGTGTCCTGGTGGCCGGGCTGGAAGTTGGCCAGCACGCTGCCCCACAGGATGCCGCCGTTGGCCGGGATGTGGTACCGCTCGTACAGCGCCTGGGCTTCCTCGTCGCTGAACGTGTTGGTGAAGGCGTACTTCCACTCGTCCAGCGTCAGGCCGATCGCCTTGTGCCGGTTGGCCGGTGAGCGCAGCACCGGCAGCGTGGACTTGACCTGGGAGAACGGCACCACCCGCACCCCCTCGGTCGGCGCCGAGTTGAGCGCGACGGCGGACGCGCCGTAGCCGTGGTCGAGCAGGACCTGGGTGAACGCCCCACCGGCCGAGTGACCCATGATGATCGGCGCCTTGTCCAGCGCCTTGATCTCGGCTTCGAGCTTCTCGATGATCGCCGGTACGGTGACCGCGTTGATGATCTCGGGGTTCGCGTTCAGCGCCTCGACCTCGACCTCGAAGCCGGGGTAACCGGGGGCGATGACCCGGAAGCCCTTGTTCTCGTAGTGCGTGATCCAGTGCTCCCAGCTGCGCGGGGTCACCCAGAAGCCGTGGATCAGGACGATGGTGTCCGGCGTGCTCATGCGCCGAATCCCTTCAGGAAGGCGAGCAGGTCGTCGCCGAGCTGCTGCTTGTGGGTGTCGGTGATGCCGTGCGGCGCCCCCGGGTAGACGATCAGTTCGGCGTCCTTGACCAGGGCCGCGGAGGCCTTGCCGCCGACCTCGAACGGCACCACCTGGTCGTCGTCGCCGTGGATGACGAGGGTCGGCACGTCGAACTCGGCGAGGTCGTCGCGGAAGTCGGTGGCCGAGAAGGCGGCGATCGACTCGTACGCGTTGCGGTGCCCGGCGGCCATCGACTGCAGCCAGAAGGCGTCCCGGATGCCCTGCGCCACGTTCGCGCCGGGCCGGTTGTTGCCGAAGAACGGCCCGTCGGCCAGATCCTTGTAGAGCTGCGAGCGGTCGGCGAGGGAGCCGGCGCGGATGCCGTCGAAGACTTCGATCGGTACGCCGCCGGGATTGTCGTCACGGAGCACCATCAGCGGCGGCACGGCCGAGACCAGCACGGCCTGGGCCACCCGGGCCGTCCCGTGCCGGCCGATGTAGCGAGTGATCTCGCCGCCGCCGGTGGAGAACCCGACCAGCGTGACGTCGCGCAGATCCAGCTGCTCGATCAGCGCGGCCAGGTCGTCGGCGTAGGTGTCCATCTCGTTGCCGTGCCAGGTCTGCGTGGACTTGCCGTGCCCGCGCCGGTCGTGGGCGATCACCCGGTAGCCGTTGTCGGCCAGGAACAGCTGCTGGGCCTCCCAGCTGTCCGAGTTCAGCGGCCAGCCGTGGCTGAGCACCACCGGGCGTCCGCTGCCCCAGTCCTTGTAGAAGATGTCCGTACCGTCGGAAGTCGTCACGAAGCTCATCGGGCAGCCTTTCGGATCAGGTCGGCGGTGGCGCGCGGCTGGGAGATCATGGCGACGTGCGAGGCCTTCACCTCGACCGTGTACGCCTTCGCGCGCTGGGCCATGAACCGCTGCACGGCCGGCACGATGAGGTTGTCGTTCTTCGCGACCAGGTAGTAGGACGGGATCGTCTTCCAGGCCGGCTCGCCGGAGTGGTCCTGCAGGGTGGAGGCCGCGCCGGGCCGCTGCGTCGCCCACATGACGTCGGTGGTGGAGCGCGGCAGGTCCCCGGCGAAGACCTCGCGGAACACGTCCTTCTTGACGTACCCCTCATAGCTGCCGTCCCACGGCCGGAAGTCGATCGCCGTGTTCGGGTCGAGCTTGGTGCCGGGGAACTTGGCCGTGAGGCCGCCGACGCTCTCGTCGAAGTCGGGAGCGAAGGCGGCGACGTAGACGAGCGCCTTCACGTTCGGATTCCCGGTCGCCGCGTTGGTGATCACGAAGCCGCCGTACGAGTGACCGACCAGCACGACCGGCCCGCTGATCGTCGACAGGAAACTCCGCAGGTACGCGGCGTCGGAGGCCACGCTGCGCAGCGGGTTCGCCGGGGCGAGCACGGTGTAGCCGTCGTGGGTGAGCCGCTGGATCACGTCGGACCAGCCGGTGGCGTCCGCGAAGGCGCCGTGCACCAGGACGATCGTCGGTTTCGGGCGGTGTGCCGAGGCGGCGGCGGGTGTGCCGGTCGTAGCGGCGAGCGCGCCACCGGCGACCACCGCCGCCGAACCGGCTAGGAGGGTACGGCGAGTGGTTGTCATTGCTGGGTCCCCCTGGATCGGTATCGCTTGTGGACCCCACGCTGCCGGACCGGCCGCTACCGCGAATCAGTAAGTTGACCGTCCCGGGCCGATCAGTCACCGTCGCGGCGCAGCGCCTGCAGGGCCGCGCGCAGCTGGGCACGGCCGCTGATCTGCAGCTTCGGGTAGATGCGATACAGGTGCGAGCCGACCGTACGCGGCGACAGCTGCAGCCGTTGCGCGATCTCCCGGTTGCTCATGCCGTCGGCGGCCAGCATCGCGGTCTGCAACTCCTGCACGGTCAGCAGGTCCGCGGCGCCGTGCCCGGCCGGCGAGCCCTCCTCGCCGGCGGCGCGCAGTTCCTCCCGGGCCCGGCGTGCCCAGGCCTCGGCGCCGAGCGCGTCGAAGGAGTCCCGGGCGGCCCGCAGCGGCGCCCGGGACTCCAGGATGCGTTTGCGGCGGCGCAGCCACGTGCCGTACGCCAGGTCGAGCCGTGCCCGGTGCACCGGCCACCCGGTGAGATCGGCGGAACGGGCCCGATCGAACGCGTCACCGGCGGTGTCGTCGGGGGTCAGCACGGCGACGGCGTAGGACAGGGATCGGGTCAGCATCGGTGACGGGAAACGGGCCGCGCGCTCGGCGGACGCCGCGACGATCCCGTCGGTCTCCCGGCCGCGCCCGGTGCGTACCGCGGCGTCGGCCAGGTCGGGCAGAGCCCATCCGGACATGTCCGGGTGGTAGGCGTCGCCGGACCTGTCGAACACGCGGATCAGCAGGTCGAAGGCCTCGTCGTAGCGACCGGCCGCATTCGCCGCGACGCCGCGGGCGTGCTGCGCGACGGCGGTCAGCGAACGGACACCGGTCATCGGCGGACTCGACAGAACCCGATCGGCGAGCCGGAAAGCGGCGTCGCTGTCGCCGCGCAGCGCCTCGTGCATCGCCTGCCCGGCCCGCGCGGCCACCTCCCAGAACTGCTCGCCGGTCCGGGCCGCGAGGGTCTCGGCCTCGTCCAGGTCGGCGCGCACCACCGGCCATCGTCCCAGCCACAGCCGGGGGAGGCCGGTGACCGACAGCGCCCGGACCAGCAACGCGGTCCGTCCCTGAGCCCGGTACCCGGCCACCGCCGTCCCCAGGAAGAAAGCCCCGGTGTGCAGATCGCCGAGGACCATCGCGGCGGCGGCGAGCAGGTGCATGCCGTCGACGTCGCCGCGGTCCGGCACCACCGCCGCCAGCCGGCGCAGCACCTCACCGCCCAGCACGTCCGGCTGGGCGTAGGCGGCGACGACGAGGCTGCGGGGGTCGTCACCGGCGAACCCGAGCTTGCCGTGCACCGTCAGGATCCGCGCGCCCACCTCGGCGGGCAGCCCGGCCCGCCAGCAGCGGGACACCGCCTGCCAGCACAACGCCGCCGCGAGAGCCGTCTCACCCGCCTCGTGGGCGTCCATCGCGAGGTCGCACAGGGCGTCGATGCGCGCCTCGTCACGCAGGTCACCCGGATCCACGACGTCGCTGACCAGGGCCAGCCGGGCCCGGTCGGCGGCGTTGCCGGACGACGGTTCGGCCCGGGCCGCGAGCCGCGCCGCCTCGCCGCGATCGTGCAGCTGCGACGCCACCTCCGCGGCGCGCAGCAGCAACGACGTGTGCCGCGCCGCGTCGAGGGTCAGGTCCGCCGCCCGTTCCAGATGGCCGACGGCGGGGAGTGGTGCGCCCCGGTCCAGGGCACGTGCCGCGGCGGCCTCCGATTCCTGACCGGCCCGTTCATCCGGTCCGAGCGCCGCCGCGGCCCGATGCCGTGCCCGCCGGTCCGGGTCGTCGACGGCCAGGTCGGCCAGCACGGCGTGCAATCTCAGGCGTTCGGCGAGCGGCAGGCCGCCGTAGACGGCGTGGCGTACCAATGCCTGCCGGAACCGCAACCGGTGCGACCGGATCTCCAGGACGCCGGCGTCGAACGCCGGTTGAAAGCTCTCCGCGCCCAGCTCCGTGCCGGTCAGCGCGCCCGCGGCGGCGATCACCGTGTCCGGCGGGCTGCCGGCATCCGCGGCCAGCACGGCCAGCACGGCCCGGGCCGGCGCCGGCAGGTGCGCGTACCGGTCCGCGAGCGCCTCCCGCAGCCGCGCCGGCAGCGGCACCTCGGTGTAGTCCCCGCCGGGCAGGCAACCGGGCAGCTCCACCAGCGCGAGGGGATGCCCGCCGGCCTCGGCCAGGACCCGCTCCCGCCGGTCGGGTGACATCGCGGGAGCCCGGTCGTCGAGCACCGCCCGGGCCGCGTCCTCGCCGAGCTCGGCCAGATGCAGCTCGCGGATCCCGGTGCCGGCGAGCACCTGCTCGTGACGTACCCCGACGGTCATCACCAGCACGATCGGCTCGGCGGTGAGCCGCCGCGCCACGAACACCAGCACGTCCAGCGACTCCGGGTCCAGCCGGTGCGCGTCGTCGACGAGCAGCGCCAGCGGCTCGCCGGCCGCCGCGGAGCGCAGCAGCCCGAGCACCGCCACCCCGGCAGCGAACCGGTCCAGCCCGACCACGGCGTCCAGCAGCCGGTCGTCCCCCAGCGGGGCGAGCAACTGGTGCAGCGCCGCGAACGGCAACGCCGACTCGGCCTCCGCGCCGTTGGCGGTCAGCACCGCCATCCCGGCCTGCTCCGCGCGCCGCCCGACCTCGCCGAGCAGCATCGACTTGCCCAGCCCGGCATGCCCCCGGACCACCAGCGCCGCGCCACGACCGGCACACGCCCGGTCCAGCAGTTCCTCGACGCCGGCCAACTCGGCGTCCCTGCCACGGATGGCGAACCGCATCTCTCACCCCCCGATCGATGACTTCAACCTAGGAAAGGAGGGGCGCTGCTCGCGTACGTACTAAGACGTACTTCCCGACGAGGCGAACGTCTTCTTCGGCCGGACTTCGTCGCCGGTGCACCGGCTGTTCGTTTTCGGCTGGTGCAATCCGGCGTGCTCGATGTGATCAATGCCCCGGCCCGTGAACTGCCGCAGCAGCGGACGCGGGGAGCCGGCCATCTCGGATTCCGTCCCGACATCGAAGGGCTGCGGGCGGTCGCGGTCACCCTCGTGGTCCTCGCTCACGCGGGTGTGGGACGGGTCGAGGGCGGCTACGTCGGCGTCGACGTCTTCTTCGTCATCTCCGGCTTCCTCATCACCGGCCTGCTGCTCGGCGAGCACCGTCGTACCGGGACCATCTCGCTGCCCCGCTTCTACGCCCGGCGGGCGATGCGGCTGCTGCCGGTCGCGACGGTGGTGGTGCTCGCGACCGTCGCCGCCGCCTGGCTGTGGCTGCCGGCCACCCGCTTCAAGGCGATCACCGTGGACGCGCTGTTCAGCACGTTCTACGGGATCAACTGGCGGCTGGGGAGCGAGGGCATCGACTACATGAACGCGACGGCCGACCCGTCGCCGCTGCAGCACCTGTGATCGCTATTTCGGCTCGCACACCCGGGCCTGGGAACTCGCCGCCGGTGCGCTGCTCGCCGTCTTCGCCGCCCACCTCGGCCGCATCCCCGCCCGGGCCGCCACGATCCTGTCCTGGGGTGGCCTGCTCGCCATCGGCGTCGCGGCGCTGACGTTCACCGAGAACACCCCATTCCCCGGGTACGCCGCCCTCCTGCCGGTGGCCGGTGCCGTCGCGGTCATCGCCGGCCGCAACGACGTGCTGGGTGTCGCGCCGCTGCGATGGGTGGGCAAGCTGTCGTACGGCTGGTACCTGTGGCACTGGCCGGTGCTCATGATCTGGCCGGCCGCCCTGGTCCGTGACCCGTCCACCGGGCTGAACCTGGTCTTCGCCGCGGGCGCGCTGCTGCTCGCCCTGGTCACCTACCACCTGGTGGAGAACCCGCTGCGCGCCCAGCCGGGACTGCGTGCCCGCGCCTACCGCGGTCTGCTGGCCGGTCTCGCGTTCTCGCTGCTGACCGTCGCGGTCACGGTCGTCGGTGGCCGGTTCACGCCGCCGTTGCCGACCGGCCCGGCCGTCGCCGACACCGCCGCCGAGCTGTCCGCCGCCGCCGATCCGCAGGCCCGCCTCACCGAGCTGATCACGGCGTCGTCGGGCGCCTTCCGGATGCCGTCCAACCTGACACCCGCCCTGCTCGAAGCCGGGTCCGAAGCGCCCGGCCACTACGCCGGCGAATGCCACCAGACCTACCAGGGCATCGTTCTGCATCCGTGCGTCTACGGCGATCCGGCCGGCGGGCGCACGGTGTTCCTGATCGGCGACTCGCACGCCGCGCACTGGTTCCCGGCCGTGGACACGGCCGCCCGCACCGAGGGATGGCGGCTGGTCGCGCTGACCAAGGCCGCCTGCCAGATGCCGTCGATCCGCAACTTCAGCGGCGCGCTCAAGCGGCCCTACGACGAGTGCGTGCAGTGGCGCGAGGCGGTGCTGAAGCGGGTCCTGACCGAGAAGCCGGACCTGGTGGTGATCTCCTCCAGCGACAACGACAACGGCGGTCTCGTCGACGACGCCGGCAAGGTCCTGCCGCACGCCGGGACGCGGTATCCAGGTCGTCGACCCCGCTCGG
This sequence comes from Actinoplanes sp. OR16, assembly GCF_004001265.1. Classification (GTDB taxonomy): domain Bacteria; phylum Actinomycetota; class Actinomycetes; order Mycobacteriales; family Micromonosporaceae; genus Actinoplanes. Next base: position 7,998,403 of record NZ_AP019371.1, on the reverse strand, counting down.
TGGCTCTGCGCCGGCGGCATCTGCCCGCCCGTCATCGGCAACGCGCTCGTCTACCGGGACACCAGCCACATGTCGGTGGGCTATTCGCGGGCTCTGGCGCCCCTCGTACAGAAGACGGTCTTCAGCTCCCGAGGTGTTCGTGCAGGAAGGTGACGGCTCGCGACCAGGCCAGTTTCGCGGCCTCCGGGTCGTAGGTGCCGATCAGGTTCTCGTCGTTGAGGAAGGCGTGCCCCGCCTCGTAGACGTGCAGCTCAGCGTTCTCTAGCCGGCCGAAGAGGTCGCGGACGGCGTCCAGCGGGATCCGGTCCTTCGTCGCGTAATGACCCTGCACCGCGCCTCGGATGCGGGGCGCGATGGCGGCCGGGTCCTGCGGGAAGCCGTAGAACGGGACGGCGGCGGAGACCTGCTCGGGGCGGTCGGCGGCGAGCTGGAGGACGAAGCCGCCGCCCATGCAGAAACCGATGACGCCGGCTGTCGTGCTGGTGACCGCCTCGTGGGCGAGCAGGTAGTCGACGGCGCCGGAGAGGTCCTTGGCGGCGCGGTCGGCGGGCAGGTCGGTCATGAGCTGCTGGGCTTCGGCGGCGTCGTGGGTGGTGGGGCCGCCGTACAGGTCGGGGGCGAGCGCGACGAAACCTTCGGCGGCGAGGCGGCGGGTGATGTCGGCGATGTGGTCGGTGAGCCCCCACCACTCCTGGATGACGATCACGCCGGGGCCGGTGCCCGTCGTCCCCGGAAGTTGAAGGTAGCCGTGCGCCTGCCCGCCGTTGCTGGGGAAGGTGACGTTCTGGATCGACATGGGCGCAATCCTTACAGGCCGGCGACGCCCGCGCCGACTTGGCGCAGGCACTCACGCAAACGACGGAGATAATCCTCGAACGGCTCGTCCGGTCCCCAGGTCTGATAGGCGGTGGCCGCCGCCGCGGACGCCAGGTTGAGCTGGAGAGTCGTCGTCACGCTGTCGCCGGCGCGCCTGCGGGCCCACTCGTGCAGGTCGGCCCGGAACTGCTCACCGAAGTCCTGGGTGGACTGGGCCAGTGCGGGGGACTGTGCTTTGAGCCGGCGTTGCAGAGGCATGCGGTCGGCGAGGCGCTCGTTCAAGCCGATCATGATCGCGGTCAGCGAGTCCCACAGCGGCTCGCCGGCCGGCCGCGCGTCCATCATCGCCCGCAGGTTGTCGCGTTCCTGCGGGTCCTGGTCGAAGACGACGGCTTCCTTGCCGGCGAAGTAGTTGAAGTACGTCGCCCGGGAGACGTTGGCGGCGGCGGCGATCTGCTCGACGCTGACGGCGTCGTAGCCGCGCTCGGCGAACAGCTTCAGTGCGGCTGCCCGGATGGCCCGCCAGGCCTCGAGTTTCTTGCGCTCCCGCAGATTCATGTGACCGCCTCCACCACGATCATACCTTGTGTTGGACTGGGTATATATTTAGACTCAGTCTAGAAATCGCACAGAAGAGGGAATGCCATGAGCAAGGTCTGGTTCATCACGGGAACGTCCCGCGGCTTCGGCCGCCACTTCGCCGAGGCCGCCCTCGGGCGCGGCGACCGGGTCGCCGCCACCGCGCGGGACACCGGGTCGCTGGACGACCTGGTCGCCGAGTACGGCGACGCGGTCCTGCCGCTGGCGCTCGACGTCACCTCCCGCGAGGCCGTCGAGGCCGCGGTCGCTGCCGCGCACGAGAAGTTCGGCCGGCTCGACGTGGTGGTCAACAACGCCGGGTACGGCTTGTTCGGCATGGTCGAGGAGATCACCGAGGAGCAGTTGCGCGACCAGCTGGAGACGAACCTGTTCGGCGCGTTCTTCGTGACCCGGGCGGTGCTGCCGATCCTGCGTGAGCAGAAGAGCGGCCACATCATCCAGATCTCCACCATCGGCGGCGTCGGCGCGTTCCCGTCGCTCGGCGGCTACCACGCCTCCAAGTGGGCCCTGGAAGGACTCACCGAGTCCCTCGCCCAGGAGGTCGCCGGACTGGGCATCGCCGTCACCCTGGTGGAGCCGGGCGGCTTCGCCACCGACTGGGCTGGATCGTCCGCTGTGCACGCCGTGCCGAACCCGGCCTACCAGCCGATCCGCGACGCCATGGCCGCCCGCAGCGCCGACGCCCAGTACGGCGACCCGGCCGCTGCCGGTCCCGCTCTGCTGCAGATCGTCGACGCCGAGCAGCCGCCGCTACGCGTGCTCTTCGGCTCTCAGCCGACCCAGATCGTCAAGCACCTCTACGCCCAGCGTCTGCAGACCTGGGCCGATTGGGAGCACGTCTCTCACGCTGCTCAGGGCTGAGCCAGCCAGGTCGACATGATCGACACTGAGGCGGAGATCAGCAGCTCGCGGTCACGGGGCGCCGGCTCGCTCAGCCAGGCCTGAACCACGCCGGCCTCCCCGTTGGCGATGAAGCTGCTGAAGGCCTTCGCGCGCCACTCCGGGGTCCCCGCCCCTCCGGGAAGCAGGTGCGGATCGCGTTCGAAGAGCGCGCGGGCGGACGCGGCGAAGTGGTCGACGAGCAGGCGGTGCAGGACGGCGCTGCGCTGGTCGGCCAGGCCGGTCACGTAGAGGCGCTCGTAGCGCGACAGGTGATCGGCCAGTTCGCCGGCGGAGCGTTTCCAGATCTCGTCGACCGGGCGGTCCCGGCGGAGGGCGTCGTCGATCCAGCCGGAACGGATCCGGTCCAGATCCGCGTAGAGCACCTCGGCCAGCACGTCCGCGGGCGAGGCCGCGTGCTTGTAGAACGTCGTGCGGTTGATCCGGGCGACGCGCACCACGTCGGCCACGGCGAGGCTCTCGACCGGCTGTCCGGAGGCCAGCTCCAGCACGGCGCCGCGGAGCCGGTCGCGCGTCCGCCGGACCCGCACGTCGAGATCAGCATCACCGTCGATCGACACCGGTGAAGGCTATCACCAGGGATAAGCGACACGTGTTGCTTTTCTCGGAGGGTCGGCGCACACTCGGATCGAGAGGCGACGGCAGCGCGATGAGCCCACCGCCCGCGCCGTCGCCATTGTCCAGGGAGAAGCGCACCATGAAGGCATCGGTCACCAGAGGTCTCGGTCAGGGTTTCGTGGTCGAGGAGGTCGAGCTCGCCGCCCCGATCGGGCATGAGGTGCGCATCGAGGTGAAGGCCTCAGGCCTCTGCCACTCCGACCTGAGCGTCGCCACCTTCATCGGCGGTGACTTCCCGGTCGTGCTCGGCCATGAGGTCGCCGGGGTGGTGACCGCCGTCGGCTCGCAGGTCACCCAGGTCGCCATCGGTGATCACGTCGTCGGCAGCCTGATCCAGTACTGCGGCGCCTGCGTCAACTGTCTCGGCGGCCGGTCCTACATCTGCCTGCACCCGGAGGCCACCGAGCGTGCCGCCGGGCAGCCGTCGCGGCTGTCCTCCGGCGGTGCCCCGGTGGCGCAGGGCATGGGACTGGCCGGCTTCGCCCAGGAGGCGCTGATCCACGAGAACCAGCTCGCCGTCGTCCCCGACGAGATGCCGTGGGCGCCCGCCGCGCTCATCGGCTGTGGTGTGCTCACCGGCGCCGGCGCCGTCCTCAACACGGCGGGCGTCCGCCACGGTGACACCGTCGTGGTGATCGGCGCCGGCGGCGTCGGCCTGAACGCGATCAGCGGAGCCCGGCTGGCCGGCGCCGGCACGATCATCGTGACCGACATCGAGGACGCCAAGCTCGACCGCGCCACCGCGTTCGGCGCCACCCACGTCGTGAACAGCCGCACCACCGACCCGGTCGAGGCCGTCCGCGACATCACCGGCGCCGGGGCCGACCACGTCTTCGACTTCGTCGGCGCCCGCCCGGTCACCGCACAGGGCATGCAGATGCTGGGCAAGGGCGGCGGCCTCTACCTGGTCGGCGTCGGCGCGATGGACGCCGGCGTCGAGGTCAGCACCCTGGTCGCGCTCAGCGCCTCGCAGAAGGTGCAGGGTGTCTACATGGGCTCGTCGGAGCTCAAGCGGGACATCCCGTTCTACGCCTCGGCGTACCTTCAAGGCCGGATGAACCTCGACGACCTGATCACCAAGCGGATCGGGCTGGCCGACATCGAGGCCGGCTACGAGTCGCTGAAGGAACCGGGCACCGCCCGCGTCGTCATCACCGACTTCAACTGAGGTTGCGCACCGGGCTTATGCTCGGCAGCGTGGCCGACTTCGATGGCTTCGAGCACACCCGGGACCGTGTTCCGGGTGACATCGGCTACGAGAACGCCACCGCCTCCGATCTCGCCGGCCGGCCGCCGCCCTACACGCCCCCGGCTTACGCGCCCCCGGCCGTCCCGGCGAGGCGGTCGCCGGCCGTGGCCGTCGCCGTGATCCTGCTGGCTGTTCTCGTCGCGGTCGTCCTGCTCGCCGGACTGCTGGTCGTCAGCCGGAGCGCGGCGCCCGACCCCGCGGTGCCGCCGCAGGTCGGCGCGCCGCCCGCTGCGGTCGAGCCGGACGCCCGGATCCAGGTGGTCTACGAGATCACGGCGAGCGGGCCGGGCAGCGTCGGCGAGGTGAGCTACACCGATCAGGACGGCGACATCATCCGCCGCAGCGGGATCTCCCTGCCGTGGCGGACCACCTTCACCACCGGCCGGCAGTCACCGCTGGTGCTGCACGCTCAGCGCAAGAGCGGCGGCGATGCGAAGTGGGTGACCTGCTCGATCATCGTGGACGGCAAGGTGGTCGCCAGCGCGACCGAGCAGGGCCGGTACGCCGCACCGCAGTGCTGAGGCCGTCAGGTCAGCACGATCACCCGCTCGCCCAGCGTCACGCCGTCGGGATAGAGCTTGCCGAGCAGGGCCAGCACGACGCGATCGTCCAGTCCGGCACTGTTCACGACGCCCCGGCCCCGCACCAGACCCGGCGCCCGCAGCACCGACCAGGCGCCGACGTCCGCGTCGGCGAGTCCGGCCGCCGCGTCGCGGGAGGCGAACCGGTGACCGCGCAGCGCCTGTCCGAGATCGACGCGGGCTACCACGTCGCCGGTCGTGACCTCGACGGCCGCGGTGCGCACGCCATCGGAGACCGGCCCCGGCACGACGCGGGCGACCGGCGTACCCGTCACGGCGGCGGGAGAAGGTGGTGTGCGGTCTGCGGCGTAGTAATCCTGCAGCTCGTACCGGTAGGTCGCCGTGGTCCGCACGGCCGGGTCGGGACGCCAGGTCAGCAGATACCGCGGCGCGATCGCCGGCGGTTGATCCAGCACGGCGGGCAGAACCGTGCCGCCGGGCGCGTCGAAGCCGTACCCGGCCGGGCCGCCGGCGCCGGTCACGACGTGCTGGGCGAACGCGACGATGCTGGTGTGCCGGATCTGCCGGACCAGCAGTTCGGTGAGGAACGCGTCGCGGGCCGGCTCGAGGTGCCGCAGACCGGCTTCGCCGACGAACACCGGCACGTCCGCCCAGTCGGTGAACGGCAGCAGCGCGTCGCGGAGCAGCACCACCTGATGCAGCCACTCGTTGTAGAGCTGCATCGTCACCGGGCCGCCCCGCTCGCCGCGCAGCAGCAGATCGGCCGCGGGCGGGGTGAGCAGATGGCCGTAGCAGTGGCTGCGCACGACCAGCGGCCCGGCCGGCAGCTCGATGCGGTGGGTGAGCAGCCCGGCCAGCGCCTCGGTGGCGAGGCCGGCGAGCTGCTCGCCGATCACGGCGGCCTGTCCGGACAGCTCGCGAGCTGCCCGGGAGCTGTGCGGTCCGGCGTTCAGCGGCAGCGACGACTCCCTCGTGCCCAGCGCCAGCGTGGCGCGGATCTGTTCCTCCAGGACGGGACCGTCGGCGGCGGTCAGCCCGCAGTCGTCGATGACGCCCTGCAACAGTGGTTCGGCGGCGGCGAGGAACTCGCGCGCGGTCATCGTGGTGCCGCCGGCCGGGAAGGTGTGCCAGCGGCCTGCGCCGAGCACGGTGGTCTCCATGCGTGCCTCCGAAGTAGGGGGTTCAGTCGAGTGCGGTGAGCGCGACGTCGACGAGCGGTTCCAGCGCGTCAGCGTCGGGGGAGACCTTGGCCGCGACCAGCAGGCCGTTGAGGAAGGTGACGAGGAAGCCGGCGAGCGCGTCCGGGTCGTGCCGCTCCGCGATCTCGCCGCGTTGCCGGGCCGCGCGCAGCACGTCGGCGAGGGCTTCGCGGCTTGCTTCCTGCATCTCCCGGACGACCGTACGCGTGCCCGCGTCGTGCGGCAGCCGCTCACAGGCGGCATTGACGGCCAGGCAGCCCCGGCCGTCCGCGCTGGTCGCGATCCTGATCCGCCCGATCATCATCGATCGGATCGCGGAGCGGGCGTCGCCCTCCTGCCGCAGGTCGCGCAGGGCGTCGGCGGCGAGGGTCGCGCGATAGTGGTCGAGGGCGGCCCGGTAGAGGCCGTCCTTGTCGCCGAACGCGGCATACAGCGAGCCCTGGCCGATGCCGAGATGCCGCGTCAGGTCACGCATCGAGGTGGCCTCATAGCCCCGCGACCAGAACAGCGTCATGGCCCGGCCCAGCGCCGCCTCCGTGTCGAACTCCCGCGTCCTCCCCATGACCAGGACGCTAGCCTATCTGGATCGAGCGTTCAAGAATTCTTAGTGAGACATACTAAACCCATGGGATTTGTACGAGGAACGGTCGCGCCGGGTTTCGAGACCGTCCGCGAGGAGTTCGCAGCATTCCTGTCCGAGGAGCCGGCCGCGACCGGGTCGCAACTGGCGGCGTACCACCGGGGTGTGCAGGTCGTCGACCTCTGGGGCGACGACGTCGGCGGTGACACGCTGACCGGGGTGTTCTCGGTGTCGAAAGGCGCGGCGCACCTCGTCGTGGCGCTGCTGGTCCAGGACGGGGTGCTGGACCTCGACGCGCCGGCGCGGAGCCTGCCGTTCCCGCTGAGCGTGCGCGAGCTGCTCGGGCACCGGTCCGGGCTGATCGGCGTCGACGGCGGTTTCAGTGTCGAGGAGGCGGCCGACGATCGGCTGGTGGCGGAGCGGCTCGCCGGTCAGAAGCCGTACTGGGCGCCGGGCGACGGCTACGGCTATCACGCCCTGACCGTCGGGGCGCTGATCGACGCGGAGCTGCGGGCTGTCACCGGGCGATCGGTGCAGCAGTGGTACGCGTCGCTGCTCCGGGACCGGTTCGGCCTGGAGCTGTGGCTGGGGCTGCCGGAGGAGCTGGAACCACGGTTCCGTCCCCTGCTGCCGGCAGCCGGCCCGGCCTTCGTGCCCGACCCGGCGTCGCTGATGGCCGTCGCGTTCAACACCGCCCGCTTCGACCTGCTCGACTACGGCAACACCCGCGAGGTGCGTGCGCTCGGTGCCTCCTCGGGCGGCGGCGTCGGCAACGCGCGCGGCGTGGCCGGCCTGTACGCGGCGGCGCTGCGCCTGCTCGGCGGGGACACGATCACCACGTTCTCCCGGCCGTACGCCGAAGGCTCTGATCTCGTCACCGGCGAGATCGACCATTTCCGTCTCGGCTTCGAGAACCTGCCGCTGACGTATCCGTTCCTGGGCCGCCGCACGATCGGCCACGGCGGCGCGGCGGGCTCCCTCGGATGGGCGGATCCCGATGCGGAGGTGGCGTACGGCTACGTGCGGCGCCGGTTCGGCTATCCGGGCACGGAGAACGCGCGCCTGGGCGAGGCCGTCATCACCGCGGCCCTGGGCCGATAACCGCAGCCACGGGAGATGAGGCGCTCGTCGGCGTACCGTGAGATGCAGCGGCCAGCCCACGCCCCGGGGTGGCGACCGCGGAATCGAGGGGCGGACATGGGCGCTTTCGACCATCGGGTCGGTTGCTTCGCGCAGATGCTGGGCGATCCGCAGCGGGTCCTGGCGGTCGCGTTGCAGGCGTACGTGGCGATGAACACCGCCGGGCAGGTGGTGGCGTGGAATCCGGCCGCGCAGGCCACCTTCGGGCATACCTGGGAACAGGCCTGCGGGCGGGATCTCGCCGAGCTGATCATCCCGGTTCGGTACCGCGAGCAGCATCGGGCCGGTCTGGCCCGGGTCGCCGCCGGTGCGGCGGGCCGGGTCCTGGGCCGGCGGCTCCAGCTGGCGGCGATGCACCGCGACGGTCACGAATTCCCGATCGAGCTCATGCTCACCGCCACCGACGAGCCGGCCGGGACGTTGTTCCACGCGTTCGCGCAGGACATGACGACGGCGCAGCGGGTCAGCCGGTTCACCGCTGTCGAAGCCGCCGTCTCCCGCGGCCTGGCCGAGGCGTCCTGCAGCACCGAAGCGGCGACCAGGGTCGTTGACGCCCTCGGTATCAGGATGGGCTGGCCGGTCGCCGAGCTGTGGCTGGCCGACGACAGCCGCCGCACCATCCGCTGCGCCGCCCGGTACTCCACGAAAGGCCTGCGCCTGGGCACCTTCGCGCTCAGTGAGCTCGAACCGGGCATGAGCCTGCCCGGCCGGGTCTACCAGCAGGGCACGCCGGACTGGATCCCGGACCTGGCATCCGACACCGCCTCGCTACGCAGCCGCGCCGCCGCCCGGGCCGGTCTGCACGTCGCCGTCGGCGTGCCGGTCTCGGCGACCGGGCACACCCTGGGCGCCCTCTGCGTCTACGGCGACCGCATCGAGGATCCCGAGGACACCCTGGCCGCGCTGCTGATGGGCATCGCCGCGCAGATCGGGCAGTACCTGGAGCGGCGCCGCGCCGAAGAGCTCACCGTCGAACTCGCCCGGACCAAGGACGAGTTCCTGGCCCTGGTCACTCACGAGATCCGCAACCCGCTGGCGGTGATCGTGGCGGCCGGCGCCATGCTCGAGGAGGACCTCGCGGACGGCCCCGTCGAGCACCGCGAGCACGTACGGGCGATCGCCGCCAGCGCCGGCCGGCTCACCCTGATCGCCGACGACCTGCTGGATCTGGCCCGGCTGGAGTCGGGGAACCTGGCCATCAGCACCGCCGACCTCGACCTGCGGGCGATCATCGACGATGCCGTCCAGGCCATCGGCATCACCGCTCAGCACAAGAACCTGACGATCACGGTGGACTCTCCGGCATCCGTCGAGATGCACGCCGACCCGCACCGGCTGCGGCAGGTCGCCGACAACCTGATCTCCAACGCCGTCAAGTACACCCCGGCGCGAGGCCGGGTCACGATCACCGTCACGGCCGGCGACGAGCAGATCCTGTGGCAGGTGGCGGACACCGGGATCGGTATCCCGGCCGCCGACCGGCCACACCTGTTCCGCCGCTTCTACCGCGCCTCGACCGCCATCGACCAGCGCATACCCGGAACCGGCCTGGGCCTGGTGATCACTCGCACCATCGTCGAACGCCACCACGGCACGATCACCGTGGCCGACACCGACGGCGCGGGCACCACCTTCGAGGTCCGGCTACCGGTCAAACCGCCGTCGCCGTGACGGTTGTCGTTAATCGGGGGCAATGGCGGAGATCGATATGGACAAGGTCGCCCCGAGTGGCTTCCTCGGCTGTCAGCGGGCCGGTGTCCGAGCGAGGAAAGTGTTATGAGCCGCGCTTTCCACTGGTCACGGCTCTCCATTCTTGAATTGCATGGGAGCGCTCCCGTACCGTTCGGGAATCAGCTGAGAAATGATCGACCCCCGCGATCAGGAGCCTGTTCGCCTCTGCGCCGGTAAGACCTCTCATCCCCCTCCGAAAGGCCAGCGCACCATGACCATCCCCCGGAAGGGCCGCTTCGCCATGCTCTCGGCAGCCGTCGCCGGCGTCGTCGTCGCGGCGAGTGTCGCCGTGACCGGCTCCGCCGAGGCGGCCACCACGCTCGGCGCCTCGGCCGCGCAGACCGGCCGCTACTTCGGCGCCGCCACCTCGGCCTTCAAGTTGTCCGACACCCCGTACATGACGATCCTCAACCGCGAGTTCACCTCGCTCGTCCCCGAGAACGACATGAAGTGGGACGCCACCGAACCCCAGCAGGGACGATTCACCTACACCAACGGCGACCGGCTGGTCAGCCACGCGCAGAGCAGGGGCATGACGGTACGCGGGCACGCCCTGCTCTGGCACGCTCAACAGCCCGCCTGGGCGCAGAGCCTGTCCGGCGCCGCCCTGCGCAGCGCCGCGATCAACCACGTCACCCAGGTCGCCACCCACTTCCGCGGGAAGATCCACTCCTGGGACGTGGTGAACGAGGCGTTCGCCGACGGCGGCAGCGGTGGCCGCCGCGACTCCAACCTGCAGCGCACCGGCAACGACTGGATCGAGGCGGCATTCCGTGCTGCTCGCGCCGCCGATCCGGGCGCCAGGCTCTGCTACAACGACTACAACACCGACGGCATCAACGCGAAGTCGACGGGCATCTACAACATGGTCCGCGACTTCAAGGCCCGCGGCGTCCCGATCGACTGCGTCGGCCTGCAGTCGCACCTCGGCACCACGCTGGACTCCACCTATCAGCAGAACATCCAGCGGTTCGCCGACCTCGGCGTCGACGTGCAGATCACCGAGCTCGACGTGCAGCAGGGCGGGAACCAGGCCGGCATCTTCGCGGCCGTGACCCGGGCCTGTCTCGCCGTCGCCCGGTGCACCGGCATCACCGTCTGGGGCGTGCGGGACTCCGACTCGTGGCGTACCGGGCAGAACCCGCTGCTGTTCGACGCGAACGGCAACAAGAAGGCCGCGTACACCGCCGTGCTCGACGCGTTGAACGCGGGCGGCCCGACGACGCCGAGTTCGCCGCCGCCGAGCTCGCCGCCGCCGTCGCCGGCGCCCGGCGGATGCACCGCGGCGCTGACGCTGAACTCGTGGAACGGCGGCTACACCGCCACCGTCCGGGTCACCGCCGGAACCAGCGCGGTCAGCGGCTGGTCGGTCGGCGTGGCGGTGCCCGCCGGCGGCGCGGTGACGAACACCTGGAACGCCACCAACACCGGGGCCAGCGGCCAGGTGACCTTCCGCAACGTCGGTTACAACGGCCAGATCGCCGCCGGCGGATCCACCGAGTTCGGCTTCCAGGGCACCGGAACCGGACCTGCCGCCACCCCGGCCTGCACGGCAGCCTGACGCCGGCGCACCGTCATCCGAGAACCGATCACGGTCGGCGCCGTGCCGGCAGTCTCCGCGGCGGTCGCCGTGGCCCTGCCGGCCGGGGCCGCGGCCACGGCTCGTTCGTCGTCGCCGGCCTGAGGTGACTCGCGTCGTCAGAGCCCGGCGGCGGCGCCACACCGCCGGGCCAGCCGCGCGAAAGCCCGAGTCAGCTCATCCGGCCCGACGACCGTGATACCGGCGTCGAATCGGGCGAAGGCCGCGGCCAGACTCACCCACGACCAGGAACCGAGCGTCAGCCGGCACCGCCCCGGCCCGGCCTCTTCGAGGACGCCGTCACCGACATAGGGAGCAACGGTGGCGGCGTCCACGTCGAGCACGACGGTGCCCACGCAGACGGCGCCACGGAACCGCCCGGCCACGAACGCTCCCACATCACCGCCGGGAATCGCCCTGGGCACGAACCGCGGGCCGTTCGGCGTACGCAGAAAGATCCGATCGACACGATACGTGCGCCATTCCTGATGATCGAGGTCGAACGCCACGAGATACCAGCGCCGCTTCCACGTGACGACATGGTGCGGCTCCACGCGACGCGGCGGCCGGTCGAGGGCGCCGGTCCCATAGTCGAAGGACAAGATCTCCCTTCTCTGTACGGCGGAACCGAGCGCGATCAGCACGTCCCCGCCGGCCCGCGCCTCCACCCGATCGGCGGCGACGACCCGCACGGCGTCGACGCGATGACGAAGGCGCGCGGGCATGACCTGCCGGATCGTGGTCAGGGCCTGAGCCGCCGCGTCATCACCGGCGGCGGCCACCTGCAGGGCGACCGTGAGAGCGACGGCCTGCTCGTCGTCGAACAGCAGCGGCGGCAGATCAGTGCCGGCGCCGAGCCGGTAACCCCCGTCCGGCCCCTTCACCGCCGCGATCGGATAGCCGAGCTCCCGGAGCCGGTCGACGTCGCGGCGCACGGTCCGCAGGCTGACGTCGAGCCGCCCGGCGAGATCGCCGCCGGACCAGTCGCGCCGGCTCTGCAGCAGCGACAGCAGGGCCAGCAGGCGAGCGGAGGTCTTCGGCATGAATCCGAGTCTGCCGGAAGTAGGTGCCACATCCTGTCACCTACTGCTGCGAAGGTTCTCCTCGCCGACCAGTAGGGAGAAACACCATGGGCATCCAGACCACCGTCCACCTGAACTTCCGCGACCAGGCCCGGGAGGCGCTGCACTTCTACCGGTCCGTCTTCGGCGGCGACGTCGTCGCGTTCACCCACGGCCAGGCCCAGAACGTCCAGCACCCGTCCGACAGCGACCGGATCGCGTGGGGCGAGGTCCGCACCGAGGCCGGCTTCCACGTGATGGCCTACGACGTGCGGGAGAACGAGTCGTACGCCCCGGGCGACCGTCCCTTCTTCGTCTCCGTCCGCGGCGACGACACCGAGGAGCTGACCCGCTACTGGAAGGGCCTGTCGGAGGGCGCCACGGTCGTGGCGGACCTCGGCCCGTCCGGCTGGTCTCCGCTCTACGGCATGATCCGGGACCGCTTCGGCGTCACCTGGGTCCTCGACATCGCCGCCTGACGCCGGCGAGGAACAGGGCGACCTGGCGGTCGTGCTGGTCACCGGCCTGGTCAGGTCAGCCGCTGGGTCAGGTTGAGCATGTTCCCGTCCGGGTCGAGGACGTGCGCGACCCGCTGCCCCCACGGCATGTCGTTGGCCGGCCCCTGCACGGTGCCGCCCGCCGATGCGACGGTGGGGAGCAGTGCGTCGACGTCAGTGACGTCGGCGCTGAGGATGATCCGTACCGGGGAACCGATCGTTGTCTTGTCCTCCTGGACGAGCCCGAGGGTGCTCGTGCCGATCCGCAGTTCGACGTAGAACTCGGGACCTTCGTCGGGCACCCGCATGGCCTGCGTGGCGCCGAGCACCGTCTCGTAGAAGTGACGCAGCCGGGGCAGGTCGGGCGTGCCGGCGATGGGCTGGATCGAGGTCATGGGCTCTCCTAGGTAGTGGGTCTCCTCTCCGGTAGACCGACGGAGAGGCCCGGACTCATCGGTTCAGAGCAGACGGTGATGGCCTCGCGGTCGGGAGGGTCCTCGGTGTTCACGCTGCAGATGTGCCAGCGGGAGTCGGCGCCGCGGGTCAGCGTGAGACTGAATTCGGTCGGCGGCAGGGCGGCGAGCTCGGAGCGCTGCCGTGTGTTCGCGGTCTGCCGGCGGTCGTAGACGGGTCCGATGCCGCGGGTGGCCTCGATGTCGATGACGACCTGGGCGCCGACGCTGCCGGTCGGGCAGACGATGCTGGTCAGCGTGGGTGCGTCGGGCAGCACGTAGCTGCTCTCGTCCACGTAGGTCTGCAGTGAGGCGGCGAGCGCGTCGTCGGCGGAGCAGCCGGGTTCGGTGACTGGGCCGGTCAGCGTGGGGTTCGGGTTGGCGAGCAGCCACCGGCCGTAGGTGGTCAGCGATCCGACGACGGTGGGCCAGTTGGTGCCGCTGGTGGTCAGCGCGGGCGCCTTGCTGGTGGGCGCGGCCGGGGGCGGGATGCTGGTGGCCGCAGGCACGGCGTTGGCGGTGGCGGCGGGCGCGGCGGCAGCGGTGGTCGCCGCCATGCCCCTGGACGGTCGCCGGCGGCACGGCGAGCCGGAGTCCGAGGTCTTCGCCGTCCTGGTCACGGCCGGCGCCGCTCCCACACCCCGGGAGGTCCTGGAGCGGCTCAGGACCGTCCGCGCTCTCCTACGTCACCGTCGTCACCACGCTGACCCGGATGTGCGACAAGGACCGGATCGCCCGGGAACGCGACGGGCATGCCTACCGCTACGGGTTGCGGCCCGACGGCGCCTTGGTGCCCCAGCGTCTCCCGGTGGCGCAGGTGCGACTGCTGAGCGCTGATCGTCCCGGCGGGCATCAGAGCCAGCAGCACATCGCGGAGCCTCGTCGTCATGACCTCCGCTTTCTACAAATTGTAGAAGCTGACACGAGAGGCCCCGACCGCGTCGATGCTTCGTCCACCGTGGCCCCAGGCACGTCACGCTCGATGTTCAGGAATTTCCTCGAGTATCTCGGGGCTCACGATCAAAGCCCCATCAGACTCCGAGCTGGTTCGTAACAAGTCCAATCCGCTGACGACGATCAGCGACAAGTCGACGGGTCTGCCTAGGGCCTCCTCCAGCCAAGCCTTCTTCTTTCTGGCTTTGAGATGCCACTTCTTCGCGTCGCCGGTGATCGACCTCCGTGACATGCTGTAAACGCTTCCGGTTCCGGCCATGGTCTTGCACTCGATGAGGAATATCCCATCAGTGCGCACGGCCAGGACGTCGATCTGACCGACCTGTTGCGCCTTCGCCGCCGCTCTCAGCGCTTTCGATATCTGCGAGATGGATTCAGAGGGATGATCACATCCATGTTCCCAGACGCCTCCATCCGTTACCTCGCCAGCTATGAACCCTTTTCGCCTCATGGTGGCGATTACCTGATCCTCGAAGGGTTTGCTGATCATTTTCTCGCCGAGCTGGTGATTTTCGATCTGAATCTGAAGCCATGGGGCGATCGAATCCAGGATCAAGGCAATGCTGGTTACGAACCTCTCCTGGATTCGATGAATCGGGTAGGCGGTCAAATGGGAGTCAGCGACATTGTCAGGCGGGGGTGAGTCGAGCGAAAGGCTCCTCTGAATGTCATCGTTGTTGATGACCGCAGGTGTCATCTGCCCGGTCGCCTGTATTATCGATGCCCAATTAAATGGATATCTGGAGATCTTCAGGTTCGATGCCGAGTCGCTGTCGACGTCTTCCAGAAGAATCGGCAAGAGGAGGCGCAGGTAGATGCCATGCCAGATCTCACGGGTTGCCGGCGTCATGGGTAGCCGCGAAAGAAGGGGCAATTCATCCGCCAGATCCGGCGGGTGAATCCGTTCTGACAGAACTCCCGAAATTATTCCCAGTGCGCGACCGAGTCCTCCGGACAATAGTGTGTTCACGTCTGGAGATGTGTGTAGCTTTGCGCCGGTCACTCGCAGCATGGCGACCAGTTCGTCGGAGCCTTCGACCCCTGCCCGCCCTTCTAGCAGCGATGCTCGCTCTTCGATCTTCATCGCACAGGCAACTATCAGGTCGCTCACTTTTTGTTCGCTTCTTGAGCTGCCCGTTTCCATGGTCTTTTTCAGGGCATGTATGGCTTCCTTAATGGCAGGTCGAATCTGAGGGCCACCGTAGCCGGAGAGAGTCCCGTCCCATGCCAGAACCAGTAGGGGAATGGCCCACGCGGAGTCGAGTTCGGCGGCAATCGTGGATGCTGACTGATCGTTTCCGGAGGATCGTTGGAGTAGCGAATCAAGATGGGCAACGAAGGAGCCGGCCCACTGCTTTATCTGTTCCTCGCTATCCATGGCAGGTCCCTCGGTCGGCGGACACGCAGGAATCTATTATGAGCGTCTGGCGCCGAGGACGAACGTCCGGTGATGCATGTGACTCGCGTCGGCCACGATCGGGGTGGCGGTCCGGACGATCGGTATGAAGCGGGCCAGCACGATCGACCGCGCGCCATAGGTGGCGAAAAACCCCTGGGCGCGCACCAGGCTCTGCTGCCTGAAGAGCCGCGAGTCGGACCGGCGGAACAGCGTGGGACCGAACCGCCGCCCGAAGAGATAGCCGCAGTGGTCGCCGGCCACGGCCGCGATCGACACCAGCAGGCACATCAGCCATAGCGGTAGGTGCAGGGTAGGTGCCTGCGGCGATCAGCAGGCCCGCGGTGAACAGCAGCTAGCCGCCGTGCAGCAGGAAGCCGATTGGGCCGGCCACGCCTGATGATCGCCTCTGCCACGATCAGGTTGATGATCCAGCCGAGCGTCTGACCGACCGGGATCATCGCGGGCCCGTTCTCGGCGATGCTCGCCGCCCCGCCGCCCACGTCACCCATCCAGCTCGCAGGCACACGGATTCGGTTGCGGCTCGACAGTCCGACATCTGTCCGGCAAGCGCGTCGCCTCGCGGACGGTCTTCCGCATAGGACGATCGACGTCGTGTCGGGAACGCGCGGCGATCGAGGACTGTCGGCGGGTACGACGCGCCGCATAGCATCGACGTGTGCCTCACGTCGTCACGCTGGCGCGGGTCGTGCCCGTCGCACTGGCGCTGACCATCATCGCTGCGGCAGATCTCGGCCTGCCCTCCGAGGAGTTCTGGAAGCAGCGGCAGCCGTGGCTCTACGTCTGCCTTATCATCGCCTTCTTCGTCTCCGCGGCGTCGAGCGCGCTCAACTCCCTGGCGCTGCGGTCCCACGCGGCAAGCGCACGGGCGTTCGAGACCGAGATCGAGGCGGCGACCGCCGCGACCCTGATGAGAGTCGTGCGGCACCTGAAGCTCGATGTGGACCAGGTCGGCGTCCACGTGTTCCTCGCCAGCGGGACGTTCGTGCGCGGGCGGTGGCTGTTTGCCCGGCTGGTCCTGGTTGGGCGGCTGCGCATCGGCGCGAAACCCCGCATGCACCGTCCTCGCTGGTCACCGGGTAAGGGCGTGGTCGGCCGAGCCTGGCAGAACCACACCTACGTCGCCGAGGACTGGGAGACCGTCCGCGAGCGGGGGGAGTCGCTCGGCCGCGAAGCTTGGAGCCGCCTGCCGGAGGCCGAGCGCTACGGTATGTCGTGGACCGAGTTCCAGGCCTCGTCCGGTTATCGGCTGATCGCCGCTAGGCCGGTCTTCGACCTCGTCAGGCAGGATCACGTCATCGGATGTGTCGCGATCGACGCGCAGTGCGATCTTCCCGTCGAGCACCGGGAACTCCAGTCGATCCTCGCGGACCTGGCCAGCACGGTGGAGGCGATGGAATCACCTCCGAAGACATGGCTCCAGCAGCGTAAGCACGGATACTGAGGCGGTTTTGAGATGCCGGTGGAAGAAGAGCCCCTGCCGCGGGTCAACGTCACGGACGAGTTCGCCCGTGACTACATCGACCATGGGGGTTCCCCGTCGACAGTCGGGAGCGTCAGCCCCGATGAGAGCTATCCGACTGGCGGCCGCACCTTCTTCCGGGGACCGCAGGCGGTGGTGACCGGAGATGTCGTCGGAATCCGGCAAGGCGAGGGCTTCACGCGATTCCGCATGGACGAACTCGCCGACGTCCACATCGTGCGATTCGAGAAACGGCGGCAGCTCTGGCTGTGGAGCAACGTGCTGTTCGTCGGCCTGATCGTGACCGCGATCGGCTGGCTGGCGGAGAGATACATTCTGGCCGTGGTCGGCGCGGCCGCGTTGCTATTTGCCGGCTTCATGCTGCCACGGAGCTCACGACGGGAGTGGTCGCTGAACGCCACCTACCGTAGCTCCCGGGTCGAGCTCTTGCGCTCCGCCGATCAGCGCGAGTTCGAGCAGGTCTGCCGAGCTCTGCAGCGAGCGATGGAGTACCGCCGACTCTGACGTCGCCGGATAGTCTCACGCGGTGATCTCGGGTCGTCGATTCTTCGCGGTGGAGAAGGCTGCAGGGCCGGTGGGGGAGCCGGTCGCGAAGCTCGGTGGGCAGCCGGTGTGGCTGGAGGCGCCCCAGTGGCCGGTCTCCCGGAATCTCGGCCGGCCGATGACGTTCATCGGGCAGTTCGAGGTTCCGGCGGGGCTCGCCTATCTGTTCATGACCGACGCCACCGAGTTCGTCGACCAGGACACCTGGGAACCGGACAGCGGCGAGAACGCCGTCATCGTGCAGCGGGGCGGGCGTCTGCCGGTGCTGGGTGTCTACGGGCCGATGGTCGAGGTCTACGGTTCTGCGGATCCGCGGCCGATCGAGGTGTCCGAGCAGGTCACCGGGCCGACCGTCGCTGCCGATCACCGGCTGGTGCAGACGGGAGACGGCGACCGCCAGTTCTTCGGTGGCGAGCCGCTCTGGGTGCAGAGCCCCTACCCGCCGGAAGCGGACTACCGCCTCCTGCTCCAGCTCGACGCCGAGGAGCTCCCGTTCCCGGTCAACTTCGGCGATGCCGGGGTCGGCTACGTGTTCCTCTCCCCGGACCGGCGGGAAGGCCGCTTCCTCTGGCAGAACTCGTGAGGCCGCCTCACTGCGTGAACGCGGCGAGGTGGCGGTCGCGCGCCTTCTCGAGGTGCCGGCGCATCGCGTCCTCGGCGCCGCCGGGGTCGCGGCCGGCGATGGCCTGGGCCAGGGCGTGATGTTCCTGGTGGGTGACGGCGGCGTGGGAGTAGGGGAAGTAGCGCCGGTGCAGGTGGAGGTGCGCGTGCAACCGGGTGAAGGCGTCGAGCAGGAGCGGGCTGGCTGACGCCTCCGCGACCAGGTGGTGCAGCTGGGCGTCCTGCGCGGTGAAGGCGGCGTGCCAGGTTCCTTCGGCGTCACTGCCGACGGTGAAGGCGGCCTGGACGAGCAGTTCCGATCGCTGCTCGTCGGTGGCGTGCGTGGCGGCGCGGCGGGCGGCGGCGCATTCCAGCAGGAGGCGCATGTCGAAGAGGTCGGCGAATTCGTCGCGGGTCAGCAGCGGGCTGACCGTGTAGCCGGCGAGCGCGCGTTTGCGGACCAGGCCCTCGGACTCCATCCGGGCGAGCGCTTCACGCACCGGCGTGGGGGAGACCTCCAGCTCGCGAGCCAGGGCGTCGATGTTGAGGCGGTCGCCGGGGGCCAGGCTGTGCTCCAGGACGGCGGAGCGCAGGGTGGCGTAGACGTCTTCGCTCAGGGTCGAGCGCTTCACGCTGCGAAACGAAGCCATGGCTTGCCTTCCCGTCAAAATTCCTCTACGAAAGATCCTATAGGATCCACGAAGGGGAGGGTCGTGCCGGTCATCACTCACGCCGAGGCGTACCTGGTCGATCTCGCAGTCGAGACCGTGCGCACCGACGCTCTGCAGACGTTCATCAAGCAGGAGACGATTTTCGTACGGCTGAGCACCGATGACGGCGGCGCGGGCCTCGGCTACGCCTACACGATCGGGACCGGCGGGACCGCCGTGCTCGCCCTGTTGCGTGACACCCTCCTGGACAGGCTGCCGGGGCAGGACCCGCGCCGCGTCGAGGCGATCTGGCGCGACCTGTTCCTCACGACGAAGGCGACCACCGTCGGCGCGATCACCTCGCTGGCCCTCGCCGCCGTCGACACCGCCCTCTGGGATTGGCGCTGCCGCGACGCCGGGCAGCCGTTGTGGCTGCTCGCGGGTGGTGCGAAGGATCGGATTCCGCTGTACGACACCGAGGGCGGCTGGCTGCACCTCAGCACCGAGGAACTGGTGGCGGGCGCCACGGCGAGCCGGGAAGCCGGCTGGACGGGCATCAAGATGAAGGTGGGCCGTACCCCGGCTCAGGATGCCGAACGGCTCGGCGCCGTGCGCGCCGCGGTGGGGCCGGACTTCGACGTGATGCTCGATGCGAACCAGTCGCTGACCGCCGCCGACGCGATCCGCCGCGCCCGGCTGCTGGAACCCTACGACCCGTTCTGGTTCGAGGAGCCGCTGCCGGCCGAGGACGTGGCAGGGCACGAGCAGGTGGCACGCGCGACGTCGATTCCGGTCGCGACCGGCGAGTCGATGTACGCACCGGGCCAGTTCGCCGAATACCTCAGGCGCGGCGCGGCCGGCGTGGTGCAGGTCGACGTGGCCCGGATCGGCGGCATCACGCCGTGGCTCAAGGTCGCGCACCTGGCCGAGGCCGCGAACGTGCCGGTCTGCCCGCACTTCCTGATGGAGCTGCACGTCAGCCTCTGCTGCGCGGTGCCGAACAGCCGCTACCTGGAGCACATCCCGCAACTGCGCGCGATCACCCGGAGCGAGATCCCGATCGTCGACGGTCAGGCGCTCGCGCCGTCCGGGCCGGGGCTGGGCATCGACTGGGACCACGACGCGATCGACGACCGGAGAGTCGCATGAATCCGACGGAGACGACCACGATCGGGAACGTCCGGGTCACCCGCCTCGGCCTCGGCATGGCGCCGCTCGGCGGGCTGTTCGAGGCGGTCGGCGACGACCAGGCGCGACGGACCGTGGACCGGGCGTGGGAACTGGGCCTGCGCCTCTTCGACACGGCGCCGCTCTACGGCAACGGCTTGGCCGAGCGACGGGCCGGCGCGGCTCTGCAGGGGAGACCGCGCGGCGAGTTCGCGCTGTCGACGAAGGTCGGGCGGCTGTTGCGCAGCGGGGGCGGGGACGCCCAGGACATCTGGGCCGAACCCAGCGGGGTGACGCCGGTCTTCGACTTCACCCGCGACGGCGTGCTCACCTCGTACCGGGAAAGCCTGATCCGTCTCGGACTCGACCGGGCCGACATCCTGCACCTGCACGACCCGGACGATCACCTCGAACAGGCCATCGACGAGGCGCTGCCCGCCCTCGCCGAACTGCGTTCGCAAGCGCGGATCGGTGCGGTGTCGGCCGGGATGAATCAAGCGGAGGCGCTGGTCCGGCTGGTACGCACCGGGCTGCTCGACGCGGTGCTGCTGGCCGGCAGGTACACGCTGCTCGACCAGTCCGGCGGAGATGAGCTGCTGCCGGCGTGCGCGGAGAAGGGCGTCGCGGTGGTCGCTGCCGGAGTGTTCAATTCCGGACTGCTCGCCGATCCACATCCGGGCGCTCGATACGACTATGCGCCGGCCGGCGCCGCGCTGGTCGACCGGGCGTTCGCGATCCAGGAGGTCTGCCATCGGCACGGTGTCCCGCTGCGGGCCGCCGCGATCCAGTTCCCGGCCGAGCACCCCGCGGTGACCTGCGTCCTCGTCGGCGCACGCACGCCGGCGGAGGTCGAGGACGCGGTCCGGATGGCCGCCGTGCCGATCCCCGCCGTCCTGTGGAGTGATCTCCGGGA
This sequence comes from Actinoplanes sp. OR16, assembly GCF_004001265.1. Classification (GTDB taxonomy): domain Bacteria; phylum Actinomycetota; class Actinomycetes; order Mycobacteriales; family Micromonosporaceae; genus Actinoplanes. Next base: position 7,977,712 of record NZ_AP019371.1, on the reverse strand, counting down.
TCGAGGGCTGATCGCGTGATCGTCGACGCGCACCATCACCTGTGGACCGCTGACTATCCGTGGTTGCAGGACCCGGCGCTGGAGGCGATCCGGCGCGACTACACGGTCGCTGACCTGCGGGACTCCCTTCGAGCGGCGGCTGTCGATCGTACCGTGCTGATCGAAGCCGGACGATGCGACGCTGCGGAGACCACCGCGTTCCTGCGCATCGCGCAGGAGACCCCGGAGATAGCGGGCGTCGTCGGATGGGCGGACCTGACCGATTCCGATCTGGCCGCCACCATCGAGCGGCACCGGGCCGGGACCGGCGGGCACCTCTTGGCCGGCATCCGTGATCAGGTGCAGGCGTCGGCGGATGATCATCTCGACCGTCCGGATGTGCGCACCGGACTCCGGGCCGTCGCGTCCGCCGGGCTCGTCAACGAACTGGTGGTCCGCACTTCCCAATTGCCGTCGGTGGCCCGTGCGGCCGCCGCCTTGCCCGGCTCGACCTTCGTTCTCGACCACCTCGGCAAGCCGCCGATCGCCGCCGGTGGCTTCGAAGAGTGGCGGAAACAGATCACCGCGGTCGCCGCGCGGCCCAACGTCGTGGCCAAGCTGTCCGGCCTGGTCACCGAAGCGGATTGGGCCGTCTGGACACCCCAGGACCTTCGCCCGTACGTCGAGACCGCCGCCGAGCTGTTCGGCGCCGACCGCCTGATGTTCGGCTCGGATTGGCCCGTCTGCGAAGTCGCGGCCACCTACACCCAGGTCAAAGAAGCCCTGTCCGAGCTGCTCGGCGGCCTGCCTCCGGACGTCTTCGGCGGCACCGCCATCCACACCTATCACCTGGAGCTGATGTGAGGTACCTGCGAGTCGGACCCGCCGGACGGGAGCGGCCGGTCGCTTCCAGCGGCGGGAGGTTCTACGACCTGTCCGCGGTGACCGGCGACATCACCGGCGAATTCCTCGCTGCCGGCGGCATCACCTCGATCGACGGCCTGCCCGAAATCGATATCTCCGGTGAACGCCGTGGCGCTCCGATCACCCGGCCCGGCGTCATCCTCTGCGTCGGGCAGAACTACGCCGCGCACGCCGCCGAGTCCGGCGCCGAACCGCCGACCGTGCCGATCATGTTCTACAAGGCGCCGAACACGATCGTCGGCCCGGAGGACGACGTGCTGATCCCGCGAGGCTCGGAACGCACCGACTGGGAGGTGGAGCTCGGCGTCGTGATCGGCCGTACCGCTCGCTACCTGGACTCGCCCGCCGACGCCGCCGGGCACATCGCCGGCTACGTGCTGTCGAACGACGTGTCCGAAAGGGAATATCAGCTCGACCGGTCGGGCGGGCAGTGGTCGAAGGGCAAGTCCTGCGAGACGTTCAACCCGCTCGGACCGTGGCTGGCCACCCCCGACGAGGTGCCCGGGCCGCTGCGACTGCGCAGCCGGGTCAACGGCGAGCCCCGCCAGGACTCCACGACCTCCGACATGATCTTCGATGTCGAGTACCTGATCTGGCATCTCTCGCAATACACCGTGCTCGAACCGGGCGACCTGATCAACACCGGGACACCGCAGGGGGTGGCGCTCTCCGGCCGATTCCCCTACCTCACCGCCGGAGATGTGGTCGAGGTCGAGATCGACGGGCTCGGGCGGCAGCGCAGCCTCCTCCGGGACGCTTCATGAGGATCATCGATTTTCGTACGTCGGACATCCGCTTCCCCACCTCCCGTCAATTGGACGGCTCCGACGCCATGAACCCCGACCCGGACTACTCGGCTGCCTACGTCGTCCTGCACGCCGACAACGGCCTGACGGGTCACGGGTTCACCTTCACCATCGGCCGTGGCAACGAGGTGTGCCGCGCGGCGATCGACGCGCTGGCCCCGTTCGTGGTCGGGCAGCCGATCGACGATCTCGGAGAGTTCGCGCGGCGGCTCACCCACGACTCGCAGATCCGCTGGCTCGGCCCGGAGAAGGGCGTCGTCCACCTGGCCGCGGCCGCGCTGATCAACGCGGCGTGGGATCTGGCCGCCAAGGCAGCCGGCAAACCGGTCTGGCGGCTGCTCGCCGACATGACCCCGCGGCAGGTCGTCGATCTGGTCGACTGGCGGTACCTGAGCGACGCGCTCACCCCGGCCGAGGCTCTTGATCTCCTCGAAGCGGCTCGTCCCTCTTCTGCCGAGCGCATCGCCTTTCTGGAGACGCACGGCTATCCGGCGTACACCACGTCGCCGGGCTGGCTCGGTTACAGCGACGAGAAGCTGGTGCGGCTGGCCGGCGAGGCGGTCGCCGACGGCTACCGGCTGATCAAACTGAAGGTCGGCGACGACCTGGACGACGACATCCGGCGGATGCGTCTCGCCCGTGCCACCGTCGGCGACGGCATCCGGATCGCCGTCGACGCCAACCAGCGCTGGGACGTCGGGCAGGCCGTCGAGTGGATGACGGCGCTCGCCCCGTACGACCCGTGGTGGATCGAGGAACCCACCAGCCCCGACGACGTCCTCGGGCACGCGGCGATCCGCCGCCGGCTGCGACCGGCCGGCATCCGGGTGGCGACCGGCGAACACGTACAGAATCGGATCATCTTCAAACAGTTGCTGCAGGCCGATGCGGTGGACGTCGTCCAGATCGACGCCTGCCGGGTCGCCGGCGTCAACGAGAACGTGGCGATCCTGCTGCTCGCCGCGAAGTTCGGCGTGCCGGTCTGCCCGCACGCCGGCGGCGTCGGCCTCTGCGAACTGGTCCAGCACCTGTCGGCATTCGACTTCGTGGCCGTGTCCGGTTCGCTGACCGACCGCGCCATCGAGTACGTCGACCACCTGCACGAGCACTTCATCGACCCGGTCGTGATCCGCGACGGCGCCTACCGGCTTCCCGCGGCGCCGGGTTTCTCGGCCGAGATGCGCCCCGAGACGCTGCAGCACTTCGCCTATCCCGGAGGTCCCGCATGGGCATGATCGACTCTTCTGCCGGCCTCGCCTTCACCGTTCCCGCCTTCACCGGCCTCGTCGCCGTGGTGACCGGAGGCGGCTCCGGCATCGGCGCGGCCGTCACCGCTTCGCTGCGGGCGCAGGGGGCGCTGGTCGGGGTGCTCGACCTGAACCCCGGCGCCCCCGCCGACGGCCTGCTGCCCGTGGTCGCCGACGTGGCCGACCGCGAGTCGCTGACCTCCGCCATGGCCGCGGTCGCGCTCACGTACGGCGGGATCGACATCCTGATCAACAACGCCGGGATCAGCGCGGTAGGCGGCATCGACGCCAACGACGACGAGGAGTGGCACCGCGTGCTCGACGTCAACGTGGTGGGCATGGCCCGCGCCACCAGCGCGGCGTTGCCGTACCTGCGCCGCAGCCCCGCCGCCGCGATCGTCAACATCTCCTCGATCGCGGCGACGGCCGGCCTGGTGCAGCGGGCCCTCTACTCCGCCTCCAAGGGCGCCGTGCACGCGCTGACCCTCGCCACCGCCGCCGACCTGGTAGGCGACGGCATCCGCGTCAACTGCGTGGCACCGGGCACGGTGGACACACCGTGGGTGGAACGACTGCTCGCCCGCACCGGCGATCCGGCGGGGGAGCGGGCGCGGCTGGAGGGCCGCCAGCCCACCGGCCGCCTGGTGACGGCCGAGGAGGTGGCCGGCGCGGTCACCTACCTGGCATCCCCGGCGTCAGCAGCCACCACGGGGATGTCCCTGGCCGTCGACGGCGGGATGTCCGGCCTGCGACCACCGCCGCGCGGGTAATTTAGGGAGGTGACGACTTTCCTGGTCCTCCTGCGCGGTATCAACGTCGGCGGCAAGAACAAGGTCCCGATGGCCGACTTGAGGAGGTGCCTGGAAAGTCGCGGCTTCTCGGCCGTGTCCACCTACATCGCCAGCGGAAACGTCATCCTGGATTCCGATCTCGACGCCGCCGGGACAGCGGCCCGCATCGAGGAGGCGCTGCCCGAGGACTTCACACTCGACAGCGAGATCGTCAAAGTCCTGGTCCTCACGCGCGCCCAGCTCGACGCCGTCCTGAGCGGCAGACCGGAGGGCTTCGGCGACCAGCCGGACAAATACCACAGCGACGCGATCTTCCTGATGGGCGTCGACGCCGCCGACGTGATGCCCGTCTTCAAACCCCGCGAGGGCGTCGACAGGGTCTGGCCGGGTGATGGCGTCATCTATTCCGAGCGTCTCAGCGCGCAGCGGACAAAGAGCCGGCTGAGCGCGATAATGGCGTCACCACTCTACAAATCCATGACGATCCGCAACTGGAACACCACCGTCAAACTGTCGGAACTCCTCATGTCGCGAGGCTAGTACGGCAGCCGCCCTTCGTGATCATGGTTGGAGTTCAAGGGGGAAGCGGCGGGCGTAGTGGGCTCGCCTGGCGCGTGCTTGGTGTCGACGTCGCCAGTTTGACCAGCGCAAACGGTGGGCGATGCTGCGGGTGGGCTGAATGAGCAGGACGTTGATCAGGCGGCGGATCTCGTTGACGGTCAGGTCGATCATGTCGGGCTGAGCGCGGCGGTTTGGGGTGCGGGCGTCGGCGGCGCAGATCGCGAGGACGGCGAGGGCGGCCAAGGCGAGGGTGGTGAACCGGTGCCAAGACGTCCAGCGGCGGACCTGGTGCTGATCAAGACCGACCTGGCCCTTTCCAGCCTGGAATCCTTCTTCCACGATCCAGCGAACTCCCGCCACCCGCACGAGCTGGGCGAGGGCGACCGGTTCGGGTGTCCAGCAGCGGTAGAAGGCCAGTTCACCGGTGGTGTTGTTCCGGCGGATCAGCAGACTGTGCCGGCCCTGGTCGTCGGGGTCACCGTCGACGCCGACGTCAGCCAACCAGGCCCAGTCGTAGAACCGTGGCCCCTTCGACCCGTCGCCGGCGCTGCGCCGGGTCCATGCCGTGGCGGGCAAGTTCTCGGTCAGGTCATCGGCGCGGTAGCGGGTCTTGCCACTGTCGACGGGCACGAGGTGATCGCAGGAGACGGCCAAGACGTAGCCGAGGCGCAGCTCGCGGAGCCGGGTCCGGAGGCTCCTGTTGTTGCCATAGGCCTCATCCGCGGCGACCCACCGAGCCGGAACCAGGGCTGCAACAGCGGCGGTGATCATGTCGTCTGCTAGTCCAGATCTGGTGGCGAACGCGAGGTCGTCCGGAACGCCGGCCCGCTCGCACCGGTCGCGGTCACCGGTCCAGGACTTCGGCAGGTAGACCCGCCGGTCGATCAGCGTGTGCCCGTGCCTGCTCGCGTAGGCCAGGAACACACCGACCTGCGCGTTCTCGATCCGCCCCGCAGTACCGGAGTACTGGCGTTGCACACCGACGGTGTGCACGCCCTTCTTCAGATCGCCGGTCTCGTCGACCACGAGGACACCGTCGGGATCACCGAGGCGATCAACGACGACTCGCCGCACGTCGTCACGCACCGCGTCGGCGTCCCACTTCGCCCGGGAAAGCAGCCGCTGCATTGCGTCCGGGCGGGCGTGTCCGGCATGTTCCGCGAGTTACCAACTGGTTTTCACCTCAAGATCGGCTAGCAGACCGGTCACGAAACCGGCCGCCGCACGACGCGACTCAACACGTCCGAAACGGCCCGCGAACGCGCCCAGTACCTGATCCAGAGCCTGCTGCCAGCCAGCAACATCACGCTGTGACCTGCGGCCACCGCAAGACTCGAATGTTTGTCCACGACATACAGACGATCACGCAGTGGCCGCCCTGCGTCCACCGGACCGGCCCAGATTCCGGACGAAGGCCACCGTTAGACGTTGCCGACGCTAACCATGATTTCGGCCAATACCAGGGGGTTGAGGTAGTCGCGGTACGAGACGACCAGGCCGTCCCTGATCCGCAAGACCGCAATGATCGTCTGGTGCAAAGGTGCGCCCGTGGGGATCACGTTGCCGTGAGCCTCGTACTCGACGATCACCACTTCCGGGTCAGTGGTCTCGTGAATCACCGTGTTGCGGTACTCGTCGAACTTGACGAGGCCGTTGGCTTGCGCGGTCAGGAACTCGCGGATCTGATCGCGGCCCTCCACACGGCCAAGGACGCCTTCAGGTCGGTACGGCCACTCGATATATCCGTCCGCCGCGAACAGATTGACGAACGTTTCAGTGCCCTGCTCGCGGCTCGCGCGCAGGATCTGCTCGACGACTTCGCGAGATGTGGCAACCACGGCCGCCCCTCTCATTCAACGCCTGTTGATTGAACGAGCGTAGAACGTACAGAGCCGCCGGTCAACAGCCGTAGAATGAACCCGTGACTGAATCGAGCCCCCGGCCTACCAGGGCGCAGCAGCGCCGCCGAAGCGAGGAGCGCATCCTCGCCGCCGCCCGCCAGATCTTCGCCGAGCTCGGCTACGACCGGACCACGATTCGGGCCGTAGCGTCGGCCGCCGGCGTCGACGCCGGTCTGGTCATGCACTACTTCGGCAGCAAAGACCTGCTTTTCGCCCGGGCCGTCGAGGTACCCGCCGACGAGTTGTCCGGCGGCACCTCAGGCGAGGTGGCCGAGGCGCTGCTCACGTCGCTGGGCCGGCGCCTGACCGGCGAGCCTGCGGCCTCCTTGGCGGTACTGCGCTCGATGCTCACCAACGCCGACGCCGCTGATCGTTACCGGGCCGCCGGGGAACCGCAGCTCCACCAACTCACCGAGGCGATACCGACGCCCGACGCCGACCTGCGCGCAAGTCTGCTGAGCGCGATCATCCACGGCGTGATAGCCGAGCGATACCTGCTACGCCTCACGCACCTCGCGGACGCCTCACCCGAACAGATCATCGACCTACTGCGCCCGTGCTTCCAAAGCCTGACCACACCTCCGCCGACATCGGTGAAGCCACAGTAAATGACCGTGTCGTCGGCCGCCCCGGCGAAACGCCTCGGCGAAGATCGCGAACGGCGGCTGCCGTACTAGTGCCTCATCATGTGGCCCTGAACGGGTGATCCGGGTGGCGAATCCTGGGGTCGGCACGTGCACCCATGCCCGGACGCTCGGGTGTGTTCGTGCGTCGAGGCCGGCGCCGGACCCAACGGCCTCATGCTCGCCTGAGTTCGTCCAGGATCGATCAGCCGGAGGGCCCCTTTCACCAATCCATCGCCGGCCCGCCCACTTTCGTTCCAGCCTGATCAACCAACACGGAACGACGAATTCCGCCCCAGAAAATGCACTCCCCGAATCCCGCCGACCACCGGCGGCGGCCGGCGCCTCACCCACGCCGTGGCGCTCAACCCCGCCCTGACCTCGCCTCGCGTCCTGCCCCTCGCACGCGGCTTGCCCCTCACCCGCGGCCTGGCCCAGGCTCGCGTCCCGTTCCTCGCGCACGGCCTGGCTCTCGGGCACGGCCTGGCTCTCGCTCGCGGCCTGCCTCTCGCGGACGGCCTGGCTCTCACGCAAGGCCTCCCCGTCAGGCGCGCCCTGCCCCCGGCTCTCCCCTCCGGCCGCGCCCAGGCCCTGGCTTTCGCTCGCGTCTTGGCTTTCGCTCGCGTCCGGGCCCTTGCTGGCAGCCTGCTCCTCGGCCTCCCGCAACTGCCGCATCCGCCGGCCATGGCGCTGCAGCAAACCCCACGACCGATGCCGCTCATGCTCCCGCCGAAAAGCCTCGGCCTCCTCCGAATAATTGCGACGCAGCGTCCTATCCCGCAAATGTCTCGTGGGAAACAACGCCAGCTGCGCCATATCTCGATTCTCCGCACCGCACCCGCAACAGACGAAGAAAGCCGCGCGAATTTCAGATCCAGAAATCATTCGAATCGCGCTGGACGATCCGTCGACCCTGTCACTCGCTCAAACGTTTTGAGACGATTTCCAGGGTGTGCAGTGGACGCCGGGCGACGGTCTGTTCGGCGGCGTAGCGGAGCCTGCCCGGGCGCCAGCTGTGCCGAGCGCGCAGGGCCCGGATGCCCACATGAGGCTGCCGGTGGGGAGAAGGGCGAGCCGGAAAGCGGGGTGGGCCGGAGCGACGTTGCTCCGGCCCACCCCAGTCCGGGATCAGCGGGTTCGGTAGCGGATGACGTCGGTGCGGAGCACGTCGCCGGATACCTTCACCAGCTTGATGGTGTGCTTGCCCTTGCGCAGGCCCGCGATGCTGAACACGGTCTGCTGGGTGGCACGTGCGGTGCTCTGGAGACTGACTCGCTCGGACAGTCTGCCGTCGATGAAGACGTCGGCCTGGCCCTGGTCGGGGGCGGTCGCGGTGATCCAGTCGACGGCGGTGCCGTCGAAGGTGTAGGAGACCGCGTCGCCGTTGCGGGTGGTGGCGTGGACGTCGTTCAGGTGGTCGCCGCGGAAGGTGAAGTCCAGCTGTGCGTCGCCGAGCGGGAGGCCGGTCAGGTAGGCCGCTCGCAGGGTGACGGTCGAGCCCGACAGCGTGTAGTCGGTGCCGGCCTTCAGTGCGGTGCCGTCGCGGGCTACGCCGGTGAACTCGCTGCCGTCGCGCAGCAGCTTCACCGCGACGTCGGCCGGCGCCTTACGGTCGAACGACGTGACCGGCGGGTCGAGCAGGCTCGGCTGCAGGACGTCGATGCGGTCGAGCAGCATGAACGAGCCCGACTTCTTGACGGCCATCAGGGTGTGGCTGCCGTTCGGCAGGTCGTTCACCGAGAAGACGGTCTGCTGCGAGAGCCTCGGCTGACCCTGCTCGCGACCGGTGTCGACGGTCTTCACCAGCCGGCCGTCGAGGTAGATGTCGACCTCGCCCTGCGACGAGTCCAGTTCGGTGATGTACGAGATGCCGGTGCCGGTGAACGTGTACTGGAACGAGTCGCCGTTGCGCTCGGTGTAGTGCACGCTGTCGTTGTGGTCGCCCAGGCCACGGCCGGTGCTCTGGGACCACGTCCCGGCGTACGAGATGCCCGGGTCGGTGTCGTCGTGCACGATCGTGCGAACCGGGCCGGTGGCCGGCGAGGAAGAGGCGGCGCCGGTGTCGGTGACCGTCACGGTCAGCGGCTGCGAGGTGGCGGCGACCTCGGCGCCGCCGTTGCGGGTCCACTCACCCTGGTAGCGGACGCGCAGGGCGTCGTCGTTGACCGCCACGCGGGCGCCGGACTGCGGGGTCACCTTCAGCAGCCGGACACCGTGGATCGGCACGGTGGCGGCGGTGAACGAGCCGGCGAAGCGGCCCAGGTCCTTGCGCGCCCACAGGTCGCGGACGGTCGCGGCGCCGGTCAGGCCGATGTCCGGCCAGTCGACGGTGATGTCCTTGTCGGTCCGGCCCAGGTTGAACAGCGCCACCGTGTAGGAGCCGTCGGCGTTCAGGGCGTACCAGGTCTGCTGCTGGGTTCCGGTGGACACCGGGCGGGCCGGGGTGCCGGCCTGGTCGACGGCGATGACCTCGGGGTTGGTGACGAGGCTGAGACCGTACGCGTCAAGCTTGGTGAGATCGTTGCCCAGATAGAGCGGCGCCGCCGAGATCGCCCAGAGCGTCATCGCCGTACGCCGTTCGTCCTGGGTGAGGCCGTCCATCGTGCCGTTGCCGACGTTCAGCGAGTCGAGGTCGTTCCAGCCGCCGTCGCCGCCGTGCCGCCACCAGGTCTCCAGCCGCGGGAAGAGCCGGGCGATGTTCTGCCACTGGGTGAGCGCCTCGTTCGCGCAGTAGCACTCGACATCCCAGTCGATGCGCCAGCCGTTGGCCTTCGACCGCCAGTAGCCGGCGTAGTTCGGGTCGAGGGCCCAGGACAGCTCGAACCAGATCCTGTGCTTCTTCAGCGCCGACGACCAGGCGGCGACGTCGTCGCGGGCGTCGAGCGACAGGTCGCTGATGCCGGAGCCGGGGGTGACGCTGTCGAACTTGACGAAGTTGACGCCCCACGAGGCGAAGAGGTCGACGATCGAGTCGATGTACTTCTGCGAGCAGGGGTTCGAGAAGTCGAGCCGGTAGCCGATGTTCCAGTAGTCGGCCTGCTGGATCGGCTGCTTGACGATGTCGTGGGTGGTGCAGCCGGGCGCGCCGGCGATCGGCAGGCTCGCGTCGTAGACCTCGGGGGAGATGCCCGGGATCGTGTAGAGCCCGAACTTCTGGCCGTTGCGGTGCACGTGGTCGATGACCTTCTGCAGGCCCTGCGGGTAGAGGGTGGCGCTGGGCTTGGGCCGGCCGTTGGCGTCGAACCCGTCGTTCCAGGCGGCGTCGACGTTGATGTGGTCGTAGCCGTACTTCTGCAGCTTGGCCTTCATCGCGTCGGACTGCTTGATGATCTGGTCGGCCGTGATCCACTTACCGTTGCCGGAGTAGACCTGCATGCTGTAGCTGCTCCAGCCCATGTACGGCTTGACCGCCCACGGATCGGGTGTGCTCGTAGTGGCCGGCTCGGGGGCGACGGGTGCCGCGGCGGCGCGCGCCCCGGGTGGTGGGCTCGGCTTCGGTGCGGCCTGGGCGGATTGAGCGCCGAGGAGCACGAGGATCGCGGCGCCTAGAGCAACGGTTCTCAACGGTGGGAACCTTCCTGGTCGAGGGTGCGGTGATGTCCCGGACGAAGGGACGGGTCAGGAAGTGACGAACGCCTGGATGGCGACGGTGGCCGCGCCGCGCGCCCATTCCTCGAAGGGCAGCGGCCGGATGGTCAGCGGGCAGGCGGCAGCGGCGCCGAAGGCCTGGCGTTCGAAGCCGGCGCGGATGTGCGGTTCGAACAGGTCGTAGGCGGCCAGGCCTTCGCCGGAGACGACGATGAGCGCGGGGCCGACCAGGTTCGCCACGGCCGCGATGCCGCAGCCGATCGCGTCTCCCGCTTCGGCGAACACCGCGCCGGTACGCCGATCGCCGCCGCGCGCGAGCGCCACCGCATCGTCGAACGTGAGCTGCGGGCGGCCGGATCGTTGCCGCGCCCGCTCGACGATGGCGTCCGCGCCGGCGATGGCCTCCACGCAGCCCCGCCCGCCGCAGTGGCAGGCGGGACCACCGGCGTCGACGCCGATGTGGCCGATCTCCCCGGCCACGCCGTGCACCCCGGCGACCAGCCGGCCGTTCACGACCAGGCCGCAGCCGATGCCGGTGCCGACGGTGACCAGGGCGAACGACTCAGCGCCGACGCCCTCGCCGAACCAGTGCTCGGCGGTGGTGAGGGCCTTGACGTCGTTCTCGACCATCACGGTCAGCCCGGTGGCCCGCTCGGCGAGCTCCCGCAGCGGCACGTCGTGCCAGTGCAGGAACGGGGAGTACCGCACCAGGCCGCCGGCCCGGTCGACGTCGCCGGACACGGCCAGGCCGAGTCGTCGGGTCCGGGCCCGGTAGTCGTCGTGACCGCCGAGCAGGTCGTCGGTGAGGTCGCGGAGTTCGGTGAGGACGGTGCCGACCTGGCGGTCCGGCAGCTGCCGGTGGGCTGCCACCCGTACCCGGGCGCCCAGATCGCAGATGACGCCGATGAGCTCATCCGCGGTGATCTTGACGCCGAGGAAGAACTCGCGGTCCGGGCGGATGGACAACGGGCTGGCGGGACGGCCCGCGCCCGGACCGGTCCGCTCGGTCGGCGCCAGCTCCTCGAGGTAGCCCCGGTCGATGAGGGGCCGTGCCGCCTTGGTGACGGCCGCCGGGGAGAGCCCGAGCCGGCGAGCGAGGCCGACGCGGCTGAGCGGACCCTCGGTCAGCACGGCCGTGAGCACGGCGGTCATCGCCGGGGCGGCGGTTTCGGGCTCGGCGAACATGGCCCGAAACGTAGGGCAGCAGCTGACGGAAATCAATACTTGACGAAGGAAATTATTAGGCCTACGTTTCGGCCATGTTTCCCGTGATCAAGCCGTAGGAGGTGTGGCTGTGGGGTCACCGTCACTGGCGCCGCGGCGCAGCCGCTGGGCCCGGGCGCAGCGGTCCTGGCGGCAGCACTGGCAGCTGTATGTGCTGGTGAGCGTGCCGTTGGCCTACTTCGTCATCTTCAAGTACGTCCCGATGACCTTCAACGTCATCGCGTTCAAGGACTACAGCCCGGTGCTGGGCGCCTGGGGCAGCCCGTGGGTGGGCCTGCGCAACTTCGAGCAGCTGTTCGGCAACCCGGTCTTCGGCACGCTGGTGCAGAACACCCTGATCCTGGCGTTCTACCTGCTGCTGGCGAGCTTCCCGGTGCCGATCCTGCTCGCGCTGGCGCTCAACGAGATCCGCAACGGCTGGTTCAAGCGCACGGTCCAGATGGTCACCTACGCGCCCTACTTCATCTCGACGGTGGTGGTCGTGTCGATGACGATCCTCCTGCTGTCGCCACGGATCGGCCTGGCCGGTGACGCCGACGTGCTCGGCGATCCGGACTACTTCCGGCACGTCTACGTCTGGACCGACGTCTGGCAGACCGCCGGCTACTCGGCCGTCATCTACATGGCCGCGCTCGCCGGCATCGATCCCGCGCTGCACGAAGCGGCGAAGGTCGACGGCGCCAGCCGGCTGCAGCGGATCTGGCACGTCGACCTGCCCGGCATCATGCCGACCGCGGTGATCATGCTGGTCCTCGGCGTCGGCAACATGATGGCGATCGGTTTCGAGAAGGCGTATCTGCTCCAGAACAATCTGAACCTCGCCCAATCGGAGATCATTCCGACGTACGTCTACAAGACCGGCCTGATCAACGCGGACTTCAGCATGGCGACCACCGTCGGCCTGTTCAACTCGGTGGTCAATCTTCTCCTGCTGCTGACGGTCAATGTCGTCGCCAAGCGGATTACTGGAAACGGACTCTGGCGATGACGACGATAACGCAGGTGATGAAATTGCGGCGCATTCGTACGGCCGCGCCGAAGATCCGGGAACCGTTCGGCGACCGCATCTTCATGATCGTGGTCCGGCTGATGCTGGCGATCGCCCTGATCCTCGTGGTGCTGCCGCTGATCTACATCGTCGCCAGCTCGTTCAGCAGCCCCGCGGCGGTCAACTCGGGTCAGGTGCGGTTCTGGCCGGTCGACTTCTCGATCGAGGCCTACCAATCGGTGCTGAGCAACGCGGAGGTCCTCCGGGGCTACTACAACTCGCTCATCTACGCGGTGGCCGGCACGCTGATCAGCGTCACGCTGACGGTGGCCATCGCCTACCCGCTGTCGCGCCGCACCTTCTACGGGCGCAACGTGCTGATGACCCTGCTCATCTTCACCATGCTGTTCTCCGGCGGCCTGATCCCGACCTACATGGTGGTGCACGACCTCGGGATGCTCGACACCCGCTGGGCCCTGCTGATCCCCAACGCGATCGGCGTGTGGCAGGTCATCATCGCCCGCACGTTCTTCGCCAACTCGATCCCGGACGAGCTCTACGAGGCGGCGGCCCTCGACGGCGCCAGTGATCTGCGGGTGCTGCGGTCGGTGGTGCTGCCGCTGTCCAAGCCACTGCTGGCCGTGCTCGCACTGATGTACACGATCTATCAGTGGAACACCTACTTCGACGCTCTGGTGTACCTCAAGGACCCCGATCTCTATCCGCTACAGATCGTGCTGCGCAACATGCTCCTCCTCAACGGTTCCCGGACGGGCGCCGTGGATCTGGCTCAGCAGATGCATCAACTGCAGCTGGCCAACGTACTGAAATATGCCTTGATTGTCGTCTCCAGCCTGCCCGTGCTGCTCATTTACCCATTCGTCGCGCGCCATTTCACCAAGGGCGTGATGGTGGGCGCTGTCAAGGGCTGACTTCACCACCCCACGGATTGGAATAGTCGATGAAGCCTGTTTCTGTTTTCAAGATAGCCGCCGCGTTCTCGGCCATGGCCCTGGTCGCGGCGGGTTGCTCCGGCGCCGACAAGGACACCGCGCCGGCCGCCAAGATGGACGGCGACAAGGTCGTCATCTCGGTGCTGTCGCCCGCCGACCTGGACACCAAACTCGACACGAACGCCATCACCACCCTGCTCAGCGACAAATACAAGATCAAGTTCCAGTTCCAGAGCACCACCACGGACAGCGGGCCGGCCAAGGAGAAGCGCCAGATCGCCATCTCCAGCGGCGACTACCCGGACCTGTTCATGCTGATCCCGTGGGTCGACGCGTTCACCAAGACCGAGGTGCAGAAACTCGGCCAGCAGGGTGTCGCGGTGCCGCTGGAAGACCTGATCAAGGAGAACGCGCCGAACATCCAGAAGGCGCTCGACACGAACGCCACGCTCAAGGCCATGTCGACCGCCCCCGACGGGCACATCTACGCGCTGCCGCAGTGGTCCGACTGTTACCACTGCTCGTACCCGAACAAGCTGTGGATCAACTCGGACTGGCTGAAGAAGCTTGATCTGCAGGTCCCGAAGACCACTGAGGACCTGCGTACCGTCCTGAAGGCCTTCAAGACCCAGGACCCGAACGGCAACGGCAAGGCCGACGAGATCCCGCTGACCACCGACCCGCGCGACAGCACCCTGCTCGGGTACCTGATGAGCGCGTTCGCCTACGCCCCCTACGGCGCCCAGAACGGTGTGCCGTCCCTGCTCGCCCTCAACAACGGCCAGGTGGTCACGCCGGTCGACAAGCCCGAGTGGCGCGAAGGCCTCAAGTACATCAACTCGCTCTACTCCGACGGCTTGATCGACCCGGCCTCGTTCACCCAGAACACCGAGGCGCTGCAGGCCCTCGGCAACAACCCCTCCGCCGTGCAGCTCGGCTCGGTCCCGGTGCTCTGGCCCGGCATCTTCGTCCAGCTCGGTTCCAAGGACGGCAGAGACAAGTCGTACGACGCGGTGCCGCCGCTCACCGGACCGCAGGGCAAGAGCTACACCGGCTACAACAACCCGACGTCGATCGGTTACACGTTCATGCTGACGAACAAGTCCAGCAAGGAAGCCCGTGTCGCCGCGCTCAAGATGCTCGACTACATCTACACCGACGAAGGCCAGATCATCGTCAACGCCGGTCCCGAAGGCGTCGGCTGGGAGAAGCCGGCCGCCGGCGACGTCGCCCTCGACGCCTCCACCCAGGCCACGTGGAAGCCGCTGCCCAGCGCCACCGTCCCGAAGAACTCGTCGTGGAACTCGCTCGGCCAGTACAACTTCACCCTCGCCCTGCGTAACTCGCAGGCCGTCCCGGAGGACATCTACTCGGAGACCGGCCTGGAGCGGCGGCTCTTCGAAGCGACGAAGCAGTACGAGCCGCACGTGGACAAGGCGCAGGTGTTCCCCGAGGCCGAGGTCTGGGCGGATCCGGCCGCGGTCTCCGAGATGACGACGCTGAAGACGAACCTGGACAGCTACGTGAGCCAGGGCGAGCTGGCCTTCATCACCGGCACCAAGAACATCGACACCGAGTGGGACGCCTGGGTGCAGGGCCTCGACGGGATCGGGATGAAGCGGTACCTGGAGCTGAACCAGCAGGCGTACGACAAGAGCAAGTAGTCGTCCCCTTCTGGACGCCCGGCCGGCTCTCCTGCCGGCCGGGCGTTCCGGCCTAGGATGCGGGCCATGTGGCACGACGCTGTCTATCGCCTGCTCGACGTGACGTCTGCGATCGACGCCGAAGCCGGCCAGGAGGTGCAGGCTCTCGAGTGGCGCTGGCGGGTCTCCGTGCCGGCCGCGGTTCGTGAATGGGTGGTCGGTGACTGGCGGTACTGGAAGGCCGGGAAACACATCGACTATGCGCCGAACACCGCGACGCTGCGGCAGCTCGCGCCGACGGGTCGGGAAGCGCGCTTCCTCGTGATCGACGAGGACGGCCAGGGCTGCTGCGCCTTCGTCGTCGCTGTGGACGAGGGCGACGACCCGCCCGTCTACCTGATCGGCCCGGATGACACCGCCGCCGAGAGCAGATCGCTGCACGCCCGGTCCTTCACCGAGTACGCGTTGGCCACGGTGTGGGACAGCAAGCAGCACGAGGACGGCGGCGGCCGCTGGGCGTTCTCCCGGGCGCTGCCCCCTGGTGCCCTTCCCTGGCTGGGGGAGCGCCTGCAGCGGCTGCCTCGCACGTTCGGATGGGCGGGAAACCGGCCCTGTGAGGTGGTGCACCGATTCACCGGTCGAGCCGACGTCCTCCTGGCGGTCAGCGGCGACGAGATCCATCACAGTCACGTGAACGGCGCCGACCGCGCATTCGTCGAGCAGATCGCCGATCTGTCGCGCTGACGCTCATCCGCCGGCTCGATCACGGGTTCAGGTCGAACCGTTCGATGATCTCGGGTAGCCAGTCGGGATCGCCGAATCGGAGGCCGTAGCGCTCGGCCAGGTCGCCGCCCTCGGCGGCTGCCTCCGGGCCGGCCGCGATCAGCTCGGCCACCTCGCGGAAGAAGTGCTCGAAGCCGGCCGGCGTGATGATCTCGATCATGCGGGCGGGGGTGGTGCCGGCGTTCCACATCGCGTGGAGTTCGCCGCGGGGTTTGGTGATGTAGCCGCCCGGCCCCAGGACCACCTCTCGGTCGCCCGAGCGGAAACCGATCTCGCCCTCGGTGACGATCGAGTATTCGTCCTCCCGGGTGTGCAGGTGCGGCGCTATCAGCGCGCCGACCGGGAAGGGGTGCTCGACGATCGCCATCGCGCCGCCGGTGTCCTCACCCCAGAGTTTGAAGTGCACGCCGATGTCGCCGAGTTCGCCCACGCGCCCGCCGCCCGGCTGCACCACGGTCAGTGGCGGCGGCTCCGATGTCGTCATACGAGGTGCCTACCACCGCCGGCGTGCTCCCTACAACACAGTTCGCGGAGCTCGCGAGCTGTTCGGCGGTCAGTTCGCCGAGGCCACCTTGCGGTACCGGGCGAGCAGGAGCAGCAGGCACGCGGCGACCAGGCACGCCGCCTCGATGCCGTAGATCGGGCCGAAGCCGCCCACGCCCACGTCGAGCTCGCTCTGTCTCCCGGTGAGCCACTCGCCGACGCCTGCGATCAGGAAGGTCGGGCTGGCCAGCCCGGACAGGCGGTTCGCGGTGGTGTCCGGCAGCGAGGCGAGCACGCCGACGACCGGGACGCTCATCATGAAGACCGCCACGATGCCGGTGGCGGAGTACGCCTGCTTGCCGGTGAGCGACGCGATCAGCAGGCCGACACCGGCGAACGTCACCGCCCAGAGCAGGCTGTACGCCCAACCGGCCAGCAGATCCCCGAGCTCGCCGAACACCCCGCCGACGCCGGTCTCGGTGGTGAACGCGGCGCCGAGGAACATGATGAACTGCGGCACGCCCATCAGCAGCCAGACCGCGGCCGTCATGGCGGCGAACTTGGCGATCACGTAGTCGGCGGCCCGCAACGGGCGGCTGAAGTAGAGCGGCAGCACCCCGGCCCGCAAGTCGCGGGAGACCAGCTGCGGCGCGACGATCGCCGCGAAGAAGATGATCAGGAGGCTCATCTGGTCGGCGTACTGGAAGTAGGTGAAGAACACCTCTCCGGTGATCGAGCGGGCGGCCGTCACGACGACGGCGACCAGCAGCATGATGCCGGCCACGAGCCAGGGGAAGGCCTTCGCCTTGGCGGAGCGGCCCGACCCGAAGGCGGCGCGCAAGCCGTGCACGAACAGCGCCCGCTGCATCGCGGCGCGACCCAGCCGCGGACCGGAGTACCGCTGGTACCCGATGTCATGGATGACGCCGATCTCCGACATGGGCTAGCAGTCCTCGGAGGCGACGCGGGTGAACAGCTGGGCCGGTGCGGGATGGGAGGGGACCGCCACGCACATCTCCCTCTGCCAGTCGATCGGCGCCGGCGCGAACGGCCGGCCCGGCGGCGGTCCTGCCCAGTGCCGCGCCCACTCGTCCGCGTCGCGCACGACGTGCAGCCCCGCCGCGAGTCCGCGTTCCGGGTGCAGGAGGGCATCGACGGTACGGAACGGCAGCACAACCGTGGCGTCCATCACGTCACTCTAAACGCCTCGCCCGGAGTGACGGTGATGCCGGTGACGGTGTCTCGGTAGCGGAGGCGGGTGCGGGCGGGCCGATCAGCGCTGATGCGAGCCTCCCGCAGGTCGCCGTCGTGCCAGGTCAGGTCGACGGTGAAGCCGCCTCGGGCGCGCAGGCCCCGCACCGAGCCGGACCGCCAGGCCGATGGCAGCGCGGGGAGCAGCTCGATCTCCTCGCCGTCGGATTGCAGCAGCATCTCGGCGATCGCCCCGGTGCCGCCCGCGTTGCCGTCGAAGGAGTAGATGTTCTGCTCGGCGCCGGCGATCCCGCCGGCCGAGTAGCTGAGCAGGTTCGCCTCGCTGGCGTCGGCGATCAGCCGGGTGATGTGGGACAGCGCCTTGTCGCCGTCGAGGAGGCGGGCGTGGAAGGCGGCGAAGTTCGCCTCGGCCCACTCGGTCTGCTCCCATCCGGGCGCCGCCTGCCGGCGTTCCAGGGTGACCGCCGCGGCGGCGGCAAGCGACGGGGTACGCCGTGGGCTGATCTGCCGTTCGGGGAAGACGGCACAGAGGTGCGAGGTGTGCCGGTGGGCGGGGTCGGCCTCCTCGACATCGTCGAGCCACTCCTGCAGCTGGCCGTGCCGGCCGATCCGGAATCCGGGCAGGCGCTCGCGGGCGGCGTCGCAGCGGGCACGCAGCTCACCGTCGACGTCCAGGATGGCCGCGGCCCGGCCACAGATGCGCAGGATCGCCTCGGCGAAGACGCGGTCCGCGGTGGTGCCCATCGCGATCGAGCACGGTGTGCCGTCCGCTGCCAGATACGAGTTCTCCGGTGACTCGGACGGGCCCGCGACCAGCAGGCCGGTCGACGGGTGGGGCGTCAGGTAGTCCAGGAGGAACAGGGCGGCGGAGCGCAGGACCGGGTACGCCTGCTCGCGGAGGAACGAGGTGTCCGGCTGATATTCGTAGTGCTCCCACAGTTGCAGGGCCAGCCAGGCGCCGCCGGTCACGTTGAGGCCCCAGCCGATGCCGCGACCGGGAGCGGTGTAGCCCCACGCGTTGGTGACGGTGTGCGCGACCCAGCCGTCGGCGCCGTACATCTCCCGGGCCGTGCCGCGGCCGGCCTCGGCGAGCCGGGTGAGGAAGCGGAACAGCGGGGTGTGACACTCGCTCAGATCGGTGGACTCCGCAGCCCAGTAGTTCTGCTGCGTGTTGATGTCCAGGTGGAAGTCGTTGCTCCAGCCCATGCTGCTGGCGAACCCGTCGTTCCAGATGCCCTGCAGAGCGAGGGGCAGCGGCGAGTCGTGCCGCGAGCCGGCGATGGTGAGGTAGCGGCCGTACTGGAAGTACAGGGCGATCAGGTCGTCGTCGCGTTCGCCGCGGGCGAGACGCTCACGGCGGACGTCGGTGGGCAGGTCGACGGGAGCGCCGAGGTCGAGGGAGACCCGTCGCATCAGCCGCTGGTGGTCCTCGACGTGGGCGGCGCGGACCGCGGCGAAGGGGACGGCGGGGAAGGCCAGGGGAGGGGAACCGGCCCAGTCGGTGCCGGCGGCGACGTAGACCACGACGGCGTCCGCGCCGGTGACCGTGACACTGCCGTCGCCGGCGAGCAGCGTCCCGCCTTCGAGGACGAACCGCACCCGGATCTCGACGGCGACACCCTGCGAGCCGTCACTGTGCAGCGTCTCGACCGCCCGCCCGGAGAACGCGAGACCGTCAGCGCTGCTCGCGACCGTGCCGGGCAGCACCGTGTCGTCCAGCGTCGCGGTGAAACCGACCGACCCCGGACGGTTCGCGGCGAGACGCGTCGCGATGACGCCATGGGGATGGGAAGCGAAGGTCTCCCGTACGAAATGGACCTGATCCTGATCGAAATCGACTGTCGCGATCCCGGTGTCGAGGTCCAGCTCGCGACGGTAATGGGCGAACGACGACGCGGCGAAGTCCAGGCGCAGCCGGGGGAGCGGGAGGTTGGTGCCGAACGACGTGGGCCGGCCGGTCAGACGCTCTGCCGCCAGCCGCTGCGCCTCGGCGTGCTCGCCCTCGAAGAGCAGCCGGCGGATGACCGGTAACGAGCGTGCCGCATCCGGGTTGACGTCGTGCTGAGAGGGCGCCCCCGACCAGGCGGTCGACTCGGACAGCCGGATGAGTTCGGTGCCGGCGCCGCCGAACACCATGCCGCCCAGCCGGCCGTTTCCGATCGGCAGCGCCTCGAACCAGCGTTCCGCCGGCCGATCATAGAAGAGCCTCATCCCAGCAGATCCCGCAGCCAGGGCAGCTGAACCGGCGCCTGGAACGAGCCGCCGCCCTCGTGCCTGTTGTACGGCCACACCTGCATCTGCTTCGGCCCGGCATAACGGTTGTAGGCCGCGTAGACCGTCGACGGCGGGCAGACGTCGTCCATCAGGCCGACGGAGTAGAGCGCCGGTGCGGTCGCCCGGGCGGCCAGATGCACGCCGTCGAAGTAACCCAGCGTCGCGAAGACGCGGTCGACCAGGTCGCGATTGGTGGCGCAGAAGACCGACAATTCCTGGTACGGGTAGGAGTCAGTGGTCTCGGTCGCCCGCCGGAAGTGGGTCAGGAACGGGACGTCGATCAGAGCGCCGCGGACCCGGGGGTGCAGACCGGCCGCCGCCTGGGCGATGCCGCCGCCCTGACTCGCGCCGGCCACCACGATCCGGGTGCTGTCGACCTCGGGCAGCGTCGTCGCCAGGTCGACCGCCCGGACGGCGTCGGTGAACAGCCGGCGGTAGTAATACTGCTCGGGGTCGAGCACACCGCGGGTCATCAGCCCGTTGTGCTGCGGGGTGCTGTCGCCGGGCAGGTCGGGAGTGTCGCCGTCACCCTGGCCGCGGGAGTCCATCACCAGGGTGGCGTACCCGGCGGCCGGCCACAGCAGCCACTCGTGCGGGCGGCCGCGGCCACCGCCGTACCCGATGAACTGCACGACGCAGGGCACCGGCTCGGTGCTGGTCGCGGGCACGAGCAGCCACGCGGCGACCCGCTGACCGCCGTAACCGCTGTAGCGCACGTCGGCGACGCGGACACCGGGAAGCAGGGCGTCGTACGGCGTCAGCTCCGCCTTGAGATCGTGCTCGCGGGCCTCGGTCAGGGTGCGCGCCCAGAACTCGTCGAAGTCGTCCGGCTCGGTCAGGACGGGACGGTAGTCGCGCAGCTGGTCGAGGGGGAGGTCGAACATGGCCATGGGATTCAGCCCTCCTGGGCGACGCGGACGAGATGGACCAGGACGCTGGCGTGGTCGCCCGGCGGGAGGTCGAGCGGCATGCCCGCATCGGCGAGGACGGCGCCGGAGTGCACCGCGCCGGTGCCGGTGTCCCGATAGGAGGCCGACGGGTCGAGCAGCGTCAACGGCAAGGGCGCCGGATCGTGGCCGAACGGGCGCGACGGACACCAGGCGAGAACGACCACCTCGTCCTCGTGGGCGAAGGCGACGGCGCTCAGCGTTCCATCGCCGCCGAGCCGGTACGCCGTGCCGTGCTGCACCGCCGGCCGGATCCGCTTGTAGGTCGCGACCAGCTCGGCGGCCTCCTTCAGCTCCTCCTCCGGCCACGTGGTCAGGTCGCCGCCGATGCCCAGCGCGCCGGCCATCGCGACGTGGAACCGGAACCGCAGCGGCGTGGCGCGGGCGGTCGCCACGTTCGGGCTGTCGGTCACCCACGCGCCCATCACCCGGGCCGGGAAGAGCTGGCTGAACCCGTGCTGGATGCCGATGCGATCGACCGGATCGGTGTTGTCCGACGTCCAGATCTGATCGGTACGGGTGAGGATGCCGAGGTCAGCCCGTCCACCCCCGCCCGAACAGGCCTCGATCCTCAAGCGCGGGTGGGCGGCCCGCAACCGGTCCATGATCTGGTAGACGGCCCGGGTGTGGTCGAGCCACAACCGGTCCGGGTCGGCGTTGCCCGGCCAGCCGGCCTCGGTGAACGCGCGGTTGGCATCCCATTTGAGGAAGTCGATGTCGTTCTCGGTGACGAGGCGGTCGAGCCACTCGTACGCCCAGGCGGCGGTGTCCGGCCGGGCCAGGTTGAGCACCAGCTGGTTGCGCATCTCGGTGCGGCCGCGGTGAGCCGTGTGCAGCACCCAGTCCGGGTGGGCGCGGTAGAGGTCGCTGTCCGGGTTGACCATCTCCGGTTCCACCCAGAGTCCGAACAGCATGCCGAGCCGGTGCACTTCGGCGGCGAGCGGGCGCAGGCCGTCCGGGAAGCGGTCCGGGTTGGGCGTCCAGTCACCGAGACCGGCGTGGTCGCTGACCCGTTCGCCGAACCAGCCGTCGTCGACCACGAACAGCTCGACGCCGAGCCGGGCGGCCCGCGCGGCGAGAGCCGTCTGGCCGGGCTCGTCGACGTCGAACCCGGTGGCCTCCCAGGAGTTGTAGAGCACCGGGCGTACCTCGGCGGGGTGCTCGACGACGTGCCGGGAGACGTACGCGTGCCAGCCCCGGCTCGCCGCGCCGAACCCGTCCGCGGTGTAGAGGCCGGCGTACAAGGGCGTCTCGAGGGTTTCGCCCTGCCGCAGCGTCCAGGTGAGGCCTTCGTGTCCGTGGCCGCCGGTCCACGTCGTGCGACCGGCCGGGGTGCGATGAAGGGTGATCCGCCAGCTGCCGCTCCAGGCCAGCGCCGTGCTCCACACCTCGCCGTACTCCTCGGCGGCGGTGCCGTCATCGACGGCGAGCCAGGGGTTGGCCTGATGGCTGGTCAGGCCGGTGCGGCTGGTGAAGACGGTCTCGGCGACGGGGACTTCGGCGCGGCGCAGGCGGAATTCGCTGTTCCAGGCGCCGACCAGGTGGCTCATCCGGTAGTCGGCGCGGTGCGGCAGGGTCCACGCCGCGCTGTCGCAGCGCGTGACGGTGACCGGGTCGCCGGTGTTCGTGACGGTGGTCCATCGTTCGATCACGTCACTGTCGTCGTGCACCCGATAGTGCAGGGTGAGACGCAGCGGATAGTGCCGATCGTCCAGGTGAACGGCGAGGTGGCCCTCGTCGATGTCGTGGCCGGCGTACCGCCACTCGACGCCGCGGCTGCCGTCGGCGAAGCGCACCTGCAGCCCGGCCGGGCCGAACCGCGCCCCGCCCTCCGCGCCCAGCTCCTCGGGACCGCCGGCGGTGTCGAAGCTGCTGCCCGACGCGGGTATTCGCCCGGCCAGCTCGCGCGCCTGGTCCGGGGTCAGCCGGGCGCCCCAGTGCAGGTGCCGAACGGTGTCGTCCTCGTCCAGCCGGACCGCGTACGAAGTGGACGGAGTGTCCAGCAGCCACAGGCGCTGGTCGGGCAGGAACCGCAGGTCGGGCATCGGGATCCTTTCGCTGAATGCGGCAGGAGCCTATGGACGTCGTCGCGGCTAAATCAATACTTGACGAAGGAAATTATTGAGCATAGATTTCCTGCATGTTTCCCGCCGCCGAGGGCGTCGCGCCCGCGGTCACGGCCGTCTTCACGGCCGTCCTGACCGAGGGCCCGATCAGCCGGGTCGCGCTCGCCCGCCGTCTCGGCCTGTCCTCCGCCGCCGTGACGAAGGCGGCACGCCCGCTCATCGAAGCGGGTTATCTCGAGGAACTGGCCGCGACCGAGCGGACCGGGCCCGGCGCGGGACGACCGGCCAGCCCGCTGACCGTCCGCGCGGACCGGGAGTTCTTCGTCGGCGTCAAGATTACCGGTGACGAGCTCATCGGTGTGGTCTGTGATCTGCGCGCCCAGGTCCGCTCCTCGGCCCACCGGCGACTGTCCGGTGTCGATGTCGACCACGTCCTCACCGAGCTGGGCGAACTCGTCGACGGCCTCCTCGACGGGCCCTATCGCGACCGCACCCGCTTCCTCGGCCTGGCCGTCTCCGGCGACGTCGACCACGCCACCGGCCTGGTCCGCTACTCGCCGTTCCTGCGCTGGCGTGACGTCGACCTGGCCGCCCGGGCCGAGAAGATCACCGGCCTGCGGGTGACCGTGGAGAACGACGTGAAGGCGCTGACCACCGCTGAGCAGTGGTTCGGCGAAGGCGTCGGCGCCGACTCGTTCGCCCTGGTCACGGTCGGCGCCGGCATCGGCTGCGGCCTGGTCGTGAACGGGCGCATCGTCTCCGGCGCCCACGGCGTGGCCGGCGAGATCGGCCACATCGGCTTCGACGTGAACGGGCCGGCCTGCCACTGCGGCAGCCGCGGTTGCGTGGAGGCGATCGCCGGCGCCGACGCCATCGTCAGCCAGGCCCGCTCAGTCACCGGCCGCTCGTCGCTCACCTTCGACGACGCGGTGTCCCTGGCCCGCGCCGGTGACGCCGCCACCGGCGCCGTCTTCGCCCGTGCCGGGGCCGCGATCGGCGCCGGCATCGCCGCTGTCGCCAACCTGGTCGGCCCGGCCCGCATCGTCGTCTCGGGCGAGGGCCTCGCCGCCTACGACCTGTTCGAACCCCACATCCGCGCCAGCTTCGAACGCCAGGCCTTCGGCGCCGCCGCGGCCTGCCCCCTCTCCATCCGCCCGCTGCCGTTCGAGGAGTGGGCGAGGGGCGCCGCCACCGTCAGCATCCAGGCCCTGGTCGCCTCCTGAGGTGCTCGTCGCTCTCGGATAGAGGCGGGCCAGCGCCTGGACGGCACCGGTCAGGTGGGTCACGAGTTCCGCGGGGGCGAGGGCCTGGGCGTCCGGTCCGAGGCGGAGCAGCATCGCGGCGGCGTGCGGGACGTTCTCCAGCGGGATGGTGGCGCGCTGCCAGCCGTCCGGGTCGGCGGGAGTGAGGGTGCGCAGCGCCAGACGGGCCGCCTTGGGACCGAGGATGTCGGGGAGGGCGGCGACGCCGGCGGGCGTCAGGCGTACCAGGGCGGTCTGCTCGATGGCGGACCGCTCGTATCGATCTACGTGCGCCTGCCAGAACGCGGCCAGGTCGAATCCGTCGGGCCGGGTGGCTTTCTCCGGCAGCGAGCGGAGACGCACGATCGAGGAGACTCTGTACGTCCGCGGCCGGCCACGTCCGGCGGCGATCAGATACCAGACGCCGGCCTTGACGACGAGCCCGAGCGGGTGGAGCCGGCGGGTGACCTCGCCGGGCCGCGGCGCCCAGCGGCGGTACCGGATCTCGATCATCTGATCGCTCCAGAGCGCTTCGGCGACCGGGAGCAGGTGCGGCACCGCGTCGGGCTCCCGGTACCAGCCGTGGGTGTCGAGGTGGAACCGCTGCCGGATCCGCATCGACGCCTCTCGGTACGGGATCGGCAGCGCCGCCATCAGCTTGAGTTCGGCGGCGGCCACCTGAGCGCCCAGACCGAGCTCGGCAGCGGGCTGCGGCATGCCGGTCAGGAACAGCGACTCGGCCTCATCGGCGGTCATCCCGGTCAGCCGGGTCCGGTAGCCGTCCATGAGCTGGTATCCGCCGGCCGGCCCCGGCTCGGCGTAGATCGGCACACCCGCCGCGGCGAGCGCCTCCACGTCGCGGTAGATGGTCCGGGCGGTGACACCGAGCTCCGCGGCCAGCCGGGCGGCGCTCAGCCGCCCGCGGCTCTGCAGCAACAGCACCAGGGACAGCAACCGGCTCGCACGCACCCGGCACACTCTGCCAGCCACCACTGACAGAAGGTGTCAGTGGTGGGCCGCCATGATCGTCGGCATGAACGATTTCGACTTCCTCATCGGTTCGTGGAACGTGGCCAACCGGCGGCTCAGGACGCTGTTCGCCGGCAGCGACGACTGGGAGACCTTCCCTGGCGCCACCACCTGCCGGCCGATCTTCCTCGGCGGCGGCAACACCGAGGAGATCGTCTTCCCGACGCTCGGCAGCCGCGGCTTCAGCCTGCGTCTCTTCGACACGGAACGCGGGCAGTGGTCGATCTACTGGGCGAACAGCAGCACCGGCCTGCTCTACCCACCGGTCGTCGGCACGTTCACCGGCGGCCGGGGCGACTTCTACGGCGACGACACCCACGGCGGCAAGCCGATCAGGGCCCACTTCATCTGGTCCGGCATCGCGCCGTCGTCGGCGAGGTGGGAGCAGGAGTTCTCCGCGGACGGCGGCCGGACCTGGGAGTCCAACTGGGTCATGGAGTTCACCCGGGCCTGATCGATGAGGATGAAATGCTGGGCGCGCTGACGTTCCGCTTCGGGATGTGACCTGAACGGAGGTCCATCCCGTCCTCTCGGCAGAGACCGGAGCGGACATGAGGAGAGCGTTGTGGAACCGGACCTGCGGCAGCAGTTCGACGTGGCGGTGAGCGCCGACCCGGGCGCCGACCCGGGGGAGATGGCGCGATCCGCCATCGCTCGGGTCGGCCGCATCCGGCAGCGACGGCGGCTGGCGATGGCCGGCTCGGCCGCCGCGGCCGTGGTGGCGGTGGTCGCCGCCGTGGGCGTCCTGAAGGTGACCGACGGCGCGGCGCCGCCGGCCGGGCGACAGGAGATCATCGAGGCCGGGATGCGGCTGGCGGCGCCGCAGTGCTCGGCGGACCCGGTGAGCACCGGCGCGACCGACGCGGCCATCTTCCTCGGCGACCCGACCGCCCGGGAGCTGGCGGCGGTCGGCCGGGCGCTGGACGACGACGAGCGGGTCGCCGCGGTGATCTTCGAGAGCCGTGCGGAGGCCTACGCGAAGTTCACCGAGCACTGGAAGGACGCCCCCGACTTCCTCGCCGCCGTCGGCCCGGAGCAGATGCCCGTGTCGTACCGCCTGCGCCTGGCCGACCCGGACCGGTTCGCCGAGCTCAGCCGGGACTACGCCGGGAAGCCCGGGGTCGGCCAGATCGTCGGCCGCGTCTGCCCGGCGAGCGCCCCGGTCGGTGGGGTTCTGTGACCGAGACCGTGACGCAGTCCCGGCCCGCCGAGGACGCCGCCCGCGGACCACTGCTCGGCTGGGGTGCGGCCCGCCGACGCGCCAAGGCCGCGGGCGACGCCGAGTTCACGGCGTTCGTCGAGTCCGCCGGCACCCGCTTGCGGCGCAGCGCGTACCTGATGTGCCGGGACTGGCACCTCGCCCAGGATCTGGCCCAGCAGACCTTCACCAAGATGTACGCGGTGTGGCCGCGTATCCGCACCGGCACGAACCTGGAGGCCTACAGCCGCAGAGTCCTGATGAACCTGGTCTTCGACCAGAACCGGCGGCGCAGCGGCTCCGAGGTGGTGGTGGCCGACCTGCCGGATCACGCCGACCGGCGGAACGGCACGCCGGAGCTGCGCCTCGCCCTGGTCGACGCGCTGGCTCGGCTCAGCGTCGAGGACCAGGCGGTGCTGGTGCTGCGGCACGCCGAGGACCACAGCATCGACACCGTCGCCGCGATCCTCGACGTCTCGGCGTCGACCGTGAAGATGCGCACCGCGCGGGCCCTGGCCCGCCTGCGCACCCTGCTCGGCGACGATTTCCCCGGCGCCGACTGAGGCGCCGTCGGAACGCCCGGACGGGCCGGCCGTCGTCGTCGGGCCGGTCAGTCCGTTGCGAGCCTGGCCGTCAGGCCGTTGCGAGCGTGGCCGGTTCGGCGGTGGCGCCCTGGGCGGGCGCGGCGGCCCGGCGGGAGCGGTGGTGGCCGAGCAGGCTCAGCGCGGCGCCGAGGGCGAGCCAGGCGATCAGGACGATGACCGAGTGGGTGATGCCGTGGCCGTCGAAGAAGGCGGTCGAACGCAGCAGCTGCCCGCCGGCGCCCGGCGGCATGAGCTGGCCGAGGGTGCCGGTCCAGCCGGGCAGCATCTCGGGTGAGCTGGTGTTGCCGGACAGCGGGTTGCCGATCAGCATCATGGTGGCCGCGCCGATGCCGAAGCCGGCGACGCCGAGCAGCGACTCCAGGCCGAGGATGGTCAGCGAGGTGGCGGCCATGGTCAGGGCGATGGCCCCGGTGTTGGCGAAGAAGTCGCCGTCGAGCGAGCCGAGCCACAGCTGCAGGATCGCGGTCATGAGCAGGCCGCCGGTGATGGAGAAGGCGAAGGCGCCGGCGATGCGGCGTACCCGGCCCTTGACCAGGTTGGTGAGCAGGATGGCGGCGAACATGCCACCCATGACCAGCGGCAGCGCGGCGGCCGCGAGGCCGGTGCCGCGCGGGTCGTCGGCGGGCAGGGTGACGACGTCGCGGACGGCGACCGCCGGGGCGGCTCCGGTGGCCTGCGCCTGACTGAGCGCGGTGCCGACGCCCTGCAGGGTCTGGGCGATCGAGGCGCTGGCGGCGGAGGCGGTGAGGATCTGCGGTTTTCCGGTGCTGAGGTCGATCGCGCCGTCGATCTCGCGATCGAGGATCAGCTTCTCGGCCTCGGCGGCGGTCGCGACCCGCGTGATGTCGAAGGCGCCCGGCATCCGCTGGTCGAGGGCGGCGACGACCTGGTCGGTCGCGGCGGCCGGGCCGGCGACGGCGATCGGCACGTCGTGGACCGAGGACCGCACGGCCGGCCAGGCGAAGGCGGTCAGCAGCACACC
The DNA here is from genome assembly GCF_004001265.1 of Actinoplanes sp. OR16. Lineage (GTDB taxonomy): Bacteria > Actinomycetota > Actinomycetes > Mycobacteriales > Micromonosporaceae > Actinoplanes. The sequence continues at coordinate 7,949,664 of NZ_AP019371.1, read as the reverse complement.
GACGATCACGGTGAGCAGTACGACCGCGCGCACCACCACCGGCCACGGTGAAGGGACGGTCTGGGCAGAAGCGGGCTCGGCCATGACATGACTCCTGAAGAGAACGACTGTTCGCTTTGGATGATGGCAGGTACCGTGGATCCGTACAAGAATGAACGTTCGCCTTTAAGGTTCGTCACATGCCACGTGTTTCTGAGGAGTACCGCGCGAACCGCCGTGCCGAGATCATCGCCGCATCCGCACGCCTGTTCGCGACGAACGGTTTCCACGCCACGTCGATGGCCGACATCATCAGTGAGTCGGGCCTGTCCGCCGGCGCGGTGTACCGCTACTTCGCCAGCAAGGACGACCTGATCGTGGCAGTCTCGGAATCCGCGCTGAGCGCCGCGGACGAGGTGTTCGGCGACATGCTCGCCGGCGGGGCGGCGCCGTCGCCGCAGCAGGCCGTGAGCTCGGTGGTGCGCGCACTCGCCGAGCGCGTGATGAACAACCGGGAGACGGGCGTCGACCTCAGTCGCGTCGGGGTGCAGGTGTGGGCCGAGGCGCTGCGCAGCGAACGGCTCGCCTCGCGCGCCGACACGGTCCTGCGGCAGCTGCGCGATCACTTCGCCGAGGTCGCCCGGCGCTGGCAGCAGGCCGGCAACATGCCGGCCGATGCGGTCCCCGAGCAGGTCGGCGCCGCCATGCTCAGTCTCGTGCAGGGATTCGTGCTGCAACGGCTGCTGGTCAGCGACACCGACACCGAGGGCTATCTCGCCGGGTTCGCGGCACTGGCTCCCCAGACCGCAGGCGGCCCGCGTGCGGCGGGCGATGAGTTCGCGGCACTCGGACGGTCTGACGGGTCATGACTGTCAGCGCCAGCTTCTGCATGTCCCTCGACGGCTTCGTGGCCGGGCCCGACGACAGCGTCGGCCCGCTGTTCGACTGGTACGACGGCGGCGACGTCGAAGTGCCGATGGCCGGCTACCCGATCACGTTCCGGGTGTCCGCTGCCAGCGCGGATTATCTGCGAGCCCAGATGGAGTTCGCGCGGCGCAGCGCGTTCGTGTGCGGCCGGCGGGTGTTCGACCACACCGCCGGCTGGGGCGGGAACCCGCCCGGTGGCGGCCGGGCGTTCGTGGTCACCCACCGGGAACCCCCGGCGGACTGGCCGGCACAGCGGCTGGCGCCGTTCACGTTCGTCCATGACGGGGTCGCGAGCGCGATCGGCCAGGCCAAGCCGGCCGGCGGCGGCGACGTGAGCGTCTCCGGGCCGGACATCGCCCAGCAATGCCTCAACCTCGGTCTGCTGGACGAGGTCCGGATCGATCTGGTGCCGGTGTTCCTCGGCGAGGGCATCCGCTACTTCGCCAACATCGACAATCCGGAGGCGGTCCTCGATCGCGTGGAGGTGGTCGCCGGGGACGGCGTCACCCACCTGCGGTACCGGGTTCGCTACACCTGATCGGCGGTCCGGGCGATGATCTCCGCGAAGTGGTGGGACGGGATCTCGTCGTGCTCAGCCGTCCAGGGGATCAGCCACCGCCGGCGAGTAGGAGAACCCTTGGGGTCTGCCGCCGCCATCCTGGAAAATCGGTGCCGTGAGCGTGGAGACGGGCAGTGGCGGAGGTGGGGTCGTGGATCTGCGGCTGTCGGCGCGGGCCGGTAGTGCCGGCACCGTGGTGAGGGTCGGCGGGCAACTGGACATGGAGACCGGCCCGCAGCTGGACGAGTTCCTTCAGCAGGTCGTCGGCGACGGTGGCGGAACGGTGGTGCTGGACTTCACCGACGTGTCGTTCCTGGACTCCAGCGGACTGGGGCTGCTCGTGGTGTGGTTCAAGGATCTGCGGGCCAGGGGAGGCCGGTTGGCGCTCGCCGGGCCGCAGGACATCGTCGGGCACGTGCTGGCGATCTCGGCGGTGGATCAGGTGATCGGCGTCTACGACACGGTCGAGGCAGCTGAGGCCGCCGAGGCAGCCGAGGCAGCTGCGCCGCCGGTGGTGTCCTGACCGCTGCGTGAGCGCGTCAGCGGCCGTCCGCTGAGGAGTCGGCCGCGACGTCGGCGCCCGCGTTGCTGCGGCGTGGCCGCCCGTGGTGCCCGTGCCAGTCGATGAGCAGCATGGTGGCGTCGTCCTGCAGGGCGGGGCCCGCGACGGCGAGGACGCTGTCGGCCAGAGCCCGGGCGGCCTCGCGGGGATGCAGGGCGTGCAGCGTTCGCAGGCGGGACGGCAGGTCGAGGGCGGCGGCCCGGCGCTCGTGCATGCCGTCGGTGACGACCAGCATGCGATCGCCGGGCTCCAGCGTGAGCGAGCCGGCACGGATCTCCCTGCCGGGGAACATGCCCAGAGCGACGTTGCGGGGCAGTGGCACGTCGTGCGGTTCACCGTCGCGGATGAGGATCGGAGGAACGTGCCCGGCGTTGATCAGCTCGCAGGTCCCGGTGTTCAGGTCGAGACGCCCGAGGATCGCGGTGATGAAGGCGCCCCGCGCCGGGCTGTGCTTCGCGATCGCGGAACTGGCCCGGTCGGCCTGCTCGGTGAGAGAGCACCCGGCACGCCGGGAGTTGCGCAGGCTGCCCACGCCGAGGGTGGCGATCAGGGCGCTGGCCACACCGTGTCCCATGGCGTCGGTGACGCTGAAGTGCAGGGTGTCCCGGGCCAGGCTGTAGTCGAAGGTGTCGCCGCCGATGCTGGCCGCCGGCTCCAGCCAGCCCGACAGGGTGAAGGAGCCGCCTTCGCAGGTGAACGCGCTGGGCAGAAGCCGGCGCTGGATCTCGGCGGAGAGGTTGAACGGGGTGGTGCGCTGCCCCCACTCGAACAGGTCGGTGTGGCGGCGGTTGGCGATCACCACGAACGCCAGCGCGTGCGCGGTCCGGGCGATCTCGGCCAGTGCCTGCGGCGACGGCTCCGCGTCCACGACGATCTCCAGCAGGCCGATGACCTCACCACGCTCGGTGACCGGCGCCAGGACCGTCCATCGCGCGTCGCCACTCACCACTTGCACCATCTGGGTCCGGAGCGCGTCCTCCTGAGGCCCGCCGTCGAAAGGCATCGCGGTCGCGACCTCGGCACCGTCACGACGCTCGTCGCCGACCAGGCCCAGCGGCACATGGGCCAGCCGGACCAGCGCCCGGCCACTGAGGTCGGCGATGAGGAACGAGACGCTGTCCGCCTTCAGCGCCTCGCCGAGCTCCCTGGTGACGGCCTCGACGGCGTTCACCGGCGTGGCGTCCTCGGCAGCCGCCAGCATTCCCGACAGGGCCGCCTCGACCGATGGATTCATTCCGGCAGCATACGGATCGGCGGATGCCCGGCGTACCACCGAGGCGTACGCGCGACCCTGGTGGAGCCGGTCGGCGCAGGGATGTTTACAGTCCGGTTTCCCGGCTATTCGGTCAGGTTGACGAACCCAGCGGGGGTGATCGGGGAGGAAGGCCGGACGTTGAGCGGTGAACGGACTTGGTAGAGCCCGCCGATGACCTTTTCGCCGGTGGGGGTGGTGCGGGCCGTCTGATGGCGGCGGTGGACTGGTCCGCGACGAGTCTGGGGCCGGTCCGGCAGTGGCCGCAGAGTCTGAGGGCAGCCGTCCGCATCGTGCTGTCCTCGCGGTATCCGATGCTGCTGCTCTGGGGTCCCGACCTCACCCAGCTGTACAACGACGCGTACTCGGCGCTGATCGGTGACAAGCACCCCGAGGCGATGGGCCTCGACGTGCGGATCACCCTCGCCGAAGGCTGGGACGTGCTGCGGCCGCTCATCGAGGACGCGATGGCCACCGGCGTGGCCAGCTGGGTGCCGGCCCTGCAACTGCTGCTGGAACGTTCGGGCTACCGCGAAGAGGCGTACTTCAGCGTCTCGCACGCACCCGCCCGCGACGACCGAGGCGACACCGTCGGGGTGCTGACCGTCTGCAGCGAGGTCACCGATCAGGTCGTCGGGCAGCGCCGGCTGCGTCTGCTGCGCGACCTCGCCATGTCCGGCACCGGCGGCCCGGTCGACGTCGACACGACCTGCGCCCACCTCGGCGAGGTCATCGGCAGGTACCCGCTCGACGTGCCGTTCGCCGCCATCTATCTGCGCGACGGCGCCGTGCTGCGCCGCGTCGCCGCGGTCGGCGTCGACGCGGAGTCGCTGCCGGCCATCACCGGATCGGGCCCGGACGGCGACGGCCGGCGGGACGGCGACGGCTGGGGGCTGGACGGCGCGGCATCGGGCCGGACCACCGTCGTCGGCGGCGTTCACCAGCGGCTGGAGGTGACCGGCGGCCCGTGGCAGGAGCCGGTGACCGAGATGGTCGCCCAGCCGCTGCCGTCGGCGGAGCACACGCAGCCGGCCGGTGTCCTGCTGACCGGCGTCAGCCCGAGCCGGGCCCTCGACGACACCTACCGGTCGTTTCTTCAGCTGCTCGCCCAGCAGGTGTCGGTGGCCGTCCGTAACGCGCAGGCGTATCAGCAGGAACGCGAGCGGGCCGCGGCACTGGCCGAACTGGACCGGGTGAAGACCGACTTCTTCACGAACGTCAGCCACGAGTTCCGGACCCCGCTGACGCTCATGCTCGGCCCGCTCGCCGACGCCCTGGCCGACACCACCGAGCCGCTCGGCGAGACCCAGCGTGCCCGGGCCGACATCGCGCACCGCAACGCGGCACGCCTGCTGACCCTCGTCAACGAGTTGCTGACCTTCTCCAGCATCGGCAAGGACCCCACCCCGGGAACACCGCAGGCACTGGACCTGGCGCAGTACACCACGGAACTGGCGAGCGTCTTCCGCGCGGCGATCGAGCGTACCGGCCTGCGGCTGATCGTCCGGTGCCCGCCGCTGCCGGGTCCGGTCGCCGTCGATCCGCGCCGCTGGGAGAGCATCGTCACGAACCTGCTCTCCAACGCCCTCAAGTTCACGTTCGTCGGGCAGATCGAGGTACGGCTGGACTCCGACCCGGCCGCGATCAGGCTGACGGTGGCGGACACCGGCATCGGCATCGACGCCGCCGAGCTGCCCCGGCTCTTCGACCGTTTCCACCGTGTGCGCGGCGCGCGGGCACGCAGCCACGAGGGCACCGGCATCGGACTGGCGCTGGTCCGCGAGCTCACCCGGCTGGCGGGCGGGGACGTCGAGGTGCGCAGCACACCGGGCGAAGGCACCACGTTCACCGTGATCCTGCCGTGGGACGCGGTCCGCGTCGACCCGGCCGCTGCCCCGCCCGTCGTGCCGGACCGGCTCGGCGCGGCCCGTGCCGCCGCCACCGTGGCGAACGGCTGGGCGGACACCGGCGTCTCGGCCGTGGCCGATGGAGCCGGTATCCGCATTCTGGTGGCCGACGACAACAGCGACATGCGGGCCTACCTGTCCCGGCTGCTCACCGCCGAAGGCTGGACGGTCCAGGCCGTCGCCGACGGGGAACAGGCGCTGCAGGCGATCCCGCTGTTCCGGCCCCACCTGGTCGTCACCGACGTGATGATGCCGCGGCGGGACGGCTTCGGCCTGGTCCGCGCCCTGCGTAACGACGACGCCACCCGGCACCTGCCGATCGTGATGCTGTCCGCCCGCGCCGGGCAGGAATCCGGCGTCGAGGGGCTCGCCGCGGGCGCCGACGACTACATCGTCAAACCGTTCCGGGCCGGCGAGCTGATCGCCAAGATCCGGAACGTGGTGCGGCTCGCGGACGCCCGCGCCGCGCGGCCGAGCACCGACGATCACGGCACCGATGCGATGTCGGTGATCGCGGCGGGCCGGGCCCTGAGCGGCGCGATGCAGACCACCGTGGACCTGACCCTCGCCCTGCTGCGGGCCGATGCGGTGGCCGCCGTTCTCGCAGACCCGGATACCCCGCTGCGATTCAGCGCCCGCCGGGAACCCGTCGCCGGCCCGGGCCGAGCCCGGCGGCACGCGACGGGCATCGTCGCCGAGGACGGCAGCCGCCTCGGGGAGCTCACCGCGTACCAGGGCGCATCTGCCGTTGAAAGCGCATCGACGGTGGAACGGATCCTCACCGCGGCCGCCGGTGTGCTCGCCGCGGTCGCGAAACCGGGCGTCGTCGCCCCGGCGGACCCGCCCACCCGGGAGGGCTGGAGCATCGACGGCGCGGGCGGGACCTGGCACGACATCGCCGAGACATCCGACGGCGCGCTGCTCATCACCGTGGGCGCGGCGACGGGCGGCGGCCGGAACACCGCGGTGACCAGCCGCATGCTGAACGCCGCCGTCCGCGCGCACAGCGGCGATCGGCGTACGCCGGCCCTGATCCTGTCGCGGCTCGCCGACGACCTGAGCGGGCTGCCCACGCCACCCGCCGTCACCCTGCTGATCGCTCGCCTGGACCCGCTGACCGGCCGGATGTCCTGGTCCAGTGCGGGTCACCCGGCGCCCGGAGGTCCCGGCGGCGAACTGTCCGGCCGCATCGGCGCACCACTCGGCGCGGGGACGGCGTACGAGGACAACGAGACCGGCATCGGCCACGGCGACCACGTGCGGTTCTCGTCCGGAGCGACCGTCGCCGTCACGCTCCATCGTCTCCCGGAGTCCGCGGACCCGGTGCTGCCGGAGCTGACACCCGTCGACGAGACCTGGACGTATCCACTGTCCGCCGACGCCTCCGCCGCCGCCCGCCGCGACCTCGAAGCGGTGATGGGAACCGGCGGCATCGATCCCGACCTGCTGTTCGACCTCCAGCTCGCCGCCACTGAGGCGATCAACAACGCCGTGGAGCACGCCCAGCGGCCGAGCCGCCCCGAGGTGAGGATGCGGCTGCTGGTGACCGCGTCGGTGGTGCGCCTCGAGGTCCAGGACTTCGGCGGGTGGCGCGCCCGGCCGGCTGCGCGTGACCGCGGCCGCGGGGCCCTGTTCATGAACGCCTACGGCGAGGTGCGGGTCCTCAGCAACGCCGACGGGACGCTGGTGAGCATCGAACGCGCATCACCCGGGCCGGTTGCCGCGCATGTCCCGGACCAGTGACGACACGACCGCGACCCCCCTCGATCCCCTTCGATCCCCGGAAGACCCTGGTGCGGCGTGGATCACCGGCGAGTCCGGCTTGCCGCTAGTAGACCAGTCGTCTAGGGTTCGGGATGTGGCCGACGAGGGCCACGGGAACGAAAGGCTCCGACATGAACGTGCTGGTTGTTCTCACGTCGCACGACGAACTCGGTGACACGGGCCGCAAGACCGGCTTCTGGCTGGAGGAGCTCGCGGCGCCGTACTACCGGCTCCAGCAGGCCGGCGCCACCATCACCCTGGCGTCGCCGAAGGGTGGCCGCCCGCCGCTGGACCCCAAGAGCAACGAGCCCGGCTCCCAGACCGACGACACCCGCCGTTTCGAGGCGGACGCGGAGGCGTCGGCCGCGCTGGACTCGACAGTGGTGCTGAGCACGGTGGACCCGGCCGACTACGACGCGGTGTTCTACCCGGGCGGGCACGGCCCGCTGTGGGACCTGGCCGAGGACGCCGACTCGCGGCGCATCATCGAGACCACGCTGCGTTCGGGGAAGCCGGTCGCGCTGGTCTGCCACGCTCCCGGCGTGCTGCGGCACGTCACGAACGAGGACGGCTCGCCGCTGGTGCAGGGGCGCCCGGTGACCGGCTTCACCAACACCGAGGAGGAGGGCGTCGGCCTGACCGATGTCGTGCCGTTCCTCGTCGAGGACGTGCTCAAGGCCAACGGCGGCGTCTACTCCAAGGGCCCGGACTGGGGCTCCTACGTGGTGCGCGACGGCCTGCTGATCACGGGTCAGAACCCCGCCTCGTCGGCCGAGGCCGCCGACGTGCTGCTCGCGGTGCTCGCCGCCTGACTCCATGATCAGGGGCCTTAGACGACCGGTCTAATCGATGCGTAGGCTTGGCCTGTGACGACCAGGAACCTCAACCGCGATACGCGTACGGACCTGCTGCTGGCTGCCGAGCGATCCTTCGCGCACAAGGGTTATGCCGCGGTCGGGATCAACGAGGTGCTGTCCAGCGTGGGCGTGCCGAAGGGTTCCTTCTATCACTACTTCAGCTCGAAGGACGCCTTCGGTGAGGCGGTGATCGCCCGGTACTTCGAGCAGTACCTGGCCGAGATGGACGAGATCCTCAACGCCGCCGATCAGGACTGGGCCGCGAAGATCCTGGCGTACTTCGCGTCGTGGCGGGCCTCGCAGAGCTTCGGCGACTGCGAGGGCAAATGCCTGGCGGTCAAGCTCAGCGCGGAAGTCGCCGACATGTCCGAGCCGATGCGCCTGGCGCTGAAGACCGGCACCACGAAGATCGTCGACCGCCTCGAACACGCGATCGTCGGCGCCGCCGCCGACGGGTCGGCGGCGTTCACCGGTGACGCCCGGGCGACCGCTGAGGCTCTCTACCAGCTGTGGCTGGGCGCCAGCGTCATGGCCAAGGTGCAGCGCAGCCTGGCTCCGCTGGATCCCGCGATCGCTGTCACCCGCCGGCTGCTCGGGGTCTGACAGCCGGCCGTCACGAACTGCTGCTGAAAGCTGCCGAGCCGTTCTGAGTGGTCTCAGTCATCGGCCCGGGCGTCGGTGCCCGGCCACGAGATGTCACCGGTGAACGGGGAGAAGTCGAGCCACAGGTATCGGTAGGTGCGGTTGGTGAAGACCCAGCCGTTCTCCGTACGCCGGAACGTGTCGGTCCACACCCCGTTGTTGCGGTAGTAGCTCTCAGCGGGACCACGCGCGGCTTCATGGCACATCGATCGGGTGGTGGCGACGTCGCCGTCGATCTCGACCGCGCCCGGGATCACGAACTGGATGAAGTAGTCGCGCTCTTCCCGGAGGCTGCGGTACAGCGCCGCGATCTGGTCGACTCCGTCGGCTCGCCGTTCGAACGGCTGGCCGTCGGTGCCACCGATGACCCAGGTGGCGTCCTCGGACCACAGGGTGCGGAAGGCGTCGACGTCGCCGCGGACCGCGATGTCGGCGAATCGGACGACGGTGTCGCGGACGGCTGCCTCGTCGACCAGGCGGGCCAGGGCGTTGTCGGTGGTCTGTGCGTTCGTCATGGGTTCATGATTCGGCGGCGGAGATCGGCCTGCCAGAGAAGGATCGGCGGTAGGAAAATCCTTACCACCCTCGCCCGCGGGCCGCGCGCCACAATGGGCTCATGATCGCGAACGAAGCGGGGCTCGGGGCGACGTTGCGCGCCTGGCGCGATCGGCTGACGCCGGCGGCCGTGGGGTTGCCGCAGGGCGGGACGCGCCGGGCGACCGGGCTGCGCCGTGAGGAACTCGCCACCCTGGCCGGTATCTCGGTCGACTACATCGTCCGGCTGGAACAGGGCCGCGTCACCACCCCGTCCGCGCAGGTGGTCGCGGCGCTGGCCCGGGCTCTTCAGCTGACCCGCGCCGAACGCGATCACCTGTACCGGCTAGCTCGTCTGGAGCCACCGGCGGACGGGCAGATCTCGCGCCACATCCCGCCGGGCCTGAACCGGGTGCTGGCCCGGCTCGGTGACGCCGCCGTCGCCGTCTTCGCCGCCGACTGGCAGCTGCTCTGGTGGAACCGCGGCTGGGCGGCGCTTCTCGGTGATCCGTCGTCGGCGCCCCCGGTAGCGCGCAACTTCGCCCGGGACACCTTCCCGGTCGGCGATCACGCGCCGCGGCTGGCGCAGTGGCCGGTGACATCGGATGCCGGCGACGCGGTGGAGGCCGCTGTCGTCGCGGACCTGCGCCGGGCCACCGGCCGATTCCCCGGAGACCGCGGGCTGGCTCGCCTGATCAAGGAGCTGACCGCGGGCAACGAGCGCTTCGCGCAGCTGTGGCGGGCCGGGGCGGTCGGCGCCCACCGCGAGGACCATAAGATCGTCGCGCATCCGGCGGTCGGTCCGATCGCCGTCGACTGCGACGTCATGCGCGACGGTGACGACGACCTGAAGATCGTCATCCTGACGGCGGCGCCGGGCACCGCCGACGACATCAGGATGCGCCTGGCGCTGGTGGCCGGCGTCCCGGAGCCCGCGTACGACTGACGACCCGTTCCGTCGGGGAGGCGCGGCGATCTTCATCGGGGCTGCAAGGTCGATCTCAGCGCGGACGGGATCCACTTCGCCACCACCGGCCAAGCGGTCATCGCCGGCGTCCTGATCCGCGAACTCGGTGCGGTGAAGCGGTAGGCTGCGCCCGACACGAGGGGGTTTGGTAGTGATCGATCTCGATCAGGCGCCTCGGTACCGGCAGGTCGCGCGCCGCGGACGGCTCCCGCGGGCGCTCGCCCTGCTCGTGGCCGGGACACTGCTGGGTGGCGTGGCGACGTACCTCTGGTGGTATCGGCCGCTGGCGGCCTCGGCCGAGCAGGCGGCGCGGGCCGACAACGCCGCGGTGCGGGTGCTGCTCTTCGCGCAATCCGGTACGACGACGCGGAGGGGTGATCAGCAGGTACACCTCGACGCCCAGGTGACGGTGGTCAATGCCGGGCCGGTGACGCTCGACGTCCTGGCCGTGCGCGCCGATCAGCCCGGCGTCACCGTTCGCAGCCCGGAGAAGGAGCGGCAGGTGGAGCCGGGCACGTCGGCGGCGATGGACGTGACGATCGAGTGGACCTGCGGCGCCGGCGAACCCGCCTCTCTGGCGGCGTCCGTCAGCGTCGAGACCGCGGACGAGCAACTCCGGACCATCACGCCGGTGGCGATCCACGCCGAGCCGTGGATCGAGGACAAGCAAGAGGCCTGCTTCCGCGATTGATCAGGCCTGGGGTACGCCGGGCGCGACCCACCCCGGTGGCGTGACCGCCGGGGGAGGGGCCGGCTTGTGGAAGTGGGCCCGGGCCGCCGGTAGGCACAGCAGCACCAGCGCGGCGACGACCATCGGCAGGGTGAGGCCGCCGGCCAGCCGGGTCAGGGCGCCCCACCAGGGAGTCGAGGACGAGCCGCCGGTCAGCAGGGCGGAGAGGGCGACGACCGCGGCCGGGACGGCGAGGATCCAGGTGACGACGCGGGCGACCCGGCCGCCGCGGGCGACGAACACCGCCAGGAGCACGAAGAGCAGCGCGATCACCACGATCAGGACAGCCAGCAGGATGTACGAGCCGGCCACCACCGCCGGGTCGCCCTCACCCTGGCGTTCGTTCATGTAGATGCGGAGGAACTGCGGCAGCCCGAACAGCGTGCCGATCGCCCATGCCACCCAGAGCGCGGCCGCGCCGGACAGCAGCAGTGATGCGGCCAGCACCGGTCGCGGGCTCATCGGGTCACCGCCCGGCCGCGGCGGATCACGATCAGCGCGGTGACGAGGAGCCAGACCACTACCGGTAGCAGGGTGAGCAGCCAGAACAGGGGTTTGGACACCGGTGACGGCGGCAACGACAGCGCCTCGTCGCGGGGCAGCTCGTTGCTCTCCTGGCCGAACCACAGGGTGCCGCGGGAGTCGGCGACCGGGCCGCCGGTGAGGTCGGCCACCGCCGTACGCAGCTTGGGGTTCTTCGCCGTGAAGGCGGGCTCTTCCATGTTCGACGTCGGTGTCTGAGTGAAGTCGACCCCGCCGTACACATAGGTGTTGGTGTAGATGTAATTGCCCTTGCGGGTCGTGTGCTTGACCCGGAATTCGCCCTTCTTGTACGACTTCACATAGGCGTCGAACGTGTTCTTCGGCTTCCACGAGGTCCGCGTCACCCACGGCGTGATGTCGCCGCTGTCGACGATGTCGGCATATGCGGTCACCTTCGTCGCGCTGCGTTCCCTATACCATTGGGCGGCGACCCGGCTCGCATAGACGCGGCGCAGATCGGCGTATTCGGGAGCGTTGTTCACGGCTTTCACGATGCCCGGCAGAATCTGCGAACGGTAGATCTTCTCGTTGTGCAGCGTGTCGGCGGTCGCCTGGCCGGGGCAGGTCTCCGAGCCGGACAGATTCTCGTATTCCGTCTCCATCTTCACCTGCAGCGGCGCGTCCAGGATGAACAGCTCGTTGCCGTCGTCGCGCACGATCGCCGGGGCCGGCACGATCCACTGCCGCATGTTGATGCAGCTCTGCTCGCCGCGCAGCGAGTCCCAGAACTTCTTGCCGGCCCTGGTGTCCGGGTGGATCAGTTTCGCGACCGTCTTCTTCATCTGGAAGTCGGCCTCCAGAAGGACCCGGCCCGCATCGGTACGCCCGAAGCGCGAGTCGACGATCCGGTTCGGTTCCTCCGGATTCAGGTTCACGGTGAATGCGGTCGGCGGCAGCGCCAGCCACGTGAAGAACGAGTCCGACGCGAGTCGCGCGGCGTCGGCCCCGCCGTACGAGACCTTCTGTTTCGGATCGGGATCGACGCTGTACGAATACTTCACGCCCGGCGCGCCCGCATAGGTGTCGGAGATGTAGCGCAGTTCGAGTGTCGAGAAATCCACGCCGCCGAGCTGATCCGTGCCCGCGCCGATCTCGTCGTTGTCGTAGACGACAGCGGGAACGGCGTTCGCGACGTCGGTGTGGCAGGGGGAGCGGCCCAGCTGGCAGATCTTGGCCGGCGCGGTCTCCTCTTCGTCGGCGAGATCCTCGGCGACCGCCTTCTCGATCTCCTCGTCGTCCTTGGCGTCGGCGGCCGAGGTGGCCGAGTTCTGCATCGCGGTCACCGCCCTGCTCGGCCACGCCCGCTGCGCGCCGGCCAGCAGCGACGACGCCGACGCGGGCCGGGTGCCGCGCGCCTCCGCCCGCCACGTCTTGACCACGATCGGGCTGGCGCCGGCGCCCTTCGCGCCGTGCAGCTCGATGCGCCTGGCCAGCAGCTGCTTCTCGGCCTTCGCGATGACCCGCAGGGCTTCGGCGTTCGGCGTGTCCCCGAAGGTGATCTCGATGTCGGCGTTCTTCTGCGCCGCGACCTCCACGGTGACGTTCAGGAATTCGTCGGGGTTGAGGGTGGGACCGGACTTCCGCTCACCCACCACGCCTCTGCTCGCTCCGGTCGGATTCGGGTGATAGCTGTCCACCCGGTAGACCCGGTTCTTGCCGACTTCGCGCTTCTGCGGGTTGTCCTTCTGCCACTCCAGATTGACGCCGCGGATCTTCTGGTTGACGGCCACGAAACCGTGCGCCTTGTCGATCGCGTTCCGCTTGTTGTAGTGCACCTCATAGGCGCCGCCGGCCTTGCCGCGGTTGAGCACTTCGACGGTCTTCGCGAGCCATTCCGGCCAGGTCTTCGGGCCCTTGTAGTCGCGCCAGCCGGTGAGCAGGTGATTCCAGCCACCCGGTTTGAACGACTCCCAGAACTGGTCGCGGGTGACGATGCCGTCACGCTGGTCGTTCACGATCATCGCGTCGAAGTAGTCGGAATAGGCGCCCTCGAATTCGTCGCTGTTCCGGTTCGCCTTCTTCTTCCGGAAACCGTGTGCGGGCAGCGCGTCGAGGTAGTCCTCGTCGAACATCCACTCCGGAATGTCGTAGTCGGCGGCGTCGAGCTCGTCGTAGTAGTACGGCTCGGACTCGACGACATCGGCAGCAGGCGGTGTCCACGGCGTCGGCGCGGGGGCGGCCAGTACCGGAACGGGCAGGCCGAACACGAGGACCACGACCGCGATGAGCAGCCTGAACTGGATCTTCATGCAGAAAACTCCCGAGGCGGGCGAAACCGGATGCCGGCCTCAGGGTAGCCGTTAGGGGCGCAGGGTATCGACCCCGGTCATTCGCTCAGCGAGCCGCAGCGGGACCGCAGATAGCCGCGCGTGCGCATTCCGAGCCTGAGCTGGACCAGCGGTAACTGCGAGCGGCCGTCCGTGCCGAGATTGATGACATAGGGGCCTTTCGTGTCATGCCACGACCAGTCACCACGGCCGGATCGGCGGAACGTCTCGCCGAGGTACCAGGCCGCGCCGTCGACGAACTCCCTGTTCGCCGGGTCCTTGAGCCCGCTCGGATCGCCGAGCCGCTGCACGAGCAGATCGGTGAGCCGGTCCAGTGAGGAGGGTGAGAAGTCCCAGCCGGCGTCGTGGGGCCAGCGCGCCTCCTGCGTGGCCAGCCAGGTGTGGAGTTCGGCCGGTTCCGCGGGCGCCGGGCGTTCGTCGAGGCCCGGTGTCGGTTCCTTGACCGGCGGCGTCGGCGAGGCGGAGGCCGCCGCCGCCCACGCGTCGTAGACCTCGATGGCCCGGCCCGGATCGGTCAGCAGCTCGGCCGGCACCACCGGCGCCAGCCCCAGCACCGGATCCGCCGTCACCCCGGGATCACCGTCCAGGTCGATCCAGCGTCCGCCGCCGACGCGCAGCAGGGTCTCACCGAGGTACGCCGCGTACGCCGGGCCGTCGTCCTCAGCGGCCAGTTCCTCCAGCCGCGCGAGGGACGCCCGGCTGAAGTCGACGTCGAGGGCGGCCTCCAGGCCGACCAGCCACGGTTGGATGCTCTGCCGCCACTCTTCGAGGTCCATGCCGCGATCCTAGGTGGAGCGGGCGGCGCGGGCCGGTCACTCGCCGTGGCCGGCCCGCGGACGCCGAACCGTCAGCCGATGTGGAAGGGGTCGCCGTAGACCTTGAAGTCCAGTGGCGTGTTCAGATCGAAGTTGCCGTTGTTCAGGAAGACGCGCTGGGCGGTGTCGATGCGGGTGACGTCGTCGTGGGCGGCTTCCTTCTTCATCTCGACCACGCGCTCGTCGAGGAAGGCGTTGAGCCAGGCCCGCTCGTCGCCGCCCTGCGCCGGCGGCTTCGCCCTGGCGAGGGCCCGGCTGCGGATCGAGCGCATGCCGCTGTAACCGTGCACCACCGAGGCGTCGTAGTAGGCGAACTGGCCGAGCGCCCGGACGCCGTCGGACTTGCCGTCACGGACCGACGGGTTGAAGTAGACGCGGTCGCGCTCCGACTCCTGGGCGGCCTGGAACACCGGGTCGGCGGCCGCGGTCCTCCAGTCGCGGGTGAAGTTCGGGTCGAGGCCCGCGTGGGAGGCGGTGCCGTTGACGCGGCGCAACGCCGGCAGGTACGTCGCGAGGACGTTGGAGGGTTTGGCGGCCGTGTAGGCCTCGACGAGTTCGAGCATGTCGCCGGTTCCGGAGCAGAAGCCGATGATCCCGGCGGTGTAGCCGCGCCCGTCGTCGATGTCCTGGATGTAGGAGAACTGGGCACGCCAGTCGAGCGACGAGTTCTCGGCGGCCGAGACGATCTGCATGGCGACGTCCTTCTTCGCCGGATCATCGAGGTTCTTGCCGCTCGCGGGAGGCGGCGTGGATGCGCCGGGCAGCGTCCATGTCTGGTTCGCCGCGCCGGTGCAGGTCCAGATCTGCAGGGGAGCGCCGTTCGCCGTGCTCCTGCCGGTCACGTCCAGACATCTGCCCGACGCCGGATTCACCAGAGCGCCGCCGCTCACGGTCCACTCCTGGGCGCCGGTTCCGTTGCAGTCGTACATCTGGACCTTGGTGCCGCTGGCGGTTCCGGCAGCCGCGACGTCCAGGCATCTGCCGAGGGCCCGCAGCGTCCCGTCGACGGTCCACTGCTGGGCCGCCGAGCCGTCGCAATCGGAGAGCCGGGCACCGGCGTCGATGCACCTGCCGCCGAAACCCTTGATCGGGCCGACCGTGGCGGCGCTCGCCGGCAGGAGTCCGTAGATCGTTGCCGTGCTGATCAGAATCAGTCCTGATACGGCATATACCGCCGTCTTCACGCGAAACATGGCACTCCTGGGGAAACGGGGATGGAGAGGGCAGCGCGCGCTGGACGAACTCTAGGACTGTTAAGTAGCTTTATCAATAGCTGTCACAGTGAGGAGTCTCGATGGCGGGGTTGGCCGGATCGTCGAAGCTGCTGCGTGCCATGAACGAGAGCGCCGCCCTGGAACTGCTCCTCGACCCCGGCATGCTCACCCGTGCCGACCTGCGCAGACTCACCGCGCTGTCGACGCCGACGATCTCCGACCTGCTTCGCCGGCTGACCGGGGCCGGATTGATCAGGGTGGTCGGTCACGCGAGCGGTCGCCCCGGTCCGAACGCCGAGGTCTATGCCGCGAATCCGGATGCGGCCTACGCCGCCGCGGTCTCCGTGCGCGAAGCCCGAGGCGGCGGTGCGCCATCGATCGCCGCCGCCATCTGCGATCTGTCCGGTACGGTCGTCGCCGACGGCGAATGGAGCACCGGCGACCTCGGGGCTGATCCGGTGTCGGCGGTGGCGGGCGCGGTCCTGGGCCTGGGTGCGAAGGGCGGGGTCCGGCGGGAGCGGATCTCGCACGTGCGGGTCGGCGTACCAGGTGCCTTCGATCTCAAGAACGAGGTGATCCGGCTCGTTGATGTGCCCGGTTTCGATCAGCCAGGACTCGTGTCGCGGATCGGCGAGGCGCTCGGCATCGGGGTCAGCGTCGACAACGATGTGAACCTGGCGGCGGTCGCCGAACGGCGGCGCGGCGCCGGCCGTGAGACCGACAACGTCGCGCTGCTCTGGCTCGGGGAGGACGGCCTCGGCCTGGCCATCGACATCGACGGAACACTGCTGCGCGGGACTCGGGGGAGTGCGGGCGAGATCGGGTACCTGCCGGTGGACTCCCGCCACACCCTCCAGGACCTCTTCGGCGGTCCGGCGATCATGGAGTTGGCGCGGGAGCACGGCGTCGGCGGCGAGAATCCGGCCGCTGTGGTGGCGACCGGATCCGATCAGTTCCTCGCGGCGCTGGCGGAACGGATCGTGATCGGGCTGGCGGCGGTGACGGCGATCCTCGACCCGTACCTCATCGTCCTGGCCGGACCCATCGCCCACGCCGGCGGCGAAGCGCTGCTCGCCGCCGTGACCAGCGCTTTCCGGCGCGCCGCCCCGCTGGAGTGCTCCCTGGCGGTCACGACGATCGACGGGGACGCGGTGCTGCTCGGCGCCCTGGACGCGGGCCTCGCCGAGGTGCGCAAGGCCCTGATCGTCCGGACGTTCAGCGACCTGGGACTTCCACCCGGGCGATGAGCAGTTTCAGTCGTGCGATCTCCTCGGCGAGCGCTGTCGTGCCCGCGTCGGTGAGGGTGATCCAGGTGCGGGGGCGGCGGCCCTCGTAGCCCTTCTCCACCTCGATCAGGCCAGCCGCCTCCAGCACGCTCAGGTGCTTGGAGAGGTTGCCGGCGGTCAGATCCAGATGCGTACGCAGGTAGCCGAACTCGACGCGGCGGGCCTCGTGCGCGATCGCCAGGATGCCGAGCCGCACTCGCTGATGAACGACGTCATCGAGCCCGAGAGCGGGGTGCGCGTCGGTCACCGGCGTGACCTTGCGAATCCGGCCGCGCCCAGCAGCAGCACGATCCCGGCGACGACCTGCGGCAACGCCATCGACGCCCGGATGCCGAAGGTGTCGAGGCCGTCGTTCATCGGCAGCAGCAGGAGCACCAGCGCCAGATAGCCGGTGGTGAACAGCAGCAGCGCGAGGTTGCGCTCCAGCCAGGCCAGCACCAGCAGCGCCACACCGATCATCCCCCACGGCATGACCAGTCTGTCCAGCACGAGGTACCAGAACGGGAGCGGGCCCGCCGGGTACGGGTGGCTCTGGAAGTACAGGTGCACGGCCAGCCAGGCGGCGGGGAAGACGAGCGTCGTCACGGCGCCGGTGATCGCGTACGGCAGCACCCGCGCGCCCAGCCCCCGCGACCGGGCGGCCCGCAGGTAGCAGACCGCGATGATCCCGTAGCCGATCAGCATCGCGGCGGGCCAGTAATACAGCATCCCGTTGCGCGCGAACGTGCAGCCGCCGTCCGGGCCGCAGTCCACCCGCATCCCGAACCAGTCGAACGGGATCGCCAGCAGCGTCATCCCACCCAGCACGAGCAGCGCGGCCCACGTCATCCGCTGATCCACGCGTACCCGATGGGCAAGCGCGCGCACATCGGCCAGGATTCGCCGCGGATCGCCGTCCGCGGCCATCGAAGGTGTCGTCATGCCAATAGGTTTCCACAGCAAACCATTTGGCGCTAGTGCGGTTTTGAGCGTGTGCGTTTTTCCCGGTACGCGGTGAAGCGCGCGTGCCGCGACCGTCGCCGTCAGCGCGAGACCCTCCCGGTCGCCGATGGAGCGCCCGGTCGGCGACGGCCCGGCGTCCGGTCGGACACCGGGCCGTCCGTTCAGTGGGCCGTCCGTTCAGCGGGCCGTCCGTTCAGCGGGCCGTTCGCTCGGCGGGCCGTCCGCTCAGTGGGCCGTCCGCTCAGTGGGCCGTCCGCTCAGTGGGCCGTCCGCTCGGCGGATCGCGGCCTGCGGGTCAGCCTTTGATCTGTTTCCGGCCCCCGTTGCCGGAGCCGATGGCGATCCGGCGGGGCTTGGCGCGGTCCGAGATCGGGATGCGCAGGGTCAGCACGCCGTTGTCGTACACGGCCTCGAGCCGGTCGGTGTCGAGGGTGTCGGCCAGGAACAGCTGCCTGTTGAACACGCCCATCGGCCGCTCGCTGATCACCGGCTCGACGTCGTCCTTGACCCGCCGCCGGCGCTCCGCCTGGACCTGCAGGACGTTGCGCTCGACGGTCACGTCGATCGAGTCGGGGTCCACGCCGGGCAGATCGAAGAACACGTAGAAGACGTCACCGTCACGCTCGGCGTCGACATGCATCACCGCCGGCCGGCTGCTGGTGCCGGTGAACTGCTCGAAAACCCGGTCGAGCTCACGGAACGGATCGGTGCGCAGAAGCATGATCATCTCCTCCTTCGGTGCTCCTTCACCGAGGTTTCGCCGTCTCTTCCGGTATTAGCACTCGACGGTGGCGAGTGCAAGTCTCACGTCTGCGGCCTGCGCAAACTCGGGTCTTGACACGACGCGCGGCACGTCTTATCGGTGGAAGGGAGAGAAGGGAGACCGCCGATGTGGCCGCAACCCGTCACCGACCTCTGGACGCTTGCCGTCGCCGCCTGCCCGCACCGGGTCGACGACGTACTCGCCGACCTGGGCCTGCATCGGCGAGCCCGGCCGGCCGCCGATCCGGACTTCCCCGCCCGCCTGATCGGACCAGCCGGCCCCGACCGCCCGCCCGCCTGGATGGAGCTGGCCCGCGCCGAGCTGGAACGCCGGGGCTTCCGTACCCGCCGGCACCCGTCCGCCGGCGAACAGCAGCCGCGACCCCGATGCGCCGGCGCGCCGGCGACCGGCCCGCGGGAGCCGAGAGCCGGTCGGCGGGAGCCGGCGCGCGCGCCGCTGCGCCGGCTGATCGAGAGCGCGCCGTACCACCGCAGACCGGCGCCGATGCGGCCGGCCGCGTGAAGGCGCGCTGTAACCGGTGACAGACTCTCTACTGTGTTGTAAAAGTAGAGGATCGGCCATCGGGGAGCGCGATTCGGCCAGCTCTGAGCGTTTCGAGCCCGCCGGATCACCCGATTCGAACGATGTGCATGCACCATGCTGCGACCAGCCTTGACCGAAGAGATCAAGCGGGGGCGGTCGCCGGGGGGTCGGCATGCGTCAGACGGCAAGGAAAGAATCGCCGGGACCGATAGATGATGTTCGGGTGGCATGGCCGCCGTTACCGCAGGAGGTGATCCGGCGGCAGCGTCTTCTCGAGGCGTTGGAAGCCGGCGCCGACCGGGCGGTGACGGTTCTGTGCGCCGGCGCGGGCTGGGGGAAGACCGTGCTGGCCGGCACGTGGGCGCAGACCAGAGTGGCGCGGGGGCCGCTCGCCTGGTTGACGCTCCACAACGGGCACAACGACCCGTACATCTTCTGGTCGGATCTGGTGATCGCGCTGCGTGCCGCGGGTGCGCTGCGTCCAGGGCAGGTGCTGCCGAGCCGCGGATCGGTGCGCGGCGTCGACGGACCTACTGTCCTGCGGCGCATGAGCACGGGTATGGGATCGTTCCCAGGTCCGCTGGTGATCGTCCTCGACGACCTGCACGAGATCACCGAGCCGCGGGTGCTGGAGGACATCGCCGGGCTGCTGCGGGATCCGCCGCCGCGGTTGCGACTGGTTCTGATCAGCCGCACCGATCCGGAACTGCCGTTGCACCGGCTGCGCGCCGCCGGGCGGCTCACCGAGATCAGGTCGCACGATCTGGCGTTCCGGCCCGATGAGGCAGCCGAGCTGCTCGCCCTGCGCGGCCGGCCGATGCCCGCGCCGGTGCTCGCCGCGCTGATGCAGGCCACCGAGGGCTGGGCCGCGGGACTGCGGCTGGCCGTGGACGCGCCGCCCGGTACCGATCCGGACGAGGCGGCCGCCGACTACCTGATCCGTGAGGTGCTCGCCGCGCTGCCGGCGCAGGTGCGGCAGTTCCTGCTCTACACGAGCGTCCCGGATCGGATCTGCGGTGGACTGGCCAGCTCGCTGACCGGCCGGCCGCACGCGCAGGCGCTGCTGGAACAGCTGGCCCGCTCCAACCTGTTCCTCACCCGGATCGGCCCGGGCGGCTGGTTCCAATATCACCGGCAGTTCCAGGCGGCGCTGCGGCAGCGGCTCGGCCTGGAGCAGATGGACGACCCGGCTCGGCTGCACGTGCTCGCCGCCCGGTGGCACGCCCGCGAGGGCAGCCCGCTGTCGGCGCTGCACCACGCCGCCACGGCCGGTGACTGGCCCATGGTGGGTCGTCTCGTCGCCGACCACGGCATGCCGCTGTTCTACTCCGCGAACCGCGCCGACCTGCTCGACGTCCTCGGCGACATCCCCCGGGAGCTGCTGGCGAGCAGCGCCGAACTGGCACTCTGCGACGCCCTGCTCACCTACGGCCTCGGCGACGTGAGTGGGGTGGCGCAGCGGCTTCACCGGGCCCGGCATCTGCTGGCCCACCGCGACATCGGCCGCCGGCGGGTCGTCGCGATGGCGCTCGACGTCCTCGAGGCGACGATCACGACGCGCTGGCGCGGCGACATGCCCCGGCTCGTCAAGGTCTCCACCTGGGTGCTCGCCGAGCTGGCCAAACTCCGCTGGGACCAGGTGCCGGCGATGCCGAAGTACCGGGCGATCGCGCTGAACAACAAGGGCATCGGCCTGCTCTGGTCACAGCGGGTCGACCACGCCGACCGCTACCTGTGGGCCGCGGTCACCGGCGCCCGGGCAGCGCGGATCCCCGGGGTCGAGGTGAGCGCGCTCGGCCACCTGGCCCTGCTGAGCCTGCTGCGCGGATCGCTGACCGAGGCCCGGTTGCACGCCACCGCGGCGCTCACCGTCGCCGACCGGATCACCGGCCAGGACCAGACGTCCACGGCGCCCGCGCATCTCGCCCAGGCCGTCATCGCCATGCAGCAGGGCAACGACGTCGAAGCCGATGAGGCGCTGCGGCGAGCATTGCACGCGTCGGGGGACCAGCCGGAGGCGACGATCTTCGTGCTGACCGGCGCCGTACGCGCATCGTTCTTGATCGATCGTGGCGAACCGCATGCCGCGCAGACGGAACTCGACAAGCTGGCGAAGGAGACGGCGCCGCACATGGACGCGCCGATGCTCCGCCGCGTCGTCGAGCTGACGCAGAGTGACATCGATGTGGCGCTCCATGATCCCCAGGCGGTGCTTTCCCGGTACGCCGGACTGCTCGAACTACACCCTGCCGAACAACTACGCCTGGCCCAGGCTTATCAGGCGGTCGGCCGTCCCGCCGAGGCGGAACGCGCCCTCGCCGTGGTCCGGGAGGGGCCGGACCGTGGCGCGGCGGTCTCCGCCTGGCTGCTCACCGCGCTGGCCGCCGAGGCGCGCGGCCGCAGCGGGCGGGCCGGCGAAGCGGTGACGAAGGCCCTCGCCGCCGCCGAACCCGAAGGCCTGGTGCGCCCGTTCCGCCGGCACGGCGCCGAGCGCCTGCTGGTCCTCGCCGAGCGCCAGCAGTGGACCGACACCCGCGTCCCGCCCCGGGGCAGCGTCCTCACCGAGATCACCGGCGAGCACCCGGTGATCGCGCCGGCCACGCAGGCCGACACCCTCAGCGAACGCGAGACCGACGTCCTGCAGTACATGCCGACGGTCCTGACCGCCGCCGAGATCGCCGACGACCTGAACATCTCGGTGAACACGGTCAAGGCCCACCTGCGATCGATCTATCGCAAGCTGGGCGCGGGCCGCCGCCGGGAGGCGGTGATGACGGCCCGTCAGCTGGGACTGCTGTGAACCCCCCGTTGTCCGGCGGCGCCGCCTCAGGTGTCGCGGCCTCCGGCGTACCCCTGACGGTGTTTCCGCTGCCTGAGCTCGGGTAGACGTGGGTCATGCGTGTCTCGACCGTGGCGCGGGTGGTGTGGGGTGCGGCGCTGGTGATCGCGCCTCGGGTCCTGTTGCGGGCCGGTGGCCGGGCTGACGCGTCGCCGGGCGCGGTGGCTTTCGCGCGTGTTCTGGGTGCTCGTCATCTGGTGCAGGCCGCTGTTCCGGTGCACCGCTGGGGTGTGGTCGTGGACGCGGCGCACGCCGTTCAGCAGCTGACCCTGGCCGCCGCTTCCCCGCGCTGGCGCACTGCCGCTCTGGTCGACGCGGCCGTCGCCACCGCTCTGGCCGGGTCGGCTAGGGCGTTCCGGGAGTGAGCCGTACCCGCCGTAGCAGCTGGGCGTTCGCCGCCACCACGATGGTGGAGGCGCTCATCAGCACCGCTCCGATCGCCGGGCTCAGTGTGATGCCGGCCCAGGCCAGCGCGCCGGCCGCGAGCGGGATCGCGACGACGTTGTAGCCGGCCGCCCACGCCAGGTTCTGGATCATCTTGCGGTAGGAGGCTTTCGACAGCCGGATCACACCGGTCACGGCGCGCGGGTCGGAGGAGGCCAGCACGACGCCCGCCGACTCGATCGCCACGTCGGTGCCGGCCCCGATCGCCAGGCCGACGTCGGCGCGGGCCAGCGCCGGGGCATCGTTGACCCCGTCGCCGACCATCGCCACCCGCAGTCCGCGGGCCTGCAAGGCGGCGACCGTACGATCCTTGTCGACCGGCAGGACCTCCGCGAAGACCTCGTCCTTTCCCGGTACGAACCCCAGATCCGCGGCGACGGCCTCGGCCACCGGGCGGGCGTCCCCGGTGATCATCACGATCTTCGCGATCCCGGCCCGGCGCAGCTGCTCGATGGCCTGGCGCGCCTCCGGCCGCACCTCGTCCTCCAGAGCGAACGCGCCGATCGCCTCCTCGCCGGGTAGCCGCAGCAGGTACAGGACCGCCGCGCCGCGCCGCGACCAGTGCTCCGTGGCGTCCCGCAGCGCGGCGGGAACGGTGGCGCCGAGTTCGCGCAGCAGCGCCGGGCCGCCGACGGCGTAGGTCCGCCCGTCGACGCTCGCCCGCACGCCACGGCCGGTCAGCGACCGGAATCCGGTGGCCCGCGCGTGCAGCCCCTTGTCGTGAGCGGCGCCGGTCAGTGCCCGCGCGAGAGGGTGTTCGCTGTCGGCCTCCACGGCGCCGGCGATCCGCAACACCCCGGTCTCGCCGAACCCGTCCGCGGCGGCGGTGCCGGTCACGGTGTGCGCGCCCTTGGTCAGGGTGCCGGTCTTGTCGAACAACACCGCGTCGACCGTACGCATCCGCTCCAGCGCCAGCCGATCCTTCACCAGAACGCCGGCCTTCGCGGCGAGAGCCGTCGAGAGCGCGATCACCAGTGGGATGGCCAGGCCCAGTGCGTGCGGGCAGGCGATCACCAGCACCGTCACGGTACGGACCACTGCCTCATCCAGGTCGCCGAGCAGCCACCAGGCGGCGAACGTCACCGCGGCCGCCGCCGTGGCGACGTAGAACAGCATCGCTGCGAACCGGTCGGCGAGGACCTGCGCCCGTCCACCGGCGGCCTGGGCCTGCGCGACCAGCCTGCCGATGCCGGCCAGGGCGGTGTCCTCCCCGACCGCCTCGACCCGGACCCGGATCGCCGAGTCGGTCGCCACCGTGCCGGCCACCACCCGGTCGCCCGTGCCCCGCGGCACCGGCCTCGACTCGCCGGTGACCATCGATTCGTCGAGTTCCGCCGTACCGTCGATGATTTTGCCGTCAGCCGGAACCCTCGCTCCGGAGCGCACCAGAACGGTGTCCCCGACCGCGAGGTCGGCGACCGCCACCCGCTCGACGCCGCCGTCGCCGGTCACCCGCTCGGCGTCGTCGGGCAGGAGTGCCGCCAGCGCCGCGAGCGCGCCCTGGGCCTGGCCGATCGCCTTCATCTCCTGCCAGTGGCCGAGCAGCATGATGGTCACCAGCGCGGCCAGCTCCCACCAGAAGTCCAGGTCGAACAGGCCGAGGCTGGTCGCCAGCGAGGCCGTGTACGCCACCGTGATCGCCATCGCGACGAGCAGCATCATGCCGGGCGCGCGGTCCCGGATCTCACTGACCGCGCCGGCCAGGAACGGCCATCCACCATGGAAGAACACCGCGGTGCCGAGGACCGGCCCGAGCCACGCCATGCCGGCGAAGCCGACGTCGTACCCGAACCACTCCATGACCATCTCGCTGGTCACGACGATCGGGATCGTCAGCGCAAGACTGAGCCAGAACTTCCGCCGGAACACCTCGGGGTCGTGCCCCGCGTGCTTGTCATGCCCGCCGTGACCGTCGTGATCACCGTGCTCGTGGGTCCGGCCGTGCGCGGCGCCGTGCGCTGTGTGGGTCGTCATGCCGACCACCTCCGATGCCGAACATATACCCCCTGGGGGTATCAAGGCAACGCGGGGAACACTGGACCGAGGACGTGCTGACGGCGCCCGGCGGCAAGGAAGGGGCTGGGAAGGAGGACCGGTCTACTCCGCGGAGGGTGTCGTCGATCAGTTTCGCCGGGGCGGCAGGGTTGCGGCCCGGGCATGAGCTGCGGCTCACGCCCGGGCCGTGCAGGAGCAGGGATCAGGGGAGGTCGATCGGGCGCAGGACGCGGTCGATGCCGTGGGCGATCTGGCGGTTGCCCTTGTTGATGTCGAAACGGTTGATCCGCGGGTTGCGGTCGGAACGGTCCGCGTCGATCAGGGCGATGCGCTTGTGCCAGCGGGGGCCGTACACATCAACCTTGATCTTGGAACCTGCGGCGGTCGCCAGCTTGGCGTTGTCGGACTTGAGCGCCGCCTTCTTGGTGATCGTCGCGCCCGGCACCACGTGGTAGAGCAGCACCGACTCGACGGTGTTGATGCCGAGGCCGGCCACCGCGGTGAACGCCTTCTTCTCGCCCGGCAGCTTCCGGGACTTGGTGATGTCCTTGACCAGCAGCTGGAAGGCCCGGTCGTTGGGGAGGAAGGCGGTGACCGGCGTCTTGCCGTCGGCCAGCACACCCACCTTGCTGCCCGGCTTCGCCTTCAGCACCGCCGTCACCGCCGCGGTCAGGATGTCGTAGTCGTGACCGTTGCGGTCGAAGCCGCTCTTGTCCGCGGTCAGCACCGCGGCCAGGGACTTGGTCTTGAGCGGCTTCTTGCCGGTGGCCTGCGCCGGAGCGGCGCTGAGGGCCGTGACGGCGATCGCGGCGGTGGCTACGGCGGCGGCCTTCGTGAACCTCATCTTCGAGCCTCTTTCCGGTCGGTACGGGTGGTGGCTCCTGCGGCCACCACCGAGTACTTCGCTCGCACCCGGCCGGATGGATGCAACGAATTTCGCCGCATCCATCCGGCGCTCCCGCAACGAAGAAGAGGGCGTACGTCATCAACGACGATCACCTCAGGAGATCCGATGCGCACTCTCCCTCTCGGCCGCGCCGCCGCCGTGTCGCTGCTAGCCCTCGGCGGTGTGGCCGGACTGTCCGCCTCGCCCGCCTACGCCAAGGCGAACTCGCAGGTGACGGTGGTGCACGGCATTCCCGGTCAGCCCGTCGACGTCTACGTCAACGGCGAGAAGACCATTCCGGACTTCCAGCCCGGCAAGGTCGCCGGTCCGCTGAGCCTGCCGGCCGGCGAGTACGACATCGCGCTGACCAAGCCCGGCGACGCCATCGGCGACGCGCTGCTGACCGTCGACAACGCCGAGGTTCCCGGCGACGCCAACGTCAGCCTGGTCGCCCACCTCGACGAGGGTGGCAAGCCGGTCCTGACGCCGTTCGCCAACGACACCGCGAAACTCGCCGCCGGCAAGGCCCGGCTGATCGTGCGGCACACCGCGGCGGCCCCGGCCGTCGACGTGCGGGCCGGTGGCACGCCGGTCTTCGAGGACGTGACGAACGGCGAGGAGGGCAAGGCCGACGTCGACGCCGGCACGGTCTCCGCCGACGTGGTGCTGGCCGGCACCGACACCCGGGTCCTCGGCCCGGCCGACCTGGACCTCGCCGAAGGCACCGCCACCATCGTGTACGCGGTCGGCTCCGCCGAGGACGAGACCCTCGACATCGTCTCGCAGACCATCGAGGGCCTGCACTCGGCGCCGGGCGGCGTGCCCAGCGGCGACGGCGGCCGGGCGGACGGCAACGGGTCGCTGCCGCTGTACGGCGCCGGCGCTCTCGGCATCCTGCTCGCGATGGTCGGGCTGTTCCGGCTGGCTACCACCCGCGTCGCCGGCCGTCGATGAGCGTAAGCAGCACGCCCCGGCGCTCGCCGGGGCGTGCCCTGCTCCCGCTGGTGGCCGGCCTTACGCTGGCCACCACGGCCGGTGTCGCCGTCATCAGGTCACAGCCGGCGGACGACTTCGGCGCCCCGGCGGTGACAGCCCTGCAATCCGCGCCGGCGCAGGCGCCGGCGGTGCCGATCGCCGACGGCGCCCTGCCTACCATCGACACCCGAGCACCCACCCGGCTGCGAATCCCCGCCCTGGATCTCGACGCGGCCGTCGAAGCAGTCGGGATCGAGCCGTCGACCGGCGACTTCGCCGTCCCGCCGAGCGTCGACCGGGTCGGCTGGTACCGCTACGGCCCCGGCTTCGCCGCCGACGCCGGCTCCATCGTCATCGCGGGCCACGTCGACAGCGCCGCCGACGGGAAGGGCGCGTTCTTCCGCCTCGGCGCGCTCGAGAACGGCGACACGATCACCCTCGTCGGCGCAGGCGGACAGGAACGGGAGTTCCGGGTGGTCGCCCGCGAGCGGTACCGCAAGACGGCCATCCCGCTGCCGGAATACTTCGCCCGCGACGGCGCCACCCGCCTCACCCTGATCACCTGCGGCGGGCCGTTCGACGCGCGGACCAGGCACTACCGGGACAACGTCGTGGTGACGGCGACTCCGACGATCTAGGATTCACCGTCGCTCGGAGCCGGGCGGCACCGCGACGATCACGGAGCTGACACACACATGACTGCCATTTCCGACGAGCAGTGGGAGACTCTGCGATCCCACGCCCGCGAGGCGATGACGAAGGCCTACGCGCCCTACTCCAAGTTCCCCGTGGGGGTGGCCGCCCTCGTCGACGACGGGCGCATCGTCACCGGCGCGAACATCGAGAACGCCTCGTACGGTATCGGGCTCTGCGCCGAGTGCTCCCTGGTCTCCGACCTGATCATGACCGGTGGCGGCTCGCTCGTCGCGTTCGCCTGCGTGGACGGCGACGGCAACACGCTGATGCCGTGCGGCCGTTGCCGGCAGCTGCTGTTCGAACACTCGGCGCCGGGCATGCTCCTCGAGACCCTCAGCGGCATCAAGACCATCGACGAGGTCCTCCCGGACGCGTTCGGCCCGCGAACCCTGCGTACCTACCAGGAATCACACTGAGGCAGCAGGCCGGACGCCCTGTCGCGTCGACGGGTAGGCTGCGCGCGTGCGCCGCTGGGGTCCGACGGGTCGGGATGGGGTCCTTGCGGGTCTTCTCGGTGTGGCCGCGTTCGTGCCGGGGGTCGCGGAGCTGGGGCTGGCGGTCGGTGAGCTGCCGGCGCGGGACGCCGGCGTACCAGGACTGATGTTGCTGCTCGTCCAAGCCGGTGCTCTGGTCCTGCGCCGGATCCGGCCCGCGCTCTGCCTGGCGATCGCCGGTGGTGCGTTCATCGCCTATCAGCTGCTCGGATATCCGCCGACGGTGGCCGGGCTGGCGTTGCTGGTCGCCCTCTACAGCGCCGGCGCCCATCTGCGGCGGCGGCGCCGGGAGACCGCGATCGCCGCTGCGGTCGCGTACGCCGGGCTGGCGGCGGGGCTGCGGCTGCTCGGCTCCGGGGAGCGGCTGATCGACTTCGTCACGTTCGCGGCGGTGCTCGCGGCCTGCTGGGGCGCCGGATCGTGGGTGCGCCGGCGGCAGGCCGATGAGGTGCGCAGACGGGCGGACGGCATCAGGGACGAGCGGGCCCGGATCGCCCGGGAACTGCACGACGTCGTCACCCATCACGTCACCGCCATGGTGGTGCAGTCCGACACCGCCGGTCTGCTGATCGCACCGCAGCCGCAGCGGGCGGCGGAATCGATGGCGGCGGTCAGCACCTCCGGTCGCGAGGCGCTCGTCGAGTTGAGGCGGCTCCTCGGCGTACTGGAGAGCGGCGCAGCACTGGAAAGCGGCGAAGCCACCGGCGGTGAAAGCCGCCTCGCCGACCTGGTGGATCGCCTGCGCCGCGCGGGTCAGCCGGTCGACTTCGAGGAGATCGGCGGCCCGGGACCGGACGGCGGACTCGGGCTCGCCGTGCATCGGGTGGTGCAGGAAGGCCTGACCAACGCGCTCAAGCACGCGCGTGGCCGCCCGACGCGCGTCCGGGTGCGGCACGGCGGCGAGTCGACAGAGATCGAACTCGTCACCCTGGGATCGTCCCGGCAACGCCATCGGGAAGGGCGCGGATTGACCGGGTTGAGAGAGCGGGTCACGGTCTTCGGCGGCACGTTCGACGCGCGCGCCGACGAGAACGGCGACTTCACCATCCGGGCCACGATCCCGCACGGGAGCGCCGCATGATCCGCGTCCTGGTCTGTGACGATCAAGCGCTCGTGCGCGCCGGCTTCATGACCGTTTTCGGACTTCAACCCGATCTCGACGTCGTCGGCGAAGCATCCGACGGCGAGGCGGCGGTCCGGGAAGCGCGGCGGTTGCGCCCCGACGTCGTCGTCATGGACATCCGCATGCCGCTGCTCGACGGCATCGAAGCCACCCGCCTGCTCGCCGGCCCGGACGTCACCGAGCCGACGAAAGTCCTCGTCGTGACCACGTTCAATCTGGACGGATACGTCTACGAGGCGTTGCGGGCCGGTGCCAGCGGCTTCCTGCTCAAGGATGCGCAACCGGCCGAGCTCATCGACGGCATCCGTACCGTCGCGCGCGGCGAGGCGCTTCTCGCCCCGGCCGTCACGCGAGGGCTGGTCGGGCGCTTCGGTGATCGGGTTCGGCCAGCGGCGCGTGACGGTCGCCTCGCGGAGCTGACGCCGCGCGAGATCGAGGTGTTCCAGTTGATCGCCGAGGGCCTGTCCAACGCGGAGATCGCAGAACGGCTGGTGATCAGCCAGGAGACGGTCAAGACCTATGTGTCCCGCATCCTCACCAAACTCGCTCTGCGTGACCGGGTTCAGGCGGTGATCCTCGCCTACCGGACCGGACTGGTCACCTGACCATCCCTCGCCCGAGCGATCGCGATCGTCCACCGCGGGGTGATGATCTTGAATGCCAGGCTGCTTAGCGTCGTACCCATGAAGCCCTTCCTGCTCTTGCCGATCTTCATCGTCGTCGATGTGCTGGTGGTCCTGCTCGTCGGCGCCGCCTCCGGCAACGCGATCCTTTCGCTCACGCTGGGTGCCGCTGCCGCGATCTTCACCCTTTCCCTGTACGCCCGATGCACCGTGTGGATCGCCAACCGCCGAGTCGACGACCTGCCGGTCCGGAGGCGATTCCGCGTTCTCGCCCGCGGCACCCTCGCCGGCATCGGGCTGTTCACCGCGACCGTGCTGCTCATCGCGCTCACCGGTGGATTCAGCATCGACGGGTGGGGCTCGGCCGCTGGCATGCTCTCGATCCTCGGCCTGATGACGGCCGTCGCCACCGCCGAGGAGGTGCTGTTCCGCGGCATCCTGTTCCGGCTCGTCGAGGAACGCACCGGCACCTGGATCGCGATGGCCGTCTCGGCCGCCCTCTTCGGCATCCTGCACCTGGTCAACGACCCGTCCGCGATCGGCGGCGAACTGGCGATCATGGTGGCCGGGGCGATGACGGCCGCCGCGTACGTGGCCACCCGCGCCCTCTGGCTCCCGATCGGCCTGCACCTGGGTTGGAACTTCGCCGAAGGCGGCCTGTTCGGCGTGACCGTCTCCGGCGCCGACAGCTCCACGCCCGGCCTGCTGCGCGGCGTGCTCGACGGTCCGGCGGTGCTGACCGGTGGCACGTTCGGCCCGGAAGCCAGCATCTTCGCGGTGCTGATCAGCCTCGCTGCGACGCTCCACCTCCTGCGACTGGCCCACCGCCGCGGAAACCTGCGCCCGCGCCGAGCGACCGCTCCTGCCGACGCTGCTCCTGCCGACGCCGCTCCTGCCGACGCCGCGTCCGCCGTCGCCGCGCCGGGCGTGATGCCGCCGGTCAGCGAGCGATGAGCACCCTGGTGGTCGGCCGACCGGCCTGAGCGCGGCTGCGACGGCTGAAACCGGGTGAACCGGGCGGCGCCGGTCGCGTGCGGGCGATGATGACGTCCTCCGCGCCCGTACCCCGATTGCCGGGTTTCGTCCGGTTCACCACGCGGCGCAGGCCCGGATGCCGGGTCTCCCACGCCTCGCGGACCTTCGACGGCAGATGCAGGTCCCGCCACACCCGGCGCAGCGTCGCCGGATTGATCAGGTCTTCGATCTCCTGGCAGTCGGCGGCCTCGCTGAGCACCTGCTCGTAGGCGTGCCGCAGCTGCGCGGGATCGTCCAGCTCATAACGTCGCCGGCTGGGATGCCCGGCGGCCATGTGATGCGGGACCTCGAGAACGCCGAGGCTGTTGCCGTGCAGGTTCTCGATCCGGTCGGGGACGGCGGGGGCCCGGCTCGCGGCGCTGCGATTCTTGCGGCCGTCACGGGCGGCTACGTAAGGCATGCCCCTCAGGCTAGGACTCCTCCGGGTCGGATTCACCGTAAATCGGTGGCGTCGCGGTCGTCCCGGCGCAACCATGGGTTCCGGCAGATCCCGACGATCACAGGAGACGACGATGCGAGCAGCTCCCACGCTCCGGACCCCGATTCGTCTGACCGTGGAGACCTGCTTTGACATCGCTGAACCTCGGGATCGTCGCCCATGTTGACGCCGGCAAGACCAGCCTGACCGAGCGCCTGCTCTTCGAAGCAGGCGCCGTCACCGAGCCCGGAAGCGTCGACGACGGCACGACCCGCACCGACTCGATGGACCTCGAACGCCGCCGCGGCATCACCATCCGCGCGGCCGTCACGTCGATCAGCCTCGGCGACCTGACCGTGAACCTGCTCGACACACCGGGCCACCCCGACTTCATCGCGGAGGTCGAGCGTTCCCTCGCGGTCCTCGACGCCGCGGTCCTCGTCGTGTCCGGTGTGGAGGGCGTGCAGCCACAGACCGTGGCGATCTGGCGTGCCCTGCGCCGCATCGGCGTCCCGACCGTCTTCTTCGTGAACAAGGTCGACCGCCGCGGCGCCGATGTCGGCCGCGTGGTGGCGCAGATCCACCGCCGGCTGGGCGCCGCTCCCGTGGTGCTGAGCACGGTCACCGGCCAGGGCTGTTCCGGCGCGCGTGTCCGTGGCCTCGGTCTCGGCACCGCATCGGTGATCGAAGCCGTCGCCGAGGCCGACGACACCGTGGCCGCACGGTGGCTGGCTGACGAGCCGATCCGTGCTCGTGACGTGCGCCGGGCCATCCGCCGTGCGGTACGCCGCAACGACCTGACCCCGATCACCTTCGGTTCCGCCATCACGGGTGCCGGAGTCGCGCAACTGCGGCACATCCTGTCCGACCTGCTACCCCACGCCTCCTCGCCGAGGCGCGGCCGGCAGCCGGACCGCACGGCGGACCCTGACGACGGTCCGGCGGTGGGTACCGTCTTCGCCGTCGACCGGGACGGGCACGGGCGCCGGGCCTGGCTGCGGCTCTGGTCCGGCCGGCTCAGCGTCCGCGACCGGGTGCGGCTCGGCGGCGCACGGCCGCAGACCGTCACCGAGATCGCCGTCAGTGAACCCGGCGGCGTCCTCGTGCGACAGTCGGCGGTGGCCGGGCAGATCGTCGCTGTCCGGGGACTGCCGGCCCGGATCGGCCAGTACGTCGGGGATCCGCCGCGGCGGCACCTCTACCGGTTCCCGCCGCCGACCCGGCAGGCCCTCGTCGAACCGGTCGACCCGGCGCAGCGGCTCCGGCTGTTCGCCGGGCTGACCGAGCTCGCCGACGAGGATCCCCTGGTCGACCTGCGCCTCGACGAACAGCAGGGTCAGGCCGTCATCCGGCTGCACGGCGAGGTGCAGAAGGAGGTGATCGCGGCGCTGCTCGAGGAGCGGTACGGCGTGCTGGTCCGCTTCTCCGGGACACTGACCGCCTGCATCGAGCGGGTGGTCGCCTCCGGCGCGGCGGAGGACCGGATTCGCGAGCGCGGTAACCCGTACCTCGCGGGGATCGGCTTGACGATCCAGCCGGGCGAAGGCGTCACGTTCCATCCCGGCATCGAACCGGGCCGGCTGCCACCGGCGTTCATCGCGGCGACCGAGGAAGGGGCGCGGGCGGCGCTGCGGCAGGGGCGCAACGGCTGGCCGGTCACCGATTGCGCGATCACGATGACGTCGTCGCAGTACCAGCCGCGGCAGAGCAGGCCGCACCAGAAGTTCGACAAGTCGGTCTCCAGTGTGGCCGCTGACTTCCGCCACCTCGCCCAGGTGGTGGTGACCGCGGCGCTGCGGGAGGCCGGCACGAGGGTGTGCCAGCCGTTCGAGCGGTTCGACGTGAACGTGCCGCAGCATCTGGCGGACGCGGTGACGGCGTTGCTCGGGCGTACCGGCGCGGTGATCCACGACGCCGACACCGCCGGCGGCTATCTGAACGTGGCCGGCACGCTGCCGTCGTCGCGGGTGCCGGACGTGGTGGCCGCGCTGCCGGATCTCACCGGTGGGGAAGCGGTGCTGACCGCCGAATTCGACCACTACGCGCCGATCACCGGCGAGGACCCACCGGTGATGATCAGGCGCGGTCCCGATCCGGCCGACCGGGACGAGTGGTTCCGCGCCATGCCCCGATAATCAGGAGGCGTACCGCTTCTCCGCCCGGGCCCGCGCCTTCGCCGCCTCGACCTCGCGGTCCTTGGGCGGGGCGGTGGTGACCAGCCCGGCGAGCAGTTCGGCGGTGGCGGCCATGACCGCTGCCACCGCCTTGTCGAAGACCTCCTGATTGGCCTGGGAGGGGCGGGTCGAACCGGCGATCTTCCGGACATATTGCAGCGCTGCGGCGTGGATCTCGTCCTCGGTCGCGGGCGGCTCGAAATTGTGAAGCTGGTGAATGCTGCGGCACATCGTGTTTCCCTCTCGGAATCGGCGTTTCGCGGGCTGATCACAGACAGGTTTCCATGTAATACTCAGCGCTCTGGCGGATCTTCACCACTCCGGGGTCGGCATGCCACTGCGCATCGCATTGCTGGCGGGTCTCGCACTCGCGACCATCGTGCAGGCTCTCCACCTCGTTCTGCCGGAAACGGCGGGGCTCGCCCTCTCCGATGTCATCATCACGGTCCTGGCCGGCTACGCCGCGGTCAACTACCGCGATCGGGCCCGGGACACGATCAACCCGCCGCGCATCCAGCTGGCGTTCGGATTCGGGGCGGCCGCCTGTGCGGCCTGGTCCGCGTCGAACGCCCTCTTCCTGATCGGCGTCCTCGGCGCCGGGTGGGCGGCGGCCCCGGCCGTGGTGCTGTCGACCATCGCTGCGGTCCTCGTACCGGTGGCCATGGTCCTCGCCGGCCCGAAGATGCGCGGTATCGCCGCGGCCCGGCAGGTGATCGACGTGGCCGCGGTCTCCGGAGCGTTCTTCGCGCTGGTCCGCGAGTTCATGCCGATGGATCCGCGGCAGGTCCCGGCCGAGCAGACCGCCTTCAACGCGTACGCCGTGACCATCGTGGTGGTGCTCGGTTGCGGCGCGGCCGTCGCCGTGGTCACCCTCGCCAATGCGGTGCCCGGCCGTCAGGCGAGCGCCCAGCAGCTCCTCGCCTTCGCCGCCCTGGTGCAGGCGTTCACCCTGCTGGTCTCGGTCCGCAACAGCGTCGCCGGTGAGCCATGGTGGGACAACGGCGTCGGAGCGGGGTACGTCCTGGGCGCCTGGGTGATGGCCGCCGGCAGCAAACTCGCCGTCTCCCGGCCGGGGACCGACGGTGTGGAACGGCTCGTGTTCAGTCCCTGGGCGCTGCTGCCGTACGTCCCGGTCGCCACCGCGGTCGGCGTCGCCGCCGGACGGCAGCTCACCGACGGCGAGCTCGGCGAGGTGCTCGTCTGGCTGCTGCTCAGCAGCTTCTCCCTGGTCCTGCTCCGGCAGTTCCTCACCCTCGTCACCGTCGGCCGGCTCACCGTCACCCTCGACCATCAGCGGCAGGCCCTCGCCTACCAGGCCCACCACGATCCGCTGACCGGGCTGCTCAACCGGTCCGCCTTCGACGCCCGGGCGTCCGCGAAGCTCACCGCCGGTTACCTGGAGGCCTGCGCGATCGTCATCGACCTGGACGGCTTCAAACCGGTGAACGACACCCTCGGGCACGCCGCCGGCGACGACGTGCTGGTCACCATCGCGCATCGGCTCACGGCGGAACTGCGCGGCACCGACCTGATCTGCCGCTGCGGCGGCGACGAGTTCGCGATCCTGCTCATCGACCCCGGCCCCCGCGCCGGCCAGCTCGCCGACCGCCTGCTGCGCCGCCTCGCCCAGCCGATGATCGTCCAGGGCCACCAGGTCAAGGTGGGCGGCAGCATCGGCGTGGCCTCCACCCGCCGCGGCGAGCGGGTCGGCGTCAGCGCCCTGCTGCGCCAGGCGGACACCGCCATGTACGCCGCGAAGGCAGCGGGCAAGGGCACGATCCACCACCATTCGGCGACGCCCGCTTAGATCCGCCCTCGCGGAGTCGGCGCACGGTCGGCATTGCCGCACTCTGATAACTTGACATTGTCAATCATGATTGTTCGCGATCATTTCGTGCTGCTGGAGGGCGGAGCGCTCGTAAGGAGCGAAATGCGTGATCTTCTGATCAACATCGCCGCGGCGGTCGTCGTCTTCGTGGCAGGTGCGATCAGCCGGGAGCTGCTCGGTCACTTCAAGGCCCGTCACGATCGTGCATTCTGGGGTCGCCGGCTCCTGCGCGGGAGAACGAACCTCTTCATCGGATCGTTCACGCGATTGAACCATCTCGAACCGTCCGGATGGGTCGGCGGCGGTGACGTCCGCGCGCTGCAATGCCTGACGAGCACCCTTGACCGGAACGGCGCGGATTTCGAGGTCGCCTACGCCTCGAGGATTTCGGAGGAGCAGCTTCACGAGAACATCATCCTGCTCGGCCTGGACGAGACGAACAGTCTGGCGGTGGGAATGTTCGAGCGGCTCGGCAGCGGGTTCCGGATGAATGCGGAAACCATGACGATCACCGACCTGCCGACCGGTGAGATCTATCGGCCGGAATGGGATGTGAACGAGCTCAACGGGGCGGACCCGCGCCTCGATTACGACGGTAGCTGGTTCATCACGGCCGGCAGCGACGGCACGCAGGTGGCGCGGCGATTCCGGACCGACTACGGCGTCCTGGTGAGGGCGGAGAACCCGTTCGCTCCGGGCCGCACCCTCATCATGATGGCGGGGATCTACGGGTTCGGCTCCTGGCGCGCCGCGCAGCTTCCCCGCGACGAGGAATTCCTGCGGCGCTGCGCCGGACTGCGCAACTTCGAATGCCTTTTCCGTGTCGAAGTGCAGCAGGGTCAACTGCTCGCCACGTCGATCCTGGTCCTCCGGCCGCTGCCCGGAATCAGAACCGACCCCGGCTCGCCCGCGCTCAGTCGTGAGCCGTCCGGGGAAGGCCACTCCGGATCGCCACCGCCGTATGGACCTCCCGATAGTCCTCGGGGCGCCAGGACCGATGGCGGACAGTCTCGTTGAAGGCGACCACTCGCCGGAAGTTGTCCCGTTCCTCCCGCTCGGAACTGAACTCCGGATCGGGCATCCGGACGGCTTCGAGCCAGGCGCTCTGCGACGGTTCCCGGTTCGCCTCGAGGAGGGCGGCCAGGTCGGCCCCGAATACGTGACAGAAGTTCTCCTGCATCAGTTCGGTCTGGTAGACCACGTCGCCCTGCATCTCGATCGGCCATCCGCCGATGTCACCGCGCCGCCGGCGGTCCTCCCACTCCGCCTGGAGGTCGACGAGATCACCGGAGACCGAGGAGGCGACCAACAGCTCCCCGCGGGGATCGGTCACGTCGTTCAGCATGGTGAAGAAGGAACCGCGCCGGTCGGCCGTCGGAATGTGCGCCAAACCGCTATACCAGGACGTCGTCACGGCGAATGCCCGGCCCAGGTTCGCCTCCCGCAGGATCTTGCCGGCGGTTTCCGCGTCATCGGCCTCGCTGCCGTGCACGAAGAGCACCTCGACGGTGATTCCGTCACTGATACGGCGCATCGATCCGGCCGGATAGCCGCTGCCCGCGGCGTGGTCGAATCGCAGCGTCTCGGCGACGTCGAATCCGAAGTCCTTGATGAGCGAATGCGCCGCCTTCTCCAGTCCCACGGCCGAGACGTCATAGGCCACCAGACGCAGCCCGCCCCGATGAGAATGGAATGTCCCGGCGAATTCGTTCGTCACCCGGCCGGTGCCGCAGGCGAAATCCAGAAGAGTGATCGGTTCGCTTTCCGGAAGCCACGTGAGGACCCGGTCCGCCGCCCGGCGCAGCACATTTCTCTCCGCCGTCAGGACCGGGACGGCAGAACGCTGGTCATAGCCCGTTCCGGCATAACGCCGGTCATAGATGGCGCGTTGACTCAACGAGGATCACTCCAGTCGGCATCCGGCGAGCGGGGGCCGCCCGGATGACGCCCCGAATCGTTCCTATCAACGATCGGGAGGCTTCGGCGGTGGTTCCGAATCATCGCATCGACCCGTGGCAGGAGCACTAGACCTCGGTGATGCTGATCGGCTTCGCGGTGAGGACGTCGCACTGGACGTAGGCCAGGTCGATGGTCACGTCGGTGAACCAGAGGACCGGCAGGGTCAGCGGCGGCGGCTGTTCCGGAGTGAAGGTCACCGGGATCAGGCCGAAGAGCTTGCCCTGGAACTTGGGGGAGTAGAACTCGACGTTGCCGTCCGTCGTCAGCTGACCGCTCTTGATCAGTGTGGTCTTGCCGTTCGGCTCGGCGATCGCGAGGCTGAACGGCTTGTTCACCGCCTTGTCCATGCTGAAGAACAGGCTCTTGATGGGCCCGTTCGCGGTAGGGACGTCGACCACACCCTCGTACGTCGAGTTGTACATGGTCAGCGAAGCGGTCTTGAGGATGCCGGGTTTCACGCCGGCGCGCGGGATGCCGTCCGCGTCGGCGAGCAGACCCACCTGGCGCGGGCCCAGGCAGGGGATCTCCTCGGGCTTCGCACTGGCCGCCGGTGCGGCGGACGGCCGGCCCGAGGGGACGGCGGAGGGCGCAGTGGACGGGCCGGCGGAGGTTGTGGACGGCGCGGGAGCAGGCGCCGCGGAGGTCGGCCCTGGTGACGTTGGCCCTGTTGAGGTGGGCGCTGCTGAGGTGGGCGTCGGCGACGGGCCGGGGTTGAAGATGTCGTTCAGGCCGTCGTTGATGCCCTCGATGATGTCGTTGATCCCGTCGAGGATCGGGGTGTCGCTCTCTTCCGCGTCGCCGGCGCCGGCGCTGGGGCTGGGACTGGGACTCGCCTTCGGCTGAGCTTTCGAGGCGGAGGCGGAGGCGGAAGTGGAGGCGGAGGCCTGGGCTTTCTTCTCCCGCTTGGCGGCGGCGGCTTTCTTCTTCGCTGCGGCGTCCGCCGACGGGGTGGCGGTCCGGGACGGCATACCCTTCGGGCACTCCGGCGCCGCGTCGGCGGGCATGTTCCCGCCACCGATCACGGCGGCGCCCAGCAGCAGCGGAGCGATCAGGATCAGCGCCTTGCGCCGCATCGACCGATGCCTCGGGCCCGGGTCGCCTGCCTGTCCGTCCGGGTCGGGTTCGGCGAAGCCGGGGTGAGCAGGATCGCGCGGCTCCCCGGCGTACCGGGAAGGATCTTGATCATCAAGGCCCGGAACGATGGCCGGATCGCTCACCACGGGCGGGAACTCAGCGGTCGGCTCGCCACTGTCGGGCGTGGGTGCGGGCGACTGCGGGGGAGCGGTCCAGGCGATCACGAGCGCGCCGCCCACGATGCCGAGGATCATGCCGAGGATCCAGCCGCCCAGGTTCAGCCCGATGAACGAGTAGAGCGCCGTGAGCGTGCCGATCACGCCGTAGAACAGGCGCTGCGCGGGACTGAACCAGACGAGCGCGCCGCTGATCAGCATGATCGTCGGGATGAGGTACGACAGGAAGCCCTGCGGACCGATGTGGATCTCGATGTTGTCCAGCGACATGTTGGCGCTGAGGAACATCTCCAGTCCCGACAGCACCAGGAGCAACCCGCCCCAGAACGGCCGGTCGCGTCGCCATTCCCGAAACGCCGTCACGCGATCTCCACCCTCACCGACGAAGGCCCGCGGAGCAGAGCGCTCCGCGGGCCGGGGAAACAACTCACTCGTAGTAGCACTCGTGCTTGCCGCCGACGTGGAACGTGAGGTTCATGCCGTTCAATGTGAAGGTCGAGGCCGAGGTGTAGTACGCCTGCTGCCGCAGGTTGTGGATGGTGACGACCCGGGCCTGCTGCCCGAACGCGCCGGGATCGCCCTTCGCCTCGTCCTGCGCCCGGTCGAGGGTGCCGGCGTCCAAGCCGATCTGGATGTCCTCGAAAGTGGCGTCACCGCCGAGCGAGGACATGCCGATCAGCAGGTTCGTGGCTTTCACCGGGTGTTTCTCGTCGTCGCCCGCTTCGATCCGCAACGTGACCGGGCCGACCGCCACCGACTGGCAGAGATCGGTCAGGGTGGCGTCCTCGATGCCCGACATCGCCGCCGGGATGGTGCCGTCCTTCGTCTCCAGTTCGCCGCTGTACTGCGTGAAGCCGTTGCCCACCAGCTTGCTGGCGGACAGTTTGAACTGCTCACCGGCGATGGTGAAGTTCGCGGCGAGCGCGCCGTTGGCCAGCGCGAGGACCAGGCCACCGGCGACGACCGTCGGCACGCCCACCGCCACGGCGAACCGGCGCCAGTTGGTGCGCCCGTAATCCTTCACGGAACCTCCTTGGGATGGCTTCCGGCACTCGCGTCCGTCGATGCCGAGGGCCGTAATGTGCCGGAAATGTTGCCGCTGTCGGGCGGCCGGGACAAGGGCGGCGGCTACCAGTCAGTAACCCAGATCACTTTGATCAACATGACGCAGGGTGATTCTCGGTTAGCGGCGTGTCCGATATTTCCGACAAAACCTTTCGGGCGGCCAAGTTACCCGTTACCCCGGGTACGCAATAGGCCGATTATCACGACTTGATAACGAAGCTGGATACTTGCTGAGTGGCATTTGTTTCGGTGCCCTCACTTAGGTCCCGCCCTCCTCCTGCCGATCGGGGTTACATGAACGCTCCCGAGGAGCGCCGCCCATGAGCGTGCAGCGACGTCTCAATCTGGGCTTCGCTGCCCTGGTCCTGCTCTTCCTGGCGTTCCTCGTGGTCGAGTTCGCGGTCGGCGG
The DNA here is from genome assembly GCF_004001265.1 of Actinoplanes sp. OR16. Classification (GTDB taxonomy): domain Bacteria; phylum Actinomycetota; class Actinomycetes; order Mycobacteriales; family Micromonosporaceae; genus Actinoplanes. The sequence goes on along the minus strand of NZ_AP019371.1, from coordinate 7,910,377 downwards.
GCGGATCCGTGCCGACCACGATCGCCGTGCCGACCGGATCGCCGGGGCCTCGCTCGCCAATGAACGGGTCCTGCAGCAGATGACCGACGCCGAGACCGGCATCCGCGGCTTCCAGCTCACCGGTGATCGATCATTTCTCGCCCCGTACGAGACCGGCCGCACCGCCGCGCTCGCCGCCCTCGACGAGGTGGCCGCCGGCACCCGCGACTCCGCCGTGCGCAAGATGCTCGATCGTGAGCGCCTCGTCGTGCGCGGCTGGCTGGACGAATACGCGGCCCCGATCGCCACCGGTGCGGGTTCGGAGCTCCCCGATCGAGGCAAGCAGCTCTTCGACGAGTTGCGCCTCGTCAACGAGGCGGTGGGTCAGGGCATCGACGCCGAGTTGCGCGCCGAGAAGAATTCCGGATCCCAGGCCATTCGTACGGTGACCAGCGCTGCTGTCGTGCTGCTCCTGTCGATCGTGGCCGTCGCGTACGCCGTGGTCCGGACCGCTCGCCGTCACCTTCTCGTACCGCTCGGCAAGCTCGGCCGCACCATCCGGCACCTCGCCGGAGGCGACCGCTCCGCCCGCGCCGAACCGGCCGGCGCCGAGGAGCTGCGGACCGTCGCCGAAGCCCTCAACGACCTCGCCGCGCAGACCGAAGAGCTGCTCGCCGCCGAACACGGCCGCGCCACCCGGGCCGGCCTGCGCCAGGCCGTCGCCGCCGAACTCCAGGATCTCCGCGAACCGTCCGCCACGGTCCACCGCATCGCCGAGATGGTCGGCGTCGCGATCGACGCCGGCGCCGTGCACTGCGTGCTGACCATCCCCGGCACCGGCGCCATCGGGGTCCGCTGGCCCGCCGGCATCCCCGAACTCCCCGACGACGTGGTCACCGACCTGCTCACCGGCGGCCCCGGCCGGGTCAAGCAGTTCGACGACGGCGCGATCGGCGTCACCATCGGCGGCGACGCCGACTGCGAGGCCGGTTACCTGCGCGTCAGCCGCCCCGGCGTCACCGCATGGTCCGACGGCGAACGACGCCTGCTCACCGGCGTCGGCGGCGCCATCGAACGGGCGCTGCGCCAGCTCACCCTCCAGTACCGCCAGGCCCGCCTGATCACCGAGCTGCGGATGCTCGACCACCGCAAGGACGTGTTCATCTCGACCGTCACCCACGAGCTGCGCACGCCGCTGACCAGCATCCTCGGCTACACCGAGATGCTCAGCGAGGACATGGACGAACTGTCGACCCTCCAGAAACGCTCCCTCAACGCGATCATGCGCAACGCCCACCGCCTGCACGAGACCATCGCCGACCTGGTCCTCCTCGACCGCCCCGAAGCCGGCAGCGAAGTCTCCACCGAGCCCCTCGACCTCGGCGAACTGGCGACCACCGTGCACACCGAACTGGAGAACGCCGCCCGTGCCAAAGAACTCACCGTGACGTTCGAGGCGGAGGAGTGCTGGGTCATGGGCGATCGCATCCAGTTGCAGCGGGCCCTGCGCAAACTGATGGAGAACGCGATCAAGTTCACCCGGGCCGGCGGCAGCGTCCGATGCACCCTGACAGCCGACGCCCGGACCGTCTCGGTGACCGTCACCGATACCGGCATCGGTATCCCGGCCGAGGACGTCCCCGGCCTCTTCACCCCGTTCCACCGTGCCGGCAATGCCGTCGACCAGGCCGTCCAAGGGCCCGGCCTCGGCTTGGCGATCGTCCGCGACATCGTCAGTGACCACGGCGGCACCATCGCCGTGCAGTCGGTGGTGGGCCGGGGCAGCACGTTCACCCTGTCGTTGCCGGCGGTGACCGCCCCCGTCCCCGACTCGCTGCCGGACGTCCTTAGCGTGGGCTGACCTCTTACGCCCATTTCGACTGCCCTGCCCCGACCCGTTCTGCGGCGGGTCCCGGTCTGCCTGCCCTCGCGCCGGCTTGCTCCGTCGCGGCCGGCTCCCCAACGCCATGCCCGTCGGGTGCGGCCTGCAATGTCGGGCTCGGCATGCAACGTCGGGCTCGCCACGCAACGTCCGGCTCGCCATGCAAGGCCACGCCCCGCTCGCTGTGCCGCGACTGGGATCTTGGGTGATCCTCGACCTCTCCGTGTCCAAGTTCAACCAAGATCCGCTAGCGAAGCGGAGCGTGCCGAGGGGCGTGGCGAGCGGCGCGAGGGCGTGATGAGGGGCGTGGCGAGGGCGTGATGGGTGGCGCGAGGGGCGTGGCGAGGGCGCGATGAGGGGCGTGGCGAGGGGTAGCGCGAGGGGCGTGGCGAGGGGTGGCGCGAGGGCGCGATGAGGGGCGTGGCGAGTGGTGGCGCGAGGGGGCGTGGCGAGGGGTGGCGCAAGGGCGCGATGAGGGGCGTAGCGAGTGGTGGCGCGAGGGGCGTGGCGAGGGCGTGATGGGTGGCGCGAGGGGCGTGGCGAGGGGTGGCGCGAGGGCATGATGAGGGGTGGCGCGAGGGCGTGGCGAGCGGCGTGGCGAAGGGCGGCGCGAGGGCGCGACGAGGGGCGTGACGGCGCCGCGACGAGGAGAGCCGTGAAGGCGTGACGAAGGGCGTTGCGAAGGCCTGATGAAGGGCGCGACGAGAGGCGTGGTGAGGGACGCGATCGATATATCGGAGCCGGGCGACGACCGCGCCGGCGTCAACCGGTCCGGCTCAGCCGGCGTCGAGGGTGGCCACGGTCAGGCCGGTCAGGTCGTCGGTGCGGTGGGTTATCAGGAGGACCGATCTGTCGCCTGCCGCCGCCAGTAGATCCCTGGTCAGCGCGCCGGCCGTCTCATCGTCCAGGTGCTCGGCAGGCTCGTCGAAGATCAGGACTTGTGCGTCGGTCAGGAGCATCCGGGCCAGGGCGAGGCGTCGCCGCTGACCGCCGGAGAGCGACATTCCGTGTTCACCCACCAGGGTGGACAGGCCGTCCGGCAGGGTGCGGACCCAGTCGAGCAGGCGGGCCGCCCTCAAGGCCTCGACCAGCGCGGCGTCGGTGGCGTCCGGACGGGCGATGCGCAGGTTGCCGGCGATCGTGGTGTCGAAGAGGTAGGCGTCCTCCGGGAGATAGCCGACGACCTCTCGTACTCGGTCAGCCGGAATCGACCGCAGATCGACGCCGTCCATCGTCACCCGCCCGGACCGGGGGTCGAGGAACCGCACCAGCAGCGCGGCCACCGTGCTCTTCCCCGACCCGCTGGGCCCGACCAGCGCGACCCGCCCACCGGCCGGCAGCACCAGTGACACGTCCCGGACAGCGGTCCGCCCCGGGACCCATCCGGTGGTGACGCCTTCCAGCCGGAGCGAGGGAACGCCCGAGAGAACCACTCCTGGCTGGTCACCATCGGACACCAGCGGATCCGGGGCGGCCCACACCTCGGCGAGCCGGCGCAACGAGGCACGCGCCGATGCGAAGGTCGTTGCCGCGGCCGGCAGCGGGGCGGCCACCTCGAACACCGCCAGCGGCGTCAGCACCACCAGCGCCAGCAGTTCACCGGGCAGAGACCCGGACCGCACCGCCACGGCACCGGCGACCAAGCCCACAACGACGCAGAAGCCGCTGGTCAGCACGGTGACCGCCGACGACACTCCACCCACGAACGCCGACCGCCGCGCGGCAGCGGTCAGCCGCGCATCGACCGAGGAGAGGTGGTCGAGGCGGGACTGCACAGCCTCGTACGCGGTGAGGTCCGCCAGCCCGTGCACCAGATCGACGACGCCGGTGGTGAGTTCGCCGCGGAGCGGGGCGAGCCGCCCGTCCGTCCGCGGCAGCAGCGGCACCCCGGCGCCGACGACGATCAGGCCGGCGGCGAGCGCGATGCCGGCGGCGGGCACGAGAGCGCCGACGACCAGCACGGAGGCGAGGCCGACGACGGCGGCGACCGCGTACGGCAGAACGACCCGGGTGACCAGGTCGAGCACCGCGTCGACGTCGGCGGCGAGGCGTTGCGCGAGGTCGGCGCGGCGGAAGTCGGCGAGGCCGGCCGGGGCGAGTCGTTCGAGGCGGGTGTAGAGCCGCACCCGCACGTCACCGAGGATCCGGAACGCGGCGTCGTGGCCGATGAGCCGTTCGAGGTAGCGGAACACGCCGCGGCTGAGCCCGCACGCCCGCACCGCCACGATCGCGACCATCAGGTGCAGCACCGGCGGATGCAGCGCGGCCCGGGAGATCAGCCAGGCCGAGCAGGCGGTCAAGGCGATCGCGGCGCCGGCTGCGCCGACTCCGGCGAGGAGGGCGAGACCCAGGCGACCCGCCGCCGGCCTGATCAGCTGGTACGGGGTGACAGCGCCGCTCATGACGCGCCCACCGGGACGAGCGGGCGGGACAGGTCGATCGAGCGGTCGGCGAGCGCGATCAATTCCGGACGGTGAGCCGCGATGATCACGGTTCGTCCGACGGCCAGCCGGCGGATGGCGTCCATGACCGAGGCGGCGGTGCCGGCGTCGAGGTTCGCGGTCGGCTCGTCGAGCAGCACGAGAGGCGCGTCGCGCAGGAACGCCCGGGCGAGCGCGATCCGCTGCCGCTGACCGGCCGACAGCCCCGTCCCCGAATCCCCGAGCACCGTCGCGAAACCGTCCGGCAGGTCCCGGATGAATCCAGCAGCGCCGGCAAGCTCGGCAGCGGCCTCGACCCGAGCCGGCGAGGACGGGCCGGCGAGGGCGATGTTGTCGTACACGGACGCCGCGAGAAGATGCGGGCGCTGCGGGACCCACGCGATCGCACGGCGCCACGCTGCCGGATCAAAAGCGGACACCGGAGTGCCGTCGACGGTCACGCGGCCCGACGTCGGGGCCACGAAGCCGAGCAGGACGTGCAGGGCTGTCGACTTGCCGCAGCCGGACATGCCGGTCAGCGCCACGACTTCGCCGGGCGCGATGGTCGCGGTCAGACGCAGAGCCGGCGAAGGGCGGCCGGGAAAGCGGACCTCGACGTCCTCGAAGGAGATGACCCCGGTGGAGGGAGCAGACGTGCCGGAGACCGGAAGCGGCGTCTCCAGCACGGCGAACACCTCGTCAGCCGCGGCCAGGCCCTCCGCGCTGGCGTGGTAGTTGGCGCCCACTTCGCGCAGCGGCCGGTACGCCTCCGGCGCCAGGATCAGCACGAGCAGAGCGGTCGCCAGGTCGAGGTTCCCGGAGACCAGGCGCAGGCCGATGCCGACGGCGACGAGGGCCACCGACAGGGTGGCCAGCAGTTCCAGGACCAGGGAGGAGAGGAAGGCGGTCCGCAGCGTGCGCATGGTGTGCCGGCGCTGGTCCTCGCTGATCCGCTTGATGATGCCGGCCTGGGCACGGGCGCGGCCGAAGAGTTTCAGCGTCGGCAGGCCGGCGACCACGTCGAGGAAGTGGTGGGAGAGGCGGGCGAGCAGCCGGAACTGACGGCGGTTCTGCGCCTCGGTGTGCATGCCGACCAGGACCATGAAGAGCGGGATCAGGGGCAGTGTCACGGCGATCGTGACGGTGGCGATCACATCGGCGGGGAAGAGCCGGACCAGCAGCAGGCCGGGGACCAGCACCGACAGGACGAGCTGCGGCAGATAGCGGGCGAAGTAGGCGTCGAGCGCGTCCAGGCCGTGACCGGCGAGCGCTGCGACCTCGCCGGCCGGCCGGCGAGAACCCGGGCCCGACGAGGCGATGTGGGCGAGCAGCCGGCGGCGCAGCTCGCTCTTGACCGAGGCGGCCGAGCGGGCCGACGCCACCTCCTGCAGCCAGGCGGCCAGCGCCCGGGCGGCCACGACGGCGACCAGGGGCAGCACATCGACGCTTCCCGAGGAGAGGAATACCGCCGTGATCGCGTTCGCCAGCAGGACGGCCTGGCAGATCAGCAGCGCGGCCTGGGCGGCGCCGAGGACGACGGTGGCCGCCAGGTACGCCCGGGTGGCACGGGCGTACCTGATCAGGCGCGGGTCGAGGGGCTTCATGCCGGGATGTCACTCACGGTCAGGCGCTTCCGGAAGATCCAGTAGGTCCAGCCCTGGTAGAGCAGGACGATCGGCGTGAAGCAGGCCGCCACCCAGGTCATGACCGTCAGCGTGTACGGCGTGGACGACGCGTTCGTCACCGTCAGGCTGTTCGCGGCGTCGAGGGTGGACGGCATGACGTTCGGGAACAGCGTCACGAACAGCGCCGCCACGGCCAGCAGGATGGTCGCGCCGGTCGCGGCGAACGCCCAGCCCTCCTTGCGGACGCGGGTGGCGAGCACCGCGCCGGCCAGGGCCAGCGCGGCGAGGATCGACAGCGCGATACCCCAGCCGTCCTTGCCGGTGAGGCCGGTCCAGATCAGGAACGCGGCGGCCACCGGGACGGCGACCAGAGCCAGCCGAGCGGCGAGACGGCCGGCCTGCACGCGCATCGGGCCGTCGGTTTTCAGGGCGAGGAAGACCGCGCCGTGCAGGGTGAACAGCGACAGCGTCGTCAGGCCGCCGAGCAGGGCGTACGGGTTGAGCAGGTTGACGAAGCCGCCGACGTATTCGTGCCGGGCGTCGATCGGCACCCCGCGCAGGATGTTGCCGAACGCGACACCCCAGAGGATCGCCGGGATCAGGCTGCCCCAGAAGATCGCCAGGTCCCACCGCTTCTTCCAGGAGGCTTCCGGCCGTTTGCCGCGGTACTCGAAGGCGAGACCGCGGACGATCAGGGCGACCAGGATGATCAGCAGCGGCAGGAAGAAGCCGGAGAACAGGGTGGCGTACCACTCGGGGAACGCCGCGAAGGTGGCCCCGCCGGCGACCAGCACCCAGACCTCGTTGGCGTCCCAGACCGGGCCGATCGTGTTGATGGCCAGGCGGCGGGAGCGATCGTCCTTGCCGACGACCGGGAGCAGGATGCCGACGCCGAAGTCGAAGCCTTCGAGGAGGAAGTAACCGGCCCAGAGGACGCCGATCAGAATGAACCAGACGGTAGTGAGTTCCATTTTCAAGCCCCAGAGTCAGTAGGCGAAGGCGAGCGGCTTGTCGTCCGCGTCCGAGATGTCCGGCTCGATCGGAGGAGCGCCGGCTTTCGCGTACTTGATGAACAGCCCGAACTCGATCACCGCCAGGATCCCGTAGAGCACGGTCAGCACGATCAATCCGGTGGCGGCCTCACCCGTGGAGACCGACGGCGACCCGGACTCGGCCGTCGTGAAGACCCCGAACACCGTCCACGGCTGCCGGCCCATCTCCGTGAAGATCCAGCCGAACGAGTTCGCGAGCAGCGGCATCGCCACCGTGCTGACCGCGGCGATCCACAGCCACCGGCTCGTCGGCCGCCGCTCGCCACGGGTGAACCAGAGCGCCGCCGCGGCGATCAGCATGGCGAGACCACCGAAGCCGATCATCAATCGGAACGACCAGTACGTGACCGGCACGATCGGCTTGTAGTCGCCCGCACCGTACTTCTCCTCGTACGAAGCCTGAAGGTTGTCGATGCCCTCGACCTCGCCGCCGGGAGAACCGGTGGCCATGAAGGAGAGCAGCGACGGGATGCGGACGCTGTAGAGCTCCTCGTCGCCGTCCAGCGAGCCGATCGTGAACAGCGAGAACGAGGCGCTGCCGGTGGTCTCGTAGAGCGCCTCGGCAGCGGCCATCTTCATCGGCTGCTGCTCGGTCATGACGCGGGCCTGCAGGTCGCCGCTGATCAGCACACCGACGCCGGCGATCAGCACGACCCAGGCGCCGAGCCGCAGTGAGGGCTTGAAGACCTCGACCTGATTGCCCCGGCGGAGATGCCAGGCGCTGACCGCGAGGAGCATGGCGCCGCCGGTCAGGAAGCAGGCGGTGATGGTGTGCGGGAAGGTGACCAGCGTCGTCGAGTTCGTCAGCACCGCGCCGATGCTGGTCAGCTCGGCCCGGCCGTCGCCCATGGTCCAGCCGACCGGGTGCTGCATCCACGAGTTGGCGGCGAGGATGAAGTACGCCGACAGCATCGTGCCGATCGAGGCGAGCCAGATCGTCGCCAGGTGCACGCGCCGGGGGAGCCTGTCCCAGCCGAAGATCCACAGGCCGAGGAACGTCGACTCGAGGAAGAAGGCGAGCAGGCCCTCGATCGCCAGGGGAGCGCCGAAGATGTCGCCGACGAACCGGGAGTACGCCGACCAGTTCATCCCGAACTGGAACTCCTGCACGATGCCGGTGACCACACCGATCGCGAAGTTGATCAGGAAGAGCTTGCCCCAGAACCGCGTAGCGCGCAGGTAGTGCTCCTTGCCGGTGCGGACCCAGGCGGTCTGCAGGCCGGCGACGAGCGCGGAGAGCCCGATCGTGAGGGGCACGAAGATGAAGTGATAGACGGTGGTGATGCCGAACTGCCACCGGGAGAGATCAAGCGCGTCCACCCCCTGAGCTTTTCCGGACACGCAGCAAAAGATCAGGGCCGAAAGTCCCCTGACTGTGTGTCGGGCAGGTTAACCGGCCCGGGGTCACGGATAGTCATGATCGGAAACACGTGGCGCGTAGCGTACGAACGTGGATCTGAACACCGTCACCGAAGTGATCAGCCCGGCCGCTCCCGGCGCCTGGCGGCCCGGCGACGCCTGGCTGGGCGGCGGCACCGCGCTGTTCGGCGAGCCACGCCCGCACGTGCGCCGCCTGCTCGACCTGACCGCCGCCGGCTGGCCGCCACTGACCGTCCAGGACGACGGCGCGGTCGAGATCGCCGCCACCTGCACGGTCGCCGAGCTGTACGAACGGCTCGACCGGCACGCCATCGTGCGGCAGTGCTGTCACGCGTTCCTCGCCTCGTTCAAGATCTGGAACGTCGCGACGGTCGGCGGGAATCTCTGCGCGGCGCTGCCGGCCGGCCCGATGATCTCGCTCAGTGTCGCTCTTCAGGCGTCGGTGCTGCTGATCGGCCCGGACGGCACGCGGCGTGTGATGCCGGCCGCGGAGTTCGTCACCGGCGAGGGCACGACGGCGCTGCGCGACGGAGAGCTGCTGCGGTCGATCCACGTGCCGGCGGGCGCGCTGGAGGCCCGCTATTCCTACCGGCGCGGCTCTCTGCATCGTCACGGGCGCTCGGCGGCGTTGTTGATCGGCCGACTTGATCAGAACGGCGTGGCCCTCACCGTCACCGCGGCGACAAAACGCCCCTATGTCCTCCAGCCGCCTGCCGACGATCTTGGAACGATCCCGGCCGGCGACTACGTGGACGACGTGCACGGACGCCCGATCTGGCGGCAGCACCTCACCCGCCACTACGCGGCGCAGATCCTCGCGGAGCTCTCATGATCGAAATCAACGGTACCGACCACGACCGCACCCCGCGCCCCGGCCAATGCCTGCGCACCTACCTGCGCGAAGAGGGGTTCTTCGGGGTCAAGAAGGGCTGCGACGCCGGCGACTGCGGGGCCTGCACGGTCCACGTCGACGGCAAGCCGGTGCATTCCTGCGTCTACCCGGCATTCCGCGCCGACGGCCACCGCGTCACCACGATCGAGGGCCTCGGCACGCCGGACGCTCTCCACCCGGTCCAGCAGGACTTCCTCGACGCGCAGGGCTTCCAGTGCGGCTTCTGCACCGCGGGCATGATCATGACGTCTGCCGCGCTCTCCGCGGACCAGCGCGAGGATCTGCCACGTGCGCTCAAGGGCAACCTCTGTCGTTGTACGGGGTACCGAGCCGTGGCGGACGCCATCTCCGGAACATGCGGGGTGACCGACCGGGGCTGCGGCGTCGGGTCGAGCCTCGGCGCCCCGGCCGGGCCGCAGGTCGTGACGGGGTCGGCCCGATTCACGTTCGATCTCGACGTACCGGGGCTGTTGCATCTGAAGGTCCTGCGGTCGCCGCATGCGCACGCCCGGATCGTCGCGGTGGACACGTCGGCTGCCCTCGCGGTGCCCGGGGTGGAGGCCGTGCTGACGCACAAGGACGCTCCCGATCGGCTGTTCTCCACGGCTCAGCACGAGAACGAGGCCGAGGATCCGTACGACACCCGGGTCCTCGACGAGGTCGTGCGGTTCGTCGGGCAGCGGGTCGCGGCGGTGGTCGCGACCTCGGAGGCGGCCGCCGAGGAGGGGTGCCGGCGGTTGATCGTGGAGTACGAGGTGCTGCCGTTCGTGGTGGACCCGGTGCTGGCCATGGCTCCGGGCGCGCCGGTCATCCACCCGGACAAGGGTATGGAAGAAGGGATTGTTCGGGCGGAGTCCAACGTCGTCGGGGAGCTGCACGCGACTCTGGGTGATCCGGAAGCGGGCTTCGCCGCCGCCGATGCCGTCCACAGCGCGACGTTCCGGACGGCCCGGGTGCAGCACGCCAGCCTGGAGACGCACGGCGCGCTCGGGTGGCTCGACGACGACGGCCGTCTCGTCCTGCGGTCCAGCACGCAGACGCCGTTCCTGACCCGGCGAGCCGTCGCGCGGCTCTACGACCTGCCCCAGGACCGGGTGCGGGTGGTGGCCGGGCGGGTCGGCGGCGGGTTCGGCGGCAAGCAGGAGATGCTGGTCGAGGACCTGGTCGCGCTCGCCGTGCTGCGGACCGGGCGGCCGGTGAAGTGGGAGTACACGCGGTCCGAGCAGTTCTCCGGCGCCACCACGCGGCATCCCTTCGAGGTGACGGTCAAGGCCGGGGCGTCGTCGGCGGGGGAGTTGACGGCGCTGCAGCTGACCGTGCTGGTCAACACGGGCGCCTACGGCAATCACGGGCCTTCGGTGATGCACCACGGGTGCCATGAGACGGTTGCCGTCTACAAGTGCGGAAACATCCGTACGGATGCCGTGACCGTTTATACGAACACCGTTCCCGCGGGCGCCTTCCGTGGCTACGGGCTCGGGCAGGTCACGTTCGCGGTCGAGCAGGTCCTCGACGAACTGGCCCGGATGATCGGCATGGACCCGGTGACGTTCCGTGAGCTGAACGTGGTCCGCGACGGCGACGACCTGACCGCGCCCGGCGATCACGTCGAGGATCTGGGGATCGCGTCGTACGGGCTGGACCAGTGCCTGGACCACATCAGGCTCGCCGGTGCGGAGAGCGACGCCGCGCCGGAGGGCTGGCTCGTCGGCGAGGGCATGGCGATCGCGATGATCGCGGCCGGCCCGCCCGGTGGCCACTTCGCCGACGCGTCCCTGAAGGCGCTCGGCGACGGCCGCTACGAACTCTCGGTGGGCACCGCCGAATTCGGCAACGGCAGCACCACCGTCTTCGCCCAGATCGTCGCCGACGAACTCGCGACCACCCCGGACAAGGTGGTGATCCGCCAGTCCGACACCGACGTGGTCGGCCACGACACCGGCGCGTTCGCCTCCACCGGCGTGGTCGTCGCCGGGCGGGCGGTGCTCCGCGCGGCGCGGTCCCTGCGTACCGGTGGTGATGGTCATGGATTCTTCGACGGAACACCCCGGTCGGTGGCCTTCAACGCCCAGTGGTTCCGCGTCGCGATCGACCCGGACACCGGCGAGCTCCGGATCCTGCGCAGCGTCCACAGCGCCGACGCCGGAACCGTCATGAACCCCGCCCAGCTGCGCGGCCAGATCGAAGGCGGCGTCGCTCAGGCCATCGGCGCCACCCTGTCCGAACACGTCGACATCGCGGACACCGGCGAGGTCACCACGACCACGTTCCGCCAGTACCACCTGCCGACCTTCGCCGACGTCCCCCGCACCGAGGTCCACTTCGCCGACACGACCGACGCGATCGGCCCGCTCGGCGCCAAGTCGATGAGCGAGAGCCCCTTCAACCCGGTGGCCCCGGCCCTCGGCAACGCCATCCGGGATGCCATCGGGGTCCGGATGACCGATCTTCCGTACACGGCCGACCGGATCTGGCAGGCCCTGCAGGGCTCGTGACGACCCATGGGCTTCCGTGTTGCGCTTCACGTCGAGAGGACTAGATTGCGCGTTATGTGATCGATGACTCTGGATGGTTCTCATGTTCGAACAGTTCAGGATCGTGACCGACCCGGTGGCCGGCTCGGTAGCCCTCTCGGCGATCTTCGCCTCGCTCTCGCTGCTCACGCTCTTCCTGCTGCTCGGCGTGTTCCGCGTCCGCGCCTGGCTGGCCGGTCTCATCGCGCTCGCGGTGGCGCTGATCGTGGCCGTCGCCGTGTACTCGATGCCGGTCGGGCAAGCCCTGCTCTCGGCCACCGAGGGCGCCGCGTTCGGGTTCTTCCCGATCCTGTGGATCGTCATCAACGCCATCTGGGTCTACAACCTGACCGTGGTGAGCGGGCACTTCGACGTGCTGCGCCGCTCGATGGAACGGGTCAGCCCGGACATGCGCATCCAGGCGATCATCGTGGCGTTCTGCTTCGGCGCGCTGCTGGAGGCGCTCGCCGGCTTCGGCACACCGGTAGCCGTCACCGTCGTCATGCTGATGGCGCTCGGCTTCCGCCCGATGCGCGCCGCCGCCGTGGCGCTGATCGCGAACACCGCCCCGGTGGCGTTCGGCGCCCTCGCCACCCCGATCGTCACCCTCGGCACCGTCACCTCCGGAGCCGTGGCCGACCCGCGCCTCAACACCGACACGCTCGGCGCGATGGTGGGCCGCCAGACCCCGATCCTCGCGGTGATCGTCCCGCTGGTGCTGGTAGCGGTCGTCGACGGCCGCCGCGGAGTCCGCCAGACCTGGCCGGCCGCGGTCGTCGCCGGTCTGGTCTTCGGCCTGGGCCAGTTCGTGGCGTCCAACTACGTCTCGGTGCCGCTGACCGACATCATCGCCTCGCTGGTCGCTGCCGCGGCGGTGGTCCTGCTCCTGCGCATCTGGCAGCCGTCCGAGTCGCCCGACCTGCACGCCTCCACGAGCGTCCCATCGAATCCTGAGCCGGCCGATCCCGCGGTGGCTTCTCCCGGGCCGGTGGCCTCTTCCGGGCCGGTGGCTTCTCCTGGGCCGGCGGCCGGTGGGGCTGTCCGGGCTGGTGGCATCGCTGTCCGGCATGATCCACCGGCGGAGGTCGCCCGGGCGTACGCGCCTTATCTGATCATCATCGCCATCTTCTCGATCGCGAATCTCGGCCCGATCAAGGAGGCGCTCGCCGACGAACCGTGGACCGTGGTCTTCCCGTGGCCCGGGCTCGACGTTCTCGGTGCGAACGGGCAGCCGCTGGCGTCGACGAAGTTCACGTTCGGGTGGCTTCCGGCCGCGGGCACCTTGATGATCCTCGCCGGGATTCTCACGGCGGTGGTCCTTCGGGTGGCGCCGCGTGCGGCCTTCCGGGCGTACGTGAAGACTTACGTGGAATTGCGTCACGCCATCGTGACGGTCATGGCGGTGCTGGCGCTGGCGTACGTGCTGAACCAGTCCGGCCAGACCAACACCCTCGGCGAGCTGTTCGCCGCTACCGGCGGGGTGTTCCTGTTCCTGTCATCGATCCTCGGGTGGATCGGCGTGGCAGTGACCGGTTCGGACACCTCGTCGAACGCGCTGTTCGGCGCCCTGCAGGTGCAGGCCGCCACCAAGGCAGGCCTCGACCCGCTGCTGCTGGCGGCAGCGAACTCGTCCGGCGGCGTCCTCGGCAAGATGATCAGCCCGCAGAACCTGGCGATCGCCGCGGCGGCCGTCGGCATGGCCGGCAAGGAGGGCGACCTCTTCCGCCGCGTGGTCGGCTGGAGTGTGGTGCTGCTGCTGTTCATGTGCGTGCTGGTGACCCTGCAGGGCACCCCGGTCCTCGACTGGATGATCCCTAGCGGCGGGTGAAACGGCTCGGGGTGACGCCGAGGATCCGCTTGAAGTGGCGGATCAGGTGGGGCTGGTCGTAGAAGCCGGCGTTCGTCGCCACCTGAGGTAGTGGGTGGCCGGAAAGGATCAGGCGGCGGGCCAGGTCCACCCGGCGGGAGATCAGGTATTGGTGCGGGGTCATGCCGAACTCGCCGCGGAACGAGCGGACCAGGTGGGCCGGGGCGAAGTGGAGTTCGGCCGCGGCGGTGGTCAGCGGGAGGCCGTCGACGATGTGCTCCTCCAGCAGGTCGCGCAGGTCGTGGGCGGCGTCGCGGGCGGGTGGCGCCGGCGGAGCGGGGTCGCCCAGGTGGGTGCGGAGGCTGTCCACGGCCAGGGCCAGGAGGGACTCGGCGGCGGCTTCCTCCTCGGTACGCAGGACGCGATGGACCGTGGAGATCAGGCGGTGCAGCCGGCTGTCGGCGATCGCGGGGGTGTCCACCGAGGCGCCGATCAGGCGGTCGGGCAGCAGGGCGGGCTCGAGGTAGAGGACGCGTTTGCGGAAACCGTGCGGGCCGGCCGAGACGCCGTTGTGCGGGACCTTGGGCGGCAGGAGCGTGACCAGGTCGCCGTAGGCGCCGCGCTCGTGCCGGTCCAGGTCGTAGCGGACCGCGCCGTCGTCGACGAGCAGGACCGTCCAGGCGTCGTGGGCGTGCATCGGATAGCCGTGCTCACCGAATCGTGCGTGCAGCACCTCGACGACGCCGTCGATCGGCGGCCGCCACGCCTCGATCCGCATGCCATCCGACCGGGACACGTCAAGATCGTACAAGACCTGGTGGGGCGGGGTGTCTGACGATTGCGGCATGACTGCTCCGCTTCGTTTCGCTACAAAGATCGCTGTTCTGCTCCGGGATGACCTGCCGATGTGGCAGCGACTCAACGTCACCGCGTTCGTGGTGAGCGGGCTCGGGAGCGTGGAGCCCGAGGTGGTGGGGGAACCGTACGCCGACGCGGACGGGGTCGGCTATCTGCCGATGTTCCGGCAGCCGGTGATGGTGTTCGAGGGCGGCAAGGAGATGCTGGTCGCGGCACATGAGCGGGCGGTAGCGCGGGACGTCCGGGTCGCTGTCTTCACGGCTGATCTGTTCGTGACCGGAAATGACGCCGACAACCGGGCTGCCGTGCGAGCCGTCGGGACGGGACGGCTGGATCTCGTGGGATTGGCCGTCTACGGGCCCCGGGTGGCGGTCGACAAGATCTTCAAGGGCGCGGCCATGCATCCCTGACATGAGGGCCGGGTTTGGACATAACCGAAATACTCGGATTTGCCGGATAGCTGCCGAATAACTAACTGTGACGGTTACCTCGGCATCGCGGATGTCCCGGCCCCTGGATGGGCCGGGACATCGCTGTGAGCTGGGGTTACGGGCGGGCGAGCCAGCGGACCGGGTCGTTGATGATGTCGCGGACCACGGAGCGTGCTGCTCCGAGTGCGGGGGCCTCGGCGCCGAAGGCCGACGGGCGGACCTCGGGGCTGACCCAGCGCGCGCCGACGAACTGGGTGCTGAGTTCGCGCTGGATCTCGGGGCCGATCCACGGGGCGAGGTCGCGGTAGATGCCGCCCAGGACGATCGTGCCGACGTCGAGCAGGTTGAGGCAGCCGGCCAGGGCGAAGCCGAGGGTCTGACCGGCTTTGGTCAGCGCGGCGAGGGTGCAGGCGTCGCCGGAACGGGCGCGTTCCGCTATGAGGTCCGCGGTGGGGCTGACGCCCAGGTTGGTTCCGGGGCCCAGCGTGGTTCCGGCGCCCGACGTGATGCCGGCGGCGCGCAGGATCGCCTCGTGCCCGGCGTAGCGTTCGAGGCAGCCCTGCCGGCCGCAGGGGCATTCCGGTCCATCGCGGTCGATCGTGAGGTGGCCGATCTCGCCGCTCCAGCCGTGCGAGCCGCGGTAGAGCCGGCCGTCGAGCACGATGCCGGCGCCGACGCCGATCTGGCCGCTGACATAGAGGTAGCTCTGACCGGAACGGATCAGGTCCTCCTCGGAGAGCGCCGCGAAGTTGGCCTCGTTGTCGAGGAGGGCGCGCTCGCCGTGCACATCGGCCGGGAGCACCTCGGTGACGTCGAGATCGTGCCAGCCGAGGTTCGGAGCGAGGGTGACGCTGGCGGTGCGCCGGTCGACGATGCCGGGGATCGCGACCGCGCTGCCGCAGAGGACCAGGCCGGACGCCTCCGCCGCGTTCTGCGCGCCGCGGGCCAGCCGGGCGATGCGGTCGAGGACCTCGCGGGTGCCCAGGCCACGCTGGTCCTCGGAGACCACGTGCTTGTAGCGGACCGCACCGGTCAGGTCGACGACGCAGACCGCGGTGTAGTCGACGTTGACGTCGATGCCGAGCCCGGCCGGGCCGTCGTCGCGCAGGCCGAGAGCGGTGCCCGGACGTCCCGCCCGCTGGCTGCGGGTGGTCGCGCCGAGCTCGCGGACCAGGCCTCCGGCCAGCAGTTCGTCGATCAGCGAGGAGGCGGTCGACCGGTTCAGGCCGGTGGCCGCGGAGATGCCGGCGCGGGAGATCGCCCCGGCCTGCTCGGCGACGCAACGCATGGCCAGGCCGAGGTGGGCGGCTCGTGGATTGACGGCCTTCATCACGGCTCCTTGTGCGCTGTGTGCCGCCACGATAGCGGTCCGTGCCTGGCCACCCCTCGGCGCATTAGTCTGCGACGGCAACAAATACTATGGCCCGCGCCCCGTGACGGCCCGTGCTGTCAAGGTGCTGAAGCCCTCAAAAGTCGGTCTTCGTTTACGCAGGTATTGAGCGTGATCGTCGATCTACATTTGGAGGCGTCGCTCACAGCGAGTGTTACGGAGCCGTTACGGTCGTCCGCGTACAACATGATCATTTGAGCGTATGTTGTTCGCACCAACAAATAGCTTCCGGCAGTCTTCGTCTGCCGGATCTTCAGGTCGGCCCGCATCGCTGCGGGCCCGATACGAAAGGAGACGTCGAGGTGTCCAAGAACTTCCGGGTCCTCGCGGCGGTCACCATGGCCGCGACTCTGGCCGCGGCGTCGGGTTGCAGCAGCACTCGCGACGAGGACAGCTCCAGCTCGGGAAGCAGCTCGAGCAACCTGATCGGCATCGCGATGCCGACCAAGAGCCTCGAGCGCTGGAACAACGACGGCACGTACCTTGACGGCCTGCTCAAGAAGGCCGGCTACGAGACCTCGCTGCAGTACGCGGACAACAAGGTCGACCAGCAGATCACCCAGATCCAGAACATGATCAACCAGAACCCGAAGGTTCTGGTCATCGCCTCGATCGACGGCACCGCCCTCGGCCCGGTCCTGGACAAGGCCGCGCAGCAGAACATCAAGATCATCGCGTACGACCGCCTGATCAACTCGACGAAGAACGTCGACTACTACGCGACCTTCGACAACTACCAGGTCGGCAAGCTCCAGGGCGAGTTCATCGTCGACAAGCTGGGCCTCAAGGACGGCAAGGGCCCGTTCAACCTGGAGCCCTTCTCCGGCTCCTCGGACGACAACAACGCCAAGTTCTTCTTCTCCGGCGCGTGGGACGTCCTCAAGCCGTACGTGGACAGCAAGAAGCTGGTCATCCCGTCCGGCAAGAAGCTGGCGTCGAACGACGACTGGAAGAACGTGTCGATCGACGGCTGGACCTCGCAGAAGGCCCAGGCCGAGATGGACAACCGCCTGAACTCGTACTACACGGGCGGCAAGAAGGTCGACGTCGTGCTGTCCCCGAACGACTCGCTGGCGCTGGGCATCGAGCAGTCGCTCGAGTCGCAGGGCTACAAGCCGGGCACCGACTGGCCGATCATCACCGGTCAGGACGCCGACCTGGCGAACGTCAAGAACATCCTGGCCGACAAGCAGTCGATGACGGTCTGGAAGGACACCCGCACCCTGGGTGAGCAGGTCTCGAAGATGGTCGACCAGATCGTCAAGGGCGAGACCGTCGAGACGAACGACACCACCACCTACAACAACGGTGTCAAGGTCGTTCCGTCGTACCTCCTCGCGCCGGTCGTCGTCACCAAGGACGACGTGAAGACGAAGCTCGTCGACTCCGGCTTCTACACCGCCGACAAGCTCGGCCTGTAGGCACGCCCCTCAGCTCTTGCTGGGACCGGCCGGGTCTGCCCCGCGTGGGCAGGCTCGGCCAAGGCCCCGGTCCGACCCCCCTACAGCAAGCGAGTTGTGATGGCCAACGACGACAAGACCCCGATCCTGGAGATGAGGGGCATCACCAAGACCTTCCCGGGCGTCAAGGCGCTCTCGGATGTCACGCTGAGCGTGGCCCGCGGGGAGGTTCACGCCATTTGTGGCGAGAACGGCGCTGGGAAGTCGACGCTGATGAAGGTTCTCAGCGGCGTCTACCCCTTCGGCACCTACGAGGGCGACATCGTCTTCGAGGGCGAGGTCGGCCGGTTCAAGACGGTGCGTGACTCCGAGGACCTCGGCATCGTCATCATTCACCAGGAGCTGGCGCTCAGCCCGTACCTCTCGATCGCCGAGAACATCTTCCTCGGCAACGAGCGGGCCAAGGGTGGCGTCATCAACTGGGCGCAGACCAACAAGCAGGCGGCCGAGCTGCTCGCCCGCGTCGGCCTCGACGAGGCCCCGGACACCAAGATCATGGACATCGGTGTCGGCAAGCAGCAGCTCGTGGAGATCGCCAAGGCGCTCTCCAAGAAGGTGAAGCTGCTGATCCTCGACGAGCCCACCGCGGCGCTCAACGACGAGGACAGCGCGCACCTGATCGACCTGCTCCGGCACCTGCGTGACCAGGGCATCACGTCGATCATCATCTCGCACAAGCTGAACGAGATCGCCGCGATCGCCGACAGCACGACGATCATCCGCGACGGTCAGAGCATCGAGACCCTCGACATGCACGGGGCCGAGCCGGTCACCGAGGACCGCATCATCCGCGGCATGGTCGGCCGCGACCTGGCCCACCGGTACCCGGACCACACGCCGAAGATCGGCGACGAGGTCCTGCGGATCGAGAACTGGACCGTGCACCACCCGAACGACCCCTCCCGTGTCGTCGTCGACGCCGCCAACCTGGACGTCCGTGCCGGTGAGATCGTCGGCATCGCCGGCCTCATGGGCGCCGGCCGTACCGAACTCGCGATGAGCGTCTTCGGCCGCAGCTACGGCACCAACATCTCCGGCAAGGTCTTCCTGCACGGCAAGGAGATCTCGGTCAAGACGGTCGACGCCGCGATCGAGCACGGTCTCGCGTACGCGACCGAGGACCGGAAGCACTTCGGCCTGAACCTCATCGAGGACATCAAGCGCAACACCACCTCGGCCAACCTCAAGCGGATCTCCAAGTTCGGCGTCGTCGACGGCGCGCAGGAGGTCACCTGGGCCGAGAAGTTCCGCAAGGACATGAAGACCAAGGCGAACAGCGTCGACGCGATCGTCGGCAAGCTGTCCGGCGGCAACCAGCAGAAGGTCGTCCTCAGCAAGTGGCTCTTCACCGAGCCCGAGGTGCTGATCCTCGACGAGCCCACTCGCGGTATCGACGTCGGCGCCAAATTCGAGATCTACGAGATCATCAACAAGCTTGCCGACTCCGGCAAGGCGGTCATCGTGATCTCCTCCGAGCTGCCTGAGCTGCTCGGTATCTGTGACCGGATCTACGCGATGAGCCAGGGTCGAGTCACCGGACAGATCCCCCGCGCTGAGGCCACCCAGGAGAACCTCATGCGTTACATGACCCAGGAGAAGAGCGGAGCAAAGCGGTGAGCGCTTCCACCACGCTGGCGCAGCCGACGGCACAGCCGGAGCCCAGCAAGAAGAACGACAGCGGATCGCTGAAGGCCTACCTCGGCCAGAACATCGGGCAGTACGGCATCCTGATCGCGCTCGTCGTGATCGTCGCGCTGTTCCAGATCCTGACCGACGGCAAGCTGCTGTACCCGAACAACGTCGCCGCTCTGATCCAGCAGAACGCGTACGTCTTCATCCTGACCATCGGCATGGTCATGATCATCGTGGCCGGCCACATCGACCTCTCGGTCGGTTCGGTGGTGGCCTTCATCGGCGGCATCAGCGCCCTGCTGATCACCGACCATAACGTGCCGTGGCTGCTCGCCGTGGTCATCTCGGTGCTGATCGGTGGCGTCGTCGGCGCCTGGCAGGGCTTCTGGGTCGCGTACGTCGGCATCCCCGCCTTCATCGTCACGCTCGGCGGCCAGCTCATCTTCCGCGGTCTGGCGATCGTCCTCGTCGGCACCACGGTGGCCGGCCTGCCGACCGGCTTCACCGAGATCGCCGGCGGCTCGCTGCCGAACGCGCTCGGCTTCCTCGCCGACCTCGACGGCCTCACCGTCCTGATCGGTGTCCTGGCGATCGCCGGCCTGCTGGCCAGCCAGATCCGCACCCGCTACGAGCTGGTCAAGAACGACCTGCGCACCGAGCCGTTCGCGGCCTTCATCGGCAAGATGGTGCTCTTCGTCGCGGCGATCGGCTACATCACCTACCTGCTCGCCAAGAGCGCCGGTGGCACCCCGATCGTGCTGATCATCGTCGGCGCCCTGATCCTGATCTACTCGTTCGTCATGAACAACACGATCTTCGGCCGGCACATCTACGCGATGGGCGGCAACCTGCCCGCCGCGATGCTCAGCGGTGTGAAGACCAAGCGTGTCAACTTCATGCTCTTCGTGAACATGGGTCTGCTCGCCGGTATCGCCGCCATCGTCACCACCTCCCGGGCCGGCGCCGCCGTCGCCGCGGCCGGCAGCAACTTCGAGCTCGACGCGATCGCCGCCGCCTTCATCGGTGGCACCGCCGTCCAGGGCGGCGTCGGCAAGATCACGGGCGCCATCCTCGGCGCGCTCATCATGGGCGTGCTCAACATGGGCCTCTCGATCATGAACGTCGACCCGGCCTGGCAGCAGACGATCAAGGGCCTGGTCCTGATCGCGGCCGTCGCCTTCGACTTCCTGAACAAGCGGCGTTCGAAGTAACAGGTTTTCGCCTTGCGACAGCGCCGACCGGCTCACCGGTCGGCGCTGTTCTTTTCTTCAGCTCCTCTTCGGCTTCTTCGTCAGCTGAAGGACCAGCGCTGGTTGTTCATGCCGGTGCAGCGGGCGATGACGACCTGTTTGCCGGGGCGGGCGCCGAAGTAGGGATCGGTCAGGCACAGGCCGTTCGCGGCGTTCGTCACCTGGCCGTTCTCACTGTTCAGGGACCACTGAGCGGTGGTACGGGTGTCGCACCGGGTGAGTTCGACGGCGCCGCTGCCGACGATGTAGGCGCACATGTCGAGAACTTCCAGGGTGCGGTCGTCGTTCAGCCGCCAGCGCTGCGGGCTGCTGCCGTTGCAGTCGTCGACGTGCACGTCCTGACCGTCACCCGCGGAGCCGCCTTCGAGGTCGAGGCAGAGGCCGTTGCCGCTGATCAGGGCGCCTTGAAGATCGACGAGCGGGGACGGCGGAATCAGCTCGGCCGGAGCCGTCGCAGTCTTCGTCGCCGCGGCGCTCGTCGTGGCCGCTGACGGGGTGGCCGGCCGGGTCGTGGCGGTGGCGGTCGGGGTCGGCTGCGTCTTCTCGGCGCTCTCGGTCCGCTGGCCCCCGGCATCGTCGTCGCCGTTCCCGCCGGCCGGATCGCTCTGCTCCGGGGCGCTCGCCGAGGGAGCCGTGATGGCCGGTCCGGTCACCACCGGCAGCGCCCGGTCCGGCAGCGAGGCCGACACCGCGGGGCGCAGCGCGGGACGCACGATGGTCCAGCCCGCGACGGCCAGGATCGCCACGACCCCTGCTCCGATCAGCAGGGCCGGGCGGTGAGGACGACGGCCGCGGGGCCGGGACGTCTCCCGCGGGGCGCCGGTCAGCGCCGGAAGCACCTGCGTCGGGACCTCGTGCTTCGGGTCGGCCGGCCAGGTCGCGGCGGACGGGGCGTCGTCGTGCGGCTCGTCGTCCTGGAGAACGAACGGACGAACCAGCAGCGGATCCCTGCTGTCGCCGCCGTCCTCGCCTACAGAACCCACTGACTACGCCACCCCCCGGTCGGGCACATCGGTGAACCAACTTACCCGCCCGGGGCGAAGCTGTGTGGTGACGCCGTCGACGTTGACGAATCACACAGCTCCGCCCCGTCCTCACGGGTCAGCGCTTCCAGAACGGTTTGCGCGGCGGCACCTCCTCACCGGACTTTCCGCCGAAGCCGTCGAGCACTCGCAGCGCCGTCTCCCACTTCTCCTCCAGAGTGGCGTCGCCGCCGATGAAGGTCACCAGCTCGTGGAGGGCGTCCACCTCGTCGGTGGCGACGGCGGTGGTCAGGACCTCCAGGCGGCTGGCCAGGTCGTCGAGCAGGTCGCGGCGGTCGGCAGCCGGCAGACCGGCCGTCTCCGCCTCACGGAGACGAGCGGCTTCGACGGCGGCCAGCTCGCGGAGCTCGGCGAGGGTCGTCCTGGTGTCCTCGAAGGACTGAGCGCCGCCTCGCGGGGCACGCGCTGCCATCGGCGACACGAAGCCACGGGGTGAAGGAGCCGAAGCGCCACGCCCACCGCCGACGGGCCCACCGCCGCCGTGCCCCCCACCGGCGGCCTTGGCGCGGACCGGGTTGAACGGCGGGCTGCCCGGAACCGACGGCCGCGGACCGGGCGACGGCGCCGGGGGAGCAGGCGGCATCGGTGCACCGCCCGCGGGCATCACCGCCAGCGAATCCGGGGCGGCGAACGGCGACGCCCCACCGGCCATGAAGGCGGGCGCGATCGGCGCGGCGACCGGCATCTCCCAGCCCGACGGCAGCTCGACCGGCTGAGTGACCCGCTTGGTGGTGCCGCCGTCGGTCACCACCCGCTGGTCGACGGCCACGAAGGCGGTGAAGCGGCACAGCACCCCGAACCGCAGCGACGTGCTGACGATCTCCTGTTCCAGGTCGTCGTCGCCTGCCGCATACGCGTCTTCGAGGTCGCGCAGCCGCGCCCGCGCCCAGACCGAGGTGACCGCGGGCTCGGAGCGCTGCTGGACCGCGACATCGGTGCGGAAGTCCTGATCGTCTCGGGTGCGGCCGGTCACCGACAGGGTGCCGCCCGGTACGCCGGTGAACCGGCCCGTGATCACCAGGGGCACACCGGGGTAGAGACCCGGAAGCCGGGCCGGACTGCGGCTGCCCTCGACGACCGTGAAACCGTCGCCGGTGACGTCCAGCCCGGTGACGACGGGCGCGCCGATGCGCCGGTGGATGTGCTCCATCGCCTCGTCGAGCCGGTCCTCGCTCTCCACCAGCTCGGAACGGCCCGCGCCGAGCGCGGCGAGGCGGCCCAGGAATCCGGCGTTGACGGCCCGGTCGATACCGACGGTGTGCACGCGTGTCGACCCGATCAGCGGGCGGACCTCCCGCACGATCTGATCCTCGTTGCCGACCTGGCCGTCGGTGACCAGCACCAGGACCCGGTCGCGGCCGGTGCTGTCGGAGAGCAGCGCCAGGCCGGCGGTCAGTGGAGAGAGGATCTCGGTGCCGCCGCGGGCGTCGGCGCGGGCCAGGTGCTCGACGGCGCGGTACCTATTACGGTCGGACGCCTCGGACAGCCCCTCGCCGAGGCCCTCCGGACGCTCGACGTGGTGGTCGAAGGTCAGCACGGCGAAACGGTCGGCACTGGTGAGCGTGTCGATGACCCGGGCGGCGGCGCGGCGGGCGGCCACCATCTTCCAGCCGCCCATGCTGCCGGAACGGTCGAGCAGCAGCACCACGTCTTTCGGCCGGGGCGGGGTCGTGGTCTCCGGCGGGAGGACCACGAGCTGGTAGGTGCCCCCGGTGCCGTCCTCGCCGGCGCTGTCCTTATCGGCGCTGTCCTCATCGGTGCCGTCCTCATCGGGGACGGCCACGGCGGACTGGCCACCGGGCGCGTAGGCGAGGCGGAGCACGAAGTCACGGTCGGCGCGCTCACCCGGATTGATCCGCAGCGTGCCGTCCTGGTCGGTGACGGTGTGCAGGCTGGACCGCACGTCGCCGAGCCGCAGACCGGCCGGGTCGATGTCGACGCCGACGGACAGCTTCAACGGGTTGGGGAAACCGGGCAGCAGCACCGGCGGCGAGATGCGCGAGGCGTCGGGCACGGCGTCGGTGTCCGGGTGCTGGCCGTCGCCGGCGGACGGTCCGGGAACCGGGGCGCCCGGGATGTAGCGCGGCGCCACCACGAGCGGGAACCGGAACGTGGCCGCGCCGTCCTCGTAGGGCAGCGGGCCGACCAGCCGCAGCCGGACCGTCACCCGCTCGCCGGGCAGGATGTTGCCGACCCGCATGGTGAAGACGTCGGGCCGCTCCTCCTCGGCGATCGAGGCACGCTGGCCGGCGGCGATGGCCTGGTCGTAGTGCTCACGGGCGGCGCCGCGCTCCTGCAACTCGGCGGTGACGGTGCGGTCGGCGGCGGTCATCGTCATGCCGGTGACGGCCGCGCGGTCGGGCAGCGGGAAGACATAGGTCGCCTCGAGGGCGGTGTCGTGCGCGTTGACGAACTCGGTGGTCAGCTCGGTCCGCACGAGCAGACCGCTGATCGAGGCACGGACGTCGACGACGTCGAGCGGCAGGTTGCCGCGGTCGGTCCGCAGCGTGCCGAGGCCCGCGTCAGGCTGCTCCCGGAGCCGGTCCAGCTCGGCCGCGCCCATCGGGTTCACTGAAATGATCATGCGTTCCTCCCATTGGTCAGCCCACGGGACGCGAGCAGTTCGAGCAGGGGTCGGGCGGCCGCCGCGATCTCGTCGCGGTGGAGGCCGGCAGGCGGATCGGGGACCAGCAGGATCACGCCGCCGCCGAGAGGGAAGCCGGTGAGCAGCGGGTCGGGATCCGGTGAGTGGAAGGCGCCGGGCTCGACGGTGGCCAGGCCGGCCGGGGCCACGCGGATCTCGGCGGCCGGTGTCTGTTTCCAGAACGGCGGCCGGGGCGACGCATCCGGCGAGGGCCCGCCACTCTCCGGCGCGTCCCCGGTCTCCAGCAGCTCGGCGGGCACCCGGGAGGCCTCGGCGAGGAGCTCGTCGGAGGCGCCGGCCAGCTCGGCCTGGATCTCGGCGAGCGTCTGCCCGGCCGCCTGCCGGCGCTTGATCGCGACCAGCTGCAGCAGGTGGCGGGGGCCGTAGAGAGCGGTGCGCCCGCGTGTGCCGATCGGGCGGTCGACGAGCCCGATGGTCGCATACCACCGGATGGACCTGCGGTCGGGCAGATCGCGGACGCGCCCGTTGGGTGCGCCCGGGTACTCAGCGGACAGCGCCGCGTGAGCCCGCTCGACCAACTCTTCCATCGTCCACATGCCGCAAGTCTGACACTGTCAAATGACACTGTCAATATGGCAGTATGAAACGGCCCGCCGCGGACGGACTGCGGCGGGCCGTGCAGGAAGAAGGAGAAGGAGAGGAGTCAGGAGTGGGTCTCGCCGTTCACCACCAGGGTGTAAGGGGCGTATTGCTCGACCGTCCCGGTCGGTTCGTCATAGGCGACGATCGCCACCACCTTCGGATAATCCCGCAGCCGTTCGAAGTCCTCGACGGGCACCACCTTGGCCCGCGCCCGGCCCAGGCCGACCAGGGTGACGTGCCAGTGATGCACCGGTGTCGGGCGGATCTGGGTGGGCGACCGCCACCCGTCCAGCGTCGCGGTGCCGACCTTCCGGGCGCCCACCACGATGTCTCCGACCCGCCAGCCGCCCAGGTTGACGGCGCTGTCGCTGACATAGCGGAAACCGAGGATCACCCGCTTGCCGGCATAGGCCGAGAGGTCGAAGGCGAGGGTCTGGTTCGCGGCCTCACCGGTGATCGCGGGGCCGAGCGGCCCGTCCACCGTCGTGTCGCCGGCGAGCGGGCGATAGGTGCGGCCACCGTCGGCTGACACTGTCACATAGCCGAAGTCGAAGTCCTTCTCCATGGTGAAGGAGGTGGTGAAGCGCAGCATCGGGTCCTTCACTGGCACGTCGACGGCCTGCGCCGCGACCGCGTCGGTGTCCGGTCCGTTGCCGGAGAACAGCCGGCCGGCATCGGCGGTCCACTCCAGGGGGAGTGGCGGCAGCGTGGTCGCGCCCGTGAAATCGACCGAGCGGAGCTCGGACGGCAGGCGTACGAAATCGGCGCCGTTGGGAGGCGCACCCGGCGCGCCCGCCGCTGCCGGGCTGCTCAGGTTGACCGTGGAACGAAGGCTGGGCGCGCTCACCTGCTCCCGGGTCGCGCCCTTGAGCACACTGTCCGGCTGATCGGTCGACTTGTCCACCAGGGTCGACGTCTGGAAGTCGTGCAGCACGTCGTAGAGCGGGGTTCCGGCCGGCAGCGCCGCCGCGACCGCGTCCAGGCCGCGATGCTTCGCGTCCCGGTGCAGCGCGGAGAGGATCCTGGCACCGAACCGATCACGGAGGTAGAGCATGAGCTGGTAGGTGATGCCGTAATCGGCGAGGACCGCGTCGGCGTTGCCCTCGTCCCACAGGTTCAGCGAGTTCGACGGGCCGTCACACTCGCGCGGATTCGGGTTGTAGAGCGTCTTCACGCTGCCGAACCCCTGGTAGCAGGCGAGATGGATGTCGAATCCGCGACGGTGGACGCCGCGGCGCGCGTCGACGTACCCGGTCAGCGTCTGCGCGTAATCGCTGAGACCCTCGTCGACCCAGGGCTCCTCCTCCGGATCGGTGTAATAGCCGAGTAGATGCTGCCATTCGTGGGCGAACGTCGACTCGTACATCCACGGCCGGGCCGGACGGCTGGTGCAGAGGTCGTCGGTGGGCGCGTTCAGCGGGTTCGCGCCCATCCGGTGCGCCCAGTCGAACGCGTCGATGGTCATCACGTTGCGGTCGAAGAGCTCGTTGAGCTGCTCGGAGAAGAAGCCCGAGATGTACGTCGGCCGCGCCGGGAAATCGAAGTAGTTGTCGTCCCGGACGTTGTCGACGAGCGTGACGGTCCGGTACCCCGCGCCGGTGAAGTCGCCGTCGATGCCGGCCTTCTCCCCGGTGCGCTCCGGCGGTGTGGAGAAGGCCGCCGTCTCCTTCGGGTAGATGGTCTCGTCGAACTGCCGCACCAGGCCAGCCACCTGCGCATCGGTGACCTCGGTGGCGGCCGCGCCCCGGCAGTCGCCGGCCGGAAAGGCGAGATCCTTCGCGACCCAGACCTCGATGTGCTCGCCGACGGCACGCAGCACGTAGTCCTTGCGGTAGACGTCGCCGTCGATCGCGTTCAGCCCGGCCCAGCTGCGGACCGTGCCGACCGGAGGAGTGCCCACCGAGGCCCGGCGCCCGGCCGGGCCCGGCTGAGTGGTGCCCGGCTGAGTGGGTGCCTCACGAGTCGGCCCCGGCTGGTAGGTGGCCGGCGGCAGCGGCTCACCGTCGAGGGTGAGCCGGGTCGGTGGCGGCATCTCCTGCGAGTCCTCGGCGACCACTGCCGTGCCGGCGGGCTGCGGGGACGGCGGCGGCGCGGCCACCGCTGGAGCAGTTAAGAACGGGATGGTAACGGCAATAGTCGCGAAGCTCGCAAATAGGGTACGCGTCACGTCTCGCGACGCTACCCGTGATCGCGAGATCGTGACGCCAACACCCACTGTTGTGGATCAGGAAACCTCCCGTCGGAGCACCCTGATCGTGCCCAGGACCAGCGGAAGCACCACCCAGAGGGCCACCGACACCCCCAGCCGGGCCCACTGGTCGCCGGTCATGTCCGGCTCGGTCATCACCTGTGAGGTCAGGTTGAGGTCGAGCCAGCCCGCCGCCGTGCGAAGGCCGCTGATCACCTCGCCGAGGATCGTCCAGACCGTCGGCAGGGCGAAGTAGATGACGATCGCGAGCGGCGTGCTCAGCAGCAGCGCGCCGAACCCGATCCCCATCAGCACGAAGATGATCTGCAGAAGCAGGCCCTGCCAGATCAGGCTGCTGTCCAGCGACCACGAGGCGTCGCCGCCGAGCAGTCCGGCGATCACGTTCGCCACCGCCGCGAACACGCCGGTCGCCGCGGTGGCGGCGATCGCGATCAGCGTGCCGGCCGCGAGTTTCGCCAGCATCACCCGGCTCCGAGCCGGGACCAGGGTGAACGTGGACAGCGCGGTCCGCTGCGACCACTCGCTGGTGACCGAGAGGATGCCGAGCACCGGCAGCAGCACCGCCGACGGCACCAGCCCGAACGTGAAGAACGCCGCGAACGTCTGCTCCGGGTCCTCCGCCCAGCCCAGCAGGATCGCCGAGGTGCCGGCGGTGGCCACCCCGATGATGATCAGCAGCCAGAGGCCGGCCCGGGTGTCAGCGAGTTTGCGCAGCTCGACCACGGTGAGACGGGACAGGGGAATGCGCTGGGTCAGCACGTCGGTCATCGGGAGACCTCCTCGAGGCCGGTGGTCGGGGTGGCGGTGAGTCGCAGGAACATCTCTTCCAGTCCGTTCGAACCGGCCGGCCGCAGCTCGAGCAGCACCACACCGGCCTGCGCCGCGGCCTGGGCGATCGTCTGCGCGTCGGTGGAGACCAGGGTGCTGCCGTCGGCGGACGGCGACCCGGTCACCCCCATCCGGTCCAGCAGGGCGGCGAGGGCCGCCGGATCGGTCGCGCGCACCACCGTGCCGGCCGCGCTGAGCAGCTCATCCTTGTCGCCCTCGGCCAGGATCCGGCCCTGTCCGATCACGACCAGCCGGTCCGCGACCGCCTCCACCTCACGCAGCAGATGAGAGGAGAGCAGCACCGTCCCGCCCCGATCCGCGAACTCGCGCAGCAGGCCGCGCATCCAGAAGATCCCCTCCGGATCCAGGCCGTTCGCGGGCTCGTCGAGGATCAGCACGGCAGGGTCTCCGATCATGGCGTACGCCAGACCGAGCCGCTGCCGCATGCCCAGCGAATAGGCGCGAACCCGGCGCCGGGCCGCGGCCCGGTCGAGCCCGACCCGGGCGAGGCGCTCCGGCACACGGCTCGTGTCCAGGCCCATCGTGATCGCCGCGAGCGCGAGCGTCTCCCGTCCGGTCCGGCCCGCGTGCTGCGCCGACGCGTCGAGCAGCACACCCACCCGCCGGCCCGGGTTGCCGAGCTGCTTATAAGGAACGCCGCACACGGTGGCCCGCCCGGCGGTCGGCGAGGTCAGGCCACAGATCATCCGCAGCGTGGTGGACTTGCCGGCGCCGTTCGGCCCGAGGAAGCCGGTCACCGTACCCGGCTCGCAGGCGAACGACACGTCGTCGACGGCGCGCTGGGCTCCGTACGTCCTGGTGAGGTTCTCGACCGTAATCATGGGATCAGCGTGCGGGCCGGGGCCCGGCCACCGCGTCGGCCAGGAGTCGATGTGCGTGCATCAAAGTCGATACTTTGGTTACTACTTTGGTCGGTATCGGCGGCGTGCGCCCCGCCCGTATCGTCGAGCGCATGGGGGCGTCGCTGACCGAATACCGCTGGCTGTGGCCGTCCGCGCTGGCCGCGGACCCGGCCGGCCCGGTGCCGGCCAGGCGATCCACCCGCGACTGGGCGGTCGACGCCCTCTGCTTCGCGCTCGGCGTGGGCTCCGCCGTCTGGCTCACCGCCGACCTGCTCAGCGGTAACCCGAGCCTCGCCAACGAGTTGATCGACGCGCCGACCTGGCTGGTGCTGGTCGACGGCGTGCTCGCCGTCGCCGGCGGGATCGCCCTGTGGTGGCGGCGGCGTTTCCTGACACCGCTCGCGCTCTATGTCCTGGTCCTCGCGTTCTTCTCGGTGGCGAGCGGCATCACGCTGCTGATCCTGGTGTTCGCCGTCGCGCTGCACCGGCGATTCACCGTGCTCGCCGCCTACGTCGCCGCCGCCTGGTGCGCCAACACGGTCTTCTCCCTGCTCCGGACGGAGATGGGTGCCGACTTCTGGGGGACGTTCTGGTGGGGCAACGTCATGGTGATGATCGCGGCTCTCTGGGGCATGCTGGTCCGCTCCCGCCGCCAGCTCATCGTCAGCTGGCGCGACCGGGCCGAGCGCGCCGAGTCCGAGCAGCAGCTGCGGGTCGCACAGGCCCGCGTTCTCGAGCGCACCCGCATCGCCCGGGAGATGCATGACGTCCTCGCACACCGGATATCACTGCTCAGCCTGCACGCCGGGGCGTTGGAGTTCCGACCCGGCGCCCCGCCCGAGGAGATCGCCGGCGCCGCCGCGGTGGTCCGGTCCAGCGCGAATCAGGCGATGCACGACCTGCGGGCGGTGATCGGCGTCCTGCGCACCACGCATGCCGGCGACGATTCCGCCCCGGAGCGGCCGCAGCCCACGCTCAGCGCTCTGCCCGCGCTCGTCGACGAGTCAAGATCAGCAGGCATCAGGGTACGACTCGACGTCACGACCGAGGCCGAGGCCGTTCCGCAGGTCACGGGGCGGGCGGCGTACCGCATCGTCCAGGAGGGCCTGACGAACGCCCGCAAGCACGCCTCGGGAGTCGCCGTGTCGGTGGCCGTCCGCGGCGGGCCCGCCGAAGGCCTCACCATCGAGGTCCGCAACCCGATGCCGGTCGGCTGGCCGCACACGCCGAGGCCCGGCGCCGGGATGGGCCTGGTCGGTCTCACCGAGCGGGCCACCCTCGCCGGCGGCCGTCTGGCCCACGGCCGGCACGGCAACGAATTCGTCCTCGCCGCCTGGCTGCCCTGGGAGGCGTCATGAGTCCGGAGACACCGGTCCGGGTGCTCATCGTCGACGACGACCCGCTCGTCCGCGCCGGGCTCTCGATGATCCTTTCCGGCCACACCGATGTCCGGGTCGTCGGTCAGGCCGGTGACGGCGTCGAGGTGCCGGCCGCCGTCGACGAGCACCGGCCCGACGTCGTCCTGATGGACATCCGGATGCCCGTCGTCGACGGGCTGGTCGCGACCGAGCGGCTGCGCAGCCGGCCCGGCGCCCCTCAGGTGCTGGTGCTCACCACGTTCGACGCCGACGAGTTCGTGCTGCGGGCGCTGCGTGCCGGGGCCAGCGGTTTCCTGCTCAAGGACACCGCGCCCGGCCAGATCAAGGACGCCGTGATGCGGGTCGCGCAGGGTGAGGCCACCCTTTCGCCGAGCGTCACCCGCCAGCTCATCGCCCACGTGGCGGCCGATCCCCGTCCGGCGCGCCGGCACGCCGGCGACCTGCTCGGGCGGCTCAGCGCCCGGGAGAAGGAGGTCGCCCTGCTCGTCGCGCAGGGCAAGGCCAATGCCGAGATCTCCGCGGACCTGCACATGTCGGTCGCCACGGTGAAGGCGCACGTGTCGCGCGTGCTCACGAAACTCGACATGAACAACCGGGTGCAGGTCGCGCTGCTCGTGCACGACGCCGGCCTGGTGTGACCGGCCTATTCGAAGAGGGAGTGGTCGCGCCCGCCCTCGGCCCGCTTGCGAGCCCGGCGGCGTAACTGCACCACGACGATGTCGATCGCGGCGACCACGGCCCACGCGGCCAGCAGCCAGCCCGGCACGGTCCAGCCGGCGCGGAACAGCAGGATCGAGAGGACCGTGCACACCACCAGCCCGAACGCGGCGAGCGCCAGCCGCAGATTCAGCGGACTGTACGGCTCCTCGACCGTGCCCCGACGTCCCTTCGGCTGCGGTCCGATCGGCATGGGCCGAGCCTACCCGCGCGTACGGGTGCTGAAACCCGACCCCTCATGATCGAGAACTTTCTATATCGTTGGTCCGCTGTGGAGGCAATGATGGGAGACGGTCAAACCGTTGATTAGGAGGGGCCAATGCCACATCAGGTCGCCGAGCGTCGCCTCGGCACGTGGCCGATCTTCGTCATCGCGGTCTCCGCCATGACGCCGCTCACCGTCGTGGCCGGGGCGCTGCCGCTCGGCTATGGACAGGTGGAGGAGAGAGGCATCCCGGTCGCGTACATCCTGGTCGCGGCGGTGCTGGGGGTTTTCGCGGTGGGACTGGCCGCGATGGCGAGGCATGTGCCGAACAGTGGCGCTTTCTACGCGTACGCCGCTGCTGGTCTCTCCAAACCGGCCGGTGTGGGCACCGCATTCGTCGCGTTGCTCGCCTACAACGCCATGCAGATCGGGCTCTACGGGGCGTTCGGTGTGGCCGCCCACAACGCCATGGCGATCTTCGGGGTCCAGGTCTCGTGGGTGATCTGGGCGCTGCTCGGCTGGGCGCTGATCTCCGTGCTGGGCCGGCTCAACATCGATTTGAACGCTCGTATCCTGACCGTCCTGGTCTGCGCGGAAGTGCTGATCGTGCTGATCTTCGACTACGTGATGGTCACCCATCCGGCGGGCGGCGAGGTCTCGTACGGGACGCTCAACCCGGGTCTGATCGCCAGCGCCGGTGGGGTCGCGCTGCTGGTCGCCGCGGTCGCCGGCATGGTCGGTTTCGAGGCGCCGCTCGTCTACGCCGCCGAGGCCAAGGACCCGCGCCGCACCGTGGCCCGCGCGATCGGCCTCACCCTGCTCGTCGCCGCGGTGCTCTACGGCGGCACCGCCTGGGTCATGTCGGTCGTGGCCGGGTACGACCAGATCGTCGCGATCGCCGGCGACCACCTCGACGACCTCTTCTTCTACCTGCCCGACCCCTATCTGCCCACGGTCGTCATCGACCTCGGCCGGATCTTCTTCGCCACCAGCCTGTTCGCCGCGATGCTGGCCTTCCACCACACGGTCGCCCGCTACGCGCTCACCGTCGCCCGCGAAGGCGTGCTGCGCAGATCGCTCGCCGAGACCCGCGACGGCGTCCCGGTCACCGCCTCGTTCGCGCAGTCCAGCATCGCCCTCGGTGTCCTGCTGCTCTTCGCCCTCTTCGGCTGGAACCCGACGACCGACCTGTTCTTCTTCGGCACCATCTCCGGTGGCCTCGGCGTCCTCGTCCTCATGGTGATCGCCTCGATAGCGGTCGTCCGCTACTTCCGCCGCGACGGCCACGGCGAGACCCGCTGGCGCCGTGCCATCGCCCCCTGGACCGCCGCCGTCTTCCTGGCGATCATCCTGCTGCTCACGGTGGCGTCCTTCGGCATCCTGCTGGATTCCGACAATCTGCTCAAAGTGTGGTCGCCGCCGCTCGCGTTCCTGATCCTTTTCATCGTGGGCGTGCGCTTCGGCCGGAAGCTGAAGCGTTTCCGCCCGGATGTGTACGCGGTGATCGGTACCGGGCAGCCGCCTGCCGAGTGGTCGCCTGCTTCTCGTGACGCCGAGGACGAGGCGAGCGAGGATGCGGCGAGCCAGGATGCGTTGGACGAGAATGCGGCGATCCGGGATGCGGCGAACGAAGACGCGGCGAGCCGGGACGCGGTGAACGACGATGCGGACGCGGCTGACCTGCGGGGTGCACAACCGGACGAAAGCCCCGCAGCGACTCCCGGCGAGACGGCGCCTGCCGTGGAGGAACACAGTGCCGGGGTGCCGGTTCAGCGGGCTGCGCCGGATGCGGTTCCGAGCGGTGAGGGTGACGGCACTCCAAGATCTGCGCAGGGGGAGGAGGCTGCCTCCCGGGCGACGCCGGCTCCTCGCAAACGTGCTTCGTCGAGCCGGCGGCCGGGGGAACCGGCTGACGCTTCGCAGGTGATCGCCGAGAATGCCGTGGCGCCTTCGGAGAACGGATCGGCGGCGGCGCCCACCAAGAGGACACCGCAGCGGCGGGTGCCGCGGGCACGGCGTGCGCCCGGCGCGGAGAGTTCAGCGAATGACACCGGCGCGGACGCCGGCGGATCAGGCACCGTGCCGGTGGACGGCTCCAGCGTGCCGGGCGCCGCACCCGGGGAAGGCTCCAGCGGATCAGGCACCGTGCCGGTGGATGGCTCCATCGGGTCAGGCGCCGCACCGGTGGCGGGCTCCAGCGGGCCAGGTGTCACGCCGGTGGAGGGGTCCCATGGGCCGGCCACTGCCTCGGGGGAGCAGGGGACGGGCCTCGGCGAGCCGGATCCCACCACGGGACTCGGCGAGCCGGATCCCACCACAGGACTCGGCGAGCCGGATCCCACCACGGGCGAAGTGGCGCCCCGGACCAGCGCTCCCCGGCAGCGGTCTCCTCGGGGGCCGCGGCCCGAGACGCCGCGCGCTACCGACGATCCGGAGGAGTGATCGCCGGTGCCGGCCCGGCCGCGGGTTGATGCGCTCACCCACCCTTGATCGGAAGGCGAGTCCCGCGGCCGTGGGTCTCTGCGGTGGGGCGGCGTCGGGCGAGCCGGAACCTAGCGGGGCCAGAGGGGCTCTGACGCGTAGTCCTCGGCGTCGCGCATGGCGCGGAGGACGTTCGCCGACGCCAGCTTGGTCACGTCGGCATCCGACCAGCCTCGACCACGCAATTCACTCAAAAGCGCCGGATATCGCGATACGTCGGAAATGTCCGATGGCAACTCCGTGGTCCCGTCGAAATCGCCACCCAGACCCACGTGATCCACACCGGCCACCTCACGGGCGTGATCCACGTGGTCGGCCACCTGGGAGAGCGTGGCAACCGGCTTGGGGTGGGCGGCCAGCCAAGCGCGGAAGGCGGGAGCGGCAGCAGGATCGGCGGCAGCCACGGGCGGGACGGAGGATTCGCCGGGGCGGGGGCATCGCGGCCACGGCTCCTCGATCGGTGGCAGGCCGAGGCGGGCCCACTCCGCATCGGCGGCGAGGGACCAGTCCCGGACGGCCGCCGACACGAAGGGGGCGACGAACGTCAGCTGGAGTACCCCGCCGTTGGCGGCGAGGCGTACGAGGACGTCATCCGGCACATTGCGGACGTGATCCGTCACCGCCCGCGCGCCCGAATGCGAGAAGATCACCGGTGCGCGTGCTTCGTCGAGGGCGGCGTGCATGGTTGCGGGCGCGACATGGGAGAGGTCCACCAGGACGCCGATGCGCTGCATTTCCCGTACGATCGCCCGCCCTTCCGGGGAAAGACCACCCACGACCGGAGGCTGCGCCGCCGAGTCGGCCCACGCGGTGTGATGGTTGTGGGTCAGGGTGACGTAGCGGACGCCCAGACGCGCGAGTGACCGCAGAACGCCCGTGGAACCGGCGAGGCAGTGACCGCCCTCCACGCCGATGAGGGAGGCGATGCGGCCGGCCGCCATGATCCGGGTGACGTCGGCAGAGGTGTAGGCGAGCTCGAGATCGTCGGGATAAGAGGCGACGAGGCGATGCACGAGGTCGATCTGTTCCAAGGTCGCGGCCACAGCGACGGGTTCGGGCAGGTCGAAGGGCAGGTCGGAGGGCACGTAGACGGACCAGAACTGGCCGCCGACGCCGCCCGCACGCAACCGGGGGAGGTCGGTGTGCAGGTCGGGCCGGGGCTTGTCGAGGCCGGCAACGCTCGAACCGGACAGGCCACGCAACCGCATCGGCAGGTCGTTGTGGCCGTCGATGATCAGGTCCATCCTCCTTGAATAGCCGTCCGGGGGAACCGCCGCAAGACATCGGCGACGCCTGCGGGCGGTTGAGGGAAGCGCCCGGAGGAATCCTGCAACCGAGCAGCACCCGAACGGGTTCTCGACCTGCAACCCACGACCGGCAATCTTCTCTACATGCCCGGCCGACAACGGCCGGACAGACCGGGGGAGATTCAGAATGCGACGTGCCAAGCTGCCGAAGCACCTGACGGCTCTGACCGCTGTTTTCGCTGGTGCCACCGCTGCGCTGGCGCCGGGTGCCGCCGCTCAGGCGGTCACCATCAAGAAGACCAAGGGCACCAAGGAGATGTCGCTGCAGGCCGGTGACGACAGCTACACCTCGTCGTCCCGCGCGACCGCCGGTTTCGGCGCCGACGACAAGCTCGTCGCCGGCCCCTCGGGCAAGGACGTCAAGACCTCGTACGTCAAGTTCACGATTCCGGCCGGCACCGATGTGACGGACGCGAAGCTCTTCCTGCACCCGCTCGGCAAGCCGACCGGCACGATCACCATCGCCCGCGTCCTCGACAACTCGTGGACCGAGACCAAGCTGACCGCCGCCACCGCGCCGAAGACCGGCCTCGCGATCGCCAGCGTCACCCCCGGCGCCGGCGACACCCGCATCGGGTTCGACCTGGCCGCCGAGGTCTACGGCGCCGGCACCTACTCGTTCGCCGTCACCGGCACGTCGACCGTGAAGTTCCAGTCGTCGGAGAACGCGGCCAAGGGCGGCCCGGAGCTGACCTTCACGACGACCGCCGAGGTCGCCGCGCCCGTGACCGGCGCCGGCTCCGGCAAGGCCCCCAAGGCCGGCACGAACTGTGTCACCGACGCGAAGCTCATCCCGAACTGCAACATCCTCTGGGGTGGCGCGGCCGGCGGTTTCACCGCCACGCCGCGGGACATCGCGCTGAAGGACTGGGAGAAGGCCAGCGGCCGGACCGCGTCGATCTTCCACCAGTACCACAAGGGCGACGAGGCGTTCCCGACCAAGGCGGAGATCGCCATGACCCAGGACCCGGCCAAGCCGCGGGTCCTGCTGGAGAACTGGAAGATCGCCTACGGCTCGAACTGGGCCAAGGTCGCGAAGGGTGAGCAGGACGCTCGCATCGACGCGTTCGCGAAGCGCGCGAAGGCGTACGGCAAGAAGTTCTTCCTGGTCCTGAACCACGAGCCGGAGAACGACGTCATCGCCAAGGCGGGTTCGGGCTGGGAGGCCAAGGACTTCGCCGCGATGTACCGCCACACCATCCTGCGTCTGCGCGCGCAGGGCGTCACGAACGTCGTGAACGTGATGGCCTACATGGGCAACGAGAAGTGGATGGCGCAGTCCTGGTGGAAGGACCTCTACCCGGGCAACGACGTGGTGGACTGGGTCGGCCTGGACTCCTACGTCTCGGTCGAGAAGGGCTACTACCACTTCGGCGACTTCGGTGACATCCTCGACCGCGGTCCCAAGGGTGGCCCGGGCTTCTACGACTGGGCCGTCGCCAAGGCGCCGGGCAAGCCGTTCATGCTGGCCGAGTGGGGCGGTTACCACCGGGTCGGCAAGAACACCGACAAGTCCGCCGTCTACAACGACGTCCTGTCCGAGCTCGCCAAGCGCCCGGCCATCAAGGCGATCGTCCACTTCGACACGAAGCACGACGACCAGGGCGACCGCGACATCAGCATCGACAGCACGCCGGCCAGCCTCGCCGCCTTCAAGAAGCTCGCCGCGAACCCGGTCTTCAACGTGAAGATCGGCTGACAGCACGATCCCGAGAGCGCCGCTCAGCGAAAGCTGGGCGGCGCTTTTGCGTGCCTCAAAGATCAAGATCCAGCGGAGATGGTACGAGGGAAAGCACCACTTTCATTTTCGGCGGCGTTGTCCGGGTCTGCCCGTGGATCACAATAGACCCGCCCCCAGCCAGCGCAAATGACCCGTTGACACGATCGCAACCTGCTGCGAGCATTCCCGAAAAGGTTTTCGTGAATCACTCGGGGCAGCCACCGCTCCGGGCGATTACCCCTGCCCTGAGGCGAAAGGCGTCCGCTTGTGACAGCGCCCTCGATACCGAAATCCCGACACGCCGTACTGACGGCCGGTCTTCTCCTCGCCGGCCTCGTCTCCGTCCCCGCCGCTGTCCAGGCGGCCCCGAACGCGGGCACGCCGTACCCGGTCTTCACCGGCAGCGCCGATCCGGTGCCCGACGAGCGCACCGGATACCACGCCCGCAACCAGCTGCAGGCCGTCTTCGACGCCGACGTCGCGGCCGGGGCCGGGAACAGCACGGACAACGACTTCTGGATCGACCGGATGCTGGCCCGGACCGGAAACACGCCGGGCGGGTCCAACGGGGACGCGAACCAGTACCTGTTCAGCCGGGGCCGATCCGTCTTCATGAAGACCCACCAGCCGGGCACGCTCGGCTTCGGCGGCGAGGTCGCCTACATCGAGTCGATCGCCGGTGGGCAGGGCGCGTACACGATCACCGCGTCGATCGGCGGCGCGGAGGTGAGGCTCACCGAGGACGCGGCCCAGCGCAAGCAGACGCCGAGTTACTGGCGCGGCGTCTTCACCAGCGCCGCGGCCGGGCTGCGGGTGGTGCAGACGAAGTACATCACCGAGCAGAACGTCGTGGTCACCGACCTGGAGGTGAGCAGCACCAACGGCGCGGCGAAGGACGTCGCGTTCACCGCCGGCTCGCCGTTCGCCCGCACGGTGGAGTCGGACGACGGCGAGCTGACCGGGGCGGTCCGCTCGTTCAACAAGCTGACCGACCTGTTCCCGCGGTTCTCCGGTGACGGCTTCACCCCGGTCGAGGGCACTCTGCGGCGGACCGTCGCGGTGCCGGCGAGCGGTTCGGTGCGGGCGAAGGTGCAGCTCGGCTTCATCGCCGAGGAGAACCCGGCGGCCACGGCCGAGTACGTGAAGGTCCGGGATTCCGCGCCGGCGGCCGCCTATCGGGCGCACGTCACGGCGTACAACGAATGGTGGGCCGACAACGTGCCCTATCTGGACACCCCGGAGAACAACATCGACAAGACGTTGTTCTACCGCTGGTGGCTGATGCGGTTCAACTTCCTCGACGCGGACATCCCGGGCAACGACTACCAGTTCCCGACCGCGATGGAGGGCGTGCTCGGCTACAACAACGCGATCGTGCTGACCACCGGCATGTTCGTCGACGACCTCAAATACTTCCGGGACCCGTCCTACTCGTACGGATCCTGGGTGTCGGCCGGCGAGGTGGCGAAGAGTTCGAAGTACGTCGACAACCCGGGTGACCCGGCGAACTGGTCGAACAGCTACACCGAGTACATCTCCGAGGCGGCCTGGCGGTCGTACCAGCTGCACGGCGGCCCGGTGGCGATCGCCGGGAACCTCGCCGAGTACGCGGAGAACGACGTGAAGGGCCTGCTCGACGCGTACGACTTCGACGACAACGGCCTGATCGAGTACAGCTGGGGCGCGATGACCGGCAACGACGCCGACGCGGTGTCGTTCGACTGGCGCAAGAACCAGAACATGGACCGGACCGAGAGCGCCTACCTCTACTCCAACGCGAAGGCCGCGGCGGCTGCCTACCGCAAGGCCGGGAACACCGCGAAGGCCACCGAGATGGACGCGTTCGCCGCGCGGATCAAGGCGGCCGTGCTGGAACACCTCTGGGAGCCGGCCCGCAGCACCCCGGACGAGGTGGGGCTGACCGGCAACCTGCTCAAGCACCGGAACGTGCCCGGTGACGTGCTGGTGCCGTGGAAGGAGATCAACAACTACTACCCGTTCTCGGTCGGCCTGATGCCGAAGCCCGGCGACGCCGACTACGACCAGCCGTACGTCGAGGCGCTACGCCTGTTCGCCGACGACACGCAGTACCCGATCTTCCCGTTCACCACGGCGAACCAGGCCGACAAGGCGGCGGCAGCGGCCCAGGGCGACCCGGGCAGCAACAACTTCTCGGTGATCAACTCGACGGTCACGTTCCGGATGCTCGCGTCCGTGCTGCGCGATTATCCGACGCAGTACATCAACGCCGAGTGGTACAAGAAGCTGCTGTACTGGAACGCCTGGGCGCACTACCAGAACAACGGCGACAACCGGTACCCCGACCAGAACGAGTTCTGGGCCGACGGCTCGGCCGCGAACCAGAGCATCGGCTACCGCTCGTGGATCCACCACACGATCCTCGGCGCCACGAACTTCACCGTCATCGAGGACGCGATGGGCCTGCGTCCCCGGGAGGACGCGAAGATCGAGCTGGATCCGATCGACGTCGGCTGGGACCACTTCACCGCCAACAACATCAAGTACCGCGACAAGGACCTGACCGTCGTCTGGGATGCGCCCGGTGGCACTCGCCACTACGGCGACGACGTTCCCGAGGGCTACTCGGTCTACCTCGACGGCGAGCTCGCGTTCACCGCTGACAAGCTCGGCAAGCTGGTCTACGACCCGGCCACCGGTCAGGTCACCGCGGCGGCCGGGATCACCGTCACGAACGCTTCCGAGAAGAGTCTCAAGGCGCCGCAGGACGTCACCTTCGCGGCCGATGCCCGGGTCACCGACGTGATGGCCAAGGCCGGCATGAATCCGCAGCCGAACGTGGCGAAGGGCCGCCCGGTCACCGCCACCTTCTCCGCCCCGGGGCGGGCGCCGGCCGGAGCGGTGAACGGCACCACCGTCAACGAGCCGTTCTGGGGTACCGCCGGTTCGCCCGCCGCCACCGACGCGATCACGATCGACCTCGACGGCGAGCGGAGGATCGACGACGTACGGGTGCACTTCTACAAGTCGTCGTCGGCGGCCACGGTGCAGGGCTACGCGCCACCCGCCCAGTTCCTGGTGGAGTACGACGACGGCGACGAGTGGAAGACCGTTCCGTCGCAGGCGCGGATCCCGGCGTACCCGCGGGGCAACCTCAACCAGGTCCGCTTCCCGGAGATCACCGCGGAGAGGCTGCGGATCACCGTGCACCACGCGGCCGGCGCCAGGACCGGCATCAAGGAGATCCAGGCGTTCGACAGCGGCGAGGCGGCACCGGCCGCCGAGGACGCGAAGCCGCTCGCCGACGCGTGGGTGGACTCCACCTATCAGCAGGACGGCTCGGTCCGGCTGCTCGGCCTCGCCCAGGACGACGGCCGGCCGGGCACCCCGGTGACATCGTCCTGGTCGGTCGTCGACGCGCCGAACGGCGGCACGGTGGCGTTCGAGCTGGCGTCCGCCCCGACCACCATCGCCCGCTTCACCGAATCCGGCCGGCACGTGCTGCGGCTGACCGTCCGCAATGGTGACGAGACGTCCACGAAGGACGTCGTGGTGAACGCGTCGGCGCTGGTCGAAGGCGAGATCAACATCGCCACGGCGGCCGCCCCGACGGCGTCGTTCACCGCGAGCTGGAACACCGTGAACGCCGTGAACGACGACAAGGCGCCGTTCTTCACCGGTGGCTCCAACCCCGACATCTGGGCCACCTGGACCGGTAACGAGCCGTCCACCCGCTGGCTGCAGTACGACTTCCCGGCCTCGGTGCGGGTCGACCGCGCCTCGATCGACTTCTGGTCGGACAGCACCACCGGCGGCAGCGGCGTCTCCGTCCCGGCGAACTGGAAGATCCAATACTGGGACGGCGCCGCCTGGCAGGACACCACCGGCGGGACCGGGTTCAACCCGGCCGTGCGCGGTCGCACCAACGTGGTCACCTTCGACCCGGTCACCACGACGCGTCTGCGAGCCACGTTCAACGCCCTGCCGAACGCCGCCGGCACCCGGTGGTCGGCGGTCGGCGTCACCGAGTGGCGGGTCTTCGCGGCGCCGGCCAGTTCGATCAGGGCGGTCGACGTCCGTACGCAGACCGGCGTGCTGCCGACCTTGCCCGCGACGGTCGACGTGACGTACGCCGACGGCGCGGTGCTGCCGGTCGCGGTCACCTGGAGCGCCGTCGAGCCGGACCGGGTCGCCGCGATCGGCGACTTCACCATCACCGGTTTCGTGGCGGGAACGTCGATCAGCGCCCGGGCCCACGTCTGGGTCCGGGGCGGCGCGCCGGTGCAGATCAACACGATCGATCCGGTGGCGGTCAGCACCCGGGTGGGTGTCGCGCCGGTGCTGCCCACCGGCGTGACGGCCGGCTACAACGACGGGTCGCGGCAGAGTGGCATCGGGGTGACCTGGGCGCAGATCGACCCGGCCTCCTACGCGAAGGAAGGCACGTTCGAGGTGGCCGGTCAGGTCGCCGGCACCGACAAGGCGGCGATCGCCACGGTCACCGTCGGGGCTGGTGGTCCGCAGGACACGACAGCGCCGGTCACGACGCTGACGGCTTCGCCCGACGCGCCGTGGACCACTGCGAATGTGACAGTGACCGCGTCCGCGACGGATAACCGCGATAGTTCGCCGAAAATCAGTATAAATCGGGCAAGTGGATGGGTCGACTACACCGGCCCGATCACGGTCACCGCCGAAGGCGAGTCCACGATCCAGGCGCGGGCGACGGACGCCGCCGGCAACGTCTCCGCGGTCACCGAGCGAACCGTGGGTATCGACCGCACCGCGCCCACCGCCCAGGCGAGGTTCGACAAGGGCACCCGTGAAGTGACGATCACCGGCGCCGACGCGCTGTCCGGCATCGCGACGCTCGAATACCGGCCGGCGGGCGGATCTTGGACGATCACCACACTGCCGGTCGCGGTCGGATCGGCGGCCACCACCGTCGAGTACCGCACCGTCGACAAAGCCGGGAACACCTCGGCGGTCGGAAGCCTGGCCGTCGAAGCCGGT
Organism: Actinoplanes sp. OR16; assembly: GCF_004001265.1. GTDB lineage: Bacteria > Actinomycetota > Actinomycetes > Mycobacteriales > Micromonosporaceae > Actinoplanes. The sequence goes on along the minus strand of NZ_AP019371.1, from coordinate 7,868,815 downwards.
CGAGCACCGGTGAACGTGGCACGGACCGCCACCGCCTCCGCGTCCTACACGCCGGGCTGGGTCACCGCCGACAACATCGCCGACGGCGTCGTCCCGACCGGCCCGGTCGGCCCGAACACCGACGTCTGGAACACCTGGCCGCAGGTCGGCGAGCAGTGGATCCAGCTCGACTGGTCGTCGCCGGTAACGGTGGACCGTACCCGGATCTGGTTCGCCGAGGACCTCGACGAGACCGGGGCCGGCGTGGCGCCGCCGTCCTCCTGGAAGATCCAGTTCTGGGACGGATCCTGGAGGGACGTGCCGAACCCCAGCGGTTACGGCATCTCGGCGACGGCCTGGAACACGGTCACGTTCGACAAGGTCACCACCACGAGGCTGCGGGCGCTGCTCACGGCCGGTGGCACGGAAGAGGGTAAAGGGGCTCCGGGTGTCCAGGAGTGGGAGGTCTACGACGTACCGGCGCCCGCTCGTGATCTGGAAGTGACCGCGAAGTCGCAGTGTCTCGCCAGGAACGCCTACGTCGCGGTCACCGCGAAGAACATCAGCGACGAGCCGGTGACGGTGGAACTGACCACCGCCTACGGCAGCAAGACCGTCGTCGGCGTGCAGCCCGGCAAGTCCGCCTACCAGAGCTTCAACAGCCGCGCGGCCTCGGTGCCCGCGGGTGAGGCCGGCGCCGGCGGCGTCACAGCGTCCTACAGCGCCATCAGCTGCGGATAGACGGAGAATCCCGTGAGACTGCTGAGAACAGCGGTCGCAGGGCTGGTCGCGGCGGGTCTGCTGGCAACAGCACCCGCCGCCCCGGCCCGGGCAGCCGACTCCTACACCTTCACCGCTACGACGAACCCCCTTCTGCAGGACGGCTCCTACTACTCCGCCGACCCGGCGCCCCTGGTGGCGGACGACGAGCTGTACATCTACACCGGTCACGACGAGGCCGGACCCGCCGTGAACGACTTCGTCATGAACGAGTGGGGCGCCTTCACGACGAGCGACCCCGCGGCGAAGACGTGGACCCACTATCCGTCGCTGATGCGCCCGGAGCAGGTGTTCGGCTGGGCGACCCCCGGCCGCGCCTACGCCGGGCAGGTGGTCGTGGGACCGGACGGCCGCTACTACTGGTACGTCCCCGTCAGTGAGCGTGACTCCACGGCGAGCAACAGGTTCGCGATCGGCGTCGCCGTCTCGGACACCCCGACCGGACCGTGGACCGACCACATCGGCGGGCCGCTGATCTCCCAGCGCACCCCGGCCCCGAACACCATCGAGAACATCGACCCGACGATCCTGGTCGAGGGCCAGCGCGTCTTCCTCTACTGGGGAACGTTCGGCCAGCTGCGGTTCCTCGAACTGCGGGCGGACATGAAGACCCCGGTCGGCACGCAGGCGAGCGTGTCCGGGCTGACCGGCTTCTTCGAGGCGGCCTGGCTGTTCCAGCGCAACGGCACCTACTACCTCGCGTACGCGGCGAACAACGCCGGACCCACCTCGGCCTGCACGCCGGCGAACTATCACGCGTGCATCGCCTACGCCACCTCGTCCTCACCGAGCGGCCCGTGGACGTACCGGGGCACGCTCCTCACCCCGGTCTCGTCGACGACCAGCCACCCCGGCATCGTCGAGTTCAAGGGCCGGTGGTGGATCGCCTACCACACCGCCGACGCCGCCGGTGGCGGCCATTTCCGCAGGTCGGTCGCGATCGACGAGGTGGAGTGGGACGACGCCCAGACGCCGGCACGGATCAAGCAGGTGGTGCGGACGCCGGCCAGGACGGCCGACCGCACGCCGCGCGCCAACATCGCCCAGGCCGCCGAGGTCACCGTCTCGAACGACCCGGTGCCGACCCAATACTGGGTGAAGGCCCTCAACGACGAGATCGTGCGCGCCAACCCGCTGCCGCCGGACATGTGGGGCACGTGGACCGGCAGCAACCCGCCGCAGCAGTGGGTGCAGTACACCTGGGACCAGCCGATGCGGATCTCCGGTTCGCAGATCGAGTTCTGGAACGACCAGCCGCAGGGGACCGGCGCCGGTGTCGCGGCGCCGGCGAAATGGAAGATCCAGTATTGGGACGGATCCTGGAAGGATGTGCCGAATCCCAGCGGTTACGGCGTCGGGACCGGGGGCTTCCAGGACACGACGTTCGACGCGGTGACGACCACGCAGGTCAGGGCCGTGTTCGACGCCTCGACGAACGGCAGCACGTACTCCGCCGTCGCCGTCGAGGAGTGGAAGGTGCTCGCCGCGCAGCCCGCCTCGGTGACCGCTCCGGCGATCACCGTCGAGGTGGGGGAGACCGATCTGCCGGCGACCATCCCGGTCACGTTCGGTGACACGACGCTGCAGATCCCGGTCTCCTGGGACGCGCTCACGGCCGCCGACGTCGCGCAGCCCGGCACCGTGTCGGTCCAGGGCAGCGTGCTCGGTCATGCCGCCGGGACGGTTGCTGCGACGGTCACCGTGATTTCGCCGGGCGACACCGACGGTGACGAAACCCCGCCGACCGTCGCGGTCACCCTGAGTGGTTCGGCGGGGGCATCCGGGTGGTTCCGCTCCTCGGTCTCGGTACGGGTGGCAGCCGCCGACGATCGCGGTGGCCGCATGGCTGTCGCGATCGCGGTCGACGACGCCGCACCGGTGGTCACCGCCGACACGCGGTCCGCCACGGCGACGGTCGGTGGGGACGGTCGTCACACGGTCTCCGCCGTCGCCACCGACCGGGCGGGTAACAGGTCGCCGCCTGCTCACGCCGATGTCGACATCGACGCCACCAACCCGTCGAGCACCGCTGCTCTCTCCGATCGGCGCGTGACGCTCACGGCCTCCGACGCCACCTCGGGCGTCGACCGGATCGAGTACGCGATCGGCACCGGGGCGTGGCAGGTCTACGGCGGCGCGATCGGTGCGCCGGATGCCGGGAAGCACACGGTCAGCCACCGGGCCGTGGACAGGGCCGGCAACACCTCGCCGGTGTCCACGATCGTCATCCCGGCCGACCTGTCCGCGCCGCTCACCGGCAACGTCGCGCCGATCGCGGCACCGACCGCGTCGTACACGGCCGGCTGGAACGCCGTCACCGCCCTCAATGACGACAGCGATCCGGCGACCCCGTCGCAGGCGCAGATCTGGGGCACCTGGTCCGGCACCCGGCCGGCCGGCCAGTGGATCCAGTACGACTGGTCGCGCCCGATCCGGCTCACCGGTGCCGAGATCAAGTTCTGGCGCGATTCCCAGCCGGGAACCGGCGATGGCGTCGCGGCCCCGGACTCGTGGAGACTCCAGCACTGGGACGGCAGCGCCTGGAACGACATCCCCGGTTCATACGGAACCAGCACGACCGCCTTCAACCGGGTCTCCTTCGACGCGGTCACCACGTCACGGCTGAGGGCCGTGATCAACGCCGACGGCAACGGGACGACGTACTCGGCCGTCGCCGTCACCGAGTGGCGGGTCTTCGCCGACGAACCCGTCACGGCGCCGCTGACCGTCACGGCACAGTCCAGGTGCGTCGCCGGCAAGGCCTACGTCGCGGTGACCGCGCGCAACGGATCCGCCTCCGCGGTCGATGTCGAGCTCGTCACCCCGTACGGCAAGAAGGCCTTTGATCTCGTCGCCGCAGGCGCGAACGCCTATCAGTCCTTCACCTCCCGTGCCGCGTCGATCCCCGCCGGAACCGCGTCGGCGAACGGTGTCACCGCGTCCTACTCCGCCATCACCTGTTCCTCTTAGGAGACATCCATGAAAGCCAGAGTTCCCGTCGCGCTGGCCTGCGTCCTGGCCGGAACGACCGCCTTCCCGGCGGCCGCGCTCGCCGACCCGTCCCCGTCCTCGTCCGCGGCTCAGGTCGAGGTGACCGTCGACATCACCGAGATCAAGGAACCGGGCGTGCTCGCGCTGACCGTCGCCGGCAACGCGGCGTCGCTGACCGAGAACGGCTCCGACCTGTCGGTCCGCCGCTTCACCGGCACCCTGCCGACGGTCACCGTCACCGACACCCGCACCCTCGACGAGGTCCCGGCCGGCGCCGCCTGGGCCGTCCTCGGCACGTCCAGCGACTTCACGGCGCCCGGCCTCGACCCGATCAGCGCCGCCCACCTCGGCTGGAAGCCTCGCCTCATCGACGGCGGCGACACCGGCCTGGTCTCCGAAGGCGAAGAGGTCGTCACCGTCCTCGACGACGAGACCCAGCCCGGAAACAACGTCGGCCTCGTCGACCAGGAACTCCTCGTCTCGACCTACGACTCGTCCGCGGTGACCGGCGGCGCCTACACCGTCGACGCGGACCTCAACCTGCACACGCCGGCGGACGTCAAGGCGGGCTCCTACAAGTCCACGCTGACGCTGTCCCTCTTCGAGTAGTCGCTGTGACCGGCGGGGCCGGATCCGGCCCCGCCCTTCCCCCTGGAGTCGTCATGCGCCGTGTCGCCGCCCTGGTCATCGCCGCCGCTCTGGTTCTGCCGGCGACGCCCGCCATGGCTTCCTCTTCTTCCTCCGATGTGACGTGGACCGTGCAGCCGGCCACCGCCACCGGCCCGGACGGGCGCCGCTGGGTGGAACGCACCCTCGACCCCGGCCAGGTCGTCACCGAGCACCTCGCCGTCCGCAACTTCAGCTCCTCGCCGGTCTCCTTCGCGCTGACCGCGGCCGACGGCTACCTGACCGGCAAGGGCCGTTTCAACATGCTCCCGTCGTCCTCACCCTCCACCGACGGCGGCACCTGGATAGCCGTGCAGGACGCGGTCACGGTGGGTGCGGGGGAGACCGCGGTGGTCCCGTTCACGATCACCGTCCCGGCGAACGCCACCCCGGGTGATCATCCGGCCGGCATCGCCGCTTCGGTGGCGGGCGATCGTGGAACCGTGCAGGTGGAGAGCCGTGTCGGTTTCCGGGTCCTGCTCCGAGCGTCGGGGACCGTCCAGCCGGCGTTGTCGGTCGACGACGTGTCGGCGGTCTATTCGCGGTCGTGGAACCCGCTGAAGCCGGGCGCGCTGACGGTGTCGTATGCCGTGGCGAACACCGGAAACATCCGCCTCTCCGTGGCGGACCGGGTGCGCGCATCCGAGCTGTTCGGCCTCTCCTCGGCGTCAGCGCCGGGCTCGGTGGCCGTCTCCGGCGCCGCCGCCGCTCCCGGCGACATCCTCCCCGGCGGTACCCGGACCGGAACCGCCCGCGTCGAGGGCGTGTGGGGCCTGGGCCGGGTACGGACCACGATCGACCTGACCTCCGACGCCTCTGCTTCGGTGACGGTGACGACGTGGGTGGTGCCGTGGCCCCAGTTGTTCCTGGCCCTCGGTGTCGTTGCCCTGCTGCTGGCGGTCCGAGCAGCCGGCCGCCTGCGCCGCCGTCGCCTGGACGCCCTGCTCGCCCAGGCCCGCCTGGAGGGCGCCCGCTCAGCCTCCTGACCCCACCACGAGCCACAGCCGGTCGTGAGCGCCGGCTGTGGCTCGTCGCTGTCCCGGTCCGGGAGAGCGACACGAAGGCGGGGATCAGGCCAGTGGCAGCCACACCCTCATCGTGGACGGGCCCCGGGACGCCCAGTCGTGGTAGGGCCGCAAGGTCACCGGCACCCCGTCGGCGACGACCGCCTCGGAGCGCGCGGCGCCGTAGGGCCACGGTGAGTCGGCGGAGGCGGTGATGTGGCAGGACACGCCGACCCCGTCGCTCAGGTCGGTGAGGCCGGCCGTGGCATCGAGCCGCAGCGCGTCGACGGTCACGCCCGGGGGCAGATCGACGGACTCGGCGCAGTACACCACCGGGCCCCTCTCGATGACCGCGCATCCCCGTACCGCATCGATCCGGGCATCGGGCGCGGTGAGCCGCGGCCGGACCGCGAGATCGAGCACGACGGTGTCGCCGGGCGCGAAGCGGCGGCGGATCCGCGCCGCACCGGGGGAGACCGGAGAACCGTCCACTGTCGCCTCGGTCGCCCAGTGCGGTACCCGCAGCGTGAGCGTCCACGGCGAGGACGGCGACTCCACGATCCGCACGACCACCCGGCCGCTGACCGGATAATCGGTCTCGATCTCAAGAGCGACGTCACCGACCTTGACCGACGCGGCCGCATATTGGTGTATCTGCACACCCGAATCATCAGATGTCGCGATATAGGCGGCGAGGCCCGCGAACGTCCGCGCCACATTCGTCGGACAGCACGAGACGGAGAACCACGGCGCCCGCAACGTCGAAGCAGCCCGCGGCACCAGCTGATCGGCAGGCGGCTCCGTGCCGAGCACCCGCTGATGCAGCGTGTTCGTGTAGAAGAACCGCGTCCCGTCGTCCGACGGCGATGTGGCGACGACGTTGAACAGCGTCCGCTCGATCAGGTCGGCATACGCGGGATCCCCGTCGGCGAGCAGCAACCGCCAGGCCAGCATCACCGAGCCGACCCCCGCGCACGTCTCGGAGTACGCCCGGTCCGGCGGCAGCACGAAGTCCTCGCCGAACGCCTCGTCCTGATGCCGCGAGCCGATGCCGCCGGTGATGTACGTCCGCCGCGCCACCGTCGCCCGCCACTGCCGCACGACGGCGTCGAGGAGCGTGTCGTCCCCGGTCTCGACGGCGACGTCCACGGCGCCGGCCGCGAGGTAGACCGCCCGGACGGCGTGCCCGCGCAGGATGGAAGCCGATTCGACCGGAATGTCGTCCTGAAAATACGCCCGTCCGAACTCGATGTCGGAAAGCACCTGATTGCCGCGCCGGGAAATGAAAAGCGCGGCCTGATCCAAATATGTCCTATTACCCGTGACTCGATACAGCTCGACCAGCGCCGGCTCGATCTCGGCATGCCCGCACACCGACGGAATCCCGTCCGGCCCGAACACCGCGCACAGATGATCAGCCGCTCGGATGGCGACCTCGACGAGCTGATCGGCGCCGTGGGTACGAGCCCGCGCCACCGCGGCCTGGATCAGATGCCCGTAGCAGTAGAGCTCGTGCCCCCACTCGAGGTCGCTGTACCGAGGCTCCTGACCGGGCCGCCCGAAGTTGGTGTTCACGTACCCGTCGGGCTGCTGAGCGGCGGCGACCTGAGCGACGATCGCGTGGTAGCGGGCCTCCAGATCGGGGTCGGGCGTGTGCCCGAGCTGCCAGGCGACGGCCTCCAGGTACTTGTAGATCTCGCTGTCCGAGAACTCCCGGCCCTGCCGCTCGGACGGCGCGGAGGAGAAGTTGCCGAGCCAGCCGGCCCGGGTGAGCCAGCGCTCGATGTGCGCGAGCGAGTTGTCCCGGTTGACCTCCTGGCGGCGGTGCCAGAAACCGGGCCGCAAGGTCACCTCGTGGAGTCCGAGCGGTCGCAGTGTGCCGTGGCTGGGAGCGACCGGAGCGCCGAGCCGCTGATCAATGACTTCGTTGATCGTCACTAGAGTGTTCACCCTTTGAGAGCGCCGGACATGAACCCGCGGACGTAGTGCCGCTGGAGGGCGAGGAAGAGCAGCACGCAGGGCAGCGCCAGCACGACCACGCCGGCCTCCGTCGCGCCGTAGTCGACGATGCCCATGACCTGCTGGCGCATGTTGGCGACGGCGAGCGGGAGTGGAGCCTTGTCGGAGTCGCTGATCAGCACGAGCGGCGTGATGAAGTCGTTCCAGGCGGCCAGGAACGCGAACAGGCCGACCGTGATGAGGCCGGGTTTGACGGCCGGGACCAGGACGTGCAGCAGGGCACGGAACGATCCGCAGCCGTCGATGAGGGCGGCTTCGCGCAGTTCGTTCGGGATCGACTCGAACGAGATCCGCATCATGAAGACCGCGAACGGCAGCTGGAACATGGTCAGCACGAGCGCCAGGCCGACCAGCGAGCCCTGCAGGCCGAGGTCGTTGAGCAGGACGTAGAGCGGGATGAGCAGGGTCGCGTACGGCACCATCAGGATCGCGAGGGTGACCAGGAACAGCACGTTGCGCCCCGGGAACGTGAACATCGCGAACGCGTAGCCGCCGAGGACGCTGACGACCAGGGTGAACAGCACTGTCAGCACCGAGACGATCGTCGAGTTGATCAGGTACTGGCCGATGCCGGCCTGGTAGTTCGCGAGGGTCTCGTAGTTGCCGAAGCCCCAGCCGTCGACCTGCGCGGTGCCCGCCTGCGGGCTCACCGAAGCGACGGCGGCCCAGGCCAGCGGGAAGAGGAAGATGATGCCGAGAGCGCCGGCGAGGACGTTCTGCGGGATCCGGATCCAGGACATCAGCTCTCCTTCTCGCGCAGGCCACGGAACTGGATCACGTTGACCACCAGCAGCGCGCCGAGCACCAGGATGGACAGGGCGGCGGCCTTGCCGAGGTTGTTCTGCCCGAAGAAGGCCATGTTGTAGACGAGCTGGACGATGGTCACCGTGCTGTTGTCCGGGCCGCCCTTGGTCAGGATGTAGAACTGGTCGAAGGCGAGCATCGAGCCGGTGATGCAGAGGATCGTGCAGAGCGCGATCGAGGACTTGAGCAGCGGCAGCGTGACGTAACGGAAGGTGTGCCAGCGGCCGGCGCCGTCCAGGCGCGCCGCCTCGTACACATCTCCGGAGATGCCCTGCAGGCCGACGAGCAGCAACAGCATGTAGAACCCGGCGAAGCGCCACACGATCAGGGCGACCGTCGACCAGAGCGCGGCGGTCGGCGTACCCAGGAAGGAATCGATGCCCAGGAAGCCGAGCGGCGTGCTCTGCGGTGAGTAGAGCGCGTAGAACAGCAGCGACGCCGACGCCAGGCCGAGCGCGCTCGGCACCAGGAACGAGGTGCGCAGGAATCCGGTCCACCGGCTGGACTCCTGGACCAGCATCGCCAGCCCCAGCGCGAGACCGATGAGGATCACGGTGGTGACGACCGTGTACTTCACCGTGAACCACACCGCCGGCCAGAACAGCCGGTCGTCGAGGACCTTGGTGAAGTTCTCCGGCGCGTTGATCCCGCGGTTACCGGCGAACAGCCCCCAATCGGAGATCGACATCTGCCCGACCAGCAGGACCGGCGTCACGAAGAAGATCAGGACGAAGAGGGCGGTCGGTGCGGCGTAGGCCCACCCGGCCATCTGGGGCCGCCGCTTCCTTCTTCTGCTCGCGCCGGTCGGCGCCACAGCGCCTTCCGGCGGCTTGGTGAGGGTCGTTGCAGGTGCCATCACGTGCGCTTCCTTCTTCTGTACGGGCGGCAGCGGCGCCGGGGACGGCCCGGCGCCGCAACTCATCGCCTCTACTGGCCCAGCACTCCGGTGACCGCGCTGTTGTCGCCGGCGAGCGCCCCGGCGTCGCCGTAGACCTGATTGCGCAGCAGGGTGACCCAGGGGCTGCCCGGCGCGTTGAACGCCTGCTGGAAGTTGACCGCGTACGGCGTCTTCGACTGCGGCTCGCCGGCGACCTTGTTGATCAGGGCGATCCGCGGGTCCTTGGCCGAGTACTGGTTGTCGGCCAGGTCGCTGCGAGCGACCGTGCTGTCGTTCGCGGCGAGCACGCCGACCTGCGCGTCCTCGGAGGTCAGCCAGGACAGGAAGTTCCACGCCTGGTCGCTGAGCTTCGAGTCCTTGGAGATGCCGATGCCGTCGCCGCCGACGAAGGTGGACTGGCCGCCGCTGACACCGGGGATGCCGGTGACGCCGACGTCGACCGTCTCAGCGGCCGTCTTGAGCAGCGTGGCCGGGTACGGCATCACGCCGATCTTGCCCTCCTGGAACGCGGCGACCCAGGTGGCGCCGGTCTCGTCCTTGGATCCGGGGTCGACCGCGCCGGCGTCCTGCAGCTCACGCCAGGTGGAGTAGACCTTCTGCGCGGCCGGGCCGTCGAGCAGCGACTTCGTGCCCTCCGGGTCCATGACCTCCTCGCCGCTGGCCCAGACCATCGGGAACCAGGTGAAGACGTTGCAGCCGCCGCAGTTGCCACCGAAGAACGTGCCGTACGTGTCCGGCTTGTTCAGCTTCTGCACGGCCAGGGCCTGCGTCTTGAACTCGTCGAGGGTGGTCGGGCCCTTCTCCGGGTCGAGGCCGGCCGCCTTGTAGAGCTCCTTGTTCCAGAACATCACCGAGAGGTCCAGGACGAACGGCAGGACGTACTTCTTGTCCTCGTACGTGCCGGCGTCGATGTGCCCCTTGTTGATCTTGTCGGCGTACGGCAGCAGGCCGATCCGCTCGGTCATGTCCGCGAACAGGCCGGACTTCGTCCAGTTAGGCACGTAGACGATGTCCGCCGCGAACAGGTCGGGCAGGTCGCCCGAGCCGGCCGCCGCGCCCACCTTGGCCACGTAGTCGTCGTTCGGCACGATGGTCAGCTTGACCTGATTCTTGTGCGTCTTGTTGTACGCGTCGACGAGCGCGTTGGCCTGCAGCTCCAGCGGCGCGCGGGTCCAGAGCGTCAGCTCCGAGCCGTCGTCGGTGCCGGTCGCCGTGACCGCCGCCGCCGCGTCGCCGCCCTGGTCGTCATCGCTCGATCCGCAGGCCGCCATGCCGGCGATCAGGCCGAGAGCCGCGACCGACGCGACGGCTCTGCGATAGCCCCGGAATATCCGTGTCCTCACTGTAGTCCTCCTCGAAACCGCGTTTCGGACTTATGTTTCGGAGTTGCCGCGGGATGGGCTACGCTGGCTGCTGCCCGACGCGGTAGATCAGCAGGGAAAAGTGGTTGGGTCGGAAGTGTTTCGTCACTGCCGAAAAGGTTTTCAGAAACGTAATGCTGTGGAGATTTTCTTGTCAAGAGGTTCGACAGTGGGCGATGCACCGGCCGACAATCGTCCGGATCGGAGGCGAGGCGTGGACACCATGGGGGCGGCGGCCAACCGTGCCGTCACGCTGCGCGACGTGGCCCGGCTCGCCGGCGTGTCCGTGGCGACGGCGTCGAAGGCGCTGAACGGTCAGCCCCAGGTGCGAGCCGAGACGCGGGCCCGGGTGGTCAAGGCCGCCGAGCAGCTGTCCTTCTCACCGAACACGCTGGCCCAAGGCCTGATCACTCAGCGCAGTGGCACGGTCGGCCTGCTCACGTCCGACCTGGAGGGTCGTTTCTCGATCCCGATCCTGATGGGGGCCGAGGACGCGTTCGGCTCCGACCAGACATCGGTCTTCCTCTGCGACGCCCGCGGTGACGCGATCCGCGAAAAGCACCACCTGCGCGCCCTGCTGTCCCGCCGCGTCGACGGCCTCATCGTGGTGGGCGCCCGCCCCGACCAGCGCCCGTCGCTCGGCCGCGACCTGCCGGTGCCGGTCATCTACGCGTACTCGCCCTCCGACGACCCGGCCGACCTCTCCCTGGTCACCGACAACGTCGGCGGCGGCCGGCTCGCCGTCGACCATCTGATCCGCTGCGGCCGCACCCGGATCGCCCACATCACCGGCGACCCCGGCTACGGCGCCGCCCAGGACCGTGCCCGCGGTGCCCTCGACCGGCTCGCCGAAGAGGGCCTGGCGCTGGCCGGCGGCGAGGTCTGGTTCGGCATGTGGTCCGAGGCGTGGGGCCGCGGCGCCACCCGGATGCTGCTCGACCGCTGCCCCGACGTCGACGCCATCTTCGCCGGCTCCGACGAGATCGCCCGCGGCGTCCTCGACGTCCTGCACGAGGAACGCATCGACGTACCCTCCCAGGTGGCCGTCATCGGCTTCGACAACTGGCAGGTCCTGGCCGCGAACGCCCGCCCACCCCTGACCACCGTCGACCTCAACCTCGAACAGCTCGGCCGCACGGCAGCCCAGCGCCTCTCAGCAGCAATGGACGGCAACCTAGCCTCCGGCGTCGAGACCCTCCCGGTCCGTCTCCTGACCAGGGAGTCCACCGCACCCTTGCGCTGACCGCCCACCCTCTGCCGACCCCCACCCGAGCAGAGAACCAGCTCCTACCCCTCCACCCCGCACCGCGCGGTCCCGAAGTGCGCGGTCCCCGCACCAAACGGCACGGTCCTGCACCGCACGCCGCAGATCTTGAGCGATCACTTCGGCGCGCCAGCATGCAACGAGCCGCCGGGGCACCACACGCAGGCACAACCAACCGGGAACAGCGGGGCGGTCGACGCACGCGTAACTGAGCGGCGGGACGCTCGACGCACGCGTAACTGAACGGCGGGACGGTCAACGCACGCGTAACTGAACAGCGGGACGGTCAACGCACGCGTCACTGAACGGCGGGGCGGTCAACGCACGCGCGGCTGGGATGACGGGGCGGTGATCGCACGCGCCGATGGTTCGTGTGCGATCACCGCCCCCATGGGGGCGGCCAGCGAACGCGATCGCGTTGTGTGTGCGCTCGCCCCGGCCGAACGAACCCCACGAGCCGCAACTCAAGCACCGAACGAGTCACTAAACTGATAGACGACCTACGGCCCGCAGTCACGAGCCACGGGTCGGCCACCTCACGTGCCGCCTGCCCGCCGGTGTTTAATCCAAGATCCGCCCTGGCAAGCCCTACTCGATCCAAAGTGAAGGCCGAGAATCGACGCCAATCCAAGATCCGCTCCAGTCACCAAGCGGCGATCCAAGATCCGAGCCCTTCGCCAATCGCCAATCCAAGATCCGCTTCCGTGGGCAGGCGCCAACCCAAGATCCAGACTGACCGGGGCCACAATCATCCAAGATCCGGGCTGGATAGCCAGAGCACGAAAGCCGCAGCACCGCACTACTGCCCTCCATGAGGGGACCTTGCGCGATCCTCGACAGCCGGCGGTAGAGAATCGCTCAAGATCTGGAGTGTGTGTGTTGTGGTGGGCGAGGCCCGGCGCCGATCATGAGGCCGTGAGGATCGAGTGCAGGCGTCTCGCCTCCTTCACCACGCGGGTCGAGCCGCCACGGCCGGCCACCTCGGTCAGGCCCGGCACCGGATCGCCTTTCACCCCGAGCGCGACCGCCACCTGGCTGGCGATCTCCAGCAGGTCGGGGAGGGCCCGGGCGGTGGTCGCGAACAGCGGAGGCAGGGCTGCCACCAGTAGATCCCACACCGCCGTCGAGGCGCCGGCGCGGTGCATGTCGGTGAGGGCGGGGAGTACGCGGGTCATCTTGATCGTTCCGTCGGAGGCCAGGTCGGCGAGAGCGGCGCCCACCAGCGGGGCGATGACCGGGTCACCGGCGGCGGCCAGGGACAGGAATGTGTCGGCCGCCGCGGCGCGGTCCGGTTCGTGTTTGGCCGCCAAGGCGTAGGCCAGGGCGTACGCCGTCGCCGGGCCCACCGGTCCGGAGCAGTCGGCCAGCAGTGGGAGGAGCCGAGCAGCGCCGCGCTGGTTCTGGTCGGCCAGCGAGGCGATGTCGGCCAGGGCCCAGGCCGCCGCCACTTCGCGGTGGTGCGGCAGGACCATCGCGAGGATGTCCTCGATCCCGTCGAAGTCGCCGGGCATGTAGACCGGGTGCTTCGCCGGAGTCAGGGTGAGCAACTGGCGTTCGAGGCGCAGGCCGCCGTCACGGGCCGGTCGCAGGGCGGCCGCCATCCGGCGCGGGACCGGGGTGTCCCAGGTCCAGCCGCCGTCCCGCCCCTTCTCGCCGGGCTGCGTGAACGGCTCGCTCACCGGGTCGGGCAGCCCGCCACTCGTGAGCCACTGGGCGAACTGCCGCCCGGCCGGGGACGTGAGCCGCGCGGCCTGCTCCACGATCGCGCTGCCGGTGTCGCGTGGCAGGCGGAGCAGGGCCTGTTCGAAGTCGAACGGCCAGGGCTGCCAGCCCTCCGCCTCGGCACGGGACAGCCGGGCCAGCAGCGCCGCGGCGTCGACGCTGCCGTTCACGTGGGTCGGCGTGGCGACCGTCATCGGCACCATCGTGCCGGTCAGGTGGACGGCCACCTCGGCGGCCCGCAGCGCCAGCACGCCGTCGGGCCGGGAGGAGAACGACGAGCCGGGAAGCCCGCGCCGGCCCTCGTGCCACGCGATCCGCACCGCGCCGGCCAGATCGTGGAGCGCCGGTGCGGCATCGTGCGAGGTGGCGGCCCGGATGGCCAGGCCCAGGCTGACGAAGGGTGAGCCGGCGTTCCACCGGCTCGGCGCGAACCAGCCGGCATAGCGGTCGACGACCGGGAGCAGTGTCGTGGCCAGGGAGTCGTGGTCGCCGCCGGCGTAGAGGGACACCACGCCGGCCAGGACCCGTTCCCAGCCGATCGCAGACTGCCCGTGGACCAGGGCGGCGAGCTCTTCCGCCAGCTCGGCCGGGTCGGTGATCGGCGGTGGCATCTCCGCGACGGCGGCGGGCGGCGGAAGCTGCGGCGATCCGGCTGCGGAGACAGTGGTGGAGGGACTGTCGAAGAGGTGTGCTGCCTGCTGAGGGAGGTCGCCACCCAGCGAGGACACCAGCGGGGCGATCGCATCCCACGAGGGTCGGTCGAGGAGTGCGCGGTGCTTGGTGACCAGGTCGAGGGCTTTCTCCTGGATGTCCAGGGCGCTGTGGCCGAACGCCTCGGCGATCGTCACCACCACCTCGGCGGCACGGGCGGGTTCACGGCGGGCCACCTTGTCGAGCCAGGTGAGCTGTGCCTTTACCAGGGTCTTCTCGGGGCGGAAAAGAGCGCTGGCCTGCAGAAGGACGTCGAGATCCAGGCGGCCGGCGTCGTCGACGGTGCGGAGGGAGCGCTGGGCCAGGGATGCGACCGGGCCGGGGCCGGCGGCCAGCAGCCGGGCGTAGTCCAGGGCGTGCGTCGACAGCTCGTCGACGGTGGGCGCCAGCGCGTCGTGGAGCAGGGTGAAGGCGCGCAGGTCGTGAGGGCGGCCGCCACGCAGGAGACGGTCGACGACGGATTCGAGGAGGGTTTTGCGTTCCAGGACGCCCTCGCGGGCCAGGGCGGCGACCGCGTCGGGGAACTGCGGTCTCCCGCTGAGCGAGGCCGTCCCGAAGTCGGCGCCGATCGAGTCGAACTCGAAGACGGCCGGAAGCAGCAGGTCGCGCCAGGGGTCGTCGCGCAGGCGCTCGACCAGGGGCGGAACCGGTTTGCTGGGGCGCCATGGGCGGACGTAGGCACGCACCCAGCTGCGGACCACGCCCTCGGTGACCGGCGGGGTGACGCCGGCGCCGCGCATCAGGGCGGCCGCGAAGAACCAGTCGTCCGGCCACGGGTCGCGGGCCGGGAGCCGCTCGGCCAGGCGCTGCCCGAGCTCGCCGATCCACGGCAGCTCGAGCGCGGCGGCCAAGGCCAGGAACACGTCGCCGGATTGCCAGTTCCACGTGTCCAGGGCGGTCCGGCGGAGGACCGGCAGAGCTTTCGCCGCGGTCGGGGCGGTGCCGACGACGGCCAGTGCGTACGGCGTCCGGGCCTGCATCTCCGGCTCGATCCTCGCCTTGATCTCGGCGGCGAGCACCGGGAACGCCGCGGTCCGCTCGGCCGCTGTCGCCGCCGCGAGGAGCCGGATCATGCCGGGTGCGTCGCCGCGGCGGGCGAGCTCGTGGATCTCGGGCCAGGTGAGGCTCATGCCGGCACCTCGGCCGCGGTCAGCGCCATCCGGACGGCGAGGGCGTGTTTGCACGGCCCTCGATCGCCGCGATGTCTCGCCCACCAGGGGCAGGTGCAGGAGAAGGTCTCGTGCCGGACGTGGTAGGTCTCGTCGCCGCTGCGCACCACCGACACGTCCGCGCCGGCGGTGACCGCGCCCGCCTCGACCAGGGCCTGCGCGCCGGCGAGCCGGGGGTTCATCTTCGCCACCACGTCGGCGGAGTAGGGCAGGGTGCGATGGAAGTAGCCCGCCTCGGCCACGTCGTAGCCGACCCGCCCGGCCGTGCCGAGCTGGGTCAGCGCGTCGCGCACACGGCCGGCGCCGAGCCCGGACGCGTCGGCGAGAGCCGGGACGTCGATCGTCGGGTCCCAGGACAGCAGCGCGCTGATCAGGTCGGCGTCGTCGGCCGCCTCGTCACCGGCCAGGGAGTCGAGGACCGCTCCCTCGCCGGAGAATCCGCGGTACGGCTCGGGCGACAGCGTCAACGACAGGCGCAGGGTCGGCAGGCTCAGCTCCCACGTGCTGGCGACCGGGCCGCTGCCCGCGCTGACGGGAGGGCCGTAGACGGTGAGCCTCCCCCCGTACCGGAGGAAGGGTTTGATCGCGATCAGACGCCCGGCGCCCGGCAGGCAGACCGCGCCCGGCGCGGGCCGGGAGGTGAGCCGGAGCGTGCGCCCCGCCGGAATAGCCCAGAGCACCGACTTGTCCGTCGCGGAGAGGCGTTGCAGCAGCGTGCGGGCGTCGGCGATGCTCAACTCGGCGCGCGGCTCGAAACGGGACGTGAGCACCTGCGCCTCGGCGAAACCGCGCAGCCAGCGGGACGGCAGCGGCACCTTGCGCTCGACCAGCTCACCGTCGAACGTGGTCACGGTCAGATCGTCGGGACCCACCGCGACGTGCAGCGGATCGGCCCGGCCCACCCTGGTCAGCGCCCTCTGCAGCGGCACGTTCACGTCGACGTTGGTGGTCCCGTGCGCGACGATCTCGCCGTCCAGACCGCCGGGCAGCACGTCGAGTCGCGCGTAGACGCCGCAGCAGCCGGAGAACGACTCGAAACGCAGCCTGTCCGACCCGGCGGTCACCACCGGATCGAGGCTGGCCAGGCTCACCGGCCGGAAATAGCGGGTCCGCGCGACCTCGGCGACGGCGAGCAGACCGGTGGCCGCGGCGCCCGGATCGGTGAGGAAGCCGGTGAAGAAGCGGGGGTGCGCCGCCGGACCGCCGGAGGTCTGGAGGGTGAGGCCGTCGTCCAGGGTGGACGAGCCGAGGTACGAGTACGCCGCGGAAACCATGCCGAGAACCTAGGGCCCCGGTACGACATTTTCTTGTACGCGGATAGCGGCAGTCCCCCACCGCACACGACAAGGCCCCCACATGAACGCGATCACCTGCCCGGTCCGGGCCGCCCGGCGACCTACGGCGACGGGTGCGTGGTTGCGCCCTTCAGCCGGCCGTGGCCCTCGGCCGTGCCGATGAGGACGCGCTCGCCAGGATGGTCGCGGTAGTGCTCGATCGCCGCGGCGACGAAGGGGACGCCGACGCCGCCGAATTCGAGGGTCCGGCGGTTGACGGTCCAGCCGGTGGTGGTGACCAGGTCGGGGCGGCCGATGCCGAGGCGGATCCGCGTGGTGCTGGACGACGGCGTCGGGACTGCCTCCCACGGGATCGTCACGGTGCCGGCGTACTTCTCGTCGTACAGGCCGTCCGGGGTGAGGGTGAGCCGGACGCCGTGCCGGAGCGCACGGGGGTAGAGGGCCAGGACGGCCAGCAGGACGGCCGTCACCCAGGCGTCGCCGTAGAGCACGGAGAAACCCAGCCAGGACAGGTGGGTCACGCCCGCGATGACGACGTCGGAGGCCGGCGGGGTCCGGAAGGTGCGGCCGTCCGCGTCGAAGGCGTCCGGCCGCTTGCGGTTCGACGGCGCCAGCGGGAGCAGGGCGTAGAGCAGGCCGCCGGTCACCGCGGTCAGGAACAGCCAGGGTGCGAGCAGCTCCGGGTCGGCGCCCAGGGATCGCGCCAGGAGCGTGGCCGCCACCAGCACCGCCATGACGACCAGGATCGGTCGCCGATGGCGCGCGATGGCGTCGGACAGCAGGCGTGCCATGGCCGCGAGTGTAGTCAGCGCGGTGGACGAACGCCGCCGGGAGCTCTCCGACACGTGTGTGATCAAGATGTGGGTCCGCCATGAGCGCGGATCGTCTGCATGACCATGAACTCCGTGCCACGATGGGCGAGTTGTGCTAGTAAACGGTCCGGAGTGGGAGAGATGAGCGAACACGTTTCCGACAGCACCGAGTGGCAGAGCCTGCAGGGGCTCGCGGAGAAGTTCTCGGCGGTGCACCTTCGCGACCTGTTCGGCAGCGACCCGCAGCGGGGTGAGCGCTACGCCGCCGAGGTGGCCGACCTGTACGTGGACTACAGCAAGAACCTGGTCACCGACGAGGTGCTGACCGCCCTGTTCGCGCTGGCCCAGCGTGCGAAGCTGAGCGAGAAGATCACCGCGATGTTCGCCGGCGAGCACATCAACGTGACCGAGGACCGGGCGGTGCTGCACACCGCGCTGCGCCTGCCGCGAAGCGCGAAGCTGACCGTCGACGGGCAGGACGTCGTCAAGGACGTCCACGAGGTCCTGGACCGGATGGGCGCGTTCGCCGACAAGATCCGGTCGGGGGAGTGGACCGGGCACACCGGCCAGCGCATCACCACGATCGTGAACATCGGCATCGGCGGGTCGGATCTCGGACCGGTGATGGCGTACGAGGCGCTGAAGGACTTCTCGCAGCGCGACATCGAGTGCCGCTTCGTCTCCAACATCGACCCCACCGATCTATATGAGAAGACCCGCGACCTCGACCCGGCGTCGACCCTCTTCATCGTCTGTTCGAAGACGTTCACGACCCAGGAGACGCTGACCAACGCCCGCGAGGCCCGCCAGTGGCTCCTCGCGAAGCTGAACGACGACGCCGCGGTGGCGAAGCACTTCGTCGCGGTGAGCACCAACGCGTCCAAGGTCGCCGAGTTCGGCATCGACACCGAGAACATGTTCGGCTTCTGGGACTGGGTCGGCGGCCGCTACTCGCTGCCGTCCGCGGTCGGCCTCTCCGTGCTGATCGCCATCGGCAAGGAGAAGTTCGCCGAGATGCTGTCCGGCTACCACGCCGTCGACGAGCACTTCCGCACCACGCCGATCGAGCGCAACGTCCCGGCCCTGCTCGGCCTGCTCAACGTCTGGTACGACACGTTCCTCGGCGCCCAGTCGCACGCCGTCCTGCCGTACGCGCAGTACCTGCACCGCTTCGCCGCCTACCTCCAGCAGCTGACCATGGAGAGCAACGGCAAGTCGGTGCGGCGCAACGGCGACCCGGTGAGCTTCCAGACCGGCGAGGTCTTCTGGGGCGAGCCCGGCACCAACGGCCAGCACGCGTTCTACCAGCTCATCCACCAGGGGACGAAGCTGATCCCGGCCGACTTCATCGGTTTCAGCGTGCCGAACCACGACATCGGCGAGATGCACGACCTGTTCATGTCGAACTTCCTGGCGCAGACCGGCGCCCTCGCGTTCGGCAAGACCTTGGAGCAGGTCAAGGCCGAGGGCACGAGCGACACCGTCGCCCCGCACCGCGTCATGCAGGGCAATCACCCGACCACCACGATCCTCGCCGAGCGCCTCACGCCGGCGACGTTCGGGCAGCTGGTGGCCCTCTACGAGCACATCACCTTCACCCAGGGCATCGTCTGGGAGATCAACTCCTTCGACCAGTGGGGTGTCGAGCTCGGCAAGGCGATGGCGAACCAGGTCGCGCCGAAGCTGACCTCGGCGGACGCGCCGGCCGACGACGCCGACTCCTCCACGAACACCCTGATCAAGAGGTACCGCGCGGCTCGCGGTCGCTGAAAATGTCGTAGGGCTTCTCTAGGCTCAGTGTCGTGGATGGAAACACGGCACTGAGCCTTCGCCTTCGCAGCCTCCTGCTCGGGCCGGGCCCGCACGGCGATGTGAGGACCGTGGTCGAGTGGTTCGGCGCCATGCAAGCCCAGGATCTCAACAGCGGGCTCTGGTCGCTGGGCGTGCGGACCGGCCTGACCCTGCCCGAGGTGGTCGCCGCCACCGAGGAGCGCCACGTCGTGCGCACCTGGCCGATGCGCGGCACGGTCCATTTCATCCCGTCCGCCGACGCCCATTGGATGCTCGATCTCACCGGCGTCCGGCAGCTCACCGGCGTGGCGAGACGCTGGGAATACCTCGGCCTCGACGAGAAGATCGCCAACCGGTCGATGGAGCTCCTCACCGAGGCCCTGACCAGCGCCGGGGGCCGCCTCACGCGATCTGCCTGCGTGGCCGCGCTCACCGGGGGCGGCATCGATGTCGGCGGTCAGAGGGGCTACCACCTCCTTTGGTACGCATCACAGCGCGGCCTCACCGCGATCGCTCCGAACGACGGGGCCGAGCAGACGTTCGTGCTGCTGGACGACTGGGTTCCGGCACGGTTCACGCCGTCGTCGCGGGAAGAGGGTCTCGCGATCTACGCGAAGCGCTACTTCCGATCGCACGGGCCGGCCCCGGTGAAGGACTTCGCCGGGTGGACCGGTCTGGGGATGCGTGACGCCCGGCTCGGGATCGCCGCGGCGGATCTGGTCGCGGTCGACGTCGACGGGGTGGAGATGTGGGCCGACCAGGCCGTCCTCGACGCGGGGCCGGTGACCGGGCAGTGGGCGCTGCCGGGCTTCGACGAATACATGCTGGGTTACAAGGACCGTTCGCTGATGGCCTCCGTCGAGCAGTTGGCGAAGGTCATCCCGGGCGGCAACGGAGTCTTCCAGTCGACGCTGGTCGACGACGGCAGGGTGGTGGCCACCTGGAAACGGACGGTGGGGAAGAGGGCGGTGACCGTCACGGTGCTTCCTCACGTACCGGTGAGGCTCGAAGATTTCGAATCCGCCCTGGAGGGTTATGCCGCTTATCTCGGGCTGCCGTTAATAGTTAAGAACCCTTGATATTTACGGATGTGAACGCCACTATGTGTGGCACACGTCCGCATGTGTCAGGGAGCCGTCATGGGTGTTCGTCGCGGTCTTGTCGCGCTGGTTGCAGGAGTGGGGGTGGCACTGGGAGCGACGCTGATCTATTCACCCGCTGGTCAGGCCGCCGTGGCCTGCTCCTCGACGGTCTGGGCCGAGGGGGTGACCTACACCGCGGGCCAGCAGGTCACCTATCAGTCGAAGCTGTACCAGGCACTCGTGACGCACACCGCCTGGGCGGGCACGGGCTGGAACCCGGCCGCCACCCCGACGCTGTGGCGTGACCTCGGCGCGTGCTCGGGCGGTTCGTCGCCGTCGCCCACCTCATCACCGTCGTCGTCACCCTCCACCTCGCCGTCATCGTCGCCGTCCGCGTCGCCCTCGGCTTCACGTTCGCCGTCATCGTCGCCTTCGCCGTCATCGTCGCCTTCCCCGTCCACGAGCCAGCCCGCCTGCGCGATCAAGGGGCGTCCGGCCGGCAAGGTGCTGCAGGGCTACTGGGAGAACTGGGACGGCGCGTCGAACGGCGTGCACCCGGGCATGGGCTGGATCCCGATCAACGACAGCCGGATCACCTCTCACGGCTACAACGTGCTGATGGCGGCCTTCCCGGTGATCCGCTCGGACGGCACGGTCCTCTGGGAGAACGGCATGGACGCCGGGGTGAAGGTCCCGACGCCCGCCGAGATCTGCGCCGCGAAGGCCCAGGGCGCGACCGTGCTGATGTCGATCGGTGGCGCTGCCGCCGGCATCGACCTGAGTTCCAGCGCCGTCGCCGACAGGTTCGTGGCGACGATCGTGCCGATCCTGAAGGCGAACAACTTCGACGGCATCGACATCGACATCGAGACCGGCCTGTCCGGCAGCGGCAGCATCGGCACGCTCTCCACCTCGCAGGCCAACCTGATCCGGATCATCGACGGGGTCCTCGCCGCGATGCCCTCGAACTTCGGCCTGACCATGGCGCCCGAGACGGCATACGTGACGGGTGGCAGCGTCGTCTACGGTTCGATCTGGGGCTCCTACCTGCCGATCATCAAGAAGTACCTGGACAACGGCCGCCTCTGGTGGCTGAACATGCAGTACTACAACGGGTCGATGTACGGCTGCAGCGGCGACTCCTACGCGGCCGGCACCGTGCAGGGCTTCACCGTGCAGACCCAGTGCCTCAACAACGGCCTGACGATCCAGGGCACCACCATCAAGATCCCGTACGACAAGCAGGTCCCGGGCCTGCCCGCCCAGTCCGGCGCCGGCGGCGGCTACATGACCCCGGCCCTGGTGACCCAGGCCTGGAACAGCGTCCCCGGCATCAAGGGCCTGATGACCTGGTCGATCAACTGGGACGGCTCCAAGTCCTGGACCTTCGGCGACAACGTGAAAGCCCTCCAGGGCCGCTGACCCGCCGTAATCACCGACCCCTACACCGGCAGCGCCGGTCCGGCCGTCCCGGACCGGCGCTGCCCCCTTTCCCGCTACACCGAGAGCAGGAAGATCACCGGGTCGGCGCTGAGCATCACTCAGTCAATAGCAGAGCATCACCGCCCTCCATGCCTCCCACGGGAAGACGCTGTTCGGATCGCGCGGCCCGCCGCGCTATGGGTCCGCCGCGAACATGCGCCGTGATGGTTGACTCGGGGCATGTTCGAACTCGCCGGCAACCTGCATCAAGGGACCATCGACTCGGTTCTGCTGAAGGACAACCCTCTCGGCGATCCGCATGTCCGGCCGCTCTGGGTCTACACGCCACCCGGGTACGCCGAGACCACCGACCGCTTTCCCGCCATCTACGTGATCCAGGGCTATTCCGGCCAGGTCGAGATGTGGGGGAATCGCCAGGCGTTCCGGCGGCCGTTCATCGAGACAGCCGACCGGGTGTTCGCCGAGAACCGGGCGCCGGGCTGCATCCTCGTCTTCGTCGACGCGTGGACGGCCTACGGCGGCTCGCAGTTCGTGGACTCGCCCGGCACCGGGAAGTACCACTCGTACCTCTGTGACGAGATCGTCCCCTACGTCGATGCTCAATTCCGGACGATCGCGCACCGCGACTCGCGGGCCATCTCCGGCAAGTCCTCCGGCGGCTTCGGCGCGATGATCACCCCGATGCTGCGGCCGGACCTCTTCGGCGCCCTGGCCACCCACGCCGGCGACGCGCTCTACGAATACTGCTACCTCAACGAGTTCGCCAAGTCCGCCCGCGCCCTGCGCGAATATGACCACGACATCCTCAAATGGTGGGACGACTTCAACTCCCGGGTCTCGATGACCAAGGAGCACGACATGTCCCTCACGCTGCTGCTCGGCTGCACGGCAGCGTTCTCCGCCGACGAGGACGGCACCCCGCGCCTGCCCTTCGACCCACGATCCGGTCAGCTCATTCCCGAGCTCTGGGAGCGCTGGCTGGCCTGGGATCCGATCCGCATGATCGACCGCTACGCCGACGAGCTGCGATCCCTGCGCGCCGTCTGGATCGACGCCGGAACCCGCGACGAGTGGTTCCTCGACCTGGGCGCCGAAGCGTTCAAGGACGGCCTGACCCGAATCGGTCTACCCGCCGACCGCGTCAACTTCGAGCTCTTCCCGGCCGCCCACGGCGGCATCGACTACCGCTACCCCCTGGCCGTCGAGTGGCTCGCCAACCGCCTGAGCCGAGATCAACATTCAGCTTGATCGATGCGAGCGGCTAGCCTGGTCCGAGGGGACGAGGCGAGGTGGTCGTGCACATCATCTTCACGCCGCAACAACCAGGCCTTCCAGGCCTGCCGATGGTCGAGGTAGCGGTCATCCCACGCAGCCGGGACGCCACGCTCGCCGACCTATTCCGTACGTTGGGAGCACCCGACCCGGGCCTCGCCGCAATAGACGGCCGCCCCGTGGAGACCGCCACACGAATAGCCGACTCCGGTCTCCACGAGGGCGCCGTCCTGACAGCCGCGGTCCGGGGTAGCCCAATCCCGGGAAGCTCAGTCCCGGGAAGCTCAGTCCCGGGAAGCTCAGTCCCGGGAAGCCCAGTCCCGGGAAGCCCAGTTCCGGGAAGCTCAGTCCCGGGCACGTCTTTCCTAGGTACCGCAGTCCCAGGTACCGCAGTCCCGGGAAGCCCAGTCCAGGGCACGTCTTTCCCAGGTACCGCTTTCCCCGGCGCCGCTTTCCCCGGCGCCGCTTTCCCGGGCACGGCTTTCCCCGGCGCCGCTTTCCCGGGCACGGCTTCCCCCGGCACGGCTTTCCCGGGGGCGGTTGAGGTGGTGACGGTCGCCGGGTTGCGGTCCGGGCAGGTGTTCTCGCTGCCGGTCGGGCGGTGGCTGGTCGGGCGCGGGCCGGCGGCGGCGGTACGGCTGGAGGACGAGACGGTCTCGCGCGAGCACTGTGTGCTGGACGTCGGTGACGAGGGCGTCACGGTGTCCGACCTCGGGGCCGCCAACGGCGTACAGATCAATGGTGTGACCGGAAGGGATCCCACCCGCATCGTGCCCGGGGACGTGCTCGGGGTCGGTGCGGTGGCGCTCGGGGTGCGCGTCCCCGGCGACGCCGATCGTCCGGCCGGGCTTGATCTGCGACGGCATCTCGGGCGTGGCGGCACCGTGTCGTTCAACAGGCCTCCACGGTCCGCGCCACCCGCCGGACCTAAAGAGGTCACCGCTCCGGCAGAGCCGAAGGAGCCGGCGAAAGCGCACTTCAGCATCGCGTCGACGCTCGGGCCACTGGTGATCGCGGTGCTCATGGTGGCGATCACCAGGGATCTGCGGTTCGGGCTGTTCGCGCTGCTCTCACCGTTGATCGGGATCGGCACCTACGTCGAGTCGCGGCGGCGCAACCGCAGGGAGGCCGCCGAGGGGGAGCGAAAGTTCGAGGAGGGGCTGACCGAACTCGATCAGCGCATGGCTGAGGCCGGCGCTGCCGAACGTGATCGGTTGCGGCACATCCTCGCTGACCCGGCCGAGACACTGCGCCGCGCGGCCCTGCCCAGCGTCCGGCTCTGGGAGCGACGCCCGCACCACGACGACTACCTGCTGCTCAGCGCGGGGATCGCGGACCGGCCGTGGCAGCCGCCGGTACTCGCCGAATCCGGCAAATTGCCCGATCCGGTCGCCGAGCGTGTCGCCGCCGCGCGCCTCCCGGCCGCGCCCGTCGAGATCGCGCTCGGCGGAGGCGGGATCGTCGGGATCGCCGGTGACCGGAAAGTATCGCTCGCCGTCGCCCGGAGCCTGCTCTGCCAGGCCGCCGTCCACCACGGGCCTGCCGACCTGACCGTCGGCGTGTTCGTCGACGACGGCCGCGAACCCGACTGGGAATGGTCGAAGTGGCTGCCGCACACCCGGCTCGGCGACGACAGCGGGCGGTGGCTGTCGCACCGCCGCGACCGCAGCGACGGCATGCTCCGGCAACTCGCCGCCGGCGGCGCGTCCGGAACGGCCCTGGTAGTGCTCGACTCCGACGTGCTGACCGAAGGTGTTCATTCCCCGGCCCGCGACCTGCTGAACGCGGCACGCGTCGCCACAGCCGGAGCGCCCGGAATGCCCGGAGCATTCGGAACGCCCGGAGCGTTCGGCGCGCCAGGAGCGTCGGGTGCGTTCGGCGCGCGGGGAGGGGCGCGGGGAGGGGCGCCGGGAGCTTTCGGGCAGGCGCCGCCGGTCGCGGTCGCCGGGATCGTGCTCGCCGCCACCCCGGATCGGCTGCCGGCCGCCTGCGACACGGTCATCGAGATCGTCGGGACGGACGGCGACGCCACGGTACGCCGGCCCGCCGAGGGCACGGCCGTGGAGAACGTGCTGCTCGCGGGCCTTGCCGTCGCCGAGGCGAGGACCTGCGCCCGGCATCTGGCCCGCTTCGACGACCCGGAATCGCGGCGAGCGGGCGCGGGGCTGCCGGACGGCGTACGTCTCCTGCCCATGCTCGGTCTCGCCCGCATCGACGCCGCGGCCATCCGGGAACGCTGGCGCCGCGCCGACCCGATCGCGCTCACCGCCCCGCTCGGCATGACCGGCAACGGCGTCTTC
This sequence comes from Actinoplanes sp. OR16, assembly GCF_004001265.1. Lineage (GTDB taxonomy): Bacteria > Actinomycetota > Actinomycetes > Mycobacteriales > Micromonosporaceae > Actinoplanes. The sequence continues at coordinate 7,843,452 of NZ_AP019371.1, read as the reverse complement.
ACCCTCGACCTGATCCGGGACGGGCCGCACGGGCTGATCGGCGGCACCACCGGCTCCGGCAAGAGCGAGCTGCTGCGCAGCCTGGTCGCCGCGCTCGCGGCCGGCGCCGACCCGCAGCACCTCACGTTCGTGCTGATGGACTACAAGGGCGGCGCCGCGTTCGACGAGTGCGCCCGGCTGCCGCACACCGTCGGTCTCGTCACCGACCTCGACGAACAGCTCGGCGAGCGGGCACTGCGCGCCCTGGAGGCGGAGTTGCGGCGACGCGAGCGGCGGCTGCGGGAGGTACGGGCCGACAACCTGATCGAGTACGTCCGGAGCGGCGCGGCGGAGACCGAGCCGATGCCCCGGCTGGTCGTGGTGATCGACGAGTTCGCCACGATGGCCAAGGAGCTGCCGGACTTCCTGACCGCCCTCGTCGGCATCGCCCAGCGCGGACGCACCCTCGGCGTGCACCTCATCCTCGCCACCCAGCGGCCGTCCGGCGCGGTCAACGACAACATCCGCACCAACACCAACCTCCGGGTTGCGCTTCGCGTGCAGGATGCGGCCGATTCGATTGATGTGATCGGGGTACGGGAGGCAGCCGAGCTGAGCCGGCTCCTGCCCGGCCGCGCCTATGTGCGCCTGGGACCGGGCGAGGTCGTCGGCATCCAGACGGCGCTGGTGACCACGGTGTCCGGGGGAGGGGACGACGCTCCGGTCGCGGTGGAGCCGTTCGTTTTCGGTTCCCCGGCGGGCGGGGCTTCCACCCGTACCCCGGAGGTTGTGGAAAGCTCGCGCCGCACGGACCTCGCGCGTCTCGTCGACGCTGTCGCCGAAGCCGCCGCCGGTATGCCGGCGCCGCACCGACCGTGGCCGGAACCGATCAGTGGTGACATCGATCTGGCGACGCTGCCGCCGTCGGAGTCCGTCGCTGTGGTGGCGCTCGCCGACGACCCGGACAATCAGCGGCAGCTGCCGATCGGCTGGGAGCCCTCCGACGGGAACCTGCTGCTCTTCGGCATCACCGGGAGCGGAACGACCACGACGCTGATCTCCCTGGCGCTCAGTCTCGCGGTGGCGCGGGCACCGGATCAGCTCGAGATCTACGCGATCGACTACGGCACCGGGGACCTCGGTGTGCTCGAATCGCTGCCGCACACCGGTTCCGTGATCATCGCCGATGACCGGGAACGACAAGTGCGGCTGATCCGTCACCTGCGCGCGGAGCTGGACCGCCGTCGATCCGAGCCGTCCCGGCCGCTGCTGGTCCTGATCGACAACCTGTCCGCGATGCGCGCCGCGTTCGACGACGTCGAGGGTCTGGCGATCATGGACATCTTGACCCGGCTCTATGCGGACGGCACTGCGGCCGGGATCTGGTTCGCGGTGACGGCTGACCGATTCAGCACCGTGCCGGCGGCGTGGACGGCGGTGACCACGCAGCGGTGGCTGTTCCGGCTGCCGGATCCGTACGACTATGTGCAGGCCGGGCTGACCCGCAAGGACGTGCCCGCTCGGGTGGCGGGTCGATTCGTGTCGCTGCCGGCCGGGTTGCAGGCGCAGGTGGGGCGGCCGGCGCCGTCGGCCGCGTTCCTGGTCGCGGCGGTTGCCGCGAAGTATCCGAATTTTTCGGTATACGCGAACCGGATCGGCGTGCTGCCGTCGGTCGTGGCCGTTTCTGATCTGCCGGAACCATCGCTGTCGGATGAACCGTGGCGGCTGCCGCTCGGTGTGCAGGAGTCGGATCTCGGAGTGGCGTCGCTCGTGCTCTACGAAGGTGATCATGCGCTGATCGCGGGGCCGGCCCGCTGTGGCAAGAGCACGGCGCTGCTGACGCTCGCGGCGGTGGTGCGGGGACGGGCGTTCGTCGCGGGCGTGGGCGGGCGGCGATCACCGTTGCGGACCTGCGACGATCTGGACCGGTTCGCACCGGCCGGTGGGGCGGCGGCTGCGTTGCTGGCCGACCTGCGGACGACCGACGGACCGGTGATTCTGCTGATCGACGACGCCGAAGCCCTCGACGACGCGGACGGTGCGATCGCCGGCCTGCTCGGAATGGGCCGCCCGGACCTGCACGTGATCGCGGCGGGCCGGTCGGATGCGCTGCGGACGCTCTACGGGCATTGGACCCAGACGGTACGACGATCCAAGACGGGTCTGCTGCTGCGCCCCAACGTCGACCTGGACGGCGACCTGCTCGGGGTGACCCTGCCGCGTCGTTCACCGGTGCGGCTGGGACCGGGTCGCGGTTACCTGATCCACAACGGCGAGTGGGACATCGCGCAGGTCGGTGTCAGTGAAGTGCCAGGCTCAGAGCGGTGAACGCTCCGCCGCACACGGTCAGCAGCACGATGAACGCGGCGACGACGGCGACAGCGGGCCGGTGATCCTTCCCGGCCGGGCCGCTGGCCACCGAGAACAGCACATCGGGCGAGACGGCTTCCCTGCGCCGCGCGGAGGCCGGTTCTCTGATCGCGGGTTCTCTGATCGCCGGAGCCGGCCGCCCCACATCCAGTGGGATCGTCAACCGCGGCGGCCGCCCTCGCGGGAGCGCAACGAGATGCCGGCGCTGACTCTCCGGCGCCCGCGGTCGTTCCCGAGGTAACGCCACGAGATGACGGCGCCCATCAGCCGGCTCGGGCAAGCCCGCAAGCTGCCCGAACTCTGATAGCGAGACCGACACCCCATAATCCTGACACGCAGCGTGGTCGTGTCGGAGCGGTCAGTATGCCAGTTCCCCATGACCTCCCGGCCCGCTCTCGTGCTCCGTCCGGCCCACCGCAAAGTCCTATCCTCCTAGGATGCTCTAGGCGGTGTGCGGCACGAGACGGTGGCAGCGCGATGAGGCTTTCAGAACGGCAGAAGATGCGGATCAAGACCGCAGAGCGCCGCCCAGGCAATGCAGAACCAGGCGCAGGGCCTCGTGGCGCGAGACCCGCTGCTCGGCCATGTAGCTCCAGCCGGCGTAGAGCTGCGCCCACAGCACGCTCTGCACCCAATCGGCGGGCAATGACGGATCGATGGTGCCGTCGGCGTGCCCGCGTGCCACCAGCGCCGTGAACTCCGGGTCGCAGCCGCCTCCCGCGGGGACCGAATCGAGCGACACCTGTTCGTTGAAGAGCAGCGAGAGCACGTCGCCGAGGTCGAAATACTCCTGGCCGAGCCGGCGGACCGCGTCGCCGGCGGTGTCGTCGCTGATGCGGGCCCGGACACGGGCGGCTTCCAGGCGGGACAGTGCCTCGGAGCGCAGGGCGACGATCAGCTCGGCGCGATCGGCGTAGTAGCGGTGCAGCGTCGTCCGGCCGACCCCGGCAGCCGTCGCCACGTCGCCGAGGGGGGCGGCGGGGTTGCGCGCGAAGACGGTGATCGCCGCGTCGAGGATGGCCTGCCGCGTGCGAGCACGGGGCCCCGGATGAATCATTGAGCCTTCTCGCCGTGACGAGGGCCTCGCTTGCCGGCGCCGGACAACGGTCCGCCGCTTTCAGGCCCGATGTCGGGTTGAGGATCGCTCACTGGCACAGGCTAACACTTGCCCAATCTGGAACAGTGATGTTCCACTATGGGCATGCCGAGACTCAGGACGCTGCTCGAATATCTGCGACCGCACCGCCGTACCCTGCTGCTCGGCCTGATCCTCGGCCTGATCGGGAACGCCGCAGGCCTGGCCACGCCGATGGTCACCAAGTGGGTGCTCGACTCCTTCGGCAGTGGGGTCGAACTGCGGAAACCGATCGCCGTGCTGCTGGCGCTCCTGGTGGCCGGCGCCGTGATCACCCTCTGGCAGTGGCTCGTCATGGGTCGTCTCGCGCAGCGCATCGTGCTTGACGCCCGCACCTCGGTGATCAAGCGGTACTTCCAGGCTCGCGTCTACGACCTGCAGAAACGATCGACCGGCGAGCTCGTCACCCGGGTCACGTCGGACACCGCCCTGCTGCACGAGGCGTCCGGCAGCATCGTCGGCCTGATCAACGCGGGCGTCGGGCTGATCGGCACGATCGTGCTGATGGGCGTGCTCGACCTGACGCTGCTCGGCTGCACGCTCATCGCCGTGGTGCTGGTCGCCGTGATCATGGCGATGCTGCTGCCGAAGATCGGGACGGCGCAGACGGCGGCGCAGGAGTCGGTCGGCCGGCTCGGGGCGAACCTCGAAGGCGCGCTCCGGGCGATACGCACCGTTAAGGCCAGCCGCGCCGAGCAGCGCCAGAGTGAGCGGATCATCGGCAACGCACAGGACGCGGCGACCCACGGCTACCAGGCCGCGAAGATCAGCGCCTCGGTGTGGACGATCTCCTGGTCCGGCGTCAACCTCGCCGTGATCATGATTCTGGCGGTCGGCTCGTGGCGCGCCAGCGAGGGCCTGTTGCAGGTGTCCGCACTGGTGGCGTTCCTGCTCTACGTGTTCCAGCTGATGGGCCCGATCACCGAGTTGACGCAGAATCTCACGGCTCTGCAGGCCGGCATCGCGGCCGCCGGGCGCATCAATCAGCTCAGCGACATCGAGGGCGAGCTTTCCGCCTCGCCGGCGGCCTCTTTCCCGGTACGCGGGGACAGCCCCGTTCTGGAACTACGATCCGTGACAGCGCGTTACGGCCCCGACGCCCCGCAGGCTGTTCGCGGCATCGACCTGGTGGTGCCCCGGCGCGGTCATCTCGCGATCGTCGGCCCGTCCGGCGCCGGCAAGACGACACTGTTCTCCCTGCTGCTGCGCTTCCTGGAACCGGAGCACGGCGAGATCCTGCTCGACGGCCGGCCGTACAGCGGCTATTCGCATGATCAGGTGAGGGCGCGGCTCGCCTACGTGGAACAGGAGACGCCGGTGGTCCCCGGCACGATCGCGGAGAACCTGCGCTACACCCACCCGGACGCCACCGACGACGAGCTCCGCGCCGTCCTCCGTTCCGTCCGCCTCGACGACAAGCTCGCCGAACTCCCGGACGGCCTGGCCACCTCGCTCGCCTCCACGGACCTCTCCGGCGGCCAGCGTCAGCGGATCGCCCTGGCCCGTGCTCTACTGCGCACCCCGGACGTGCTGCTCCTCGACGAGGCGACGGCGCAGGTCGACGGCCTGACCGAGGCGGCGGTGCAGGAGTGCGTACGCGAACGCGCCGCCGAGGGAGCGGTCGTCACGATCGCCCACCGCCTGTCCACGGTCCTCGACGCCGACACGATCGTGGTGATGGAGAACGGCCTGATCCGAGCCCAGGGCACCCACACCGACCTCTACGAATCCGACGATCTCTACCGCCGCCTGGTCGAGGCCCTGCGCATAGCCGCCTCCCAGCCGACCACCGTCTGACCCGAGGCGTTTAAAAGGTGTGACCCCCGCCGCAGACGAAGTTCTTTGAATCTGAAATAGTTTCTGCGTCAAGGAAGTTGTGCAGGGCAGTCCGGGACGTCAGAAGCCCCGGCCGGAAGCACCAGGAGCGGTCATGCAGTTCGGAATCTTCAGCGTCAGCGACATCACGACCGACCCCACCACCGGCCGGACCCCGACCGAGGCGGAGCGGATCAAGGACATCGTCACGATCGCCAAGCACGCGGAGGAGGTGGGCCTGGACGTGTTCGCGCTCGGTGAGCACCATAACGAGCCGTTCTTCTCCAGCTCGCCGACGACGACGCTCGCCTACATCGCGGCGCAGACCACGACCCTGCAGCTGAGCACCGCCACCACGCTGATCACCACGAACGACCCGGTGAAGATCGCCGAGGACTTCGCGATGCTGCAGCACCTCGCGGACGGGCGCGTCGACCTCACGCTGGGTCGCGGTAACACCGGGCCGGTCTACCCGTGGTTCGGCAAGGACATCCGCGCCGGGATCCCCCTCGCCATCGAGAACTACGCGCTGCTGCACCAGCTGTGGCGCGAGCACGTCGTCAACTGGCAGGGCAAGTTCCGCACCCCGCTGCAGAGCTTCACCTCGACGCCGCGCCCGCTCGACGAGGTTCCGCCGTTCGTCTGGCACGGCTCGATCCGGAGCCCGGAGATCGCCGAGCAGGCCGCCTACTACGGTGACGGCTTCTTCGCGAACCACATCTTCTGGCCCGCGTCGCACACCCAGCAGATGGTGCAGCTGTACCGGCAGCGCTTCGAGCACTACGGCCACGGCTCCGCCGACCAGGCCATCGTCGGCCTCGGCGGCCAGGTGTTCATGAACAAGAACAGTCAGGACGCCGTGAAGCAGTTCCGCCCCTACTTCGACAACGCGCCCGTCTACGGCCACGGGCCGTCGCTGGAGGACTTCACCGCCCAGACGCCGCTGACCGTCGGCAGCCCGCAGCAGGTCATCGACAAGACGCTGGGCTTCCGCGAGTACGTCGGCGACTACCAGCGGCAGCTGTTCCTGATGGACCACGCCGGCCTTCCGGTCAAGACGGTCCTCGAGCAGCTCGACCTGCTGGGGTCCGAGGTCGTCCCGGTGCTCCGCAAGGAGTTCGCCGCCCTGAAGCCGGCGCACGTGCCGGACGCGCCGACCCACGCCTCCCTGCTGGCCGCCAAGCTTGAGAAGAAGGACGAGGTCTCGGCATGAAGCAGCGCAAGCTCGTTGTGATCAGTTCCGGACTCAGCCAGCCGTCGTCGACCCGCCTGCTCGCGGACCAGCTGTCCGCGGCGGCGGTCGGCGCCGCCGCCCGGCTCGGCGTGACCCTGGACGCTCAGGTCATCGAGCTCCGCGACCTGGCCCACGAGATCACCGACAACATGCTGACCGGTTTCGCTCCCGCGTCGCTGAAGCAGGCGCAGGAGGCGGTCACCGCCGCCGACGCGCTGATCGTGGTCACGCCGGTGTTCAGCGCCTCCTACAGCGGCCTGTTCAAGAGCTTCGTCGACGTCCTCGACAAGGACGCACTGGTCGACAAGCCGGTGCTGCTCGCCGCGACGGCCGGGACCGCACGTCACTCCCTGGTCATCGAGCACGCGCTGCGGCCGCTCTTCGCCTACCTGCGCGCCGCGATCCTGCCGACCGGCGTCTTCGCGGCGAGCGACGACTGGGGCGCCAACTCGGTCGAGGGTCCGCTGCGGGGCCGCATCGAGCGGGCCGCTGGCGAACTGGCCCGCGAGGTCGAGCGCCGGGAGCCGGCGGTGGTCACCGACCCGTTCGAGCTGACCAGCAACTTCGAGGACCTGTTGAAGAACCTCTGATTCCTCGCTCGGGTGGCCCGGACTGTCGTCCGGGCCACCCTCCTGTCACCACAGATTCCAGTCCCACAGCCAGGTGCCCACGGCCGCCACGGCGATCGCGATGTTCTCCAGGCGGGGCCGCAGTGTCCGGCGCCCGTCGTCCGGCAGGGCCGGCACCTCGGCGAAGGCCGACCGCAGCCACCGGACCGCATGCCCGTCGGTCCGGCGTTCGATGGCCGAGGACAGCGCGGTGACGTCGACGAGCCGATCGCCGGGGAGCCGCAGGAACGAGTCGTCCGGGACCGGCGGGACGAGCAGACTGCGGGCGATCCGCCGCCGGACGAAGATGTTGTTCACGAGCACCTCGGACGGTGTGACCGTCACGCTCGCGGTCAGCCCGCCCACGTAGAGGAGTGGCCCCACCGGCCCGATGATCGTGAGTGCCAGGGCGGGCCGTCCCGCCGTTGCGAGGCAGAAGATCAGTCCGGCCGCCCAGATCGCGATGACGACCATGAGCTGGCCGTCGTGCCGGCGGTAGGTGCGTCGTTCGGGGGACACGGCCGGTGAGCATAGCCGGACACGTTCGTGCTTCCATGATGGCGTGCGTCGATTTCTGGTGATCCCGTTGCTTCTGTTGGTCACGGCCTGTGGCGCGGATCCGGCGCCTGCTCCATCGCCGTCGCCGTCGCCGGCGCCGTCCTCCAGCCCCGATCCCGAGGTCACACTGCCGGCGGACTACATCGGTGCCAGCGAGGCGTCCGAACCGCCGGCGGCTTCCACGATGCGCGGCGCGGGCTGGGAGCTGGCATCCTTGCCGGCGCAGGCCGGCCCGCTGCTGAAGACGTTCCATCCCGTCGTCGATGCGCGGAGCGGGGAGCAGACGATCGGCAACTATCTGATCGGGTACGCCATGATGCGTGCGCCGGAAGGTCAGGAAGTGGTCGTCGCGGCGCTCGGCTCGGCGGAGGATCTGCCGTCGTCGCCGGTGACGGTGCGGGCCGGCGACCGCAGCACGCGGATCGCGAAACTGACCCTGCCGGTCCTGGTCCTCACCGTGCCGGCCGGCGCGCCGGTCAGCGTGACGGTCGAGGACGGCCGGCCGCAGACGCTGAACCTGCGTACCGGCGTGCGCGTGGAACGGGCCGACACCGCGCTGTTCTACGACACCCCCCGCATGGAGAAGACCGACGGGCCGCAGTTCGCGGTCAGCGGGACCAAAGGGGTGTTCCTGAGCATCAGCGCGGAACTGGTGCCCGGCCTCGCCGACGTCGGCTATGCCCGGAAGGGGTCGGCCTGGCTGGCGGTGACCGTCGAGGCCGCCGGCAACGACTGCGACCTGCGGCTACGGGGGTCGTCGTTCCGGTTCGGGTCGTCTGTGGCCACCGGGGACTACCGCCTCGACATGTCGCCGGCGGTCGGCATGGTCTTCACCGGGGCGATCCGGGTCGCCATCCCGGTGCCGGAGAAGACTCGTGGCGGCACCCTGGTGATCGCGCCGGTGGGCAGCCGGGCCGGCGGGGACTGCGGGACCGGGCCGCTGTCGGTGCGGCCCGGCCGGGAGAGCGTTCCTCTCAAGCTGCTGACGCGGTGAAGAACCACAGTGCCGAGGTCAGCCACAAGCCCGCTATCGCTGTCAGGACCAGGCCTCCGAGCAGGGGGAGCAGCCAGCCGGGGCTCTCCCCGGGCCTGCTGAGCACCAGCATCTTCGTCACGAACGCGCCGTAGAAGAAGCAGCCCAGCGTCGAATGCGCCAGTGTCCGCAGGCTCGCTGAACCGAAGCCGAGCGCGTAGAGGCAGTGCACGGCGATCGGCAGCGACAGCAGCACCGCGATCCGGCCGCTCCACCGGTGCAGGGCCGGCGTCCACGGCACGTCCTTGGACATCGCGGTGGCCGAGACGAGCTGGACCACGGCGAACAGCAGCACCGCCGTGGCCAGCCAGGCCTTGCCGTCCCGCAGGCCGACGAGGACCGGCGTGCCGGACGGCTCGTGCAACCGGCCGTAGACACCGAGCCCCACCGTGACACCGACACCCGCCACCACCGGCAGCCACACGCGGGGGCTCAGAACCCCTCCCCGCTGTCGACGTCGATCGACTCCGTGTCCAGGGTGGAACCGTCGACGCTGACCTGCCCGTTCGCGACGTCCATCGCGGGCGCCGGCCCCGGCACGCCGTCCCGGGTCACCACGCCCACCTGCCGGCCGTCGTCGAGCACGATCCACGAGCCGCTGATCTGGGCCCCGCGTACCCGGGCCGCAGTGCGGTAGAGGCCGGACGGCTTCGTCACCTTCTTCAGCGTGAACGCGTGCGTATCGCCGTCGACGGTGACGTCACCCTCCGCTTCATCGGCGTCGAACGTACCGGTGATCCTGCTTCCGCCCTTGCCCTTGAGCGCGAGCCTGCCGGCCTTGGCGGTGCCCTGCAGCCAGGCCTCGACCCGGTCGCCGTCACAGATGTACGCGATCGCCGTCCCGTCCCGGATCGAGATCGCCAGCGTCCCGGCGTCGTCCTCGACACGACCGGCGAGCGTGACCCGCAGCCGTTCCGCTACCGGTGTCGTGCTGATGGCGGCGGTCGGCTCGGTCGTCGGCGCCTCGGTCTGCGGCTCGGTCTGCGGCGTCACTTTCGGCGGCACGCTGATCTGCTGGATCGCCTGGCCGTTCTGCTCCCCGGCCGACGCCGCGTTGATGCCGGCGAGGGTGGCCGCGACGAGAGCGACGACGCCGAGGGTGATGAGCGGTCCACGTCGCCACCGTGAGGTCTTCGCCGGTGGCGTCGGGGGTGGCGCTGGCGCCGGTGGAGTGACGCCGGGCCGGAGCCGGGTGTCGTGGAGAGCCGGCGGGGGCGGCGCCGCGCTCCAGGATCCGGCTCCGGTGGCGGCCGAGGGCGGTGCGGCGTTCCAAGATCCGGGTTCGGCGGCGGCCGGGGGCGGTGCGGCGTTCCCAGATCCGGGTTCGGCAGCCGCTGGCGGCGGCGCGGCGCCGGCGTTGCGCAGGTAGGCGGCCACCCGGCGCGCCGGCGGCCTCTGCCTCGGGTCGGCGGCCAGGCAATCGCGGGCCACCGGGGACAGCGACGGCGGCAGCACGCCCGGATCCATCCCCGGGATGCCCGTCGAGAGCTCGGCCATCAGCACCCCGAGCGACCACACGTCAGCGGCAGCCGTGGCTACACCGCCCCCGAAGACCTCCGGGGCGGTGTAGCCCGGTGTGCCGCCCGGCGCGCCCCGCTCGGCGTCGTGCAGCAGCACCGCCACCCCGAAGTCGGTGATCCGCGCCTGCGGGGGCCCGGCACCCGGAACGACCAGGATGTTCTCCGGTTTCAGATCGAGGTGCACGACCCCTTGGGCGTGGGCCGCTGCGAGGGCGGCGGCGACCTGCCCGGCGATCGCCGCCACCTCGGGTGCGGGCAGGCGGCCGCCGCGGAACTCCAGGTAGCGGCGCAGGTTCGGCCCGTCCACGAAGTCCATGATCAAAGCCAAGGTGTCGCCCTCGACGACGAGGTCGCGCAGTCCCACGATGTTCGGATGGTCGAGGTCGCGCAGCGCGGCCTGCTCCCGGAGGAACAGCTCGCGGACGCGGCGGTCCGACGCGAACTCCGGGCGCAGCAGTTTCGCGGCGAGCGGCGGGCCTCCGGACCGGCTGGTGACCCGGCGGACCACTGCCACGGCGCCCCGGCCGATCTCCTCGTGCAGGAGGTATTCCCGGCCGAGCGCTTCTTGATCGGCCATTCCCCGTGCCCCCTAAAAGATCACTGAAAAGGATCAAGGACTAATTCAGGACTCCCCATTGTCCTCACTCCGCACCTATCCTTGCAATCACGTGCCAATTGCAGGGGATGGCGATGGTCGATCTGCGGGGGATTTCCGAAGACGTGCCGTTCGACTGGGACGCGGCCACCCATCTGGCTGCCCAGCTGCGCTCCAGCGCCGACGAGTGCGAGGGGGTGGTTCCCCGGCGGACCGCGGCCGCGACGGTCGCCACCGAGGAGTGGCGCGGGGCGTACGCGCGTCAGTTCGCCACCCGGATGGGCCTCTGCGTGACCGATGCACAGCGTCTCGCGACCGCGATGCGGCAGGCGGCGAACCAGGTCGACGAGCTCGCCCGGCTCGCCCGCGAGGAGCAGAACCGGCGGGAGAAGGCCCGCGAATGGCAGCGCCGGCAGGAGGAGGAGGGCGTTCTCGACAAGATCGGCGACTTCCTGTTCGGCGAGGACGACCTGCCGCCGGTGCCGGATCCGATCACGCCACCGGTCTACACCGCCCCGCCGCCGGCCGTCGCTGTCCGGGAATGACATGGCGACCAGTTCGGCTCGGCCGGAGGATCTGGACGCGTTCGTCCGCGGCAGCCGGGCGGCCGACGACGAGTTGCGGGGGCGGCTTGCCCGGCTGCGCGCGGCCTATGGGGCCTTCCAGGACGGCAACCGCTGGGGTGTTCTGGACGCGGCGTCGTTGATCAGTGCGTTCGGTCGGTATCTGGATCTCAATGAGGTCGATGCGCGGTGGGTGGCGCGGATCGCGGAGGCTTTCCGGGCGGCGGGCGGGGATGGTGGTCTCGGGTTTCTGCCGGATGCGGCGATTGCGGCGTCGTTGCGGGCGGTGGGTTTGAGTGGTGGTCGCGTTTCGGTGACTTTTGATGATCCGATTTCGTACGGGTTCCCGCCGACTAGTGGCTTCGCTGATGATCCGGTTAATACTGCTAGTGGGAATTTCGTCATGGTGGTGTCCGATTCCCATCATTGGCGCAGGGTTTACAACAGCCGGTCGGCGGTGGTGGGTGCTTTCGGGCGGGGTTGGTCGTCGTGGGCTGATTGCCGGTTGGTGTCGTCGGATGTGGGTGCTGTCTATTGCGGTCCGGATGGTCAGCAGGCGCTGTTCGCTCGTCAGGGTGCTGGTTATGGCCGGGTTGTCGGGATCGCTGCCGAGGTGGTGCCGGCTGGTGATGGTCTGGAGTTGCGGTGGTTCGACGGCCGGGTGTGGGTGTTCGACGGCACGGGGCGGCTGCTGCAGGCGGACCGGCTCGCGTTCCGTTATGTGCAGGGGCGGCTGGTCGGTGTCACCGGGCGTGGCGGCCGGACGGTCGCGCTGGAGTGGTCGGGGGACCGGGTCACCGCTGTCGGGGACGTCTCCTTCGGCTATGTGGACGGCGTTCTCGTCTCTGCGGGTGACAACCGTTATGAGGTCGACGAGCACGGCCGGGTTGTCGCCGTCGTCGACGCGGACGGTGTGGTCGAGGCTCGGAACAGCTACGACGCTGATGGGCGCGTGGTGGAGCAGGAGTCACGGTTCGGGCGGCGGACCCGCTATGCCTATCTGCCCGGCCGGGTCACGGTGGTCGGTGACGCCGGCAGCGAGGTGACGAACACCTACGTCCATGACCAGCGAGGACGACTGCTGTCGGTGACCGACGGTCACGGGGCGCGGCTGAGCCGTACCTATGACGAGTGGGGGAATCCGGTCACGGTGACCGATCGCCGAGGCGCGGTCACCACTCTCCGATGGGACTCACGCGGCCGCCTGCTGCGACGTGCCGAGTCCGGTGGCGGGATCTTCGAGTATCGCTACGACGAGGCGGGACGCGTCGTGGAGGTGTCGGCCGACGGCGCCGTTGTCCGATATCGATACTCGGGCGAGGAGCGGACCCCGGTCGAGGTCGTCGATGGTGAGGGCGGTGTCGCGCGGTTCGCCGTACAGGATGGCCTTGTTCGTGAAGTGACCGATCCTGACGGTGTCACCCTGTCCTTCGGGTTCGACGACGCCGGAGACCTGATCGCGGTCACTGATGCGCTCGGCAACACCGCACGGCTGCGACGCGACGACGAGGGAAGGCTGGTCGCGGCGGTCACGCCGCTGGGGCGGGAGACCCGTTTCCGGTACGACGGCAGCGGCCGCCTCGTCGAACGGCAGGATCCGGCCGGTGGGGTGACGACGTACGAATACTCGCCCGGCGGCCGCATCGTGGCCGTCACCGACCCGTCCGGCGCCCGCCGCGAGACCGCCTACGGCCCGCACGGGAACGCCGAGACGACCACCGATCCGCTCGGCCACGTCACCGGCCTGCGCTGGGACGACCTCGGCAATCTCGCTCGGATGACCGCTGCCGACGGCGCGAAGTGGGATCTGACCTACGACGCGCTCAGCCGGCTCACGGCGACGACCGATCCGTCCGGCGCGACGTGGCTGCGCGAGTACGACGCCGAGGGCGACCTGGTCGCCGCGATCGACCCGGCCGGCACCCGGCACAGCGCGACGGTCGACGTGACCGGCCGGATCACCGCCCTCGGCGACGGCCTGACCGGCAGCACCTTCGCCTACGACCGGCTCGGCCGCACCGTCGCCCACCTGCGGCCGGACGGCACGGCGGCCCGCGCCGGCTATGACCGCTGCGGCCGGCGCACCTTCATCGAGGGCCCCGAGGGCGGACCGACCCGGATCGAGTACACCCCTGCCGGCCGCATCCGCCGGCTCGTCTCGCCGGCAGGCCGTGTGACCGCTTTCGAACATGACTCGGCCGGCCGGGTCAGCGCTCGGGTCGACGGCGCCGGCCGCCGCACCTCCTACCGCTATGACGCCGACGGCGCGATGATCGCCGCCGGGCTGGTCCGTTTGCGTTACGACGCGGCGGGCAGACTCACCGAACGTGACGGCATCCGGTATGCCTATGACGCGGCCGGTCGTGTCGTGGCGATCACCGATCAGGAGGGCGGCACCCGCCGTTTCCACCGCGACCAGGCCGGCCGCGTCGTCGCCGCCCTGGACCCGCTCGGGAACCGCACCACCTACGAGTACCACCCGCGCGGCTGGCTGACCCGGGTGACCGGCCCGCTCGGCGGCTCCACGTCGTACCGTCACGACGAAGCCGGCCGGGTCGTCGAGGTGACCGATCCGCTGGGCCGCCCGACGCGGTTCACCTATGACCCCGCAGGCCGCCTGACCAGCCGGAGCGATGCCACGGGCCGTGTCGTGAGCTGGTCGTACGACGCCTCGGGCCGGGTAGCCACGATCACCGCCGCCGACGGCGCCCGGATCACCTTCCGTCGCGACCCTCTCGGCCGTCCGGTGGCGGTCCGCGAGGCCGACCTGGAGCTGACCCTCACCTGGGACCGGGCAGGCCGCCTGCGGGAACGCCGCCGGACCATCACCAGCAGCCGCGGTCACGACCACGCCACCCCGGACGACCAGCGCGGTGACGACCCGTCTGGGCGCCGTGGCGGACTGGCGACGGTCCGGCGGTACGGGCCGGACGGCGAGCGGATCTCCCTCACTCTGCCGGACGGCTCCGCGATCACCTACCGCTACGACGACGGTGGGCTGCTGTCCGATATGACAGCACCGCTGACCGGTCATCTCACTGTCACAAGAGACGCCCTGGGACGAATCACCGCAGTCGAAGGAGCCGACGCGCGCCGCGCCACCTGGCAGCGCACGGCCGACGGACGGCTCGGCGGCTACGCCTTCGGCGACCGGGCGGCGAGGCTCACCCGGGACGCGGCCGGGCGGATCATCGGGGACGGCGAGCACTCCTACGGGTACGACGCGGCCGGGCAGCTCGTCGCCGCCGACGGGCGGACCCTCGACTACGACGCCGAAGGCCGCCTGGTCCGCGACGGCGGACAGCGGTTCACCTATGACGCTGCGGGCCAGCTGACCGATTCCGGCTATGAGTACGACGAGTCCGGGCGTCGGCTACGGGACCCGTCCAGGTCGTACGAATGGGATGGTTTCGGAAGGCTGAAATCCATCACCGCCGGCGGCCGCACGATCAGCGTGCGCATCGATCCGCTGGGCGAACTGGCCGAGGTGGACGGCAGCCCGATCGTGTGGGACGGACGGCCCTGCCTGATCGGGACCACTCCGGTCGCCGCGCACGGAGTGCCCTGGCAGGCCGGATCCGAGCAGCTCACACCGGACTGGCAGGGAACCGTCGGTGAGGACCGCGACGAGTGGGGCGCGCCGGCCCTGACCGATCCTGGACTCGGATTCCACGGCGAGCTGGAGTTCGCCGGCCTGACCTGGCTGCGCAACCGTGTCTACGACCCGTCGTCGCGAGCGTTCCTCAGCCCCGACCCGATGCCTCCCGTCCCGGGGACCCCGGTAGCCGGAAACCCGTACCACTACGCCGGCAACGACCCCGTCGGCCACGCGGACCCCCTCGGACTGCGACCGATCTCGGACAGCGAACTGGGCGCCTACCGCGACGAGATGGGCAGCGGCGCCTTCGAGGGCGCGGCCGACTGGGTGGGGGAGAACTGGGAGTACCTGGCGGCCGGCGCGATGGTCGTCGGCGGCGTGGCCCTGATGTTCACCGGCGTCGGCGGGCCGGCCGGCATAGCCCTGATGGCGGCGTCCGGCGGCTTGATCGCGGGCGGCGCGAGCGCGGGCGTCCAGAAATTCACCACCGGCGAGGTCGACTGGGGCCAGGTGGGCAAGGACGCCCTGGTGGGAGCCCTGACCGGAGCAGCCGGCGCGGGCACCGTCGCGGCGCTGGGCAGCACCGCAAAACTGGCCGCGACCAACCCGTTCGTCCGCGAGCTGGCCCTCAACAGCGCCGAGTCCCTGGTCAGCGGCAGCGTCGAACGTGGCCTGACCGGGGGCCCTGTCTTCAGCCCGAAAGCCCTGGCCGCCGACCTGCTCACCGGTGGCGCGGTGCCCGCGCCCGGTAACAAGCTCGGCGCCGACGTGCCCTCCCGGATGCCCGAGCCGCCGCCGCGCCCGCCCGAGGTCGGCGTGGACGCGAATCCGCTGATCCGTGCGCTCGACGCCGACGAGATGCAGCGCCTCGACACCGCGCTGGCCGGCCGGGCCCCGGTAGTCTCACCGCAGGCCGCTTCCGAATATCTGGCTCGCGGATCCCAGGAACGCTTCGATGAGTTCCTCGACCAGCGCGGCGGCCGGATCGGCGCGGACGCACCCGAGTCCGAGGCGGAGGCGCTGCGGGAACGCGCCCTGGAGATGAAGGATCAGTTCGGTAACAGCAGGCGGCTGAAGGAGAAGGACTCGCGCGTGGCGGCGTCAGTGATGAGGGACGACATCCCGCTGATAACGGCGGACAAGAAGTTCATCGGTTTCCTGCGCGACTTCCCGTACCCGGTGGAGCCGTTCTGATGGCGTTCAACGTGCTGACCATCGACGAGACGTGCCCGGCGTGCGCTCACCAGATCCGCAGGCGGGTGCAGTTCAAGTACGGCGAGCTGTGGGCTCACGAGTACGAACTCGGGGACACCCTGCGC
Source organism: Actinoplanes sp. OR16 (assembly GCF_004001265.1). Classification (GTDB taxonomy): domain Bacteria; phylum Actinomycetota; class Actinomycetes; order Mycobacteriales; family Micromonosporaceae; genus Actinoplanes. Next base: position 7,827,125 of record NZ_AP019371.1, on the reverse strand, counting down.
TGGGGCGTCAACGAGGAGGGCTCGCCGGCGCGGCTGGTGCGGGTGGAGGGCGTCCCGGAGGCGTGCTCGCTGTGCGGCGACGACCCGGAGTGGGTCTACGACATCGTCATCCGTGACAACGTGATCGAGTCGGCGGCCCGCAGCACCACCGTCAACCCGTTCGCCGAGACCGAGAACGACTACATCGTCGTGGAGCCGTGAGCGCTTCAGCACGCGGGAGGCTGCCAGGGCCGCGGCTGAGGGGCGGCACGCGGACCCTGAGGGCCTTCGTGGTCAGTAGCCGCCGCCGGCGGTCATGATGTTCTGGGAGATCTTCTGGAGTTGGTCGCGGAGCTGATCCAGCTCCTGCTTGGCCTTGTCGAGCGCTGATTTGGTCTCCGGCCAGGTCTGGTCGCGGAATTGCTGCGCCAGCGGGCCGTCCCACACGTCCGGGTTGGACAGCATCTTTCCCTGCGCGTCGAGCTGCGCGATCTGGTCGGTCAGGCCGCCGTTGATGATCGCTTGGATTTGCTGGATGGACGTCTTGGCCTGGTCCGTCGAGAGTACCCGTGCCGCCATCGTGACCATTCCCCCGCATTCGTTGATCGAATTTGACGGAGCTATTCCGGACTGACATTGTCCGTGCAGCAGGCCTATCATCGCAATCACTTGCCGGATTCGGGGGATGGCGATGATCGATATGTCGGGCGAGTAGCGGATGGCTACCAGCTCGGCCCGCCCGGAGGATCTGGACGCGTTCGTCAGCGGCAGCCGGGCGGCCGACGATGAGCTGCGCGGGCAGGCGGCGCGGTTGCGGGCCGCGTATGCCGAGTTCCGGGACGGCAACCGCTGGGGTGTTCTCGACGCGGCGTCGTTGATCAGCGCGTTCGGTCGGTATCTGGATCTCAATGAGGTCGATGCGCGGTGGGTGGCGCGGATCGCGGAGGCTTTCCGGGCGGCGGGCGGGGATGGTGGTCTCGGGTTTCTGCCGGATGCGGCGATTGCGGCGTCGTTGCGGGCGGCGGGTTTGAGTGGTGGTCGCGTTTCGGTGACTTTTGATGATCCGATTTCGTACGGGTTCCCGCCGACTAGTGGCTTCGCTGATGATCCGGTTAATACTGCTAGTGGGAATTTCGTCATGGTGGTGTCCGATTCCCATCATTGGCGCAGGGTTTACAACAGCCGGTCGGCGGTGGTGGGTGTTTTCGGTCGGGGTTGGTCGTCGTGGGCTGATTGCCGGTTGGTGTCGTCGGATGTGGGTGCTGTTTATTGCGGGCCGGATGGTCAGCAGGCGTTGTTTGCTCGTCAGGGTGCTGGTTATGGCCGGGTTGTCGGGATCGCTGCCGAGGTGGTGGCGGCTGGTGATGGTCTGGAGTTGCGGTGGTTCGACGGCCGGGTGTGGGTGTTCGACGGCACGGGGCGGCTGCTGCAGGCGGACCGGCTCACGTTCCGTTATGGCGAGGGGCGGCTGGTCGGTGTCACCGGGCGTGGCGGCCGGACGGTCGCGCTGGAGTGGTCGGGGGACCGGGTCACCGCTGTCGGGGACGTCTCCTTCGGCTATGTGGACGGCGTGCTCGTCTGCGCGGGCGATGACCGTTATGAGGTCGACGAGCACGGCCGGGTTGTCGCCGTCGTCGACGCGGACGGCGTGGTCGAGGCTCGGAACAGCTACGACGCCGATGGGCGCGTGGTGGAGCAGGAGTCACGGTTCGGGCGGCGGACCCGCTATGCCTATCTGCCCGGCCGGGTCACGGTGGTCGGTGACGCCGGCAGCGAGGTGACGAACACCTACGTCCATGACCAGCGCGGGCGGCTGCTGTCTGTCATGGACGGTCATGGTGGGCGTCTCAGTCGTACCTATGACGAGTGGGGGAATCCGGTCACCGTGACCGATCGCAAGGGCGCGGTCACCACGATGCGATGGGATGACCGTGGGCGCCTGCTGCGGCGGGCCGAACCGGCGGGCGAGGTCTTCGCGTACCACTACGACGAGGCGGGACGGGTCCTTGAAGTGGCGGCCGGTGATGCGGTTGTCCGATATCGATACGCCGGCGAGGGACGGACCCCGGTGGCGGTCGTCGATGGTGAAGGCGGTGTCACGCGGTTCGCCGTACAGGATGATCTCGTTTATGAAGTGACCGATCCTGATGGTGTCAGGCTCACGTTCGGGTTCGATGACGCCGGGGATCTGATCTCCGCGACGGATGCGCTCGGCAACACCGCACGGCTGCTCCGCGACGACGAGGGAAGGCTAATCGCGGCGGTCACGCCGCTGGGGCGGGAGACCCGTTTCCGCTACGACGGCAGTGGCCGCCTCGTCGAACGGGAGGATCCCGGCGGCGGCGCCTGGCGCTATGAGTATTCGCCGGCCGGTCGCATCGTGTCCGTTACCGATCCGACAGGCGCTCGCCGTGAGACGACCTACGGCACCCACGGCGCGGTCGACGCGACCACCGATCCGCTCGGGCAGGTGACCGGTCGCCGCTACGACGACGACGGCAACCTGATCAGGCTCGTCGCGGCCGACGGCGCCAAGTGGGACTTCACCTACGACGCGCTGTCCCGGCTCACCGCGACGACCGATCCGGCCGGTGCGACGTGGCTGCGCGAGTACGACGCCGAGGGCAATCCGATCGGCGCCGTCGACCCGGCCGGCGTGCACCGCACCGTGACCGTCGACGGCAACGGGCGGATCACCGGGCTGGGGGACGGCCTCACCGGCAGTGGTTTCGAGTACGACCAGCTCGGCCGGACCGTCGCCCACCTGCGGCCGGACGGCACCGCGGCCCTGGCCGGTCATGACCGCTGCGGCCGCCGCACCACGATCACCGACCCGTCCGGCGGCGTGACCCGGATCGAGTACTCCCCGGGCGGGCGCATCCGCCGCGTCCTGTCGCCGGGCGGCCGGGAGACCGTTTTCGACTACGACCCCGCGGGCCGGCGCATCGCCGCGATCGATGGGGCGGGCCGGCGCACGGACTTCACGTATGACGCCGACGGCGCGCTGATCACCGCAGGCTCGACGGCATTCCGCTACGACGAGGCGGGCCGCCTGATCGCCCGCGGCCCGTCCGCCCGCCATGATTCCGCCCGCGGCACTGGGAGCGGCGATGTTCGCTACTCCTATGACCTGCTGGGACGGGTTGTCGCGATCACCGACCCGGGCGGTGGGACACGGCGGTTCGAGCGGGACGCCGCGGGGCGCGTCGTGGCGGCTGTGGATGCGCTCGGCGGGCGGACCACCTACCAGTACCACGCTCGGGGCTGGCTCACGTCGATCACCGACCCGCTCGGCGGGACCGCCACTCGCCGTCATGACGAGCGAGGGCGGGTCATGTCCGAGACTGATCCTCTCGGGCGGACCACCTCATTCGGCTGGGATCCGTCCGGTCGGCTGAGGAGTCGCACGGACGGTGCCGGGCGTACGGTCACCTGGCGTTACGACGCCTCCGGCCGGGTCGTCACGATGACCGCGGGTGACGGGTCGGTCGTCACGTTCCGGCGTGATCTGCTCGGGCGGCCGGTCGCCATCGACGACGGGCCGTACCGGCAGCGCCTCACCTGGGACCGGGCCGGCCGGCTGATCTCGCACGAGCGGGACGGGCTGGTGCTGCGACGCCGGTACGGGCCGGACGGCGAACGAACGGCGCTGATCCTGCCGGACGGGTCGGCGACCACCTACACCTATGACGGCGGCGGGCTGCTGTCCGAAATGGCCCATCCGCTGACCGGTCGTCTCGCGATCACCCGGGACGCCCTGGGCCGGATCGTCGCGATCGCCGGGGACGACGGCCGCCGGGCGACCTGGGAGTACGACACCTCCGGGCGGCTCACCGGGTACTCGTTCGGTTCGTCGGCGACGCGGCGGATTCCCTCCCGGTACGACGCTGCCGGTCAGCTCGTCGAGGCCGGCGGCCGGACCATGCGGTACGACGCCGCGGGCCGGCTCGTCCGGGACGGCGAGCAGACGTTCAGCCATGATGCCGCGGGTCAACTCGTGACGGCGACCGGCAACGACGCGTCGACCGGGTTCGGCTATGACGGGTCGGGACGCCGGCTGCACGACCGGCTCCGAACGTACGAATGGGATGGTTTCGGTCGTCTGAAAACCGTGATCGTGGATGGCCGCCGCATTCCGGTGCGCGTGGACGTCACCGGTGAGCTGGCGGAGATCGACGGCAAGGCGGTGCTGTGGGATCGGGCGCCCTGCTGGCTGGGCGGCGAACCGATCGTGGGACCCGGCGTGCCGTGGCAGATCGGTGACGCGCCGCTGACGCCGGACCGGCAGGGAACACCGTCATCCGCGAATCGCGACGTCTGGGGCGCGCCCGCGCTGACCGAGCCGGGGATCGGCTTCCGCGGCGAACTCGAATTCGCCGGCCTGACCTGGCTGCGCAACCGTGTCTACGACCCGTCGACGCGCGCGTTCCTCAGCACCGACCCGCTGCCGCCCGTGCCCGGAACCGCCTGGTCCGGCAACCCGTACCACTACGCCGGCAACGACCCGATCGGTCATGCCGACCCCCTCGGCCTGCGGCCCATCACCGACGCCGAGCTGGCCGCCTACCGAGACGGCCTGAGCAGCGGCTTCTTCGAGGACGCGGCGGACTGGGCCGGCGACAACCGGGAGTATCTGGCGGCCGGCGCGATGGTCGTCGGCGGCGTGGCCCTGATGTTCACCGGCGTCGGCGGCCCGGCCGGCATCGCCCTGATGGCGGCGTCCGGCGGCTTGATCGCGGGCGGCGCGAGCGCCGGCATCCAGAAGTTCACGACCGGCGAGGTCAACTGGGGGCAGGTGGGCCGGGACGCCCTGATCGGCGCCGCGGCGGGGGGCGTGGGGGCGGGCACGGTGGCGGCGCTCAGCAGCTCAGCCCGCCTGGCCGCGACGAATCCGTTCACCCGGGAACTCATCATCAACGGCGCCGAGAACGTCGTGACGGGTGGCCTGGACCGAGGCTTGACGGGCGGCGACATCTTCAACCCGAAGGCCCTGACCGCCGACCTCCTCAGCGGCGGCGTCCTCCGCAGCCCGGGCGCCCGGGACGCGGCTGAGGGGATGACGCACGTGTGGCGGTTCCATACGCTCTCCGAACCACAGAGCCTCAGGCCGAACCTGACCCTGGATCCTCTTGAAGATCAAAAGCGTTACATGGACAGCATCTACGCGAGCGAGGAGAACTATTTCTACCGCGCCGAGAGTCACGCCGGCGGAGGCACGCAGCACAGTCCGTTCGTCAGCATGACAACCGATCCCTACAAAGCGGCCGCGAGCCCGGAGCCGCAGCTGTCGACTATCGCCACCGGATTCCCCGGCCATTCGCTCGTCTCGCAGGCACCCGATCTGAGCCTCTTCCGCGTGCCGCAGGAGATGCTCACCTATCCCCAGAACGAGCTGTCGAGGATGGAAGGCGAGGTGCTGTTCGACGGTATGGGCGGCCGTGAGCTGAGCGAGTACATGGTGAACACGCAGCCCAATCCATTCCCGCTACCACCACCACCCTGGGCGGCGACATGATCGAACCTTCGGAGTACGACGACGTGATCGTGACTGTCGGTCACCCTTGGGGAAACCTGCACCCGACCCTGTCCGAATGGATAGCGACCGGCCCGGGGCGGTATCGGCCCTTCGTCGGCCTCATCGGCGCCTCACGGCAGTCGACGGGCGAGGACCTCGACTTGAGCGAGATTCCGCTGGAGTACCACAACAGCAGGAAGAGCCGAAGGTTGCAGCGGGAGGGCCTGCTGCCCATGCCCTGGGGTCCTCCACCGGACGACCTTCCCCTGCCGAAACTGCCGCCGGACACGCCGCCGCACATCCGCAGCATGTTCGAGGACGACTGATTCTCTCCGTATCCCAGACCCCTGCGGCCGACCCGGGCGGGCCTGATCGGGATCGGGCAAGGGCTGATCGGTGCGAGGACGCGTTCGGACGAAGGGGTGGTATGGGATCTTATGGGGTGTCACGATGGGCGGTGGCGGCAAAGGAGGCGTCATGACCACAATCGGCACGCGGGCGCCGGCGGGGGTTTTCACGGGGGCGGTGGCTTGGCAGCGCACCGGTGTGGTCGGGACCGAACTCGTGGTGGCCGGGTCTGAGAAGGTGAGCGGGACGGCTGTGGTCGTCGGCGAGGAGCCTTATGCGCTCGACTGGCGGGCCGGGATCGAGGACGGCGGGCGCGTGGTCGACCTCGACGTGACCTGCAGAAGTGCCTGCTGGACCCGTACCCTCGCCATGAGCCGCACCGGTGGCGATTGGGTGACCCACCCCGATCTCGACCCGGAGGCGGTCGTGGTGGTCGACGGGTCGCCGATCTTCCTGAGCTGGGTGGCGCGCGGGCTCGGCGCCGAACCCGTGCGGATCCCGACGATCAAAATCGGCGTGCCGTCGCTGGTGATCTCGGCGACCACGGTGACGTACCACTTGATCAGCGAGAGCCGGCTGCGGGTGACCGGCGACGGGCCGGCCGTGACGTATGAGCTGGATCGGTCAGGGATGGTCAGTGCGCGGGCCGGGCAGTTCCGCCGGGTCGGCGTGAACCTACGATGATCGGGTGCCCCGCGTCTCCGAAGCCCACCTCGCCGCCCGCCGCCAGCAGATCCTCGACGCCGCCGTGCGGTGCTTCCTCCGCAAGGGCTTCCACCAGTCGTCGATGCAGGACGTGATCAAAGAGGCCGGGCTGTCGGTCGGCGCGTTCTACCGCTACTTCAAGAGCAAGAACGAGCTGATCACGGCGATCGCCGGTGCGAAGGTCGGCGAGGTCACGTCGGTCCTCGACGGGGTGCTGGTCGCCGAGCCGATCCCCCCGGTCCCGGAGATCTTGGAGCGCGTGCTCGAACTCATCGACCACTCGATCGATCACGACGGGCCGGTGCGGATCGCCGTGCAGGTCTGGGGTGAGGCCGTCCACGATCCCGAGGTGGGCGCGATGGTCGCGGAGATCTACGGCCGGGTGCGAGCGAAAGCGGTCGACATCGCTGCGCGGGCGCAGGCGGGGGGACAGTTGCACGCGGACGCTGATCCGGTCGGGGTGGGAGTGGCCCTTTTCGGGCTCATCCAGGGGTACATCCTGCAGCGGATCCTGGTCGGCCAGATCGACCGGGCGCAGTACGTGAACGGCGTCCGCGCGCTGGTCGCCGGCTGAGGGCAGCGACGCGGCCGCCGTCTCGGCTGCGGTCAGCTACTCGGCTGGGGTCAGCTGCTCAGCCGCCGTCACGGCTGGGGTCAGCTGCTCAGCCGGCGGATCGCCGCGGTCAGGCCCGGCTCGTCCAGCTCGGTCTCCGTAGTCAGCGTGAGCAGCACGATCCCGTCGATCAGCGCGCCGATGTCCCGGCCGGCGGCGATGCCGACATACGGTTCGAGGATCACCGGCAGACCGCGCATCCACACGTCGGCGAGCGGCCGCAGCGCCGCATCCCGGGCCGCGGCGAGGCAGAGCTCGTACTCCAGCCGCACCTGACGGCGGTCGGTGAGGTACTCCTTGACGAGCTGGGTGAGCGCCTCGGCCACGTCCGGAGCGTGCTTGAGCCGCTCCTCCCACTGATTCAAATCGGACTGAAGCGTGGCTACGGCATGGCGCAGACCGGCCGCGATCAGGTCGTCCAGCGTGGGGAAGTAATAGGTCGTGGCGCCCAGCGGCAACCCCGCCTTGGCCGCGACCGCCCGATGCGTCGTCCGGCCGACACCCGCCTCCGCGATCACTTCCATCGTCGCGGCGGCGAGGGCGGCTCTGCGCGCCTCCGGGTCCCGCGTGCGGCGCCCGGTCAATGCGCCGTCCCATTGATGTTCAGCATCACGACTCCGGCAATGATCAGCGAAATTGCGGCCACTTTAACCGTAGTGACCGGTTCGCCGAGGAACACCGCGCCGATCGCCACGATCGCCGCCGTCCCGACACCCGACCAGATCGCGTACGCGACCCCCACCGGAATCCCCTTGACGGCCTGTGCGAGCAGCACGAATGACGCTCCGTAGGCGATCAGGCACGCCATCGTCGGCCAGAGGCGCGTGAACCCCTCGGTCGCCTTCATCAGACTCGTGCCGATCAGTTCGGCGGCGATCGCCACGAACAGAAACACGTAGGCCACGGCCCTGCACCCCTCTTGTACGTTTGTACTTGTACGATCGTACAAAAACGAGCGAGGGTCAAGCCAGGCGCTTCGCCGCCGCTTTCCTTCGAGACCTTCCCGGTACGGGCCACCGCTGCGACAAAAGCATCGAATCGGTCTCGCCGGGATCGGGCTGTGATGGCGTGCGCGGGGTGGAGGCTGCGTCGGGCGGCTGTGCTGGTCGGAGGGTGACCATGCACCGGTCGCGATTGTCGCCGGGCGGCCTTGCGTGGCAGGTGGCCGCGCCGGTTCCCGGGGACCTGGTCGGTGCGGTCGGGGGCGGTCGTCGATCCGTACCGTCACATGGTCTTGATCCCTAGGTAGGTCAGCGGGCCCGGACCGGGGACCGGGAGTTCGACGAAGCCGAGGCGGTCGTAGAAGGCTCGGGCCTGGACGTTTTCGGTCAGCATGCCGACGTGTACGCCCGGTGCCGGAACCGTGGACAGGAACCGTTCGATGAGGCGGCGGCCGTGGCCCCGGCGCTGGTACGGCGGCAGCAGATCGATGTGCAGGTGCGCGGGATAGCCGTCGAGGCCCGGCACGAGCATCCGCTCCGGGTCGTAGTGCAGCGCGTGCATCTCCTGCTCAGGCGTGCGCGGCGGCCGGGGCGGAACCGGGTACCGATCGGCGAGGCGCGGCATCCACTCAGCCCGATACCGCCGGACGAATCCAGCCGTGTCAGCCGTGCCGACCACATAGCCGACAACCCGGCCGCTGATGCCGCCGTCGCCGGCTTGCCGAGCTCGGGAAGGACCGCTGGTGCCGCCTCCGCCGCCTTGCCGGGCTCGGGAAGGACCGCTGCCGTCGGTGGTCCGGTCCGGGCCGCGGTGATCGCCGCCGTCGGTGGTCCGGTCCGAGCCGCGGTGATCGCCGCCGTCGGTGGTCCGGTCCGAGCAGCCGTGATCGCCGCCCTCGGCAGTCCGGTCCGAGCCGCCGTCGGTGGTCCGCTCAGCGCCGCCGTCGACGTCGCTCTCGGCCGGGTCGGCGTCGGCGGTCAGGACGTAGGCGAGGGCCGGCTCCAGGTGGACGTAAGGGGCGGCGAACAAATCGCCCATCAAAGCGTCGGTGGAGTAATGGCCTCGGGCGTCACCTCCCGCCGCTGCTGTGCGGACGCAGATGTCGTAGAGGTCTGGCAGGTCACTGGGGCGGTACGGGCGGATCTCCGGCACGGCTGGACCCTATGACGTGGAACCGCTTCCACCGCAAGCTGCCGATCGTCATGCGCCTCCCGTGAGTGCCGGGGCCGGGCCGCCGCCGCAGGTGGCGCGGAAGATCGGCCGGCTGGGGAACAGGCGACCCGGTGAGGGGGCGCCGAGCGCGGCCCGGACCGCCGAGACGGCGATCAACTCGACCGGGTGGGTGGCCGTCGAGAGGCCCGGATGGATCGCCTCGGCAAGGGGACTGTCGTCGAAACCGGTCACGGCCAGGTCGTCGGGGACGCGGATGCCGGCTGCGGACAGGGCCTGCAGGACACCGACCGCCGTGGCGTCGCTGACGGTGGCGATCGCATCCGTGCCGGGCCAGCGGCGGAGGATCTCACGGGTCGCCGCGCGGCCTCGGGCGCTGGTGAAGTCGCCGTGCACGACCCGGAGGGGCGAACCCGTCTCGCGCAGGAAGGTCGCATAGGCGGCGAGAGGCGCACGGGAGGCCGCCAGCCAGCGCGGGCCGGCGATCAGGGCGATGCGGCGGCGACCGTTTCGATGGAGGTGCCGCAGCAGAGCACCGATCCCCGCGGCGCTGTCGACGTCGCTGCCGCCCGCGCCGATCGTGGCCGTGCGGGAGCGCAGGGCGGCGGGCAGGCGATCCATCAGCGCGCGGTCGTGACCGGCCAGGACCAGCGCGGCGACGCTGCGGTCGGTGGCCAGCCGGTCGAGCTCGGCGGCCGCGTCGAGGGGCAGGCGCAGAAGAGCGGTGCCGAGACCCTCCGGCTCGGTGGCGGCGGCCATCGCGGCGGCGGCGCGGGTGACGAACGGGTCGCGCAGGATGTCGGGGCGCGCGTCGCGGACCGCGAAGACGATGCGCGTGCCGGACCGGCGGGCGAGCCGGCGGGCGACCGGGTGCGGCACGTAACCCAGCTCGGCCGCCGCCTGGCGGACCGCGTCGCGGCTGGCCGGGGAGGACGGGCCCCGGCCGGAGAGCACTCGTGACGCGGTGGCGGCCGAGACGCCGGCGCGGCGAGCCACGTCGGCGAGGCCCGGGTTCGTTGTCATGCCCCGCATCATGCCCCGGGGGTACGACAACTTTCCGGCGCCCCGCTTTTTGTCGGGGGGCCGGTCTACTGTGTGGGGCATGACGACATTGACCGATCGGCCGAACACCGCACTACTGGTCATCGACGTGCAGAAAGGGGTGGTCGCCGGCGCCCCGCGGCGGGACGAGGTGATCGCGAACATCAATACGCTGCTGGAGAGAGCACGCGCCGAGGACGTGCCGGTGATCTGGGTGCAGCACTCCGACGGCGACGGGCTGGCGAAGGGCAGCGAGGACTGGGAGTTCGTTCCGGAGTTGAAGCGCAACGACGCCGAGCCGCTCGTGCACAAGATCTACGGCGACTCGTTCGAGGCCACCGAGCTGGAGGAGCTGCTGGCCGCGCGCAAGGTCGGCCGCCTGGTCGTCACCGGGGCGCAGAGCGACGCGTGCATCCGGTCGACGATCCACGGCGGGTTCGTCCGGGGCTACGACGTCACGCTGGTCTCCGACGCGCACACGACCGAGGACCTGACGCAGTGGGGCGCGCCCGCTCCCGAGCAGGTGATCGCGCACACCAACCTCTACTGGCAGTGGCAGAGCGCGCCGGGCCGCACCGGCGGGACCGAAGAGACGGCCAAGGTCACCTTCGGTGGATGATGGGAGGTATGAGCACCGACAACCTGTGGCTTCAGAAGATCGCTGAGAATCCGGGTCACTCCCAGTGGTACATCGACCGTTTCCGGGAGATGGCCGCCCGCGGCGACGATCTCGGCGGCGAGGCCCGCATGATCGACGCCATGGTGCCTCGGGGCGCCCGCATCCTGGACGCCGGGTGCGGCACGGGCCGCGTGGGTGGTCGGCTCGCGCGCAGCGGACACCAGGTCGTCGGTGTGGACCTCGATCCGGCGCTGATCGAGGAGGCGGAACGGGACTTCCCGGGCGCGCGGTGGCAGGTGGGCGACCTGTCGGAGCTGACGCTGGGGGAGACGTTCGACGTGGTGGTGTGCCCGGGCAACGTGATGACGTTCGCGGGTCCGAGCAGCCGGGGGACGATCCTGCGGCGGTTCCGGGAGCACCTCGGCGACGGCGGGCGGGTCGTGGTCGGGTTCGGTGCGGGACGGGGGTATGAGTTCGACGAGTTCCTGAAGGACGCGGCGAGCGCTGGACTGGAGCAGGACCTGCTGCTGAGCACGTGGGATCTGCGGCCGTTCGTGCCGGGGGCCGACTTCCTGGTGGCGGTGTTCCGGGCCGGTGCGGCAGCCTGACCTTCGGGCCACCGCACCAGCGGGGTTCGGGCTAAGTGAGCAGGCGGAAGAGGGTCAGCCACTGCTCGGGCCACACCTCGCCCACCGGGCGGTCCGGGGTGAGGCGGCAGGCGCGGAACGCCGCTGAGGTCCGGCGCCGGCCGTGGTCGCGGGAGAGGGTGGCGTGCAGCGAGCCGCCCACTCCGGTGAAGCCGCGCTCGACCAGGCGGCGGTAACGGTGCCGCCGTTCCGGTGGGATCAGCGGGGCCGGGCGGCGGTCCAGCACCAGGACGCCGCCGTCGACGCGGGGAACCGGGCGGAAGGCGGCTGCCGGTACGCGGGCGGCGAGGCTCCAGGTGAAGTCCGGCCAGGTCAGGATCGTGAGCCGGGTCCAGCGGCCGTAGTCGCCGGTCCGCTTGCGGGCGTACTCCCACTGGGTCAGCAGGGTGGCGCGCCTCAAGGCCGGCGCCCGCAGGCACCAGTCGATCACGGGGGAGGTCAGGCCGTACGGGATGTTGCCGGCCACCGTGAAGTCCTCCGCCGGCGGGGTCGCGGCCAGGAAGTCGTCGGTGCGCACGGTCAGGCGGGGATGTGCCGGCAGGGTGGCTACCAGGGCGGGATCGATTTCGTACGCGATCACGCGCCGGCTGCGACGCAGAAGCTCAGTGGTCAGCCGGCCGCGTCCGGCGCCGACCTCGTAGGCGGGAATATCCGGATCTATCGTGGCGAGGTCTGCCAGGCGGCGGGCGGTCGCCGGGTCGGCCAGGAAGTTCTGCCCGTAGGCGCGGCGGGCACGGGCGTGCTCTCGCCGGAGTGGTTGTGGCGCCATTGCTTCGTCCTGTCTGCCGCATCGGGCGGCGACTGCGGACGGGCGTCATCGCGGCCCGTCCGGATGGGAGGAGGACTGGGCCCTGGCGGATCACGGATGATCAGGTCGGCGTCAGGCCAGGGCGGGACGCCCGGCGCGCAGACGGATCGCGTGCAGCGGTCCTCGCGCGGGCGTCAGCGCCGCGGCGAGAAGAGCATGCGTCATGGTCATGGCGAAAACCGTAGTCAGGATCCGGCCGCGGAAGCATCCGATTTTCGGCACTCCAAGATCCGCGGGGGTGTCGGGGCGCGACTATTCCAAGATCCCGGGGGTGTGGCGCGCGACCATTCCAAGATCCCGGAGGGTGTGGCGCGCGACCATTCCAAGATCCCTCGTGGGGGCGGAGGGCGGGGGGGCGGGACGGCCGGGGGAGAGAAGGAAGCAGCCCGGCCGGAGGGGGTCCGGCCGGGCTGGGGGTGGGGCGGGTCTTCTCAGATCAGCCAGCGGTTCCGCTGGACCAGGGGCAGCTTTGCCCACAGGCGACCCAGGCCCCAGGTGTGGCCGGCGTATGTCAGGGCCAGGACGGCCGCCGCCAGCGCGTAGATCACGTGGTAGTCGACGATCGGGTTGCTGGAGCCGGCGGCCAGGGGCCATTCGGCCACCCACATGAAGGCCATCATGAGACCGGTGGCGACGGCGCCGATGCGGAGGCCGATGCCGGCGATGAGGGCGACGCCGATGCCGAGTAGGCCGAGCATGAACAGCCAGTCGACGACCGGGTTGCCGGCCATGCTGTGGAAGGTGTCGACGAACGGGCCGGTCTCGAGCGAGCCGAGGAAACCCTTCGTCGGCGAGCCGCCGTTGATCCAGGCGCGGGCGGACGGGGTGGCGTAGCCGAAGCCGAAGGTCTTGTCGAGGAACGCCCAGAGGAAGACGAACCCGGTGGCGATCCGGAGGACGGCCAGCGCACGAGCGGCGGTGTGGGTCAACATGGAGCCCGGCGCCTCGACGCTCTCGAGGTGGGCGACGTTCTCGCGGCCGATGGTGGCCATCTGGTCCTCCCTAGGACGTTGTCTTCACCTACGACTATTCGCCTGTGGAGGGCCGGGCGCCGGTGCCGTAGGGACCCGGTTCCCGGGACCAAAGTCCTATGAGGCATCGATGGTCATTGAGCGGATGTGAACGTTGCATAGGTGATCTCGCGCCATCTGAACTGAGTCGGGTCGCTGACAGAACGTCAATAGCCTGGTCACAGCGTGTTTGAAGGCGAAACTTCACCCGGTCGTCTCGTCATCAACCGGGGTTGTAGCGAAGATGTCACCCAGGGGGTGGTTGTGATGATGGTTCTCTTCGTGGCGGTGGTGGGCTTGATCCTCGCAGCGGTGCTCGCCCTCTGGCCGCTCTCGAAAGGCACGCCGACCGACGGCACGCCCGCCGGCGGCACGCCGTTCGACGACACGCCGACCGGCGGCACGAGGGCAGAGAACTGGCGGGCAGAGAACTGGCGGGCAGAGGACGACGAGCCGCGACCCCGGCGCTTCCGCGGATCCGCACGGGTCAGACCGGGCGGTCAGGGGCACGCCGAGCCGACGGCCACCCCGACCACGCTCGAAGGCATCCTCGCCGGCCAGCTGCTGAGCGGCGAGATCTCGCAGCGGCAATACCTGCGGGCGCTGGAGAGCCTGGCGGCCCGTGACGAGGAGCGCCACCCGATGATCATGCGCTGGGACGACCGGCCCGGAGCATGGTCGTAGACATCACCCCCGGAACCGCCGGAAAGTCGATCATCACCGGGTAGAAACACAGGTGACGACTCAAGGGGGACCGATGGCGGAGATCGTACTGATCAGACATGGTCAGACGGAATGGAGCGCGAACGGGCGCCACACCTCGTACACGGATCTGGAATTGACCGCAGAGGGTGAGAGGCAGGCACGTGCCGTCGCCGGACGCCTGGCCGGCCGCTCCTTCGCCGCCGTGCTGTCGAGCCCGCGCAAACGGGCGCTGCGGACCGCTGAGCTGGCGGGGCTGACCGTGACCGAGGTGACCGAGGACCTCGCCGAGTGGAACTACGGCGAGTACGAAGGCATCACCACGAAGCAGATCCACGAGACGCGCCCGGACTGGTCGCTCTGGACCGACGGCGGACCGGGTGGCGAGTCCCCGGAGGAGATCGGGACGAGAATCGATCGTGTCCTGGCGAAGGCCCGCGAATTCGACGGCGACGTCGCCCTGGTCGCCCACGGGCACGCCCTCCGAGTCGTCGGCGCCCGCTGGATCGGGCTTCCGCCGAGCGCCGGGGGCCTGCTGAAGCTGGACACCGGGACGCTGTCCGCCCTCGGTTTCGAGCACGGCGTCGACCCGGTCCTGAATTACTGGAACGCCTGACATCCAACGCACAGCCGCGGCACATGGTGGCCCACAGGCACGGGGCCAATCGTGGTCTTACACGAGGGACCCACTGAGGGGATGACCACCATGCTCACGCAGCTCAACCCAGATTCCGCGCCCGCGCCGGCGCCGCACCCGGTCGTCGCCGTGCTCGGGCAGCGGAGCCGGGTGGCGAGTCTTCCGCAGCACCTCCCGCACGGCTGGTCGATGCGCCTCGCGACCGGCCTGGCGGACCTCCGGCCCGAGGAGCTGGTGGTGCTCAGCGGCGCCACCGTCCACGACGTGCGGGCGGCGCGGGCGGTGCTGCCCCCGGAGACCCGGCTGATCGCCCTGATCGACGACTGGGCCGCGGCGGAGCTGGTCTCCGGGGTGCTGACGGCCGGGGCGGACGTGTGCGTGCGCGGCGGCCACCCGGCGATCCTGGCCGGCCACCTGGTCGCGGTCCGGCGCCGGCAGCTGGTCGAGCGCTGGGACCACATCGAAGCCACACTATGAGGAGCCCGCGGGCCACCGGACGCTCCAAGATCCACAGGGCTACGAACCCGAGTTGAGCATCCGCGCCATCTCCGTCCGCGACCTCACCCCCAGCCTGGCGAACACGTTGCGCAGGTGATGGTCGACGGTCCGCGGGCTCAGATGCAGCTCCTGCGCGACCTCCCGGTTGGTGGCGCCACCGGCCACCAGCACCGCGATCCGCTCCTGCTGCGCGGTCAGCTCCAGGCCGTCCAGCGCGGGACCGGGCAGGTCGACCCGTTCCCCGGCGGCCCGCAGCTCCCGCATGCTCTGCGCCGCCCACGGTTCCGCGTCCATCACCCGGAACGTCTCGGCGGCCCGGCGCAGGTGCGTGCGTGCCTCCACGTGACGGCGCCGGCGGCGCAGGAACCGGCCGTAGAGCAGCTCGGTGTGCGCCCGCGGGAACCCCGCCTCCCCGGTGTGCCGCAGCGCCGCGCCGAAGTGCGCCGACGCCTCCTCGGCGTCGGTGGCCCGCAGCGCCCGGCACCGGTCGCGGAGCGCCAGCCAGGCGGGCTGGCCGGTACGACCGGCCCAGCGGTCGAAACTCACCGCGACCGAGTCCAGGCCGAGGGAGAACGACGACGAGGCCTCCAGCAGGTGCGGTACCACCGCCACCTGCAGCAGCGCCGAACCGTACCCGGGCGGCGCGGTCACCACCCGGGCGAGCCGTTCGGCGGCGGGCAGGGCACGGCCGTCGACCAGGTCGATCAGGGCGAGGGACCATTCGCAGAGGGCGCGGGACGGCCCTGAGCCGGCCGCCTCGATCCGGGCCAGGGCGGTCTCCCGGTCGCCGACCAGCGCGGCGAGCACCGCCAGGATCGCGGTGTGCACGGCGGCCAGGATGGGCTGGCCGGTGGCGCGTGCCAGGGCGGCGCCGTCGAGGGCGGCGGTGTTCGCGGCCGCGTACTCACCGGTCGCCAGCGCGGCCGTCGCGGCCATCTCCAGCGCCTGCGGGATCAGCACCGTCGAGCCCTGTTCCCGGGCCAGCACGGCGGACCTCCCGGCGATGGCGGCGGCCCGGCGCGAGTCGCCGACCAGCACCCCGGACGTCGCGGCCTGCAGCAGCCGGCGTGGTTCGGTGACCCGGTCGGCGAGGTCGACGGCCCGCCGTAACCGGGCGAACGCGGCAGGCTCGTCCCCGTCGGCCATGCACGCGAGCCCGGCGACATGATGGAACGCGAGAGCCACGGCCGGCGGCTCGTCCCCGCGCTGACCGGCGATCACCCGGCGTGCGAGCCCGGCGTACCTGCCCTGCTCACCGGGACGGGCCGCGGCCTCTCCGGCGAGCGCTAGCGCGTCCAGGGCGGTGGTGGTGTCGGTGTCGGCGAGTTCGGCGGCCACGTCGAGGAGCAGCTCGCGAGCGCCGGGACGGCCGTCCGGCAGGCCCATCTCGGCGGTCAGCCCGCGGGCGCGTACCCGGGCGTTCCCGGCGGCGGGCGGCACCCGGCGCAGCAGCATCCCGGCATCGTGCGGCCGCCCGGCCAGCCACGCCGACGTAGCGGCCTCGACCAGCATCGACCCTTGATCGGCCGGGTCGGGCAGGAGTCCGGCGGCGCAGCGGCGGGCTTCGGCGGCGGCTCCCGGCTCGGCGGTCCGCGCCGCCTGCGTCAATTCCCGCGCGAGCGGGGCGTCGGTCCCGGTGGTCGCGGCGGCGCGATGCATCAGCGACGCCAGCCTCTCGCCCCGGGCGGCGAGGACCGCGGCGAGCGCGAGGTGGGCGTTCCGGCGGCTGCTCAGAGCCATTTCCATGTACGAGGCGCCGCGCACGAGCGGAGACACGAAACAGACCGCGTCCCCTTCCACAGTCACCAGACCGGCACGTTCGGCGTGAGCGAGAGCCTCGAGTCCCGCCTCGTCGCCGCCACCGAATCCTCCAAGATCGCGGAGGGAGGGCGGGGCGGAGAGGCCGGAGGGGGAGAGGCCGGAGGGGGAGAGGCCGGAGGGGGAGACGCCGGAGGGGGAGAGGCCGGAGGGGGAGAGGGCAGAGGGGGAGAGGCCGGAGGGAGAGAGGCCGGAGGGGGAGAGGGCGGACGGCGCGGAGGAGAGGGTGTGCGCGGCCAGCACGGCGGAGAGGGGTGCTGAGGGCTGGGCGGCGGCCAGCAGGAGCAGGTCGCGGGTCGGAGCGGGGAGGGCGTCGAGTTCGGCGCGATATCGGTGGCGCAGCCGGCTGGACGGGGGCAGGCAGGAGGGGAGCGGGGCGTAACCGCGGCGCTGCTCCGGGGACAGGGAACCGGCCAGGTCCAGAAGGGCTGCGGGATTGCCGCCGACCAGGGTGAAGACCGCCTCGGCCACCTCGCGGGCCAGGTCGGGGGCGTGCGCGGCCAGCAGGCTCCGGGCCTCGTCGGCGGACAGCGGCTCCAGCGCGTGCGCCGGCAGGCCGTCGGGGACGGCGCCGGGCGGGGTCGTCGCCAGCAGGGCGAGGTGCGGGGTCCGGCGAGCGGCGAACAGCAGTGCCTGCCAGGAGGGCTCGTCGAGCAGGTGGGCGTCGTCGATCAGGCAGATCACCGGCGTCGGAGGCCCGGACGGGTGTGCTTCCGGCGTACCCAGAAGGCTTGTCAGGGAAAGCCCCAGCTCCCACCGCCCCACCTGGGGTGACGTGCCGCTCAGGACGCGCATCAGCGCTTCACGCTGCGCGGGCTCGAGGCAGGCGATCCGGTCGCGCACGGGGGTGATCAGGCGTTGGAGGCCCGCGTACGGAACCCCGAGCTCGCCGGTGTGCCCGGGCGTACGGAGGACCGTCCAGGACGGCAGCGCGGCGGACACCGAGCTGATCAGGGTGGTTCGTCCCGCCCCGGGCGGGCCGGTCACGACCAGGATGCCGCTCCGGCCCTGCGAAGCCTCGGTGAGGAGGCAGCGGACCGGCGCCGGAAGTTTCTGCACTGACGGTGCATCAAACATGCGGCGAGTGTTCCGCGTCGGAGCCGAGAGCGAAAGGGGCGTTTCGGTTGATGAAATTTCCGGAAGATTGCGGGCTGATGACAACGCCGGTGATTTCGCCGATGCCTGAGCGCCGGCGACCTGCCAACACTGACGCTCGTCGATCCCGATCCCCCTGTTAAGGAGACTCGACGTGAAGTCAACCGTTCCCGGCCGGGCAGCCCGGTTCATGGTCGCCACGGCGGCCGCCCTCGCCCTCGCCACCGGCCTCGGCGCCACCGCCGCCCAGGCCGCCAACCCGTACGAGCGGGGACCCGACCCGACACTGGCCGCGCTGCAGGCCTCCCGCGGCCCCTACGCGGTCTCCCAGACGTCCGTCTCCCGGCTCGCGGTCTCCGGATTCGGCGGCGGCGAGATCTATTACCCGACCACCACGGCGGACGGCACGTTCGGCGCGATCGCGATCTCGCCGGGCTTCACCGCGTACTGGTCGAGCATCTCCTGGCTCGGCCCGCGCCTGGCCTCGCACGGTTTCGTGGTCATCGGTATCGAGACGCTGACCACCGCCGACCAGCCGGCCTCGCGCGGCAACCAGTTGCTCGCGGCCCTCGACTACCTGACCCGGTCCAGCTCGGTGCGCAGCCGCGTCGACGCCAGCCGGCTCGCGGTGGCCGGGCACTCGATGGGCGGCGGCGGCAGCCTGGAGGCGGCCAGCTCCCGGCCGTCGCTCCAGGCCGCGGTCCCGCTGGCGCCGTGGAACACCGACAAGACCTGGTCCGAGCTGCGCGTGCCGACCCTGATCGTCGGTGGCGAGTCGGACGCGATCGCGCCGGTCGCCTCGCACTCGATCCCGTTCTACAACAGCATCCCGGCGTCGGCGGAGAAGGCGTACCTGGAGCTCAACAACGCCAGCCACTTCTTCCCGCAGTCCGTCGACACCTGGACCGCCGTGCAGGCGACCTCCTGGCTCAAGCGCTTCGTCGACGACGACACCCGCTACAGCCAGTTCATCTGCCCGGGGCCGAGCAGCCTGCTGCAGATCTCGGACTACCGCAGCAGCTGCCCGGTCTGATCATCGGGTGACGACGCGGGGCCGGCGGTCAGCGACCGCCGGCCCCGCACGCGACCGTGCCGGCGCCGCCACGACGGGGGGCAGCGCGACGCCGGCACGGGGGTTTCTACGAAGCCGGCTTGAGCACCTTGCAGGTCTCCACGGCCTTCTTCACCGTCGCGTCCGACTCGTCCAGGTCGGCGGTGTCGGTGACGCCGTTCTCCTTGAGGCAGTTCGTGTACGCCGCGTCCGCGCCGTTGCCCTGACCGTTGCCGTTGCCCCGGCCGGCACCCATGCTGGGACGCAGCGAGGCACACGCCGACTGGGCCTTCTCCCAGGTCGCGTCGTCGACGCCCTCGGGCTGCTGGAACATGCCGCCGCCACCGGGGAAGCCGCCGCCACCACGCTGGCCGGCGCTGCCGGACGGGCGGGGCTGGCCGGACGGGAGGCCGGCGCCGTCGGGGAAGCCCGCGCCACCGGAGGGACGCACGCCGTCGGGAGCGCCGGACGGGCGGGTTCCGCCGTTGCCCATGCCACCGCCGGGGCCGCCGGACGGCATCGTGATCGTCACGCCGTTCTCGTTGAGGCAGCTGACGTACGACGCGAACGCGCTGGTGCCGCCGCCCTGCTCGCTGCTCGTGCCGCTGGTGCTGCTGTCGTCCGAGCCGCCACCGCAGGCCGCCGTGAACAGCACGGCTACGGAGGCCACGAGCAGAGCGCCTGCGCGCAGGCGCGTCTTCGAACTGACTACCGGCACGTTGATCTCCTGTCGAAGCGGGGAAGGTCGGCTCAGAGGAAAACGCCCCCACCTGTGTGTGAGGTCGGCGGACCCTAGGAATTACGTAAGAGCGGCCGGGCGGGCTCCGAGCGAACTCCGAGGCAGGATCCAGCCGGCGGCGAGAACGGGTCGCCAGACTCTGCGGCCATGGGTGTTGCACTGGCCGGTCGCCGGCGATTGATCTGGCTCCTCGTGGCGGCCGTCGTGCTCGCGTTGATCGCCTTCGGCGTGGTGCGTGCGCTGACGGCCGGCGCCGCGGACGAGGAGACGAAAGCGGCCGAGACGGCCACCGTGGACAAGGGTGCGGTGACCACCGAGGTCGCCACGACCGGCACGTTGCAGGCGGCGCAGACCCGCAGCCTGTCGTTCTCGGTCGACGGCACGGTGGAGACCGTCAAGGTGCGGGCCGGCTCCACGGTCACCGCGGGACAGGTCCTCGCCACCGTCGACGACACGGACGCCGCCGAAGCGGTCGACGACGCCGAGGACGCGCTCGACGAGGCGCAGGACCAGCTCGACGACGCCGAGGAGAAGGCCTCCTCCAGCACGTCGGCGACGGAGACGACGACCGGTTGCGATGTGGCCGCCGCGTACACGACCACGACCGCGACCACGACGTCGCCGGCCGCGTCGGCGTCGCCCACGCCGTCGGCGACCGCCTCTCCCACCGCCTCGGCGACGGCCACGGCTCCGGCGTCGCCGTCGTCGACCCGTACCTCCAAGGCGGCGACGTCTCCCACCACCAGAGCCCCCGCCGGAGGCAGCGGCGGGACCACCGGAGGATCCTGCGGCAGTACCGGCGGCAGCACCGGCGGCGGTCAGCAAGGCGGTAGCGGCACCGACGCGATCCTCAGCGCGCAGCAGCGGGTCAACAAGGCCGAGGTGACCCTGGAGGAGGCCGAGGAGGCGCTGGAGGGCGCGACCATCACCGCGCCGATCGCCGGCAAGATCCTCACGGTCAGCGGCAAGGTGGGCAGCCAGGTCGGCTCGGGCTCGGCGTTCATCACCCTGGCCGACGTGTACGACATGCAGATCAGCGCCGACTTCCCGGAGGCCGACGCCGATCACCTCGAGGTGCGGCAGAGCGCCGTGATCACCCTCGCCGACCGGCCCGGCGAAGACTTCGAGGCCACCGTCGTGCAGGTCGACCCGGTCGGGACCAGCGACGGCACGCTGACCCGGTTCGGCGTGGTGCTCTCCTTCGACGACGCCCCGGAGGAGCTGCTCGTCGGGCAGAGCGCCAACGTGAAGGTCACCACCGGCAGCAAGGAGGACGTGCTGCGGGTGCCGTCCACGGCGGTGCACGACGTGAGCGGCTCGACCGGGACGGTCTCCAAGGACGGCGTCGCGACCGCGGTGAAGCTCGGCCTGCGCGGCGATCAGTACACCGAGATCACCTCGGGTCTGAGCGAAGGCGATGTCGTCGCCAAATCATGGTGAGTTCATAGCTGGCTCAAAGACTCCGTTGGTACCAATTCTCCGTGCTTTCCGAGACCCGTAGCCCCGTGCAAGTCAGCGACGCCGCGGCGCGCCCCGCCCGCCTCCTCGTCGTCGACGACGAGCCGAACATCTCCGCGCTGCTCAGCGCGACCCTCCGGCTCGTCGCCTTCGACGTCCGCGTCGCCGACTCCGGGCACGGCGCCCTGGTCGCGGTGCAGGAGTTCGAACCGGATCTGATCGTCCTCGACGTGATGCTCCCGGACGTGGACGGGTTCGAGGTGGCCCGGCGGCTGCGCGCCGCCGGCCATCGGGTGCCCGTCCTGTTCCTCACCGCCCGTGACGCGGTCGAGGACCGGATCCTCGGTCTGTCGGCCGGCGCCGACGACTACGTGACCAAGCCGTTCAGCCTCGAGGAGGTCGTGCTACGCATCCGCGCGATCCTGCGACGCAGCCAGCCGGAGGAGCCGGTTCCGGAAACGGGCGTGCTGCGCTACGCGGACCTGGAATTGGACGAGCACGCCCACGAGGTACGGCGGGCGGGCCGGCTGATCGAGCTGTCCCCGACGGAGTTCAACCTGCTCCGCTATCTGATGATCAACGCCGGTCGGGTGGTGAGCAAGGCACAGATCCTGGACCGGGTGTGGAAGTACGACTTCGGCGGCGACGGGCGGATCGTGGAGTCCTACGTCTACTACCTGCGCCGGAAGATCGACCGGACGGATCCGCCGCTGATCCACACCGTGCGGGGCGTCGGGTACGCACTTCGCCTGCCGCGCGAAGAATGATTGCCGTCAGTCCGTTCCCGGGTGGCGGGCGGGGTGGGCGGATGGGAGTGAGGCACTGGACGCTGCGGTCGCGTCTCGTCCTTTTCGTCGCACTGTTATCGGCTATCGGGCTGCTCGTCGCCAACGCCGCCGGGGTGCTGCTGATCCGCAGCTATCTCCAAGATCGCATCGACGAGCAGCTGATCGGTATAAGCCGCCCGATGTCGGAGATATCCGTGGGTTTCGTCCCGCGCGCCGGTGGGCGGTTCCGGATCGGCGCGGACCAGGTCAACTACTTCTATCAGGCCGACGGCAGCCTGGATGACACCCGCAGCTCCACTCCCGGCGACGATCGTCCGGCAGTGGAGTCGCTGACGCGGGTGGCGGCCCGGGTCGGTAAGCCCTACACGGTCGCCGCCGCCGAGGGCGCCGACTGGCGGATGATCGCCGTCGAGGTCGGTGACACCGGCGCGTACGCGGTGATCGGCACGTCGCTCAGCGAGGTCGAGCAGACCACCGAACGCCTGCTGAGCATCGACGCCGGCGTGATGCTGCTCGTGCTCAGCCTGCTCGGGGCCGGCGCCGCCTTCGTCGTCCGGCTCGGCCTGCGGCCGCTTACCGAGATGGAGTCGGTGGCCGCCGACATCTCCGGCGGCAGCCTCTCCGGCCGGGTGCCCGACCCCGACCCGCACACCGAGCCGGGACGCCTCGGCCTCGCGCTCAACGCCATGCTCACCCGGATCGAGGCGGAGGTCGACGCGCGGACCGGCTCCGAGCAGCGGCTGCGCCAGTTCGTCGCGGACGCCTCCCACGAGCTGCGCACGCCGCTCACCTCGATCCGCGGGTTCGCCGAGCTGTACCGCCGGGGCGGCGCGCCACCGGGTCCGGCGCTGGACGAGACGATGGCCCGGATCGAGGGCGAGGCCGGCCGGATGGGCGTGCTCGTCGAGGACCTGCTGATGCTGGCCCGGCTCGACCGCAAACGAACCCTGGAGATCCGCCGCGTCGATCTGCTGGAGATCGCCGCGGACGCGATCCGGGACGGTCACGCGCGGGCGCCCGATCGGTCGATCGTGCTGGCCGACACGTTCGAGCCGGCCATGGTGCTCGGGGACGACCACGGGTTGCGGCAGGTGGCGACGAACCTGGTCGCGAACGCGCTGAACCACACGCCGCCGGGGACGACGGTGACCGTGCGAGTCGGATATTTCTCGTCATCGATCGACATCGCAGCCGTGCGTTCCGGCCCGGTCACCCTCAGTCATGGCGCGGTGCTCGAAGTCAGCGACGACGGCCCGGGCATCCCGGACGAACACGCCCCGCGTGTCTTCGAGCGTCTCTACCGCGCCGACTCCAGCCGTTCCCGCAGCAAGGGCGGCGGTTCCGGGCTCGGCCTGGCCATCGTCGCGGCGATCGTCCACGGTCACGGCGGCTGGGTGGAACTGGTCCGGCCGGAGAAGGGCGGCGCCTGCTTCCGCGTGCTTCTCCCGGCTGTCAGTGACTCCGTGTAGAGGTTCCGAGCTATCTCCCAGGTTCCGCCGAAGCTCCTCCTAGCCCGACCACCGAGAGTTTGCAGCCATGAAGGTACGCTCGAGCCTCCCCGCGGCGGAAAACCAATGAAAAATCGCGCTTTAAGCCGCCACCCGTCCATGGTGGTCAACGCCGTGATCGGCGTCGCGCTCGTCGCCGGAGCATTCACGGTGTACGAGACGTTCTCCTCTTCCGATGACGGGACGGCCGCCGTGGCCTCCGAGCGAACGGTCTCCGTCCAGCAGGGAACGGTCACCAAGACCGCCACCGCGGACGGCACCCTCGAGAGCGCCAGCACGGCGAGCGCGAGCTTCGAGACCAGCGGCACCGTCACCGCGATCAGCGTGAAGGTCGGTGACAAGGTCAAGAAGGGTCAGGTCCTCGCCAAGGTCGACCCGTCCGCCGCGCAGCGGACCCTGGACGCCGCCGAGGCGGACCTGGACGCCGCGCAGGACGCGCTGGACCGGGCCGAGGACGCCGGCTCGGACACCTCCGACGCGGAGAACCAGGTCGACGCGGCCGAGCTCGCCGTGGACGAGGCCGAGGCCGGCGTGGAGGGCGCGGTGCTGAAGGCGCCGATGGCCGGCACGGTGACGGCGGTGAACGGAACCCTGGGAAGCTCGTCGGGAGGGTCTTCCTCCTCCTCGGGCGGCGGTCAGTCGTCAGGGGGGTCCTCGTCGTCGACGAGCAGCAGCAGCTCCGGGTTCGTCGAGATCGCCGACCTGTCCAAGATGCAGGTCAGCGCCGCCTTCGCCGAGGCCGACGCGACGAGCCTCAAGGAGAAGCAGGTCGCCACGGTGACCTGGAACGCCCTGAGCGGCGTCGAGCAGAGCGCCAAGGTCACCGCGATCGACCCCTCGGCGACGACCGCGAACAGCGTCGTCACCTACGGTGTCTCGCTCACCCTCGACAAGGTCCCGACCGGCGCGAAGGTCGGCCAGACCGTCTCGGTCTCGGTCACCACGGGCTCGGTGGAGAACGCGGTCTACGTCAACCCGGCCGCCCTCACGACCGTCGGCAACCGGCACTCGGTCACCGTCGTGGCGAACGGCGTACAGGAGACCCGCTCGGTGGAGATCGGCCTGGAGGGCGACTCGGCCACCGAGATCAAGTCCGGCCTGACCGCGGGGGAGCAGGTGGTCGTGAAGACGACGTCCTCCTCCACCAGCGGCACCGGCAGCCAGCAGGGCGGGTTCCCGGGCGGCGGCGCCGGCTTCGGCGGTGGCGGCGGCAACTTCGGTGGTGGCGGCGCGCCGGCCGGCGGTGGCGGCCGATGAGCAAGCCGGTCATCGAGGTCCGCGACCTCAAGAAGATCTACGGCGAGGGTGAGGCGACGGTGCACGCGCTGCGCGGCGCGTCGCTCACCGTCCAGCGCGGCGACTACGCGGCGATCATGGGCTCCTCCGGCTCCGGCAAGTCGACCCTGATGAACATCCTGGGCTGCCTGGACGTGCCGACGAGTGGCACCTACCTGCTCGACGGCGTCGACGTGAGCCGCCTCTCCGACGCGCAGCTCGCCCTGGCCCGCAACAGGCTCATCGGCTTCATCTTCCAGGCGTTCAACCTGATCCCGCGGACCAGCGCGGTCGCCAATGTGGAACTCCCTCTGGCGTACGCCGGGGTCAAGCCGAAGGAACGCCGCCGCCGCGCGATGGAAGCGCTCGACATCGTCGGTCTGGCCGACCGCGCCGGACACGAGCCGAACCAGCTCTCCGGCGGTCAGCAGCAGCGTGTCGCCGTGGCCCGCGCGCTGGTCACCGAGCCCGCCCTGCTGCTCGCCGACGAGCCCACCGGCAACCTGGACTCGAAGTCCACCGACGACGTGCTGCAGGTGTTCGACGACCTGAGCGCGGCCGGCCGCACCATCGTGATCATCACGCACGAGGACGAGGTCGGCGCCCGGGCCAAGCGGCTGATCCGCCTGGTCGACGGCTCGATCGTGATGGACCGGCGGCAGTCACCTCTTCATCTCCCGCCGATCGGCGCGGCGATGGCGGCGGCCGGGCGGCACCAGGCATGAGCCTTCTCGAAGTCATCAGGTTCTCCCTGCGCGGCCTCTCGGCGAACAAGCTGCGGTCCGCGCTCACCATGCTCGGCATCCTCATCGGTGTCGCCGCGGTGATCCTGCTGGTCGCGGTCGGCAACGGCTCGGCCAAGGCGATCAGCGACCGGATCGAGGCGCTCGGCACCAACACCATCACGGTGATGAGCACCGGGCGCGGCGGGTCCAGCAGCACCTCGCTGACGAAGGAGATGTCCGACGCGCTGGTCGACCCGGAGCTGGCGCCGGACGTCAAGTCGGTGTCCCCGGTGGTCAGCTCGTCGTCGGCGACCATGACGTACGAGGGAACCGACCACTCGGTGGCCACCTTCGTCGGCACGACCCCGAGCTGGTTCGCCGCGTCGAGCACCCCGGTCGGTCGAGGCGCCATGTTCACCGAGGACGACGTCGACCAGGGCCGGCGTGTGGTGGTGATCGGCCAGACCGTCGCCGAGGAGCTGTTCCCCGGCGTCGACCCGATCGACAAGCAGGTCACCGTCGGTGGCGCGCTGTTCACCATCGTGGGTGTGCTGGAGGAGAAGAGCTCCACCGGCTTCCAGGACTCGAACGACACGGCGGTCGCCCCGCTCACCGCGGTGCAGCAGGTGCTGACCGGCTACGGCGCCCTCACCTCGATCATCGTGGAGGCGTCCGACCCGGACAAGGTGGACGCGGCGCAGGACCAGGTCTCCACGATCCTGGACCAGAAGCTGGACGTCTCGGACAGCTCGTCGAGCACGCCGTACCGGATCCAGAACGCGTCCTCGCTGCTGGAGACGCAGACCGAGACGGCCGACACGTTCACCACGCTGCTCGGCGCGGTCGCCGCGATCAGTCTGCTCGTCGGCGGCATCGGCATCACGAACATCATGCTGGTGACGGTCACCGAACGGACCCGGGAGATCGGCATCCGCAAGGCGCTCGGCGCGCCTCGCCGGGTCATCCTGACCCAGTTCCTGATCGAGGCGACGCTGCTCAGCGTGCTCGGCGGCGGCCTCGGCGTGGCCGCCGCGCTGATCGGCAGCCAATTCGAGATCGTCGGAGTCAAACCGGTCATCGTGCCCAGCTCCATCGGGCTGGCCGTGGGCGTCTCCGTCGCGATCGGACTGTTCTTCGGCGGCCTGCCCGCCGCCCGCGCCGCCCGGCTGCGTCCCATCGACGCGCTGCGCTACGAGTGAGGACTCCAAGCTGTGAACCGTATGAACGATGAGACGGCGGTCATCCCGGCCCTGCCCTCGCTGGAGGAGCCGGACGACCACGACGACCTCTCCAAGGAGCTGGCCGCGGCGGCGCCGAAGCGCTGGTGGAACAGGGGGACGATCGGGCTGGGCGTGGCGGCGCTGCTGATGGGCGGATTCCTCGGCGGGATCCAGGCGCAGAAGCAGTGGGGCGCCACGGAGACGGCGGCCTTCCCCGGTGGCGGCGGGACCCGAGGTGGCTTCCCGTCCGGCCTGTCGGCGAGCGGGATGCCGGGCGGCTTCGGGCAGAACGCGGGTCAGGGCACCGGCCAGGGGACCACCGAGGCCGCCGCCGGCAGCGGGACGGCCGGCAAGGTCAAGCTGGTCAACGGCAAGACGATCTACATCGAGACCGAGGACGGCTCCACCGTCACCGTCAAGACCGACGGCGACACCACCGTCTCGACCGCGAAGAAGGGCAAGCTCAGCGACGTGAAGGCCGGCGACTCGGTCACCGTCGAGGGCGAGAAGGCGGACGACGGCTCGGTGACTGCGACGAGTGTCACCAAGAAGTAGCCATTGATGACCACCTAAGTCATCCCTACAGTGAGCGCATGCTTCACGGGCGGGATGACCTGCTCGCGGCCATCGACGCCAGGCTGGCCGCCGGTGGGGGAGTGGCGTTGTCCGGGCCGCCCGGCATCGGCCGCACCGCACTGCTCGACACCGTCGCCGGCCAGGCCGTGGCGCGGGGGGAACTGGTCCTCCACCTGCGCCCGGCCCGCGGTGAGCGCTCTCTCGCGTACGCCGGGGCAGCCGATCTCGTACGCCAGGTCCCGGCGGAAGCGGTCGCCGCCCTGGCCCCCGCGCCGAGACACTGGCTCGCCGCGCTGCGCCAGGGCCGGCCGCCCCGCACCGGCGGACCGGCCCTGGCGAGGCGCCTCGTCCTGCCCGAGCTGCTGGCCCACTGCGCGCGCCTCAGACCCGTGCTGCTGGTCATCGACGACGCCCAGTGGCTGGACCCGCAGTCCGCCGAGCTGATCGCCTTCGCCATGCGCCGAAGACCCGGGCCGCGCATCCGGGTGATCGCCGCGTCCACCGCGAAGAGCCCGGCCCGGCTCTGCCCCTCCCCGGTCGCCGAGATGCCCGTGCCGCCGCTCGACCCGGACGCGCTGACCGCGCTGCTGGAGGAGAACGGCCTGCCGTGCAAGGTGGCGAGCCGCCTGCATCGGGCGAGTGCGGGGAATCCGTTCGTGGCGCTGGCCCTGAGCAGGGGTGACGAGGCGCGGGAGTGGGCCGTTAACCGCATATCCGAAGTCTCCGAGAAATCGCGGCAGACCCTCGTCATGGCCGCCCTCGCCACCGAGCCGACGACGACGCTGTTGCTGCGGGCCGGCCGCGACGACGCCGAGGCGGAGTTGCGCGAGGCGTCCACCGCCGGGTTGATCCGAATGAACCGGGACAGGATCGCCTTCACTCCACCCCTGCTCGCGCAGATCCTCGCCGACGAAACGCCCGCACGAAAGCGCCAGGAGGTCCACACGGCACTCAGTGACGCCGCAACGGATCCGGTGGAGGCATTACGGCATAGCGCCCTGCGTACGACCGGGCCGGAAGCCTCGGTGGCAGAGGCTCTCGCCGACGCGGCCCGGCGATGCGCGCAGCGCGGAGCCGACCGGACCGCGGCGGAACTCTATGTCCTGGCGGCCGACCGCTGCCCCCATCGCCTCGCCGCCGACCGCCTCGACTGGCTGGTCACCGCGGCGCGGACGGCGATCACCGGCGGATCACCGGCGCTGGCGAGGCGGGCTGCCGAGGCGGTCCTCGCTGCCGAGTCGTCGCCGGCCGCCCACCGGGTCAAGGCCCGCCTCGTGCTGATCGACCTGGCCGGGCAGGACCTCGCCGGCATGGCCGAGACGTTCGCGGCGGCCCTCGCCGAGGCGGGTGACGATCCGGCGCTGCTGGCTCCGGTGCGGCTGCGGCTGACCTGGCGGGCGTTCCTCATGGGTGACGCCGACCGGGCCGCCGAGGAGGCGTTCCTCGCGCGGGACGCCGCGAAGACCGCCGGTGACCCGACGACCGAGGCGATGGCCCTGAGCGCCCTCGCCCAGATCCGGCGTACGCGCGGCGAGCCCCGCTGGCGCGACGATCTGGACCGGGCCCTGGCCCTGCCCGCCACGCCCGCCCCGGACTGGCTGCACTACGGCCCGCAGTACACCGCCGCCCGGTTCGCCCTCTTCGACGACCGCCTCGACGAGGCCCGCGCCGACCTGCTCACCCTGCTCGCCGTCGCCGAGCACGACCGGGTCGGCGAGGCCCGGGTCGAGGTGTTGCGCAGCCTCTCCGAGGTCGCGACCAGGGCCGGGCGCTGCCAGGAGGCCCTGCGGTACGCCCACCGCGCCGCCAGGGCCGCCCAGGAGGCCGGCCTGAGCCCCGGCCCGACCTGGTACACCGCCGCGGTCGCCGAACTCGCCGGTGGCAGCCTGGTCGCCGCCGCCGGTTTCGCCCGCCGGGGCATTCGCGCCTCCGAACAGGAGAGCGACGGCCTCTACCTGCGGCGCAACCTGCACGCCCTGGGTCAGGCCGAACTGCGCAGCGGCGACACCCGGGCCGGGGTGGCGACGCTGCGCCGGCTGCGCGACCTCGAGGCGGAGACGGGCAGCGCCGACCCGATGATCGTCCGCTGGCATGCCGACCTGGCAGCCGGGCTGGCGGCGCTGGGTGAGCACGGCGTGGCCCAGGAGACCCTGATGAAGGCGCGGCTGGTCGCGGGCCGGCTCGGCGCCGTGCCCGCGCTGACCGGATATCTCGACCGGGCCGCCGCCATCGTCGAGTCGGAGTCCGGCCGCCCGGACGACGCCGTGCAGCTCTCCACCGCCGCCGCGAACCTGTTCGAGAGACTGCGCCAGCCGGTCGAACAGGCCCACGCGCTGCTCGTCGCCGGGGGAGCCGAACGCCGCCGCCGTCGCTACGCGGCCGCCCGGGTCGCGATCGGCGCGGCCCTCGCGCTCTTCATGGCCGCCGACGCGCGACCGTGGGCCGAGGAGACCGAACGCGCCCTGATCCGCACCGAGACCCCCGACCAGGGACTGACCTCGACCGAGCTGCGGATCGCCGCGATGGTCCGGGACGGCGCCAGCAACCGGGAGATCGCCGCCCGGCTCTACCTGAGCGTCAAGACCGTCGAGGCGACGCTCACCCGGGTCTACCGCAAACTCGGCGTACGTTCCCGGACCCAGCTGCTGTCACGCCTGGCGGTGTCCGAGATCACCGACCTCAATTGACCAGCGACTTCTTGACTGAGAGTGACCCGGGTTACCGAATCCCCGTGGCCGCCGTCACTTTCGTCGCGAGAGTTTTACCTGGTGGATTTGGGGAAGAAGCGCAACTGCGGGATCGTTGTATCCGGAAGCGACGAGGCTTTCTCCGTCACTATCCGTCGAGGAGTTCGACATGCAGTTTCTCCGCAACGCCCGGACCGCCATCGCCGACCGCCGTGCCGAGCGCCGCGCCCACCGTCAGCTGACGGAGGAGCTCGCCGCGTTCCGTACCGCCGCTGAGCGCAGCGAACTGGACATGATCCTCAGCCGTCACACGGCCGCCGAGACCCGCGAGATCCACGCGATCCTGAACCAGCAGGACGCGGAACGGCGCTATCAGGTGGGTGTCGCCGGGCACTGAAGTGATCCACACTGATCTCCCGGGCCGACGAGGGCCGGCCCGGTGGGTTGCCGACGTGTTGTCCGGACCGTCCCCGGATACCGTCCGCTGACCCGAACCGCCCCTGGCAAGCGAAGAATGCCAGGGGCGGTTCTCTTTTCCGGTTCATTTCGATGGAGATCAAGCTTCCTCACCGATTTTTCAGCGAGCTCGCAGAAAGAACGGGGATCCTGTGAGACATGCTTGAGGTCTCCGCGCTCGGGTGGACAGTCACCATCGGTGTCATCGTCGCCCTGCTCGCCCTCGATTTGACTCTCGGGGTGCTTCGTCCACACGTCGTCGGCTTCCGTGAAGCCGCCGGATGGTCCATCTTCTATATCGCCGTCGCGATCGCGTTCGGTGTCGTCTTCGGAAGCATCGCCGGTTGGGATTTCGGCACCGAGTACTTCGCCGGATACATCGTCGAGAAGAGCCTGTCGGTCGACAATCTCTTCGTCTTCGTGATCATCATGGGCACCTTCGCCGTGCCCGAGCGCTACCAGCAAGAGGTGCTGACGTTCGGCATCATCATCGCGCTGGTGCTGCGGGTCATCTTCATCGCGGTCGGCGCCGCCCTGCTCAGCGCGTTCTCGTTCATGTTCCTGATCTTCGGCCTGATCCTGCTCTACACCGCGGTGCAGCTCTTCCGGCACCGCGACGAGGATCCCAGCGTCGACGACAACGCCCTGGTCAAGGCCGGCCGCCGCTTCCTGCCCATCACCGACGACTACGTCGAGGGCAAGATGATCACCAAGGTCGACGGCAAGCGGATGTTCACGCCGCTCTTCCTGGTCCTGCTGGCCATCGGCGGCACCGACCTGCTCTTCGCCCTCGACTCGATCCCGGCCGTGTTCGGCGTGACCGAGGAGGCGTACATCGTCTTCGTCGCGAACGCCTTCGCCCTGCTCGGCCTGCGAGCCCTGTTCTTCCTGGTCAAGGGTCTGCTCGACCGGCTCGTCTACCTCTCCACCGGCCTGTCGATCATCCTGGCCTTCATCGGCATCAAGCTGGTCCTGCACTGGGCACACAAGGACATCAGCGAATCCGTCCCCGAGGTCAGCACCCCGGTCTCGCTGGGCGTGATCATCGGCATCCTGATCATCACCACGGTTGCCAGCCTGATCAAGTCCAGCAAGGACCCGTCCCTCAAGGCCCATCCCGGCAGCCTCCGAGCCAGCTCCGACCAGCAGCACGCCGACAAGTAACCCGCTTCCCCGAAAGGTCCCGGTGCGTTTTCGCCGGGGCCTTTCCTCGTACGCGAATGACGGCGCTCCCCACCCGCACCGGAGAGCGACGTTCCGGGGCGCCGACGCGGCTCTCCCGTGCGGCGGGGTCAGGCGGTCTGGAAGCTCCGCTTGGAGAGGCCCATCCAGAAGCCGGACACGGACTGGTCGGGGGCGGCGGACGGGTCGGTGGAGGCGCCGAGGGTGAGGAACATCGGGGCGAAGTGCTCGATCGTCGGGTGGGCGTAGGGCATTCCCGGCGCGTGGTCGCGGAACGCGGCCAGCTCGTCGACGGCGCCGCGGGCCAGGGTCTCGGCGGCCCAGGCGTCGAACTCGCGGGACCAGCCGGGCGCTGCCGCGTCGGGGCGCCAGTCGCGCAGGAACGGCAGGCCGTGCGTGGTGAAGCCGGAGCCGATGATCAGGACGCCTTCGTCGCGCAGGGGGGCGAGGCGGGCGCCGAGGTCGAGCAGCCGGTCGGGTTCGAGGGTGGGCAGCGACATCTGCAGGACCGGGATGTCGGCGTCCGGGTACATGACGGTCAGCGGGACGTAGGCGCCGTGGTCGAGGCCGCGGTTCGTCCGGGCGACCGTCTCCGAGTCCGGCATCAGCGCCGCCACCCGATCGGCCAGGGCGGGCGCGCCGGGCGCCGCGTACTGCACCTGGTAGTACTTCTGCGCGAAACCGCCGAAGTCGTAGACGAGCGGCGCCGGGGTGGTGGCGCCGAGCATCAGCGGCGCGGACTCCCAGTGCGCCGACGCCATCAGGATCGCCGTCGGCCGGGGCAGGCCGGCCGCGAGCTCCTGGAGCTGCGCCACCCAGGTCGGGTCGTCGACCAGAGGCGGCGCGCCATGGCTGAGGAAGAGAGCGGGCATCCGCACGGTGGCCTCCTTGAAACTTCAACTTTCAGGATTCGAGCGTATCCCGGCATTGATTGAAGATGCAACTATCCACCGATAAGGTAACTCTGAGTAGTTTCCCCAGGTTCATGATCACGCTGCGCCGAACTTCGCGGCGGCTTCCGGTGACGCCGTATCCAATTCGACACGATTGAATATTGACGAATCGCAACACCGGCTCACCGTTTATTGATCGACGCTCAAATTACCTGCGCAAGACTGTGATCAACAACGCCTACTGTAGAGCCGACATTTGTCTCATCTGGACGTTGCGCCGGACGGCGAGAGCTGGCAGGCTACCTCCGGTCGCGCCGGGGGGAGCGCACAGTAATTGCTTCGTGATTCGTCACCACATTACTCAAGGTGAACAGCGCGGGCATTTCCCAAGGCGACGAGAGGAGAACGAGCAGTGGCGTCCCCGCCGCAGCTACCGCCCGCGGATGACCTCTACCTGACTGCGCACGACACCATACGAGGCAGTTCCCTGCTGTCACCGGCCACGCTCGGCCTGGGTCTCGGCGCGGCTCTGCTCGGTGAATTGATGTTGTGGCGGCGCGTCGACCTCGTCGAGACCGAACTCGTGGTCATCGACGAACGGCCGACCGGCGACGCCGCGACCACCGCCGTGCTGGAGCAGCTGCGTCGCGAGGCGGGTCAGCACGGCGTACGCAACTGGCTCGCGTACCTCTCCACCGGCATCGCCACCGACCTGGTCGAGCGTCGTCTCGCCCGGGTGGGGCTGATCAAGCGGCAGGAGAAGCGTGGTCTGTTCAGCACCAAGGTCTCGTTCGTGCCCGCCGACTCGATGACCGCCGGCTGGCCCGCCACCCGTATCCGGACCAAGGTCTCCCGCGACGAGAACCTCGACGTGGCCGACCTGCTCCTGGCCGGGCTGATCCTCGCCACCGGTCTGGACCAGCACGTCCTCGCGACCCTCAACGCCCGCGACCGGGCCCGCCTCTTCGAGCAGTTCCGCCGGTTCTTCCCAGCCATGTTGCAGCAGCTCGTCGCTCAGGCCGAGGCGGCCGTCGGCGACGCGGTGATGGCCCGGCGCGCCTGAGAACCACAAGCCCCACACAGCACAACCCACCCCCGAAGATCGAAAACCCCTGGAGTCCCGCGTGTCGTCGACCGCAACCCAACCCGGAAGCCAGCTCTCCGACGCACTGGCTCGCGACCGCCTCGGCGTAGCCGCGATCGTCTTCTTCATGATGTCGGCGGCCGCCCCGCTGACCGTGGTCGCCGGCGTGGTGCCGACCGGCATCCTGGTGACCGGCCTGACCGGTTTCCCCATCGCCTTCCTCGCGGTCGCCCTGGTCCTGGCGCTCTTCTCGGTCGGTTACGTGGCGATGGCCCGGCGCATCGCCAACGCCGGCGCGTTCTACGCCTACATCGCGCAGGGTCTCGGCAAGCCGTTCGGCGTCGGCGCCTCCTGGGTCGCGCTGCTGTCCTACAACATGTTCCAGGTCGCCTCGTACGGCGGTTTCGGCGCGATCGCCCAGCCGCTGTTCGTCGACTGGTTCGGTGTGGACGTCCCCTGGTACGTCCTGGCCCTCGCGGCCTGGGCCCTCGTCGCCGTCCTGGGTGTGCGGGACGTCGCCGTCAACGGCAAGGTCCTGGCCACGCTGCTGATCGCCGAGATCGCGCTGACCCTGGTCTTCGGCATCGCAGAGATCTTCACCGACGGCTTCACCCCGTCCACCTCCTCCCTCGACCCCGGAGCCCTGATCGGTGCCGGATCCGGCGCGCTGCTGATCATGGCGGTCACCGGCTTCGTCGGCTTCGAGCAGTCGGTGGTCTTCAGCGAGGAGTCCCGCGACCCCCGCCGCACGGTTCCCCGCGCCACCTACATCGCGATCGCCATGATCGCCGTCGTCTACGCGTTCGCCTGCTGGGCGATGATCTCCGCGGCCGGCGACGGCCTGGTCGACCGGGCCGCCGCCGAGGGCCCCGAGCTCTTCTTCAACCTGGCCGCCGTGCAGCTCGGCGACACCGCCCTGCACCTCGGGCACATCCTGTTCCTGACCTCGCTGATCGCCGCGATGATCTCGTTCCACAACATCATCGCCCGGTACATGTTCTCGCTCGGGCGTGAGGGCGTGCTGCCGCGCGCGTTCGGCCGTACCGTGCCCGGCACCGGCGCTCCGAAGAACGGCTCGCTCGCCCAGTCCGCCGTCGGCCTCGCCGTCATCGTCGCCTTCGCCGTCTTCGGCTGGGACCCGCTGGTCCAGCTCTTCTTCTGGGGTGGCACCAGCGGCGGCCTCGGCGTCCTGCTGCTGGTCACCCTCACCTCGTTCGCCGTGATCGGGTACTTCGCCCGCAACCCCGAGGGCGAGGACCTGCTGCACCGCGTCATCGCGCCGGTGCTCAGCTCGGTCCTGCTGCTCGTGATGTCCTACCTGGCCCTCGACAACATCGCCACCCTGCTCGGCGTGGAGCCCGGCAGCACGCCGGCGATCGTCGTACCGGCGTCCTTCTTCGTGCTGCTGGTCCTGGGCAGCCTGTGGGCGCTCTACCTGAAGTCGGCGCGGCCGCAGGTCTACGCCGGCATCGGCCTCGGCGCCCGCAGCGCCACCACCACCGGCGGCTTCTCGGCCGCGCTCAACAACGACGCCGCGTCCGGCGGCGAGACGGGGTACCACCGATGACGAGCCACGTGATCCGCACCGCCACCGAGCAGGAGATCCCTGCGATCGGCGCGCTGGTCTCGCACGCCTTCGACGATCTGGCAGCGAACCACTACCTGGTTCCGGTCCCGGCCGAGCGGGAGAAGGTCATGGCCGGCTTCTTCACGATCGAGTCGGAGACCGCCTTCAAGCAGGGCCGCATCGACGTGATCGACCACGAGGACGGCGGCTACGCGGCCGTCGCCGTCTGGTTCGACCGGGAGAGCGACCTGCCCGAGATCCCGGGCTACCTCGAGCGTCTCGAGGCGATCACCGGCGAGCACTTCGAGCGCTTCGGCGCCCTCGGCGAGCTGTTCGACAAGAACCACCCGCACGAGGAGCACTGGCACCTCGCGTTCATCGCGGTCCGCCCGTCCGAGCAGGGCCACGGCCTGGGCGGCAAGCTGATGGACCACATGCACGCCGAGCTGGACGCCAAGGGCACCGCGGCGTACCTGGAGGCCACGAACGAGAACAACGTGCGCCTCTACCGCCGCCACGGCTACCAGCCGATGGACCCGTGCGAGATCTACCTGCCGGACGGCACCGCGTTCTACCGGATGTGGCGTACGCCGTCCTGATCGGAGAACGACAGCGAAGTGAAGCCGGGGCGCGCGAGCGCCCCGGCTTTTCGCTATTGACGTAGCGCCCGTCCCGTAATTACATCGAAACCAGGTCCAACCCAGCGTGGCCTGTCGGCTACCGCGGGGTGAACACGCCCATGGCCGGCCGGAAGGACCCGCAGATGTCTGAAGAAGACGCCCGGAGAAGATCCGGCTGGCCGACCCGCGACCGACCCGTGATGAACACGCCCCGGGTGAACCCGCTGGTCCGGCGGGGCAGTTCCGCCGAGCGCCCGTACGACGTGATGGTCAACCCGGAGAACGCCGGCTGGCACTACAGCGGCCTGCGCGTGGTGGTCCTGCCGGTGGGCGGCCGGGTCCGGTTCGTGACCGGCAACGACGAGATGCTGGTGCTGCCGCTGGCCGGGGGCTGCGACGTGGCCTGCGACGACGAACGGCTCACCCTGACCGGCCGCCGCACCGTGTTCTCCCGGGTGACCGACTTCGCCTATCTGCCCCGGGATTCGGCGGTCACCCTGCGCGCGCCGAACGGCGGCCGGTTCGCGCTGCCGTCCGCCCGGGCCACCCGCAAGCTGCCGTTCCGGTACGGGCCGGCCGAGGACGTGCCGGTCGAGATGCGCGGTGCCGGGCAGGCCAGCCGGCAGGTGAACAACTTCTGCACGCCGGAGGCCTTCGAGGCGGACCGGCTGATCGCGTGCGAGGTCCTCACCCCGGGCGGCAACTGGTCGTCGTACCCGCCGCACAAGCACGACGAGGAGGGCCCGGACGAGTCCTGCCTCGAGGAGATCTACTACTTCGAGGTGACGACGTCGCCGGGCGGCGGGCCGGGCTGCGGCTTCCAGGTGGTGAACGGCCACCCGGACCGGCCGATCGACGTCTGCACCGAGGTGCGCACCGGCGACGTGGTGCTGGTCCCGTACGGCTGGCACGGGCCGTCGATGGCCGCGCCCGGCTACGACCTCTACTACCTCAACGTCATGGCCGGCCCCGGCGAGCGTCGCTGGGTGGTCCGGGACGACCCGGCGCACGACTGGGTCCGCGGCCGCTGGCAGGGCCAGGAGATCGACCCGAGGCTGCCGCTGACCTCCACCAGGGAACGGAGGCGAGTGTGAAGCACCGGCTCACCGTCGCGCAGGCGGTCGTCCGTTTCCTGTCCGCCCAGTGGACCGAGCGGGACGGCGCCGAACAACGGGCGGTGGCCGGCTGCCTGGGCATCTTCGGGCACGGCAACGTGGCGGGGATCGGGCAGGCGCTGCTGCAGGCCCAGCGCGAGCACCACGGCAAGACCGAGATGCCGTACATGCTGGCCCGTAACGAGCAGGCCATGGTGCACACGGCCGCCGGGTACGCGCGGATGAGGAACCGGCTCGCCACCCTCGCGTGCACGACCTCGATCGGCCCGGGCGCCACCAACATGCTCACCGGCGCGGCCCTGGCCACCGTCAACCGGCTGCCGGTGCTGCTGCTGCCCTCCGACGTCTTCGCCACCAGGGCGGCCACCCCGGTGCTGCAGGAGCTGGAGGACCCGCGGGCCGGCGACGTCTCGGTGAACGACGCGTTCCGGCCGCTGTCGAGATATTTCGACCGGGTCCAGCGCCCGGAGCAGCTGCCGTCCGCGCTGCTCACCTCGATGCGGGTGCTGTTCGATCCGGCGGAGACCGGCGCGGTCACCCTCTGCCTGCCGCAGGACGTGCAGGCCGAGGCGTACGACTTCCCCGACGAGCTGTTCGCGAAGCGCGTCTGGCACGTGTCCCGCCCGGCGCCCGACCCCCTCGCGGTGGAGCGGGCGGCCGCCGCGATCCGGGGCGCGTCCCGCCCGCTGATCATCGCGGGTGGCGGGGTGATCTACTCCGAGGCGTCCGCGGCGCTCGACCGGTTCGCCCGGGAGACCGGCATCCCGGTGGCCGACACCCAGGCCGGCAAGGGCGCGCTGCCCTGGGACCACCCGAACGCGGTCGGCGGGGTGGGGGCGACCGGCAGCCCGGTGGCGAACCGGCTGGCCAGTCACGCCGACGTGGTGCTCGGCATCGGCACCCGGTACTCCGACTTCACCACGGCCTCGCGCAGCGCGTTCCAGCACCCGAACGTGCGGTTCGTGAACCTCAACGTGACCGCCTTCGACGCCGGCAAGCTCTCCGCGCTGCCGCTGGTCGCCGACGCCCGGGCCGGTCTCACGGCGCTGCGCCCGCTCATGCACGGCCGGCGGTTCACCGGCGACTTCGGCGACGCCGTCCGGCAGTGGCAGGCCCGGATCGATCGGGCGTATGTGCCGGCGAATCGAGATCTGCCGTCCCAGGCCGAGGTGATCGGCGTGGTGAACGAGGCCTGCGGCACCCGTGACGTCGTCGTGCAGGCGGCCGGCAGCCTCCCCGGTGACCTGCAGCGGCTGTGGCGGGCCCGGCACCCGAAGCAGTACCACGTGGAGTACGGCTACTCCTGCATGGGCTTCGAGATCGCCGGAGCGCTGGGGATCAAGCTGGCCGACCCGAGCCGCGAGGTGTACGCGCTGGTCGGCGACGGCTCGTATCTGATGATGGCGCAGGAGATCGTCACGGCGATCGCCGAGGGCGTGAAGCTGATCGTGGTGCTGGTGCAGAACCACGGGTTCGCCTCGATCGGCGCGCTGTCCCAGCAGACCGGGTCACAGCGGTTCGGTACGGCGTACCGCTACAAGAATCCGGCCACCGGCGACTACGACGGCGCCCGGCTGCCGGTCGACCTGGCCGCCAACGCGGAGAGCCTGGGCGCCGCGGTGATCCGCTGCCGGACCGCGGCCGACCTGGCCGAGGGGTTGAAGAAGGCGCGGGAGTCGGAGCGGCTCACCGTCGTGCACATCGAGACCGACCCGCTCGCCGACGGGCCGTCCTCGGAGGCGTGGTGGGACGTGCCGGTCGCCGAGGTGGCCACCCTGCACAGCACGCGTCACGCGCACGCCGGATATCTGGAGGAGAAGAAGCGGCAGCGGCACCACCTGCGACCAGGAGGCCGATAGACGTGATCATCGAACACTGGATCGCCGGCCGCGCGACCGGCGGTCACTCGACGCGACGCGCCCCGGTCTACCAGCCGGCGACCGGCGAGGTGCAGCACGAGGTCTTGCTGGCGGAGAGATCCGACATCGACGCGGCGGTCGCGGCAGCGGAAGACGCCTTCCGCGAGTGGAGCCAGTCCTCCCTCAGCGCCCGCTCTAAGATCCTCTTCAGCTTCCGCGAGTTGATCAACGCGAACGCGCCGGAACTCGCCGAGATCGTATCCAGCGAGCACGGCAAGGTCCTCTCCGACGCGGCGGGTGAGGTCCAGCGCGGACTGGAGGTCATCGAGTTCGCCTGCGGCATCCCACAGCTGCTCAAAGGTGAGTTCTCCGGCCAGGCCTCGGCCGGCGTCGACGTGTTCAGCTTCCGCGAGCCGCTCGGCGTCGTCGCCGGGATCACCCCGTTCAACTTCCCCGCGATGGTGCCGATGTGGATGCACCCGATCGCGATCGCCTGCGGCAACACGTTCATCCTGAAACCCAGCGAGCGCGACCCCTCGTCGGCCGGCTTCGTCGCCCGGCTCTGGCAGCGGGCCGGTCTGCCCGACGGCGTCTTCAACGTGGTGCACGGCGACAAGACAGCCGTCGACGCTCTGATCGGGCATCCCGGTATCGCGGCGGTGTCGTTCGTCGGCTCCACGCCGATCGCCCGTCACATCCATCGCGAGGCGTCCCTCGCCGGCAAGCGCGTGCAGGCTCTCGGCGGCGCCAAGAACCACGCGGTGATCCTGCCCGACGCCGACCTCGACTTCGCCGCCGAACACCTGGTCGCGTCGGCGTTCGGCTCGGCGGGGGAGCGCTGCATGGCGATCTCGGCGGCGGTCGCGGTGGGTCCGGCGGCGGACAGCCTGGTCTCCCGGGTGGCGGACCTGGCGAAGAACATCCGCGTCGGTCCGGGCGACCATCCGGCCTCCGAGATGGGTCCGGTGATCACCGCTGCGGCGCGGGACAGGATCAAAGGCCTGATCTCGGCGGGGGAGCGGCAGGGCGCGACGGTCGCGGCCGACGGCCGCGAGCTTTCCCTTCCCGGGTACGAGGGGGGCTTCTTTCTGGGAGCCACCGTGCTCGACGCCGTCACCACCGACATGGACGTCTACCGCGAGGAGATCTTCGGCCCGGTGCTCTCGGTCGTCCGGGCCGCCGACGCCGATGAGGCGATCACCACGATCAATGCCAATCCGTACGGCAACGGCACCGCTCTCTTCACGTCCAGCGGAGCGGCGGCCCGCACGTTCCAGCGCGGCGTGCGGGTCGGCATGATCGGCATCAACGTCCCCATTCCGGTGCCGATGGCGTACTACTCGTTCGGCGGCTGGAAGGACTCGCTGTTCGGGCAGAGTCCGATCTACGGCCCGGACGGTGTCGCGTTCTACACCCGGGCCAAGGTCGTCACCCAGCGCTGGCCGGTCACCGACACCGCCGCCGAGGCGTCCCTGCACTTCCCGACGGCCCGGTGACCGGCATGCTCCGCCTCGGCAGCTGCCCCGACTCGTGGGGCGTCTGGTACGCCGACGACCCGCGCCAGACCCCGTGGAAACGGTTCCTCGACGAGCTCACCCTGGCCGGCTACCGCAACGTGGAGCTCGGTCCCTACGGCTACCTGCCCACCGATCCGGCACGGCTCGCCGACGAACTCGCGGCGCGCGGGCTGACCTGCGCCGGCGGGACCGTCGGTGGCGTCGGCGGGCCGCACAAGGACTTCCCCGAGGTGCTCGCCGAGACCCGGCGGGTGGCCGGACTGACCGCCGCCCTCGGCGCCGAGAACGTGATCTTCGTGCCGGTGCCGGGCTACCGCGACGACGCCACCGGCGGCTATCTGGAGGCGAGCGAGCTGGCGTACGGGCAGTGGCGCTCGCTCTGCGCCAACGCCGACACGCTCGGCCGGATGCTCGCCGAGGAGTACGGCCTGCGGCTGCGCTTCCACCCGCACGCCGACT
The DNA here is from genome assembly GCF_004001265.1 of Actinoplanes sp. OR16. Lineage (GTDB taxonomy): Bacteria > Actinomycetota > Actinomycetes > Mycobacteriales > Micromonosporaceae > Actinoplanes. Next base: position 7,786,199 of record NZ_AP019371.1, on the reverse strand, counting down.
ACCAGGTGGAGAACCAGGAGCAGGTGGAGCGGTTCCTGGACGGCACCGACCCGCGGTTCGTCTCGCTCTGCCTGGACGTCGGCCACCTGGCCTATCGCGGGGCGGACGTGCTCGGACTGATACGGGCGTACGCACAGCGCGTGGGCTACGTACACCTCAAGCAGATGGACCCGGATCTCGCTGCTCGCGCCGGCGCCGAGGATCTGGCCTTCGGCCAGGCCGTGGCCATGGGCGTGAGCGTGACCGCCCCGGCCGGCGTCCCGGAGATCGCGCCGGTCGTGCGAGCGCTCGCGGAGTTGGACAGAGATCTATACGTTGTCGTCGAACAGGACATGTACCCGGTCGACTTCGACATCCCGTTGCCGATCGCCCGCCGCACGTTCGCCTATCTGACGTCAACAGGGGAGTTCGTATGAATCGTCTTGTGGTCGCGGGCGCCGCGATCCTGCTGCTCGCCGCCGGTTGTAGTGAAGGCGGCCGGGAGGAGCCGGACGCGAACGAGGGCAGCGCCGCCAAGCAGAGTTCCGGGTACACGATCGCCTTCGTCACCCACGAGAGGCCCGGCGACACCTTCTGGGACAAGGTGCGGGCCGGCGCCGAGCAGGCCGCCATCGACACCGGCGTCGATCTGAAGTACTCGAACGACCCGGACGCCGGCAAGCAGGCCACGCTGATCCAGCAGGCCGTCGACTCGAAGGTCCAGGGCATCGCCACCACGCTGGTCACGCCCGAGGCCCTGGCCGGCTCGGTCAAGGCGGCGACCGGCGCGGGCATCCCGGTGGTCGGCCTCAACGCCGGCATCGAGCAGTACAAGGAGCTGGGCGCGCTGATGTACTTCGGGTCCGACGAGACGCTGGCCGGTGAGAGCATCGGCGAACGGCTCGCCACCGCGGGCGCCAAGCACCCGATCTGCGTGATCCACCAGCAGGGTTCGGTGGCACTCGAAGCGCGCTGCGCCGGCGTGAAGTCGAAGGTGGCGGCGACCGAGAACCTCCAGGTCAACGGCGCGGACGACGCGGCCGTCACCACGGCGCTGCAGGCCAAGCTGGCGCAGGACTCGTCCATCGACTACATCGTGACGCTCGGCGCGCCGGTCGCCCTGGACGCCGTCCAGGCCAAGGAGCAGGCGTCCTCGCCGGCCAAGCTGGTCACGTTCGACCTCAACAAGGAGATGGCCCAGGCGATCAAGGACGGGAAGGTCGAGTTCGCCATCGATCAGCAACCGTACGCGCAGGGCTACATGGCGGTGACCTCGCTGTATCTGTACTTGAAGAACGGCAACGACCTCGGTGGCGGCGGGCCGGTGCTGACCGGTCCGTCCTTCGTGGACTCGTCGAACATCGACACGATCCTGCCGTTCACCGAGAAGAACACCAGGTGAGCCGCTCTACCAGCATGGGGAGGGCAGGCCGGCTGCTGGCGCGCCCCGAGGTGGGCGCGCTGGTGGCCGCCGTCGCCATCTTCCTGTTCTTCCTGGCGGTGGCGCCCGCCTTCCGTTCGGCGGGGTCGCTGTTCACCGTTCTCTACCAGTCGTCGACCATCGGGATCGTCGCGGTCGGCGTCGGCATGCTGATGATCGGCGGCGAGTTCGACCTGTCGGCCGGTGTGATCGTCACGTCGGCCGGGCTGGTCAACTCGCTGTTCTGCTGGTACTTCGGCGTCAACCTCTGGATCGGCGCGCTGCTGTCCCTGCTGTTCTGCCTGGCCGTGGGCTTTCTCAACGGATGGCTGGTGATGCGGACGGGGATTCCCAGCTTTCTGATCACGCTCGGCACGTTCTTCGTGCTCCAAGGTGTGAACCTCGGAGTCACCAAGCTGGTGACCGGCTCGGTGTCCTCCACCGACATCGCGGACATCGACGGGTTCTCGTCGCTGCAGGCGGTCTTCGCATCGTCGTTCGGGATCGGTGACGTCACCGTCTGGACCATCGTGCTCTTCTGGTTCTTCTTCGTCGCGCTCTCCGCGTGGATCCTGCAGCGCACCCGGCCCGGCAACTGGATCTACGCGGTCGGCGGGGCCGCGGAGAGCGCTCGGGCCGTCGGTGTGCCGGTGGTCCGCACCAAGATCTCGCTGTTCGTCACGGTGTCGTTCCTCGGCTGGTTCGTCGGGATGCACAACCTGTACCGGTTCAACACGCTGCAGGCCGGCAACGGCGTCGGGAACGAATTCCTCTACATCATCGCGGCGGTGGTCGGCGGCACCCTGCTCACCGGCGGCTTCGGCAACGCCATCGGTGTCGCGATCGGCGCGTTCATCTTCGGCATGACCAGCCTCGGCATCGTCTACGCCGGCTGGGACCCGAACTGGTTCCGCGCCTTCCTCGGCGTGATGCTGCTGCTCGCCGTCCTGGTCAACCACTACGCCCGGAAGTGGGGTTCGCGGTGATCTTCACATGATCGAATTGGTGGGGGCCGGCAAGAGCTACGGGCCGATCCGGGCGCTGCACGACGTGTCGCTGAAGGCCGACGCCGGATCGGTGACCTGCGTGCTCGGCGACAACGGCGCCGGCAAGTCGACGCTGATCGGCATCATGTCCGGGCTGCATCCGCACACGTCCGGCGAGTTACTGGTGGACGGCGTCGCCCGGACGTTCTCCTCGCCCCGGGAAGCGCTCGCCCTCGGCATCGCCACCGTCTACCAGGGGCTCGCCGTGGTGCCGCTGATGCCGGTGTGGCGCAACTTCTTCCTCGGCTCCGAACTGGTCGCCGGCCGGTACCCCCTCGCCTCGTTGCGGATCCGCGAGATGAAACGGATAGCGGACGCCGCCCTGCGCGACATGGGCATCGCGGTGGCCGACATCGATCAGCCGATCGGCACCCTCTCCGGCGGGCAGCGGCAGGGCGTCGCGATCGCCCGGGCGATCCACTTCGGCGCCCGCGTGCTGATCCTCGACGAGCCGACGGCGGCGCTCGGCGTCAAACAGTCGGGCGCGGTGCTCAAACACATCGCCGCGGCCCGGGACGCGGACATCGGCGTCGTCTTCATCACCCACAACCCGCACCACGCCTTCCTGGTCGGCGACCACTTCGTCATCCTCAAACTGGGCTCGGTGGTGCTCGACGCGCGCCGCAGCGAGGTCACTCTCGACCAGTTGACCACCCAGATGGCCGGCGGTGACGAGCTGGAGCAGCTGGCCCACGAACTCGGCCGCCCATCATGACGGCTGGCCCGCCCGACATGATGGTTGGCCCGCCCGACATGATGGTTGGCCCGCTCGACATGATGGTTGGCCCGCTCGACATGATGGTTGGCCCGCCTGACGTGTCGGTTGGCCCGCCCGACATGATGGTTGGCCCGCCCGACATGATGGTTGGCCCGCCTGACGTGTCGGCTGGCCCGCCCTGCATGACGGCTGGCCCGCCCTGCATGACGGCTGGCCCGCCCTGCATGACGGCTGGCCCGCCCTGCATGACGGCTGGCCCGCCCTGCATGACGGCTGGCCCGCCCTGCATGACGGCTGGCCCGCCCTGCATGACGGCTGGCCCGCCCTGCATGACGGCTGGCCCGCCCTGCATGACGGCTAGCCCGCCCGACATTTCGGATATGTCATGACAAAACTGCGGGTGGGGGTCGTCGGGGCGGGGATGATCGGGCGGGATCATGTCCGGCGGCTGACCAGTGTCGTCGCCGGTGCCGAGGTGGTCGCGGTGGCCGACGTGGACGAGAGCGCCGCCGCTCAGGTCGCCGATGCATGCGGGGCCACTGTGCGACCCGGTGACCGGCTGATCGAAGACCCCGACGTGGATGCCGTGCTGGTCTGCTCGTGGGGCGGCACTCATGAGGAGTATGTGCTCGCCGCCATCGCCGCCGGTAAACCCGTGTTCTGCGAGAAGCCACTGGCCCCCACACCCGAAGCGTGCCTGCGGATCGTGGAAGCGGAGGTCGCGCGAGGCCACCGACTGGTGCAAGTCGGATATATGCGGAGATATGACCCTGCTTATCGCGCCCTCAGACGCGAGCTCGACTCCGGGTCGATCGGTGCGCCGCTGATGATGCACTGCGCGCACCGGAACGCCGGCGTGCCCGGCTTCTACCGGGCCGAGGACATGATCGCGGACACCGCGGTGCACGAGATCGACATGGTGCGGTGGATGTTCCGGACCGAGGTGGTGGCGGTCCGGGTGCTGCGGCCCCGGGCCAGCGGCAACGCCGGCGACCTGCCCGACCCGATGCTGCTGATCCTGGAACTGGCCGGCGGTGTGCTGGTCGACGTGGAGATCTCGGTGAACGTCCGGTACGGCTACGACATCCGTGGCGAGATCCTCGGCGAGAACGGCACGGCGGCGCTCGGTGAATCCGGGCTGGTCGCGGTGCGCCGGGACGGCCGGCTCGCCTCGCCGGTCGCCGGTGACTGGCGGGAGCGGTTCGGCGCGGCCTACGACGCCGAGCTGCGGTCCTGGGTCACGGGTCTTCGTGAGGGCGCAGCGGCGGACGGGCCGAGTGCCTGGGACGGTTACGCCGCGGCCACCGTGTCGGCCGCGGCGCAGTCGTCCCTTCGTACCGGGGAAAGGGTGTTGATCTCCGAAATCGCGAAGCCGGCGCTCTATGACGGCAGCACGAGCACCTGACCGGGAATGATCCGATCCGGGTTGTCCAGGACGTCGCGGTTCAGGCGGAAGATCTCCGGCCAGCGGTTGCCGTCGCCGAGCTGCGCCTTGGCGATGCCGAAGAGCGTGTCCCCCCGCCGCACGATGTGGAGCCTCGGGATCGGGCCGACCGGCTCCTGCGGCGGCAGGACGAACACCTGGCCGGGGAAGATCCGGTTCGGGTCGCGGATCTCCTTGCGGTTGAGCACGTAGATCTGCGTCCACCGGCGCTCGTCGCCGAGCTGGCCGCGGGCGATGCCGGTGAGCGTGTCGCCGCTCTTGACCGTGTAGGTGCGCGGCTTCGGCGGCGCGGCCGGTCCGCCCAGGACGCCGGCGAGCCGCAGCAGGTCGGCGAGCTCATAGGTGCCCGGTCTGGTGGCCGGCAGGGTGGGCCGCCAGCCCGGTGCCTTGAGGATCGAGTCCTCGCTGCGCCGGATCAGCCCGATCAGGACCTCGGCGATGATGGTGCTGCCGACCGGTCCGAGCCGGGCGCCCCGGTGGAAGTGCTGCGCCTCGGCGAGGATGTAGTACCAGAGCGGGGTCCGGGACTCGAAACCGCCGGCGGTCAGCGCCCTGGCCTGATCGCTGTCGCCGCCACCCGCGGCGGCGATGATGTCGTCCTTGGCCAGCACCTGCGCGCCGAGCAGCTGCGCGACGGCCTGGCCGGTGGGCAGCCGCAGACGGTAACCGCGCAGCAGGTTGCGGGCGGCGAGCCGGGCGGCGAGGTCGGGTGTCTCCCGCTCACCCCGGATGGTCTGCAGGTTGAACAGCGCCAGGTCGCCGACCTTCGCCAGCGAGGTGTCGATCTTGCGGGCCTTCTGCGCCTTGTCGCCGATCACCCGCTCCCACTCGATGATCCAGTTCTCCGGCAGCGTCTCGAAGTCGCGCAGCTCGCCGCTGAACGCGGTGAACGTGAAGAGCAGTTCGAGGGTGGCCGCCCGGCCGGCGGCGACGTTGAAGTTCTCGTTGAAGTCGTAGCCGGCGCGGACCATCGAGTGACCGAACCGGTACGCCGCAACGGAGAACTCCAGCGGCATGAAGAAGGTCTCGCCGTACGGATTGAACCAGCGGTTGCCGTTCTTCACGATGTCGTCGACGATCCCGGGCTCGGCGACCCGCTCCCGGAGGAAGTCGTGCACCACGATCCACTGGTAGTGCTGACGCAGCGTGCGGCGTGCGGCCTCGAACGACAGACCCTGCTTGACCAGGGCGTTGTGTGCCTTCAGGAAGGCCAGGTGCAGCTGGGAGATGATGGTGTTCTCGTCGTTGCGGTCGTCACCGATCAGCGCGGCGCGGTCGTGCGTGAAGTCGTCGTTGCGCGGTTCGCGGGGCAGGTCGTTGTCGTCGCCCTTGCCGTCCGGGCGCTTGAGCGGAGGCCGCGTGCTGTTGGTGCCGGCGACCTTGCCGATCTGCATCAGGTTGCTGTTCTCCGGGTCGCGCGGCGCCGGCGGCTCGTAGACGCTGTCCAGATCGAGGGTCGCGCTGCGCCGGTTGGCGAGCGCCGACCGAACCTGTGCCAGCGGCAGCGGCGTCATCCCGGGCGCGAGCAGTTCGGTCATGGTGCCGGAACCCGGCTTCTGGATCTCCTGGGTGATGTCGTGGTCGATGAACTGCCCGAGGTACGTGTATGCGGCCGGGATCGGGCCGTCGTCACCCTGGTCCGGATCGGCCATCGCGGTGCCGAGCGCCGCCAGCTTCTCCGGCGTCTTCGGCGTCTGCTCGACCAGGTTGGCCTCGTCGTCCTGCAGGCCTGGGAAGAGCAGGTCGAACGGTCCGAACGGTGGTGGGGCGGCGAGGGCGAACGAGGCTTCGGAACGAGCGCTGAAAGCAACGATGTCGGCGCGGGCTGCGTTGACTTCGTCTTCGGTGAGAGGTTTTCCGTGTGCGAGACGCGCCATGGTGGCTTCCCTTCGCAACGATTCTGGCGATGCGGCCGTGCGACATCGTTCGCGCGGTCGTGGGCCCACGATTCGGTAGCTCTACCCGGGCCACCTTAGGAAGGTTCCACTACGGAGGGAGACGTGTGGATGACACATTGGAGTGGTTGTGTTCGCAGATGGCGTCGATTCAGCCGTTAGGGCGGTGCCGCAACCCCTCGAAGGCGAACGTGGAGATCGTCGCGGCGATGGCGGCCGGGTCGCCGCGGTCCGGGCGGTACCACTCGATCAGCGAGTTGACCATGCCGAAGATCAGGCGGGCCGCGGTGGCCGGGTCGACGTCGGCGCGGATGCCGCCCTCGGCCTGAGCCCGCGCGACCAGGTCGGTGACCAGGCGGTCGAACTCGCGGCGGCGGGCCAGCGCGTGCTGCTCGGCCTCGGTGTTGCCGTGCACGCGCAGCAGCAGGGTGACGAATGCGAGGCGCTCGGCGAGGACCAGGACGCTGCGCCGGATCAGGGTCTCCAGCTTCGCGGTGGCCGACGGCGCGTCGTTGTCGGCGGCCGCCTCGAAGAGGCCGTCCAGCGCCCGGTCGACGGCCATCGTGAGCAGCTGTTCCTTGCTGGTGACGTGGTGGTAGAGCGTCGACTTGGTGATGCCGAGCGACTCGGCCACGTCGAACATGCTGGTGGCGTCGTAGCCACGGTCGTTGAACAGCCGCACCGCGGCGGTGAGCACGGCGTCCTGGTCGTGGCCGGGGCGTCCGCGGCGGCGCGGGGTCATGGTCAACTAATCTACCGCTTGATTTACCGACCGATTGGACGGTAAATAGAGGGGTGAATCCTGCTGAGCTGTACGAGACCCATCGCGAGCTTCTGGCGCGCGCGATCGAGGCGACCGTCGCGCGCGACTACTGGTCCGCCTTCCCGGAGTCGCCCAGCAAATCGGTCTACGGCGACGAGGCCGCCCCGGCCGGCGAGCGCGCCTTCACCGCGCTGCTCGGCAAGCCGTTCCCGATCGACGTCCCGGGCGCGGTGGGCACGGTCGCCACCGAGCGCTCGCCGTACGGTCTGGAGCTGGCCGTCAGCTACCCCAGGGCCGACCCGCACGCCCTCGTCGCCGCGGCCCGCGCCGCCACCCCCGGCTGGCGTGCCGCCGGACCGGAGGGCCGGGCCGGGGTGGCCGCCGAGATCCTGCGCCGGATCAACGCCGCCGGCTTCGAGATCGCCCACGCCGTGCAGCACACCACCGGCCAGGCGTTCGTCATGGCGTTCCAGGCCGGCGGCGCACACGCCCAGGACCGCGGCCTCGAAGCCGTCGCCTGCGCCCTCGCCGCCACGACCCGGCTGCCGTCCCGGTCGGCCTGGTCGAAACCGCAGCGCGGCGGCGACCCGCTGACCCTCTCGAAGACCGCGACGGTGGTCGGCCGCGGCGTGTCCGTGGTGATCGGCTGCACCACGTTCCCGACCTGGAACAGCTACCCCGGCATCTTCGCCAGCCTGGTCACCGGCAACCCGGTGATCGTGAAGCCGCACCCCGGCGCCGTCCTGCCGCTCGCCATCACCGTGCGGATCGCCCGGGAGGTGCTGACCGAGGCCGGCCTCGACCCCCACGTGATCACCCTGGCCGCCGAGGAGCCCGGCGACGGCATCGCCGCGACCCTCGCCACCCACCCGGACGTGCGGATCGTCGACTTCACCGGGGGAAGCGAGTTCGGCGACTGGCTGGAGGCGAACGCGCGGCAGGCCGTCGTCTACACCGAGAAGGCCGGTCTCAACACCGTCGTCCTCGACTCGACGGCCGACTACCGCGGGCTGCTGCGCAACCTGGCGTTCTCACTCTCGCTCTACAGCGGCCAGATGTGCACGACACCGCAGAACATCCTGATCCCTCGCGACGGCATCGAGACCGATGCGGGTCACCGCAGTGCCGACGAGTTCGGCGCGGATCTCGCGGCGGCGCTCGGCAAGCTGCTCGGCGATCCGGCACGGGCGGCCGGCACGCTCGGGGCGATCGTCAACGACGGTGTGCTGGCGCGGCTCTCCGAGGCTGCGTCCCTGTCGGCCATCGCCGCCTCCACCGCTGTCCAGGATCCGCATTTCGCGGAGGCGACGATCCGGACACCCCTCGTCGCTCGGCTCGACGCCGCCGACGAGAAGACCTTCACCCGGGAGTGGTTCGGCCCGGTCTCCTTCCTGATCACGACCGAGTCCACCGATCACAGTCTGAAGATCTTCACGGAGACCGTACGAGCCCATGGCGCTCTGTCGGCTCTCGTCCACTCGACCTCGCCCGCGGTGATCGAGGCAGCGAGGGAAGCCGCTCTGGACGCCGGCGTGCACCTGTCCGAGAACCTCACCGGCGGGGTGTTCGTGAACCAGACGGCGGCGTTCAGCGACCTGCACGGCACCGGCGCGAACCCGGCGGCGACGGCGGCGCTGACCGACGACTGGTTCGTGACCGGCCGGTTCTTCACCCTCCAGTCCCGGCGGCACTCGTGACCGCTTTTGAGCAGGCTATCGCGAAGGATCAGCGGATCGAGCCCGCCGACGAGATGCCGGACGGCTACCGCAAGACGATGATCCGGCAGATCGCCCAGCACGCCCACTCCGAGATCATCGGCATGCAGCCGGAAGGTGAGTGGATCACCAAGGCGCCGACGCTGCGGCGCAAGGCGATCCTGCTCGCCAAGGTTCAGGACGAGGCGGGCCACGGCCTCTACCTCTACTCGGCCGCCGAGACGCTCGGCGCCGACCGGGGCGATCTCACCCGGCGGCTGATCGAGGGCCGGCAGAAGTACTCGTCGATCTTCAACTATCCGACGCTCTCCTTCGCCGACGTCGGCGTCATCGGCTGGCTCGTCGACGGCGCCGCCATCTGCAACCAGGTGCCGCTCTGCCGCAGCTCCTACGGGCCCTACGCCCGCGCGATGATCAGGATCTGCAAGGAGGAGTCCTTTCACCAGCGCCAGGGGTACGAGTTGCTGCTCACCATGATGGGCGGCACCCCGGAACAGCGGGGCATGGTGCAGGACGCCGTCGACCGCTGGTGGTGGCCGTCGCTGATGATGTTCGGCCCGCCCGACGCCGACTCCCCGAACACCGCGCAGTCGATGGCCTGGAAGATCAAGCGGCACACGAACGACGAGCTGCGCCAGCGGTTCGTCGACATGACCGTGCCGCAGGCCGCCGCTCTCGGGGTGACCCTGCCGGACCCTTCGCTGAAGTGGAACCCGGAGAGAGGCCACCACGACTTCGGGCAGCCCGACTTCGACGAGCTCAAGCGGGTCATCTCCGGTGGCGGCGCGCTGAACGAGCAGCGCATCGCCCGGCGGCGGCAGGCCGACGAGGACGGCGCCTGGGTCCGGGAGGCAGCCGTGGCGCACGCGGCGAAGCACGCGGGGGTGAAGCCGTGAACCACGAATGGCCGCTCTTCGAGGTGTTCGTGCGGGCCAAGCGCGGCCTCAACCACGTGCACGTGGGATCGCTGCGGGCCGCCGACCACGAGATGGCGCTGCACCACGCGCGTGATCTCTACACCCGGCGCAACGAGGGCGTCAGCATCTGGGTGGTGCGGTCCGACCAGGTCGCGGCGTCCGACCCGGGGGAGAAGGAGTCGTTCTTCGAACCCAGCCAGGACAAGGTCTACCGCCATCCCACGCACTACTCGATCCCGTCGTCAGTGCCGCACATCTGAGGGGTTCTGTTGGCTTTCGACGATGCCTACTCGGCACTCACCGATCATGAGGACGACGCGCGGTGGGCGTTCGGTACCGGCTTCTCCGACTCTCTTTCCTCCGTTCCGGTGGATCTGCTCGCCGACATCGACATCTCCGACTTCTCGGCATATTGCCTGATGCTCGGCGATGACGCACTGATCCTGTCGCATCGGCTTCAGGAGTGGGTGACGCGCGCGCCCGAACTGGAGGACGAGCTGGCGATCGCCAACATCGCCCTCGACCTGCTCGGGCAGGCACGCCTGCTGCTGACCCGGGCCGGCCAGGCGCTGGACCGCTCCGAGGACGATCTGGCGTTCGGGCGCGCCCCCGGTGATTTCCGGAACGTCCGCCTGGCCGAACGGGCCGATGCCGACTTCGCCGAACTGGCAGGCCGGCTGTTCCTGATGGTGACCTGGCGGCTGGCCGTCTTCGATCGCCTGTCGGCGTCGCGGGATCCGATGCTGGCCGCCATCGCCGCGAAAGGCGTCAAGGAGCTGACCTACCACCGGGACTACGCGGCGCAGTGGGTGGTTCGCCTCGGCGACGGTACGCCGGAATCACACCGCCGGATGTCCGCGGCGATGACGGCGCTGCTGCCGCTGACCGGGGAACTGTTCGTGCCGCATCCGGTCGAGTCCCGCCTCGTCCCGGCCGGCGTCGCCGTGGACCCGGCGGCGGTGCGGACCGAGTTCGAGGGCGTGCTCGCTCAGGTTCTCAGCGCGGCGACGCTGTCCGGTCCCGTCGCTCTCGGTGATGCTGCGCCCGCCGGCGGCCGGGATGGTGCGCACACCGCGGAGCTGTCCTCGATCCTGCGGGAGATGCGAAGCGTGGCTCACGCCGTACCGGGCGGTGTGTGGTGAAAGCAGCGCAGGTGGTGGCGTCCGTCGTCGATCCCGAATTGCCCATGATCACGCTCGCTGAGCTGGGCGTGGTGCGGGATGTGCGGGAGGAGGGGGCGAGTGTCGTCGTCACCGTCACGCCCACCTACTCGGGATGCCCGGCCATGGACAGCATCCGATCCGACATCAGAGGCTCCTTGCTGCGAGCGGGATTCGCACGGGTGGACGTCCGTACCGTCATCGCCCCGGCCTGGACCACCGACTGGATCAGCGAAACCGGCAGGCGCAAGCTCGCCGAGGCGGGCATCGCCCCGCCCGGACCCGCGCCCCGGCGCGCCGCCGGACCCGTCCCGCTGGCCCTGACCACCCGCCCGGCCGCCGTCGCCTGCCCCCGATGCGGGCACGCGGACACCGAGACGGTGACCGCCTTCGGCGCCACCGCGTGCCGGGACCTGCGGCGCTGCCCGGCCTGCCGAGAGCCGTTCGAGCACATGAAGGAGATCTGAGGGTGGTCGACTTCCACGCGCTGCGGGTGGCCGCGATCGATCGCCTCTGCGCGGACGCTGTCGCCGTCACGTTCGAGGTGCCGTCGCCGCTGGCGGACCGTTTCTCGTTCCGGCCCGGCCAGTCGCTGACCGTCCGGCGCGGCGGCCTCGACGAGCGGCGGACCTATTCGATCTGCTCGCCGGCCGGGGCGGCGCCACGGATCGGGGTCCGCGAGGTCCCCGGTGGCGCGATCTCCAGCTGGATCGTGCATGAGCTGCGGGCCGGTGACCTGGTCGAGGTGGCGCCGCCGGCCGGGACGTTCACGCCTGACCTGACGGGCGGTGGGCGGCACGTGCTGATCGCGGCCGGTTCCGGGATCACTCCGGTGCTGTCGATCGCCGCCTCGCTGCTGCGCGATCCGCGTACCGACGTGGTGGTGCTCTACGGCAATCGCCGGACGGACACGGTGATGTTCGCGGAGGAGCTCGCCGACCTGAAGGACGCCTATCCGGACCGGCTTCAAGTGGTGCACGTGCTGTCGCGGGAGAACCGTGAAGTGGAACTGTTCACCGGACGGCTGGACGGCGAACGGCTGCGGGCGCTGCTCCCCCTGCTCGTCGACGTGTCCGCGATCGATCACTGGTGGCTGTGCGGGCCGTTCGGGATGGTCACCGACGCGACGGCCATGCTCGGCGAGGCCGGAGTAGCGCCGTCCCGGATCCACCGTGAGCTGTTCTGGGTCGACGAGGCGCCGCCGTCGCCGGTCCGTGCCGAGTCGGCCCCGGACGGTCCTCGCAGCGAAGTGACAGTGGTCCTCGACGGCCGCTCCACCACGATCGACGTCCCGGACGGCGTGGCACTGCTCGACGGGGCCCAGCCGGCCCGTCCCGATCTGCCGTTCGCCTGCAAGGGCGGGGTGTGCGGCACCTGCCGCGCCCGGGTCGTCGACGGGGAGGTGGAGATGCGGCGCAACTTCGCGCTGGAGCCCGCCGAGGTGGAGGCCGGGTTCGTGCTGACCTGCCAGGCGCGGGCGCTTTCCGCTAAGGTTGTGGTCGATTTCGATCAGTGATTCGTGGCGTTTCGGTTGGCCGTGGCTTTTCCGTCGGCCGTGGTTTCTCGGTTGGCCGTGGTTTCTCGGTTGGCCGTGGTTTCTCGGTTGGCCGTGGTTTCTCGGTTGGCCGTGGTTTCTCGGTTGGCCGTGGTTTCTCGGTTGGCCGTGGTTTCTCGGTTGGCCGTGGCTTCTCAGTCGGTCGCGGCTTTGAGGAACGCGGCCGGCTTCTCCACCCAGGGGTAGTGGCCGCAGTCCTCGATCACGGTGACGTCGCCGTTCGGGAAGACGTCGGCGAGGGCCACGACGGGCGCGAGTCCGGTGAGGCAGTCCTCGGCGCCGGCGATCACCCGGACCGGTGTGGTGACCTTGCCGAGGCGCTCGGCGAAGTCCTCCGGGGGATTTACACTGAAATATGCCTGCACAGCGGGCAGTGACCAGCGGCCGATGGTGGCGTGCTGTTGCTCCTTGGCGGTCCAGGCGGCGTACCCGAGCGGCGCACACGTCAGATGCCAGCTGTTGAAGGCGTCCTCACTGCTGAGATCCGGCCCGCGCCTCGACGCCGCCACCGCCGCGTCGAAGGCCGGCTCACCCGTCCGGCGCGCGATCAGCTCAGCGGCGTCTGGCGCGACGGCGACCAGGTGAGTGGCCGGCGGCGTGATCAGAACGAGCCGTTCCAGCCGATCGGGGAACTGCGCGGCATAGGCGGTGGCCAACCTCGTCCCCGCCGAATGCCCGGCCAGGGCGATCCGTTCCAGCCCCAGGTGCGAGCGCAGTCCTTCGAGGTCGGAGGCCTGCCGCCAGTAGGACCCGGCCTTGGCCCGCCCGGCCGCGGACTCACCCACGCCGCGCAGATGAGGAACGACCAGCCTGCGGCTCGCCCCGAGCCCACCCAGATCACCCAGGTACGCGGGGTGCCGGGCCGCACCTCCCGCCAGCACGATCAGCGGCGCCTCAGCCGAGCCGGAATCGGTGTCGTCATAGTGCAGTGGCGCTCCATCGGCCCCGGCGTAAATCGGCACTCCCCGACCTTAACCATCCCGGTCAGCCCTCCACCCGCCACCCCGCTCCCGCCGCCTCCCGGTTGTTGGCCCGTGCTCGCCGTCTCCGGTTGTTGGCTCGTGCTCGCCGTCTCCAGCTGTTGGCCCGTGCTCGCTACCTTCAGGTTGTTGGCCCGTTCTCGCCGTCTCCGGTTGTCGGCCCGTTCCCGCTGCCTCCCGGTTGTCGGCCCGTTCTCGCCGTCTCCAGCTGTTGGCCCGTGCACGATGCCTCCCGGTTGCCGGCCCGTTCCCGCTGCCTCCGGCTGTCGGCCCGTTCCCGCTGTCGCCGCCTTCCAGTCGTTGTCCCGCTGCCGCCGATCTTGGAAACGCCAGCTCCTTTCCGAGATCTTGAGCGTTTCACCACCCAATCCGGTGGTGAAAGGGACTGTAAGAAAAACGGTGTAACTCCTGATCAAGGAGACACCAGATGACCGTGACGATCGATGCCACCGTGGATACTTCGGCGGTGGCCAAGAAGAAGGATCCGGCAACCACCCCGGAAGGCGTGGATGCCGAGCTAGTCGGCCAGCTGGTCGAGCAGGCCCGCGCAGCGGGCCTGCAACTGACCGGCGAAGGCGGTCTGCTGCAGCAGTTGACCAAGCGAGTGATCGAAGCCGCCCTCGATGGTGAGATCACCGATCACCTCGGCTATGAGAAACACGACCCGGCCGGCAAAGACGGCGGCAACTCCCGTAACGGGACCCGGGCCAAGACCGTGCTGACCGATGTCGGCCCGGTCGAGATCACCGTGCCGCGCGATCGCGACGCCTCGTTCGAGCCGCAGATCGTCAAGAAGCGGCAACGTCGGCTGACTGGTGTCGAGGACATGGTCCTGTCGCTGTCGGCGAAAGGCCTGACCACCGGGGAGATCAGCGCTCACCTGGCCGAGGTCTATGGCGCCGACGTCTCGCGCCAGACGATCTCCACGATCACCGATAAGGTCATCGACGGCATGGCCGAGTGGCAGAACCGGCCCCTCGACAGGGTCTATCCGGTGATCTTCCTGGACGCGATCAACGTCAAGATCCGCGACGGCAAAGTCGCCAACCGGCCCATCTACGTCGCCCTCGCGGTCACCGCCGAGGGCACCCGCGACATCCTCGGGCTCTGGGCTGGCGACGGCGGCGAAGGCGCCAAGTTCTGGTTCAGCGTGTGCACCGAGCTCAAGAACCGTGGTGTCGAGGACGTGCTGATGGCCGTCTGCGACGGCCTGACCGGGCTGCCTGACGCGATCAACACCGTCTGGCCGAAGACCGTGGTCCAGACCTGCGTGGTGCACCTGCTGCGCAACTCGTTCAAATACGCCGGCCGCCAGCACTACGACGCCATCGCCAAGGCACTCAAGCCGGTCTACACCGCACCGACCGAGCAGGCTGCCGAGCAGCGCTTCCTGGAGTTCGCTGAGGCCTGGGGCGAGCGATATCCGGCGATCGTCCGGCTCTGGGAGAACGCCTGGGCCGAGTTCGTGCCGTTCCTCGCGTTCGACGCCGAAATCCGTAAGGTCGTCTGCTCCACCAACGCGATCGAGAGCGTGAACGCCCGCATCCGCCGCGCCGTCCGGGCCCGCGGGCACTTCCCGAACGAGCAGGCCGCCCTGAAATGCGTCTACCTGGCCGTGATGGCCCTGGACCCGACCGGCGCTGGCCGCCGCCGCTGGACCATCCGCTGGAAACCCGCCCTCAACGCCTTCGACCTCGCCTTCGAAGGACGGCTCACCGCAGGCCGCAACTAACCCTCAACAAGATCGAGTTACACCGTTTTCTTGACAGTCCCTGGTGAAACGCTCAAGATCTCCCGCGAGGTGAGGCCAGCGAGGGGTCTGGGAGGTTGGCCGTGGGGTGAGGCCAGCGAGGGGTCTGGGAGGTTGGCCGCGAGGTGAGGGCCAGCGAGGGGCCTGGGAGGTTGGCCGTGAGGCGAGGCTGCGAAAGGCGGGGCTGCCAACGGCGGGGGCTGCGAAAGGCGGGGCTGCGAAAGGCGGGGCTGCGAAAGGCGGGGCTGCGAAAGGCGAGGCTGCGAAAGGCGAGGCTGCGAAAGGCGGGGCTACCAAGGCGGAGCTGCGAAGGCCGGGCAGCGAGCTGGGGCGTCGGGTGGGTCAGAGGAGGCGGGATACGTGTTCGGCTCGGATTCGGGTGCTCAGGTGGGTCGGATCCAGGTTGGCGCAGAGGACTATGGACGCCCCGGCCGTCAGTGGCGACATCAGCCAGATCAGGGGGTCCTCGACTGCTGAGGTCTCGATCAGGACTCGGTCGCCGGCTGTGATGCCGCGTGCTCGGGCCACTTCGGCGGCTACTGCGCCGTATTCCCCGAACGTCGTGCCGTCCACGGTGGCGATCTCACCTTCGGCGGCGGTTGATCGCGGTGGGGGTGCTCCCCGATGAGCGCGGGCTGCTGACGGGAAGTCGCGGTAGCCGAACGGGACGTCCGGCATCGGCGCGCCGGAGGGCGCCAGCCCGAGCACGAACTGGTGCACCGCCGGTGGGATCTCCTCCAGCCAGCTGCCGACCCGCCGCCGCTCCACGAACGTCACATCCAGCGCCGGGCCGTGATCCGGCGCCAGCCCGGCGGTCGCCCAGCCACGGAACGACACCTCGATCCCGGCCGCCCACGCGCCGAGCAGCACGGCCGCGGTCTGCCAGTGCGGCGGCAGCAGCACGCCCGCGCGGCTGCCCCGGCGCAGCCCGCACTCCCGGGTGAGCAGGGCAGCGGTGGCGGCGACCCAGTCACCCAGCTCGGGCGCGGTCAACCCGAAGCGTTCCCCGGTGGCGTCGTCGTAGTACGTGAGGATCTCGTCCGTCATCGACTTCCGAGGCTATCGGCGGCAGGGCCCGCCCGTAATCACCCGCACGGGGTCAAGCCGCCTCCATCATGTGCGACTCCCGCGCCTCGGCCGCATAGCGGGCCATCAGGTGCACGGTCGCCGGTCCGGCCTCGCCGTCGGCCTCCAGACCGGTCCGCCGCTGAAAATACCGGACCGCTTCGGCCAGTTCGGCGTCGTCGGGCCCGATCGTCACGCCCATGTCGGTGAACAACTCCCGCAGCGTCGCCGGATCGGCCGGCGGGGTCCGGCCGCCCCAGCCGATCAAGCCGCCGACGGCGGTGCCGACAACGGTGAGCATTCCTCGTGCGGACATGTGTGCCTCCCCTTCTGCGCTGATGCATCAAGCGTCGCGGGAAAGGCTGTGCACGACATCGGACCGAAGTCTCCGAATCCTGTGGCCGTCTACCACTTTCGGCCGATGCCGGAGGTCTGCTCGACCGGCACATCGACCGGGGCGCGCGGATCAGGACCGGCAGAGGTGGGAGCGGGCCAAGGAGACGACGGCGGCCGCGTCAGCGGTGCTCAGGCCGTACCCCGCAAGGCTCTTCGCCACCGCGACCCGCCGCTGGCCGGCGGCGAGTCCCGCACATGCTTGATCACCCAGGTCGGTGATCTCCTCAGGTCGCATGTCGAGCGTCATCTCGGGCAGCCGCCCGCGAACCGCCGCGAGGAAACCGGCCGACGGCGCGGAAGCGGCGGCCGGAGAAGGCCATCCCGGAGTGCTCGCCGACTGGACAGGCTGTGCGGACGCAGACGCGGACGCAGACGCGGATGCGGACGGCGACGGATCAGGGGACGGCTGCTCGGTGGTCGCTGCGGGGAGAGGCGACGCCGGCGCGGCTCGCCATTCGGGCGGGGAAGCATCGGTACCGCACCCGGCGATCAGCGGCATCGTCGCGGCGGCGAGGACGAGGGGCAGGCAGAGCCGCTTCACCGCTTTCCCGGGACCGGGACGCGCGGCAGGTCGGGGAGGAATGAACGGCCGCTCACCGCGGGCTCGGGGACGGGTTCGCCGGCGGGTTCGGGCTCGGGCTCGTCGGTTGTGGAGAAGCGGGGAGGAAGCTGGGGGAGCGCTGTACGCAGAGCCGCTGCCGGCTCGCTGATGGTCGGGCCGAAGGGGCGGCGTTCGACCACCGTTCGCGTGGTGTTCGTGGGGGACACGCGGGGAACCTTAGAGGTCAGGCGCGCGCGTCCGCGGCGGCGCGCCGATTCTGTCCGGACGGTCGGCAGGTCCCACCCGGACGGGCGACCGCGTTCGCATTCCGGCTACCCGGTCGGGCGACGTGGTGGGGACGCAGCGCACACAGCGAAGTCACAGAGCGCTCACCGCCGGACGACAATGTGGCGGCGCATCGTCGTTCTCATGACCGACTTGCTGACGCGCCCCGCCACGAACGACATCCCGCCGACGCACATCGCCCCGGTGATGATGAAGCCGCCGCGGGACCCGCGGTGGAAGAAGCGGGTGGCCGGTGGGGCCGCGGTTCTGGTGCTGGTGGCCGGCGGCGGCAGCGCCGGGGCGTACTTCATGGAGGAGCACCTCGCGAACACCTCCGTCGCGACCGCCGGCGCCACGGCCGGCACCCAGGCCGCCGTGGTCACCGAGGGCACCGATCTGGCGCCGATCGTGGCGCAGGTCCAGCCGAGCGTCGTGACGGTCCTGGTCGACAGCGCGCGGTCGTCGTCGCTCGGCTCCGGGGTGGTGCTCAGCTCCGACGGCCTGATCCTCACGAACAACCACGTGATCGAGTCGGACGGCACGGTGAGCGTGCGGCTGTCCACCGGGCAGACCGTCCCGGCCACCGTGGTCGCCGCCGACGCCACCCACGACCTGGCGCTGGTTCAGGCGACCGGGCTGTCCGGCCTGACCCCGGTCACGTTCGCCACCGACGACACCGTCGCGGTCGGCGACACGGTGCTGGCGTTCGGCGCGCCCCTCGGTCTGGAGGGCACCGTCACCTCGGGCATCGTGTCCGCCCTGGACCGCAGCCTGGACACCGGGGACGAGCAACTGAGCGGCCTGCTGCAGACCGACGCCGCGATCAACCAGGGCAACTCGGGTGGCGCGCTCGTCGACATGTCCGGGCACCTCGTCGGCATCAACGTCGCGATCGCCACCTCCGGCGACAGCACCGGCAGTGTCGGCCTGGGATTCGCCATCCCGGCCGACACCGTCACCAGCGTCGTGGCCCAGCTGAAGGCGCAGATCAGCACGACCCGCTGAGTCAGCCGGCCCGCTGACTCAGCCGGCCAGGTGGCCCCACTCGCGTTCCAGCTCCCGCCAGCTGCCCTGCGCCTCCGCCTGGCCGCCGATCAGCACGACCACCCGATCGGCCTGGGCCAGCGCGGCCCGCTTCGACGTCGAGCCGACCACCGTCACGCCGTGCGAGCGCAGGGCCCGCCACAGCTCCAGCTCCGTCGTCACGTCCAGGGCGGACGAGACGTCGTCGGCGATCAGCAGCTCGGTGCGCGGCGCCAGCGCCCGGGCCAGGGCCAGCCGCTGCAGCTGACCACCGGAGAGCCGGGTGCCCTTGTGCCCGATGAGCAGCTGGAGGCCGCCACCGGACGCGGTGAGGTCGTGTTCCAGCTGGGCCACCGACACCGCGTCGGCGGCGTCGACCTCGTGACCGAGCTGGATGTTGTCGGCGACCGTCCCGGAGAGCACCCGGGGCAGCTGGGCGACGTAGCCGACCTGGTTCGGCCGCAGGAACATCTCCGGCTCGCGGACCGGCTCGTCGTTCCAGCGCAGCTCACCGGTGTGATGCACGATGCCGGCGAGCGCCCGGAGCAGCGACGACTTGCCGGAACCGACAGGCCCCACGACCAGCACGAGCTCCCCGCGTCCGACGGTGAGGTCGATGTCCCGTACGCCGAGCGCGCCGTTCTCGTGCACCGCGCTGAAGTGATGCAGTGAGAGCTCGCGCAGCGGGTTGCGCGGCGCCGTGGCCGGAGCGGGCGCCGTCCCGGCCGAGATGTCCACGCCCGGGATCGCCGACGTGTAGTCGGTGACACCGGTCATGGCCACCGTGCGGCGGGTCCACACCCGTGCCGACGGGAAGTGCGAGACCAGCGACGCGATCGTCCACGCGAACCACCGGGCCGAGCCGAGCGTCGCCACCGCGATGAGGGTGGCGGCCGGGCTGAGCTGGTTGTTCAGGTAGAGGTACCACGCCGCGATCGGCAGCAGCCCGCTCGCGATCGACGGGGTCGACCGCGCCCACACCTGGATCGCGATCTCCCGCCGCTGCAGTTCGCTGCGGGTGGCGTCGAGCCGGGCGAGATGCGCCAGCACCGGGTCGGTCGCGCCGGCCAGTTTCACCGTGCGCGCCGCCGACAGCGACGAGACCAGCGAGGTCGCGAACGCCGCGCGGGCCGCCACGGTACGCCGGGCCGCACGCTCCAGCCGGGGCCCGAACAGGGTCGCGGCCAGCCCGGACAGCACCATCGTGCCGACGAACAACCCGGCCGGCACCAGCGACTGCGACGTCAGCGTCATCGCGACCACGGTGATCACCGCGACGCCGTTGTCGATCAGGTTGTCGGCGAGCATCACGACCCGCTCGGTGTCGCCGCCGTGCGCGACGACCTCGGCCGGCGTGTGCTTGCTGACCCGGCGCGGCCCGATCTGCCCGTGCACCAGGCGCAGGCTGATCCGCAGCATCTGCCGGACCCACCACTCCGGGAACCACGCGCCGGTGAAGTACAGCGTCGGGATCAGCGCGAGCAGCGCCGCCGCGATGCCGAGCGCCGGCACGACCGGGCTGCCCTGGCCGTCGACCACGTCCGCCCAGAGCAGCGGCAGGATCGCGCCGTCCAGGCCGAAGAGGACGAGCAGCACGAAGAGGCTGACCGCGCCGAGGCCGTACCGCTTGTCGTTCGTCGCGAGCCGCACGATCTCCCGCATGGTCCGGGCTTCCGGGGGCGTGGGCAGCTCAGGCGGATCGACGCTGGGGAGCGGGCCGGCGAGGGCGTCCTGGCCGAGCTCGACCTGAACGGCGGTGTCCCAGTCGGCGGTCTCGTCGAGCCCGACATTTCCGATGTTCCCCGCCGGAACCGCCAGCTTGCTGCTCGCCATCAACTCGGCGAACCGCTTCGACTCCTGCAGCGGCCCCTGCTCGAGGACCTCACCGTCGGCGAGCACGACCACTTCGTCGCAGCGCTGCACGCTCGACAGCCGGTGCGCCACGATCACGCCGATGCGACCTCGGAGCAGCCGGTCGGTGGCGCGTTGCACCCACGCCTCGGTGACCGGGTCCATCCGCGCGGTCGCCTCGTCGAGGATGACCACCTGCGGGTCGCGGACCAGGATCCGCGCGAACGCGACGAGCTGCTCCTGACCCGCCGAGAGCTTGTAGCCGTTCTCGCCGAGCACGGTGTCGATGCCGTCCGGGAGCCCCGCCACCCAGGCGGTCAGGCCGAGCTCCTCGATCGCCCGGGACGCGGCCGGGATCAGCTCCTGGTCGAAGAGCGCGATGTTCTCGGCGAGGGTTCCGGCCAGGATCTCGGTGCGCTGCGGGACGATCGCGGTCCACCGGCGCAGACCCTCCACGCCGATGTCGTTCACGTCGACGCCACCGAGGAACACCGTGCCGCGCGGCACGTCCACGGCACGGGTGAGCACCTTCGCCAGGGTCGACTTACCCGAGCCGGTGCGGCCGATCAGCGCGTACGAACGACCTCTTTTGAAATCGATGTCTATGTTTCTCAGGACAGGAAGCCGGGACTCGTCACCCTGGTGGTAGCGGAACGTCAGATTCCGGATGGAGATGTCGCCGTCGACCGGGTCGGCACCCTCGGTCGGCTCCTGCGCGACCTCGCTGAGCTGCTGCACCCGGCTCCAGGCGCCGAGCGCGTTCTGCAACTCCGGCACCATCCGGGTGACGTGTTCGAGCGTGCCGCCGAATCCGAGCGCCAAGAGCCAGACCGCGGTGAGCCGGGCCGCGTCGATCCCTCCGGCCTGGAGGGCCCACGCTCCGGCGACGACCAAGAACGCGATCAATGTACGGGTGATGGCACCCGCTCCCATGGTGATCCGCGAGGACGATCTCCAGACCAGCCGGCCCCGCCGGAGGACCTCCGCGGCCCGCAGAGCGTAGAGCCGGCGGACGTAGGGCGCGGCCAGGCTCGTCCGCACGTCGTCCTGACCGTGGATCGCCTCCTCCATGACCGCCGCCAGATCGGACCAGGCCTCCTCCTCCGAGATGCGGAGTGGGGAGATCCGCTGGACCGGTTTGTTCATGACGGTGAAGAGCAGGATCGACACCAGGATCATCGCGATCGCCGCCGGCCACCAGACGAAGAACGTCGTGACGATCGACAGGGTCGCCACGGCGAGCGACTGCGCCAGCCGGACGCCGCTGCCGCGCAGCTCGGAGCCGACCTGGTAGACGTCCGAGTCGATCCGGTCGAGCAGTTCGCCGACCGGCGTGTTCTCCAGCGTCGGAAGATCCTGGCCGAACGCGACCCGGTTGAGCCCGCGGCGGACGCGGGCCGCCCAGTCAGCGGTCAGCCGGGCCACCACCAGGCCGACGAAGACGTCGCTGAGCACGCCGGCGACGAGTGCGACGACGAGGACGGTGAAGAGCGGCCACGAGCGGTCCACCAGCACCGGGCCGGCGACGGCGAGCGCGATCGCCCCGCCCGTCGCGCCGACGAGGATCAGGAGCGCGGTGAGCGCGGTGCGACTTCGGCTTGTGGCCCACAGGTCGCGGAGCAGGCGCATGGAGAGGTCCTCGGCAGTCGGGGTTGGCGGTGCCCCCATCCTGCGCGGGCGGGGGAAGCGGCTCAACCGGTTTATTCCCGGCCAATCCGTCTCCCGTTCCTGTCTTTCAAAGGCTCCGCAGGTACGCGTCGGCCGCCGCGGGATCGGCGAACCAGGAAAGCAGGTCGTTCGGGTCCTCGAACCCGTGGGCGAACCGGGCCGCCACGGCCGGATTCGCGCTCGCCGCGCCGAGGATCTGCTGGGCGTGCGGCGGCAGCGGCTGCAGCATCCCGTTCGTCCAGAGCGTCACGGCCCGGCCGTGCGCCTGCCAGAACGACTCGAACGTCGCGGTCATCCACTCCTCGTCGAACGGCTTGTCGCCGTGCTCCACGATCGCCCGTAGGTAGTGGTGTGCCGCCTTCGCCGCGGTGTTCGCGCCCTGACCGGTGATCGGGTCGTTCGCGATGACGATGTCGCCGATGCCGAGCGCCTTTCCGCCGCCGGTCAGGTGCGCGATCGGTTTGCGTACCGTCGGGGTGAATCGCCCTTGAAGTGTCGCCTTGTCATCGGCGAGCCGGACGTCCGCGCAGCGCTCGTGGAACCAGGGCAGGTTCTCCTTGATCAGGTTGAGCGAGGTCTGGAGGTGGTCCTCGTCCTCCCCGAAGACGTCCAGCGGCCCGCCGGGCAGCACCTCCCAGAAGAGGATGTCGGCCGGCCCGGTACGGGTGAGCGTCGGGATCACGAACAGCTCACCCAGGCCCGGGATCGCGTGGAACTCGACGTGCGGTTCCGGCCAGGACGGGTCCGGCGCCAGCCCGTGCACGTACGCGACCGCCAGACCGCGCTGCGGCTGCTCATAGGGTGACCGTTCCGGATCGCGTTCGAACAGCTCGACGAGGTCGCCGCGGCCGGCCGCGACGACGGTCAGGTCATATTGTTTCGTCAGCGCCTCCAGGTACGCCGGACTCACCGGCTGGTAGATCACCTCCACCCCGGCCTGCTCGGCGTCGGTCAGCCATCGGGAGAACTTGATCCGCTGGTCGGTGGAGAACGCCGGCTTGCCGAGCGGCGCGGTGAACTGCAGCGCCAGGTTCCCCGGCGGCGCGGCGAGCATCACGTGCAGGCCCCGGATCGGCGGCGCCACCAGGTCGTAGTGGTTGAGGCCGTAGGCCCGCTCGGTCTCCAGCGCCGGATCGAACATGGCCTGCGTCGAGGTCGGCCACCCGTCCCGGATCTCACCGGGCGTCTTCGCCGCCATGAGCGTGACCCGGTATCCCGCGGCCTTGAGGCTGAGTGAGAGTTGAAGTCCGGCCTGACCGGCGCCGACTATCAGGATGTCGCGCAAGCTGAATCTCCCCGTGTGTGAGGTCGGTGGTTGATCACTGCCCCCACCAGCACCGTACACAGAGAAGTCCGGTAATGACTATGGGTAAGATTACTGTCCGGAGTGGACACGCGACGCCGTGCCGATCTAGCTGCGCGTTCCGCTCCCGGCCCACACTGAACCCGTGACGACCATCGTGCCCATCGACGCATCCCACCCGGCGTTCGCCCAGCTGGCCGCCCTCTTCGACGACTACCGAGTCCACTACGGCCGCCCGTCGTCGCCCGACCCGACCCGCGCCTGGCTGCGCCACCAGCTGTCCCGTGGCGCCCTCATGGCCGCCGCAGCGGTCGAGTCCACCCGGCTCTGCGGCTTCATCACGACGACGACCATGCCCGCTTCTCTGATGCTGTCCACGGCGTGGTCGATCCGCGACCTGTACGTCTCCCCGCCCCACCGTGGCCGAGGCATGGCGCAAGCCCTCGTGAACCACGTGATCGCCGACGCCCGCGAAGCCGGTGCGCTCCGGGTGTCCCTGCAGACGGAATCGGAGAACGTGGCGGCGTTGGCACTCTACACGAAGTCGGGCTTCCAGCCGGTGCCCGGTCTGGACCTCCTGAACCTGAGCCTGAACCCCGAAGCGCCGCCCGCCACGAACTCCGGCTCGACCCCGGCGCCATCCTGACCGCCGAGCCCTCTCCGCAGCCAGCGACGACCGGACAGCAGTGACAAGCCAGGCTCACAGCAGGTCGGGCGTCGGGTAGTCCAAGCCCGCCCACGGCCCGAGCTCACCGCCGATCTGCATGTGGTCCAAGCCTGGCGGCGGGCACCTAAGCCTGGTTGCCGTCCAAGATCCACGGCTGCGCCAAGGTCTGCGGCTGCTCTGAGCCTGCCCGCGGCCGAGGCTCGTCGGTGGCCCAAGGTCTGCGGGCGGTTCAAGGTCTGCGTGCGGTTCAAGGTCTGCGGGCGGTCCGAGGTCTGCCACGGCTCAAGCGCGCTGATGGTCCAAGATCCAGGGGCGGTCCGAGTTGGAGGCGGCCCTGTTCGCGGCGGCTCAGATGTCGTGGTGGCGAATGGAACTGTTGCTGGACAAGGCGGTGGTCACGGCTGCGGCCACAGTCACGGCGGGGCAACCACGGCCGTGGCGGCGGTCAGGGGAGTGGCGGCGGTCAGGGCCATGGCCGCCGCGGCGGCCAAGGGGCCGTGGTCACGCCCATGGCGGCAACCACGGCCATGGCGGCGGTCAGGGCCATGGCGGCAACCACGGCTGTGGCGGCGGTCAGGGGTCATGGCGGCGGCGGTCAGGGCCATGGCGGCGGCCACGGTTGCGGCAGCGGTCAGGGGGCCATGGCGGCGGTCACGGCCAGGGCCACGGTGGCGGTCACGGTCACGGTGGTGGTTGGGGCGGCGGCTGCGGTTGCGGCTGCGGCTACGGCTGTGGCTTGGGGGCGTGCAATGTCAGGAGTGTGATTTCGCTGGGGGCGAAGATTCGGAAAGGGGGACCCCAGAAACCGGTGCCTCGGCTGGTGTAGAGCTGGGTGCGGGCGGAGTGGCGGGAGAGGCCCTGGAGGGCCGGCTGGTCGAGGCGGACCAGGTAGTGGAAGGGCCACATCTGGCCGCCGTGGGTGTGGCCGGAGATTTGGAGGTCGACGTTGTGGGCGACGGCGCCGTCGATCTGGTGGGGCTGGTGGGCCAGGAGCAGGATCGGCAGGGAGGGGTCCGCGCCGGCCAGGGCCGCTGCATGGTCGGCGTGGTGGCCGGGGAGGCCGGAGCCGGCGGCGGTGCGGTCGTCGACTCCGGCGACGATCAGGGAGTCGCCGCCTCGGGTGACGACGATGTGGCGGTTGTGCAGGGCGTCCCAGCCGAGGGACGTCATGTGCGAGACCCAGCCCAGGGCGCCGCTGAAGTATTCGTGGTTGCCGGTCACGTAGACCCGGGCGAACCGCGCCCGCACGTCGGCGAGCGGCGCTGCCATCGAGAGACGCTGCTGGACCTCGCCGTCGGCGATGTCGCCGGTGTGCGCCACGATGTCCGCGTCCAGCGAGTTGATCACCCGGGTGACGCCTTGGGACCAGCGGGTGCGGTTGATCGGGCCGTAGTGCGTGTCGGTGATCAGCACGACCCGCAGGCCGTCGAGCCCGGGACCGAGCCGGGGGATCGTCACGTCGACCCGGCGCACCCGGGAGACGCGCATCGCCTCGTAGTGACCCCAGGCCAGCAGCACCACCGAGACGGCCAGGACGAAAGCGGTGACGAGGCGGGACCGGAGTGGATCGCCGAGCGACGTGAACCCGAGCGCCACAGCGAGGATCTGGCCGATCACCGACCACGTGAACAGCACCCAGACCACGCCGAGCAGGGTGTCGGCGATCCGCGAGGCGGCGTCGCTGTGGCCGCCGTGCCCGCGGAACATCAGCACCGGGAACGAGAGCGCGACCAGCACGAACACCGCGGTCAGGCCGAGCTGCACACCGAGCGGCCAGTCGTTGCCGGACCACACCAGCGTCACCAGCGGCACGCCGAACAGCAGCGCCACGACCGCCAGGACCACCACACCGAAGATCGCGCGCCGCGGCGAACGCCGTCTCGGCTCGCTCTCGACCGCCTCACCCACTGACATGAGCGCAAGCATGCCACTCGGGTACGACGAAAACCGTCAGAGGGGAGGCACCACCAGATCGGCCCGTGCGCGGGTGGCGGCGATCAGTGTGGCGTTCGCCTCGTCGGTGCCGGTGGCCCACGCGACGGCGTCCTCCCTGCTCTTCCCGAACCGGACGTGCCGCTCGACCAGCCGTTCGAGGCGTTCTTCCTGGCCGAGGTCGGCGTACCAGACCTCGGTGAGCAGTTCCCGGACCGGCCGCCACGCCGGATCGTCGACGAGCAGGTAGTTCCCCTCGGTCACGATCAGCCGGACGCTCGACGGCACTCCGATGACCCCGGCGAGGGGCTGTTCGAGGACACGTTCGAATCCCGGGGCGTAGACCACCGGGTCCCGGTCTTCGAGCAGGCGGCGCAGCAGCGCGGCGTACCCATAGGAATCGAATGTCTCCGGAGCTCCCTTGCGATCCCGGAGTCCGAGTCGCTCCAACTCCACGTCGGCGAGGTGGAAGCCGTCCATGGGCACGTGCGCCACCCAGTCCGGACGGCGTAGGGAGGCGACGATCGAGGTGGCGAGGGTCGTCTTGCCCGCCCCGGGTGGCCCGGCGATCCCGAGAACCGCCCGCCGGCCGTCGCGGACCAGACCGGCGGCACGGGCGGCGAGGTCCGGGAGGGTGAGCGTCATGCCGGAACCGTAATCCGATCAGGGTCGGATCGACGACTGCGCCACGTGCCCGCGGGTCCGGACCATAGGCGGGAGAACACACGGGGGAGTTACATGATCACGAAGAGTGTGATCGCGGCTGTCGTGGGGGCAGCCGCGATCCTCGTCACCGCCGTCCCGGCCGGGGCGGCGACAACCATCCGGACGATCGTGACCGGCCTGGACAGCCCGCGCGGGATCGCGTTCGGCCCGCACGGAGAGCTCTACGTCGCCGAGGCGGGCCGGTCCGGGGCGATCACGGTCGTCTCGGCCGGCGGCCGGTGGCGGATCCCGGCGGGCCCGCCGTCGCCGGCGTCACCGCGGGGTGCCGGGGCGATCGGCCCGTCCGATGTCGCGGTCGGGTCCGACGGGCGGCTCTACTACACGGTCGGCCGGGGCGGGGACGGCGCCGCCACGCTCTACCGGGCGGGGCGCGGGCCGACCGCCATCGCCGACCTGGGTGCCCATGAGAAGGACGCCGACCCGACGGGGCTGCTCATCACCGACCGGGGACACCTCGTCGTGGACGCGGGCGCGAACGCCCTGGTCAGGGTCGCCCCGCGCGGGCGGCCGTCGACGGTGGCGGCCTTCCCGGCGCAGGAGGGGATCCGTGCGGTGGCGCAGGGCCCGGACGGGGCGTACTACGCCGGTGGCCGGGCGCGGATCTGGCGGGTGGTGCCGGGCGAGGCGCCGACGGTCTACGCGTCCGGGTTCACCGGCGTGATCGATCTGGCCTGGGCGCCGGACGGCCGTCTGTACGTGCTGCGGGGCGGACACGACGGCGCCCTGCTCAAGGTGGATCGCAAGGGCGCGCATCGCGTCGTCGCCGAGGGCGGGCTGGTCGTTCCGGGGGGCCTGGCGATACGGGACGGTTACGCGTACATCAGTGATTGCGGTGTCTGTCAGGGAACGGGCTCGGTGGTGAAGGTCAGGATCGGAAGCTGAGCCCGAGGCGTAGTCCCGCGACGCCGGCGGGGGAGAGCGGGCGGGCGGTGGCCCGGCACAGGTCCGAGTGGATCTGTGCCGGCAGCTCCTCGCCGAGCGAGCAGAGCGCCGGGAAGAGGTCGAGCACCTGCCGGTGGGTGAGCGCGCCGACGCCGATGAGCAGGCCGTTCAGCGCGGTCCGGCTCTCCGCCAGTTCGGAGCAGACCTGCATCCGCCAGGCCACGTCGTGCACGTGGTCGGCGAACTCGCGGGCGATCCGGTTGCCGGACGGGGCGCGCAGCCCGCCGATCGAGGACTGCCGGAAACGGGCGACGGACGGGGCGAGGCGGCAGGCGATGCCGAGGCGGCGGGCGAGCTGCGGGACGGTGAGCACGTCGAGGCCGGCGGAGCAGCGCTCGCAGAGGCGCTCGAAGGTCTTCGCGTGCACCACCGAGGCGGGACGCTGGCAGGCGCCGTCGAGTCCGCAGATCGGGTCGAGGATCACCTCGGTGAGGGTGCCTTCGTGGTCGAAACGGCCGACCGCGAAGTAGGAGGCGGCGGTCGTGCGGTAGTGGGCCAGGGCGGCACGGGCGCTGACGTATCCGTCTGGATCGACGCCGATGCGGGGCACACCGTCCTCGGTGTGCAATTGGATGAGGCGGAACATGGCGCGCTCCCGGGGTAGAGCAGTTTTCCCTGTCGTTCTCCGGTACGTCCACGGGCGAACAAAAGTTCACTCATTACCCTGAGTCAGCAAATTGTGACGATGTCTTCGCTGCTCGGCGTGCCGGGGGAAGGCGAAGATTACTCGGTGTAATGGTTTTAGGCCAGAGGTGTGGGACACTCGCCGGATGAGCGACGGCTGCGTCTGTGACCACCCGCGGCGGGCACATGAGCATCACCGGGCCGGCACCGAGTGCGCGTTGTGTGACTGCCCGCGCTTCCGGCGGCGCGATCGGTGGTGGCGCCGGTGGGCGTGACGTGCGCCACACGGGATGCTAAATCCTAGTGGATCTGTAGGCTTACCCTCATTTAGCAGAAGCGAGCCGAGGGGGCCTGATGGCACTTCCCGACTTCCTGATCGCCGGCGTACCGAAAGCCGGCACCACGGCCCTGCATGCCGCGCTGGTGCGTCATCCGGGGCTGTTCCTGCCCGCGGTGAAGGAACCGAAGTTCTTCCTCTCCGACGGCCCGCCACCGACCGTCGGCGGGCCCGGCGACGTGCAGACCTACCAGGAGCACGTCTGGCGCCGCGACGACTACGAGGCTCTGTTCGAGCCGGCCCCGGTGGGCACGCTGCGCGGTGAGGCCACGCCCTTCTATCTGTACGACCGGAGCGCCCACGAGCGGATCGCCAAGCTCATCCCGGACGTCAAGCTGATCTTCCTGCTGCGTGATCCCGTGGACCGGGCGCACTCCAACTGGACCCACCTCTGGGTGGCCGGGCTGGAGGAGAAGGCGGCGTTCCTCGAGGCGTGCCACGCCGAGGAGGATCGCAAGGCCGCGCAGTGGGCCGACTTCTGGCACTACATCAGCCTCGGCAGGTACGGCGAGCAGCTGCAACACCTCTACCAGCACTTCGACCGCGACCAGGTGCTGCTGCTGCGCTACCGCGAGCTCAAGGACGACCCGGCCCGCACCCTCGACAAGGTCTGCGCCTTCCTCGGCGTGCGCACCGGCGTGCTCACGTCGATCCCGAAGGAGAACGTGAACCGGCACTACGTCGAGGACACCGCGGTCAACCGGGCGCTGCGCGGCCTGCTGCGCTCGGGCGGCGACTGGGGCCATCACTTCCCGGTGCCGCTGCGCCTGGCCGCTCGTGGCCCGCTGCTCACTCTGCTGCACCGCAAGAAGGGCAACCGGCCGGTGACCACACCGGAGGAACGGGCCGAACTGCTGCCATACTTCGCCGACGACATCGCCCTGCTCCAGGAGGTGACCGGCGAGCGGTACGACGACTGGCTCAGTCTCGACCGACACGCCCGGGCCCGCTGATCCGGTCACCTAAACCCCACCTTCCCCATAGATGATGCAAACTTGACGGGTTCCGTCGCCGCAACCCAGGAGAGCCGCCTTGACCATCGGAATCACGGCCCTGCCACTGCCGCGCTGGGAGGACTCCACCGTGGTGGTGGAACCACCGGGCACCGAACCGGGCGCCTGGTCGGGCGCGCCCAGCACGATCCGGGCGGACGGTTTCATCTACCTCGCCTACCGCCTGCGCCTGCCGATCGGCGCGGGCCGGGGCATCGCCAACGTGGTGGCCCGCTCGGCCGACGGCCTCACCTTCGAGGTCGTCGCCGAGATCGGCAAGGACGGCTTCGGTGCCGAGTCGCTCGAACGCCCGGCGCTGACCCGCACCCCCGACGGCCGCTGGCGGCTCTACGTCAGCGCCGCCACGCCGGGCACCAAGCACTGGCGGGTCGACCTGCTCGAAGCGGACACCCCCGAGGGTCTCGCCACCGCGACGCCGCGCACGGTGCTCGCCGGCGACGAGCGGCACGGCGTCAAGGACCCGGTGCTGCACCACGACGAGAACGGCTGGCACCTCTGGGCGTCGGTGCATCCCCTGGAATCGTGGGACGACGCCGACCGGATGACCACCGAGTACGCGACCAGCCCGGACGGCGTGCACTGGACCTGGCGGGGCACCGCGCTGGCCGGGCGGGGCGGGGAGTGGGACGCCCGCGGTGTCCGGGTCACCTCGGTCCTGGTCGAGGGCGACCGGATCACCGCGTCGTACGACGGCCGTGCCACCGCCGGTGAGAACTGGGAGGAGCGGACCGGCGTGGCCCGCGGCGCCCGCCTGCCGGACGGCTCCTTCGGCCCGCTCACCGCCGAGGACCGCGAGCCGGTCGGCAGCCCGCACGAGCCGCACGGACTGCGCTATCTGAGCCTGGTCGAGCTGCCGGACGGCGGCCACCGGATCTACTACGAGGCCACCCGCGAGGACGGCGCGCACGATCTCCGTACCGAGATCGCCTGAACCATCGCTCAGGGTGACGGAAGGTTGCCCGTAACAACCGATTCGACCGGTTCTGACGTGTCACATGCTGAGAGCATGATCACGCTGGGTGGGGCCGGAGTGGTGGATGAATCCGAGGTGCCCTAACGTTCTCCAGGACGTCAGGTGCACCGGAAAACGGCCGCACTGTCCGATGGCGGAGCCGCACTCACAAGGTGGGGCTCCGCCATTTCTGTTTTCGGACACGATCGGATGTGTCCTGCCTCGCGGCGCGGTTTGTCCGTTGACCGCCTGGGTAAGTCCGGCTCCACGCGGGTGGGGTGCTCGCAGTGGCTCTGAGGAGGGACGATGCGCACGCTGGCCGGGCGGTATCGACTGGTGAACCGCATCGGACTCGGCGGCATGTCGGAGGTGTGGCGCGGACACGACGAGGTGCTCGACCGGCCGGTCGCCGTCAAGATCATGGCGCCCGCGGTGGAGGGCACGCTCGGCCCGATCGGCGTCGACCTGGTCCGGACCGAGGCCCGCGCGGCGGCCCGGCTCGCGCACCCGAACGTCGCAGCGGTGCACGACTTCGGGACCTCGCCGTCCGGTGAGCGCGACGTCCCGTACATCGTGATGGAACTCGTCGACGGTCAGACGCTCAGCGCCCACCTCGCCGCCGGCCGGCTCGACTGGCGGATCAGCGTGCGGATCTGTGCCGAGGTGGCCGCCGCGCTCGCGGCCGCGCACGCCCAGCAGGTGGTGCACCGCGACATCAAGCCCGCGAACATCATGCTCACCCCGGCCGGCGCCAAGGTCCTCGACTTCGGCATCGCCGCGGCGATCGGCTCGCCCGACCCGGACCCGGAGGGGCCGGTCATGGGCACGCCCGCCTACATCGCCCCGGAACGCTTCGACGGCACACCCGCGACACCCGCGTCCGACATGTTCGGCCTCGGCACCCTGCTCTACCACAGCCTGTCCGGGAAGCTGCCGTGGAAGGCCCGCACGCACACCGAGATGGTGATGGCACAGCGCTTCGAGGACCCGCGGCCACTCCCGCACGTGGAAGGCCTGCCGCCCGAGGTGCTCGACCTCTGCTCGCGCTGCCTCTCCCGGGAACCGGAGGACCGGCCGACAGCCCTGGTCGCGGCCTTGTTGCTGGCCGAGGCGGTGGACGCGCGGGTCTACGTTCCCCTCGCCGACCTCGGCCTGGAGCCGGAACGGCCGGCCGCGGTCTCCGCCTGGGACACGCAGGCCGCGGCGGAGGCGACCACGCCGGCTCCTCTCGCCCGGGAATCCGCCCACGCGGGTGGCGACCGGGTGGGCCGCCACCGCCGCTAGGCTGCCGGGTTCCTCATGCTCGCGGGACCACCACCAGCGGGCGGCGGGCTCGCCGCAGCAAGCGCGCCGAGACGCCGCCGAGCAGCACGCGACGTGCCGGTCCATATCCTCGGGAACCGCAGAACAACACGTCCACCTCGCTCAGCTCCGCCAAGGTCTCGACAACGTCGCCGGCCCGCAACTCCCACTCGACGACCACATCGGGGACGGCTTCGGCGGCTTTTCGCAGAGCTTCCTCGTACGTCTCCCGCGCCGTGTCGAGAAACGCCCGTTCGGCATCGGCTCCCAGCATGAACGGCAGCGCGGCGTCCCCGCGCGCCACCACGGTGACCAGCAGCAACGAGGTGCCGGTGCGCCGTGCCAGCCGGGCCGCCGACGCCAGCGCGGCCCGGCCGTCCGGGGTGTCCACGTAGGCGACGCCGATCCGCCCGGTCGTGCCCGGTGGATCGGCCATACCGGACGGCGCCACCGCGACCGGGCAGACGCTGCCGGCGAGCAGGCGGTCGGCGGTGCTGCCGGGCATCAGCCGGGAAGCGGGCGCGGCCGATCCGGAGCCGACGACGAGGAGCGCTGCCTGCCGCTGCTCGGCCAGGTCGTGCAGCCCGTGAGCCGCCGAGCTGGACGCGAGCACCCGGTATTCGACGCCGCTTCCCTCTCCTTCCGGGCTCGTGGTCAGGTCGCTCAACGTCGTCCGGGCGCCGGCCAGCACCTCTTCGGCCTTGGCGCGGCGGTCGGCGATCCACTCGGCGTCGACGCGGCCGGAGCCGAGTGCCGACGGCGCGGGATGGACGACCGCCACGACCAGCGTCGTCTCCAGCGTGGTGGCCGCCCAGTGGGCCAGCGCGAGGGCGTCGGCCGAGGCGGCGCCGCCGTCGACGCCGACGATCACCGGTCCGGTGTGCCCGGCCGCGGTGGTCACGGCTGCTCCTCGTCGCTGCGGGTCTCCGGGCGCTCCATCGGGCTCGCGGGCGACGACGCGGTCTGGCGCAGGCGGGAGTTGCGGTAGCCGTAGAAGGCGTAGATCAGCAGACCGATCGCGAGCCAGGCGACGAACCGGATCCAGGTGTCCAGCGGCAGGTCGGACATCAGGTAGACGGCGAACGCGACACCGATCAGCGGCAGCACCGGCGACCACGGCACGCGGTAGGGCCGGGGCATGTCCGGCTTGGTCCGGCGGAGCACGATCACACCGATGTTGACCAGGACGAACGCGAACAGGGTGCCGATGTTGACCAGCTCGACGATGGTGCCCAGAGGGACGAGAGCCGCCAGGATCGAGATCAGGACGCCGAGTCCGATGGTCAGGCGGGCCGGCGTACCGAAGCGCTGGTTGACCTTGGCAAGGCGGCGGGGGAGCAGGCCGTCCCGGCACATGGCGAAGAAGATCCGCGTCTGACCGTAGAAGATCACCAGGACCACGCTGGTGATCGCGACGACCGCGCCGAGGGCGAGGATCGCGGCGGCCCAGCTCATGCCGGCGCCCTCGTCCAATGCCGCGGCGAGAGGCGCGTCGCTGCCGGACAGCTGCTCCGGGGTGGCGATGCCGATCGCGCCGGCCACGGTCAGCACATAGAAGATCGTGCAGATGATCAGCGAACCGAGGATGGCGAGCGGCAGGTCCTTCGCCGGGTTGCGGGCCTCCTCGCTACCCGTGGAGACCGCGTCGAAGCCGATATAGGCGAAGAAGATGATCGCCGCGGCCGCCGTCACCCCGTCCACACCGGCCGGGGCGAACGGGCTGAAGTTGCCGGTGCTGAAGTTCGCGAACGCCACCACGATGAAGAAGATCAGCACGGCCAGCTTGATGACGACCATGACGAGGTTGACGCGTACGCTCTCGGTCACGCCCCGGACCAGCAGCAACGTGATGGCCAGGACGATGAAGACGGCGGGCAGGTTGAAGACGCCGCCGTCCTCCGGCGACTTCGCGATGGCGTCCGGCAGCGCGAAGCCGAACGCGGCGTCCAGGAACGCGTTCAGGTTGCCGCCCCAGCCGACGGCGATCGCCGCGACCGAGACGCCGTACTCCAGGATCAGGTCCCAGCCGATGATCCACGCGACCAGTTCGCCGAGCGTCGCGTACGCGTAGGTGTACGCGCTGCCGGACACCGGGATCGACGACGCCAGCTCGGCGTAGGAGAGCGCCGAGAACGCGCAGGCGACGGCGGCCAGCACGAACGACAGGATGACCGCCGGCCCGGCCAGCGCGGCGCCCTCGCCGATGACCACGAAGATGCCGGTGCCGATGATCGCGCCGACCCCCATGGCGGTCAGCTGCGTGGCGCCGACCGCCCGCTTGAGCTGTCCGTCCCCGGAGGTGTCGGTGATCAGTGATCCCACGTCCCGGACCGCGAAGACCCCTGGCTTCATATCGACTCCTTTGACCGGCGGCGATTTCTGTCACCGTGTCCTTACCCACCGCAGAGCCGCAAGATGATCCCCGCGATGCGCCGAAAACGGTCAGCCGAGTTGCGCGCGGCAATCTTCGTGGTGCTTGGCGTACGCGTTGTGCGCCGTGATCGCCTTACCGCACGGCAGCCTGCTTCCGGGCGGTACCGTGGGTCAAAAGGGTGTATTCCCGGCTCGGAGGGCGTAATGGGCGAGGCCGTGATGACGACACGGCGGCAGGCGGACGGCGCTATCGTCGTCGAGCTCCGGGGCACCCTGGACGCCGCCACCGTCTCCTCGGTCCGGGCCGAGCTGCTGACCTCCCTCGCCCGCGGCCGTCCCCGGGTCCTGGTCGTCGACCTGACCTTCGTGACCTTCATGGACTCGATGGGCATCGGCGCCCTGGTCGCGGCCCACGAGGCGGCGCGCGACGTGGGCGGCCGGGTGCGTCTCCGCAATCCCAGCGAGTTCGTTCATCGTCAGCTGCGGGTGACCGGGCTGTCCGACCTGTTCGGCCTGCCGTCGGGCTCCCCGAACTCCCGCTCCTACCGGTTCTGAGCCAGCTCTCTCAGCCACTTCTCCCAGGATTCGATCACGCTGAGGCGAAGAGGGTTCGCGCCGACCTCACCGAAGGTGGCCACGAGTTCGGTGATGGCGGTGACCGCTTCGTCCGGCAGGGCCCGCGCGACGGCCGCCTCGTCCGGATGGAGACTTTCCAAGATCTCCATCAACTCACGCAGTTCGGGATGGTCGGCTGGACCGAAGCATCGGCCCAGCAACGGCGCGAGCTTGACCCGGCGGTACAGGTCCGGGTCCCGGAGTTGCGCGACCTCCTCCAGCAGAGCGGGAGCCTGGCAGACGGTGAGGAGGAGCACGGTGGGATCGATCTCGCCGAGCTTTCCGAGTCCGATGGCCGGACGCAGCAGGTCGTGGGCGTCCGTTTCGTTCGGCTGCATCAGGATCAGCAGTTCCTCGATGCTGCCGGCGATGGCGTCGGCCAGGGCGGGGCTGATCTCGAGGGGCAGCCTCATCTTCACCCGGCTGATGTTGCGGCCGACGATGACGCTGGTCAGGCCGGTCAGCACGTGCAGCCCGGGGATGCGGCCGTCATCGAGGAGGATACCGTCGTTCACGGCCAGCCCGACCGCGTTCCTCACCTGAGCCACGAGGTCGTCCGACAAGGCGGCCTGCCAGTAATCGGCGGTCTCCGGGGTCGCCGAAGCCCCGGGGTAGGTCAGATCGCCGCCGTCCCGGCTCAGCGTCGACAACATGGCGAGCCAGCCGTCGAGGCGAAGTCCGGACTTCCACAGGTTCATCGTCGACGCCCACTCGTTCTCGTCGCCGACGGCGATGGCGCCGGACGAGGTGAACAGCCGCAGCACGGTGACGTTGGCGGAGTAGCAGGCGAGTCTGCGTACCGCGTCGGGAGGCGTCGGCTGGTAGGCGTGGACGAGACCGGGAGCCTGCCGGGTGCGATAGGTCTCGCTGACGAATGCGAGAACACGGATGATGTCGTCGCGTTCGGCCTGCTCCAGTTTCGTGAAGAGCGACCTGACGAAGACCAGCGTCGTCGCGCGCCCGGCCAGCGGCTGATGGGAGAGCAGGGCTGCCAGCCGGCCGTCGTCGGGTTTGCTCTCGTACCGGTCGGTGTAGGCCCTCGCCGCGGCCGCCCGGAGTTCGTCCAAGATCTTGTAGGCGATCAGGAACTCGCCGAAGGTGGCGTGCAGGAATTCGTAGGAGCGGCGCTCGCGGCGGCGTGTCTCGCCCGCTCCCAGCACCGTCGCCTCGGCCGTGTGGACGAAGAAGAACTCGCCGAGCAGGCGCTGGCCCGGCTCTTCGCCGTCGAGGGCGCCGGCGCCGTGCAGGGCGACCAGGTCGGCGGTCAGCTCGGCCTCGGTGGTGTGCTGGCGACCCCTGTTGAACATGGCGAAGGCGGCCACGCAGAGCCGGTCGAGTTTCGCCCGGATCGCCTTGTCGAGGGTCCTCTCCGCGACCGGGCCGTCCTTGAGCACCTCGCGCCGGATGAACGAGGTGAACAGGTCCTGGTAGAGCACGGTGGGGGAGGCGGCGGTGAGGGTGACGGCGTCCGGGTCGGCGTAGTACAGCGCGAGGATGAGCAGCAGCAGCGGCTGCCGGGCCAGGTTGAGGTGATCGGCGAACATGGTCCGGCTCATGCCCTGCACCAGGCCGGCCGCGATCGGGTGCGCGTTCGTGTCGTTCCAGGCGCGCATCCAGCGGTGGATCTGGTCGTCGTCGAAGTCGTCGAGTTTGAGGACCGTGGCGCCGGACGGGATGTCGACCCGGTCGGCCACCACGGTGCGGGAGGTGACGATCACGATGACCGGGCGCCGCTGCTCGGCCTCGACCCGCTGGAAGTCCGTCACCTCCTGCAGGAATCCGCTGCGGTCGTGCTCGGAGGCCTGCAGCAGCTCGTCGAGGCCGTCGAGGATGACGACGCGGACCGTCTCCAGGCTGCGGTCGGCGAGGTCGGCCCAGGACACCCGCCGGTTGGTGGCCTGGTCGAGGGCCGTCTGGATCTGGTCGACGACGCCGGCGTTGGCACCGACCGAGCGCAGCGGCACCAGCGTGACCGTGTAGTCGTCAGGCGGCAGCCGGGCGGCGAGTACCCGCATGAGCATGGACTTGCCGGCGCCGGGGTGGCCGAGCAGCAGCAGCGGGAGCCGGGTCGACTGCGGGGTCAGCGCGTACGCCGCCAGCCACACGTCGAGGTCGTCCCGGCGATCCTGGTCGTCCCACCACTTCTCGTCGGTGACCGGGGTCTGCGGTCCCATCCCGGCCACCCGGTAGGACGGCGCCACGAACGCGGTGCGGACCGAGGGCAGCACGACCGGCCCGAGGTGGCGGGCCTCCGCCGGGCTGATGATCGGCTGGTCCAGCCGGCCGGCGTTGGCGAGCGCGACCACCTCCTGCGGCTCGGACCGGGGGATCGCGGGGCCGGCCGCGAGCGTGAGCAGCGACTCCAGCCGGAGGAGGTCGTCGTGCCGGCGGGTGAGGTCGCCGGCCAGTGCGGAGATGGCGTACCGGGTGGCGGCGTGCTCGTCGAGGGAGGCCCAGATGCGGAATTCGGGGACCGCGGCGGCGAGGTCGATGTAGCGCTCCCGGTACTTCTCGACGGCCGCCTCGCTGACCACCTGGTCGAGGTCAACGCCGTCCCAGTGGGCCAGGCCCTCCAGGAATCGCTGGGTGCGATCGGTCATGGAGTCGTACCACTCCTTGATCGCCTTCGTGGTCTCGGTGAAGCCCCGGCTGGCGTCGGGTGCGGGGACCTCGGCCTCATAGAGCGCGCGCAGCAGGCTGTCATGCGGTCCTAGGCCGACGTGGGCCTGCTCCCTAGAGGTGAGCTCCAGGTCCTCGATCTCCTCGCCGAGGTGGTCCCGTAACGCTTCGAAGAACGACGACACCACGATCGTGGTGTGCGCCGCGGCGACCAATTCCCGTCGCGTACGGGTGGGCGCCTTGCCGAGGCCGCGCCGGAACACCGCGTGCAGATCCCGGAGCAGGCCGATCGCCTCGTTCTTCTGGTCGACCCAGCCCCAGATCGGCGCGATCAGGGCGAGCGGCGCCGCGGCGGCCGAGCCCAGCGCGGCGACACCGGAGACCAGGATGACGCCGCCGAGCAGCCGGCTCAGCCGCTGGAATCGGGAGGGGTCCTGCGCGCCCAGGATCTCGAGCGCACCGCTGAAGGTCAGGCTGGGTTCGCGCCGCATAGCGCGCGATCCTATGTCGATGGTGACGCCGGCGTCGTGTCCGATTGCTGTCAGCGGGCGGCGAGGACCCGCCCGCCGGCGGCGACCGGGAAGTGGATGGGACCGCGGATCAGGGTGGCGTTGCGGCGGCGGACCACACCGGCCCGGCGCAGGTCCGGGGCCCGCTCGGCGAGCCGCTGGATGGCGATCACCGCTTCGAGCCGGGCCAGGGGCGCGCCCACGCAGTAGTGGATGCCGCTGGAGAAGGCCAGGTGGTCGGTCTCCGGCTCACGGTGCAGGTCGAAGACGCCGGCACGGGAGAAGACCGACGGATCCCGGTTGGCGGCGCCGAGCAGCGTGATGACGAACTGCCCGCTGCGGACCACCCGGCCGCCGACCTCGACGTCCTGCAGGGCGCACCGTGCGGTCCGCTGCACCGGCGGGTCCCAGCGCAGCGTCTCCTCGACGGCCTTCTCGGCCAGGCCGGCCGGGTCGGCGCACAGGTCGGCCCACTGATCCGGGTGGTCGAGCAGGGCGTTCACCGTGTTGCCGATCAGGTTCACCGTCGTCTCGAAGCCGGCGACGAGCAGCAGGCGGACCATCGGCAGGATCTCCGACGACTGGATCTGATCACCCTCGGCGGCGAGGATCCGGGAGACGGCGTCATCAGCGGGTTCGCGGCGGCGCAACCTCAGCAGGTCGGTGAGCACCGCGTCGAGCGCGTCGCTGGCCTCCTTGAGCCGCGCGGCGTGGCGCAGGCCGCGGATCCCGTCGAGGGCGCCGCCGATGACCGCGCCGTGGGCGGCGAAACGCTCCGCGTCGGCGTCCGGCACACCGAGCAGGTCGGTGATGACGGCGATGGGTAGCGGTGCGGCGAACGCCGGGACCAGGTCGAACGTACCCAGGGAGAGGGCTTGATCCAATAAGTCGTCGACGTTGCGTTCGATGAGAGCGCGGTATCCGGCGATCTCGCGCGGGCTGAACGCCGGCTGGGCGACGCGGCGCAACCGGGTGTGCTCCGGCGGATTGCGGTCGAGGAAGGACATGTCGAGGGCGTCGCCCGGCGCGCCCGGACCGTTGATCTCGCTGGACCGCACGCCGAACCGCCGGTCACGCAGCACCGACGAGCAGATCGCATAGGACGTGGTGACGTAGTTGCCCAGGCGGGTGAGGACGAGGTCTCCACCCGCCCGGACCTGGTCGTAGATGGCGTACGGATTGTCGCGCCCGGGCTTCAGGTGCAGCCGGGACATCGGATCGCGCCGCACGTATCCGTGATAGACGGTGTCGAACCGTTGCCTGTACAGCGCGGCGGCGAATCGAAGAGCCCCCATGCCGTCAGGGTAAGGCGGATCAGCCCTCCTCGGCTACATATGCGCTGATCCAGGCCAATGCCGCATTCCAGTTGATGGTGAGCTCGTTGGTGGCCCAGGAGCCGATGTCGTCGATGTAGCAGAACTGGCCGACGCAACCCTGCAGTTTGGCCTGCGCGACCGGGTCCTGGATCGACGAGTTGGGTCCACCGGCGAGGGTTCCGGCCGGCGGGTGCGGCAGCGACGGGTCGAGCTGCGCGGCGTACCAGCGGCTGTGCTGGTTCTGCGAGCTGACCTCGCCGTACCCGGTGACGTAGGAGATGTTGAGGGCGTTGCGGCCGAACAGGTAATCGATGCCGGTGAGCACGCCGTCCCGGTAGCGGTCCTTGCCGGTCAGCTTCTCGGCGGCGGCGACGACGACCAGGTTGTTGGCGATGGCGCTGCTCGAGCCCCAGTCCCAGACGTTGTTCGTGGGCGCGTAGGCGACGCCGTACCCGTGCTGCCGCTGAACGGCCAGATATTCGTCGGCGCCCCGGGCCACCGACGCCTTCACGGCTCCCAGCCCGGGCAGCCGGTTCGGCACCAGGGCGAGGTCGATGCGGGCGGCCGCGGCGGTGGCGGCCCAGTCGAAGGCGATCGGCCCGAACACGTCGGCGGTGTGCTCCGGCGAGGCCAGCACGTCGTCGCGGTACCGGCGCTCACCCGTGGTCAGGTAGAGCTCGGCCGCTGCCCAGTAGAACTCGTCGGAGACCTTGTCGTCGTTGTAGGCGCCACCGCCGACACCGTCGGTGACCGGCGCGTACAGGGCCGGGTTGGCCTTCGCCGCGTCATAGGCGGTCCGCGCGGCAGCCAGCGCACGCTTCGCGAACGCGGCGTCGAACGACTTGTAGAGGCGCGCCGCCTGCGCCGCCGTCGCGGCGACGTTCAGCGTCGCGGCGGTGGAGACCGGGTGCAGCTCTCGCGGCTGGGGATCCAGGTGGGGCAGCAGCGGGAGACCGGTCCAGGCAGCGTCGTGGATCTTGTGATGGACCATGCCCTCGTACGGGTGACCGCTCGGCACCTGCATGTCCAGCAGGAATTCCAGCTCCCACCGGGCCTCGTCGAGGATGTCGGGGGTGCGGTCGCCGCTCTCCGGGATGGTGAGGCCGACCTTGCGGGAACCGCGCAGGTGCTCGTACTCGCTGAGCAGGCCCCACACCGAGATGCCGCCGTTCACCACGTACTTGCCGTGGTCGCCGGCGTCGTACCAGCCGCCGGTCACGTTCAGCGTGTAGTCGCAGACGCCGGGCTGGCAGGGCACCGCGCCGTCACCCTGGTTGGGGGCGACGTCGACGTGGCCGGCCGGGCGGGCGTAACCGGGACGCAGGTCGCCCGAGATCTCGATGCCGCTGCGCTGGGTGTAGTAGAGCTTGAGCGCGTCGGTCCGCAGGGTCTCGTAGGGCTTCGTGCTGATGTCGAACGGGCGGGAGGTCTCGCCGTCGGCGGTCAGGGTGAGGCCGGTGGCGTGCTTGCGGTAGGCGCTGAAGTCGATGGTGTGGACGTTCTGTCCGGAGCTCTCATCGACGCCGTGCGGTTCAGTCCTGCCCTTGAGCTGCGTCTTGCCCGATTTATCCTTGAGTTCCCAGGCAAGTGGTGCGGTTTGCGCGGTTACGAGGGTGGCGCCTTTCGGGCCGTCCTTGACGTACGCGACCTGGTTGACCCGGACCCTGGGGCCGGTGTCAGGCTCGTAGACCTCGGGCGGGACGCCGCCGGCGAGGCTGACGTTGTCGACGCAGAAACGCCACGGGTCCGGGCTGCCCCCGACCTGGAAGGCGACCTGCCCCTGAGCGGTGGAGGTGCTCGCGGTGAACGTGTATTCGTAATGGGTCAGGTCACTGCCCAGGATCGGCGACTGCTCGAAGTAGGTGTCGTACGGCGCGACGGCGAGGCCGGTGATCGCCCGGGCCACGTGCCCGGACGGGTCGCCGGAGGCGTCGAAGCTGAACCGGTAGTTCTCGCCGGCGACCAGGTCGATGTCGTTCTGGCCGATGCCGACGTCCCAGCGGTTGGTGGTGCCGCCGGGCACGTCGATGCAGGCCACGCCGTCGGTCAGGGTGATCGGCGAGCCGGCCGTCGACCAGAACGGGTCGGCGGTGCCGTCGAACCCGCCGTTGACGACCTGCTCGACCTCGTCCGCCTGAGCCGGTGCGGCCATGCCCACTGTCAGTAGTGCGGCCGTCAGGCCGATGATTCGGGAGCGCTCCCATCGAGACATGGACCTATGTTTATTACGGCGCTGTTTCCGCGTCAACGCTGATCGCGGATCCAGGCGTCGATCAGCCCGCCGAAATGGCCGAGGAACTTCTCGTGCTCGTGCACCGGATACATGGCACGGACCGTCTCGCGCAGCAGCGAGCGGAACTCGTCCGAGGTCACCCAGTCGTAGACGATCTCGTCGAGGTTCGACAGGTGCTTGTCGCAGAACTCGCGGTACCGGTCCACCTCGAAGTAGTCGTCGGCGAGTTTGCGATAACCGGCGAGCTTGCCGGCGTAGGAGAGCGAGGTGTCGTCGGCGATCGCGAAGTACTGCGACGTGTCGGTGTCCAGCCGTGGCTTGCGGCCGGTCACCACGCAGAAGACGGTCCACCGGACCAGGGCGGTCATCGCCCACGGGAAGTAGTAGTGCAGGGAGGTGAGAGCCACGTCCGGGCAGGCGTTCGCGTAATCGATCGGGTGCACCTGGTCGCCGCGCACCAGTGACTCGCACGAGTTGAACTCCCAGCGGAAGAACGCGTTCACCAGCCGCGAGATCGTCACGACCTCGTCGCCGGCCTCCGCGGAGAGGAAGTTGTGGTCCACCTCGTAGCGGGAGTGCATGGGTTGATCGGGCCGGAATTTCATGACCATGGTCTCCGGGCCGATGCTCAGGCTGCGCGCGAAGACGTCGTAACCCTCGACCGAGGCCTGCAGGTGCATGAGGCGCTCACCCGAGGCGTCGTAGGAGGCGTGCAGCTCGGCCTCGTTGCGGATCTTGGAGACGCCGACCCA
This sequence comes from Actinoplanes sp. OR16, assembly GCF_004001265.1. GTDB lineage: Bacteria > Actinomycetota > Actinomycetes > Mycobacteriales > Micromonosporaceae > Actinoplanes. Next base: position 7,743,813 of record NZ_AP019371.1, on the reverse strand, counting down.
GGCGCCGCCGTCGTACGGCTTCATCCAGAGCGGATAGCCGATCGCCGCGGCGGTCGCCTCCAGGTCGAACGACTTGTTGTAGCGGGCCGCCGTGTACGCCCAGCGCGAGTTCTCCAGGGGGTTCTTGAACGGCACCAGCACGGTCTCCGGGATCTTCAGCCCGAGGCGCATCATCGCGCAGTACGCCGCGTGCTTCTCCATCGACTGGAAGGTGAAAGGACTGTTGAGCAGATAGACGTCGTCCATCAGCGCGATCTTCTTGAGCCACTCGCGCGGGTGGTAGTACCAGTACGCCAGGCGGTCGATGACGAGCTCGTGGCGCGGTTTGTCACGCAGATTGAACGGCTCGATGGTGACCCGGACCGCGTTCGCCCGGTGCGTGCGGCCGTCCGGCCCGTTCACCAGGCCTACCCGGCGCAGCAGCGCTTCGTAGGCGCGTGGCCAGTCGTCCTCGGTGCCCAGCAACATTCCGATGGTGTGCTCGACGTCGGCCACGGCCGCCTCCCTCAAATCAATCGGGCCATACCCGGCACAGCAGGGCGGTCAGGGGCGGATCGAGAGCGTCACGCCAGCCCGTCCAGGTGTGCGCGTCCGGGTTCTCGGTGAGGTCTGCGGAATACCCCTGATCGCGCAGCGCATCCACCATGTCGCGGTTGTTCGCCAGGTTCTCCTCCGCGGCACCGCAGGTGAGCGCCGCCGGGATCCGCGGTCCGCGACCGGCCCGCAGCACCTGGCCGGTGAACCGGACGATCCGCCCCCACCGGGGGAAACTCGACTCCTGGATGTCGTGCCGAGGCTGGAAGTAGCTGCCCGACTGGAGGAACAGCCCGGCGAACCCGGCCGGGTGCCGCCGCTGCGCGTGCAGCATCGCCAGCGCGCCCAGGCTCGCCCCGGCGCCGACGACGGCCGGGCTGTGCAGCTCCGCCCGGATCTGCGGAATGATCTCGCCGGCCAGCGCGAGGGAATAGGCGGGGGAGGCCGAGTACCACTCGTCACGGTCTCCCGGGGGCAGGAGCACCAGGTGGTACGGCGGAACGCGCCCCGCGCGGATCATCGCGGCCGAATAGCGGGTCAAGCCGCCGAACCGCTCGTAGTCCGGCCCGTCGTGCGCGATCAGCACCCGGCCGTGCGGGGTGTCCGGGCCGTCCGGTGACCAGATCCGCAGGTCGAGGGTGGTGTGCAGGCCCCGGACCGGCAGATGCAGGGTGCGCCAGGCGCCCGATGACCCGGATCGGTGCAGCCAGTCCGGCTCCGCGTAGTCCGGGCTGTGCACCACCGACGACTCGCCGAACCCGCCCGCCGCGTGCACCGCGTTCCCCGGGTCGTTGACGGTCTCCCGGCTGCCGTCCGGCCGGGTCAGCTCGAACCGGTACTCGATCCGCCGCACCGCCGGCGCCTCGATCGTGGTCACCCACCCGTCGCCGTCGAACTCCAGGTCGGCGTGCCGGATCGAGGACAGCAGGCGGACGGCGGAGAGCCGCTTGCCGGCATCGGGAAAGCGGAACCGCACCGTGGCACCGTCCCAAGCCTCCATGAAACGCACCCTACTGGGGGTTGGGCCCGCTCGCCGGGCGCTCGTGCCGCTTGGGCGGCCGGCCGCTCGTGGCGCAGTGCGGCGGGGTGCCCGCGAAGGCGGTGCGGCCGGGCGCGGGGAAATGTCAGAGGGTCGGCCTAGGGTGGTCGGCGTGCGGATTCGGATCGAGGGCTACGACCTGCCCGGCCGGCCCGGCGCTCCCCAGGCGGAGGCGCTGCGGCTCGGCGGGGTGCACGTCGGCATGCAGCGAAAGGCCGAGGTGGTGGATCGGTTCCCGGTCCAGGCGGAGAGCGCGGTCTGGGAGTTCGACGTCGACGTCCGCCACGTCGACGGCTTCATCGACGTCGGCGGCCCCTGGGTGCACGGCCGTCCCGGGCAGCGCTTCCTCTACCTCAGCTGGGGCGCTGTCGACGGCGAGTCCTTCGCGATGTTCCGCCGGGCCAAACTCCTCTTCGGCGACATCCCGGGCCCCCTGCTGCGCGCCGCGGCCGACGGCTCCGGCACCCTCGTCGGCCGCCTGGGCCTGACCGACGCGGAGGGCGGCCCGCGATGCGCCCGGGTCCGCCCGCCCGAGCTCGCCTGGGAGCTGCGATGACGACCCCACCGGAGGTCGATCAGCCCGGCCCCGAGCCATCCGTCATCGGCCACGGCGAGGAGCCCGTCTTCGATCTGTCCGGCGCGGCATCCGCGCATCCGGTCGTGGCGTCGGTGCGGGTTCTGCACGGATTCGTCCGGCATGACGGCGAGCTGAACCTCTGGGCGGAGACCTCCTCGCCCGGCTCCGCGACCGCTGCCGCGGCTCGGGGCGACGTCGATTCCCGGAAGGCAGACGTCGATTCTCGGAAGGCCGGGGCCCGGGGTTCGGCTCCCTGGCATCCGTTCGCCGTCGGAGCCGGGGAGCTGCCCGCCGGCGATCGCCGGGAAGCCGCTGCCCTCATGCTGCCCTCCACCTCCGCCGGGCCGCTGGCGTCGCCGCAACGGGGGATGCCCGCGCGGCGGGGGACGCCCCGGGCGAGGACCTGGCGGGTGCCCGCCGTGTCGGTGCCGTTCGCCGATCCCGACCTGGTCGACGAGTTCGACGGGCGGGTCGGGCCGTCGGCGGCGTGGCTGGTCGAGGTGTGCGGGTTCGCGGCGAGCCTGGTGCGGCGTGGCCGGGTGCTGCCGGCCGTGCGGATCGAGGGTCCTCGGCCGTCGGCCTTCTGGCGGCCGGTGATGATCGGCGCGGACGCGGTCCGCAGAGCGGCGCTGATCGAGACCATGCCGCCGGCCTGCCGCGCCGAGGCCCGCGAGACGGCCGACGTCCTGGTCCAGGCCGCTCTCGATCGGCTCGTGGACGGTCTGGTGCGCACCAGGCTGGCCGAGGCCGGGGTGGCCCTCGCCGACTACGGGTGGCTGGCCGCGCTCGGCGGTGAGCCCGAGTTCGAGGCGGCGCCCGCCCTCGTCGACGAGCTGACCGGGCGGCTCGACGCCTGGTTCGAGCAGGCCGCGCGGGGTGCGGAGGTCCGGGTCTGCTTCCGGCTCAGCGACCCGCGCGAGCACGAGCCGGTCATGCCCGACGAGGTGCCGCTGCCGCAGGACGTGTGGCGGCTGGAGTTCCTGCTGCAGGCCGCCGACGAGCCCAGCGTGCTGGTGACCGCCGCCGAGGTGTGGCGGGACACGTTCGCGCCGCTCAGCCGGTGGACCAGCCATCCGCAGGAGCGGCTGCTGGCCGGGCTGGGCCGGGCCGCCCGGCTCTACCCGGCTCTCGGCGAGGCGCTGCGTGCGGCCCAGCCGGCCGAGATGCTGCTCGACACCGAGGGCGCGCACGGGTTCCTCAGCCACGCGGCGCTGCTGGAGGAGGCGGGCTACGGCGTGCTGCTCCCGGCCTGGTGGCAGCGCCGGCCCGGGCTGGGGCTGTCGCTGAACGTGCGCGGCCGCGACCCGGTCTCGACGGTGCTGCGGGACCGGGCCGTCGGCAAGAAGGAGCTGGTGGACTACGAGTGGGGGCTGGCTCTCGGCGGCAAGACCCTCACCCAGGACGAGCTCGCCGACCTCTCCCGCGCCAAGGTTCCGCTGGTCCGGCTGCGGGGCCGGTGGGTCCACCTGGACCCGCAGCGGCTCGCCGCCGGGCTCGCGTTCCTGAGCCGGGGCGGCGGCACCATGACGGCCGGCGACGCGCTCGCGACCATGCGGCTGCTGCCTCCGGAGGAGTTGCCGCTGCCGGTGACCGATGCGCGGGGCGAGGGCTGGCTCGCCGACCTGCTCACCGGGCGCCTCGAAGAACGCCTCGAAGTGCTGGAGTCACCCCGTGAGCTGAGTGGTGTGCTCCGCCCGTACCAGAAAAGGGGTTTCTCCTGGCTTGCCTTCCTTGACCGGATCGGACTCGGCGCGTGCCTCGCCGACGACATGGGCCTGGGCAAGACCGTGCAGTTGCTGGCGCTGCTGCTGCACCACCGGGAGGGTCCGGCGCTGCTGATCTGCCCGCTCTCGGTGCTGGGCAACTGGCAGCGCGAGGCGGAGCGGTTCGCGCCCTCGCTGACGGTGCGGGTGCTGCACGGCGCCGACCGGGCCGACCCCGCGACGCTGGCCGAGGGCGCCGACCTGGTGCTGACCACCTACCAGACGGCGGTGCGCGACACCGAGGCGCTCGCCGCGATCGACTGGGACCGGGTGGTGCTCGACGAGGCACAGCACATCAAGAACGCCGGGAGCAGCGCGGCCAAGGCGATCCGCCGCTTCCCCGCGCGCAACCGGATCGCGCTGACCGGCACCCCGGTGGAGAACCGGCTGGCCGAGCTCTGGTCGATCCTCGACTTCCTCAACCCGGGGGTGCTCGCGTCGGCGCACACGTTCCGGGCCCGGTTCGCCGTGCCGATCGAGCGTTATGCCGACGAGGACGCGGCGGCCCGGCTGCGGCAGGCGACCCGGCCGTTCCTGCTGCGCCGCACCAAGAACGCCCCGGCCATCGCCGCCGAACTGCCCGCGAAACGGCACGTGCGCCACCTGTGCGGGATGACGACCGAGCAGGTCAGCCTCTACCAGGCAGTTCTCGACGACCTGCTGGACCGGATGGCCGAGCCGGGCGACAAGTGGCGCAAGGGCCTGGTCCTCGCCGCGATGACCAAGCTCAAACAGGTGTGCGTGCATCCGGCCCTCGCGCTCAAGGACAATTCGCCACTGCCCGGCCGCTCCGGCAAGGTCGACCGGCTCGAGGAGATCGTCGACCGGGCGCTCGGGGCGGGGGAGAGCGTGCTGGCGTTCACCCAGTTCGCCCGGTTCGGCGCGATGCTGACCCCGCACCTGGCAGCGCGGTTCGGCGTGCCGGTGAAATTCCTGCACGGCGGCACCGCCCGCGGCGCGCGCGATGCCATGGTCACCGAGTTCCAGCAGGCCACCCGGCCGGGGATCTTCGTGCTGTCGCTCAAGGCCGGTGGCACCGGCCTCAACCTCACCGCCGCCAACCACGTGATCCACATCGACCGCTGGTGGAACCCGGCGACCGAGACACAGGCCTCCGACCGGGCGTTCCGGATCGGTCAGCGCCGCGACGTCCACGTGCACAACCTGGTCTGCCTCGGCACCCTCGAAGAACGCATCGACCGCGTCATCGCCGACAAGGGCGTCCTCGCCGAACGGGTCGTCGGCACCGGCGAGGGCTGGCTCAGCGCGCTCTCCACCAGCGAACTGCGTGATCTGTTCGCCCTCGCCCCGGAGGCCATCGTTGACTGACCTGCCCCTGGCCTTCCTCGGCATGTTCGAGTCCCTGCGGATGGCGCCGACGTTCTCCCGAGGCCGTCGCGACGAGCGGGCCGGGCACGTACGCAGCCTGACCGTCTCCTCCAGCCTGGTCGTCGCCCTGGTCCGCGGCCCGGAGGACCCGGTCTCGTTCCGCGCCCGGATCGCCGTCCGCTCGTTCGGCGCCGCCGAGTGGGGACGCGTCGAGAAAGCCCTGGTCAAGGAGGCCCGCTACGTCGCCTCCCTGCTCGACGGGCGGATGCCGGACGGGATCGAGGCGGTGTTCGCCGAATCCGGGCTCGGCCTGCTGCCGCTCTCGCTCGACGAGGTGGCCCTCGACTGCACGTGCGAACGGTGGCCGATGCCGTGCGTCCACCTCGCCGCCACGTGTTATGCGCTGGCCCGGACCTTCCAGGCGGACCCGTTCGAGGTGTTCACCTGGCGGGGACGGTCGCGCGATGAGCTGCTGATGCGCCTGCGCAGGCTCCGCGAGTCGGTGGCGGTCGCGTCGCTGACGTCGCCGTCCGCCGACGCGGATCCCCGGCCTTCGACGGATCCGGCCGACTCCCCGGTCCGCCCCCTCATCGATCCGGACGACCCGGCGGCCTTCTGGGGCAACGAGCCGCCCGCGGCAGGAGCAGGACCTTCCGGGGTACGCCCGGACGCCCTCCTCGATCAACTGGACGCCCCGCATCTGAGCCACCACGGGAAGCCGATCGTGGAGGTTCTGCGGCCTGCCTACGCGGTGCTCTCCGACGACGCCGGCTGAGGGGGTGGCCGCCGGTTGTGCGGGGGAGCTAGCGTGGAGGGCGTGATGCTGTGGGAAGCCCTCTGGCGACTGGTCGGTCTGCTGACCGACGCCGGCCCCACCGCGATGCTCGTCGGCGCGGCCTCGGTCGCCGGCGTCCTGCTGCTGACCGCCCTCGCCGCGAGCGCGCTGCTCGACTCCCGCGCCGTGGCGAACCCGCCGGTCAGTCGTGCGGAGATGCGCGACCGTGCCCGGCGGACCGGCGTTCCCCGCCACCGCGACCCCGACGCACCCGGCCGGACGCGGCCCCGCGGCCCGACCTGGTCCTTCGTGGCCGCCTGAGCTTCCGCAGAGGGAGCGCGCACTCATCAACCCGGTGAGTCACGCCGTTTCATCCCGTCGCTCATTGCCGTCTCCCGCCGGTGAGTCACGCCGCCGCCGCCCAGCCACGAGCGCCGCGCCATCAGCACAAGCACGAATCGCGTGTTAGCCCTGGCCCGTACGTATCTGTTGACCACCTAGATCCACTGCCGGATCACGGTGACCGCGCCGGTCCCGTTGAAGTCTGCTCGGCGCTCAGGTGTCGACTGGTGTTGATCCAGTGCCCGCGTTGACGGAATCCCAGCGCGGACCATGTCGACGGCGGCGTTGACGACGCCTCGCACTTGACGGTGCGCCTGCTGTTGATTGTCATGGCTCTTGATGGCGGGTTGTTGACGACGTGGCTGGTGTTGACGTCGTGTCAGCGTTGATGGCTCGACCTGCGATGACCGGGTTGTGTGGGTTGACGGCATGACAACGTTGACGGTGTCGGCTGGTGTTGACGGTGTCGGCTGGTTGACGGTGTCGGCTGGTGTTGATGACTGACCGGTGTCGACGCTTGATGAGCGCCGAATGATGACTGCGCGTACTGCCCTCTGCTGAAGCTTCCCGCGATCTTGGAACGCCGGACCGTCGGCACGCCGGACCGTCGGCACGCCGGACTGTCGGCACGCCGGACTGTCGGCACGCCGGACTGTCGGCACGCCGGACCGTCCGCACGCCGGACCCGGACAGGATCGCTACGGCGGCCACTGATGACTGCTTCTCCGACCCCAGTCCAGTGCGCCCGCGAAGGAACCGCCGCCATGATGGAACCCGTTTACACCGCTATCTCCGCAATCCTCCTGTTCTGGCATGCCGTCTGGGACCGGCTCGTCGGGCACGCCGACGTCGGCGGGACCTCCTGGGCCTGGGTGCTCGGCATCGTCTTCCTCGTTCTCACCGTCCGGATCGCGCTGTTCCCTGTGATCATCAAGCAGGTGCGGTCGCAGCGGGCCACGCAGCGCGTCCAGCCGCAGGTCAAGGCGTTGCAGGAGAAGCACAAGGGTGATCGCGAGACGTTGCAACAGGAGCTCGCGAAGCTGTTCCAAGAGGAGAAGGTGAGCCCGTTCGCCCAGTTCCTCCCGATGCTGGTGCAGATCCCGGTCGTGATCGGCCTGCTGCACGTGCTGCGTCACCTACGCCCCGAGGTGACCAGCGAGGTGTCCCGGACGCTGTACGGCTGGACGCTCACCCAGTTCGACAGCGCGATCAACGCCGAGTTGTTCACTGCACCGCTGACGGCCGGGTTCAGCACCGGTGACCTGGTCGTCAAGCTCGTCGCCGCCGTGCTCATCGCGATCATGACGGTGACGACGTACCTGACGACGCGCCAGATGATCAGCAAGTCGGGCTGGGCCACGGACGAGCCGGCGCGGACCGTTCAGCGGATCATGCTCTACGGTCTGCCGCTGTCGCTGCTGGTCTCCGGCGCGCTCTTCCCGATCGGCGTCGTCCTCTACTGGGTCACGCAGAACATCTTCGCGCTCGGCCAGCAGGCCTGGATCCTGCGCCGCTACCCGGTGGTCACCCCGCCCGCGACGCCGCCCGCCCCGAAATCGACCGTCGCTCCGCCCAAGGTCGGCGTCAAACCAACCAAGATCAAGAGCTGACTTCCCGGTACGGGCGAAAGCCCCATCCCGATTTCGGCGACATCTCCGGTGTTCTCGCCGACTGGCTCGAAGCCGGTCCCGGGACGGACTCGGCCGGCCCCGAGTCAGTCCCGGTGTGGACACCGTCCCGGCGAGTGCGAGGCCTGACATGGCCGCCTGGTTTCCGGCCGCCTGTCCGTTCTTGCGTGACCTGCATGGTTCCCGCGACCCCGGGGGCGGCCCGAGTCGCGGCGAGGGCGGCCGGTTTACCCGTACAGAAAGAAATGCCTGTTGAAAGTGTCTTTTCTTCTCGAAACATGATTCCGCTAGCTGTCTCATTTCATGTCTTTCCGGACACCGAAAGGGTCGTCCAAACGGTCAGCTTTCCGGGAAACCCCGGAGCCGGATTGCGCGCCGTGATGGGCTCAACTCGATGATCCACGAACGTGGTCCAAGGCGTTTTGTCCGAAAAGGTGTGAGATGAAAAAGCTAACGCGGATGCTGGCACTCACCGGCATGAGCCTGGCGGCCGGCGCGATGATCGCTGCCGCTCCTGCACAGGCGGCGCCCGCTGCTGGACAGTCCGGTACCGCCGGTTCCGGCGCCACCGCATCGAGCCACGGTTTCGACGACGACTACATCGCCGGCTACTACCGCTTCAAGGGATCCTGCAAGCGCGCCGGCTGGACCGGAATCCGGTTCGGCGCCTGGGACGACTTCAACTGCTGGCGGGTCGGCTGGGGCTGGCGCGGCTCGTACTACGTCCTGGAGGTCGAGGAGGACGACTGGTACTGGGGTGAATGGCGTGGTGGCTGGCCCAAGGGCTGGCCGGACCGGCCGGACTTCCTGGTCGGCCAGGGATACCACATCGACGGCCACAAGAAGGGCCCGAAGGGCCAGGGCCCGAAGGGCGGCTGGGACAACAACGGCCCGAAGGGTCCGTGGAACGGCCCGGACGACTGGAAGGGTGGCCCCAAGGGTGACCCGGACGACTGGAAGGGCGGGGACGACTGGAAGGACGGCCCCAAGAACCCTGGACCGTGGAAGGGCCCGCAGGGTCCCGGCGACCTGAGCGGCAACCCGGGTCCGAAGGGCGACCCGATGGGTCCCAAGGGTCCCGGCGACCTGGGTCAGGGTGGTCCGAAGGGTGAGGGTCCGAAGGGTCCCGGCGACCTGGGTCAGGGTGGTCCGAAGGGTGAGGGTCCGAAGGGTCCCGGCGACCTGGGCCAGGGTGGCCCGAAGGGTGAAGGCCCGAAGGGCGGCCCCGGCGGCATGCCGAACGGACCGTGGAAGAGCCCCGGCGGCCAGTGAGGCCGGCCAGGCGCTGACAGTGTGATCGATGGGCCGCACCCGTAACGGGTGCGGCCCGCGATCGTCTCCGCCCTACCAGGCGACCGGCACGTAGTCCTTCAGGAAGCAGCCGTACACGTCCTCGCCGAGCTCGCCGCGCACGATCGGGTCGTACACCCGGGCCGCGCCGTCGACCAGGTCGAGCGGGGCGTGGAAACCCTCCTCGTGCAGCCGCATCTTCGTCGGGTGCGGGCGCTCGTCGGTGATCCAGCCGGTGTCCACGCTGGTCATCAGGATGCCGTCGGCGAACATGTCCTCGGCGCTCGTCCGGGTCAGCATGTTCAGCGAGGCCTTCGCCATGTTCGTGTGCGGGTGGCCGGCGCCCTTGTAGCCGCGCTGGAAGATCCCCTCCATGGCGGAGACGTTCACGACGTACCGGCGCGGGAACTTCGACGCCGTCATGGCCTTCCGCAGCCGGCTGACCAGGATGAACGGTGCTGTCACGTTGCACAGCTGCACTTCCAGCAGCTCCATCGGCTCGACCTCGTGGACGCGGTCGCTCCAGCTGTTCGTCGCAACGATGTCCGGCACCAGCCCGCCCGCGTCGATCGCGGTGGACCGTGCGGTCAGGGCCAGGCTCGTGACCTCCTGCGCCGACAGGGTTCCGGCCGCTGCCAGCGCGGCGGCCGGCGAGTTCGCCCCGAGGGTGGCCGTCCCACCGAAGTACTCCAGCGCGGGCAGGTCACCATCCGGAAGCGGGGCGGACTCGGCGGCGACGAGCTCCGCATAAGCGCCGGCGGTCCGGCGTACCGTCTGGGCTGCGTTGTTGACCAGAATGTCCAAAGGCCCTCGCGCCGCCACCGAATCGGCGAGTCCCACGACCTGGGCCGGGTCACGCAGGTCGATGCCGACGACCCGCAGCCGGTGGATCCAATCACCACTGTCCGGCATCGCCGCGAACCGCCGGACCGCGTCGTGCGGGAACCGGGTCGTGATCGTCAGGTCGGCGCCGTCCCGCAGCAGCCGCAGCGCGATGTACATGCCGATCTTGGCGCGACCGCCGGTGAGCAGGGCCGTCCGCCCGGTCAGATCCGTCCGCGCATCCCGCCGCGAATGGTTCAGCTCCGCGCACGCCGGGCAGAGCTGGTGGTAGAACGCATCGACCACGGTGTAGCGCTGCTTGCACACGTAGCAGCCGCGGGCCTGCTTCAGCACCCCGGCCGTAGCTCCCCGCACACTGCTGCGCAGCGGAATCCCGGCCGTCTCGTCGTCGATCCGCCCCGGCGCCCCGGTCGCGGTCGACGCGGTCACCGCCCGGTCGTTCGCGAGGATCGCCTCACGCCGGTCCAGGCGACGCCGCAACTTGACCGCCTTGAAGATGCCGGCCGTCGCCCGCCGCACCGCCACCGCGTCCGGATGCTCGGCCGGAAGCGCCTCCACCTCGGCAAGGACGGCAAGGCAGACCGCAAGCCGGTCCGGATCCACGCCCGTGTTCACTACATCCCCCTCTGTTCCCACCGCAGGCACTGTACTTAACCGGCCGTCCTATCGGCCGACGGCGGGACAGGGCAAGGGGTCCGCGTCACCCTTCTCGCCTGGTCGGTCTGGGCTGATCTGCCAGTGTCTGTGGCCTTGCCGTGGGCGGTTTGGGTCCGCTCAGCCAGTCATCGAGCGTCTGAGGGCGGGCGAAGTGGGCGGCGCTGGGCGGCTCTTCGTCGCTTGTCCCCAGGCCCGTCTCCCGTGCCTCGGCTTCGCCGGCGTCGTCGTTCCCCGCAGCTGCATCCCCATCTTCTGCGACCGGCTCGCTGATCGCATCCGACTCGGCGGTCCGGTTGTCCCCGCTGCCCTCGGCCGGCCTGCTGTCCTGCTCGGCCGGGGCCGGTACGTCCCCGGGCCTCTGCGGCCGGGGCCCACTGAGCCACTCGTCAAGCGTCTGCGGTCGCCGGTTGACGACCGGCATGGCGCTGACGGGCGCGGCGGCACCGCTCAACCAGTCGTCCAAGGTCTGCGGCCGCCTCGGCTCATTCCCGTCCGCGAGAGCGACCTCGGTGGGCTCGGCCACGAGGGGCTCGACGGGCTTGGCGGGCTCGATTGGCTTGACGGGCTCCACGGGCTCGATGGGCTCGACGGCATTGGCCTGGCCGCTGGTGACGGACTGCTTGCCGGCGGCGGGCTCTTCAGCGGTATCAGCCTGATCCGCCTCAGTGCGTGCTTCCGCGCCACCCGGTTCAGCAGGCCGGGACAGCCAGCCGAAGCCACCCGGTACGGGCGCAGTCAGATTGGCGAGCCGAGGATCCGTCCGCCAGGCGAACGGATCCGGCACCACAGCCGCTTCCGATTCGGCATCGTCCGGTTCCGCCTCGACAGTCGTATCCGACTCCGGCTCGTCAAGCTTCGCCTCGACCACCGGGGAAGCCTCCGGCTCCGAGCCGGCCACCTCAACCGAAGGCGCTTCCGCGACCGTCTCGGCGGCGAGATGTTCAGTGGTCGGCCTTGCGCTCTCCGGCTCATCCTCGTCCGCGTCGACGGCCGGCGACTCGGCGTCATCCGCCTCCGAATCGGGCTGCTCGACCTCAGCCACGTCAGAAGTCGCAGCCTCGACATCGGCCGGCTCGGGTTCCGGCGCAGTCTCCATCGCGGCAGGCTCGTCGCCGCTGGGCTGGTCGTCAACGCTGGCCTGGTCGTCAACGCTGGGCTGGTCGTCAGCGCTGGCCTGGGCGTCGCTGCTGGGCTGGTCTTCAATGCCGGGCTGGTCTTCAACGCTGGCCCGGTCGTCGCCGCTGGGCTGGTCGTCAACGCTGGCCTGGGCGTCGCCGCTGGGCTGGTCGTCAACGCTGGCCCGGTCTTCAACGACGGGCTGGTCGTCGACTCCGGGCTGGTCGTCGCGGTCGGGCGCCGGGTCGTGCTGGGTGGTGTCCGCAGGTAGTGCCGGCAGGTCGCCGTGGGCGGCCTCCGCTCCTGCCGCGAGGGTTGCCTCTACTTCGGCCCAGATGGATTCGCTGTCCACCGGCTCGGGGGCCGGGGTATCAGCCAGGGTCCGGGCCTCGGCAAAGAGCGGGGTCGCGGCGGCATCAGGTTCGGAGACGAGTGGGGTCGCGGCGGCATCAGGCTCGGAGACGAGTGGGGCCGAGGTGGCATCAGGCTCGGAGGCGGGCGCTTCATCGAGGGTGTCCGCCGCATCGGTGGCGACCTCGTCCTCGGCTGCCGGCGGCTCACCCTCGGCTGCCGGCGGCTCGGCGTCGTCGTCAGAGGAGTCCGCGGCGATCTTGATCGTTTTACCACCGTATTCGGTAGAGAAAGGCTCAAGATCTGCTGCGGGAGCCTTGATCGCGACTTCCGCTGCGGCGTCCGGCTCGGGGGACTGCTCGGCTGCGGGCGGAAGGACTTCCGGGGACGAGGGGAGTGCCGGGAGAGCGAGGGTCTCGTGGGCGCCGGAGAAGAGGGCCTCGCCGGACGAAGGGACCTCGCTGGACGAAGGGGCCTCGCTGGACGAGTGGGCCTCGCTGGACGAAGGGGCCTCGCTGGACGAGTGGGCCTCGCTGGACGAGTGGGCCTCGCTGGACGAGTGGGCCTCGCCGGACGAGTGGGCCTCGCCGGACGAGGGAGCCTCGCCGGACGAAGGGGCCTCGTTGGACGAGTGGACCTCGCTGGACGGCAGGGCCTTGCTGGAGGACGAGGTGGCGTCGGACGGCGGGACGGTGGGGAGGAGGGCTGTGTCGTCCGGGGTGGGCATGGCGGCTCCTCGCTCCTTCTCGGCCAGGTAGTCGAGCACGTCCTCGTAGTCCAGGACGACCGTGTTGTTGTCGCTGTACGGGAGGGCTGAGGTGGGTCGTACGCCGGCCAGCGCCGCGGGCAGGGCGTCGGCGCTGCCGCTGGTCAGGGCGGCGACCGTCACCGAATGGCGGCCGCTCAACGCGTGGCGCGGGCCCTGTTCGGCGGCGTGGCGGGCGATGACCGCCCCGGCGGAGGCAGAAGCCGAGTCGGAGGCGGAAGAAGAGGCAGAAGAAGAGGCGGCAGCGGCGTGCTCGGCCAGGCCGGCGCGCTCCTGCAGGCGGCGTAGCGGGCCGGGCGCCCACCAGGCGGCGTCGCCGAAGAGGGCGAGGACGGCGGGGACCAGCAGCATCCGGACCACGGTGGCGTCCAGCAGCAGGGCGACGATCATGCCGATGCCGACGAAGCGCATCGTGGTGACCGCGGAGAGGGCGAAGGCGCCGGTCACCACGATCAGCAGGAGGGCGGCGGCGCTGATGACACGGCCGGTACGGGTCAGGCCGATGGTCACCGCTTCACGGGTGGAGGCGCCGTTCACCCGGGCCTCGACCATGCGGGACAGCAGGAACACTTCGTAGTCGGTGGAGAGTCCGAAAACGACCGCTGCCATCAGGACGACGATGCCGGCTTCCAGCGGGGCCGGGGTGACGTTCAGCAGGCCGGCGCCGTGGCCGTCCTGGAAGATCCAGATCAGGATGCCGAACGTGGCGGTGAGGCTGAGGGCGCTCATCGCGACCGCCTTGATCGGCAGCAGGATCGAGCCGAACGCCAGGAACATGAGGATCAGCGTGGCCCCGGCCAGCAGGCCGATCATCAGGGGCAGCTTGGCGGCGATGGCGGCGATGCTGTCGACGTTGCGGGCGGTGGGGCCGCCGACCAGGACTTCGGCGCCGGGCGGTACGGGCAGGGCGCGGATGTCGGCGACGACCTGCCGGGCGTCGGCGCCGAACGGGTCGGAGATGCCGAGCGCGGCGTTGAGCACCACGATGTCCTCGGAGGCGCCGGTGGTGGAGACGCCGGCAACCCCGGAAACCTTACCGACCGAATCCGAGAAGTCGGCGATGTCCGAGACGCCTCGCACGACCACCTGCACGCCGTCGCTGCTGAACTGCGGGTAGTCCGCCTTCAGTGTCTCGATGGCGACCCGGGACGGATCACCGGCCGGCAGCACCCGCTCGTCGTTCTCGCCGAACCGCACCCCGCCGATCGGCAGCGCCAGCAGCAGCAATCCGGCCAGGATCGGCACGGCGAAGAGCAGCGGGCGGCGCAGTACGACCCCGGCCAGGCGCCCCCAGCCGTCCCGGCCGGACCGGAGGACGGGGAGGCGGACGGGCAGCTTGTCGACCCGGGGCCCGAGGATCGCCAGGATCGCGGGCAGCAGGGTCAGGGAGAGGAGCATGGCGAGGAAGACAGCGGCCAGCCCGCCGTACGCCAGAGATTTGAGGAATCCCTGGGGGAACAGCAGCAACCCGGCGAGGGCGGTCATCAGGAGCGTGGCGGAGAAGAGCACCGTGCGACCGGCGGTGGCGACGGTCCGCCGCACGGCTTCGGACGTCGTCGTGACGGCCTGTTCCTCCCGGAACCGCCCGACCATGAACAACCCGTAGTCGATGGCCATGCCGAGCCCGAGCAGGCTGGCGACGTTGACGGCGAACGAGTTGACCTCATGGCTGAGCGCGACGGCGTGCAGCACCCCGAGCGATCCGAGCACCGCGGCGCCGCCGACCAGGACGGGCAGGGATGCCGCGACCAGGGAGCCGAAGATGAACAGCAGCAGCACCAGGACGATCGGCAGCGAGATCATCTCGGCGAGCACGAGGTCGGAGGAGGAGCGTTCGTTGGAGGCGTGCGCGAGTGGCACTTCGCCGGCGAGCTGGAGATGCGCGCCCGGCACGCTCAGAAGGTCCGAGATCTCCGCGTACGACCGCAGCTTCTCCGCGTCATCGTCGCCGGCCAGGGTCATGACGGCGACAGCGCTCGAACCGTCAGCTGCGGCGTACGAAGGATCGCCTTTGTCCCAATAAGAGACCGTGAAGGTGACATCTGACTGCGGCAGGGCTGACAACCTGGCCGTGATCCGCTTCGTCAGAGGCGCGTCGGAGATCTCGCCCTGATCCGGCGTGTAGATGGCGATGACGTCGCCGCTCTGCCCGCCCAGCGCGGACGCGACCACCTCGGCGGACCGCGCCGACTCGCTGTCCGGGTCGCTGTAACCGCCCTCGGTGAGCCGATCGAACACGCCGAGGCCCCACACGCCCGCGCCGAGCACCGCGACGAGCGCGATCACCAGCACCGGCCACCTCAGGCGAGCGACCCTCGATCCCCAGCCCGCGAACACGAGAATCACCTTCCAGAAGGAGACGGAAAGCAGGTCAGCGAAGGGTTGCGGCCTGCAGGGAGACACCGCCACAGTCCCCGTCGAAGGACTCTTCGGTGATCCACTTGAGGGAGATCTTGCCAGTACCCGATGCGGTGTAGCTCACCGTGTAGGCGGCGGTCTTCATCGAATCCCCGGTCTGCTCCCAGCTGTCGGTCACCGCCTTGCCGCCGGTGCTGAGGCTGACCTGGAGCTTTCCGCGTCCGGCGAGCACGCCGACGTAGAGCCGCAGGGTGCTGTCGCGGGTCCCGGCCGGCGCGGAGAGGGTGAAGCCGCCGCCGTCGTCGCAGGCCTGGACGCCGCTGGTCACGCCCTTGCCGGTGGCGAGCGGGCTGCCACCGGTCCACCGGTAGCGTTCCGGGCTCTCGGTGTGCCGCCGCCGGTCCGCGCCCGGGGTGCCCTCGAGGATCGCGAAGCCGCCGTTCGCGTTGCGTTCCAGGGCGTAGGTGCCCTGCTCACCCCAGTGCACCCAGTCGATCGTGCCCTCCGCCGAGAGATCAACCCCTTCGTCCGGTACGGAGGACCGCTCGATCGCGATGGAGTCCACCGGAGTAGGGCTCACCGACGGCGACGGGCTGTCGAGGGGGATCGGCAGTTGGGCGACCGGATCGGACAACCCGTCGAAACCGGGTGCGGTGGCCGCCGGCTCCGGGTCGCCGCCGCGGGTCAGCACGACCAGGCCGAAGGCGACCACGGCCAGCACGCCGAGGAGGATCACGAGTCCCGGTGCGGCGTACTCGCGCCAGGATCGCTTCTCGTGGAGCAGCAGAGCGGAAACGTCCGGTTGGTGACGCGGAACCAGGCTCCGGCCAGGTTTTTCCGGTTGCGTCTGATCGGGCACGGGTCCTCCGGATCAGGCGTTCGAGAGGGGCGAGGGGCGATAAACGATCTCATCCCCTGGGGCGGGAGTGAAGAGTGGTCCTCGTCTCCGCCTTTATGGCTGATCAGCCGCATCGGCGATTCGGCCGAGGTTCGCCACGGCTTTGATCCCGTACCGAGTACCGTGTCCGAAGTTTCCGACAAGGTCAGGGGATCTCTGCGATGACTCAAACGCTCGACACCAAGCGCCGCGGCGGGGCGATCGCCGGTGTGCTGACCGCGGTGCTGGTCTTCGCGGTCCTCGCCGTCGTCGTCTTCTTCGTGAACCGCGACGACGACGAGCCGGACCAGGCAGCCGCCGCGCCCGCCGCCTCCGCGCCGGCCGACCCGCTCGCCGTCGAGCCCGAGGTCACCCCGGGCACCGGCACGCTGCAGAAGCTCACGATCACGGAGATCATCCCGGGCACCGGTCCGGCGGTCCAGGTGGGGCAGACCATCACCGTCAACTACAAGCTGATCTCGTACGCCACCGGCGAGCCGATCGACTCGTCCTGGACCGGCGGCGCGCCGTTCTCCACGACGATCGGCACCGGCCAGCTGATCAAGGGCTGGGATCAGGGCATCCCCGGCCAGAAGGTGGGCAGCCGGATCCAGCTGGACGTGCCGGCCGACCTCGCCTACGGCCCGGAGAAGGGCGACCTGCGTTTCGTGGTCGACATCCTCGACGCGAAGTAGCCCTCCGCGATCGCGGCTAGATCTCGCTCACCACGATGTCGAGCTGGCGCGGCCTGCCGGGCGCGGCGGGCCGCTCCTCGACGGTGAACTTGAGGTCGCGCATCGCACCGACCAGCTCGTCGACGGTCACCGGCGCGGCGCGCTCCTCGGCCAGCGCGCGGACCAGCCGCCCCTTCGTCGCCTTGTTGAAGTGGCTCACCACGGACCGCTTCGCCACCCCGCCGACGACGCGTTCGTGCAGCACCCGGACCTGCGCGCTCTGCTCCCCGGGCGCCCACATCGCCACATAGGCGCCGGATCGCAGATCCAGCACGGGTCCGGGCAGGGAATCCAGCGCGGGCTTCAAGGCCTTCTTCCAGTACGCCGTGAGCCCGCCGATCGGCGGCAGCGCGACGCCGATCGAGCACCGGTAGGCGGGGATCCGGTCGCCGAGGCCCACGACGCCCCACAGGCCGGAGAAGACCACGGCGGTGGCGTGCAGCCACTCCTGCGACTCCACCGCCAGGCTCGCCGGGTCGAGGGCCTCGTAGAGCACGCCCGTGTAGATCTCGGAGGCGGGCGCGGCCGGCGCGGTGAGCAGCGCGGCGTTGCGGGCCACCTCGTCCCGCTGACCGGCGCTGAGTCCGAGAACGTTCAGTGAGTCGATCACGGAGCGTTCGCTGGTGCGCTTGCAGAGCGCGACGAGACGGTTCAGCACGCGGGTGCGCGCGGCGGCCAGTTCGGGCAGCAGGAGACCGGCCGGGTCGACCGGCGCGCCCTCGGTCGCGGTCGTCTTGCCCTCGGACGGCGGCAGCAGGATCAGCACGCCGCGAGGTTATCCGGCCCCGGGTGCGGCTCAGTCGTCCGGGCGGTTGGCCACGGCGTCCGCCACACTCGGGTAGACGCCGAGGCGGTCCGCCAGCCCCACCGTGTTCAGCAGGCGCTCGAGGAACTCGGACGGCGCGGCGATCCGCAGCCATCCGCCCGCCGCCCGGGCCCGGTTATGCCCGGTCACGAACGTGGACAGCCCGATCGAGTCGCAGAAGTCCACCCCGGACAGGTCGACCACGACCCGGGGCTCGGGTCTCGACAGCGCCTCGTCGAGGCAGCCCGCCAGCGACGGGGCGCTGTCCAGGTCCAGGTTGCCGCGCACCGCCAGGACGACGGCGTCTGGTCTCTCCTCCACGGAAACATTCACGCGTCTCTTCTGCCCACAATGTGACTGCGAGTCACATCGGTTGCGGCGGGTAAGTGCAGGAGCGCGGCTCGATACGATTCCGCACAGGTCCACGCTCCTGAGGAGGCCGCGATGTCCACCCACCCCCGCGCCGGCAAGCCCGCCGAACCGGCCGATCTGATCGACGTGCCGAAAGTCGTGTCGCGGTACTACACCGAGCACCCGGATCCGTCCCAGGCGGGCCAGCGCGTCGCGTTCGGCACGTCCGGGCACCGGGGCTCCAGCCTGCGCACCGCGTTCACCGAGGACCACATCGCCGCCACCAGCCAGGCCATCGTCGAGTACCGCAAGGCGCAGGGCACCGACGGCCCGCTCTTCCTGGGCCGCGACACGCACGCGCTGAGCGAGCCCGCGATGATCACCGCGCTCGAGGTGTTCGCCGCGAACGACGTGACCACGCTGATCGACAGCCGGGACGGGTACACGCCCACGCCGGCGTTGTCGCACGCGATCCTCACCTACAACCGGACCCGGGTCCGCAACGACGGGCTGGCCGACGGCGTCGTGGTCACCCCTTCCCACAACCCGCCGGACGACGGCGGCTTCAAGTACAACCCGCCGAACGGCGGACCGGCCGACACCGACGCCACCAAGTGGATCCAGGACCGGGCGAACGAGCTGATCGCGGACGGGCTCAAGGGCGTCCGCCGGATCAGCGCGGTCCGGGCCCGCGAGTCGGCGACCGTCTCCGGCTACGACTACCTGGCCACCTACGTCGACGACCTGCCCAGCGTGATCGACATCGAGGCGATCCGGCGGGCCGGTGTCCGGATCGGCGCCGATCCGCTCGGTGGCGCGAGTGTGGCGTACTGGGGCGAGATCGCCGACCGGCACGGGCTGGACCTGACCGTGGTCAATCCCACCGTGGATCCCCGCTTCGGATTCATGACGCTCGACTGGGACGGCAAGATCCGGATGGACTGCTCCTCCCCGTACGCCATGGCGTCGCTGATCGCCCAGAAGGACCGGTTCCAGATCGCCACCGGCAACGACGCCGACGCCGATCGGCACGGCATCGTCACCCCCGACGGCGGCCTGATGAACCCGAACCACTACCTCGCCGTCGCGATCGGCTACCTGTTCCGGGCCCGCACCGACTGGCCCGCGAGCGCCGGGATCGGCAAGACCCTGGTCTCGTCCTCGATGATCGACCGGGTCGCCGCGGACCTGGGCCGCCGCCTCGACGAGGTGCCGGTCGGCTTCAAGTGGTTCGTGCCGGGCCTGCTGGACGCCTCGATCGGCTTCGGTGGCGAGGAGAGCGCCGGGGCGTCGTTCCTGCGCCGCGACGGCAGCGTGTGGAGCACCGACAAGGACGGCATCCTGCTCGACCTGCTCGCCTCCGAGATCATCGCGACGACGGAGAAGACGCCGAGCGAGCACTACCGGGAGCTGACCGCGCGGTTCGGCGAGCCGGCGTACGCCCGGATCGACGCGCCCGCCACCCGCGAGCAGAAGGCCGTCCTCGGCAAGCTGTCGCCGGAGCAGGTGACCGCGAAGGAGCTCGCCGGCGAGAAGATCACCAGCGTGCTGACCAGCGCCCCGGGCAACGGCGCGGCGATCGGCGGCCTCAAGGTGGTGACCGAGTCCGGCTGGTTCGCGGCCCGCCCCTCCGGCACCGAGGACGTCTACAAGATCTACGCCGAGTCGTTCCACGGCCCGGACCACCTCGCCCGCATCCAGGAGGAGGCCCGCGGGGTCGTCTCCGCGGCGCTGAACGGTTAGGACCCGTCCTGCCGACCGACGTGCGGCCAGACGACTCCGGGACCTCGCCTCGCACTCGCGAGGCCGGCCGGACGGGCCCTGGAACTCAGGTTCCGATGGTTCCCGCCGACTGGTATGCCGCAAGCTTGGGCTACCAGTCGGCGAGGAGCAGCAGGACACCGTGATGGCACCCGTGGGCAAGCGAGCCGGTGGGCTCGCTCCGGTCGTCGTGGCCGTGGCCGCGATCGCCGCGGTGCTGGTGTGGCTGGTGGTCCGGCACGAGTCGGATGTGTTCCTCGGCTACGCGGGCGGGCCGATCGCGCTGGCCGGCGCGGTCGTCGCCGGTCGGGGGGTCGCGCGCCAGGGCGGGCTGCCCCGGCCGATCCGCGGATTCTGGCGCCGCCTGCAGTGGGCCTCGATCTGCCTCTTCGTGGCCTCGTGCGTCTCGCTGGCCCGGGCCAACAACAACACCGGGCTGTCCCTGCAGACCGCGGTGCCGATGGCGTTCGGCGTCCTGCTGCTGATGTCGGCCTTCCTGGGTCTCCCCGGGCCGCGGCGGACCGCCTCCGGCTGGGTCCGGGCGCTGCTCGACGGCGCCACGGTGGCCGTGGCCAGCGCGCTCATCTTCTGGTACGTCGTGCTCGACCTCGCACCGGCCGGGACGTCCCTGGTCACCCGGACCGCCGCCGCGGTGATCGGCGTCGGCTGCGTGCTGCTGCTCGTCGTGATCGGCAAGGCGGCGGCCCGCCCGGAGACCATGGTCGACCCGTTCGCGCTGCGCGTCATGACCGTGGTGCCGGTCGTCGCGGTGCTCGGCACCATGCTGCTGATCGCGGGCGACGACCGGAGCCGGCTCGCCCTCTCGGTCCTGGCCCTGCCCCTGATCGGGGCCGCCGTGTGCGTCGCCGCCCTGCTGCAGCGGCACGCGCTGGCCGGCGAGCCGCGCCCCGCGCTCGCCCACCGCTCGCTGTTCAACCTGCTGCCGTTCCTCGCCGTCACCGCCACCGCCGCCCTGGTCGTCTCGGTCAGCGCCCAAGACATGACCGGCCGGCAGCGTGCCGTGATCATCGGCGCCGTGCTGATCACCGGGTTCGTGGTCGCCCGCCAGCTGCTCAGCCTCCGCGAGAACACCGTCGCGCTGCGGGGCATCCGCCGTCAGCAGGCCGAACTCGAACGGCTCGCGCTCAGCGACAGCCTCACCGGCCTGCCGAACCGGACCCGCTTCGGCGTCGCCCTCGGCGAACGCCTGGACGCCGGCCTGCCGGCCACCGCGCTGCTCATCGACGTCGACGACTTCAAGATGATCAACGACACGCTCGGCCCGGCCGCCGGCGACCAGCTGCTCTACCAGGTCGCGCAGCGGCTCCGCGAGCAGTGCGCGGCCGGCGAGATGGCGGCCCGGCTCGGCGGCGACGAGTTCGCCGTGCTGCTGCCGATCGACGACCCGGACGCGGCCGAGGACGCCGCCGGCCGGCTGCTGCGCGCCCTCGCCGAACCGTTCGACCTCGCCGACCAGCACCTGCTGCTGCACGCCAGCGCCGGCATCGCGATCGCCGGGCCCGGCGACACCGCCGACGAGGTGCTGCGCAACGCCGACATCGCGATGTACGCGGCGAAGGAGTCCGGCAAGGCGTCCTGGGCCCGGTTCCAGCCGCAGATGCGCCAGGACGTGGTCAGCCACGCCCGGGTCGCCGGCGAGCTGCGCAACGCCATCCTGCACGGCGAGCTGCGCCTGCTCTACCAGCCGGTCTTCGACCTGGTCACCGGGGGGCTGGCCGGCGCCGAGGCGCTGGTCCGCTGGCAGCACCCGGAGCGCGGTTTCGTCTCGCCGGCCGAGTTCATCCCGGTCGCTGAACGCTCCGGCCTGATCGTGCCGCTCGGCTCCTGGGTGCTGCGCGAGGCCTGCGAGCAGCTGGCCCGCTGGCGCGCCGAGCACGGCGACGGCGCGATCGAGGCGGTGAACGTCAACGTGGCGGTCCGCCAGCTGCGCGAGGCCGGGTTCGTCGACGAGGTCGCCGCGGTGCTCAGCGACACCGGCCTGACGCCGCGCAACGTGATCCTCGAGGTCACCGAGTCGTCGGTGGTCGACGGCCGGCAGGTCCGGGAGACCCTGGAGGCGCTGCACGAGATGGGCGTGCGGCTCGCGCTCGACGACTTCGGCACCGGCCAGTCGTCGCTGAGCCTGCTGCGGGAGTTCCCGGTCGACGTGCTCAAGCTGGACAAGTCGTTCGTCGACGGCATCGCCGACGGCGAGGACCGGGGACGGCTCGCGGTGGCCGGCGCGGTCGCGCAGCTCGCCGAGCACCTGCAGCTCAAGGCGGTCGCCGAGGGGATCGAGAGCCGGGCGCAGGTGGATCGGCTGCGCAACCTCGGTTACCGGTACGGCCAGGGCTTCTTCATGGCGAAACCGCTGCCGGCCGCCGAGTGCGGCGCGCTGATGGCCACCGATCCGGTGAAGGCCGCCTGAAACTCCCTGGACCTCGACCCGCCTTGAGGTCGTAGGTTAGCGGGCATGACCGCCATCCAGGGCCACGTGAAGACCTTCTATCAGATCCTCGCCAACACCCTGCTGGTGTCGGTCATGAACTTCACCGTCTGGTTCGCCGTCACGTTCTGGGTCTACCTGCAGACCCGCTCGGTCTTCGCCACCGGCGTCATCTCCGGCGTCTTCCTGGTGCTGACCGCGGCCACCGGCATCTGGTTCGGCAGCGTCGTCGACGGTCACCGCAAGAAGACCGCGCTGCAGGGGTCGGCGGCGGCGTCGCTGCTCTTCTACGCCGCCGCCTTCGCCGTCTACCTGGTGACCCCGGCCGACGACTTCCACGACCCGGCGAGCATCGCGCTCTGGGCACTGATCCTGCTGCTGATGTGCGGCGTGATCGCCGGCAACATCCGGACCATCGCGCTGCCCACCCTCGTCACCCTGCTGATCGAGGAGAACACCCGGGACCGGGCGAACGGGCTGGTCGGCACGGTCACCGGCACCACGTTCCTGACCACGTCGGTGATCAGCGGTGTCCTGGTCGCCTTCGACGGCATGCGCTCGGTCATCATCCTGGCGATGGCGGCGCTCGGCCTGGCGATCCTGCACCTGTCCTTCGTGACCATCCCGGAGCGGGTCGTCGAGCCGCACGCCGAGGAGCAGCGGGGCGGCGTCGACATCCGGGGCACGCTGCGGATCATCGCGGGAGTGCCGGGGCTGACCGCGCTGATCCTGTTCAGCATGTTCAACAACTTCCTCGGTGGCGTCTTCATGGCTCTGGCGGACGCCTACGGGCTGTCGCTGGTCTCCGTACAGAGCTGGGGTCTGCTCTGGGGTGTGCTCAGCACCGGCATGATCGTCGGCGGCATCGTGGTGTCCCGGACCGGCCTCGGCCGCCAGCCGGTGCGGCTGCTCCTGCTGATCAACGTGGCCCTCTGGACGATCATCATCGTCTTCCCGCTGCGCGCGTCGATCTGGTGGGTGGCCGTCGGCTTCTACCTGTACATGCTGCTCATGCCCTACGCCGAGGCCGCCGAGCAGACCATCCTGCAGAAGGTCGTGCCGTACGAGCGGCAGGGCCGCGTCTTCGGCCTCGCCCAGAGCGCCGAGCAGGCCGCCTCCCCGCTCACCGCGTTCCTGATCTCCCCGATCACCCAGTTCGTCTTCATCCCGTTCATGACCGACGGCTGGGGCGCGCGGGAGATCGGCCCGTGGTTCGGCACCGGGGCCGACCGGGGGATGGCCCTGGTCTTCGTCCTCACCGGCATCATCGGCGTCATCGCGACCCTCATCGCACTGGCGAGCCGGCCGTACCGCCGCCTGAACGACGCGACGGCGGCCGCCTCGTCGGAGACGGCCGCCGCACCGGCCTGATCTAGGCGCCGATCAGGCGTCGATCTCGTTGCGCTCGTCGGTCGCCCACAGCGTGTGGAACGCGCCCGGCTTGTCCACCCGCTGGTAGGTGTGCGCGCCGAAGAAGTCGCGCTGGCCCTGGATCAGCGCGGCCGGCAGGCGCTCGGCCCGCAGGCCGTCGTAGTAGGCCAGCGCCGACGAGAAGCCCGGCGACGGGATGCCCTGCTGCGCCGCCGTGACGACGACCCGGCGCCAGGCGTCCTGCGCGCCCGAGACGGCGTCCAGGAAGTATTCGTCGACGAGCAGCGTGGCCAGCTCCGGCTTCTTGTCGTACGCCTGCTTGATGAAGTCCAGGAACTTGGCCCGGATGATGCAGCCGGCCCGCCAGATCTTCGCCATCGCGCCCGGGTCGATCTCCCAGCCGTACTCCGCGCTGGCCGCCTGGATCTGCTGGAAGCCCTGCGCGTACGCCACGATCTTCGACGCGAACAGGGCCTGCTCCACATCGGCGACCAGATCGCCGTTGTGCACGCCGGCGTTCGACGCCGGGCCCGGCAGACCCGCCTGCGCGGCCGCGTCGCGGACGTCCGCCCCACCGGAGAGGGCACGGGCGAAGACCGACTCGGCGATGCCGGAGACCGGTACGCCGAGGTCGAGCGCGGCCTGCACGGTCCAGCGGCCGGTGCCCTTCTGCTCCGCGCGGTCCACCACCACGTCGACGAACGGCTTGCCGGTCGACGCGTCGGTCTGCTTCAGCACCTCGGCGGTGATCTCGATGAGGTACGAGCCGAGCCGGCCCTCGTTCCAGCCCTGGAACACCTCGGCGATCTCGGCCGGGGTGTGGCCGCCGACCTGGCGCAGCAGGTCGTACGCCTCGGCGATGAGCTGCATGTCGGCGTACTCGATGCCGTTGTGCACCATCTTCACGAAGTGACCGGCGCCGTCCGGGCCCACGTGCACGCAGCACGGCTCGCCGTCGACCTTCGCCGAGATGTCCTCCAGCAACGGGCCGAGAGCCTCGTAGGACTCCTTCGAACCGCCCGGCATGATGCTCGGGCCGTGCAGCGCGCCCTCCTCGCCACCGGACACGCCGGTGCCGACGAAGTGCAGGCCCTTCGCCTTGAGCGCGGCCTCCCGGCGGCGGGTGTCCGCGAAGTGCGCGTTGCCCGCGTCGATCAGCATGTCGCCCTCTTCGAGCAGCGGGGCGAACTCGTCGATCACGGCGTCCGTGGCCGGGCCGGCCTTGACCATGATGACCACGCGGCGGGGGCGTTCCAGGCTCGCGACGAACTGCTCGGCGGTCTCGGCCGGAAGGAACGTGCCCTCGTGGCCGAACTCCTCGACCAGCTCCTTGGTACGGCCGTAGGACCGGTTGTGCACCGCCACGGTGTGACCGTGCCGGGCGAAGTTGCGGGCCAGGTTACGGCCCATCACCGCCAGGCCGGTGACTCCGATCTGCGCTTTCTGCGACATCACTCAGTCCTTCCTCGTTACCTGCCCGTTACGGGCCCCGCGGTCATTCTTACGGGATACCGGCCACCGGAGTTCGATCGCGTCCACGTGTTGAGCAGGACTCTCAGTTCACGGCCAGGATGACCGATGCCTACCTCGTGACCCGAATTCTCGGCGTGGTCGTCTATCTCGGTGTGACGGGTGCGCTGACGGCTGCCATGCCGGCCGCCTCACCGGAGGGGCGCCATCTGCTCATGGTGCTGGCGTCGCTGATCGCCGCCGTTCCGGTGCTCGTCGTCATTCCGGGGCGGGCGCGGGCGGAGCGGTTGCCGTACATCCTCCTCGCTTGTGGTCTCGGCCTGCTGATCGTGATCAATGTGGCGGCCTGGCGCGCGGGCCGGGACCTGGCCGCCTCGGGAGATCTGCTGGTCGCCATCAGCCACCTGTTCCTGCTGGCCGCGGCGCTGATGCTGGTGCTGCGGCGAGGGCACAACGACATCGGCGGGCTGATCGACGCGAGCGTAGTGGCGATCGTGGTGGCCGCGCTGACCTGGACCGCGCTGCTGCAGCCCGGCCTGACCGCGGCGCGTATCGACACCGGGCGGCAGACCACGCTGCTCGCGACCGTCCTGCTGCTGGCCGGTCTGCTCGGCGCGCTGGTACGGCTGGTGGCGCTGGCCCCGGACCGGCCGCTGTCGCTGGTGCTGCTCGTCGTCGCGGTGGTGTTCGACCTGGCCGGCACGACGGTCGCGGTGACCGCCACCGGCGCCATCACCACGCCGTCGTCGTCGGCGGGCGGCGAGACGCTCTTCATGATCTGCTACCTGCTGGTCGGCCTGGCGATGGCGGTGCCCAGCGCGGCCCGGCTCGCCCAGCCGGGGCCGGTGCGCGAGGAGCGTCCGTTCCGGATCCGGGTGGTGTTCCTGACGGTCGCGGTCACCGTCGTGCCGCTGGTGTCGGCGGTCCGCGAGTTCGTCGGCGTGCGCGGCGACACCGCGCTGCTGACCGTCGGCAACCTGCTGATCGTGGTGCTGGTGGCGATCCGGGTGGCGCGGCTCGCCGAGCAGCGGGAGATCGCCGAGGCCCGGATGCGGCACCAGGCCACCCACGATCTGCTGACCGGGCTGCCGAACCGGGCCGAGCTGTGGAACCGCCTGGACGCCGTCCTGGCCGGTGAATCCCGTGTGGTGCTGCTCTTCTGCGACCTCAACGGGTTCAAGGCGGTGAACGACAGGCTCGGCCACCTGGCCGGCGACCGGCTGCTCACCGAGGTCGCGGCCCGGCTGCGGGCCGGTCTGCTGCCCGGCGAGACAGCGGCCCGGTACGGCGGCGACGAGTTCGTGCTGATCTCCACCCGGGACGGCGCCGAGGACCGGCTGACAGGCCATGTCCGCGCCGCCGTGGCGGAGCCGATCCTGATCGCGGGGGAGAAGGTGCGCGTCGGCGCCAGCGTCGGCGTGATCCGCTCGGACGGGACCCTGGACGCCGACGAACTCATCCGGCGGGCCGATGAGGCCATGTACCGGGAGAAGGCGGCCGGCCGCGCGGCGTGATGTCTCCGCCCGCCCGGCGGGGTGGCGTCGGCCGGGATCGGGGCGGCGGTACGCTTCCTGCCATGCCGCGCCGGATACCTGAGCCCGCAGGACTCGGCTGACGTGCGCCGCGGGGAGATCTGGACCATCGGCGACCGTGCCGACCTGCGATACCGCGTGCTCGTGCTCTCCGGCGACTCCTACAACGAACGCAGCAACGCGTCACCGTTCTGCGCGCCGATCGTGCGCCAGCGCGGGGTGACCGAGCTGCCGCCGTACGCGGTGGCCCTCACCGAGCAGGATCCGATCACCGGTGTCGTGGTGATAAACCGCATGCGGCGTCTGCCGGCATCGACCGGCGCCGAGCGGATCGGCATGGTGACCGGCGCGAGCATGGCCCGGTTGACCGAGGCGATGCGCACCCTGTTCGAACTGGACTAGTCCATTCAGGGCATTCCCGGCCCTTGACGTCGTGTCCACTCCCCGAACGCCCGACGCCCGACCGGGTGACCCGTGCGGTGCGATGCCGCAGGCAGGAGGCCTGCCCGGATGATCGGGGGATGCGGCGCGGGCGCGGCCTGGCGTAAGCAGGAACCCAGAGCGGGCGGGGAGGTCGCTGGTGGGTTCTCAGGCGTATGCGCAGGCGTTGAGCGCCCTGCGCCCGGACGAGTCGTCGGCATCGGCGCCGATGCGCGTCGAGCGGGCGGTCGGGCTCCTCGCCGGACGGGCGCGGTGCCGGCTCACCGAGGCGCACCGGCACCTGTTGCGGATGGCGGACGCGCAGCGCTGCGACGTGGCGGAGATGGCGGGCCGGGTGATCCAGTTGCTGGACACCGTTCAGGAGCAGACCGACCTCCCGGAGATGATCGCCACGCTGGGCCGCTCCGAGGACCTGCGGCCGCGGACCACGCCGTGGCTCACCACCGTGCAGGGTGTCCTCGACGCCCTGCACGGCATGTCCGGCTACTTCGTGCCCGAGCGTGACGACGACGGCCGGCTGATCGACCTGGTCTGGGCCGCGGCCAGCCCGGGCGCGTTCACCCCGGACGGCCGGCACGGCTCGCAGCTGCTCGGGATGCCGGTGAGCCGGCACTACCCGCGGCTGACCGCCGCCGAGCGCTGTGAGGCCTACCAGCGGGTGCTCGACACCGGCGAGCCGGCCGCGCTCGGGCCGCTGCGCGTCGGCGACAACGAGTACACGGTGCGCGCCCGGCCGCTCGGCCCGGGCCTGCTGCTGGCCTGGGACCGCCGGGACAACCCGGGCCGGGAACGCGACCGCCTCGACGGCATGGAGGAGCTCGGCAAGCTCGGCTGGGGCGAGTGGGACCTGGTGAGCGGGGAGATCTACTGGTCGCCGCAGATCTACCGGATCTACGAACGGGAGCCGTCGCTCGGCCCGATCAGCCAGGAGGAGGCGGAGCTGATCGCGGTCGCCGACGACCAGCCGCTGCGGTTCGCCGCGCTGGACGCGTTCCGCTGCGCCGAGCGCGTCGACCTGATCACCCGGGTGCGGATCGGCGGGCGGGTCAAGCACCTGCGGACGGTCGCCGACGCGGTCCGCGACGCCGACGGGCGGCCGCTGCGCCTCTACGGCATCGTGCAGGACGTCACCGACCAGCAGGCCGGCGCGGAGCGGCTCGCCGAGGTGGAGCACCAGCTCGACGAGCAGCGGCGCACCCTGGCGGCCGAGCACGAGTTCGCGGCCCTGCTCCAGCGGATCATCCTGCCGATCCCGGAGGAGCCGATCGAACTGCCCGGCCTCAAGGCGGCGGTCCGCTACCTGCCGGCGGCCGGGGACGTGGCGGTCGGCGGCGACTGGTACCACGCGGCAGCGCTGCGGGACGGCTCGGTGCTGCTCGCGGTCGGCGACGTGGCCGGGCACGGCACCCCGGCGGCGACGACGATGGCGCAGCTGCGGCACGCCCTGCGGGCCCTCTCGGTGATCACCGGTGATCCGGCCGCGCTGCTCGGGCACCTGAACCGGCTCACCTGCGAGCTGGAGCTGCAGACACCCGAGGTCACCTCGACCGCGGTGATCGCCCGGTACGACCCGGCGCGGCGGGAGCTGGTCTGGGCGCAGGCCGGTCACCCGCCGCCGATGCTCAACCGGGCCGGCCGCACCCGGACGCTGTCCCGGCCGCAGGGGCACATCCTCGGCGTGGTGGACGGGGCGACGTACACGAACGCGGTCACCTGCTTCCTCCCCGGCGACGTGCTGCTGCTCTACACCGACGGCCTGGTCGAGCACCGCGGCAAGAGCCTGGACACCGGGCTGGACGCGGTGATGGCCACCGTCGACGAGGCGGTCCGGGCCGCGCCGCTGCGCCCGCTCGCCGAGCTGGTGGCCCGGTTACGGCGGGCGAACCCGGACGACGACACCTGCATCCTCGCGGCCCGGCCTCTGCCGGGACCGTCGTCCCCTGAAGTCGGACGTATAGGGCAACTCGCCAGGGGTACCGCCACAGGATGATCCGGTACGGGGACGAAGTCGCGTCGATGGCCCGGCCGTTGCGTGACCCCGGCGACCTGGAGATCCTGCTGGACCGGGCGGCCGGCGCACGGGTCGTCCAGATCGGCGAGGCCACCCACGGCACGCACGAGTTCTACGCCTGGCGGGCCGCGCTGACCCGGCGGCTGATCGAGGAGCGCGGTTTCTCGTTCGTCGCGGTCGAGGGCGACTGGCCGGACTGCGAGCGGGTGGACGCCGCGGTGCGGTGCGCGCCCGGTGCTCCCGAGGATCCGCGGTCGGCGCTGGTCCGGTACGACAGGTGGCCGACGTGGATGTGGGCGAACGAGGAGACCGTCGACTTCACCCGATGGCTGCGGGACTTGAACGCGCGGCGGCCTCCGGAGGACCGGGCGGGGTTCCACGGTCTCGACGTCTATTCGCTGTGGCAGTCGATGCGGGAGATCCTCACCTGGCTCCGGGAACACGAGCCGGACCTGGTTCCGGTGGCGCTCGATGCGTACAGGTGCTTCGAGCCGTACGCCGAAGATCCGAATTCGTATGGCTGGGCCACCCAGTTCGTCGGCGCCACCTGCGAGGACAAGGTGGTCCGGATGCTCAGCGAGCTGAGGGAGCGCGACTTCGGGGTGTGGCAGAGCGCCGAGGTGGTCGCCGGTGCGGAGGGCTACTACCGGACGATGGTGCGCGGCGGGCCGGATTCCTGGAACATCCGCGACCGGCACATGGACGAGACCCTCGACCGCCTTCTGACCCGGTACGGCCCGGCGTCGAAGGCCGTGGTCTGGGCGCACAACACCCATGTGGGGGACGCCCGGGCGACTGATCAGGCCCGGTACGGCGAGGTCACTCTCGGACAGCTGGCCCGGGAGCGGTTCGGTGACGACGAGGTGCTGCTGGTGGGCTTCGGCACGTACCGGGGAACTGTGGTGGCCGCACCCGCCTGGGGTGACCACATGGAGGTGATGGCCGTCCCGGAGGCGCGGCCGGACTCCCTCGAGGACGTGCTGCACGCCGCCGCGCCATCGAACGCCCTCTTCGTCTTTCCCGCCGATCCTTCTCCTCTGCTGGCGGCCGAAACCGCACATCGCGCCGTCGGGGTGGTCTACCAGGCGCATAGGGAGCGCTGGGCCAACTACGTGCCGACGATCCTCGGCGCCCGGTACGACGCTTTCCTCTGGTTCGACGAGACGCACGCCCTGCGGCCCCTGCACACGCTGCGGGTGAACGCGCGCGAGCCGGAGACGTTCCCGAGCGGTGTCTAGATAAAGATCGTCTTAAATGGATCTTCGCTTTGCCGCAACCGCCGATTCCATATCGGATGGGTGGCCGGATATCTGTGTCCCGGAATACGGATCCGTCCGGCAGTGATCGGTTTTAGTCTGTGCCCCTCGCGATCATTCTTACCGGAGAGGTGCACATGAGATTCGTGTTCCGCGTGCTGTCGGCGATGATCTTCGCCGTCGCCGGCACGGTCGCCACGGCCGCCCAGCCAGCGTCGGCGGCGTCATTGCCCGGGTTCGTGCTGTCATCCACGGCCGTCAACCTCCCGGCCGAACTGACGCCGCTCGCGACAGGCCGCCGCATTCAATACGTCAGCACCGGACTGACCGGAAACCTCATCACCGCGACCGGTTTGATCCTCACGCCGAAATCCGGCAAGAAGAACAAGACCGTCGCCTGGGCTCATGGCACCACCGGACTCGCCGACCAGTGCGCGCCCTCGGCGAATTACGGTGTCTTCTGGCCGGAGGCGCGGGCGGCGGTCGCCGAACTGCTCTCCCGCGGGTGGACGGTCGCCGCGCCGGATTACCCCGGATTGGGTACGCCGCAAGCCCACCCTTATCTCATCGGCAACAGTGAGGGCCGCTCGCTGATCGACAGCGTCAAGGCCGCCCGCAATCTCGACGCGGCGCTGTCCCCGCAATACGCGGTGGACGGGCACTCCCAGGGCGGGCAGGGTGCGATCTTCGCCAGTCAATTGGCTCCGTCGTACGACGGGACGCTCGTCCTGAAGGGCACTGCCAGCATCGCGCCGGTCTCGAACACGCAGTACATCATTCCGTACATCGCCGGCACGCCGAACCAGGGTTACCTGGTGATGGCCCTCTACGGCGTCAACGCCGTCGAGCCGACGTTCAACCCGTACACCGTCCTGGCCGCCCCGGCCGAGGCGAAGCTCGGGGTGCTCAACACCGGCTGCCTCAACGAGATCCTGGCGACCTACCGCGACTTCACCGCTGCGGAGCTGGTGAACGGCGGCACCGTGCCCACCGCCGTGGTGACCAAGATGGCCGGCTACGAGAATCCGGCGCAGACGGCCCCGAGCGCCCCGGTCCTGATCGTCCACGGGGAGGACGACGAGGCCGTGCCGTACTTCCTGTCGACCGACTACCTGGTTCCGCAGATCCAGGCGTACGGCGTGCCGGTCACCTTCCTCGGCCTGCCGGGCGCGGACCACGAGGAGGCGGTGTTCGAGTCGACGGAGTACGTCGCCGACTGGATCGCCGCGCGGTTCGCCTGACTTCGTCATCCGCGTGTGCTCACTGGGGCCGGTGTTCCCGCCGGGGCCAGTGAGCACACGGCAAGCGTCCGGAGTAGGCCACGCACTGCCCGATCGCGTCCTACGGTGAGGTTGTGAGCTCGGTACAGCGGTGGTCCCTGGCGGACCTCAGCGTCAAGGTGAAGATTCTGGGTGCGGTCGCCGTGGCCGGCATCGTGGCGCTCGTCGTGGGCATCGGCGGCCTGATGTCGCTGAGCGAGACCGCCGACAAGGCGAACATGATCTACGAGAGCAACGTGGCGAGCATCAAGGCGGTCGGCCAGATCAAGGCAGCCGTGATGCAGACCCGCTCGGACGTCGCCAACCAGGCGCTCTCGCCCGACGCCGCGTCGGTGAAGACGTTCACCGACGCCTTCACCGCTGACCTCACCGTCTTCTCCGACGCGATGACGGCCTATCGCGACAGCAATCCGGCCGGTGACCCGGACACCATCGACCACCTCCAGGCGCAGTGGGACGCCTACGCCGATCTGGCGGAGAACACGCTGCTGCCGCTCGGCGCCGCGAACAAGCTGGACGAGTGGTCGAACGTCCGGGACACCAAGACCATCCCGATCCTGAAGACGATCTACGCCGACGTGGCCGAGCTGGACGCCACCGAGACCGCCGACGCCGCGAAGAACGCCGAAGCCGCCCGGACCAGCTACGAGAACAGCCGGCTCATCCAGATCGTCCTGATGGCCGGTGGACTGGCGCTCGCCCTCGGCATGGGCTTCTACGTCGCGACCAAGATCGTCGGTTCGATCGCCGCGGTCCAGAAGGTCTGCGAGGCGCTCGAAGCCGGCGACCTCACCCAGCGGACCGGCCTCACCGGCAACGACGAGACCGGCAGGATGGGCCGCTCGCTGGACGCCGCCACCGCGTCCCTGCGCGACGCCGTCGCCACCATCGAGGGCTCCGCCGCCTCGCTGGCCGGTGCCAGCGAGGAGATGACCAGCACCGCCGCGCAGATCGCCCACTCGGCGATGGAAGCCTCCGAACAGTCGGCGAACGTCTCCAGCGCCGCCGAGCAGATCTCCCGCAGCGTCGACACCGTCTCGGCCGGCGGCGAGGAGATGGGCGCGTCCATCCGGGAGATCTCGCACAACGCCAGCGAGGCCGCCCAGGTGGCCGCCGAGGCCGTCACCCTCGCGTCGTCCACGTCGAGCACGATGAACAAACTCGGCGACTCCTCCGCCGAGATCGGCAACGTCATCAAGACGATCACCTCGATCGCCGAGCAGACCAACCTGCTCGCCCTGAACGCGACGATCGAGGCGGCCCGCGCCGGTGACGCCGGCAAGGGCTTCGCGGTCGTCGCGTCCGAGGTGAAGGACCTGGCCCAGGAGACCGCCCGCGCCACCGAGGACATCTCCCGCAGGGTCGAGGCCATCCAGGCCGACACCGAGGGCGCTGTCGCCGCCATCGAGAAGATCTCCGAGGTGATCGCCCGGATCAGCGACTTCCAGACGACGATCGCGTCCGCGGTCGAGGAGCAGACGGCGACGACGGCCGAGATGAACCGCAGCGTCTCCGAGGCGGCGTCCGGGACCGGCGACATCTCCCGCAGCATCGTCGGGGTCGCTCAGGCAGCGCAGAACACCAGCCAGGGCGTGGGGGAGACGCAGCAGGCGATCGCCGAGCTGGCCCGGATGTCGACCGAGTTGAACACGCTGGTGTCCCGTTTCCGGATTTAAAAGGCGTATCGGACTTTTATGTACGGTGCCCTCTCCGTGATCAGGTCGGTGAGCGCGTTCACGTAGTGGTGTTTGCTGCCGGTGCGATAGCGGACGTTCAGGTCGCCGTTCTGCGACCGTTTGACCTGCTGCAGATCGGGCCGCCAGATCAGTTCCTCGGCTTTCGGATGCCAGCCCAGATTGATCTCGTGCAGGTTGCGGTTGTGCGTGAGGAAGATGATCTCGGCGGCCAGTTGTTCCTTCGCCTTCACGCCGATTCCGGCGTCCAGCTCGCCGAGCAGATCACGCCAATCGTCGAGCCATCCGTCGCGGACCACGACCGGGCTGAAATTGACGTGCACCTCATAGCCGGCCTCCACGAAATCGTCGATCGCGGCGATCCGCTCGGCGATCGGGCTGGTCCGGATGTCGAGGACCTTCGCGTCCGCCTGCGGCATCAGGGAGAAGCGGATCCGGGTCCGATTCCGCGGATCCCAGTCGAGCAGGTCGCGATTGACGTGCTTCGTGGCGAAACTGGCCTTCGCGGTGGGTCGGCCGCGGAAGAGCGTGACCAGATCGCGGACGTTGTCGCTGATCCTCGCATCCAGGGAACAGTCCGAGTTCTCGCCGATGTCGTACACCCAGGCCACCGGATCGCATGCGTTCGGCTCCGGCTTCACGCCCTGCCGTTTCACATGCCGGTCCAGATAGCCGGTGATGCGTTCGATGTTGGCGAAGACCGTGATCGGATTGCTGTAGCCCTTGTGCCGCGGGACGTAACAGTAGGCGCACGCCATCGCGCAGCCGTTCGCCGTGGACGGGGCGATGAAATCGGCGGACCGCCCGTTCGGCCGGGCCGTCATCGTCTTCTTCACGCCGAGGACGAGCGCCTCCCGCTTGATCCGCACCCAGCGCCGCACGTTCGTCTCGTCGCCGTAGAGCTCCGGGATCCGCTGATGACTCTCCACCTCGACGATCGTGGCCTCGGGGTAGCGGCTCAGCACCTCCTGCCCACGAGGCAGCTCAGCAGCGGCCGGTTCCAGATAGATGCGCCGGATGTCCAGAATCTCCCCCACCCCTCGATTGTCCGTCGTCCGTTCCCGAGGCACTCGCATCTCCCACCGGCCAGTCCCAGATCACCTGCCCGCTGTGACTCGTGGCTGTCGAAGGCCTCGCCGAACAGCAATGAGCCACAGCCGCGCGCGTTCGGCTGTGGCTCAGTGCTGTATCCGGGCCGTGAGGTCAGCAATGAGTCACAGCCGGTGGGCCCCGACGGACGCGAGCACGGGTGGTGCGGCCGCCACTGAACCCGAGTGCGGTCAGCAGCGGCCCACCCGATACACCGCTCAATATCGGCAGCGCAAAACGGTCAGGCTGTGCCGGACCACGTTCACCTGGGTGCCTGACCGAGCGGTCCGGCGGCGGCCGGCCAGCAGCGGGTCGGCGGTGTTCGCGACGACCTCCCAGGTACGGCCGTAGTCGCGGCCGGGCAGGGTGAAGGCGAGATCCTCGTCGAGCGGGTTGAAGAGCAGCAGGAACGAGTCGTCCTTGATCTCCTCGCCGAGGGCGTCGCGCTCCGGGATGCCGTGACCGTTCAGGAACACGGTCATCGTCATGCCGCCGCGGGTGTGCCAGTCCTCGTCGGTCATGATCTCGCCGTCGCGGCGCAGCCAGGCGATGTCCGGCAGCTTCGAGTCTCCGGCCGGCTCGCCGGTGAAGAAGCGACGGCGGCGGAAGATCGGGTGCTGGGCCCGGAGGGCGAGCAGCCGGCGTACGAATCCGGTCAGCACGTCGAAGTTGCGCGAATCCTGCCAGTCGACCCACGAGATGGGCCCGTCCTGGCAGTAGACGTTGTTGTTGCCCTGCTGGGTGCGGCCGAGCTCATCGCCGTGGGCGATCATCGGCACGCCCTGGCTGAGCAGCAGCGTCGTCAGGAAGTTGCGCTTCTGGCGTTCGCGGAGCATCACCACGTCGGCGTCGTCGGTGGGTCCTTCGACACCGCAGTTCCACGATCGGTTGTGACTCTCGCCGTCCCGGTTGCCCTCGCCGTTGGCGTCGTTGTGCTTCTCGTTGTACGAGACCAGGTCGTTGAGCGTGAACCCGTCGTGGGCCGTCACGAAGTTGATCGACGCGATGGGCCGGCGGCCGTCGTCCTGGTAGAGGTCGGAGCTGCCGGTGAAGCGGGACGCGAACTCGCCGAGGCTGGACGGCTCGCCGCGCCAGAAGTCGCGGACCGAGTCGCGGTACTTGCCGTTCCACTCGGTCCAGTTCGGCGGGAAGCCACCGACCTGGTAACCGCCGTCGCCGACGTCCCACGGCTCGGCGATCAGCTTCACCTGCGAGACCACCGGGTCCTGGTTGACCAGGTCGAAGAAGGCGGCGAGCCGGTCCACCTCGTGGAATTCGCGGGCGAGCGCGGCGGCCAGGTCGAACCGGAAGCCGTCGACGTGCATCTCGGTCACCCAGTACCGCAGCGAGTCCATGATGAGGCGCAGCGATTCGTGGTGACGGACGTTGAGGCTGTTCCCCGTACCCGTCGTGTCGTAGTAATACGACTTGTCCTGGTCGACCAAGCGGTAATAGGCCGGGTTGTCGATGCCCCGGAACGACAGCGTCGGCCCGAGGTGGTTGCCCTCGGCCGTGTGGTTGTAGACGACGTCCAGGATGACCTCGATGCCGGCCGCGTGCAGCGCCTTCACCATCGCCTTGAACTCCTGGACCTGACCGCCGACGCCGCCGAACGACGAGTAGCCGTTGTGCGGCGCGAAGAAGCCGATCGTGTTGTAACCCCAGTAGTTCGTGAGCCCCTTCTCGATCAGCCCGCTGTCGTGCACGAACTGGTGCACCGGCATGAGCTCGATCGCCGTGACGCCGAGACTCCGCAGATATTTGATCATCGCGGGGTGGGCGATGCCGGAGTAGGTGCCCTTCACGTCGTCCGGGATGTCCGGGTGCTGGACCGTCATCCCCTTCACGTGCGCCTCGTAGATCACCGTCTCCCACATCGGGATCTTCAACGGCTTGTCGTTGCCCCAGTCGAAGAACGGGTTGATCACCACGGACCGCGCGGCGAACGGCGCCGAGTCGGCGTCGTTGTACGAGTTCGGGTCGCCGAAGTTGTACGAGAACAGCGCCTGATCCCACCGGAAGTCGCCGTCGATCGCCTTCGCGTAGGGGTCGAGCAGCAGTTTCGAGGGGTTGCAGCGCAGACCCCGCGACGGGTCGTACGGCCCGTGCACCCGGTAGCCGTACCGCTGCCCGGGCACGACCCGTGGCAGGTATCCGTGCCACACCAGAGCTTCGCGTTCCGGCAGGTCGACCCGGGTCTCGTTGCCCTGCTCGTCGAAGAGGCACAGTTCGACGCGCGTCGCCGCCTCCGAGAAGATCGCGAAGTTGGTGCCGCCGCCGTCGTATGTCGCACCCAGCGGGTAAGGGTTGCCAGGCCAGATTTTCATGGCCCCAGACTGCCCAAATAATGTGGCGGGGAAAACAACCGCCGATGTGAGCAACATCCTTGGGGTAAGACTTCAGGCGTGCCACGCCGCTACCTGATCCTGGCGATCTGCTGCATGAGCTTGCTGATCATCAGCCTGGACGTCACGATCGTCAACATCGCGTTGCCCGCGATCCGCACCGAGCTCGGCGCGTCGGTCTCCGGATTGCAGTGGACGATCGACGCGTACACGCTGGTGCTGGCGAGCCTGCTGGTGCTGGCCGGCTCGACCGCCGACCGGGTGGGCCGCCGGAGGGTGTTCCAGATCGGTCTGGCGCTGTTCACCATCGGTTCCCTGCTGTGCAGCGTCGCGCCGAATCTGCAGACACTGATCGCCTTCCGGATGCTGCAGGCGATCGGCGGCTCGATGCTCAACCCGGTCGCCATGTCGATCATCACGAACACGTTCACCGAGCCGCGCGAGCGGGCCCGGGCCATCGGTGTGTGGGGCGCCGTGACCGGTTTCAGCATGGCGCTCGGTCCGCTCGCCGGTGGTGTGCTGGTGCACGCGTTCGGCTGGCGCTCGATCTTCTGGATCAACGTGCCGGTCGGCATCGCGGCGTTCCTGCTGGCCTGGCGGTTCATCCCGGAGTCGCGCGCCGACCATCCCCGCCGCCTCGATCCGGTCGGTCAGGTGCTGGTGCTGGTCGTGCTGGCCGCCACGACGTACGGCATCATCGAAGGCCCCAACGCTGGCTGGACGTCCCCGCAGACCTGGGGATGCTTCCTGCTCGGGATGGCCGCGCTCGCCGGGCTGCTCTGGTGGGAGCCGCGGCGCACCGAACCCCTCATCGAGCTGCGGTTCTTCCGCAGCGTCCCGTTCAGCGGCGCCACCCTGATCGCGGTCTGCGCCTTCGCCGCGCTCGGCGGCTTCCTCTTCCTGAACACCCTCTATCTCCAGGAGGAGCGCGGGCTGTCGGCCCTGCACGCCGGTCTCTACACGCTGCCGATGGCGCTGACGACCGTGATCGCCTCGCCGCTCTCCGGCCGTCTCGTCGCGGCCCGCGGCACCCGCCTGCCGCTCACCATCGCCGGTTCCGCGATGGCCCTCGGCATGCTGCCGCTGACGGTCAGCACCGCCACCTCACCGGCCTGGCAGCTGATGGCCGGATATGTGCTGTTCGGCCTGGGCTTCGGCATGGTGAACACGCCGATCACGAACACCGCGGTCTCCGGCATGCCCCGCGCTCAGGCAGGTGTGGCGGCCGCGATCGCCTCGACGAGCCGGCAGGTCGGCAGCGCTCTCGGCGTCGCGATCATCGGAGCGGTGGTGGCCTCCTCGGTGAGCGGCGACGCCGGCTGGTGGATCCTCGTCGCCCTGGGCCTGGCGGTGCTCGCGCTGGGGCGTTTCTCCACAGGCCGCTGGGCGCGGGCGACAGCCGATTCCGTGTACGAGGAGAAGGTCCCCGCCTAGGACTCCACGCAGAAGACGTTGCCCTCCGGGTCGGCCATCACCGTCAGGTCACCGGCCGTCACCACGGTCGCGCCGAGCGCAGCCAGCCGTGCCACCTCGGCCGGCACGTCGCCACCCGGCGCGCGCAGGTCGAAGTGCATCCGGTTCTTCGCCACCGACGGCTCGGGCACGCGCTGGAACCACAGGTTCGGGCCGCCCCAGCCGGGGGCTTCGACGTACGCCTTGCCGCTCGTGGCCTCGGTGTCCAGCTCGCCGCCGAGCGCGGCCGCCCAGAACCGCGCGACCACCAGGGCGTCGGCGCAGTCGAAGGTGATGCTCTTGACGTACGTCAGTGTTCCGCTACCGACCGGTACCACTCGATCTTCTCCCGTACTCGTCTCTGCTCGAGCCGCAACTGGGCGACCTTCTCGTCGATCTCGCGATCATGCTCCTCCAGCAGAGCCGCCCGCTGCCCCGCGGTGTGCTCGCCCTCCTCGAGAAGCTCGGCGAACCGCCGCAGGCGCGCGATCGGCATCCCGGAGTCGCGCAGGCATCGCAGCAGACCCAGCCGGGACAGATCGTGGTCGGAGAACACTCGCCGGCCGACGGAATCACGCTGGACCCCGTTCATCAGCCCGATCTTCTCGTAGTAGCGGATCGTGTCGATGCTGACCCCGATCCGGCCGGCGGCCTCGCCTGGCGTGTACGGCATGAAATCCCCCCGTTGGACTTGACCTGGAGCGCGCTCCAGGCGACAGGGTAGCGGGCATGGCAACCGATATCACGATCGTTCTCGGCGCTCTCGCGTTCGGCACCCGCATCGACGAGGCGCAATCCTTCGACCTGCTCGACCTCTACGTCGACCTGGGCGGAAGCTGGATCGACACCGCCAACAACTACGCGTGGTGGATGCACCCGAGCGGGTTCGGCGGGCAGAGCGAGATCGTCATCGGTCGCTGGCTGGAGAAGCGCGCCGGCGCCCGGCAGCGGGTCAGGCTGAGCACGAAGGCGGGCGCCGACCCGACGATCCCGAACGGCTTCCCCGAGCACGTCGAAGGGCTGTCGGAGAAGGCGCTGACCGAGGCGCTGTCCAAGAGTCTGGACCGGCTGCGGACGGAGAAGGTCGAGCTCTACTGGGCCCACATCGAGGACCGGGCGACGCCGCTGGAGGAGACGGTCACCGCTCTGGGTGGATTTGTCGCCGAAGGAAGAGTCGACCGGCTCGGCGTCTCCAACCACCCCGTCTGGCGGGTGGAGAAGGCACGAAATATCGCCCAGAGCCGCAACCTCGAGCCGTTCACCGCTCTCCAGCTGCGCTACTCCTACCTCCAGCCACTACCGGGAGTGAAGCTTCCGCAGAGCGCCCATGTGCACGCGAGCGGCGAGACCTTGGAGTACATCGAGAGCAACGACCTGAAGCTGTGGGCCTACAACACCCTGCTCGACGGCGGCTACACCCGCGCCGATCGCCCGCTCCCGGACGCCTACGACCACCCGGGCACCCATCGGCGTCTCGCCGTTCTCGATGAGGTGGCGGCCGAGACCGGCGGCACCCGTAACCAGGTGGTCCTCTCCTGGCTGGCGGGCGGCGCCCGCAGGATCCGCCCGATCGTCGGCGTCACCACCCCGGAACAGGTCACCGAGGCGATGGGCGCCCGCGACGTGATCCTCACGGACGACCAGCGCACGCGGCTGGACGAGGCCGCCTAGGAAATACCGCAGGTGGACGACGCCGGGCGGCCGGAAAGTACATAGCCTGGTCCCATGATCCGCCAGGTCGTCGCGCGCCACCCGCTGGCCGCCGATCTGGCGCACGCGTCGGCACTCGTCGGCATCCCGGTGCTGCTCTACTTCGCCGGCCGGATGAAGAACGCGCCCGACCCGATCACCGTGCCGGCGGTGGTCGGGCTGGTGTTGGCGTTCCCGGCGGTGGCGGTCCGCAGCCTCTGGCCGAAGACCGTGCTGGTCTCGGTGACCGCCGTGATGATCTGGTACTCCTGGCTGACCGGCGACCGGCACCCGCTGCTGATCCTGGCGGCGGGTGTCGCGGCGTACACGGTGGCGGTCCGCAACCCCCGCCGCCCGACCGTCCAGCTGGTCGCCGGCTGCGGTGCGGCGCTCTATCTCGGCGACGCGTTCTCCCCGCACTTCTCGCTGGTCACCGCCGCGACCATCCCGGTGCTGACGTTCCTGGCGATGGCCACGGCGTTCGGCGACGCGACGCGTAACCGGCGGGCCTACCTGGCCGAGGTGGAGGAGCGGGCCCGGCGCGCCGAGCAGACCCGCGAGGAGGAGGCGCGGCGCCGGGTCGTCGAGGAGCGGGTCCGGATCGCCCGCGAGCTGCACGACGTGGTGGCCCACCACATCGCGGTGATCAACGTGCAGGCCGCGGCGGCGAGCCATCTGGTGGACCGAAGACCTGATCAGGTACGCCCGGCGCTCGACCACATCCGGCTGGCCGGCGACACCGTGCTCAAGGAGCTCGGCTCGATCGTCGGGGTGCTGCGGCAGTCGGACGATCCCGACCAGATCGAGCCGACCCGGGGTCTCGTGCGCCTGCCGGAGCTGCTGGAGACGATGGCGGCGGCCGGCTTGCGGGTCACGTTCCACCAGGCCGGCGTGGTGCGGGAGCTGCCGGTCGTGGTGGACCTGGCCGCCTACCGGATCGTGCAGGAGTCGCTCACGAACGCGCAGAAGCACGGCACCGGGACGGCGGCGCTCACCGTCACCTACACGGCCGACGCGGTCACGATCGAGGTGGTCAACGCCGCCGCGGCGGGCCGCGGCACCGCAGGGTCCGGTTACGGCCTGGTGGGCATGCGCGAGCGGGCGGCCGCCGCCGACGGGACCTTCTCCGCGTACGGCGGACCGCCCGGCCCGTTCACCGTGACAGCACAACTGCCCGCACCCATCGAGGAACCCAAATGACGATCCGTGTCCTGCTCGCCGACGACCAGCCGCTGATCCGGGCCGGCTATCGGATGATCCTGGACTCCGAGCCCGACCTGGAGATCGTGGGGGAGGCCGTCGACGGCCGGGAGGCGGTGGAGCTGGCCCGGGCCCGGCGCGCCGACGTGGTCCTGATGGACATCCGGATGCCCGGCGTCGACGGCATCGAGGCGACCCGCCGGATCGCCGCCGACGACGACCTCGCCGGGGTGCGGGTCCTCGTGCTGACCACCTTCGAGCAGGACGACAACGTGATGCTCGCGCTGCGGGCCGGCGCGAGCGGCTTCCTCGGCAAGGGCGTCGGCCCGGACGACCTGATCAGCGCGGTACGCGCGGTCGCCGCCGGTGACGCGATGCTCTCCCCGAAGGCCACCCGCGGGCTCCTCGACCACCTGCTCAGCCGGCCCGAGTCCGATCCGGCGCCGTCCGCCGAGAGGCTCGCCGAGCTGACCCAGCGCGAGCGTGAGGTCCTGGTGCTGGTGGCGCACGGCCTGTCCAACGACGGGATCGCCGAGCGCCTGTTCCTGTCGCCGCTGACGGCGAAGACGCACGTGAACCGGGCGATGGCCAAGCTCGGGGTGCGCGACCGCGCACAACTGGTCGTCGTGGCGTACCAGAGCGGTCTCGTACGCCCGGGGAATCAGCAGCCGCAGTAGCGAGGACCCGTGCCTACTGCGGCTGGAGTAGGCGAAGGCACCTCGGCCGGACGACGCGCCGGAGCCGGTCCCGGCGAAGACTGGGAGCGCCCACAGAAGTCGCCCGAGCTAGGGGTTCCGCGTGTCCTTGCTGTCCCGGTTGAGTCTCACGAACCGGAAGCTGGTGGCCCTGGTCACCGTGCTCCTGGTCGCACTCGGCGTCTATGCCACGTCGTCGCTGAAACAGCAGCTGCTGCCCGACCTGTCGTTCCCCGCGGTGACCGTCGTCGCCTCCTACCCGGGCGCCGCGCCGGAGGTCGTCGAGGAGCAGGTCACCGTCCCGCTCGAGGACGCCGTGGAGGGCATCGACGGCGTGGAGAGCATGACCTCCACCTCGACGCAGGGCTCGGCGGTGGTGCTGCTGTCGTTCGCGTTCGGCACCGCTATC
The DNA here is from genome assembly GCF_004001265.1 of Actinoplanes sp. OR16. Taxonomy (GTDB): domain Bacteria; phylum Actinomycetota; class Actinomycetes; order Mycobacteriales; family Micromonosporaceae; genus Actinoplanes. Next base: position 7,701,537 of record NZ_AP019371.1, on the reverse strand, counting down.
GACGACGCGGCCGGCGACATCGAGCAGGCCGTCTCGAAGATCTCCCGGCAGCTGCCGGCCGACGTCGATCCGCAGGTGATGACCGGCAGCACCGGCGACATGCCGACGATGGTCCTGGCCGCCACCTCGGACGGCGACCAGCGGGCCCTCGCCGCGAAGCTGCGCAGCGACGTGGTGCCCGCGCTGCAGGCCGTCGACGGCGTCAACGAGGTGTCCGTCTCCGGCACCCGCGACCAGGTCGTCACGGTCACCCCGGCGAAGCCGTCGGAGACCCAGGCGATCATCACGGCGCTGACCGGCCTCGGCGGCACCCAGTCGGCCGGTTCCATCACGTCGGACGGCAAGGACCTGAGCCTGGCGGTCGGCACGTCGGTCACCTCGGTCGAGCAGGTGGAGAACCTCTGGCTGCCGGGTCCGGTGCGGCTCGAGGACGTCGCGACGGTGAGACTCGCGGACGCCGCCGGCACGTCGATCACCCGTACCGACGGCAGGCCGAGCCTCGGCGTCTCGATCACGATGGACCACGGCGGCAGCTCGGCGTCGATCTCCTCCGACGTCCGCGACCAGCTGGACGAGTTGCAGGGCGATCTCGGGAACGGCGCGAGGCTGACCGTCGTCTCGGACAGCGGCCCGCAGGTCCGGGAGTCGGTGAACGGCCTGCTCGAAGAGGGCGCGCTCGGCCTGCTCATGGCGATCGTGGTGATCCTGCTGTTCCTGCGCTCGGCCCGGTCCACGCTGGTCACGGCCGTCTCGATCCCGGTGTCGCTGCTGATCGCGCTGACCGTGCTCTGGTCCCGCGACTACTCCCTCAACATCCTCACCCTCGGCGGCCTCACCATCGCCGTCGGCCGGGTGGTGGACGACTCGATCGTTGTCCTGGAGAACATCAAGCGCCATCTGGCGTACGGCGAACCGCGCCGTGCGGCGATCCTCACCGCCGTCCGCGAGGTGTCCTCAGCCGTCACCTCGTCGACGCTCACCACGGTCGCGGTGTTCCTGCCGATCGCGTTCGTGAGCGGCTTCGTGGGTGAGCTGTTCGGCCCGTTCTCGATCACCGTGACGGTCGCGATGGTGGCGTCGCTGCTGGTGTCGCTGACGATCGTCCCGGTCCTCGCCTACTGGTTCCTGCCCGCCCCGAAGACCGGCGTGACCCGCGAGCAGGTCGAGGCCGAGGAGCGGCACGGCTTCCTGCCCCGGGTCTACCTGCCGGTGATCGCCTGGTCGGTGCGCCGCCGCAAGACGGTCCTGGCCGGCGCGGCGCTGCTGCTGGTCGCGACGGTGGCGATGGCCGGCTCGCTGAAGACCAGCTTCCTCGGCGACTCCGAGCAGCAGAGCCTGTCGATCACCCAGGAGCTGCCGCCCGGCACCGATCTGGCGAGCCAGGACGAGGCCGCCACGAAGGTCGAGAAGGTGCTCGCGACCACCGAGGGCGTCGAGTCGTACCAGGTGGTGATCGGTTCCACCGGCGGGTTCCTCGGGGGAGGCGGCGGCATCTCCTACACGGTCAACCTGGCCGAGGGCGCCGACGCGGCGGCGGTCGAGGACGCCCTGTCCGGCTTCGATGACCTGACTGTCGGCTCCGGCGGCGCGGGTCTCGGCGGCACCGACATCGAGGTGTCGGTGCGCGCCTCCGACGACGACGTCCTGACGAAGGCGACCGAGCAGGTCGAGCAGGCGCTCACGGCGGTCACCGAGGTCACCGGCGTGACCAGCGATCTGAGCGCGAGCGCCCCGCAGATCAGCATCGTGCCCAAGGGCGAGGCGGCCGCGCGGTACGGCGTCACCGACCAGACCATCGTCTCCACGCTGCGCACCGCGGTGCAGGGTGTCACGACCAGCCGGGTCGGCGCGAACGACGTGGTGGTCAAGGCCGCCGCGCCGGCGCCGGACAGCCTCGCCGAGGTCAAGGCGCTCACCGTGATGACGCCGACCGGCCCGGTCCGGCTGGACAAGGTCGCGACCGTCACCCAGGTCGACGGCCCGGTCCAGCGGGGCCGCGCCGACGGCGACCGTACCAACACGGTCACCGCTACACCGGTCGGCGACGACACCGGCGCGGCCGGGTCTGCGGTCACCGCCGCGCTCGACGGGCTCACCCTGCCGGCCGGGGCGTCGTACGAGACCGGTGGCGTCACCGCCCAGCAGGACGAGGCGTTCGGCCAGCTCTTCCTCGCCATCGTGGCGGCCATCGCGCTGGTCTTCCTGATCCTGGTGGCGGTGTTCCGCAGCATCCGGCAGACCCTGATCCTGCTCGTGTCGATCCCGTTCGCGTTCGTCGGCGCGGTCGCGCTGCTGCTGGTCACCGGCACCCCGATGGGTGTCGCCGCGCTGATCGGCGTCCTCATGCTGATCGGCATCGTGGTGACGAACGCGATCGTGCTGATGGACCTCATCAATCAATACCGTGACCGCGGCATGACCGTCACCGAGGCCGTCGTCGAGGGTGGCCTGCGCCGCCTGCGGCCGATCCTGATGACCGCCCTCGCCACCATCTTCGCGCTGGTGCCGATGGCGCTCGGCATCACCGGCTCGGGTGGGTTCATCTCGCAGCCGCTCGCCGTCGTGGTGATCGGCGGGCTGGTCAGCTCGACCCTGCTGACCCTGGTGCTGATCCCGACCCTCTACACGATGGTCGAGAGCCGCCGCGACCGGAAGCGCCCGCTGCCGGTCCCCGGCGAGCCGGAGCGCGAGCTGGAGCCGGTCGGCTGATCCGCCGGCGGCCCCGGCGACATCGACGGACATAGCAATTGATCAACTTCGATTGTGGATGTTCGGCCCATGTCGCCGGGGCCGTCCGGCTGATCGGATGGCCTGGTCGGTAAAGGCCGTCCAAAAAGGAGGTACCGTGCGCACACCATCCCGTGCGTCGGCGGCATCCACAACAGCCCTCGTCGCCGCGGTGCTCGTGCTCACTCCCGCTACGGCGAGCAGCGCGGCTCCCGCAGAGCCACCCCGGACCGCCCGGGTCCATGACGACGACCACCAGCACAGCAAGGACAACCGCCGGGGACGGCTCACGCCGACCGCGGAACAGCGTCGGGGCGCCGCCGAGACCGGCGCGCTGGTCCGCTGGAACACGCTCGGCACCCCGGCCGCGCTGACGCCCACCGGGGAGCCCCTGGCCGCCGGACTGCCGGCCGAGCCGGTCGCGGCCGCCCAGGCGTACGTGGCGTCGCACCTCGACGTGCTGGGTCTGAGCCACAGCGGCGCGGACGCCCTCGAGGTGCTCACGAAGCAGCAGCTCGGCGAGGGCGCCGTGGTGATCTTCAGGCAGCGGTTCGGTGACCTGGTCGCCGGTCGTGACGGCCTGCTCTCGGTCGGCGTGCGCGACGGGCAGGTGTGGAGCGTCAGCTCGTCACTGGCCCGCGACGCGGCAGCGCCGGCGCCGGCCACCCTCAGCAAGGCGGACGCGGAACGCATCGCCGCCGCCGACGCCGGTCTCACCAGCCCGACCGTCCTCGCCACCGAGCTGGTCGCCGTGCCGACCCCGGAGCAGGGCGCCCGCGCGGCCTACCAGGTCACCCTCGGACAGGACCTGACCGGCGCCGAGCCGGAGGCGTACACCACCTGGGTCGACGCCCGCGACGGCGCCGTGCTGGTCAGCGACAGCATCGTGGACGCGGACAGCGACAACCCGGAGTGGGACGTCTTCCCGAACTCGCCGCGCGTCGACCACTCCTCGCGGGACACCCGCCGGACCTGGTGCCAGTTCCCGTCCCGGCGCTGCGACGAGGTCGTCGGCACCCCGGCGTCGCCGCTCGGCTGGGATGTCGACCCGGCCACCGACCAGCCGACACTGACGACGCGGGGCAACAACGCGATCGCGGTGGAGAACTGGAACTCGAACGACCCGTTCACGGTCGGCACCGAGACGGCCACCCCGAGCCCGGCCCGCGCGTACCAGTACCCGTGGACCAACCAGTGGTTCGAGGAGCAGTGCTCGCCCGGCGTCTTCACCTCGCCGGCCGAGAACGACATCGACGCGGCCCGGGCCAACCTGTTCGCCATGCACAACCGGATGCACGACTGGTCGTACCACCTCGGCTTCACCGAGGAGACCTGGAACATGCAGGCCGAGAACTTCACCTCTGCCGGTCTGGGCAACGACTACGAGCAGGGCAACGCGCAGGCCGGTGGCATCAGTGGCGGCCCGCCGGACTTCGCGGCCCGCAACAACGCCAACCAGATCACGCCGCCGGACGGCCAGGCGCCGATCACCAACATGTACCTGTGGCAGCCGATCGCCGGCGCCTTCTACGGACCCTGCGTCGACGGCGACTACGACATGTCGGTGATCGCCCACGAGTACACGCACGCCATCACCAACCGCATGATCGCCGGGCCGAACGCCGGTCTGAGCTCGCCGCAGGGCATGAGCGAGAGCTGGTCCGACCTGCTCGCGATCGAATACCTCTACGAGCACGGCTACATGCCGAAGGGCAGCAGCGCCTACACCATCGGTGAGTACGTGACCGGTGACGGCGGCGCCGGTATCCGCAACTTCAACATGAGCCGCAGCCCGCTCAACTACAGCCACGTCGACTACGACTTCGTGGGCCTGCAGGTGCACGCCTCCGGTGAGGTGTGGAGCGCCACCAACTTCGACATCCGGTCCGCGTTCATGAAGCGGTACGGCGCCGGCAGCGCGGGTCTGCAGAAGGCCTGCGCCAACGGCAAGGTCGCGGTCACCAAGTGCCCGGGCAACCGGCGATGGATCCAGCTCGTCTTCGACTCGTTCCTGCTGCTGGCGAACTCCGCGAACAGCCAGGTCGACGCCCGGGACGCGCTGATCGCCGCCGACCGGGTGCGCTTCGGCGGCAAGAACCAGGACATCATCTGGAACGCGTTCGCCAAGCGTGGTCTCGGCCAGGGGGCGGCGAGCAACGGCGCCGCCGACGCCGACCCGACGCCGAGCTTCACCTCGCCGTACGCGAACGAGTCGACCGTCACGTTCCGTCCGGTGGACGAGCGCGGCAGGGTCGTGCCGGGCGCCAAGCTGTTCGTCGGTGACTTCCAGGCCCGCGCGGTCGCGGTCGCCGACACCGACCCGGCCACCGCCCTGCCGGACACCGTCGACCTGGTCCCGGGCAGGTTCTCGTTCATCGCCCAGGCTCCCGGCCACGGCGAGGCGCGGGTCCCCGCGACCGAGTTCCGCTCGGGCCGTGACCGCACGCTGACCGTGAAAATGCCGACCAACCTGGCGTCCGGCACGAACGGCGCCACCGCCACCGGCGACGGCGTCAACCTGGCCGCCCTGATCGACGACGACGAGGCGACCAACTGGGCGTCGCTCGCCGCCCCGATCGCCGGCAAGGGTGTCGGCGTCGACCTGGCCGGCGACCGCCAGCGGGTCGATCGGGTGCAGGTCAGCGCCATGCTGCGCCCGGCGATCACCGGCAACGCCGACCCGGCCGCGCAGAGCCGGTTCTCCGCGCTGCGGCAGTTCAAGGTCCTCGCCTGCACGGCGTCGGCCGCGAACGACTGCGCCGACGCGGCGGACTACCGGACCGCGTACGTCAGCAAGCGGGACGCGTTCCCGTCCGGCAACCCGCGCCCGCGGGGCCCGGAGCTGATCGTGCGGAGCTTCGACATCCCGGACACGACCGCGACCCACCTGCGGATCGAGGTCGTGACCAACCAGTGCACGGGCACCCCGGCGTACGCCGGTGAGCAGGACGCCGACCCGCGGGCCGCGACCGACTGCTCGACGGCCAGCCCGCAGGCGCAGAACGTGCGGATCGCCGAGTTCCAGGCGTACGCGCGCTAGAAGATTCCACCTGCCGGGGCGGACCACCCTCCCGCCCCGGCAGGATGGACCACATGAGTGTTGACACCATCGCGGTCACCGGCGCCACCGGACAGCTCGGCGGGCGGGTGGCCCGCCGCCTCGGTGCTTCCGGCGTACCCCAGAGATTGCTCGTGCGCGACGCGGCGAAAGCGCCGCGGCTGCCCGGCGCCGAAGCGGTGATCGCGCCCTTCTCCGACGGACCCGCCGTGCGCAAGGCGCTCGACGGCGTGCACACCGTGCTGATGGTGTCCGCGTCGGAGACCGAGGACCGGGTGGACCAGCACCGCACGTTCGTCGACGCGGCGGCGGAGGCGGGCGTCGGTCACCTCGTCTACATCTCGTTCGCGGGCGCGTCGCCGTCGGCCACCTTCACCCTCGCTCGTGATCATCACGCCACCGAGCAGCACATCCTCGCCCGGGGCATCCCCGCGACGTTCCTGCGGGACAACCTCTACGCCGACTTCCTGCCGCACCTGGCCGGCGCCGACGGTGTGATCCGCGGACCGGCCGGCGACGGGAAGGTGGCGGCCGTGGCGCAGGACGACATCGCCGACGCCGCGGTGGCGGTGCTGCGCGACCCGGCGGCACACACCGGGCGCACCTACGAGCTGACCGGCCCGGAAGCGCTCAGCCTCGGCGAGATCGCACGCATCCTCGGCGTCTCCTATCACGACGAGACGCTCGACGAGGCGTACGAGTCCCGGGCGGTCTACGGCGCTCCGCGCTGGCAGGTCGACGCGTGGGTCTCCACCTATCTCGCCATCGCGGCCGGCGAACTGGCGACCGTGACCACGCATGTGGCCGACCTGACCGGACGGCCCGCCACCGGAGTGGCACAGCTGCTGCTTCCCTGACACCCGGCCGGGGTGCTACGCAGAGACATGGACCCTGTGCCCCTGCCCCGGCTGCACTTCTCCCCGCGCGCCGGCCAGGTCGACGAGATCTACGGCGTGACCCGGGAGGACGGGCGGTACCGGCTGTACTACGCGAACGCGGGCGGTCTCGGCGAAGCCGTCTCCGACGACCTGGTGATCTGGCACGAGCAGGCGGTCTCGGGTGCGCCGGGGCCGGGGGTCTACTTCATGCGTGTTCCCGGGGAGGTGGTCCGGGCGTCCTCCTCCTCGCCCGTCCTCACCGTGGAGCCGGACCTGCGTGACCCCTATGTGTGGCGCGAGGCCGACGAGTGGCGGATGCTCCTGGCCGGCCCCGACCGGATTGTGCAATATCGGTCATCGGATTCGCTGACCTGGGAATTCGCCTCGGATCTGGTGGCGTGGGAGGACGCCCGCCGCCCGCAGCTCTTCCCGCTCGGCGGCGCCTGGGTGCTGCTCGCCGGCGACGCGTTCGCGGTCGGCTCCTACGACGGCAGCGCGTTCACTGTCGCGCACCGTGGCGTCTTCGGGCGCGGCGGGTTCGATCACGTGGTCACCTTCGCCGACGCGGCGGGCCGCCGGTGCGCGCTCGCCCGATTGGGAGACGCCCTCAGTCTTCCCTGGATTCTCTCGGTACGGTCGGAGCACCTGCTCGCGACCCCGCACCCGCACCTCGACCCCTACCTCATCACCGGAGCGACCGGGCTGACCGCTGCGGGCGGCGAGGTCCGCGACAACGGCGAACTGATCCTGCGCATGCCGCCCGGAGGCGAGACCCTGGTCCTCACCGACGCCGACATCGTCGAAGTGACAGTCGAAGGCGTCAGCGGTCTGGGCGCGGCCCGGCGCAGCATGCCCGGTTTCGCCGGGCTTCGCATCGCCCGGCTCGCCTGAGCCGGATCTCGCCTCGGCGCGGTTCGTCCGAGGCCTGATCTCGCCTTCGCGCGGCTCGCCGGAGGCCTGATCTCGCCTTCGCGCGGCTCGCCGGAGGCCTAGTCTCGCTGTGTGTGGTCGCGCGGTGTGCTCGGGCGCGGTGTGCTGGTTCTGGTGCTGCTGCTCGCGGGATGCACGTCCGCGCCGCCGCCGTCTCCCTCCCCGCCGTGGGAGCCGGAGCCGTGGCCGTCGTTCGCCGCCGCGGGGCAGTGGCAGGCGTACCCGGGCGTCTTCACGGCACCACCGGACTCGGCCGCCGACGTGGGCGCGCTGATCCTCCATGATTCGTGCTTCCAGGCGGTCGGGACGGTCACCGGCCCCGGCGACGTCTCCGGGATAGGAGGCTGGAGGAGCGCAGGCGACTGCACCGCGCCCGCACGGCTGTGGCCACCGGCCCCACCCGGTCCCGGCAGCAGCGGATTCGTCGACGACGAGACACTCATCGGGGTGGTCAACGAGACACGGGGTTCGCTGTTCAACGGCGCGCCGGCCACCGTGGTGCGGCACCGCTACAGCGACGGCCGGGCCGGGACCGAGGTCCTGACCGGGCCGCCGTCGGGCTGGGCCTCCGAGTGGTTCCCCGGCGAGCTGTCCGCCGCCTCGCAAGCGCCGCTTCCCTCCGCGGTGGGGGAGATGGACGCGTTCCTGCTGGCCGCGGGCCGGCACGGCGACCGGCTCGCCACCTGGAACTATCTCGGGTTCAGCTGGGACGAGAACCCGTTGCCCGCCCCGGACGGCGCTGAGCCGCTCGCCGTGGCCACCCGATCCTTCCTGCCGGTCGCGAGCTCGACGAAGCTGGTCACCGCGGTCATCGTGGGCGAGGCCGGGGGCCGGGGGGTCGTGTGGTGGAGCCTGGATGCCGGGCGGAATTGGAAATATCAAGAAATATCCGGTGCGCGGGCGATCGTCGACGTGGTCCATGACGGCAACGGCTTCGTGGCGCTCGCCGAAACCGGGGGCGGCCCGCTCGTCCTCGAATCCCGCGACGGCCTCACCTGGACGCCCGACGAACGCCCGCTGCCCGCGACCGGCCCGCTTTCCGCGATCTTCGAGCTGAGCCCGCCCGAACTCCGGGACCGGATGGTGCTGGGCGGCCCGCCCTCGCCGTCGCCGATGGTCTTCGCGGCCGGGCCGGCCGACGCGGCGGGTTGCGCGAACGTCTACCGCCGGGACGCCACCGCCTGGGTCGCCGAACCCCTCGGATGCCACGGTGCGCCCTCCGCGCTGCTCGCTCTGCGCGGCGGCCGGATCGCTGCGGCGGGCGGCGGCACACTGTGGCTGCGCTCGTGATCGGGCGCGGTCATCAACGGTTTGCGGGCGGCGTACCGAGGGAAAATCCCGACCATGGGGGATCTGGAGCGCTTCGTGCGGGCACAGGAGGGCGTGTACGACCGCGCCCACGCCGAGATCGTCGACGGGAACAAGCGCAGCCACTGGATGTGGTTCATCTTCCCGCAACTCGCCGGGCTGGGCAGCAGCCCGACCGCCCAGCAGTACGCGATCCGCGACCTGGCCGAGGCCCGGGCGTACATGGCCCATCCGCTGCTCGGACCCCGGCTGGTCTCCTGCGCCACAGCGGTCCTCGCGCACCCGGACAGGTCGGCGACGCAGATCTTCGGCTACCCCGACGACCTGAAGCTGCGGTCCTCGATGACGCTGTTCGCCCGTGCGGCTGACGATCCGGCGATCTTCACCCGAGTGCTGGACGTTTTCTACGACGGACCGGATGACCGGACGCTGCGCTTGCTTGACGTGCCCGGATAGTCTCCGGACATGTACCGCGAGCCACACATGCGGGTGTCCGACGCCGACCGCGAGACGATCGTGGCCCGCCTGAACCAGGCGACCGCCGAGGGCCGGCTGTCCATCGAGGAGTTCAGCGAGCGGACCCGGCAGGCCTACGCGTGCCGCACTTGGGGCGAGCTGTCCCGCGTGGTCTGGGATCTCCCGGCGCACACCGGCACCCACCCCGTGGTCTACGGCAGGACCGCGCCACCGCCGCCGCCCTCCCCGAACGGCGGCGCGCCCCTGGTCGCCCTGGTCCTCGGCGTGCTCTCGCTGCCGGCGACGTTCTGTGTCCCGGTCGGCCCCTTCCTGTCCATCGGGGCGATCATCAGCGGGGTGATCGGGCTGCGGTCCCCGGTGAATCGGGGGATGGCGGTCGCCGGGATCGGTCTGGGCGCACTCGGGCTGATCTTCCAGATCGTCTTCATCCTGTTCTTCGCGTTCTCCTCAGACGACTTCTAGGCCACCTACTTCCGGCGCCGAGCACTTCCGGAGCGCGACCAGCTCCTCCGCCAGAACCGGCGGGACCGAGGCGTCGGTGAGCGCGGCGGCGATCCGGTCGGCGTCGGCGGCCCAGGCGAACCAGTCGACGTCCCGGTGCGGCCGGCTCACGTACCCGAGGAAGAAGTCCATCGCCCACCCGCCGCGCAGCCACACCGGAATGCCGAGCGCGGCGACCTCGGCGATGGCCGCGAGTTGCCGTTGCGTGCCGGGCTCCGTTCGTTCCGTATTCATGCAGGAATCCTTCTCGTGACGACACGCAAGGGTGATCGGCATCACTTCGGGAGCGTTCCCGCAGCCCGGGGTGGGATCGCTCCCGGAGTCGCCGTCCGATGTGCTTCCACGGACAGGGTCATGCGCCAAGATACGGCGCTGCGGCGCGCAGATCGCGTGCCGGCAAGCGACACGGGGGACGGTTTCGTTGGATGGCTTCGACCGCCAGGGGCAGGTGCCCGACCGATCCGGCGGCGGACCGGGGGCTTCGTCGCCGCCTCCGGGTGCTTCGTCGCCGGCGCCGGGGACTTCTTCGCCGGCGGGGGAGCGGCCGTCGCGGGCGGGGAACCTGCGCCTGACCCGGATGCCACCACGGCCGCCTGCCCGAACCGGCGCGGCCCCGGGAGCGTTTCCGCTGGTGCAGGCACCGGTGGAGCAGCCCGCGCCGGATGCGGTGACGGTGGCCGGGCGCGATTCGCGGCGGCGGGTCCGCACCGTCGCCGGCGTAGTGGTAGCCCTGCTGGCGGCCGGCGGCGGTGCGGGTTACGCGTACAACGAAGGATGGGCGGGAGAAAGCACCCGGCCCGCGCCCACGCGGCAGGCCGGCCCGGTCGGCGTCACGTCATCGCCGAGCGCGCCCGTGACCGCAAGCGTCCCGCCGATCCCGGTGTCGTCACCCGAGCCCGTGGCATCGCCGACAGCGCCGCGCAGGAGCCCGAGCGCATCCCCGTCCGCGTCTCCCGCGCCCGCCGGCAGGGCGAACCCCCGCGGCGTCAACCTGGCCCTCGGCGGCGCGGTCACCGCGTCGGCGGCCGAGGGCGATCCGTGGCTCGCGAAGTACGCCGTCGACGGCGACCCGGCCACGCGCTGGTCGAGCGGTTTCTCCGACCCGCAGTGGATCAGAGTCGACCTGGGGGAGCGGTGGCAGCTGTCCGAGGTGACGCTCGACTGGGAGGCGGCGTACGGGGTCGCCTACCGCGTCGACTCCTCGCTCGACGGCCGGAAGTGGACGCCGATCTACGCCACCGAGGCGGGCAAGGGCGGCAGCGTCACGGTCAGCGCATCAGGCCAGGTGGCACGGTATGTCCGGATGTACGGCACCAAGCGGAACAGCTCCTACGGCTACTCGCTGCTGGAGTTCGAAGTGCGCTGACGGAAGACCTAGGTCACAAACCGGCTTGCCCCGGCACGCCCGTGTTGACCGGATCGGTAGCGTTGCCCGCCATGCGAGCAACCACCGCAGTGATCGCCACAAGCGTGCTGCTTACTCTGGCCCTGAGCGGCTGCGGCAGCAACGACGACAACACGGCCGCACCGGGCGCCGCCACCGCGGCTTCCGCGGCGGACCTGTCCGGCCTGGACGAGAGCACCGCGACCGCCTGCACGCTGGCGGAGAACGCGGTCCGTGGCACGGCCGGCCACGACCTGGATCTGGAGTCCGCCAACCAGATCATCAGCGCCGGCAAGCAGGCGAAGAGCACGCTGGTCGCCACCCAGGCCAACGTTCTCGAGCTGAGCGTCCGCAAGGCCGAGGCCGCCGCCGGCAACCCGGACGAGCAGACCCTCACCGCCCAGGTCAGCTCCGAGATCCTCAAGTTCCGCACGGTCTGCCAGGACGTCGACGCCCTGAAGGCCAGCATCCCGGAGGAGTCCACCGGCGGCTCGGGTGCGAGCGCCGACCCGGACGAGCCGGTCGACCGCAGCGTGAACTGACACCGTCCCCTGCGCACGGCGGCAATCTTCTAGAGTTGCCGCCGTGAAACCCTTCGAGCTGCGGCACGGAACCGGCGAGTGGCCCGCGGGCGAGACGCTCCTGCACGTCTACGCCGTCCCCGACCTGGCCGAGAACCCCGAACTGGCGAAACTGACGCAGGGCTGCCGTGAGGCGCTGGCGCCGTACCCGCTGACGCCCGTCGGGGATCCCTGGCTGCACATCACCCTCATGCAGATCACCGACCAGTTCGGCGGGCGCTACTCGGCGGCCGACCGCGCCGAGCTGGCCGCCGCCCTCCGCGCGGATCTGGCGGGCTTCGGCGGATTCGAGCTGACGATCGGCAGCTGCCTGGCACGGCACTCGGGCGTGACGTTCGACGTCCACCCCGACGACGACATCGTCCGGCTGGGAGCGGCGGTGAACGAATCCGTCGGCCGGGTGCGCGGCCCCGCGGCCCTGAAATACCACGCCGGCATCCCGCACATGGCCGTCGCCTACGCCCACGGCGAGGCCGACAACGCCGACGTCCAGCGCGACCTGAGCCGGGTCCGCCCGAGCCACGCGCCGATGACCGTCACGGCGGTGCAGCTGGTCGACGTGGCCGGCGACCCGGAGGCGAAGACCATCACCTGGTCACTGGTCGACACGATCCCGTTATAGGCCCGCTGCCACACAGAACCGGTTGCCCTCGGTGTCGGTGAGCACCACGAACTCGGGTTCACCCGGCCCGGCCCGATGCGGCCAGTCGACCCGGCCGGCCCCCAGCGCGACCAGCCGATCCACCTCGGCCTCCAATCCGGCCTCCCCGGCGTACAGGTCGAGGTGGATGCGCGGGTAGTCCTCCACCCGGCTCTCGCTGACGTCCATCGCGATCGGCGCCCCCGCCACCCCCGGCGGCGGCTCGATGACGATCCAGTCGTCGTCGTCCCAGCGAGGCGCCCGCCGTACGTATCCCAGCGCGGCCTCCCAGAACACCGCCGCTCGCTCCGCAACAGCGACTCCCAGCGAGATCTGAGCAATGAAGGCCATGCCTCCACCGTAGTTTTCCCGGGGCGGCGCCGCCGCCCCGGGAAGTGATCAACTACAGGTGTTCAGCGCCGTCTGCAGCGCCGTCTTCTCCGCGGACTGCAGTTTGAGGGCCCAGTAGTATTTGACCGCGATCCACATCCGGGCGTACGTGCACTTGTACGACGTCACCGACGGCTGCCACGTCGACGGGTCCTGATCGCCCTTCGACTGGTTGACGTTGTCGGTCACGGCGATGAGCTGCGGACGGGTCAGGTCGTTGGCGAAACTCTGCCGCTTGCTGGTCGTCCACGCGCTCGCGCCGGAACGCCAGGCCTCGGCGAGCGGCACCACGTGATCGATGTCGAGGTCGGAGGCCGCGGTCCAGGTGGCGCCGTCGTAGGGCGAGTACCACGAACCCGACGTGGCCGCACAGGCCGAACTCGTGACCACGCTGGAACCGTCGCGCTTGAGAACCGTCTCCCGCGTGTTGCAGGTGCCGCTGATCGTGATCCAGTGCGGGAAGAGGTCCCTGTCATAAGTGCCGGCATTGGCCTCGGCGGCAACCGTCAGCGAGTTCAGATAGGTCTGCGCGGTCGCCTTGCTCGGAATGCCGGGCGGCGTCGCCTCGGCCGGGGCGCCGAGGAACAGGCTGACCAGAACACCTGCGAGAGCTGCGGGGATGAGGGGACGGAGGGACAGGCGCATAGGGGCTCCCATCGATTCGATGTCCGAGGTGGACACACATAGATCTACGGGAGCCGAACGTCACGAGATGTCGACGTACGTGAATTTCTCATGTCCGAACAAAAAAGAACAATACCTTTTTGTACGGGATTGACGCCCGCCCATCACACAACCGAAACCGCCCCGTCTCCATCGCCACCTGACGGCCCCTCCCCCCGGCGCCCGCCGCCGCCGGCCCCGGCGTCCCCTCACGCACCGGGCAGCGGCTGTGGCAACGATGCGGGAACACCGGTCGCGCCGGTGTCCGGAGGGCTGTTCCGTGGCAGCAGAAGCCAGGTCACACGGTGTGTGCCGACGTCACGCACCTGAGCAGCACGGGAAGGCCGGAACTTCTGACGTGCGGCGTTGAAAGCCCGCGCTGTTCTCAGATCTTGGGCGAAACTGCACCTCAGAGCATCAGATGTCACTCAAGATCTGGTCGGTGGTCGGTGGTCGGTGGTCGGTGGTCGGTGGTCGGTGGTCGGTGGTCGGTGGTCGGTGGTCGGTCGGTGGCCGGTTGGTGGTCGTTGGTGGTCGTTGGTGGTCGTTCGTGGTTGGTCGCCTCGTCGAGCAGCGGCCGGTCACAGCCTTCCGGGGGTTGACCGGCTGTGCGTGCGCTCCGGGAGGTCGCGACGGCGGCGGCTGCACGGCTCGGGGGAGCCGGCGGGCGCCTATCATGCGGCCATGATCGGAATGCACCTGGAGAACGCGGCGGGGATGTGGGCTTCCAAAGTGGCGGAGCCGGTGCGCGGGCGGGGGTACCTGCTGGCCGAGCATGACACCGGCGCCCGCGTCGTGATTCTCGACGACACGGCGGACGCGGCCGAGGTCATGGGGCTGGCGCCTCGGCGGAGGCTCGTCGTGGAGGACGCCTTCGGGGTGCTGGAAGGGTTCGGCGGCGCGGAGCCGGGGATGCCGATCATGGTGCGGCGGCTCGGGGGTGCGGACGCTGCCTCTTCTGCGGCGCGGCGGCCCGGGGGTGCGGACGCTGCCACTCCTGCGGTGCGGGTGGAGCAGGTTCAGGATCCGGAGACGCTGGCGGTGGCGGAGCGCGTGATCGTGGACGGGTTTCCGCTGCCCGCCTATCAGCCGTGGGAGCCGGGCCGGGCGCTCCCCGCCGAGGTGCTGAAGCGGCCGGGGTGGAAGGTGTGGATCGGGTGGTACGACGGTGAGCCGGCGGCGGCCGCGTACACGTTCGACGACGGTACGGCTGTCGGCGTCTACTGGCTGGCGACGCTCCCGGGACAACGGTCGCGGGGCGCCGGCCGGGCGGTGCTGACCACGGCTCTGGCCACGGCGCCGGAGCGGCACTTCACGCTGATCGCCACGGAGGCCGGGCGGCCGCTGTACGAGTCGGCCGGCTTCGAGATCGCCGGCGACTCGGTGTGGCACACCCGGCCACCGCTGGAGAGCTGAGTCCGGATTCCCCGGTTCACGCGATGACGCGGAACGAACCCGCCGAAACCGGCGCGATGCTGGTCGCCGAAACAGCGATAGCCGGCGAAACAGCGGCGGCCGGCGAAACAGCGGCGGCCGGCGAAACAGCGGCGGCCGGCGAAACAGCGGCAGCCGGCGAAACAGCGGCGGCCGGGGAGACCGCAGGAGCGGCGGAGGCGGCGAGAGGGGAGACCGCCACGCCGTGGTCGGCGTAGCGGACGGCCGCCGTGCTGCCTGCGGTGCCGAGGACGACGGCCGCCGCCACGGCAGCGCCGCGGAGGCGCCATCCGGCCGGGAAGGAGAAGGGCTGGGTCTGCGGGATGCGGATCGCGATGTCGGTCATGAGGAATACGATCGGCCCTGCTCTTGGCCCTGACCCATGAGAGATCTGTGGGCCTCCTGTGTAAGGAGGCCCAGCTCAGCCGGCCGGTTCGATCTGTGGTTCGGGCACGCCCGGCTCGTCCTCGGCCGGTTCCGGGCGCTTCTCGTCGTCCTGCCGGTTCTCGTCGCTGTTGCCGACCCCAGGGTTCTCGTCGCTGGTGCCGACCTCAGGGGTGGAAGGAGTCCGCGGTTCGTCGGTCATGGAAACCGGATACCCGGCGACGGCGCCATCTCACTTCTTCTGGTTGATCCGCACCATGTTGCCGGCCGGGTCGCGGAAGGCGCAGTCGCGGACGCCGTACGGCTGATCGATCGGCTCCTGCAGCACCTCACCCCCGGCGGCCCGAACCTTCTCGAACGTGGCGTCGACGTCGGCGGTGGTGAACAGGACCGATCGGAGCAGGCCCTTGGCGAGCAGTTCGGCCATCACCTCGCGGTCGGCCGGGGAGGCGCTGGGGTCGGCGAGCGGCGGTTCCAGGACGATGTCGACGTCGGGCTGGTCGGCTGCGCCGAGGGTGATCCAGCGCATCCCTTCGAAGCCGACGTCGTTGCGGACCTCCAGGCCCAGCGCGTCCCGGTAGAAGCCGAGCGCCTTGTCGTGGTCGTCGACGGCGATGAACGTGGTCGCAATCCGGACTGTCATGCGGTCCACGCTACGGACGCGGCGAGCGGCCGGCTTCTCCGTTCCTGACCGGTCTCGTGTAAATCTTGGCGTAGCAGGCCGGGATCGCGGCGCCGGCCTCGTGGTCGCGGGCC
Organism: Actinoplanes sp. OR16; assembly: GCF_004001265.1. Lineage (GTDB taxonomy): Bacteria > Actinomycetota > Actinomycetes > Mycobacteriales > Micromonosporaceae > Actinoplanes. The sequence continues at coordinate 7,685,426 of NZ_AP019371.1, read as the reverse complement.
CGATAGGCGCTCGGGCTCTCCCCGACCAGCTCGGTGAACCGGGTGCTGAACGAGCCGAGGGACGTACAGCCGACGGCGAAGCAGACCTCGGTCACCGACAGGTCGCCGCGGCGCAGCAAGGCCTTGGCGCGCTCGATCCGGCGGGTCATGAGATAGCTGTACGGCGTCTCGCCGAACGCGGCCCGGAAACTGCGCGAGAAGTGACCGGCCGACATGCAGGCGTCCCGGGCCAGCGCCGGGACGTCGAGCGGTTCCGCGTAGTCACGGTCCATCCGGTCCCGGGCACGGCGCAACCGGACCAGGTCGTCGAGAGTCACGAGCCCACCTTCGCATGACGCGGAAGGGCGGTGCTTCCCCCGTACGGGAAAAGAAGGTCCGGCGATCAGCCTGCCTGGACCCCCGCGAGGCCCGGGTGGTAGACGCGCCAGCAGCCCTTACCGGCGCGTTTCGCCGCATACATCGCTATGTCCGCATCGCGCAGGAGCGACTCGATGTCCGCGTCCACACCGGCGGTGGCCGCGCCGATGCTCGCGTTGGCCTTCGCCATCGCGCCGTCGCCGACCGGGATCGGGGTCTCCATCGCCTGCAGGATGCGGCGTGCGGTGTGCTCGGCGGAGGTCTCGTCGCAGTCGTGCAGCAGGACGGCGAACTCGTCACCGCCGAGCCGTGCCACCAGATCGCCGGCGCGCACCGACTCGGTGAGCTTCCCGGCGACGCCCACCAGGAGAGCGTCGCCGGCCGGGTGACCGAGCGTGTCGTTCACCGCCTTGAAACCGTCGAGGTCGATCAGCAGCAGCGACACGGTCTCCGGCTCGTGGTGGTCCAGGGCCGCCGTCATCTCCTCCTGCAGATGGGTGCGGTTGGCGAGTCCGGTGAGGCCGTCGGTGTTGGCCTGATGACGCAGCCGGGTCTCGTGTTCGCGCAGCTCGGCGAGGGTGTGGTCGAGCTCTTTGATCAGCCTGGTGTTGTCGTGGAAGGCGACCAGCTGCCGTCCCGCGACCAGCGCGATGATGACGCCGAGGCCCGCGATGACGCCCCACAGCTTGCTCTCGTCGCCGCGCTCGAAGGACTGGCTGGAGCTGACGATGAAGACGAGCGCGCCGAAGACGATCGCGATCGAGCCGTACGGGAGCAGGCTGTACGGCTTGCGGCGCTTGGCCCCGAACGCGTGCTGGTCGAAGCGGGCGATGATCTCCTGGGTGCGCGGACCGGCGGCGATGAGCAGGCTCGGAAGGAAGCGCAGGGCGAAGACGTACGCCGGAAGCGAGCCCGAACTACCGGGAGCCAGAAAGAAACCGATGCTGTTGAAACCGGCCGAGAGGAGCATCGGCAGCACCGCCGCCTTGTGCATCGGTGCGTTGCCGCTGAGGCTCATCTTGGTGGAGGCGAAGGCCGCCGTGAGGATGACCGCGCCGGCCGCCAGCGTGGCGATCAGGTCGCCGGTCGACCCTTCGCTGTCGGCGGCGAAGCACCAGGCCACGACCGCGCCGCCGACCAGCACCGTCGCCGAGTCCAGCCAGAACGCGATCCGCTCCCGGCCGGACCGGGACGGGTGCGGGTGGGCCAGCATCGCGATGATCAGGATGCCGAGACCGACCGCGAAGCACGTGCTCTGCACCGCGCCGCCGTTGGTCAGGCCGCTGACGCTGCCGAGCAGCACGGACAGCGTCTGAGTGGTGTCGCCGACGACGAACAGGACGCCGCACGCGGTCAGGACGCGCCAGAATCGCCGGGTCGCGCCGGTGGCGACCCGGGAGACCCGCCACGACGAATACGCCAGGAGCAGGTCGAGCGGCACCTGGAAGGCCCAGTAGATCCGCACCTGCGCCTCGGTGTGCCCGGACAGCGTGAAGAAGAGGATCACCGCGAGGATGGTCCACCAGCCGGCGGCGGTCAGCAGCGGGTCCTGACGCAACGCCGGCGCGATGATCTCGCGACGCCGCTCCGCGGCCTTGTGTGACCTCTCCACTCATGCGTTATCGGCCGGGCGGGCGTCCCGATGAGGAAGTTGCGTTGTGTACAGACGTACATAGCGTATGTACGATCGTACGCATGTCCACCGCCACCCGCATCGCGCCTGCCCGAGAGGCGCGCCTGGCCCGCATGGCCGTCGCTCTGGTGTTCCTCACCAACGGCGCATTGTATGCCAACGTCGTCCCCCGGTTTCCGCAGCTCAAAGCGGAACTCGGCCTCACCAACGCGGCCCTCGGGTCGGCCATCGCCGCGATGCCGCTCGGCGCCCTCATCGCCGGGCTGTTCGCCGCTACGGTGATCCGGCGGTTCCGCTCGGCGCGGGTGGCGTCGATCGGCATCGTGCTGCTCGCCGCCCTCGTCTTCCTGCTCGCGTTCGCCCCCGGCGTCTGGGCGCTCGGCGCGGTGTTCTTCGTGGCCGGCGCCCTGGATGCGATCATCGACGTGGCGCAGAACGCTCATGGGCTGCGAGTTCAGCGGCTGTATGGCCGGTCGATCCTCAACTCGTTGCACGGGTTGTGGAGTGTCGGTGCCGTCCTCGGTGGGTTGATGGGGTCGGCGGCGGCCGGGTTGGCGCTGTCGTTGCCGGTGCACCTGGGGATTTCAGCGGTCGTCTTCAGCCTTGTCGCGATGTTCGCCTTCAAATTCATGCTCCCCGGTCCCGACGGGGCAGAGGCGACATCGGATTCGCGTGGCACGAAACGCGCATATTCGGCTCACGCCGTCAAGATCCTCGCGGTGCTCGGCGTCCTGGCCGCCTGCGGCGCCCTCGTCGAGGACGCCGGCTCCTCGTGGGGTGCCCTCTACCTGCGCAACGAACTGCTCACCAGCGCCGCCGTGGCCGGCCTCGCGTTCGTCGCCCTGCAGGTCGCGATGACGTTCGGCCGGCTCACCGGCGACCGGGTCGTCGACCGTTTCGGCCAGCGCACCGTGGTCGTCGCCGGTGGCGCCCTCGCCGCGGCCGGCATGGGCCTCGCCCTGGCGTTCCCGTCGGTGCCGATGACGCTGATCGGGTTCGCCTGCGCCGGTCTCGGCACGGCCACCCTCGTTCCGGCGGCGATGCACAGCGCCGACGAGCTGCCGGGACTTCCGGAAGGTGTCGGGCTGACGGTCTCCAGCTGGCTGCTGAGGGCGGGTTTCCTGCTGTCGGCGCCCCTCGTCGGCGCGGTCGCCGACCTCTCCAGCCTGCGGGTCGCCCTGCTCACGGTGGTGGTGGCGGGTGTTCTCACGGTGATCTGCGCCAGGGTGCTGCCCAACCGGCATTGAGGCGGGCGTGCCCACCCGGAAGCGGAGCGGCGGAAGGGCATCGGGGAGAAGGGGACTCGCGTTACGGTACGAACGTGATGCTGGGACCGGAGGAGACGCCGGCGGAGTCGTGGCGTGAGCAGACCTGGGACGAATTCACCGCGTCGGTGCTGGCCGCGGCCGGTATCCCGGACGGGCGGCCGATCCTGATCGCCGTCGACGGGCGGGGTGGCGCCGGCAAGACCACGCTGGCCGAGCAGTTGCTCCGGCGGATACCGGGGTCGGCGATCGTGCACACCGACGACGTGGCCTGGTGGCATTCCCGGTTCGGCTGGTCCGATCTGATGGCCGACGGCATCCTCAAGCCGCTGCACGCCGGGGAGGCCGCGCATTTCCGCCCGCCCGCCTGGGAGGAACGCGACCGGGAGGGGCACATCGAGGTGCCGGCCGGCTGCCCGGTCGTCGTGGTGGAGGGGGTCGGAGCCTCGCGGCAGGACCTCGCCGGATACTTCGACGTGGCGATCTGGGTGCAGTCCGACTTCGTGGAGGCGGAGCGGCGCGGGATCACCCGTGACATCCGGCTGCACGGCCACGAGGAGGACGTCGCGAAGCGCGAGTGGGACGAGTGGATGGCCGAGGAGATCCCGTTCCTCAGCGGGGACCGCCCCTGGGACCGCGCCCGTTTCCTCGTCCTCGGCACCGGTGACAGCCCGCCCGGAAAGGTCAAGACCTCCTCGAAGTCACCGTCGAGGAGCACCGCACCGACACCACGGTCAGCGGTGAGCTGACCGCGATACAGTGTCGACCCATGTCGATGTTCGTCAGCTACTGCCAGTACCAGGTGTACACCGGTGAGGGCGGCGACGGCCTCGACATCTACACCGTGGGCGACGAGCTCCTGCACGTCGGCGGGCCGTCCGAGTGCACCGGCTTCACCGGCGTGCACACCGGCGAGATCGACATCCGGATCGTCGTCTCCGCGGCCGAGCCGCCGCTGCGGGGCATCGACGAGTGGGATGCCGCGAGCGAGACCACGCTCTGGGCGCCGTCCGGGACGGTCACCGTGCTGGGCCTGATGGCCGGGCCGCGCGAGGGACTCACCGACGTGCCGCTGGCAGGGCCGGGATTGGCGAGGGTACGGATCTACGCCCGTAACCGCATCCACGAATCCGTCCGCACCGGCGAGGACCCGCCGGAGCAGCACGAGGTGCACATCTGGCCGGTGACCGAGGAGTCCGGCCCGCGCACCCTCTTCGACGACGGCAGCCGGGGGCCGTGGCCGCAGAAACCGGCCGCGGCGGCGACCTGGGCGATCTCCCGGCTCGGTCCCGCGGCTGACGGCGAACCCCGGGTCACGGTGGTCCGGAGCCGGGACCGGCCCTGGACGCCGCCCGCCACGATCTACGCCGGTGACGTGGAGATCCACCTGCGGCCGGCCGGCGACGCCTACTCCTTCACGTGGCACCCGCTCGCCGGCTCGGACTCCACCGCCCTGCCGGACGGTGAGCCGGGAATCGTGCGGGTCGACGTACGGAATGGGAAATTGATCCTGCGTCATGAGAATGTGCCCGCGAGCCAGGCCGTGCTGCTCGGCCTGATCTGGGACCATCTGCTGGACCTGCCCGACGGTGAGCCGCCGGCCTGGGAGGCGCCGATGCGTGCCGCGGCCACCGAAGCCGCGCGCCGGGCCGAGGAGGAACGCCGCCGCCGCACCGAGCGGGAGGCGAAGGCCTGGGGTGGTACGCCGCCCACCGATCGCCTGCGAGGTCTGCGAGCCCGGGCGAAACAGCTGGCCACGCTGGACCGCGCCCTGCTGGACGCCGTGGCCGCCCTGCCACCGCGCCAGCAGCGCGCGGTGGCGAACCGGGCGGCCCGTCAGGCTCTGGAGTCGGCCGCCCTGGATCAGGTGGGCTGGATCGCCGAGGCCCTGAGAGCTGCCGAGTCCGGCGACCGTCCCTTCACCGACCAGGCCGAAGCGTTCCGCCGCCTGTTCGAAGACCCGGCCGTCCCGCAGACCCTGCTCCCGGGCCCGTCCGCCCGCATCCTGCACCAGGCCGTGGCGTTCCCGGCCCTGCTCGCCCTGGACGAACGGGACGACTTGGCGGCGGCGGTCGAGGCGCTCTACATAGCGGCGCAGGCGGCGGGCACGGGATTCCAGGATTTCCTGACCGGGGCACGGCATTCCCTTCCCGCGGATTAGGCGGCCTGGGCGGTGATGTCGCCGTGGGTGGTGGTGGCCTCGATGGTCAGGTCGGGAGTGCCGTTGTTCTTCAGGGCGTTGCTGACCCGGCCGTAGGAGGTGCCGGCGCTCAAGGTCGCCGACGCTCCCGGGGTTGTGGTGACGTCGATGTCGCCCTGCTGGGTGGTCAGGGTCAGTGCGCCCCGGACGGCGTCGCTGATGCGGATGTCGCCGCGGGTCGTGGTGATGTCGGCGGGGCCGGTCAGGCGGCCCAGGACCACGTCGCCGTCCACCGCGGTCAGCGTCACCCGCGCCGCCTCGTCGATCTTGATGTGGTGGTGGGCGCCGTCGAAGGTGAGCTCGCCGAGGCGGCCGACGCCGCGCAGTTCGGAGGCCGCGGAACGGCCGTCGACCCGGGAGCCCGCCGGGAGCTGGACGGTCACCTCGATCGCGCCCGGGCCGAGCAGCTGCCGGGGCTGCTTCGGGGTGGTGATGGTCAGGACGCCGTCGGCGTAGGTGACCGTCGTCTGCTCGGCGGTCTGGACGTCGCGTCTCCTGCCCGGGGTCGCGGGGCGGATGTCGACGGTCGTGTCCGCGCGGTCGGCGGCGATCAGCTGGACGCGGCCGGCGGGGATGTCGAGGACGGCGGCGATCGGGGCGGGGGTGGCGAACTTCTGCACGGTGGGCTCCTCGGTGCGTTCCGGTGTTTCCTATACCGGAAACGCTACGTTGCTTTCCATTTCGTGGCAACGGCAGAGTTGCGTGGCGATCAAGTCATCCCAGCTCAGCGTGCTTAAAGTGTTGCAATGGGCCGACGCCTGATTGCAACAACGTTCAGGCTGCCATCTCCAGCGATTCCTGCCAGACTGCCCAGCGGGTCTCCGGTCCCAGCGCCTTCGCCTTGTACATCGCCAGGTCGGCGCGGTGCACCAGCTCGTCGTGGGTCAGCTCGCCCGGCGCCGACACCGCCACTCCGATGCTCGCGGCCAGGGTGATCAGCTTGCCGTCGATCGCCACCGGGCCGAGCGCGGCGGCCAGCCGGCCGGCGATCTCGTACGCCTGCTGCGCCGATCCGAGATCGCTGAGCACCACCGCGAACTCGTCCCCGCCGAGCCGGCACGGCAGGCCGGACGCGGGCACGCACCGCCGCAGCACCTCGGCGAACTCGACGAGCACCAGGTCACCGGACTTGTGCCCGAGCGTGTCGTTGATCTCCTTGAAGCTATTCATGTCGATCACCAGGACGGCGGTCGCACCCTTGCCGAGGCTCTTGTTCGAGGTGGCCCGGAACCGGGCCCGGTTCGCCAGCCCGGTCAGCGGGTCGGTGAGCGCCTGCTCGTCCGACTCCCGCTGCACCAGCGTCTGCCGGTACAGCACCAGCGCGCTGAGCGCCGCGCCACCCAGGGCGAGGCCACCCCACGGCGAGAAGTCCCCCGACTTCACCGCTGCCTCGAACATCATCGCGTGCGCCACGATGACGGCGAGGAACGGCAGGAACCGGCCCATCCGCAGGCCCGGGCGGGCCGTCTTCGTGAGGAAGGGGCGGCTCTGCTCCACGGCCGCCGCGGCGAGCAGCGCATCCGTGGTGATCCACCAGTAGAACTGCCAGTTCGAGCCGAGCATCAGGTCGTGCGCGTCCAGGTACCCGTTCACCGCGTCGCCGAGGAACAGCACCAGGGTGCCCGCGGTGAGCAGCCGCAACGGCCGGCGTGCCGTGTCGTCGGCCCCGCGCAGCAGAGCCCGGGACACGCTGAACAGCAGCGCCAGGTCGCCGATCGGGTAGAGCACGGCGCTGACGGTCACGTCCACGGTGAGGCGGCCGCTCTGCAGCAGCGGGTCGAACGCGGTGTACCAGAGCACCATCGAGCCGCCGACCAGGACGGTCAGGGCGTCGACGGCGGTCTTCACCTGACCCCGGCGGCTGGTCCGGGCGAGGGGGAAGAGCTGCAGCGCGATCAGCAGCGCCACCACGAAGATCACGTGAATGACGGCGTCGGCCGTCTCCGAGGTGCCGATGACGAGCAGCACCGGGGCGCTGACCACCAGGACGGCGAAGCAACCGGCGACAGCGGCCCAGGCCTGCCGCAGCCGGCGCGGCAGGTGCGGCAGCCGGGCGGCGCGGACCGCGGCGGACACGCCGAACAGGCCGAACGCGAACCGGGCCGCCTCGGCGGCCATGAAGTCCTCCGGCAGCGCCGACGACCCGGCCAGGCCGAGCATCGCGGCGACGTAGAGCACGCCGAGCCCGATGTAGGCGCCCGACAACCGGCGCGGTGAAGGCACACGGGTGGTCCAGGTGTGCAAGTGTCCTCCTCCGCCGGGGTCCGGTCTGCTGGTGATCGGTCCCGGTCAGGGGCTACTTGAGGAGGTTTTCCTAGGATCACCGGATGCTCACCCAACTGCTCACCCACGACGAAGCGGTCACCGCCGCTCACCGGCTCGCCGCCGAGCTCGCCCCGGGGGCGATCCAGCGTGACCGGGACGGCGCGACGGTGATCCCGTCCGCGGCCCTGGCCGCCCTGGACGGCTCCGGTCTGCTCGGCATCACGATCCCGGCCGCCGACGGTGGCCCCGGCCTCGGCCCGCGCACTCTCGCCGAGGTCACCCGCATCCTGGCCACCGCCGACCCGGCCGTCGCGCAGGTCCCGCAGGGCCACTTCCTGATGATCGACATCCTGGCCGTCCACGGTTCCGCCGATGCGCGTGCGCACCTGTTCGGCGACGTTCTCGCTGGTAAGCGCCTCGGCAACGGCCTGGCCGAGCGGGGTGGGAAGCACGCGCAGGACCTTCGCACGCGCATCGTCGATTCACGCTTGAACGGCGTCAAGTTCTACACGACCGGCGCCCTCACCAGCGCCTGGATCGCTGTCAGCGCGCTCGACGCCGACGGCCGGCTGGTGCTGGCGTTCGTGCCGCGCGAGGCCCCGGGCGTCACCGTCGACACGGACTGGGACGTGATCGGCCAGAGGGCGACCATCAGCGGGACGGCTACCTTCAGTGACGTCCCAGTCTCGCTGGTGATCGACTACGCGTCGGCGTACGAGGTGCCGCAGCAACTGGGCGCGCGGGCACAATTGGTGCACACCGCCATCGAGGCGGGGATCGCCGGTGCCGCCCTGCGTGATGCCCGTGACTATCTGCGGTCCACGGCGCGCCCGTCCTCCGAGGCCGTCCGCGCAGGTCACCGCAGTGCCGCCGAGGATCCGAACGTGCGCTACCGCTATGGCCGCCTGGTCAGCCGAGTGCGAGCCGCGGAAGCCCTCCTGGCGTCGGCAGCCGGCACTCTCGACGAGATCGGCTTGGTCCCGTCCTCCGCCGACGAGGCCGCCCGGGGTTCACTCACGGTAGCCGCCGCCAAGGCCTTCGCCAGCGAAGTGGCCGTCGAGGCCGGCTCCGAGCTCTTCGCCATGTGCGGGACGAGCGCCGCCGCGTCGAAGTGGGACCTGGACCGCCACTGGCGCAACGCCCGCACGCACAGCATCCACGATCCACTCGACTGGAAATACACCCACTTAGCGGCTTATGACCTGTCAGACGTCCTTCCTCCCAATCACGGGCAAATCTGATCATCGGTACGGAATCGTCTGCCGCCCTCAGGAGCAATCCACCCGGTCCCGCCTCCATCGACACCTGACGGTCCGCCCGCCCGGCTCACGCCGCCGCCGGCCCCGGACGTCCGTCACCCTCCCGAAGGGTCCCGCCCTCACGGCCGCCCACGAATCCGCCTCCCGGCCCGGCTGTACCCCAGGAGGGACATTTCGGGCGCAGGGGCGGCTCCGCCGTAGAGCCCGGTTCGGGCCGGCTGTATCCCGGAGCGGCTTTGCGGGGGGTGAAGGGGGAGTTCTGTCGTGGAGCCGGGTTCGGGGTGGCTGTGCCCGGGAGTGGCTTTCCGGGCGCGCAGGGGGAGTTCTGTCGTGGAGCCCGGTTCGGGGTGGCTGTATCCCGGAGCGGCCTTCCGGGGGTGCAGGGGAGTTCTGCCGCAGAGCCCGGTTCGGGCCGGCTGTACCCCCAAAGCGGCATTCCGGGCACCGGGCTGGCTCTGCCGTAGCGGCATTTCGGGCGCCAGGGGCGCATGGCGGCCAGAGGGGCGCATGGCGGCCGGGGCCGGCCCGGATCCGTGCCGGCCGGCTGTGACTCATTGCTGTCGTTCGGTACTCAGGGCAGCGATGAGTCACAGCCGGGTCGGACTGGCTGTGGTTCGTTGCTGTTGTTCGGCCGTCGGGACGGCGATGGGTCACAGCCGGTATCGAGCGAGCCGCCGCGTGCGAAAGGCCGCGGCGTGGTTTTGTCGTAGGGGGGTGGGAGCATGCGGGAATGGCCCTACGAGTGGATCTGACGTTCGACACGATGGACGCCGAGTCGCTGGCGGAGTTCTGGAAGCTGGCTCTCGGCTATGAGGACGAGCCACCTCCCGCGCCGTTCACGACCCGGGCGGAGTGGGCGGCTTCGTTCGGCGAGCCGGACGACGACGAGGGTGGCGGCGCCTGGCTGCACGATCCGGCCGGGGTCGGGCCGCGGCTGTGTTTCCTGGACGTTCCCGAGCGCAAGGTGGCGAAGAACCGCCTGCACATCGACGTCCGGGTGGGCAAGGGCGACGGCGCGTGGGAGCGGATCGTGGCCAAATCCGAGCAACTGGTGAAAGCCGGCGGCCGGGTCCTCACCACGGTCGACGGCCATCACATCGTCATGGCCGACCCCGAGGGCAACGAGTTCTGCGTGGCGGCGTGAAGAGCGCGGGGGTCAGCCCGTGTAGCGGAAGGAGGCGAAGACGACCTCGCTCTGGTGTTCGAAGCCGAGGCGTGAATAGAGGCGGATCGCGGTGTCGTTGTCGTGCACCGTGTGCAGGAAGGGCAGCTCGCCGCGTGCCAGGATGCGCGCCGCGACGGCCAGGGTGAGGCGGGCGCCGAGGCCTTGGCCGCGGAACTCCGGGTCGGTGCAGACGGCGCTGACCTCGGTCCACCCGGGCATCCGGAAGCGTTCGCCGGCCATCGCGATGAGCCGGCCGCCGCCGTCGCGGATGCCGAGGTAACGGCCGAGGTCGATGGTCCGCTTGCGGAACGGACCGGGCTGCGCGCGGGCCACCAGGTCCAGCATCTCCGGCACGTCGGACTCGGTGAGCACCACCGCGTCCGGGTCCTCGACGCCGGTCATGCTCTGGCCGACCATCTGGACGCCGGCCATCACCTCGGTGGTCTCCCAGCCGGCCAGCGGGGTGATCGACGGCCCGGTGAGCACCACCGACGAGGTGAGCTGGGCGAGGTCGCGCCACCCGGCCGGGTCGGACGGGTCGCGCAGGGCGCCGAAGGGGGCGATCTCGGGAGAATAACGGGCGGCGTCTCCGGCGGCCTCGGCGAAACAGGCCTGCGGCCCGGAGAGGGCGGCCCACACGGGATTGTTCAGCACAGTTGCGACCCTGCCCCTTACTGGTTCGCCGCGCCAGTGGATATCCGGCCTACCACCCACGCGGGAACGCACACTTATCTGCCGGTTCTGTCAACGATCCGGCAGACAAATGGGCAACTACAGGGAAGCGGCGAGAGTGCGTGCCGCGGCGGTCAGCGCGGGGATGTCGGCCGGCCACTGCGGCTTGGCGAACAAGTAGCCCTGACCGTACTGGCAGCCCATGGTGTCCAGAGCGGCGTGCTGCCCGGCGTCCTCGATGCCTTCGGCGACGACGGCGAGGTCGAGGTTGCCGGCGAGCGTCACGATCGCCTCCACCAGGGCGTGCTGCTGCCGACTGTGCAGAATGTCGTCGATGAACGATTTGTCCAGCTTTAGCACGTCCACCGGCATCTGCCGCAAGTAACTCAGCGACGAATATCCCGTACCGAAGTCGTCGATCGCGACCCGGACGCCCAGGGCACGCAGCGCCTTGAGGTCCCCGACCACCTTGTCGGCGTCCCGGAGCACCAGGCTCTCGGTGATCTCCAGCAGCAGCCATTCCGGGCGGGCGCCCGCGTCGGCCAGAGCCTGCCGGACCACGTCGGCGAAGTCGGGGCTGCGGAACTGGCGCGGCGACACGTTGACGCTCACGTAGCGCAGTGTCGTCGACGGATCGGCGGCCTTCCACGCGGCGAACTGCCGCAGCGCCTCACGCAGGACCCAGGTGCCGATCCCGACGATCGCGCCGCTCTCCTCGGCGGCCTCGATGAAGTGGTACGGCCCGAGCAGCCCCCGCACCGGGTGCTGCCAGCGGACCAGCGCCTCGACACCGGTGATCTGCTGGTCGGCGAGTTCGGCGATCGGCTGGTATTGCAGGACGAACTGCTCGCCCTCGATCGCCTCGTTGAGCTGGGTGCGCATCTCCAGGCGCTGCACCATCTGGGTGTGCAGGTCGCTCTGGTACCGCTGCCAGCCGCCCTTGCCGAGACCTTTCGCGAGGTAGAGCGCGAGGTCGGCGTGGCGCAGCATCTCGGTGGCGCTCGCGGCGTCCGTGTTCGTCGCCACGCCGACGCTGGCGGCGCCGTTGACCAGGTGCACGCCACCTTCGCCGTCGGCCAGCTCGATCGGCGCGGTGAGCGCGGCGACCAGGCGGGCGGCGACGTCCTCGGCCGCGCCGGCGTCCGGGCTCGGCGACACGAGGACGGCGAACTCGTCGCCGCCCATCCGGGCCGCGGTGCTGCCGGCCCCGACGACCGCGGTGATCCGCTGCGCGACGCTGATCAGCAACTGGTCGCCGACCGCGTGACCGAGGGTGTCGTTGACCTCCTTGAAGTCGTCGAGGTCGATGAAGAGCACACCGAGGGTAGAGCCGTCCCGCCCGGCGGCGGCGTACGCCTGCTCGAGCCGGTTGCGGAATAGCACCCGGTTGGCGAGCCCGGTCAGCGAGTCGTGGTACGCCTGGTGGGTGAGGTCGTCCTCGAGCCGGCGCCGCTCGGTCACGTCCCGCATGGTGACCACGAGCCCCCGTACGGTCGGATCTTCTCGAAGATCGCGCAGATCGCACTCGATCTCCACGCGCCGCGAGCCGTGGTAGGCGGCGAGCGCCACCCCCTCCTGATCACCGGAACCGTGCGTGAGCATCTGCTGGAGCGCCGGTTGCGCGTCCGCCGCCATCAGGCCGGCGAACTGGTTGCCGACGAACGTCGACACGGCGAAGAGGTTGCCCGCGGAGGGGCTGGCGTAGCGGATCGACCCGTCCGCGTCGACGATCATGATGACGTCGGCGGCGCTCTGGATCAGCGTGCGGAAGTAGGCCTCGCTGTCGCGCCGGCTCACCTCGTCGGTCAGCGCGATCCGTTCCAGGACGGCGGCGATCTGCGCGCCGAGCGTCTCCAGCGAGCCCTGCATCGCGCGCAGCACCGGGTCCGGCGCGCCGAGCACGATGAGACCGTGCCGGCCACCGGGCAGCACCTGGGGGCAGCACAGGGTGTGAGCGAAGCCGCCGCTGGTGACACCGCCGGGCAGGTCGGCCGCGGCCACCCAGCGGACGCCGGGCGTCACGGGGCCGGGGAGCGGCGGGGCAAGCTGCAGGTGATAGTGCTGGTCGGCGGGCATGAGGCGGGCGATGGCCTGGCGGATCCCGCTGCGCACATCCTCCTCGGAGGCGGCGGCGAAGAGCACGGTGCCGGCCTCGCGCAGTGCCCGTTCCCGGTTGCTCGCCTGCCGCTGCGCGACCGCCAGGTCACCGACGCGGGCCAGCACCAGCAGGAACATCACGGCGGCTGCGGCCGCGATCACCGGAGCGTCGACGACGCCGCCGCGGGCGATCTCGATCTCGTGACCCTGCGCGTACTCCAGGGCGAGCACGGCCGGGGCGATCAGGGCGGCGGCGCTGAGCCAGAACAGCCGGTGCCGGCCCATCCCGGTCTCGGCGGTGTGCTGCCCGGCCGGCTCGGTGAGCAGGCGCATCGACGGCCGCAGGGCCGAGTAGCCCATCAGCGAGTAGAAGACGATCCAGCCGAAGTCGACCGGCCCGCCCAGTTCCCAGGCGCTGTTGAGCTGCGACTGCCCGTAGAAGACGTCGGAGACCAGCAGGCCGACCATGGCGATGCCGATCGTGGTGACCGCGCCGGGCTTGCGGCCCGAACCGGTCAGCATCCGCAGGATCATGGCGAGGACCAGGACGTCGCCGAGCGGATAGCCGATCGAGACGAGCTTCTCCAGCATCGACAGCTCGGCCGAGCGGGTGAACGGCGCGATCCAGTACACCCAGGCGAGCAGGCCGAGGCCGACGGTCGGCACCAGCGCGTCCAGCAGCGCCCCGCGGTCGCCACCGCCCGACCGGGACCGGATGAAGATCAGCAACCCGGCCGTGATCAGCGGATAGACCAGCAGGTAGAACACATCGGCGAGGCCGGGGAAGCCCGGCTCCCGGCCCACCGCGAGCACCAGGTTGTACCAGGTGTCACCGGTCGTGAAGAACGCCAGCGCCGCGCTGATCAGGTACCAGGGCAGGCGCCGGGCCGGCCGGTGCAGGCGGACGCCGACCAGCACCGCGACGGCTGACGAATATCCGAGCGCGGCCCAGGTGTAGAGGTGCGCGTCCGGGAACCCGTAGTAGAGCCCGGTGAGCACCACGACCCAGGCGGCGAAGCACGCGCGAACGGCTCGCGTCGACAATGCGTACTCCGATCGTGAGGCGGCGGGGTTGCTGACTCACGATCGGAGAGTTGGCCCCCTCACCTGAGGGTTTAGCCGGCCAGCGCGTCCACGAGCCGTCGCGCCGACCCCGCCAGATTCCACCGTTCGGCGAGTGCCAGCAGCGCGTCCGGGTCCTGTGGCGCCTTCGGCAGAGCAGGATCAAAATCAGGCAGGGGTACGTCCAGAGCAACCTTGCAGACCGGTAAAGCCTTCGCGAGATAGTCCCGTGACGCATCGAGCTTGGTCCGGACTCCCGGGGCGAAACCGGATCCCGGGTCGTCGAGCGCGGCGACGATCTGCTCGACGCCGCCGTACCGCTCGATGAGCCGGGCCGCGGTCTTCTCGCCGACGCCGGCCACCCCGGGCAGGCCGTCGCTGGGGTCGCCCCGCATCGCCGCGAAGTCCGCGTACCACCGGGCCTCGACGCCGTACTTCGCCAGGACCAGCGCCTCGTCGGCGTCCTCCAGCTTGGCGACGCCGCGGCCGCAGTAGAGCAGCCGGGTGCCCCGGGCGTCGTCGACCAGCTGGAACAGGTCACGGTCACCGGAGACCACCTCGACCGGGGCGGGCTGGGTCGCCGCGAGGGTCCCGAGCACGTCGTCCGCCTCGTACCCGGAAACGCCGAAGGCCGGGATGCCGATCGCCGCCAGGACCTCGAGGAGCACCGGAACCTGACGTTCCAGCGAGGCCGGCACCTCCTCGACGTCGCCGTGCGCGACCCGGTGCTTCTTATACGACGGGACCAGCTCGACCCGCCAGGCCGGCCGCCAGTCCGCGTCGAGCGCGCAGACGAGACGGTCCGGCCGGCGGGTCCGGATGAGCTGGGCCAGCATGTCGAGGAAGCCGCGGATCGCGTTGACCGGCTCACCGGCCGGCGTCTGTGCCGCTTTCTCGGGGATGCCGTGGAAGGCCCGGAAGTACAGGCTCGGGGCGTCGACGGCCAGCAGCGGTGAGGTCACGCCGAACACCTTATTCGTTGTGCAGCACCCGGGCGATCGTCAGCCTCGCCGCGGCGCGCGCCGGGATGAGCGCCCCGGCCACCGCGATCGCCACCCCGCTGAGGAGCAGCAGCCCGAGGGTCGCCGGATCCCAGACCTGCATCACGTACTCCGGGAGACGGATCTTCGCGGCGTCCGCGGAGAGCGGCACGACGAACCGGTGGGCGATCAGGCCGAGCGGGATGCCGAGCACCCCGGCGACCACACCGAGCGCGGCCATCGACGTCACCACCATCGCGACGACCTGCCGCGGCGTCATCCCGATCGACTTGAGCATGCCCAGGTCCCGGCGGCGTTCGGTGACGTTGAGGGCGACCGTGTTGAGCACCCCGAGCGCGGCCACGATGGCCAGCAGCAGCGCCAGCACTCCGGAGAACGCGGTGATCACCGTGGAGAACGAGTCGCCGCCGGTGTTGTCCCAGGCGTCCAGGCCGGGGTCGGCCGCGGTCACCGCGTCGGCGTACGCGTTCAGGTCGGTGCCGGCCACGGTCTGCACCTGGTAGAAGTACGCGTTCGGTTCGGCGTCCGGGAAGTCCCGCCAGGTCGCGAACGCGCCCTCCGGGCCGGGCAGGCCGCGGACCGTCTCGCCGACGACGGTGAACGTGGTCCAGGCGCCGTCCAGCGCGACGGTGACCCGCTCGCCGATCCGCAGGCCGCGTTCGTTGAGCAGATGGGTGGGCACGACCAGTTGATCGGGAGCGGTCATCCAGTGGCCGCCCGGGTAGAGCTGTTCCTCGTACCCCATCGCCGCCATGTCGCCGCGCACGAAATTGATCTGCATGGGCTCGCTCTGACCGGCCACCGACAGGTCCCGGGTCACCGCCGTCCCGACCCGGGCCGTGCCGGGCAGCTCGCGCAGCATCCGCTCGACCTCGGTGGCGGACTGCGTGCTGGGGGTGTGCTCGCGGCCGTTGAAGGCTCG
Organism: Actinoplanes sp. OR16; assembly: GCF_004001265.1. Lineage (GTDB taxonomy): Bacteria > Actinomycetota > Actinomycetes > Mycobacteriales > Micromonosporaceae > Actinoplanes. Next base: position 7,669,528 of record NZ_AP019371.1, on the reverse strand, counting down.
GACGCCGATCTCCCCGGAGGCGAGACTGCCGACCTCGGTGATCCGGACGACCGAGTCGTTCAGGCCGATCGCGAACGTCACGCTCACCACGCCGAGCAGCAGCGACGCCATGGTGAGGGCGGTCCGGCCGGGCCGGGCGAAGGGAAGCCCGAGTCCGAGACTGATCGGCCGGGGCAGCCGGGATCCGCTGAGCGCCCGCTGCACGCGCAGTCCCCGGCCGCGCCGCGGCGCGCTGCCGGCGCTGATCGCCTCGGCGGCGGAGAGGCGGTGGGCCCGCCGGGCCGGCAGCAGCGCGGCGATCAGGACGATCAGCGGCACCCCGGCCAGCGCGGTCACGATGACCCACGGGCGGATCTCCGCCTCCTGCCCGAAGCCGAGCCCCCGGAACGTGTCGGTCAGCATCGGCCGTACCGCCGCGACGCCCAGCGCCGTGCCGAGCACCGCTCCGATCACGGCCGGCACCGACACCATGGTCAGGTAGACGGCGACGACCTGGCGCGGCGTGAAACCGAGCGACTTGAGCACGCCGATGTGCCGGAACCCGGAGATCACCGCGCCGCTCACCACATTGCCCACGATGATCACCGCGACGAGCAGGCCGAGTACGCCGAAAGTCCCGAGGAACGGCAGGTACACGCCGGGCCCGGCGGCTGCCTCCTCCTTCATCACCAGGTACGGCTGGCTGGCGAGCAGGGCGTCGCCGGGGAGCCCCGTGGTCACCCCGGACAGCCGCTCGGCCAGCGCCTCGCGGGTGGAGACGTCGCCGGTGAAGCGGTAGAGCATCTGCGTGCCGGTCGGGCGCATCGCCGTCACCTGCGCCGGTGTCACCCATCCGTCGGCCGAGCCGCTGACGGTGAACGCGTAGCCGACGATCGTGAGGGTGGCCTGCGGCGTGACCAGCTCGGTGAGGTCGGCGTACGGGCCGATCCGGAAGTCCTCCTCGGTCACCGGCGGCCCGTTGAGCACGATCTCGCCGGGCGCCGACGGCCACCGGCCGTGCCACAGGTCGACCCGGTCGACCGGGCCGGCCGGGTCGGCGCGCCCGACCACGGTGAGCGGCTGCCCGAAGACCGGGCCGACGTCGTTGCGCGGCTCGACGACGACCTGGCCGAACGGCCCGGCGGCGGCCTCCACCCCGGTGCTGGCGGCGGCCAGCTGCGCGTCGCCGACCCGGGCCGGGTCGTAGGTGACGACGGCGTGCGCGCCCCGCTGCCCGTCGAAGGCCCGCTGGAACGGCGAACCGGCCGCGTCCAGCAGGGCCAGGGAGACCAGGGCGCTGGTGGTGCAGGCCAGCACGACCAGGAAGATGACGAACGTCTGCATCCTGCGCCGCCGCACCGCGGCACGGGCGGCCGTCCACACGGCGGTCATACTCTGTCCAGGGCGGACTCGCGGGCGATCCGGCCGTCGGCCAGCTCGATGAGCCGGTTCGCGCACCGGTGGGCCAGCCGCTCGTCGTGCGTGACGATGAGCAGGGTCTGGCCGATCTGGTTCAGGTCGAGCAGCAGGTCCATCACCTGCTCGCCGGCCTTGCTGTCCAGCGCGCCGGTCGGCTCGTCGGCGAGCAGCAGGGCGGGCCGGTTCATCAGCGCGCGGGCCACCGCGACCCGCTGCCGCTCGCCGCCGCTGAGCGCGGCCGGGTAGACGTCGCGCCGGTCGGCGATGCCGAGCTCGTCGAAGAGCTCCAGGGCCCGCCGCCGGGCCGTGCCCGCCGAGCTGCCGGTGAGCTGGGCGGCCAGGGCGACGTTGTCCAGCGCGGACAGGTCGTCGAGCAGGTTGAAGAACTGGAAGATCATGCCGAGGTGGTGGCGGCGGAACAGCGACAGCTTCGTCTCGTTCATCGTGTCCAGCCGTTCACCGTGCACGGTGACCTCGCCGGCGGTCGGCCGGTCCAGCCCGGCGATCATGTTGAGCAGGGTGGACTTGCCGCATCCGGACGGTCCCATCACGGCGACCGCCTCACCCGTGCGGATCTCCAGTGACACGCCGTCCAGCGCCACCGTGTCGCCGTACTCCTTGCGGACGCCACCGAGGCGTACCACTGGGGTCTGTTCTGTCATGCCGAGGACGGTACGGACATCCGTACCGATGAATCGTCGCCCGGAGGATGCAATCAGCCGGCGGCGTCATCCCGGGGATGTAGGCGCCTCGGCGCCCGGGATGATGCGGCGGCGAGCGAGCGTCTGACAGGCTGGGCCGCATGGTGATGGGCCGCATGGTGATCCTGGGGCTGGTGGTGGCCGTCGTGGCCGCCGTGGCCCTCGCGGTGGCGCTGCGCCGGGCCCGGCGGCGGTACGACCAGGCCGTGGGGGAGCGGGGCTGGCTGCTCGAACGCGAGCGGGAGAGCGCCGCGCGGGCCGCCGTCGACGCCGAGCGGACCCGGATCGCCGGCGAGCTGCACGACATCGTGAGCCACAACGTCAGCGTCATGGTCGTGCAGACGGCCGCCGCGCGCGAGGTGCTGCGGACCATGCCGGACGAGGCCCTGGCCGCCCTGGAAGCGGTCGAGCGGGCCGGCCGGGACACCATGACCGAGCTGCGGCACCTGCTCGGCCTGCTCAACCCGGCCGGCGCCGCGGACGGCGACCTCGGCCCGCAGCCCACGCTCGACGGGCTGAGCGCGCTCGTCGACCGGATCGCCTTCGCCGGCCTGCCCGTCGAGGTGCGCGTCTCCGGCGACGTGCGGCCGCTGCCCTCGGGCGTCTCGGCGACGGCATACCGGATCGTGCAGGAGGCGCTGACGAACGCGCTCAAGCACGGCAGTGGCGGCAAGGCGGAGGTGACCATCAGGTACGCGCCCCGCGCCCTGCGGGTGGAGGTGCTGACCAGCGGCCCGAGCGTGCTGACCGGCTCCGGGCCCGCGCTGCCCTCCGAGGGAGCCGGCCGGGGCCTGATCGGTCTCCGCGAGCGGGTGGCCGTCTACGGCGGCGACCTGGACGCCCGGCGGCGGCTCGGCGGCGGATACCGGGTGCGGGCGAGGATCCCCCATGGCTGAGCCGACAGTGCTGATCGTCGACGATCAGGAGCTCATCCGTACCGGGTTCAAGCTGATCCTCACCGCGCGCGGCATCGCGGTGGCGGGGGAGGCGTCCGACGGCCACGAGGCGGTCGACGCGTGCCGGCGGCTGCGGCCCGACGTCGTGCTCATGGACATCCGGATGCCGGGCATGGACGGGCTGGAGGCGACCCGGCAGATCCTGGCCCGCGATCCGCAGCCGCGCGTGCTCATCCTGACCACGTTCGACCTGGACAAGTACGTCTACGCGGCGCTCGCGGCCGGGGCCAGCGGGTTCCTGCTGAAGGACGTGACGGCCGATCACCTGGCCGCGGCGGTGCGGCTGGTCGGGACCGGGGACGCGCTGCTCGCGCCGTCGATCACCCGCCGCCTCGTCGAGCGGTACGCGTCCGGCGCCGCCGAACCGGCGCTGCACCGCGAGCTCGGCACGCTCACCCCGCGGGAGCGGGAGGTGCTCACCATGCTCGGCCGGGGGCTGTCCAACACCGAGATCGCCGGGTCTTTCCACCTGAGCGAAGCGACGGTCAAGACACATGTGGCCCGGATCTTCGCCAAACTGGAGTTGCGGGACCGGGCACAGGCGGTGGTCCTCGCGTACGAGACCGGCTTGGTGACTCCCAACCGGGGCTGAACGTTCGTTAAGCTGACACCCATGACTGTGGATCGGCTGCTTCCCACCCCAGAGGCACACGACCTTCTCGACCTCACCCGCGAGCTCGCCACCCGTGAGCTGGCCGGCAAGGTCGACGACTTCGAGGCGCGCGGCGAGTTCCCCCGGGAGGTGCTGCGGACCCTCGGCCGGTCGGGACTGCTCGGCCTGCCCTACCCGGAGGAGGCCGGTGGCGCCGGTCAGCCCTACGAGGTCTACGTGCAGGTCCTGGAGACCCTCGCGACCACCTGGCTGTCGATCGCCGAGGCGGTCAGCGTGCACACACTCTCCTGCCTGCCGGTCGCCTACTTCGGCACGCCCGAGCAGCGGAAGATGCTGCCGGACATGCTCGGCGGCGAGCTTCTCGGCGCGTTCGCCCTCTCCGAGCCGCAGGGTGGTTCGGACGCCGCGGCGCTGACCACCAAGGCCGTCCTGTCGTCATCCGGCGACTGGGAGGTCACCGGGACGAAGGCGTGGATCACGCACAGCGGGTTCGCCGACTTCTACAACCTGTTCTGCCGCACCGGCGGCCCCGGCCCCAAGGGCATCTCCTGCCTGCTCGCCGACGCAGGCACCCCGGGCCTCTCGCCCCAGCAGCGCGAACGGCTCATGGGCCTGCGTTCGTCGGCGCCCGCCCAGGTCGTCCTCGACGCGGCCCGGGTGCCGCGCGACCGCCTGGTCGGCGCGGAGGGCGAAGGCTTCGCCATCGCCATGAAGGCACTCGACGCCGGGCGTCTCGGCATCGCCGCCTGCGCGGTCGGGCTCGCGCAGGCCGCGCTCGACTACGCGGCCTCGTACGCCCGGGAGCGCGAGCAGTTCGGCCAGCCCATCGGCCGGTTCCAGGGACTCGGGTTCATGCTGGCCGACATGGGCACCCAGATCTCGGCCGCCCGCGCGCTGCTGATCACCGCGGCCCGGCTCAAGGACGCCGGCCGCCCCTTCTCGATCGAGGCGGCGAAGGCGAAACTCTTCGCCACCGACGTCGCCATGAAGGTGACCACCGACGCCGTGCAGGTGCTCGGCGGCGCCGGATTCGTCAGCGACCACCCGGCCGAACGCTGGTTCCGGGAGGCGAAGGTGCTGCAGATCGTCGAGGGGACCAACCAGATCCAGCGCATGGTGATCGCCCGCTCTCTTCTGGGGTGACCACCCTCCCGTAGGGTTGCCGGTGTGGAAGAGATCGACCAGGCGATCGTGTCGGCGCTCACCGTGGACGGCCGGCTGTCGTACACCGACCTGGCCGAACGAGTGGGCCTCAGCGTCTCCGCCGTGCATCAGCGGGTCCGGCGCCTCGAACAGCGCGGCGTGATCGCGGGTTACACCGCGCGCGTCTCGTACGAGGCACTGGACCTGCCGCTGACGGCGTTCGTGGCGATCCGCCCCTTCGACCCGTCCCAGCCGGACGACGCGCCGGAGCGGCTCGCCCACCTCACCGAGATCGAGTCCTGCTACTCGGTGGCCGGCGAGGACTTCTACATGCTGCTCGTGCGCGTGAAGTCACCCGCCGACCTGGAACGGCTGCTGCAGGACATCCGGACGGCCGCCAGCGTGACGACGCGGACCACCGTCGTGCTGTCCACGCCGTACGAGGGACGGCCGCCCCGGATGGTCCTGGAGGACTCCTAGCTCCAGGTCATGTCGATCTGGTTCTCGAACGTGACATAGCCGGCCCGGGCGAACGCCGCGGCCATCGGCGCGTTGCCGACGTCGGTCGACGCCCGGATCCGCGGCACGTCCTGCTCGGCGAGGATGCGGGTGCCCTCGGCCAGCACGTCGTGGATGTAGCCGCGACCGCGGAACTCCGGCAGCACTCCGAGATAGGCGATGATCGGGTTGTAGCCGTTGTGTGCCGGGATCACGAACCCGACCGGCTCGCCGTCGTCCGTGGTGGCCACCCGCCACCAGTCGTGCGGGCTCGCGTACCGGGAAAGCTCGTCCTTGAATTGCTCCTCGGCGGCCTCCCGGGCGCTCATCCGCGTCAGCTCGTCCCGGCTGTACGCGTCGAGGGAACCGTCCAGCACCCGCGTCATCAGGCCGATCAGCTCCTCGTCGTCATGCCTCGGGCGGAATGTCAGACGGGTGCTCGGGATCGGGGTGCCGGGACGCCATTCGAGGCGCAGGCGCTCCACGAAGAGTTTCGCGCCGGTGTGTTCCAGCGCTGCCATGCGTCGTTCCTGTGCCCGCCGGATCGCCGGGTCGTCGCGCCAGTTCGGCGGCAGGTAGCGGAGGTGTTCCGGGGGTGTCTGCGCGGGTGTCTGCGCGGGTGTCTGCGCGGGTGTCTGCGCGGTCGTGTGCGCGGGTGTCTGCGCGATCTTGGAGAGTGCGGCCTCCAGCAGCTGGATTCCGGCTTCGTCGTCCTCGATGTCGAAGATGTCCATGAGCAGCGGCCGCTCGTCGCCGGGACGCGACCACCAGCCGGCGCGGGCCACCACGCGATCGTCGCGCAGTGCGATCCACAGCCACTCGGCGCGGCGGCGGCCTGCGGCGAAGTCGCCGGCGATCTGGTCGTTGAGCTGGTAGGGCAGCGAGTTGAACAGGGCGATCTCGCTGTCACTGCCGTCGATGAGAGTGCGGATGTTCAAGGCGTTTCCTTTGTGGAGAGGAAGCGCCCGGTCCTGCTCCGGAAAGTCAGGCGGTCCGACGGTTCCGGGAGGTCGCGAGCGCGGTGTCGTCGTGCATCGGTCGACCTCCTTCCTTGTTGATCGACTTGTATTTCTACGGGCTGGTCGGTGCTTCGCGCAAGCGGGTATTTGGTCCTATCCTCCTAGGACGCCCTGCGGGTGGTGATATCGGCGGCATGAATGCTGATCATGTCGATCGGCCGGCCGGCACGCTGCTCGAGGCCCTGAGGCCGCTCGCCTGGGCCTCGTGGTCGGTTCCGGCGCACGATCTGCTCGGCGACGGCGGCGCACGACCCTTTCGCGTACGCCGGGCAGCTCACCGCCGTCCCCTCCGACTCGCATCCGCCGGGCGACCTGGTGGTCCGCGCCTCATCCCCGCAGTCCACGACCCTGACAGCGATCTCCGCGTGCGGTCCCTCGCCCTGCGCGCCGCGCCACCGTCCGCCCGGGCCTAGCACTGGAGTCCGACCGACCCGTCCGGCTTCGCCGCCCTCGGCGTCACCGAGATGATGGTCCATACGTATGACATAACTGCCGACCTCGGCGTCCCGCGGCGCCCGATTCGAGCGCGGGAGTGCTCGCGCGGCCTGTTCCCCGAAGCCCCACCCGGCGATCCGTCCGCGGTGCTGCTGTGGTGCACGGGCCTGGACTTTCAAGACAGCCCTGGATCGGCCCGCTCCCGGGCCGATTGGTGGAAGATCGTGGGGCCCAGAGCACCCACCACATTCCACAAAGCCGCAATCCTCCAAGATCCGATTTGCCGTCCGTAGCCGCGCGCAGAGGATTGTCCAAGATCTGCGGGCTGCCCGGGATTGTCGCGATAACGGACAGGCCCGGCTACCCGATTCCAAGGTCGCTCAGCGGGACAGCGGCTGTGGCTCATTAAACGGACAGGACCGGCTGCCCCGATTCCAAGGTCGCTCAGCGGGACAGCGGCTGTGGCTCATTGCTGTGCGGGGGCCGCGTTCAGGGCGATGAGTCACAGCCGGAGCCTGTCGGTAGCGTCCGCGGCCCCCAGCGCGATCTTGGAAGACCGCGGGGAAGCCTGGGCACTACCGGGCCATGTGGCTACCAAGGTCGGCGTACACGGGGAGTTGGCGCGTTCGCAGAGCCGGCCCGTGGGGAGAGCAGGTCTGTCCGCAGACGCCCCAAGCGGCGACTGGGGGATGAGCCGGCCCGTCAGGGGAGGGCGGTTATCGACTGGGCCAAGGCCACCAGCTCGGGGACGGCCGGATGGGTCGGCGGCTGCTGCCAGGCCAGATGGACGATCACCTCGGGCGCGTCCAGGACGGGGACGTAGGTGACGGCCGGATGGCTGTACATCACCGACGTCGCGGTGACGGTCAGGCCGATGGCCCGGCCGGCGATGATGGTGGCGAGCCAGTCGTCGGTGTTGGTGACGATCACGGTGTTGGCGGGCGTCGACGAGGCCGGCCACAGATCGGGTGTGGTGATGCCGGCGATCCGGTTCACCGCGATCGGGGACGAGGCGAGGTCGGCGAGGGTGAGCTGCGCCTGCGAAGCCAGGGGACTGTCGGTGGGCACGGCCGCCACCCGCTGCTCGACCAGGAGCGGCACCGATCGGACGCCGGACAGGTCGGCCGGGCCACGGACGATGGCGATGTCGACGGCCCCGCGCGCCAGGCCGGCGTCGCGTTCGTCGACGCGCAGCAGTTCGAGCGGGGTGCGCGGGTGTTCCTGTTTCCAGCGGCGCAGCAGCGTGGTGGTGTGGACGCCGAGCGCCGACCAGGCATGGCCGAGCCGCAGCGGCCAGGTTCCGGCCCGGGACGGGTCGAGGACGTCGTCGACGGCGGCGACGGCGGCTGCCGCCCGGGACTCGAAGGCCTGCCCGGCCGGGGTCAGCGACAGGTGGTGGGTGGAACGGTCGACGAGCCGTACGCCGAGGTGTTCTTCGAGCTGGCGCAGGGTGCGGGAGAGTGCCGGCTGGGTGACGTGCAGCTCCGCCGCCGCCCGGGTGATGGCGCCGGTGGCGGAGATCGCCAGGAATGCCCGGAGATGCCGCAGCTCGACGGTCATAACCTGAGAGCATAACCGCCGGGAAAGCGGCATTTCTCAGCCCGGTACACACGCTGGAAACCTGAGTGGCGTGCGAACGAAAACCGGCCCTCTCCTCGTCATCGCCGCCGTGCTGTCGCTGCAGTTCGGCGGGGGCGTCGCCGCGCTGCTCTTCCCGAGAGCCGGCGTGCACGGCGTCGTGGCGCTGCGTCTCACCATCGCCGCGCTGATCCTGCTGGCCTTCTGCCGCCCGCGGGTCACCGGCTACGGTCGCGCCGACTGGCTGTCGATCGGCGCGTTCGGCATCGCGCTGGCCGGCCTGAACACGCTCTTCTACCACGCGATCGACCGCATCCCGATGGGCACCGCGGTGACCGTGGAGGTCCTCGGTCCCCTGACACTGTCCGTGATCACCGCGAAGAAGAGGGCCAGCTGGCTCTGGGCCGGCCTCGCCGTGGTCGGCGTCGCCCTGCTCGGCCGCGAAGGATTCCAAGACCTGGACGCCATCGGCGTCGCGTTCGCGCTGGGAGCCGCGGTCATGTGGGCGGCCTACATCGTGCTGAGCGCCCGGGTCGGCCACCGCTTCCCGAAGGCCGACGGGCTAGCCCTGTCGGTCGCCGTGTCCGCCGTGATCATGCTGCCGTTCGGGGTCGCCGAGGCCGGCGAGACGATCCTCGACCCGGGTGTGGTGGCGATGGGCGCGGTGGTGGCGGTTCTCGCCTCGGTCCTGCCGTACAGCCTGGAGATGCTGGCGTTGCGCAGGATGCCCACGACGACGTTCGCCGTACTGATGAGCCTGGGCCCGGCCGTGGCCGCGCTGGCCGGCTTCGTGCTGCTGCACCAGGATCTGGCCCTGGTCGAATGCCTCGCGATCGCCCTGGTGATCACGGCGGCGATCGGCGCTACGCGAGGAAGTCGGAGCGCACGCACTCGGTCACGTACGGCAGCTGATAGCTCCCTCGCCCGAGCAGCGCCGGATGCGTCGCCGTCAGCTGCCGCACCTGTGCCAGCACCGCGGCCCGCTCGTCTGCCGGCAGCAGGATGATCCGGCTGCGGGACGCCACCAGGTCGAGCAGCTCGTCGGGCGCGATCGTGTGCGCCCACTCGAAGGACGCGGTCTCGAACGGCACGTCCAGGCGCGGGGACCGGTCCGTCGAAGCGCTTCCGATGATGGAACCCAGGCGTTGCACCCAGTCGGTGCGCTCGTCGCGGACGTTCCAGATCAGGCCGAGCCGGCCGCCGGGGGTCAGCACGCGGGTGATCTCCGGAAGGGCCCGGGCCGGGTCCACCCAGTGCCAGGCCTGCGCCACCAGCACCACGTCGGCCGAGTCGTCCGGCAGCGGGATCTCCTCGGCGCTGCCGATGAACGCGGGTACGTCGGGCAGCGTGCGCCGGAGTTCGGCGAGCATGCCCTCGGACGGGTCGACGGCGGTGACGCCGAGGCCACGAGCACGGACCAGGCGGCTGAGTTTCCCGGTCCCGGCGCCGAGATCCAGCACCCGTGGACTGCCGCCGGGCAGGAGCCAATCAAGAGCCTTCTGAGGGTACGGGGGACGACCGCGCTCGTAAGCGTCGGCGGCCGCCCCGAAGGATCCGGCATGCGGGTCGATCACATAGATGATCTTAGCCCGCAAACCGGGCGGGTCCGGCGTACCGGGTGTGCGTCCTGTTTCGAAGCCGGCGCCGGTGGGCACTCATCAGGGCGTAAGCACGACCGAGGAGGTTGCTATGAGCTTCACCGATAAGGTCAAGAACAAGGCCGAGGAACTGACCGGCAAGGCGAAGCAGGGCGTCGGCGAGGCGACCGACAACGAGCGCCTCTACGCCGAGGGCCAGGCTCAGGAGGCCTCCGCGCACGCCAAGCAGGCCGGCGAGCACGTGAAGGACGCGGGTCGTGACGTCCGCGACGCCCTGAGCTGAGGAAAGCCACTCCAGGGGTGTGGAGTAAGTAGGAAGGGCCCGGCGGTCACCGCCGGGCCCTTCCTCATGCCGCCTGCTGCTGCTTGCGCCACCAGTCCTGGCCGGAGCGCGGCAGCGTGTCGATCGGGTCGTAGTAGGCGTACTGCTTGGACAGCGCCTCGGCGTCCTCGGCCTCGATCGAGGTGCGGTAGTTCTTCGTCCAGTACGAGATGCCGTGCTCCCGGTCGTAGTCGGCGATCATGTGGACCCAGCGCTTGCCGACGAACGGCACGTCGCAGACGATGCGCGGGGTCGCGTAGCCGGGCAGGTATCCCATCAGGTCGTGCTGCAGCTGCTGGGCGTGCCAGACCGGGACCCGCCAGTGCTCGGCGTTCGGGATCATGTCGCACATGTAGAAGTAGTACGGCAGGATCCCGGCCTCACCCTGCAGCGCGAAGCAGAGGTCGAGCAGGTCGGGTGCGGTGGCGTTGACGCCGCGCATGAGAACGCCCTGGTTGCGCACGTCGCGGACGCCGACCTCGAGCAGGGTCCGGGTTGCCTTGGCGACCAGCGGGGTCAGCGAGTTCACGTGGTTGACGTGGGTGTGCACGGCCAGGTTGACGCCGCGGCGCTCGGCGGTGACGGCGACCCGGTGCATGCCCTCCACGACGTCGTCCTGCAGCCAGTGCTGCGGCAGGCCCATCAGCGCCTTGGTGGCGAGCCGGATGTCGCGCACGGTCGGCACCGACAGCAGCCCCATGAGGTAGGCCTCGAGCTGCTTCCACGGCACGTTCGCCACGTCGCCGCCGGAGACCACGACGTCGCGCACGCCGGGGTGCGCCTTGAGGTAGTCGAGGTGGGCCGCATAGCGGTCGACGGGCTTCTCCAGCAGCTTGAGCTTGCTGACCGTCGGGGTGCTGTTGCCGACCAGGTCCATCCGGGTGCAGTGCCCGCAGTACTGCGGGCAGGTGCTGAGCAGCTCGGCGAGGACCTTCGTCGGGTAGCGGTGGGTGAGCCCCTCGGCCACCCACATGTCGTGCTCGTGCAGCGAGTCGCGGGTGGCGTGCGGGTGCGACGGCCAGTCGAGCTGCCGGTCGGTGGCGACCGGGAGCATGTAGCGCCGGACCGGGTCGGCGTAGAAGGACGCGGTGTCCGGCACCCGGTCCGGGACCATGGTGTTGAGCATCTGCGGCGGTAGCAGCATGGACATGGTGGCCAGGCGTTCCTGGTCGGTCGACAGGTCCGCGTAGAAGCTCTCGTCGAGCAGGTCGCCCATCACGGTACGCAGCTGCCTCACGTTCTTGACGCAGTGCACCCGCTGCCACTGCGCGGACGCCCACTGCGCCGGCGTCACGTCCTTCCACCCGGGGAACCGTGTCCAATCCGGCTCGCTGAGCTCGCGGCGGCGGTACTCGTAGGGCTGTCCCACTTCCAGCACGGGTCCTCCCAGGCGTCGTCGGCTGGCCCATCACGCTAACGGATAATCTCCGGTGTAGTAACCATATTGACGGAGGATTTACGGTCAGGCAGGGTTTCGCAGACGATTGTTTTACGCGAGGAGGGTGGCAGGCGATGGGATCAGTGGGACTGGACCGGGTGCTGGAACCGGCCGGTGTGCTACCCCAGGCGGCCTGGCGGCTGGACGCCTCGCCCGAGATCGGCCCGGACGAGGTGCGGATCCGGGTGCAGCGGCTCAACCTGGACGCCGCCAGCTACCGGCAGCTCGCGCAGAAGCACGGCGGCGACGGCGCGAAGATCCGGTCCGAGGTGTGCGAGATCGTCGCGACCCGCGGCAAGATGCACAACCCGGTGACCGGGTCCGGCGGCATGCTGATCGGCGTCGTCGAGCAGGTCGGCCCGGAGTCGCCGCTGCCCGTGAAGCCCGGTGACCGGGTCGCCACCCTGGTCTCGCTGACGCTCACCCCGCTGCGGATCACCGACGGCCTGGCCGGCTGGGACGGGCTCGGCGAGCAGGTGCCGGCCGACGGCACCGCGATCCTGTTCGGCCGCTCGATCGTCGGGGTGCTCCCCGACGATCTGGCGCCGGAGCTGGCCCTGGCCGTCTACGACGTGTGCGGCGCGCCGGCACTGGTCGACCGGGTGGTCCGGGGATATCCGGCGCCGACCGTGCTGGTCCTCGGCGGAGCCGGTAAGAGCGGCTCGCTGGCGCTGGCGGCCGCCAAGCGCGCTGGCGCTCGTACCAAGGCGATCGTGGTCTCGGCGAAGGAGCGCGACGCGCTGCGGCAAGCCGGACTGGCCGACGAGATCGCGATCGCCGACGCCCGCGACCCGGTCGCCGTGCGGGAGGCCGCCGGCGAGAACACCGTCACCGTGGTCTGCGTCGACGTGCCCGGCTGCGAGCACGGCGCGATCCTGGCGACCGCACCCGGCGGCACCGTGATCTTCTTCTCGATGGCGACCAGCTTCTCCGCCGCGGCCCTCGGCGCCGAGGGCCTCGCCGCGGACGTGACCATGCTGGTCGGCAACGGATACGTGCCGGGACACGCGGAGTTCGCGGTCGGGCTGTTGCGCAGCACACCGGGGGTGCGTGCGCTCTTCGAGGCCCGTCTGGCGGCAGACTGACGCCATGACCTCACCCTCGGTTCGCTACTTGAACGGCCGCTTCTACTCCGCCGCCGACCCGCGCGCCACCGCGATGCTGGTCCGCGGCGGCCGGATCGCCTGGCTCGGCCAGGACGCCGACGCCCCCGCCGACCGCACCGTCGACCTCGGCGGTGGCCTGGTGACCCCGGCCTTCGTCGACGCGCACCTGCACGCCACCGACACCGGCCTGGCGATCGACGGCCTCGACCTGTCCGGCGTGCGCTCGGCCGGCGAGCTGCTCGACGCCGTCGCGGCGTTCGCGGCCGGCAAGGCGCCGGACGCGGTGGTGCACGGGCACGGCTGGGACGAGTCGACCTGGCCCGCCCAGACCCCGCCGACCGCCGACGAGCTGGACCGGGCCGCCGGGGGCCGCCGCGTCTACCTGTCCCAGGCGTCCGTGCACTCGGCGCTGACCAGCACGTCGCTGCTGCCGGTCGCGGAGGGCGTGGACGGCTACGACGCGTCGGGCTGGGTCCGCGAGCACGCCCATCACGCGGTCCGGGCGGTCGCGCTCGGCGCGCTCACCGGCGCGCAGCGCACGGCCGCGCAGACCACCGCGCTGCGCCGGGCCGCGTCCCTCGGTATCGCCGCGGTGCACGAGTGCGGCGGGCCCGGCACGTCCAGCGAGGCCGACTTCGCGTCGGTGCTCGCGCTCTCCGGGCACGGCCTGCCCCGGGTGTACGGCTACTGGGGCGAGCTGGGCGGCGCCGAACGGGCCCGGGACCTGGGCGCGCACGGCGCCGCGGGAGATCTGTACGCGGACGGCGCCCTGGGATCGCGCACCGCATCGGTCCGGCTGCCCTACCTCGACGGCGACCACGGCTGCGGCGAGGCCTTCCTCACCGCCGAGCAGGTCGGCGACCACCTGCTCGACTGCGTGCGCATCGGTTTCCAGGGCGGCTTCCACGCGATCGGCGACGCGGCCATCGAGACCGTGCTGGACGGGTTCGCGCTCGCCGCGAAGCAGGTCGGCGTCGACCGGCTGCGGGCCGGGCGCCACCGCATCGAGCACGTCGAGCTGATCGACAAGGCGATGATCGCGCGGATGGTCGAGTTCGGCGTGGTGGCGTCGGTGCAGCCGGTCTTCGACGCGCTGTGGGGCGGGGCCGATCGGATGTACGCCCAGCGCCTCGGCGTGGACCGTGCCCTCGCGACCAACCCGATCGGCGCCATGCACGCCACCGGGGTCGCCCTGGCGTTCGGCTCGGACTCGCCGGTGACCGCGCTCGACCCGTGGGCGATCGTGGTCGCCGCGGCGGCGCCCCGCAACCCGGTCTACCGGATGAGCGTGCGGTCGGCGTTCGCGGCCGGCACCCGCGGCGGATGGCGGGCAGCGGGCCTGGAAGAGGGCAACGGCGTGCTGGCGCCGGGCTACGCCGCGACGTTCGCGGTGTGGGACACGCCGGGTGGCGTACAGGGTGGACTTCCGGCGCTGCTGCCGGACATCGACGGAGTGACGCCTGAGCGGCCGATCTGCCGCCGGACGGTGCTGTCCGGGGAAACGATCTTCGAGGGGTGAATGGTGGCCGGGAAACTGGATCTGGACCCGCGCATCGTGGCGCGGGCGCGTGCCCTGGCGGCGCGGGCCGGGCAGCCCGTCGTCGACCTGGCGCGATCGCACACCACGGTCTCGGTGGAGCGTGCGGTGCTGCGCCTGGCCGGGGTGCGCGGCGCTGATCCGGACGGCATCCCCTGGGTGAACCGCCTGGTCGACGCGGTGCGGGCGGACGTCGGTCTCGGTCACGGGGTGGCCGTGCCGGCGTTCCATGCGCTGGCTTCGCAGGGCGTGGAGGACCTGACGACACTGGCGCAGAAGGCGGCCGCCGGGTCGGTGCGCTTCTCCCTCCCCGCGCGCAGAGGAGATGTCACGGCGGCGCGGCGGGCAGCCGCGCGGTCGGCGCGGGCAGGCCTGAGGATCGTGGATCGGCAGCGGGCTGCTCGCGATCGGCTGATCAAACGGCATGGCGACCCCGCGCAGCGGCCGTGGATCTATCTGATCGTCGCGACCGGGGACATCTACGAGGACATCCCGCAGGCCCAGGCGGCCGCGCGGGCCGGAGCCGACGTGATCGCGGTGATCCGGTCGACCGGGCAGTCGCTGCTGGACTACGTCCCCGAAGGGGCCACCCGGGAGGGGTTCGCCGGCACCTACGCCACGCAGGAGAACTTCCGGCTGATGCGGGCGGCCCTCGACGAGACCTCCCGCGAGCTGGGCCGATACATCCGGCTGACGAACTACGCGTCAGGCCTGTGCATGCCGGAGATGGCCGCGCTCGCCGGCATGGAACGTCTCGACATGATGCTCAACGATTCCATGTACGGCATCCTGTTCCGTGACATCAACCCCATCCGCACCTTCGTCGACCAGCGTTTCTCCCGGCAGGTGCACGCCCGCGCCGGGATCATCATCAACACCGGCGAGGACAACTACCTGACGACCGCCGACGCCGTCGAGGCCGCGCACACGGTGACGGTGTCGCAGCTGCTCAACGAGTTCTTCGCGCACGAGGCGGGCCTGCAGGACTGGCAGCTCGGTCTCGGGCACGCGTTCGAGATAAATCCGGACCTGCCGGATTCGTTCCGGCTGGAGCTCGCGCAC
Organism: Actinoplanes sp. OR16; assembly: GCF_004001265.1. GTDB lineage: Bacteria > Actinomycetota > Actinomycetes > Mycobacteriales > Micromonosporaceae > Actinoplanes. The sequence continues at coordinate 7,654,124 of NZ_AP019371.1, read as the reverse complement.
GCGCTGCTCGCCCGCGAGCTGTTCCCGGACGCGCCCCTCAAGTGGATGCCGCCGACCAAGCACATGACCGGGGACGTCTTCCGCGGCAACCTGCTCGACGGCTTCTTCAACCTGGCCGGGGCGCTCACCGGCCAGGGCATCCTGCTGGTCGGCATGATGACCGAGGCCGTCGTCACGCCGTGGCTGTCCGACCGCGACATCGCCCTGCAGAACGTGCGCTACGTGCTCAACGGCGCCGGGAACCTGCACGAGGACTTCACCCCCGGCCCGTTCATCAGGAGACGCGCGAACCAGGTCCTCGGCGAAGCCATCGACCTGCTCGAGAAGATCGTCGACGACACCCTGCTCACCGCGATCGCCGACGGCACCTTCGGCATCATGAAACGCCCCGCCGACCGCGGCAAGGGCCTGGACGGCGTCGCCGCCCACGAGGGCGACTACTACAACCCGGTGCTGGAGGCGCTGTGACCATCATCCGGCCCTACGGCGACACCACCGGGGACGGGATGGTGCAGCTCTCCTTCACGCTGCCGATCCCGCACGACAAGCGGGCCGAGGGCGCCGCGCTGCAACTGGCCGGGAAGATGGGCATGGATCCGGCCATGCTCGTGCACGCCAAGCAGATGGGCGACGGGTACACGTTCTTCGTCGTCTACGGCAAGGTGAGCCACCTCGTCGACACCGACCGGGTGCAGGTCGTCGAGCGCGACTATCCGCTGCTCGGCGCCAAGGAGATCAACGCGGCGATCAAGCGGGGGCTGCGGCGCCCGCTCACCGTGGTCGGCGCCTGCATCGGCACCGACGCGCACACCGTCGGCATCGACGCGATCCTCAACCTCAAGGGGATCGCGGGGGAGAAGGGCCTGGAGTCCTACTCCGAGCTGGCGGTGACGAACATGGGCGCGCAGGTGTCGGTCCCCGATCTGGTGGAGACCGCCCGCGCCCGGAAGGCCGACGCGGTGCTGGTGTCCCAGGTGGTCACGCAGCGCGACGCTCATCTGCAGAACACCCGGGCCATGTCGGCCGCGTTCCGGGAGGCGCTGCCGGCCGGGAAACGGCCGCTGCTGATCGTCGGCGGGCCGCGCTTCGACGAGCTGATGACCGCGGAACTCGGCGTCGACCGGATCTTCGGCCGGGGGACCACCCCGCGGGAGGTCGCCTCCTACCTCGTCCACGCGCTCGTCTCGTCACCCGGGAGCCGGAATTGATCACCGTCACGCACCGCCGCTATGTGCCGTACGCGCACGCCCACTACGCCGGGAACCTGGTCGACGGGGCGTACTCGCTCGGCCTCTTCGGCGACGCCGCCACCGAGGTGTGCATCCGGCTCGACGGCGACGAGGGGCTGTTCGCCTCCTACTCCGACGTGCAGTTCAAGGCGCCGGTACAGGCCGGTGACGTCCTCGAGGTGACCGCCACCGTCGTCGCCATGGGCACCCGGTCCCGGCGCATCGAGTTCGCGTCCACCGTGGTCTGCCGGGGCACCGGCGGGTCGGCGGCGGCCGTCCTGGACGAGCCGATCGTGGCCGTCACCGCCGTCGGAACGGTCGTCGTGCCCCCGAAGCCGTGACGGCCGCCGTCTGTGTGGACGTCGGTTCCACGTACACCAAATCCGCTCTGATCGACCTCGGCGGCGCGCGACTGATCCGCCGCGCGGAAGTCCCGACCACCGCCGGAACCGATGTGCTGCACGGGCTCGACGCCGCCGTCGCGGCAGTGGGTGGTGAGGGCGCCGAGCTGTACGTCTGCTCCTCCGCCGGGGGAGGGCTGCGGCTCGCGGTCATCGGGTACGAAGCACTCGTCACCGCGGAGGCCGGGCACCGGGTCGGGCTCTCCGCCGGGGCGCAGGTGGTGCACGTGGCGGCCGGGCCGCTCACCGGCCCGGGTGTGACGGCGGTCCGCGCGGCCCGCCCGGACGTGGTGCTGCTGGCCGGCGGCACCGACGGCGGCGACGGCGACACGCTGCTGCACAACGCGCGGCGTCTGGCGTCGGCGCGGTTCCGGGTGCCCGTCGTGGTGGCCGGCAACGCCGCGGTGCGTCCGCAGGCGGTGGAGTCGCTGACCGCCGGTGGCGTACCGGTGACCGAGACGGCGAACGTGCTGCCGCGCATCGGCGTCCTCGACCCGCTGCCGGCCCGCGCCGCGATCCGCTCGGTCTTCCTGCGCCACGTGATCGGCGGCAAGCGGCTGTCGAAGGGGCCGCGCTTCGGCTCGCTGGTCCGCGCCGCCACGCCGGATGCGGTGCTGGCCGGTGTCGAGCTGCTCGCCGACCGGACCGGCTACGGCGTCCTGGTCGTCGACGTGGGCGGCGCGACCACCGACGTCTACTCGGCGCTGATCCCGGATGCGGAGAGCGAGTCCGGTCCGCGCCGCGATGTGGCCGGGACGCTGTGGCGGGCCCGGACCGTGGAGGGTGATCTGGGCGTGGCCGTGGGAGCCGGCGGCACCCGGGCGGCGGCGGTCGCGGAGAAGCTGGGCGGCTCGCTCGGTGACGACCGTGACCTGGCGGCGGCCGCCGCGGTGATCGCGCTGCGGCGGCATGCCCGGGGGCATCCGGAAGGGCCCGGCCGGCCCCGTGTCGGCGGCCGTGACCTGCGGGATGTGCGCCTGGTGATCGGGTCGGGCGGGGTGCTGCGGCACGGCGGCGGCGAGCATGTGCTGGCCGCGGTGCTGGGTGACCTGGCCGGTGGCTGGCAGCTTCCCGAGCGGGCCCGGACCGTCGTCGACGAGCAGTACGTCCTCGCGGCGGCCGGACTCCTCGCCGCCGATCACCCGGAGGTGGCGGCCGGGCTTCTCGGCGATCTCGAACGAGTGTGAAAGCGGGCCGCAGCTCTGGTGTGACGCCGATGCCCGCGCCGCAGGGCCGGTGGATGCACTCGTTCGAGGAGGACCACGACGGGATCCGGATCTACCGGCCGGACGACTGGGACTTCCCGCGGGCCCGCGGGCGGTCCGGGATCGAGTTCCGCGACGACGGCACCTACGTCGACTGGGCGATCGGCCGCGGTGACGCGGACGAGGCCCGGCCCGGCCGCTGGGAGCAGGCCGGCGACGGCGGCATCCAGGCCCGCGCCGCCGACGGGCGGCCGGTCCTGCGGGTGTCGTCCGTCGAGCCGGACCGCCTGGAGGTCCGCGACTAGGCGGCCTTTCGGCCGGTTCCGGGTCACCGAGTCGCCGAAGATAACGGACACCGGCCCCGTCCGCGGAAACGCCGTCTGATTCCCCCGCGGGTCATCACCTACCGTCACAGCCGCTCCACAGTCGTAGAGAAGGTTGGTCGGTCGGTATGCGCCGGTTCAGTGTCCTCGGGCCGGCCACGGCCGTCCTGGGTGTCGTCCTCGTGGGACCGGCCGGCCCGGCCGTGGCCGCCACGAAATCCACCATCACCGCCAGTGTCCCGGCTGCCATGCGCACCGGGGCCACGGCGGCGGTGACCGGCAGGCTCAGCCCCGGCACGAAGCGCACGGTCCGCCTGGAGAGGATCAACGGCACCAGGTCGTACGTCCTGGCGACCGCCCGCACCGGCTCCGACGGCAAGTACACCCTCTCGATGCGCCCCGCAACGTCCGGCACCTGGACGGTCCGGGTCTACGCGCCCGCGTCCGGCAGCTACCGGGCCGTCTCCTCGCCGAAGCGGGCGGTCCGGCTCTGGACCGCCACGACGGCGACCCTGGCGTTCACCCCGGCCGTCGCGACGGCCGGGAAGGCCCTCGCGATCACCGGGCGGGTCACACCGGGGGAGTCCGGCCGTACCGTGACCGCGCAGCGCTGGACCGGCCGCTCCTGGACCACCGCGGGGCGGGCCGCCAGCAGCGCGAAGGGGGAGTACCGGATCGCGGTGCCCGCTCCCGGCCAGGCCGGTACGACGTCGTGGCGGATCGTCGTGGCGGGGACGACGTATCGGGGCGCCTACACGAGCGGCGTCCGCGCCCTGACCACCAAGGCCGCGCCCACGACGCCGCCGGCGTCCCCGACCGTCCCGCCGGCGCCGCCCGCGACGACGGCGCCGCCCGTCATCGCGCCACCGACGAAGCCGACCGCCCCTACGAAACCGCCGGCCACGACCAGTCCGACCGGCCCGACTCCCTCAGCGAGCGCGACCTCGCCCAGCGCCTCGCCCAGCGCCACCATCCCGGCCGAGCCCACCGGCCCGTTCATCGTCGCCGCCGCCGACGGCACCATCCACGCCGTCGAACTGAACGCCCCGCACCGCGCCGCACCCCTCGCGACCGGCCGCTACCTGGCGTCGACACAGGCCGGAAGCCTGCTCTACCGCGGCGCCGACTTCGGCCTCTACCTGACGACCGCGACGCTCCCGGTGCCCCGTCTGCTCGCCGACGGCGGCGAATGTCTGATGAACGAGGCGCTCGGCGACCGCTACGCCGCCTGGATGGTGGGCCGCCCGATGGTCCTGACCGGCGGCATCACGGTCTGTGCCGCGAGCACCGACGTCCGGCTCTTCGACACGGTGACCGGCACGACCACGACGCTCACCATGCCCCGCGGCGTGCCCGGCGCCTCCTCGGGCACCATGCGGGCCGCCTTCTCCGCCGACGGCGCGCACCTGGTGATGACGGACGTCGCCAATGCCATGTACGTCTACAGCCCCGCCACCGCCCGCTGGACTCAGCCACGGCGTCCCGCCCTCGGCCCGATGACCCTGGCCGGCACTTCCGCGCCCGGCGGATACCTCGCCGTCGACCAGCAGAGCGCCGGCTGCGTGTCCGGTCGCTGGCTCGTCGAGGTGGCCGGCACGACCGCTCCCACCTGTGTCGAGTCGGGCGGCGTGACCGGCTGGTCGGCGAGCCCGGACGGCAGCCGCACGCTCTGGACGGCCACGGCCGGCGGCGAGACGCATGTGATCGTCGGCGACGCCGCCCTCACCGTGGTCAGCGATCTGGGCCCGGTCGCGGCGGGCACGATCCCGCGCTTCGCCGGCGACGGCGCGGTGGTGTGGGATGCCGAGATCAGGCCTCTGGACGGCTCTGCGGCGTGGCGGCTCCCGGCGGGCTGGGCCGCGCACGGGGCGATGAACTGACGGCGTGACCTCCCGCCATATTCAACGTATATCAGCACACGGGGCTTGCCGCAAGACCCGGTACGTGGCGCAAACTTCCTGCTCAGAAGCGTTGAGGGGGATTGCGTGACACGCGTTTTCGCACTGCCGGGCAAGCTGGCGGCAAAGGACGATCCGGCCCTGATCGCGCGGGACGAGAAGCACTTCGCGACCCTGGCCGGCAGGATCCAGGGCTCGATCGACGACCTGGCGGGACGGCTGGAGACCGTGCGCAGGGCACCCGCCGGCAAAGGCCGCCAGGCAGTGGACCGGGATGAGGAGGTCCGCCGGCTGACGTCGCGGCTGCGGCTGCTGCGCCGCTACGGCGTGGACCTCTGCCTCGGGCAGATGGTGGGCGACGACGACCCGGAGCCGGTCTACATCGGCCGGCGCGGGCTCACCGACGGCGACGGCCGCCGGCTGCTGCTGGACTGGCGGTCGCCGGCCGCCGAGCCGTTCTTCGGGGCGACCCACGCGAACCCGATGGGCCTGGTGTTCCGCCGCCGTTACCGGTGGACCGGCGGGCGGATCACCGACTACTGGGACGAGGTGTTCGACGCCGCCGGGTTCGCCGGGCACGCGGCGGCGCTCGACGACCAGTCGGCGTTCCTGGCCAGCCTGGGCGGGGCGCGGACGGCGCGGATGCGGGACGTGCTCGGCACGATCCAGGCCGACCAGGACGCGATCATCCGGGCCGGCTCGAAGGGCGCGCTGGTCGTCGACGGTGGCCCGGGCACCGGCAAGACCGTGGTGGCGCTGCACCGGACCGCCTACCTTCTCTACTCCGACCCGCGGCTGGGCAATCGGCGCGGCGGGGTGCTGTTCGTGGGGCCGCACGAGCCGTACCTCGCCTATGTCGGCGACGTGCTGCCCAGCCTCGGCGAGGACGACGTGCAGACCTGCATGTTGAGGGATCTCGTGCCGGAGGGCGCCGCCGCCGTCGCGAGGGCGGAGCCGCTCAAGGAGACGGTGGCGATGGTGCGGGCCGTCGAGGCGGCGATCCGCTTCTACGAGGAGCCGCCGGCCTCCGAGGTCACGATCTCCACCGAGGAGGCCGAGGTCACGGTGACTCCGCGGGACTGGGCGGCGGCGTTCGAGGCGGCCGAGCCCGGTACTCCGCACAACGAGGCCCGCGAGCCGATCGTGGAGGAGCTGGCCGCGCTCCTGGCCGACAGGCACGACATGTCGGAGACATCGCTGCGGCGGCATCTCCGTCCCGCCGTCCACCGGGCCTGGCCCCTGCTCGACGCCGCCGACATCGTCGGCGACCTCTGGTCGGTCCCCGCCTACCTGCGGCGGTGCGCGCCCTGGCTGACCCCCGAAGAGGTCGAGATCCTGCAACGCGACGATCCGAAGGCCTGGACCACTGCCGACCTGCCGCTGCTCGACGCGGCCCGGCAACGGCTCGGCGACGCGAACGCCGAACAGCGGCACCGCCGCCGGCAGGCCGAGGCGCGCGAGGGGAGGCAACAGATGGACCGGGTCCTCGACGACCTGATCGCGTCGTCGGTGCACGACGACGGCGAGGGCCTGATGAAGATGCTGGTCCAGCAGGATCTGCGGGACAACCTCGCGGACGGTCTGGCGGCCCCGGACACCGGCGGCCCGGAGCTGCTGGCCGGTCCGTTCGCGCACATCGTCGTCGACGAGGCGCAGGAGCTGACCGACGCCGAGTGGCAGATGCTGCTGCTGCGCTGCCCGTCACGCAGCTTCACCATCGTGGGGGACCGGGCGCAGGCCCGGAACGGGTTCACCGAATCGTGGCGGGAGCGCCTGGAACGGGTCGGCTTCGACCGGGTCGAGATGGCCGCGCTGACCGTCAACTACCGCACCCCGCAGGAGGTGATGGCCGAAGCCGAGCCGGTCATCCGGGCGGTGCTGCCGGACGCGAACGTGCCCACCTCGATCCGCCGCGGTGGCCTCCCGGTCGAGCATCGCCGGCTCGCCGAGCTGGACGAGATCCTGGCCGGCCACGACGAGGGGATCGCGTGCGTCATCAGCGCGACGGCGATGCCGGGCGCGCTCACCCCGGAACTGGCGAAGGGTCTGGAGTTCGACCTGGTCGTACTGGTCGAGCCGGAGAAGATGAGCGCCGTCGATCGATATGTCGCGATGACCCGCGCCACGCGTCGACTGGTGGTCCTGACCAGGTGATCTACACGAACAGAAGATGACACGCCGACGAACGCGACACGCCGGAAGGGCCGGGACCCGGTTGACACGCCACGGGTGTCCGGACGTACCGTCTTCAGGTCTTTGTTCACGGCGAGCGGTCAAGATCCGTTTCGTTCCTCCACCCACTGGCCGCAGTCCTCGCTGGGGTCGCGCGTTCAGCCAGGTCCAGGGGGTGTGAGGCGCGCGGGGCGGGGCGGGCTTGTTCGTAGTCCAGGTGGCTCCCTCGAGGGCTGGGTGATGGCCAGTAGACAACGGCACGACGCGGGCAGCCGGCTCGTGGCGGGTCGGTCCGAAGGTCATCGCGAGGTCCCCGGGCCCACCGGCCGGGAACAACGACGTGTGCGGATGTACTTCAGGGGCGCAGCCACAGCCGGGCTGCGCCCCTGCGTCGTCGCAGGTGGGGCGAGTAGCCTGCCATCCGTGGAAATGACTCTGCCGCCGCCGGCGCTGGCCGGTCCCTCGCCGTCGCCGGGCGGGCCCGACCCCGCACGGCGACCGCTGCGGCTGCCGGTCGCCGCGGTGCTGGCAGTGGCCGCGGGAGCGGCGCTGCTGCTGGCGCTTCCGCCGTACGACATCTGGGTCTCGGCTCCTGTGGGGGTCGGCCTGTTCGCGGCGGCGGTGCATCGGCGGCGCCTGCGCGCGGGTTTCGGTCTCGGCTTCCTCGCCGGGGTGACACTGTTCTTCCCGCTGCTGTGGTGGACGTCGTTCTCGGCGGGCTGGCTGCCCTGGGCGATGCTCTCGCTGGCCCAGGCGGCGATCTTCGGGCTGGCCGGGCTGGCCGGCGCCTGGCTCTCCCCGATCGCCGACCGGTGGCGCTGGACCTGGCCGCTGCTGACCGGCCTGCTCTGGACCGCGCAGGAGGCGTTGCGCGACCGTGCGCCGTTCGGCGGCTTCCCGTGGGGGCGCCTGGCCTTCAGCCAGGGCGATGCCCCGGGCCTCAGGCTCGCCGCGTACGGGGGAGCACCGCTCGTCACCTTCGTGGTAGCCGCCACCGGTGGGGCGCTCGTGGCCCTCGCCTGGCGTCGGTGGCGCCCCCGGCCGGCCGCCGGCGCCGCCGGGTTCGCTCTGACCGCCGCCGCCCTGATCGCCGGACCCGCGCTCCTCCCGCTCACCCCGCCGTCCGGGCCGTCGGTGACGGTCGCGCTCGTGCAGGGCAACGTGCCCCGGCTCGGCCTCGACTTCAACGCCCAGCGCCGGGCCGTGCTGGACAACCACGTGAACGCGACCCGGCAGCTCGCCGCGGACGTCGCCGCCGGGAAGCAGAAGCAGCCCGACCTGGTCGTCTGGCCGGAGAACTCGTCCGACATCGACCCGTTGCGCAACGCCGACGCCGCCGACGCGATCTCCGCTGCCGCCGACTCGATCAAAGCGCCGATCCTGGTCGGCAGCATCCAGCGCACCGACGACCCGGAGGACATCTACAACGTCGGCATCCTCTGGTGGCCCGGCACCGGCCCGGACCTGGACCAGCAGTACGCGAAACGCCACCCGGTCCCGTTCGCCGAGTACATGCCGCTGCGCCCGATCGCCCGCCTCGTCACCGACAAGGTGGACCTCGTCCGCAACATGCTTCCGGGTGACCACCCCGGCGTCATCGACACCGGCAAGGTGACCCTGGGGGACGTCATCTGCTTCGAGGTGGCCTATGACGGAATCGTCAGGGACACGGTCACCGGCGGGGCGCAATTGCTCGCCGTCCAGACGAACAATGCCACGTTCAACGAGGCAGAGGCGTTGCAGCAGCTGGCGATGGTCCGGCTCCGGGCGGTCGAGCACGGGCGGGAGGCACTGATGGTGTCGACTGTCGGTGTGTCCGGGTTTGTCGACGGTTCAGGTGGCGTTCACGATTCGACGGATTTCAACACTCCCGCGGTGGTGGTGCGTGATGTCGCCACGGAAGGACCGCGTACGCTGGCGACGCGCTCGGGCAACTGGCCCGAGGTGGCGGCCGTCATCCTGATGGCCGCGGCCCTCGTCGGCGCGCTGCCCCTGCGCCGGCAGCGGGCGGACATCGCGAACGACGGCGACACGAACACGGAGGAACGGTGAGCGAGTACCCCGGCGTGGGACGAGTCCTCGTGATCATCCCGACGTACAACGAGGCTGACAACGTACGGGCGATCACCGAACGGGTCCGCAAGGCGGTGCCGGAGGTCGACATCCTGGTCGCCGACGACAACTCACCGGACGGCACCGGCGCCATCGCCGACGAGCTCGCGCTCGCCGACGACCACGTCTTCGTGATGCACCGGGCCGGCAAGGAGGGTCTCGGCGCCGCGTACAAGGCCGGGTTCGCCTGGGCCAAGGACAAGGGCTACGACGCGGTCGTCGAGATGGACGCGGACGGCTCGCACGCCCCCGAGGAACTGCACCTCCTGCTCCACGCGCTGGTCGACCACGACGTGGTGCTCGGCACGCGGTACATTCCGGGCGGCAGCGTGCACAACTGGCCGATCCACCGGCTGCTGCTCTCCCGCGGCGGCAACATCTACATCCGGATGGCCCTCGGCATGCCGTTCAAGGACGCGACCGGTGGCTACCGCGCCTACCGGATCGGTGTCCTCGACAAGATCGAGGTCGACAGCATCGCGTCGACCGGGTACTCGTTCCAGGTCGAGATGGCGTTCCGGTCGTACAAGCAGGGCTTCCGCATGGTCGAGGTGCCGATCACCTTCACCGAGCGGGTCAACGGCGTCAGCAAGATGAGCGGCAACATCTTCAAGGAGCAGTTGCTGCGCGTCACCATCTGGGGCGCCCAGACGCGAGCTGAGAGTTTGCGTAAAGTCCTCAATCGGAAGCCGCGACAGGGCTCCACCTGGCCGTGAGGTGTCATGCTTGAACCGGGCCCGTTCTCCGGGCCCGGGGACACCGGAGGTCGATGTAATGCGCCGCAACAGGCTCGCTTACGCACCACTCGCACTGCCGATCTGGGCGCTGGCCGAGTTCTTCGTTTTCGTGGCGGTCGCGCACGCCATCGGCGCGGGCTGGGCCATCCTGCTGCTGGCCGCCTCCACGATCGCCGGCATCGCCCTGCTGCGCCGTGAGGGCATCAAGGGCTGGCGTGCCTTCCAGGCGGCCGCCCAGGAGAACCGCCCGCCCGGCGCCGGCGTGGCGAACTCCCTGGCCGGCCTCGGTGGCGCCCTGCTGCTGACGATGCCCGGCTTCATCACCGCGGTCGCCGGCCTGCTCCTGCTCCTCCCGCCCGGCCGCACCCTGGCCCGCCGGGGCATCGAGCGCTTCGCCGAGCGCTCCCTGGGCTCCGCCGCCACCGGCGACCTGTTCGGCCCGCGCAAGGTCAAGGTTCACTCGGGCGCCCCGGTCACCGTCGTCGTGGTCGACGAGCAGCGGCCCGGCCCCACCCCGCCCGCGGCAATCGAAGGCGAGATCGTCCGCTGAGGCGCGCCCCCTGCCGGCGATGACAGCCGCTGGTGAAGTCGCCCTCGGCAGGCCTCGATGCGATGGTGGCCGGTTGTTCGCTGGTGGCCGTCGTTTTCGCGGCGTTGTGCTGTCGACCTGCCCGTGAGCCGCGGCGGTGATTCGTCGCTGACGTCGCCTTGCCGGCAGCCGCGTGCTCCGGTCGGCTGAATCGTCGCCCGGTCTCCGGTCGGCTGAATCGTCGGCCGGAGGCTGGTCAGCTGAATCGTCGGCCGGCTGCCGTGCCCGCTGCGATCGGTTACGTCCCGGGGCCCGCCTTGCCGCCGGGGCCGCTGCGATCGGTCACACCCGAGGCCCGCCTTGCCGCCGTGCCCGCTGCGATCGGTCACACCCGAGGCCCGCCCGGCCGCCTGGCCCGCTGCGATGGCCATGGAATCCTCGCCCGGCCATGGCCCATTGCCGTCAATCGAGGTCGCGCACCAGCGATGAGTGACAGCTGCGGGGTGATGGCTGTGATGTGTTGCTGTTGATGGGGTCGTTGGGCAGCCATGGGCCACAGCCTGTTCAAGGCGCGGCGGTGTTCCCCGACTCCCGGTCAGCGGACGGCGGCACGCGGCGGGTGGGGTGCGGTGCTGCGCGGAGGTCGCGTGCAAACGCGTCGATCGCGGCACGTGCGGGGGTTTGCTCAGCGGCTGGAACCGGTGAGCAGCGAGAAGGCCGCTCCCTGAGTGCCAGGGGGCGGCCTTCTCGTCACTTCGTGTCAGCGTCCGCGGCGGGTGCGGACTTCCTGTAGGCGCTCGTTGAGGATGTCCTCGAGCTCGGCGATCGAACGCCGCTCGAGCAGCATGTCCCAGTGGGTGCGCGGCGGCTTGGCCTTCTTCTGCTCCGGCTCGTTGCCGTCGACCAGACGGGCCACGCTGCCGTCGAACTTGCACTCCCAGGTGGTGGGCACCTCGGCGTCGACGGCGAACGGAACCTCGAACTGGTGACCCTTGACGCACAGGTACTCACGGGTCTGTCGGGGCGCCAGCTCGGTGTTACGGTCGGACTCGTAGCTGACCGCGCCTAGACGGCTGCCGCGCAGCATGCGTTCGCCCATGATCGGCTTTCCCCTCGCTCGTGGTGCTGCTCTCGTTTGTTTAACGAAAGTGGTGGCCGCTAGATTCCGGATCTTGGCATGAAGCATTGCCGGATCGGAATCCGGCTGCCGCCGAGTTCTTGTCCGTACCGCCTGTATCAGCGGTGTTAACGCTATGAGCGTAACCGGCCACAGCCCTTACCCGGCAAATCGAACCCGCGTTCCAGTGGACCTTGGTCCGTTTCGCGGTATTTGCGACTTGTGCGGGTGGTGCGATGTCGGTCACTCGATCCGGTTACCAGCAATTTACCTACCGTCGGGTCACTGCCGGGTGCCATGACGGTAGCGGCGTGGTAGCGGTCACCCGTCCGGTTTAGCCCAGACCCTGGTGATCTGTGGCCGGTTGGGGGTGAGAAATATCGCGTGTCTGCGGTGGCACCGCCGCGCCCCGTCCGCCGAGCGCCGCCAGCGCCGACGCGAGGTCGCTGACCTGGGACGTCAGCTGCGCCACCCGCTCCTGCGCGGCATCCGCGTCGGCCCGGGCGGACGCGAGCCGGCGTTCGAGATCGGCACGTTCGCGCGACGCACGCTCCGCGGTCCGTTCCAGATCATCATTGGTACGGGTGACACGGTCCCGTTCTTCGACGGCGGCTTGCAGCGACGACTGCACGGCAGCGACGCGCGCCTCGGCGTCCCGGACCCTGCGCGAGAGCTCCTCGGCGCGGGCCGTCGCCGCCTGCTCCCGGGCCGACGCCTCGGAGGCTTCGAGGACCGCCTTCGCCGCTTCGGCCTCGGCCTCGGACGCCCGCGAGCCCGCGTCCGCCGCCTGCTTCCGGGCCGCTGCCAGGTCCTGCTCGGAGCGGATCGCGGCCTGCTCCGACGTACGACGGAAATCGGACGCGTCCTTGAGCGCCGCAGCGAGATCTCGCTCCGCGGCCTCGCGCCGGTTCTTGACCTCGGCCAGTTCGGTGGCCGCCGCGTCCCGCTCGGCCTCCGCCCGCTCCCGCAACGCCGCCGCGGCCGTCGCCGCCCGGACCGCCTCGTCGCGCGCCGCGACCGCCTCCGAAGCCCGCTTGCCGGCCTCCTCGGCCGATCGCTGCGACTCGGCCGCCCGCTGCTGCGCCTCGTCCCGCTCGGCCGTCGCCGCCACCGCGATCTGCTGCGCCGCCGCCGTCGCGGTCGCCGCCTGCTCGGCGTCCCGGCGTGCGTCGTCGCGTTCCGCGTGCGCGGCCGCCACCTGCCGGGACGTCTCCGCGCGCACCTCGGCGACCTGCCGTTCCACGCCGGCCGGCGACATCTCCGAGTGCAGCGCCTCGGTGAGCGTGCCGACCAGCGTGTCCAGGCGATCCACGGCCTCCCAGGTGCGGGCCACCGAACCGGCCAGGCCGGGGGAGGAGCGATGCCGCATCCGCGTGTTGCGCGAGGCACGCTGGCACTCGCCGTCGTTGTCGCGGCAGTAGCGGAACGGGCGCCCCGCGGAGGCGCGCTGCGGGACGGGGCGTCCGCAGTGGGCGCAGGGGCGGGTCTCGGAATCAGTGTCAGGCGCAGTCATAGCGCCCGTCAGCCTATTTCGTGTGATCTCCCGAGTCCGGTCAGCCGCGCCGACGCGGTGATCGCGCCAGGTAGGCGTGCGGGTAGGGGAGCGGCCGGTCGCTCGCCGCGGTGAGGCGCTCGATGCTCTTCTCGTCGAGCGTCCAGCCGGCCGCGCCGAGGTTGTCGTCGAGCTGCTCCTCCGAGCGGGCGCCGATGATCGGGGCGGTGACCCCCGGTTGCTGGGACAGCCAGCGCAGCGCCACCTGGGCAGGGCTCCTCCCGGTTTCGGTGGCGGTGGCGAGCAGCGCGTCGGTGATCGACCAGGTGCGCTCGTCGACGCTGTTCTCCCAGTCGCCGAGCCAGGGCTGCTGGTCGCCCTCCCAGCGGGTGCCCGGCGGCGCCTGCGTCATGCCGCGGCGGTACTTGCCGGTGAGCCAGCCTCCGCGCAGCGGCGACCAGGGGATGATGCCGACACCCTCGTTGCGGCAGACGGCGCCGAGCTCCAGCTCGATGTCGCGGTCGATCAGGTTGTAGAGCGGCTGGGCGGCGATGAACGGCTCCCAGTGGTGCTGCCTCGCGACGTCGATCGACTTCTGGAGCTGCCAGGCGGTGTAGTTGCTGACACCGATGTGCCGGACGTACCCGGACTTGATCAGACCGTCCAGGGTCGACAACGTCTCCTCGATCGGGGTCGACTCGTCGAAGCAGTGCAGCTGGTACAGGTCGATGTAGTCGGTCCGCAGCCGCTTCAGGCTCGCCTGGACCGCGCTGATCAGGTGCTTGCGTCCGGCCCCGTGGTCGTTCGGCTGCCCGCCGGTGGCCCAGAAACCCTTCGTCGCGATCACCAGATCGTCGCGGTTCCGGCCCGCGAGCCATCGGCCGATGATCTCCTCGGAGGCGCCGCCGCCGTAGACGTCGGCCGTGTCGACGAAGGTGCCGCCGGCGTCGGTGTACCGGTCGAGCAACGCGTGCGACGTCGGCTCGTCCGCCTCCTTGCCGAACGTCATGGTGCCCAGACAGAGTTCGCTGACGAGGAGGCCGCTGCGACCGAGATACCTGTGATCCATGGTGTTGATTGTTGCTCCAGGGGCGGGCCCGGGGCCCGCCCCCCGATCGCTACAGCTTCTGCTTCTCGGTGCTGTCCGCGTGCAGCTGCGCCGTGGTCTCGGTCACGAACTTGCCGGTCTTGGCGCTCCGGTTCACCTCGCGGTCGCCCTTCTCGTGGTCACCGCCGACCGTCTCGGTCGTCGTGGTGTCGGGCTGCCGGTGCGCGGTGCTCTCCTTGACGAAGCGGCCGGTCCGGGAGCTGCGGTTGACCTCGTGCTCGTTGCCTGCCATCGGAAGAATCTCCTTCGTCGTGTCGGGGGATGTCTTATTTGTTCCCGGTGGCCCGTGACCGAAACAGCCAGGTGTGAATGTCATAGGTTTGGCGGTGGTATGCGTAGACACCGATCGAATCTGGGAACCCTGCTCCACCACGTTCACGTGAGCGGGCCGCTGTCGCGCGCGGCGCTCGCCGAGCGGATGGGCGTCAACCGGAGCACCATCCTGGGACTCACCGCCGAACTGGCCGCCGCCGGGCTCGTCAGGGAAGAGCCACCGATCGGTACGACGGGAGCGGGCCGGCCGTCGTTCGTGGTGGTGCCCGAGTCGCGGCGGTTCTTCGTGCTCGCCTTCGACGTCGCGGTGGACCGGCTCACGGCGGCGCGCGTCGGGCTGGGCGGGCCCATCCTGGACCGGCGCGAGGTGGCGCGCTCGCGGGCCGGCGCCGACCTCGACACGGTGGTGCGCGAACTCGCGGCGATGGGCAAGGAGCTGCTGGCGGCGGCGCCGGATGACGCGGTCGTGGCCGGGATCGGCGCCTCCTACTGCGGCATGATCCGGCCCGGCGACGGCATGGTCCGGTACGGGCCGGAGATGGGCTGGGTGGACCAGGCCTTCGGCGCCGAACTCGAACGGGCGCTCGGCATCGGCCTGCCGGTCGCCGTCGGCAACGAGGCCCACCTGGGCGCGCTCGCCGAGTACGCCCGCGGCGCCGGCGTCGGCTCCCCGGACCTGATCTACCTGCACGGCGACGTCGGGGTGGGCGGCGGCATCCTGGTCGGCGGCAAACTGCTCGGCGGGGAGAGCGGGTACGGCGCCGAGGTCGGGCACATGCTGGTCAACCCGAACGGCGGCCGGCCCTGCCTGTGTGGATCGGCGGGCTGCCTGGAGGCGGAGACCGGCGAGCACGCGATCCTCGAAGCGGCCGGCCGCAGCGGGGAGTTCGGCCGGCGGGCCGTGCGTGACGTGGTCCGTGACGCCGAGAACGGTCACCTGCGCGAGGCCGCCGCGATGGCCGGGATCGGCGACTGGCTCGGCATCGGCGTCGCCAGCCTGATCAACCTCTTCAACCCCGGCGTGGTGATCTTCGGCGGGATGCTGCGGGAGGTCTACACGGTGGCGGCGCCGGAGGTGGAGGCGCGGATCGCCCAGCATGCGATGCCGGTGTCGCGGGAGCGGGCGAAGCTGCGTGTCTCCGGGCTGGCCGACGACGCGACGCTGCTGGGCGCTGCGGATCGCGGGTTCGCGGCGTTGATCGCTGATCCGCTAGCGCATGACAAATCCTGAAATTTGGGTCTAAAAGGGTTGATGCAGGCTAGTTTCCGGGCGGAGTGGACAAACCCTGACGGGAGACCCGGATGCTCAAGCCTCGCCTCGCCTGCACCGCCGCGCTGCTGATACTCCTCACCTCCGGATGCGGCGGTGGTGACGACGACGAGACGACCACCGCCGCCACCCCGACCGCGGCGGCCTCCACGGCGGCGAGCACCTCCACCGGCGGCACCGAGGACGTCCTCGACGCGACGAACGCGTTCCTGGCCCTGCTCGACGACACGCAGAAGACGACCGTCCAGGGGGAACGCACCACCGGCAACCTGGCGCAGTGGTCCAACCTGCCCGACCAGCTCTTCAAACGCTCCGGGCTACGGATGGACGCGCTGTCCACCACCCAGCAGGCCGCCGTCCTCACGATCCTCCAGGCGGCGCTCAGCTCGGACGGGTACGCCCAGGTCACCGGCATCACGACCGGCGACGGCGTCCTCAAGGCCTCCGGTGGCATGGATCTCGACTTCGGTGCCGACCACTACTGGATCCGGATCCTCGGCACACCGTCCGAGACCGACATCTGGACGATCCAGTACGGCGGGCACCACCTGGCCGTGAACCTCACGCTCAAGGGCGACGAGATGACGATGGCGCCGACGCTGTGGGGGGCGCAACCGGCTTCGTACACGACGTCCGGCACCACCGTGGAACCGCTGAAGGGCGAGACGGACGCCGCGTTCGCCGTGATGGACGCCCTCGACGACACGCAGCAGGACGCCGCGCAGCTCGACACCGCGATCACCGAGATCGTGCTCGGCGCGCAGCAGGACGGCAAGACCCTCGCCGAGGAGGGCGTGCAGGTATCCACCTTCACGGACGAGCAGAAGGACCTGCTCATGACCCTGATCACCGAATGGCTCAGCCCGCTCACCCCGACCCAGGCGCAATCCAAGATCGAGGCGGCCGAGGACAACCTGGACAAGACGTGGTTCGCCTGGTCCGGCAAGACGACCGAGGGCGAGCCGATCTACTACCGGGTGCAGGGTCCGTCGCTGGTCATCGAGTTCGCCCACCAGCAGGGCCAGGGCGCGAACGCCGGCGGCGTCACGCACATCCACTCGATCTACCGCGAGCCGGACAACGATTACGGGGCCGAACTCAGTTGATGAAAAAGCTCGTCGTGGTGGCGGCTGGGGTGTTCGCTTCATTTCCCGCCACCCCCGCCTCCGCCCACTCGCTGGATGAGGTCATCCAGCAGGTCTACCTCACGCCGGCCGCGGCCACCCTGGACGTGCAGGTGGACATCGTGGCGGGCGCGCTCGTCGCTCCCGGCTTCGCCCGCTCGCTCGACACCGACGGCGACCGGCGGCTGAGCGCCTCCGAGACCTCCGCCCATGACGCACGGGTGGAAGCAGCGCTCGCCCTCGCCACCGACGGCGCCCCCGCAGAGCTCGCCGTGACCGCTTCCACCTATCCGCCCTTCGACCTCCTCTCCGCCGGCGGCGGCGTCATCACGATCCGCGCCAGCGCACCCCTGCCCGAGTCCACCGGCGCGTTCGCGATCACCGACCGGTATCTCACCGAGCAGAAGACCCGCATCCAGATGAGCGTGCTGGTGGCGAAGAACGCCGGCCGCGCCGCCAGCTCGATCCGCCGTGGACACGAGGGCCGGGCGATCGCGGTAGGGCTCGCACCATCCGCCGTCGCACGGAATGCCGTCGCCGGTCCCGATGCTGCCGGAGCCGGAGCCGCCGGTGAGGGTGCTGCCGGCGATGGCGATGGTGTCGCGGCTGCTGCGGGTTCGGGTGGGGCGATGCTTGACGCCCTGCGTGCGCCGGTTGAGTCGCCGATGGCGCTGGTGCTTCTGATCGGCGTCTGTGCGCTGCTCGGAGCATTCCACGCGCTGACGCCGGGGCACGGCAAGGCGATGCTAGCTGCCTATCTGGTCGGTTCCCGGGGCACGCCCCGCCAGGCCGTCGCACTGGGCGGGATCGTCACGGTCACGCACACCGGATCGGTGCTGCTCCTGGGGGCGGCCGTCCTCGCCGCCGGGCACTATGTCATGCGGAGCCTCCTCGTTCCTGGACTGCAGGTGGTGACCGGGGTGGTCGTCCTCTTCCTGGGCCTGCGGATCCTGCGCCGCCGGCTGCGCGGATCCGGCCGGCACGCCTCAGCCGCTCACACTCACACGCACACTCACGCTCCTTCTCACTCGCACGCGGTGGGTGGCTTCCATCGTCCGGGGAGGGCTGCCTGGGGGCACGCTGCCAGCGGACAGGTTTGCGCTGGCAGCGGTCACGGTCAGGACGACGATGCCGCTGGTCGCCGCGAACCGGAGGCGCAGGAGGAGTACGAGGACTTCGCGTGGGAGCGGGAGTCCTGGCACGGGACCGCTGGTGCGGGGCGGTCGGCGTACATGGTGGAGGAGAGGGAGAAGACCGCGCCGGTCTCCGTGGGGAGCCGTCGGGAACTCGCGGCGATGGGGGCGGCCGGCGGGTTGATCCCCTGTCCGGAAGCGCTGGGGGTGCTGATTCTCGCGGTCGGTCTGCATCGGACGGCGCTCGGGCTGGCGATGATCGTGGCGTTCAGTGCGGGGCTGGGGGCGGTGCTCGTCGGGCTGGGACTGATTCTGGTCACGGCGCGGGATCGGTTCACGGATGTACGGCCGGGGCCGCTGCTGCGGCGGCTCCCAGTAGTGTCGGCGGCGATCGTCGTGGTGCTCGGCCTCGCGATGACCGTCACCGGCGTCGCTGCGGCGCTCTGAAAGAGGATGGGACTGCGAACAGTGGGGATCTGGGTGTGAAGCTGCGTGAGGACGTCGTTGAGGTGCCGTCGACGGCCGGAGGGATCCGGACGGCGGTGATCGCGCCGGTGGGCGGTGGCACGTGGCCTGGGGTGCTGCTCTACACCGACATCTTCCAGCTGACCGAATCGACGCTGCGGACGGCACGGCGGATCGCGGCGGCCGGGTTCGTCGTCGTGGTGCCGGAGATCTATCCGCACGGGGCGGTCGCCGGGGTGGCGCTGGAGTTCGACGACGCCGGTAAGAAGGCGGGGCTGGACGCCGCCGCGGCCACCACGACGGCGGAGTTCGATGCCGACCGGCAGGCCGTGCTCGACTGGATGGACGGGCGGGACGGGATCGGGGCGCTTCTGGTGACCGGGTTCTGCCTGGGTGGGCACCTGGCGTTCCGGGCCGCTTTCGATCAGCGGGTGGAGGCGACGGTCTGTTTCTATCCGACCGGACTGCAGAACGGCTCGCTCGGCGCCGACGACCCCGGGTCGCTGGCCCGGGCCGCGGAGATCCGGGGGCGGCTGCTGGTCGTGTTCGGGTCGCACGATCCGCATGTGCCGGCCGACGCGCGGCTGCAGATCATCTCGGCGTTGTACGGCGCGGGTCTCGACGACGTGGAGCTGCACGTCTACCGCGGCGGTGAGCACGCGTTCATGCGGGATGTGGGCGTGCGGCACGACCCCGAGCTGACCGATCTCGCGCTGGCCGAAGCGGTGTCGTTCTTCAGAGCGAGGTCATAGGCAGATCCGCCGCAGCATCGTGTCGAGAGCCTTCTTGTCGTCCTCGTCGACCGGCACGGTGCTGACCAGCGGCTCCCGGCCGTCCAGCGCGACGTGGACCGGGAACTCGAACGGCTTCTTCACCTCGGCGAACGCGTGCGGGTCACAGCGCAGCGGCGTGACCACGAGAGGGATGCGGGTGGTCGGCGAGCCGGCGGTGACCGCGACCGGGGGAGGGCCCGACGGGAAGGCGAGCCGGTAGAGGACGTTGCCGTCGAGCTCGGTGACCCGCACGGTTCCGGTGGCGGCGGCGGTGCGGGTGACCTCGAGGCTGCCGCGCACCCCGTCCGGCCCGAGGTCCTCCCACGGGCCGAAGGCGACGGTGACGCTCTGCCGCACCTTCTCGGCGGCGCAGTCGGCGGCCAGCAGCTTGTCGAGCAGCGGGTTCGGGTGCGGCAGATCGATCGTCACGGTCTGCCACTCCGTGGCGGTCGCGAGGCGGGCCGTCACGATCACCTGGGAGGGCGCCGCCGTCGCCGGGGTGCAGCCGCCCGTACCGAAGCCGACCGGCACGTCGACGCGCAGGCCGCCGACCGGGAGCAGCGCGTCGGTGTCGGCCGGCGTCTCGCCCTCGAAGGACGGCAGGACCGGTTCGACGCGGGAGACCTCGATCGGCGTCGGACCGTTGTCGTGCAGGGCGATGGCGAGCTGCCGGTTGACCTCGTGGACACGCCACTGTTCGGCGGTGGCGCTGATCGGGAGCGAGGCCGGGCTATCCGAGCCGCACCCGGCCAGCATCAGGATGCTGATCATCACCATCGGAGTCCGTGCCCGCATCTGGGGGACTGTACCGGCCGAGCGTGCGGACCGCGGGGATGAGCAGCAGCGTCGCGCTGCCGAGCAGGCCCACCACGACGGAGACGCCGAGGACGCGTTCGGCGCCGACCGCGCCGGCGACCGGGCCGGCCAGGGCCTGGCCGATCGGGAGGCTGCCGGTGGAGCCGAGCACCTCGTACGAGGTCATCCGGTTCAGCAGGTCCGGTGGCGTCTGCGTCTGGACGCTGGTCTGCCATTGGATCGACCAGAACGCCCAGACCAGTCCGTTCACCCCGGCCGCGGCGAGCAGCAGCGGCAGTTCGGCGTGCAGGGCGATCGCGAGCGGGAGCAGCACGTAGCCGAACATCGCCACGGCGCCGGTCGCCAGTGGCCGGCGGGGTTTGGTCCGTAGCGCGATGAGACCACCGACGATGGTGCCCGCGCCGATCGCTGACTGCATCCATCCGTACGACGAAGGCCCTTGATCTTGACTCACCAGCACCGCGCCAAGCGGAACCAGGGGTCCGAAGAGGAAGATCCCGTAGGCGATCCAGACCAGGATCACACTCCAGATCCAGGTGCGCGCCCGGAATTCCCGCCAGCCCTCGCGCAGATCGGTCAGCGTCGAGCTCGCCGCCCGGCTGACCCGGCTGACCCGGAGACCGGCCAGGCAGAACGCGCTGATCGCGAACGTGGCCGCGTCGACGGCGTAGACCGGTCCCGCCCCGAAGAAGCCGAACAGCACACCGGCCGTGGCGGGACCGAGCAGTTCGGCGACGGCGTTCGCCATCCGGATCGTGGCGTTCGCCCGGTGCGGGTCGCTCGTCACCTGCGGCACGATGCCGTTGACGCCGGGCGAGAACATCGCGGCGGCCGTGCCGCTCACCGCCGAACAGGTGATCAGCAGCCAGAGCGACGGGGTGCCGGTGAAGAACGCGACGGCGGTGACGCCCTGCGCGACCAGCCGGATCAGGTCGGCGGCGAGCATCAGCGGGCGGGCGCCGATCCGGTCGGCCAGCACGCCGCCGAACAGGATGAACCCGAGGAACGGCAGCATCCACGAGGCGAGCACCACGCCGACGCCGGTCGCGCCGTAGATCTCGCCGACGGCCAGCGCCGACGCGACGGTGAGCATGGCGTCGCCGAAGGCGGAGACCGAGCGGGCGATGAAATACCTGGTGAATGTCAGTGTCCAGAACATCAGGAAAGACAACTTACAGTACGGGGTGGACAGCCGGCTCTAGATTTCCATCCAGGATCCGGGGTCGCCTGCGGGCTTCAGATCACGCTCGCCGCGACGCTGTTGCTGGTGGCCGCGGCCGCCGTGGGGGAGGCATTCCACTACGACGCCGCCATCGACGCGGCAGTGCGGGACGGCGTGTGGCGCGGCAGCAGAGCCGCGCGGAACGTCACCCTGGCCAGCGCCGGTGTGCTGCTGATCTTCGGCGTGGGTGGTCTTCTGCCGGCCGGGTCGGATCAGGTGATCACCGAGGGCGGTCAGGGGCGGGAACTCGCGGCGTCGCCGCCGGCCGTCGTGGGTTTCTACGAGGTGCTGGACTCCGGGCCCTGTCGGGGTTTGCGCCTGAATAGTCGCTCTTTCGTACAGCAGGGGTTTGATCTTGGAAAGGGTGCGGGGTCTAAGCTCTGGCGGTGATCATTTTGGCGAATCTGCTGGTGGCGCTGGTAGCGCTGATCCACGTCTACATCCTGGTTCTGGAGATGTTCCTGTGGACCAAGCCGCAGGGCCGCAAGGCGTTCGGCCTGACCGAGGAGTTCGCCCGGCAGACGAAGGTGCTCGGCGCCAATCAGGGCCTCTACAACGGTTTCCTCGCGGCCGGGCTGATCTGGGGACTGGTCAGCGACGCGGACGTGGAGCTGTTCTTCCTCGTCTGCGTGGCGGTGGCCGGCGTCTACGGCGCGGCGACCGCGAGTCGCAGGATCCTGTTCGTGCAGACGGTTCCGGCGGTACTCGCGATCATTGCGGTGCTGGTCGCGAATTAGCCTTAACAGCCCGGCCGGCATTGTCCGGCCGGGCATTTTTCTGTATCGCCGAATACGACGGACCTCCTGAATCGGGAATGCCTGCCATTCCCGGGCACAAACAAGATCAAATAGGTTTAAAACGGAGACGAACGTCACTATCCCGGGGTTCGGGCTTGGATTCCGGCCGAGGGGCGTGGTTACCGTCGTGGCCGTCCCGCGATGGCGGGCACCACGGGCGGTCCGCCGAATCCTGCCGCCGTCCGGGGAATCGATTTCGGAGGCAGGAGCGGGGGACCCACGTATTGCGGCGCTGATGCGAGCGCCTTGGGGTGAAGCCGCATGACGACGGCCGGGCACCTCTGTCCGAACCCGACAGCTCACCTCGCAGGCGTGGAGGATCATCCATGTCTCGGATCGGTAGACGAACGCGCCTTGCTGCCCTCGGTCTGGTGACCGCGGGCATCACCGGAGCCGGTGTGCTTCTCGCGCCCGCGAACCCCGCCCTGGCAGCCCGCCAGGTGAACTGGGACGTCGTGGCGAAATGCGAGTCGGGCGGCCGGTGGCACATCAACACCGGTAACGGGTACTACGGTGGCTTGCAGTTCAGCCGCAGCACGTGGAAGGCGAACGGGGGCGGTAAATACGCCTCGACCGCGGACAAGGCCACCAAGGCCGAGCAGATCCGGATCGCGGAGAAGCTGTACTCCAAGCGCGGATTGAAGCCGTGGCCGGTCTGCGGCAAGAAGCCCGGCGTCTACAAGAAGGCGAGCACCGGCAAGAAGAAGGCCGCCGCCGTCAAGGGCACCTACGTCGTGAAGTCGGGCGACACCCTCACCAAGATCGCCAAGAAGTACAAGATCAAGGGCGGGTGGAAGACGCTGTACCGGTTGAACAAGGATCGGCTGGAGAGCCCGAGCGTGATCTACGTCGGTCAGCGCCTGCGGCTGAAGTAACCGGCGGGACCTGCGCGCGGCCGGAAACCGGGCGCAGGTCCGCTGCTGCGAACAGCGTGAAGCTAGAGAAAATATAGATCATCTGTACGGGTAGGCTGACGAGTTGTGACCTTCGCCCAAGCAGTCGTGCTCTTCCTGGGCGGGGTCGGTGGCGGCCTGACCGGTTCGATGGGCGGGCTCGCCTCGGTCGTGAGCTATCCGGCGCTGCTGGCCGTCGGCCTCTCCCCGGTGACGGCGAACGTGACGAACACGGTGGCGCTGCTCTCCACGGCGTTCGGCGCGGCCGCCGGATCACGCCCGGAGCTGCGCGGACAGGGCCGGCGGATCGCCCGGCACGGCGTCACCGGCGTGATCGGCGGGACGGCCGGGGCGGTGCTGCTGATGAGCACGCCGTCGTCGGCGTTCGAGCGGGTGGTGCCCGGGCTGATCGCCGCCGGTGGGCTCATGCTGCTCTTCCGGGAGCCACTGCGGGCCTGGTACGTGCGACCCGGCCGCCGTCCGCCCCTCGCCGTCGCGGTCTTCCTGATCGCGGTCTACGGGGGATATTTCGGGGCCGGCGCCGGCGTGATGATGCTCGCCGCGTTGTCGGTGGCCGCCGTCGAGCCGCTCGCGATCACCAACGCGGTCAAGACCGTGGTGCTCGGGTTCTCCAACGTCGCGGCGGCGGTGCTCTACGCGCTCTTCGCCCCGGTCCACTGGACGGCGGCGGCGCTGCTCGCGGCCGGGTGCCTGATCGGCAGCTGGATCGGCCCGGCACTGGTGCGGCGCACCCCGGAACGCCCGCTGCGATGGGTGATCGGCCTCGCCGCGCTGACGCTCGCCACCGTCCTCTGGCGCGACGCGGGTGCGCCGGCGTCGTAGGGTCGCGGCATGCGTGAAGTGATCGTCGCCCCGATGGCCGGCGGGCCGTCCACCGCTGCGCTGGTCGCCGGCGCCGCGCGGGCCGGCGCCCTCGGGTTCCTGGCCGCCGGATACAAGACGCCCGGCGCGGTCGAGGACGAGCTGCGGCAGGTGGGCACAGTGGCGCACGGGCTCAACATCTTCGTGCCGGTGCCGCCGCCCGCCGACCCGGCGCCCCTCGAGGAATACCGGCGGGTGCTGCAGAAGGAGGCCGATCGGTACGGCGTGGACCTGCCCCCGCTGCGACTCGACGACGACGACCACTTCGCGGCCAAGGTGGAGCTCGCCGTGCGGTACCGGGTTCCGGTCGTCAGCTTCACGTTCGGCGTACCGGAGATCGGGTGTGTCCGGAGATTGCATGAAGCGGGCTCGACCGTGCTGATCACCGTCACCGGCGCCGACGAGGCACGCGCGGCTCTCGACGCCGAACCGGACGGCCTGATCGCGCAGTCCGGCGCGGCGGGCGGGCACGCGTCGACGACGGCGCCGGCCGGCTGGACCGGGACCAGCACCGCGATCGAGACCCTCGCCGAGGTCCGGGCCGTCACCGACCTGCCGGTGATCGCGGCGGGCGGCGCCACCACCGCCGCCGACGTGCGCGAGCTGCTCGACGCCGGGGCCGCGGCGGTCCAGTGCGGCACCGCGTTCCTGCTCGCCGACGAGGCCGGCACCCGGCCGGCGCAGCGGGCCGCGATGCTCTCCGGTGAGTTCACCGAGACCGTCGTCACCCGGGCGTTCACCGGACAGCCGGCCCGCGGGCTGCGCAACCGGTTCATCGACGAGCACGAGGCGGTGGCGCCGCTCGGCTACCCGGCCGTGCATCACCTGACCGCGCCGATCCGGGCTGCCGCCGCGGCGAAGGGTGACGCGGGCGCACTGAACCTGTGGGCCGGAACCGGCTTCCGGCACGTCACGGCGGGACCCGTCGCGGAGTTGATCGGGAGACTGACCGGCATGTAGAGAGGGGTTCGGGCGTGACGGCTACCGGCACTGTTCTGGGATACGCGATGAAAGGGCTGCACCGGCTGCCCCGCGGCCTGCGGCGCGCCGTCCTGCTCCGGGCCGCCGGCGGTGACCTGCCGGCCGTGCCCGACTACGTGCGGATGCTGGAGATTGCCGGTGACCTGCCGGAGACCGGCCCCACCGACGCCGAGCTGTTCGACCGCTTCCCGGAGCTGGCCGCGGTGACCGTCGCCGACGTGCCCGCCGGGGTGCCGGCCCGGCTCTACCGCGGGCCGGTGGCGCCCGTGGCCGGGCTCGTCTGGGTGCACGGCGGCGCGTTCGTGAGCGGATCGCTGCGGATGGCCGAGGCGCACTTCACCGCCCTCGCCCTGGCCGCGCGGGGCATCGCGGTGCTCTCCGTGGACTACCGCAAGGCGCTGCGCGGGGTCCGCTACCCGGCCGGGGCCGACGACGTGCTCACCGGCTGGACGTGGGCGGTGCTGAACGCCGACCGGTTCGGCGTGCCGGCCGAGAAGCTGCACCTCGGCGGCGCCAGCGCGGGCGCCAGCCTGGCGGCCGGAGTGGCGAAACGGCTGCGGGACGGCGCCGGGCAGCCGCCCGCCTCGCTGCTGCTGATCTACCCGTCGCTGCACGCCGAGCTGCCGCCGTGGGAGCCGGAGCGGCTCGCGGCGATCCGGCGCAGAGGGGTCGTGTTCTTCTCGCCCGAGTGGGTCGCGGCGATGAGCCGGCACTACTGCGACGACCCGGACGACCCCTACGCGTTCCCGGCAGGCGGCGACCTGACCGGCCTGCCGCGCACCCTCGTGGTCAACTGCGAGCACGACACCCTGCGCTCCTCCGGGGAGGCCTTCGCCGGGCTGCTGGCGACCGCGGGCGTGCCGGTCACCACGCACCTGGCGCCGAACGCCGTGCACGGCTGCCTGGGCGAGCCGTTCACCGTCGCCGCGACCGAGACGATCGATGTGATGCGGGTGAATATCATCGCGCCGTGACGATGTTCCTGCGCTACCTGATCCACGCCCTCTTCCACGGTCCCGTCCCCGATCCGCCGGAGTTCGTCGAGGATCTGCCGCCGCGCGACGAGGCGGACCGGGAGGCGCGGCACCGGGCGGTCCGCGGCGACTGGCCGGCCGCCGCGAAGCTGGTCGCCGACGCCGGCGCCGACAACCGGCTGCGCGGCCGGCGTATCGACCTGCTCGCCACCGCCGCCGCGACCGAGGGCGCCTGGCTGCAGAAGTGGCTGGAGGCGGCGCCGGACGACCCGGACCCGGCGCTGGTCCAGGCCGCGATGCTGCAGATCCGCGCGGCCCGGGGCCGGGGCGCCGCGGCGGCCGCCGAGACGACGCCGGAGCAGTTCCGGGCCTTCCACCTGCAGTCCGGGATGGCCGCGAAGGCCGCCGACCGGGCCGTCGCGCTGGCCGCGCCGGACGATCCGCTGCCGTGGATCTACAAGCTGCGCACCATGTTCGGCAACCGGGAGGACCGGGCCGGGCTGGACCAGGTCTACGCCGAGGGACGCCGCCGCGACCCGCACAACTTCGCCCTGCACCTGACCGCGATGAGCCTGCTCTGCGAGAAGTGGTTCGGCTCGCACGAGCGGATGTTCGCCACCGCCCGGGACGCCGCTGCCGCCGCGCCGGCCGGGTCGGACACCGTGCTGCTGCCGCTCTACGCGCACTACGAGTACGTGCTGCGCGCCTACACCTGGGATGCCGCGCCGGGAACGGCACTCCGCGCCTGCCGCGCCTATTTCCGCAGGCGGGAGGTGCTGCGGGAGATGGACGGCTGGGTGGCGAAGTGGCGGACCGGCGCCCCGGCCGGCCCTCGCGACCGGGAATGCCTGCACTGGGTGGCGCTGCACCTGGTCCTGGCCGGCCGCCGCGCCGAGGCCAAAGAGATCTTCGACGAGCTCGGGACGGTCGTGGAGGCGTCGACGGCGTGGGGATACGTGTACGGCGGCAGCGAGTACGGCTACATGCGCGGCTGGCTCTGGGTCAACCGGCTCGGAGGCTAGGGTCCACCAGGATCTTGGGGCCGTCGCCCGCGTTCCCGGGGCGGTGCCCGGCGAGCACGCGGGCGACGTCGTCCAGGCCGACGACGGCGGCGACCAGCGGTTCGGGTCTCACCAGCCCTTCCGCGTACGTCGCAGCGATCGACGACAGGCCCGCCGACGCGCCGAGGATGCCGACCGCCGTGACGTCCTTGAGCACCAGCTCCCGGGTGTCGACGGTGCTCGGCGTCCCGGCCAGCCCGATGTAGACGACCCGCCTGCCCGGCTCCACCAGGCGCACCGCGAGCCCGGGCAGCTGCGGGGCGTTGCTGGCGTCGACCACCGCGTCCCACTCCAGCTCCGGCAGCTCCGGCAGCGTCCAGGCCTGCTCGAAGCCCAGCGACCGGGCGAAGCCGAGCTGCTGGCCGAGCAGATGCACCTCGATGCCCCGGGACCGGGCGATCATCGCGGCGAGCAGCCCGATCGTGCCGGTGCCGAGGATCAGCAGCCGCTCACCGGGGGCGAGGCCGGCCGCGGTGACCGCCCGCTCGGCGTTGCCGCCCGGCTCGACCAGCGCGCCGGCCGTGGCGTCCAAGCCGTCGGGGAGCGCGTGCAGGAAGCGGGCCGGGAACGCCACCTTCTCGGCGAGCGCGCCGGGCAGGCCGTCCGCGATCCCGATCTCCCGCATCGCCGCGCAGACGTGATGCCGCCCGGACCGGCAGCGGCGGCACGACCCGCAGGCGATCATCGTGTCGCCGGTGACGCGCCGGCCCAGCCAGGACGGATCCACGCCCGGCCCGGCCGCGGTGACGACGCCCGCCCATTCATGACCCGGGCGCAGGGGGTACGACGACCGGCCGCTGGACAGGTAACTCATCTCGCCGGTGAACAACTCCACGTCGGTGCCGCAGACGCCGGCCCGTTCCACGTCGACGACGACCTGCCCCTCGGCGGCCACCGGGACCGGAACCCTCTGCACCTCGGCCCGCCCCGGCTCGGTGAACACCAGCGCCCGCATGATCATCAGTCCAGTAGAGCACGGGGCGCCGCGAGGTCCGCCGGGCCGTCGAGGGCGACCGGTTCGCCCGGCGACGCGATCCGGTCCCTACAGCGCATGCCGAGGTAGCCCTCAATGCCGAGTACTCCGGATGCCGATGTAGCCCTCGAAGCAGAGTACTCCGGATACCGGGGGTAGTGCCTCCTGCCGGCGAGGCCGTCGGGGTGAGAGCCGGCGGGCAGCGCGGTGAGTGGGCCGGGAGAGGTGTAGTCCACCCGTGGGCCGGCCGCGGGCCTCTTTCGCCGAGAGCACGGCCCAGAGCGGGAGTGGTTCCGTACCGAAGATGAGGTTTTGAAAGATTGCGGCGCGGAGAGTCCACCTATCGTGCGTCAGCCGGGAGCCGGGCCGTCGGATACGTTGTCTGCGGGCCGGGCGGCGTGCCGTCGATCGGCTTGATCAGTTCGATGCGGGGAGAACGTGGGCACATGAGCGGTACGGCGGCGGCGGACGTCTTCGCCGCGGGTGGTGAGGTCGGGCGGGATCTGGCCGCTGTGGACTGGACGGAGACGCCGCTGGGCCCCCCGGACCGGTGGCCGCAGAGTCTGCGCACAGCGGTGAGCATCCTGCTGTCCTCACGCTTCCCGATGTGGATGGCCTGGGGGCCGCAGCTGACGTTCTTCTGCAACGCGGCATACCGGCGCGACACGCTCGGGCGCAAGTACCCGTGGGCGCTCGGCCGATCGGCCAGCGAAGTGTGGAAGGAGATCTGGGGTGACATCGGCCCCCGGATCGACAACGTGCTGAACACCGGCGAGGCCACCTGGGACGAGGGCCTGCTGCTCTTCCTGGAGCGGTCCGGCTACCCGGAGGAGACCTACCACACGTTCTCCTACAGCCCGCTGCGCGACGACGACGGTGAGCTCGTCGGGATGCTCTGCGTGGTCAGCGAGGAGACCGACCGGGTCATCGGTGAGCGCCGGATGGCGACGCTGCGTGACATCGGCTCGGACCCGAGCGTGGTCCGCACCGAGCAGGAGATGCTCGCGTTCACCGCCCAGCAGCTCGGCAAGAACCTCAAGGATCTGCCGTTCACGCTCACCTACCTGTTCGGCGACGACGGCCGGCCGCTGCTGGCGTCCTCGACCGGGATCGCCGCCGGGCACCCGGCAGCGCCCCTCATCGGGGAGCCGGACGGGATCTGGCAGGCCGGGCACGAGTCGGCGCTGGTCGACCTGACCGGGCCGGCCTTCGACGGGGATTCCGCCGAGGAGCTGCCGTCCGGGGCCTGGGACGAGCCGCCGTCCCAGGCGCTGCTGGTGCCGCTGCTACGGCAGGGCGGGACGTCGTACGGGTTCCTGGTCGCCGCCCTGAACCGGTACCGGCCACTGGACGAGTCGTACCGCGGCTTCGTCGAGCTGACCGCCGGGCACGTCGCCGCCGGGATCGCCAGCGCCCGCAGCTACCGGGCCCAGCAGCGCCGGGCCGAGGAGCTCGCCGAGCTGGACCGCGCCAAGACCACGTTCTTCTCCAACATCAGCCACGAGTTCCGGACGCCGCTCACCCTGATCATGGGTCCGCTGGAGGAGCTGCGCGGCCGCGTCGACCCGGCGCTGCGCGAGGAGGTCGAGGTGATGCGCCGCAACGGGCTGCGCCTCGGCAAGCTGGTCAACGCGCTGCTCGACTTCTCCCGCCTGGAGGCCGGCCGGATGCAGGCCCGGTACGAACCGGTCGACCTGGCCACCACCACCGCCGAACTGGCCAGCGTGTTCCGCTCGGCCGTCGAGCGCGCCGGGCTGACCTTCGAGGTGGACTGCCCGCCGCTGCCCGAGCCGGTCTTCGTGGACCGCGGCATGTGGGAGAAGGTGGTCCTCAACCTGCTCAGCAACGCCCTCAAGTTCACCTTCGACGGCGGCATCCGGGTCGTCGTGCGGCCCGACCACGGCAACGCGGTGGTGACCATCACCGACACCGGCGTGGGTGTGCCGCAGGAGGAGATGCCGCGGCTGTTCGAGCGGTTCCACCGGATCGAGAACGCCCGCTCACGCTCCAACGAGGGCAGCGGCATCGGCTTGGCCATGGTGAAGGAGCTGGTCCTGCTGCACGGCGGCACGGTCGGCGCGGAGAGCACCGTCGGGCTGGGCACGGCGTTCACCGTCCGGCTGCCGTTCGGCTCGGCGCACCTGCCGCCCGACGCGGTGGTCGCGGCCGCGTCCTTCGCCTCGCACGCGGATCCGTTCGTCCAGGAGGCGCTGCGCTGGCTGCCGTCCGCCGTCGACGTCCCGGCCGACGCTCCGGCGCCGGTGGTCGGCGACCCGGCACGGGTGCTCGTCGCCGACGACAACGCGGACATGCGCGACTACCTGGTCCGGCTGCTGCGCTCCGCCGGGCATCTGGCCTCCGCGGTCGGCGACGGCCGGCAGGCGCTCGACGCGGCTCGCGCCGACGCGCCCGATCTGGTGGTCAGCGACGTCATGATGCCCGAGCTGGACGGGTTGCAGCTGGTGGCGGCGTTGCGCGCGGACCCGCGCACGGTCGGCGTCCCGGTGCTGCTGCTCTCCGCGCGCGCCGGCCAGGAGGCGGCGATCGAGGGCCTCGAGGCCGGCGCCGACGACTATCTGTTCAAGCCGTTCTCGGCGGCCGAGCTGCTGGCCCGGGTGCGCGCCAACGTCGAGCTGGCCCGGCTCCGCAACCACCACATGCGCTGGCGGACCGCGCTGGTCGAGCAGCTGCAGGAGGCCTTCTTCGTCTGTGACGACCAGGGCGCGGTCATCGAGATCAACAAGGCGTTCACCGAGACGCTCGGGTACGGGCCGGAGGGCCTGCCCTACCACGCGGTGCACCCGTGGTGGCCGGACGCCGCCTCGGACGCCGACGCCTACGCCGAGGTGGCCGCCGCGTTCGAGATGCTGATGCGCGACCAATCCGGCACCTACACCATCCCGGTCACCCACAGTGACGGGCACCGGCTGTGGGTGGCGGCGGCGTTCACCCAGGTCCGTGACCCGGAGAGCGGGCGTCAGGTGGTGGTCGGCACGTTCCGTGACGTCACCGACGAGCACTACGCGATCCAGCGGGAGAGCGCGGTGGCAGCGCTCAGCCTCCGGCTTTCGCAGGCCGACGATCTGCCGGGCGCGCTGAGCGGTGCGCTCACGGAGCTGCGGGGTCTCTGGCATGCCTCGTACGCCGCAGCCGCCGTGTTCGACGGCAACCCGGCGCCGGCGTTGCACGCCACGGATGACGGACTCACCTGGGAGACGCTCCCCGCCGAACGCCGGGACACGATCACCGCGCTGCTCGGCGGGCCGCCGCTCACCGCGGTCAGCGAGCAACTGGCCGGGGCCGGTATCGCCTTGGCCCACCCGGACGGCACCATGGTCGTCTGGCTGGAGCTCGGCGACCGGCGGCCGTTCACCGAACAGGACGAGACGCTGCTGGCCCTGCTCGCCGGACACCTCGGCCAGGGCCTGCGCCGGGTGCACCAGATCGACCAGCAGCGGGAGACCGCCCTCGCGCTGCAGCGGGCCATCCTCGGCCCGGCGCAGCTGCCGGCCGGGTTCGCGGTGCGCTACGAGCCGGCCACCCGCCCGCTCAAGGTCGGCGGCGACTGGTACGACACGGTCACCCTGCCGGACGGCCGGATCGGCATCGTCGTCGGTGACTGCGTCGGCCACGGGCTGCCCGCCGCGACCGTGATGGGCCAGCTGCGCAGCGCCTGCCGCGCCCTGCTGCTGCAGGACACCGGGCCGGCCCGCACGCTGACCGCCCTCGACCGGTTCGCGGCGCTGCTGCCCGGCGCCACCTGCGCGACGGTGTTCTGCGGCGTGCTCGACCCGGCGACCGGGCACCTGATCTACTCCAGCGCCGGGCACCCGCCACCCATCGCCGCGCACGCCGACGGCACCATCGAGCTGCTCGACCAGGGACGGTCCCGGCCGCTGGCGATCCGGCCGTCGCTGGACCGGGTCGAGGCCGAATACCGGATGCCGGCCCGGGCCACGCTGCTGCTCTACACCGACGGCCTGGTGGAGCGCCGCCGGCAGCCGCTCACCGCCGGCATCGAGGCGGCCACCGACGCGGTCCGGCTGGGCCGCAGCACCCCGATCGACGACCTCGCCGACGAGGTGATGACCCGGCTCGCCCCGGCCGCCGGCTACGACGACGACGTGGCCCTGCTGATCTACCGGCAGCCCGGCCCGCTCGAACTGGAGTTCCCGGCCGAGGCGTCCCGGCTCGCGCCCGTTCGCTCGGCGCTGCGCGGCTGGCTGGAACGCTGCGCCATCGACCCGGTGACGATCCAGAACGTCCTGGTCGCCGCAGGGGAGGCGTGCGCCAACGCGATCGAGCACGGGCACCGGGAGAAGGGCGGGCGAATCCGCCTGCGCGCCACCGCGACCGCCGAGGACCTGCGTCTCACGGTCGTGGACAACGGCGAATGGCGGACACCGCGCGAGGCCGAGAACCCGTACCGTGGGCGTGGCCTCATGCTGATGAAGGCGTTCATGCACCACGTCACCGTCACCACCGGCATCGCCGGCACCACCATCGACATGCAGGCGAGGATCGTGCCATGACCACCGCGCTTCAACTGACCAGTGGCCAGAGGCCGGACGGCGTGCCGGTCCTCGCGGCGGCCGGTGAGATCGACATGAGCAACGCCGAGACGTTCGCGTCGGCCCTGCAGGACGCGGTGGCGGGCGCCGGCGCCGCGCTGCTG
This sequence comes from Actinoplanes sp. OR16, assembly GCF_004001265.1. GTDB lineage: Bacteria > Actinomycetota > Actinomycetes > Mycobacteriales > Micromonosporaceae > Actinoplanes. The sequence continues at coordinate 7,621,489 of NZ_AP019371.1, read as the reverse complement.
GTGGACCTGACCGCCGTGGAATACCTGGACAGCGCCGGGCTGGCCACGCTGTTCCGGCACGCCGACCGGATCGAGGTGGTGACCGGGCCGCTGCTCGCGCCGCTGCTCACCGTGTCCGGTCTGGCCGAGCTGACCACGATCCGGGGTTTGTGAGAGAAGGCCGGCCCGTGGGCCGGCCTTCTCTCATCGGTGTTCGTCTTCCTGCTCAGAAGCGGCGCAGCAGCGCGTCCCAGCGGCTGCGGGACCGCCGAGCCTCGACGGCCTTGGCGGTGCCGTAGACGCCGGCGGCGACCACCGCCGCGATCGCGGCCGTGGCCAGGATGATCGGCAGGATCCGGCGGCGGTCCTTCCCCACCAGCTCCTCGACGGCCGCTTCGGTGTCCGCAGCGATCTCGTCCGGCGCGCCGGTGGTCGCGATGTTGTGCTGGGCATCGACCGTGCTGTCGTAGATGGTCATCAGGTGTCCTCCCAAGGGGCTTTCACAGCGACTTGCCCCGTTCCCGATCCGAATAACCTGATCATCACCGGAGGGTGACCGGCTCGCCTCATCCCGGGAGGATGGTTGGCCCTAGGCTCACCGGAATGCTCGATGTAGTGATGTGGCCGGATAGGCCCTGGCCGGAGTTGCGGCGGGAGTGGGAGCACGCGGATCGGATCGGCGTCGGACGCGGCTGGCTCTGGGATCACCTCACGCTCGGCGGGCGGGAGATCTGGCACGACGCGTACGTCGCCCTGGCCGCCGCCGCGGCGGTCACCAGTGCCATCGGGGTCGGCACGATGGTGACGGCGCCGAACTTCCGGCACCCGGTCACCACCGCCAAGGCGGCGCTGGCGCTCGACGCGATCAGCGGCGGCCGGTTCACGCTCGGCCTGGGCGCCGGGGGCGCGGGCGCGGACGCGGAGGCGCTCGGCACGCCGCCGCTCAGCCCCGGTGAGCGCGGCCGCCGGTTCGCCGAGTTCGCCGGGCACACCCACCGGCTGCTGACCGAGCCGTCCCCGTCGCTCGACGGGGAGTTCTTCACCGCCCGCGCCGCCGACGTGGGCGCCCGGGACCGCCGGCCGCCGATCGCGGTGGCCGCCACCGGGCCGCGTGGCATGGCGGTCGCGGCGGCCGTCGCCGACCTGTGGATCACCCAGGACGTGGTGAAGGACCCGCGGGTCGGGGCCGCCACGCCGCTCGCCGAGGTGGACCGGCAGCTGCGCCTGCTGCGCGAGGCCTGCGCGGCGGCCGGCCGCGACCCGGCGTCGCTGCCGGCGGTCGTGGTCCTCGGCTACGGCGGGGAGCGCCCGCTGGACTCCGTCGAGGCCTACCGGGACTGCCTCGGCCGCTACACCGCGATCGGCGCCTCCCGCCTGGTCGTGCTCTGGCCCCGCGAGGACCGGCAGCTTCGCGTGCTGGAGCAGGTCGCTTCCGTCTGACAACCGCGGCGCCGGCCTCAGAATCACCCGGCCGGTGCCGAAGGGTCCAGCGATGAGTGGCGTGTCTGTTCAGCCGAGCCCGGTGCAGGGGGCCGTGTCGGACCCTGCCCGGCTGGCCGCGGTCAAGGCGACCGGCCTGCTCGACCACGATTCGCCGATCCTGGACCGGATCACCGCGCTCGCCGAGCGCCTGGTCGGCGGCCGGGCCACGCTGGTGACGCTGGTGCAGGAGGAACGCCAGTGTTTCGTCAGCCAGTCCGGGCCGGCCGCGTCGCCGGCGTTCCGGGAGACGCCGCTGACCCACTCCTACTGCCAGTACGTGGTCGAGTCCGGTCGGCCCATGGTGGTGCCGGACGCCCGGGAGCATCCGCTGCTGCGCGGCAACCCGGCGATCGTCGAGTTCAACGCGATCGCGTACCTGGGGGTGCCGTTGCGCTCGCCGGACGGGTACGTGCTGGGCACGCTCTGCGCCGTCGACCGCGAACCCCGGGAGTGGACCGGCACCGACGTGGCGGTCATGGAGGACCTGGCGGCTGCCGCGACAGCGGAGATCGCCGCGCAGGTCGCGGTCCAGGAGGCCGCCGAGGCGAGCGCCCGGCTCGAGAAGATCGTCGGCAGCACCCTCGACGCGTACGTGGCGACCGACGCGGCCGGCCGGATCACCGGCTGGAACGAGGCCGCGGAGAAGATGTTCGGCTGGGGCGTGCCGGAGGCGCTGGGCCGCACGATGAGTGAGCTGATCATCGCGCCGCAGGACCGGCGGGAGCACGCCGCCTGGCTGATGGCGATGTCGTTCGAGGTGGACGTCGACCCGGCCGGCCGGCGGGTGGACCTGACCGGCCTGCAACGCGGTGGCCGGCAGTTCCCGATCGAGTTGTCGCTGACCGCCCTGGACCGGCCGGGTGGCATGGCCGCGTACATGTTCGTGCGGGATCTCACCGCGCAGCGCCGCAGCGAGATGCTGCGCAACCTGGAGTATTCGGTGGCCGGCACGCTCGCCGCCTCGGAGAGCGTGGAGCAGGCCACCGACCTGGTCGTGGAGGCCGTCGCGGAGGGTCTCGGCTGGCCCTACATCGAGTATTGGCACCTCGACGACGACGAGAGCCTGATGGTACGGCTGGCCGTCGCCGCCCGGGAGCGGGCCGTCACCGCGCCGATGGAGTCGTTCACCGAGTTCAGCCGCGGGGACGGCGTGGTCGGCCAGGTCTGGCAGTCGGCGTCCAGCCGGTGGATCCGGGAGCTGCCGGTCGCCGACATGCCGCGCTCGGCCGCCGCCGAGGCGTCCCGGCTGAACACGGCCGTCGCGGTGCCGGTCCGCAACGGTACCCACGTCGTGGGGGTGCTGGCCGCCTTCGAGCGCCGCCGCACCGAGCCCGATCCCGAGCTGATGGCCGCCCTGGAGACCGTCGCCGCCCACATCGGCCAATACGTCCACCGCCGCCGTGCCGAGGAACTGGAGCTCGAGCTGTCCCGGGCCCGGCGCGACTTCGACCGGGTCATCGCGAACCTGGAGGACTTCATCTGGACGGTCCGGGTGGACGCGCCCGGCGAGGTCGAGATGGTCTATTCCAGCCACGACCGCACCGGCATCTTCGGCGGCCTGGTCCCCTCCAACGCCGAGCTGTCCGACGTCGCCTCGTCGATGGTGCACCCGGAGGACCTGCCGCAGTTCGCCGCGTTCGGCGCGGAGATGGCGGGCGGGCAGTCCGCCCAGATGACCTGCCGGGTGATCGGCGCCGACGGGGTGACCCGCTGGGTGTGGACGCGGGCGGTGCCCCGGCAGGAGGGCGACGTCTGCTTCATCGACGGTGTCTGCAGCGACGTGACCGAGCGGCAGCACGATCAGGAGCGGCTGCGCCAGCAGGCCGAACTGCTGGACCTCGCCCCGACCGCGGTGATCGTGAAGGACCTGGACGACCGGGTCACCTACTGGAACCGCGGCGCCGAGGTCACCTACGGCTGGGATGCCGATGCCGCCCTCGGCTGCCCGACCCACCGCCTGCTCGACACCCGGTTCCCGGTCCTGCGCACGCTCGTGGACACCGAGCTGGCCGAGAACGGCGAGTGGCACGGCGAGCTGGACCACCTGCGCAGCGACGGCACCAGGATCACCGTGCTGTCGCACATGGCGGTGCAGCACGACGACGGCGGGCACCCGGTCGCGATCCTCGAGGTGAACATCGACGTGACCGCCCGCAAGCTCGCCGAACGGCGGGTCGCGGACAGCGAGAAGCGGCTGCGCACCCAGTTCTCGCTGGCCACGGTCGGGCAGGCCACGATCGCGCTGGACGGCCGGTTCCAGCAGGTCAACCCGGCTCTCGCGGCGATGCTGGGCCGTACCGTCGCGACAGTGGAGGGGATGACCCTCGACGACATCACCCACCCGGACGAGCGGGCCGACAACCACCGGGCCGCGGCCCGGCTCTTCACCCAGGACCTGCCGCTGGACCGGCACCTGCGGATGCTGCACGCGGACGGGCACCTGGTCGACGCCGCGATGGGCATGTCGCTGGTCCGCGACACCGACGGCCAGCCGGTCAGTTTCATCGCGGTGCTGCAGGACGTCACCGCCCGGCTCGCGGCCGAGCGGGAGCGGGCCGCCGCCGAGGCCGAGCTGGCCGAGCGCAACGACGAGCTGGAGGACAGCAATTCGCAGCTGGCCGCCGCGAACACGCTGAAGCTCGACCTCATGGGCATGCTGTCGCACGAGATCGGCACGCCGCTCAACACCATCAGCGGGTACGCGGAACTGCTGCTCGGCAGCCTCGACGACGTGAAGCCGCCGCACCGCAAGGCGATCGAGGTGATCGCCCGGTCGGCGCGCCGGCTGGAGATCCTGCGCGGCGAGATCCTGACCATGTGCACCCTCGACGCCGGGCAGATGAGCGCGACACCGGAGCCGGTGGATCTCGGCCCGGCGCTCGGCGACATCCTGGCCGGCCTGGAGGTCAGCCCGCCGGTGAGCTGCCCGCCGGGGACGACCGTCCTGGTGCACCCGAGCCACCTGCAGCAGATCGTCACGAACTTCTGCACGAACGCGGCGAAGTACGGCGGCGGCGTCACCGAGGTGACCGTGGAGCGGCGCGGCGGCACCGCGGTGATCGGCGTGCACGACGAGGGCGAGGGCATCCCGGAGGAGCTGCGGCCGCAGTTGTTCGAGCGGTTCACCAGGGCGGCCGGGATGAGCCCGACGATCAAGGGGCATGGTCTGGGCCTCTACATCGTCAAGGGTCTGGCCGAGGCGAACGACGGGACGGCCGGGTACGAGCCGAATCCGAAGGGTGGCAGCGTCTTCACGCTGACACTGCCGGTCGCCCGCTTGACGTGATCATGAAGGCCCGGATAGCTTGCAGCCACAACTGAAGAAGCCGTTCACGCGCAGCGGGAGAGTCCGGATCCCGGACGCCGAAGGAGCAACTTCTCCCTCAGAATCTCTCAGGCCCACGTACCGCTGTAGCTCAGGCGACTCTGGAAAGTCGTTCGTCCGCGAACGCGCCCACGGTGCAAACCGCTCCTCGTGATCAGCGGTGAAGCTCTCAGGCCCCATGACAGAGCGAGGGAGGCCCTGTTTTCCTACCCTGGAGCCTCCCTTGAGACGCACCGCGCTCTTCGACGTCCATGCGCGCCTCGGCGCGAGCCTGACCGCGTTCGCCGGCTGGACCATGCCGTTGCGCTACGGCAGCGACCTGGCCGAGCACCACACCGTGCGGACCGCCGCCGGCCTGTTCGACCTGGGCCACATGGGCCGCATCGCGGTGACCGGGCGCAACGCCGCCGAGTTCCTCGACTACGCGCTGGCCGGGCGGATCTCCAAGGTCGCGGTCGGCCGGGCCAAGTACACGATGCTCTGCCACACCACCGGCGGCGTCCTCGACGACCTGGTCGTCTACCGGCTCGCCGCCGACCGGTTCCTGGTGGTGGCGAACGCCGCGAACGCCCCGATGGTCCGGGCCATGCTGGGGGAGCACGCCAACGGGTTCGCCGTGGAGATCGCCGATGCCGGTGGATCACTGATCGCGGTGCAGGGGCCGGACGCCGTCGCCGTGCTCGACGACGGCGATGATCTTCCCTACTACGGCATCCGGGCGGCGACGGTGGCCGGCCACGACGTTCTGCTCGCCCGGACCGGCTACACCGGCGAGGACGGCTTCGAGATCTACTGCGCCGACGCCGATGCCACCGACATCTGGGAGTCCCTGGCCGCCGGCGGGGCGAAACCGTGCGGGCTGGCCTGCCGGGACACCCTGCGCCTGGAGGCCGGCATGCCGCTCTACGGCCACGAGCTCACCGTGCGGACCACCCCGTTCCACGCCGGCCTCGGCCGGATCGTCGCCCTCGACAAGCCGGACTTCGTCGGTGGCGCCGCGCTGCGCCGGGCCGCCGCCGACGGCACCCCCGCGGTGCTCACCGGTCTGATCACTTCCGGACGACGCGCACCTCGCGCCGGCCACGCCGTCCTCGACCCGGTCAGCGGCGACCGGGTCGGCGAGGTCACCAGCGGAGCGCCGTCCCCGACGCTGGGCCACCCGATCGCGATGGCCTACGTCCCGCCCGTGTTCGCGACCCCGGGAACCCGGCTGGTCGTCGACGTCCGGGGAACCCGCGAGGACGCCGAGGTCGTCGCACTGCCCTTCTACCGCAGGAGCACCACGTGATTCCGCTCAACCTCCGTTACAGCCGCGACCACGAGTGGTTCACCGACGACGAGATCGCCACGGTCGGCATCACCGCGTTCGCCGCCGACGCCCTCGGCGACGTGGTCTTCGTCGACCTCCCCGAGGTGGGGACGGTGACCACGGCCGGTGACCCGTGTGGCGAGATCGAGTCGACCAAATCGGTCAGCGAGGTCTATGCGCCGGCCGATGGAGAGATCGTGGAAGTCAACCAGGCGCTGGCCGACGACCCGGGGCTGATCAACTCCGATCCGTACGGCGCCGGCTGGCTCTACCGGGTACGGGTGACCGGCACGCCCGAGGTCCTCGACGCCGCGGCCTACGCCGCGCTGATCTCACCGGAGTCATGATCATGGCCGTCTCCGTGTTCGACCTCTTCTCGATCGGCATCGGCCCGTCCAGCTCGCACACGGTCGGCCCGATGCGCGCCGCCCGGATGTTCACCGACCGGCTGACCGGTATCGACGGTGTGGCGACGGTCCGGGCCGAGCTGTTCGGCTCGCTGGGCGCGACCGGTCACGGCCACGGCACGCCCAAGGCGGTGCTGCTGGGTCTGGAGGGATGCGATCCGGAGACGGTGGACGTCGACCGCGAACCGGCCACCGGCGACCTGCCGTTCGCCGTCGACCTGGTGCTGCACCGCCGCCGGTCACTGCCCGAGCACCCCAACGGGATGGTATTCACGGCGCGGGGCGCCGATGGCGCCGAGCTCCTGCAGAAGCGATATTTCTCGGTCGGCGGCGGCTTCGTGGTGGGAGATCTCTTCGCCCCGGTACGAGGGACGCCCGTGGCAGTGGCACATCCGTTCCTGTCCGGAAGTGAACTGCTCGACCTGACCCGCACGACCGGGCTGTCGATCTCCCGGCTGATGCTGGAGAACGAGTCGGCGTGGCGGCCGGAGTCGCAGATCAGGGACGAGCTGCTGCACATCTGGTCGGTGATGTCCGATTGTGTCGACGCGGGGCTGGACGCGGAGGGGGTGCTGCCCGGCGGGCTCAAGGTCCGCCGGCGCGCCGCCTCCACCGCCCGTCAGTTGCGGGCGGCCGGTGATCCGGCGGCACACGCGATGGAATGGCTCACGGCGTACGCCATGGCGGTGAATGAGCAGAACGCGGCCGGAGGTCGCGTCGTGACCGCGCCCACCAACGGCGCCGCGGGAATCATCCCCGCGGTGCTGAGGTACTACCTGGACTTCGTGCCCGGCGCTTCTTCCGACGGTGTCGTCCGGTTCCTGCTGGCGGCCGGCGCGATCGGGTTGCTGTTCAAGGAGAACGCGTCGATCTCCGGCGCCGAGGTGGGCTGCCAGGGCGAGGTCGGGTCGGCGTGCGCGATGGCCGCAGCCGGGCTGTGCGAGGTGCTCGGTGGCACGCCGGAGCAGGTGGAGAACGCCGCCGAGATCGGCATGGAACACAACCTCGGTCTCACCTGCGATCCGGTCGGTGGCCTGGTGCAGATCCCGTGCATCGAGCGCAACGGGATGGCCGCGGTGAAGGCCGTGACCGCCGCCCGGATGGCGCTGCGCGGCGACGGCCGCCATCACGTCTCCCTCGACAAGGTCATCAAGACGATGAAGGAGACCGGCGCTGATATGAAGGTGAAGTACAAGGAGACGGCGCGCGGTGGCCTCGCCGTCAACGTGATCGAGTGTTGACTCTCCCGTAAGGGGAGCACTTCTCGTTGGTGGGGAAGGGAGGAACCGCATGCCCGACCTGATCCCCATCGGCCGCTTCTCTCGGATGGCCCGGCTGTCCGTCAAGGCGCTGCGCTTCTACGACGACCAGGGGCTGCTGCCGCCGGCGTGGGTGGACCCGTCCAGCGGGTACCGCTTCTACACGGCGGGGCAGGCCGCCCGGGCGGAGGCGATCCGCGTGCTCCGGGCCGTCGACATGCCGGTCGCGGCGATCCGGGCGTTGCTCTCCTCGGGGGATCTGGCGAAAGGACTCGCCGATCATCGGGAGCTCCTGCGCGAACGGGTCGCCGAGCAGGAGCGGATGCTGCGGTTCCTCGAACGACTCATCGATCGAGGAGGAATCATGCCGTACGACGTGGGCGTCAAACAGGTGCCGGCCCAGACCGTCGCCTCGCTGACCCTGACCACCGATCTCGCTTCCATCGGGGCGGAGATGGGGCAGGGGTTCGGGACGCTGGTGTCCGCGCTCGGGGCCGCCGGGTCGGCGCCGGCCGGGGCGCCGTTCGTGATCTACCACGATGTGATCGACGAGCAGACGTCCGGGCGCATCTCGATCTGCATTCCGGTGGCCGGGCCCGTCCCGGGGGTTGCTGCTCCGGTCTCCGTCGCTGAGGTGCCGGCAGGCGAGGTCGCCTTCGTCACGCATCGCGGGCCTTATCCGGAGATCTCGCCCGCCTATCACGTGGTGACCGGGTGGATCGAGGAGAACGGGCGGGTGGCCGCGGGGGCGCCGCGCGAGGTCTACCTCAACGATCCGCAGAGTGTGGCGCCGGAAGAGCTGCTCACTGAGGTGCAGTTCCCGATCTCGTCCTGAGAACAGGGCGATGCCCCAGCCGCAGGGGGATCGGCTGGGGCATCGCTGGTCTTTGCGGTTTTCAGTAACCGAAGTCCTGGGTGTAGTACGGGGTGCCGTTGGCGGAGAAGACGGCGCCGACGCCGACGGTGGTCGACTTGCAGTTGAGGATGTTGGTGCGGTGGCCGGGGCTCTTCATCCAGCCGTCGACGACCTGCTTGGCGGTGCGGTAGCCCCAGGCGATGTTCTCCGCCGACGGCTTCGCGTAGCCGGCGGCCTTGCTGCGGGCGACGAAGTTCGAGTTGCTGCGCCCGGTGTGCGAGAACGTGCCGGTCTGCGCCATCCACGCGCTGTGGCCGCGGGCGGCGGTGGTGAGCTTGGCGTCGGTCTTGAGGGCGGCGCAGCCGCGGCTGGTGCGCTCGACGTTGATCAGCCGGTTGATCTCGGTCTGCAGGGAGGTCTCGCCGGCCTTGGTGACGGCCTTCACCGGCGCGGCCTGAGCGGATCCGGCGGTCATCGTGGCGAGGCCGAGAGCGGCCGGGGCGATGAGAGCGGCGGCCAGGGCGAAGCGGCGAAGAGCGTTACGCAAGAGCAGTCCCTTTCGTCGGTGTTCCGTGCTTGCACCGTTCTATTCGGCGCTCGCCTCGCCGACTCGATGAGAGGGTTGGTGCGTGATCGTCGCGAACCGGTTGCGATCATTTCGCGATGAGCGAGCGGGACGATCGGGACTTCGACATCTGGCGTGAAGCCCAGCGCTGGCGGGCCTTCCTCGACGAGCGGAACGGGGACTCCGACCTCGAACTCACCCTGCGGATCCTGAAGCTGACCGAGGAGTCCGGCGAGGCGGCGCAGGCCTGGATCGGGCGCCTCGGGCAGAACCCCCGCAAAGGCGTCACGCACACCCATGAGCAGGTCGTCAGCGAACTCGCCGACGTCGTCTTCACCGCGCTCGTCGCCCTCGAAAGCATCGGGGCGGACGCTCGGGAGGCGGTTCAATCGTGCGCTGTGAAAGCCGCCACGTACCGGGCACGGACCTGACGCTGTTAGGTTGCCGATCGTGAGATCGATGAGGCTCGTGCCGGCCACGCTGCTCCTGGCGTTCGCCGCCGCCTGCACGGAGAACGCCTCCGGCGCGAAACCGGGCTGGACCACCTGCGCCGACCCCGCCAACGACGACGGCCACTGCGACCTGCAGCGCAAGGACGTGCATCAGCGCACCGTCGTGCCCTCGCAGGCGATCGGCGGATCGGCTTCGGCGGTCCACGACGTCGTCGACGAGAGCCGGTTCGCCGCGACGGCCTCCGATGTGGCCGCCGTGACCGACGTCCTCGACGAGGCCGGCTATGAGGACCACGTGGTCCGGCTGGCCCGCGACAGCGACCCGACGGCCATCGGTTCCCTGATCTACGCGGTCAAGGTCGGCGACGTCTGCGTGCTGGGCGACGTCACCCCGGCGGACCGTTCCCACGAGTGGTTCGCGGGCGTACTCCCGGACGGCAGCTGCCTGGTTCCCTGATCGGCCCCCGCCGTTCGCCTTCCTTGTGGGAGCGCGCACATCGGGATGGCGGGTTCGGCAGTCCGCTCTCGTCCCGACCGGATCGGTCGGCTTAGAGTGTCGCCATGTCATGCCTGACCGTCATCGAGGCCGGTGGGCCGCACGCGATCATCGTGCGCGGTCCGGCGCTGGAGATCATCGACCTGACCTCGGGTGTCTCGGCGGGCACCATACCGACCGGTCTCGCCCGGATCACGGCGGTGGCGGCGGCCGAACTGGACGGCCGTCCGATCGCGATCTGCGTGGCGAACCAGCGGCTGCACGCCCTGGAACTCTCGTCCGGCGCGCGCCTCGATGTGACGTTCGCCGGACCGGCGCCCCAGGTGATCACCGCCGGGACGCTGGGCGGGCGGCCGATTCTGATCGGTGGCACCGGCAGTGAGCTGCGCCGCTGGGACATCGCCGGTGGCGCCGAGATCGGCGGGCCCCTCGCGGTGCACCGTGCGCCGATCACGGCGCTCGCCGTCGTCGACGCCGGTGGCCGCCCGATCGTGATCAGTGCCGACAGCGACGGCGTCGTCCACCGGTCCGACCTGGCCTCGGGGGAGGAGGCCGGCGAGCCGATCCACCGCCCGGGCGCGCCGATCAGCACACTGGCCGCCGCCGAGGTGGACGGCGAGGTGCTGACGGCCATCGGGGCCGGTGGCACCCTGACGATCGGCGGTACCGCGTCGTCCGGCGACGGGTCTTTCGCCGCGTCGTCCGGCGACGGTTCTCTCTCGGCGGCCTCCGTCGTTGATGAGGTGGCCGCTGCCGCTGCCGGATTCCTCGGTGACCGTCCGGTTCTGGTCACCTTGGGCCAGGACGAGTCGGTGCGTACGTGGTCGCTGCCCGGCGCCGCACCTTTCGGCCGCCCGTGGGCCGACGAGACCGTCTCGATCACCGCCGTCGCGATCGGGCACGCCGACGGCCGCCCGATGGCGATCAGCGGTGACGGTGACGGGGCGCTGCGCCGCTGGGATCTCGCCACGCTCACCCCGATCGGCGGGAGGATCGAGGCCCACTCCGCCTGGGTACGCGCCGCCGCCACCACCCAGCTCAACGGCCGCACCGTGGCCGTGACCGCTGCTGATCGCTCACTGAGGGTGTGGGACCTCGCCACCGGGGCGCCCGTAGGAGAGCCGATCGACACGCGCTACCAGACGACGGTGCTCACCACCGCCACCTGGAACGGCTTGACGATCGCTGTCTGTCTGCACAGCGACGGGCGTACCAGGGCATGGGATCTCGCCACCGGGAAGCTCGCGGCGGGCCCGCTGGAGGAGTGGGCAGGCGCCCGGGCCTTCGCGCAGGTCGGTGACGTGATCTATGCGGTGACCCAGGACCATCCGTACGACGAGGCTTCAGCGAGCTACGACCTCACCGAGACAGCGCTGCGGGCCTGGGATCTCTCGGCCGGGGCCGTGCTCGGCAAACCGATGATCGGAGGCGGTCACGGCGGCAGTGTGATGTGGCCGCCCGTCACGGTGATCGAGTTCGGCGGGCGGCCGGTCATCGTGTCCGGCGCGGGCAGCGACGGACGACTGCGGCTGTGGGATCTGACCGACGGTGAACAGCTCACCGAGCCCCTCGCCGGTCACGACGGCGAACTGACCGCGGTGGCCGCGACCGTCCACGAAGGACGGCTCCTCGTCGTGACCGGTGGGGAGGACGGCACGCTGCGCATCTGGGATCAGGCCGGCCGGCTTCTCGTCGGCCACACCGGGCGGATCACGTCGGTCGCGGTGGACGGCATCCAGGTGGTCAGCGCGTCCGAGGACGGAACGGTCCGGGTGTGGGATCTGATCAGTGGAGCACTGAAGGCGCGCTTCAGGGCCGTATGAAGATCAGCGCTGCCGCGAGCACCAGCAGGGCGATGTTGAGGCCGATCACTTTCGTCTCGCCGCGGGATACGTGCACCACGATCCCGCCGATCTGGATCGCGACGAGCCCGATCGCGGCGGCGACGGCGAGCCACGGTGCGATCCCGGTGAGCGGCGGCAGGATCACACCGAGGGCGCCGAGGATCTCCAGCGCGCCGATCGTGCGGACCACCGGCATCGGGATCGTGTCGACCCAGCCCATCATCGGCGCCAGCTGTTCTTTGCTCTGCGTGAGCTTCTTCCCGCCGGCATAGAGGTAGAAGATCGCCAGCAGGCCGGCAAGAATCCAGTACACGAGTGCCCTCATCTCGATGGTTACCATTCGTAAGTAGCCACATCATGGGGCACTATCGAGGGGCTTACAAAAGGCACATCGGTGTGCGTAGGGCACAGGGAGTTGTCAGTGGAGTACGAGCACACGTGCATGATCCGCGGCGACGGCGGCAAGACGATCCGCGCGATCCTCGACCAGATCTGCAACAAGTGGACCCTGCTGATCGTGGCGACGCTCGACCAGGGCACGGTCCGCTTCACCGACCTGCAGCAGCAGATCCCGGGCATCTCGCAGCGGATGCTCACCCTCACGCTGCGCAACCTCGAGCGAGACGGTCTGGTGTCACGGACCGTTCATGCCGAGGTGCCGCCTCGCGTCGAATATGCGCTCACCGAGGTCGGCAGAAGCCTGATTCCGCCCGCGTTGGCGCTTGCCGGGTGGGCCCTCCAACACGTGCCGCACATCGAGGCGAGCAGAGAGGCCTATTCGTCGCGGAAGCCGTGAGACCCCGCGACCTCCCTGGTGGGCGGTCGCAGAGTCGTCGCCGGGACGGGGTCGCCTGGGGGGTTACCAACTGCCGGAGGAGCCGCCGCCGTCGGAGGAGCCGCCGCCGAAGCCGCTGCTGGACGAGTCGCTGCTCGACGACCACGAGGACGAGGACGAGGACGAGGTCAAGCCGATCGCCGCGCCGGTGGTGTGGTGCTGGTGGTGGTCGTTCGAGGCGGTGGTGCGGAGACCCCGGGACGAACCGCCGGCGCGGTTGGCCGCCCAGCCGAAGAGGCCGAGGATGCCGAAGACCGCCAGGACGAACAGCCAGACCGGGGCGCCGCTGGAGGAGTCCTCGTAGGCGTAGTCGTCGGTGGGGAACGAGCCGTCGTCGAGGAATGAGCCGTCGCCGGCGAACGAACCGTCGGTGGGGAATGAGCCGTCGTCGTCGACCACCTCGGGGTCGGAAACGGCCGGGGTCAGGGATGCCAGGGACGTGCTGGAGTCGACGGCGTGGCCGAGAGCGCGGCGTACGGCGTCGAGGCCGTTGAGGACGCCCGCCGCGTAGTGGTCGGCGGAGAACTCCGGGGTGATCACCGTGTTGACGATCTCAGCGGCGGTCGTGTCGTCGAGGCGCTGCGCCATGCCGCGGCCGGTGGCGAGGCGGACGTGGTGGTCGTCGACGGCCACGACGAGGAGCACACCGTTGTCGGCTCCGGCCTCGCCGACTCCCCAATCGTTGAAGAGGCCGGTGCTCCACGTCTCGATGCTCGCGTCACCGGTCGTCGGGACCACCGCTACCGCTATCTCGTCGGAGGAGGCCTTCTCGTCCTGCCGGAGCACCGAGGTGATCCGGTCGCAGAGCCCGTCCAGCACATCGGTCTCGTCCACACACCGCCCGTCGGCGGAGGGGAACGCCGGCGCGGCCAGAGCGGGGGACGCGACGGCGGGCCCCGCGACGGCGAAGGCCACGACGACCGATACCGCGAAGGATCGGGTAGCCGGGGAGCTCAGGCGTGCTGCGATCATGCGATCAATGTGAGCAGGGCTGTCAAGGGCGGTGACTGTCCGCGGTTCGAAACCGTGGGCGCGGTGTTCGGGTGAAGGGGATCCGCACGGGACGGCGGGCGTACGGAAATCATGGGGGAAGGACCGCCAGGCCGGCGCGGGCGACGATCTCCTGGAGGGCCGCGACATGGCCGGCGAACGCCGTGTGGCCCTGCGGTGTCAAGCGGGCTGACGTGCGCGGACGCTTGCCGACGAAGCTCTTGCGGATCTCCACGTAACCGGCCTCCTCCAAGGTCGTCAGCTGCTTGGAAAGGGCGGAATCGGACAGCCCGGCGCTGTCGCGCAGGAAGCGGAAGTCGGCCCAGTCGGTGGCGGCCAGGAGGCTGACCAGGGACAGGCGCGTGGGCGCGTGGATCAGATCGTCGAACTGAGCCGTCACGAACTGGGCCATCACGAACCGGCCAGCGGGCGGGCGAGCATGACGCGGCGCAGGTGGGCCATCAAGCGGGGTCCTCCGAGGGCCAGGCCGAGGGCGACCGGGATGCCGGCCAGCGTAGCGGGGAACGGTACGCCGAGGGCTTCCAGGCCGAAGCCGAGACCGATGCCGATCGCGACGAGCGTCAGGGTGAACACGGCGATGGCGAGGCCGCCACGGACGCCGATCAGGCCGGTGCGGACCTGGACGCGGGCGTGCCGGACCACCGCGATGATCAGGGCGGTGAGACCGAGCGCATAGGCGATCGTGCCGGTCGCGACGATCCAGGTCACGCCGGTCTCGACGGCGGCGATGAAGGCGATCATCAGGGCGGCGATGGCGCGCCAGAACCAGACCGGGACCAGATTGGTGTCGACGACCTGGGCGCGGCGGGCGTGGATCTCGGCGAGGGCGAGCTCGGCGTCGACCGGCGGAATGCTCATGTCTTCCTCCTCGGAACGTACTTTCCTGCCAGGAAAGTAGCAGCCACTTTCCACTAAGGAAAGTCTCCTTTTCGCGTCATGAGCAAGAAACCTCACCGAAACCAACTGATCGACGGCCGGTCATGTTGTCATCGCCCGCAAGCGGGGGGAGGCCGGCCATGGGTGTTCGGCGTGTGATATCCACTGTGGTCGTTTCCATGCTGGTCGCCGCCCTGCTGGGCGTCGTCGGCGGCGTTCCGGCGCAGGCCGCGGTGCTGCCGGCCGGCTTCCGGGAGCAGATCGTCTTCTCCGGGCTCAACCTGCCGATGAACATCGAGTTCGCCCCGGACGGCCGGATCTTCGTGGCCGAGAAGGCCGGGCGGATCAAGGTGTTCGACTCGATCGCCGACACCACACCGACGATCTTCGCGGATCTCGGCGTCAACGTGCACAACCAGGGCGACCGCGGCCTGCTCGGACTCGCCCTGCATCCGAGTTTCCCCACGGTGCCGTACGTCTACGTGCTCTACACCTACGACGCCCCGCCAGGGCGGACCGCGCCGGTGTGGAACGACGACTGCACCGGCGTCGGCGGCGCGAACGCCGGCCGCTGCGTCGTGACCGCCCGGCTGTCCCGCCTGGTCGCGGACGGCGACACGATGACCGGCGACGAGACGGTGCTGCTGCACGACTGGTGCCAGCAGTACCCGTCGCACTCCATCGGCGACCTGCACTTCGGGCCGGACGGCATGCTCTACCTCAGCGCCGGCGACGGTGCCAGCTACAGCGCCGTCGACTACGGGCAGCTCGGCGATCCGGCGAACCCGTGCGGCGACCCGGCCGGTCAGGGCGGCGCGCTGCGGTCGCAGGACGTGCGGACCGCCGCCGACCCGGCCGGGCTGGACGGCGCGATCCTGCGGCTCGACCCGATGACCGGCGCGGCGGCTCCCGGCAACCCGGGGATCGGCTCGCCCGACCCGAACACGCAGCGCATCGTGGCGTACGGGATGCGCAACCCGTTCCGCTTCGCGCTGCGGCCCGGCACCGGCGAGGTGTGGGCCGGCGACGTCGGCTGGAACACCTGGGAGGAGGTGAACCGGCTGCCGGACGTCAGCACGGTCCGCAACCTGGGCTGGCCGTGTTTCGAGGGCACCGCGCGCCAGGGCGGGTACGACAGCGCCAACCTGGACCTGTGCGAGAGCCTCTACACGGCGGGCGGGCAGACCGCGCCGCACTACGCCTACCAGCACTCCGGCCAGGTCGTCTCCGGCGAGACCTGCCCGACCGGCGGGTCCAGCACCTCCGGGATGGCGTTCTACCCGACGGCCGGCGGCGACTACCCGGCGCAGTACCGGGGCGCGCTCTTCTTCTCCGACTACACTCGTGACTGCATCTGGGCGATGCTGCCGTCCACGGCGGGCGGCATGCCGGACGCGACCAGACGGCTCACCTTCGTCTCGGCCGCCGCCAACCCGGTCGACCTGGCGATCGGGCCGGGCGGCGAGCTCTACTACGCCGACGCCGCCGGCACGGTCCGCCGCATCCGGTACTTCGCCGGCAACCAGCCGCCGAACGCGGTCCTCGAAGCGTCACCGACCACCGGTGAGGCGCCGCTCACGGTGAACTTCGACGCGAGCCGGTCCAGCGACCCGGACGAGGCGGACGCGGGACTGCTGAAGTACGAGTGGGACTTCACCGACGACGGGACCGTCGACGCGCGGACCGCGACGGCCACCCATACCTACGGCACCGGCGGCGGCCCGTTCACCGCCCGGTTGCGGGTCGTCGACTCGCTCGGCGCCGCGGACACCCAGACCGTGCAGATCCAGGCCGGTAACAGCCCACCGGCGGCGGCCATCGCCACACCGGGCGCCGGCACCACCTTCGCGGTCGGGCAGACGATCACCTTCACCGGCGGCGCCACCGACCCGAACCAGGGCACCCTGCCCGCGTCGGCGCTGCGCTGGCGGTTGCTGCAATATCACTGCTACACGGCCGACAACTGCCACATCCACACCGCGCAGGAGTGGAACGGCGTGGCCGGCGCGTCCTTCCCGGCGCCCGACCACGAATATCCGTCCTATCTGGAGCTGGTGCTGACCGCCACCGACGCGGGCGGCCTGTCGTCGACCACGACGCGGCGGCTCGACCCCCGGACCGTGGACCTGACGTTCACCGGCAACCCGTCCGGGACACGGATCGCGTTCGGCGGCGCCGCCCTGACGACACCGTTCACCCGGCGGGTCATCCAGGGTTCGGCGAACTCGGTCAGCGGCGTGACGCCGCAGACGGCGGGCGGTGTGCCGTATGTCTTCGCCGCCTGGTCCGACGGCGGCGGCCAGACACACACCGTGGTCGCGCCGACCACGAACCGGACGTACACGGCGACGTTCGTGCGGCAGCGGCTGCTCCCGTCGCAGATGACCGTGCGCCGGGTCGACTCGCAGGAGCCGGAGAGCCCGGGCAGCCGGGT
Organism: Actinoplanes sp. OR16; assembly: GCF_004001265.1. Taxonomy (GTDB): domain Bacteria; phylum Actinomycetota; class Actinomycetes; order Mycobacteriales; family Micromonosporaceae; genus Actinoplanes. The sequence goes on along the minus strand of NZ_AP019371.1, from coordinate 7,604,359 downwards.
GCTCGACGGCAACCCGGCCACCTACTGGCACACCCAGTGGCGGGCCGCCGACCCGAAGCATCCGCACGAGATCCAGCTGGACCTGCGCGGCATCTACGACGTGACCGGCCTGTTCTACAAGGGCCGCCAGGACGTGGCGAACGGGCGGATCGGCCGCTACGAGGTCTACCTGTCGCTCGACGGCACCACCTGGGGTACCGCCGTCGCGACGGGGACGTTCGCCGACAACGCCGGCGAGCAGACGGTCACCATCGCGCCGAAGAGCGCCCGCTACATCCGGCTGCGGGCGCTCTCCGAGGTGACCGGCCAGCCGTGGACGACCGTCGCCGAGCTGGGCGTCGCCGTCTATCCGAGGCTGCCCCGCATCGCCTACACGGTGCGGTACGTCGACAGTCAGGAGACGACGGGCGAGAACGGGCGCGCGACGAACGTGCTCGACAACAACCTGGCGACGTACTGGCACACCAGGTGGTCCGGCGATCCCGACCCGGCGCACCCGCACGAGATCCAGCTCGACCTGGGCCGGAACGTGTCGGTGAGCTGCCTCTACCAGCGTCCCCGGCAGAACTCGGTGAACGGCCGGATCGCCCGCTACGAGGTGTACACGTCGACCGACGCGGTCAACTGGGGCACGCCGGCGGCGAGCGGCACGTGGCCGAACGTGATCGGTGAGCAGAACGCCTGCTTCAGCGCGCGGACCGCCCGCTACGTGCGGTTGCGAGCGCTGTCCGAGGCGACCGGCAAGCCGTGGACGAGCATCTCGGAGATCAGGATCGCCGGGCGTTAGCGGCCTGTCCCGGCGAAGGCCGGGCGGATCGCTTGCGCTGCGGCGAGGCCGCAGCACCCGGCGGCTGGCTCAGTGGTGGAAGCCCGCCGCCGACGCCGCGTCGTGGGTGGGCGCCGGTTGCTTCTCCAAGGTGGCCAGATGCCGGCGCAGGTCGTCGAGGAGCAGGTCGGCGAGATCGTGGGTGAAGCCGCGCCGGACCACGATGCGCAGCGCCGCGATGTCGGTGCGATTCGCGGGGAAGGTGTACGCCGGAACCTGCCACCCGCGCGCCCGCAACGCCTCGGAGACGTCGAACACCGTGTAGTTCGTGATGTCGTCGCGCAGCTTGAAGGCGAAGACCGGCAGCTCGTCGCCGCGGGTGATCAGCTCGAACGGCCCGAGGTCCTCGATCTTGGCGGACAGCCGGGTGGCGACCTCCCGCGAGTACCCCTGCACCCGGGTGTAGCCGGCGACGCCGAGCCGCAGGAAGTTGTAGTACTGCGCGACCACCTGGGCGCCGGGCCGGGAGAAGTTCAGCGCGAAGGTCGGCATGTCGTCGCCGAGGTAGTTCACCCAGAAGATCAGATCCTCGGGCAATGCCGCGGCGTCGCGCCACACGATCCAGCCGACACCAGGGTAGACCAGGCCGTACTTGTGCCCGGACACGTTGATCGAGGAGACCCGGGGCAGCCGGAAGTCCCACTGCAGCTCGGGGTCGAGGAACGGCGCGACGAACGCCCCGGACGCGCCGTCGACGTGCACCGGGATGTCGATGCCGGTGCGCTCCTGGTAGGCGTCGAGCGCCGCGCAGATCTCGGCGACCGGCTCGTAGGAACCGTCGAACGTGGACCCGAGGATCGCCACGACACCGATGGTGTTCTCGTCGCAGAGCGCCACCGCCGACGCGGCGTCCAGGTGCAGCCGGTCGCCCTCCATCGGGACGAGCCGCATCTCCACGTCCCAGTAGTTGGCGAACTTCTCCCAGCACACCTGCACGTTGATGCCCATGACGATGTTCGGCTTGCCGGTGCCGCCGCGGTGCTGCCACCGCCGTTTGAGGGCGAGGCCGCCCAGCATCGCGGCCTCGCTCGACCCGGTCGTCGAGCAGCCGGTCGCCTCGTTCGCCTCGGGTGCGTTCCAGAGCCGGCTCAGGATGTGCACGCAGCGGGACTCGATCTCCGCGGTCTGCGGGTACTCGTCCTTGTCGATCATGTTCTTGTCGAAGCACTCGGCCATCAGCCGGTCGGCCTGCGGCTCCATCCACGTGGTGACGAACGTGGCGGCGTTGAGCCGGGCGTTGCCGTCGAGCATCAGCTCGTCGTGCACGATCTGGTACGCCGTGTCCGGTGGCAGCTCACCGGCCGGCAACTCGAGCCGGGGGATCGAGCCGTCCGGCACCTCGAACCGCGGCGCGATCGAGAGCGTCTCCGACGAGTTCCTGGTCCGTTTCAGCATTGTCCGTCTCCAATGTCAGGGTGTGACGATGGCGAAGTCGATGTCGGGCGCGTCGAGAGCGCCGAGCAGCGTCCGCAGCGCGCCCGGGTCACCCTCGATCGGCGTCGCCGGGCCCAGACCGGGCAGTTCGGCGCTGGTCACCCGGATGGTCGCGGCGGCCGGCTCGGCCTGCGGGGCGCGCGTGTGGGTCAGCACTCCGTTGCGGAGGGTCAGCCGGTAGACGACGCCGAGGTCGGTGACGTCGACGTCGACGGTGGCCACGTCGTCCCAGCAACGCGGGCCGTTCACCCGGATCGCGAACGAGTCGAACAGCTGCTCCGGGGTGAGCGCCGCGACCAGGTCAGCGGACGCCGCCGTCGCCGGGGTGCCGACGCTGCCGTGCCGCAGCTCGTACGCGCCGGTCAGGTAGACGCAGCGCCAGGTGCCGTTCTCCGAGCCGTAGCCGAGCTGCTCGTACGTGTCGGCCAGCAGCGCCCGGGCCTCGGCGTGATCGGGTTCGGCGAAGACCACGTGGTTGAGCACCTCGGCCACCCAGCGGAAGTCGCCGCCGTCGAAGTAGGGGCGGGCGCGCGCCACCACGACGTCGGCGCCGCCCATGAAGTCGACGTACCGGCGGGCGGCCTCGACCGGCGGGTGCGGCCACAGCCGGGCCGGGTTCCCGTCGTACCAGCCGAGGTAGCGCTGGTAGACCGCCTTGACGTTGTGGCTGAACGAGCCGTAGTAGCCGCGGGCGTGCCAGGTCTGCTCGAGCGCCGGCGGCAGCTGGAAGGCCTCGGCGATCTCCGGCCCGGTCAGCCCGGCGTTCAGCATGCGCACGGTCTGGTCGTGCAGGTACGCGTACACGTCCCGCTGCCGGCCCAGGAACTCGACGGCCCGCTGCCGTCCCCAGGTCGGCCAGTGGTGCGACGCGAACACCACCTCCAGGTCGCCGCCGAACAGCTCGATCGCCTCGGAGAGGTATCCGGCCCACGCGCGCGGGTCGCGTACCTCGGCGCCGCGCAGCGTCAGGATGTTGTGCAGGTTGTGGGTCGCGTTCTCGGCCGCGCAGAACGCCCGGTGATCGGGCAGGTAGAAGTGCATCTCCGAGGGCGCCTCGCTGCCCGGCGCCATCTGGAAGATCATCCGTACGCCGTCGACGGTCAGCTCCTCGCCGGTCCGCTCAACGAACGTGGTCGGCGGGATCAGCGTCACCGTGCCGGTCGAGGTGGTCTGGCCCAGACCCGCTCCGACCTGCCCCTGCGGCCCGCGGGGGAGAGCCGCGCCGTACATGTAGGCGGCCCGCCGCGCCATCGCCGGTCCGGCGTAGACGTTCTCGCTGACCGTGTGCTCGACGAACCCGGACGGCGCGATGACCGGAACGCCGTCCGCGAGGTCGCCGGGGAGCACGCCGCGGGCGCCGCCGAAGTGGTCCACGTGCGAGTGCGTGTAGAGCAGACCGGTGACCGGCCGGTCGCCACGGTGCTCGCGGTAGAGCGCCAGGGCCGCGGCAGCGGTCTCCGCCGAGATCAGCGGGTCGATCACGACCACTCCGGCCGTACCCTCGATGAAGGTGATGTTGGAGAGGTCGTAGCCGCGCACCTGATAGATGCCGGGCACGACCTCGAACAGCCCGTGCACCGCGGTGAGCTGGGACTGGCGCCACAGGCTCGGGTTCACGGTGGCCGGGGCCTCGCCGGCGAGGAACCCGTAGGTGCCGGTGTCCCAGACCGGCTCGTCGCCGGATCCGGTGATCAGCACCCGGTCCGGAGCGGCGATCAGACCGCGGCGCGCATCGGCGAAGTCCTGCCGATCATGGAACGGCAGTGATTTGGCGAGGTGTTCGTGCTGCGTCTCGATGGTCGCTGCGGCGGGCTTGGACATCGAACCTCCCGTGTCGTCCCCGGAACCCTCACCGGGAAGCACCTGCTGCCGCATCACTCCTGCCGGATGAACCTGAGGTGCGCAGGCCCGCCAGTGCGCAGATCAGGAAGCAGGCGGCGCCGAGGGAGGTGTTGACACCGGCGACCGTGCCGCTGACCTCGGTGCTGTCCGACGGCCACACGAACGAGGCGAGCGCGGAGATCATGAAGAACACGCAGCCGAGCAGGTTGACGTACGGCTGCCAGCCGCGCCAGCCGGCCGCCGCCAGCCCGATCACGCCGGAGATCAGGAAGCAGATCGATCCGAACAGGTCGGGCCGCCAGACCACGTGGTCGTACGCCGAGTCGGAGGTGGTCACCACGATGGCCCGGGCCGTCGAGAAGTTGAAGTAGAGCGTGCCGAACGACTGGATGACCGCGGCCCACCGCTCGCCGCGGCTCCGCGAGTTCCGGATCTGCAGGAAGCCGCCGGCGGTGAAGAAGATCGAGCCGATGAAGAAGGTGACCGCGTCGGCCGTGGGACCGACCAGGTCGGCGTACACGTCCAGGGGGCCGACCAGGAAGAAGAGCGAGCCGATCGCGAAGCACCATGCCATGCCGGACATCGAATCCGCAGCCGGGGGACCCTCGCATCCCCCGACGCGGATGACGTCTCAGACCTCGACCGGGGAGAGCTCCGGGAGCACCTCCGGCTGCCGGGTGGCCGGCTTGCGGCGTCCCGACGGCACCAGCAGGGCGACGGCGAACGCCGCCGCGCTGGCGACGGCCAGCAGGAGGAAGGCCTGGGTGTATCCGGATTCGGCAGGCAGACCGCCCGGGCCGGTGTGACCGGTGACGACCGTGCTGACGAGAGCCGTTCCGAGCGATGCTCCGATCGTACGAATATTGGTGTTCATGCCGCTCGCGGCGCCGGTCTGATGCGCCGGGACGCTCCGCACGATCAAGTTGATCATCGAGGAGTAGATGAGGCCGAGACCGATACCGAACACTCCGGCCGCGAGCGCGACCATCCACTTCTCGTCGTGCGCGAGGGCGAGCGAGAGACAGGCGATCGTGCCCATCGCGGAACCCCAGAGCAGCTGCGCCTTGTTGCTGACCCAGCGCGTGAGCGGTCCGCTGACCGAGCCGAAGACCGCCATCGCCACCATGAGCGGCAGCATCAGCAGGCCGGCGCCGGTGACGCTCATGCCGAACCCGTAGCCGGTCGACGCCGGCACCTGCAGCAGCTGCGGCAGGAAGGCGAACACACCGAACATCGCGGCGCCGAAGAGCAGGGCGGCTAGGTTGGTGGTCCAGACGGCGGGCAGGCGCATCATCCGCATGTCGATCAGCGGTTCCTTCGCGCGCAGTTCAGCGACCAGCCATCCGGCGACAAGGACGAGTGCCAGGGCGAACAGCGCGATCGTACGGGCGGAGCCCCACCCCCATGACCTACCCATCGACAGCGGCAGCAGCAGGGCGACGAGCCAACCGGCCAGCAGCGTGGCGGAGATCCAGTTGATCCGGCCCTGGCCGTGCCGCGGCGATGCCGGGATGACCCGCCAGGCGACCACGGTCACGACGGTGACGACGGCCATCGGGATCCAGAACAGCCAGCGCCAGTCGAGCACGCCGACGATCGGGCCGGCCAGCACGATGCCGATGCCGCTGCCGGTCGCGATCACGGCGGAGAGCACGCCGAGCGCCGACGCCAGCCGGGCCGGCGGGAACTCGTCGCGCAGGATGCCGAACGAGATCGGGAAGACCGCGCCGCCGAGTCCCTGGATCACCCGGGCGGTGATCAGCACGCCGACGTTCGGGGCGAGCGCGGCCAGCAGGCAGCCGACGGCGATGGCGGCGAGCGCGACCAGCAGCGTGCGGTCCTTGCCGATGGTGTCGGCGATGCGGCCCATCAGCGGCGTGGCCACCGACGCGGCGAGCAGCCAGGCGGTGAGCACCCAGGTGACCGAGGCGGTGCTGGTGTGCAGGTCCTGCTGGATCGTCGGCAGCACCGGGGTCACCAGTGACTGCATCAGTGAGAACGCGGCAGCCGCCGCGGCCAGCACCGCGAAGGTCACGCGGGGGGATGGCTGGTAAAGTCGAGGCATGCCTCCACATTAACGGAGGCATGCCTCCGGTTCTATCGGTTTTCCGGGATGTGAGGTGGCTCTCGATGACGATCGCCCTGCGCCGTCCCCAGCGCGCCGACGCCCGGCGCAACTTCGACGCGCTGCTCGCCGCCGCCCGCGACGTGTTCGGTGAGCGCGGCGCCGACGGCTCCCTCGAAGAGATCGCCAAGCGCGCCGGCGTCGGCATCGGCACGCTCTACCGCAACTTCCCGACCCGGCAGGACCTCTTCGAAGCGGTGTACGTCGAGGAGATCAACCAGCTCGCCGAGGCCGCCGAGGCCGCCGCGGCCCTCCCACCATGGGAGGCGTTGCAGGCCTGGCTCCAGCGATTTGTGGCGTACGCCGTGACGAAGCGCGCCATCATCGACGTCCTGAACAGGGACTCGGAGATGTTCCGGTCCTGCCGTGTCGTGATGTATACAGCCGGCGAACCCCTCATGATCCGCGCCCAGGAGGCCGGCGAGGTCCGCCCCGACACCAGCTTCGACGACGTGTTGCGCCTGGTCTCCGGCCTGACGTCAGCGGCCTTCGTCGACGAGGCCCAGCGGGACCGGGTCCTGCACATGGCGCTGGACGGCATCCGCCCCCGTTAGGCCTATGGACTTGACCTCTTCTCCGGTCGCAGCCTGACGGCATGCCAACCGAGAAGAGGACCCTCAGCGACGCCAATCTCTTCGACATCCTCGGGCCGATGCAGATCAACTTTGCGAGCTCGAGCATCAAGGGGGTGCCGCTGCTGTCCTACCGAGACGCCACCCTGAATCTGAACTTCGAGGACGACGACATCACGCGGGTGCCCACTCCGGGCGGGGGCTCGCTGGTGACCGTGACCTTGGAACGGGCGGAGGACGCGTTCGTCCGTACCCTGACCGTGGTCCTTCCCCTGGTCCGCCTCCCGATGGGCGAGACCGCGGAGTTCTCCACCTTCGTGGTGGAGACCTTCGACCGCTCCCAGGCCTTCGTGGGCACTCCGGGGCCGGCCGGCGCCCTTCAGTCCTATCTGGTGCACCAGGTCCGAGCCACCGCTCAGGTCGTCAACTTCTAGCCCCGCCTCCCGTGACCACACCGAGAACAGGCGGCCGCCGACGCGGCGGCCGCCTGTCATCTGTCATCTGTCACCGCTCAGCGAGCCGGGCCCGGTCCGCTTCCCTCTCCTGCACCCGCCCACCGGCCGCGTCACCGCCAGCGGGCTTGTTCGCCTCCGTGGCTGCGTGGTCGTCGACGGTCCCGTCGGCCGTGCCTGATCCGTCGTGTTCGCGGATGGTGTCGTTGGTGTCGGTGCGGGTTCCGTGGTCGGTGTCTTCGGTCGGTTTGTTCGGTGCGGTGGCGGCGTGGTCGTTGATGGTGCCGTTGGCCGTGCCTGATCCGTCGCGCTCGCCGACCGCGCCGTTGGTGTCGGTGCGGGTTCCCTGATCAGCGCCCTCGGCCGGTTTGTTCGGAGCGGCTTGCCCGGAATCCCCTTCGGCCGGCTTGCTCGGTGCAGCGACCGCCGCATCATCGTTCCGACGGGCATCCCGGATCTCGGCCTGAGCCCCATCATTCGGCTTGATCACGCCGTCGCCGTTGGGCTTGATCGCCGCGTCGGCCTCACCACCGGCTCCGGCCGCACTCAACCCGCCGGCGATTCCATCGGCGCCCGTGGTAACCGCGGCTCCGGTTCCGCTGCCTGCGCCGCTGAGTCCGGCAGCCATGCCGCCGGCAGCTCCTCCGACAGAGCCACCGGCACCGTTCGTTTTCGCAGCGCCGCCCGACCGGACCACGTCGGTGGAGCGGATGAGCGGGACGCCGCCGGCCGATGACTGGCGGGCGCGGAGAGATTGCACAGCCGCGGTCATCGACGCCCGGGCGCCGGATACCTGGCCGGCCGCGGACTGGTAGGCGGCCACCTGCCGCGGATAGTCGGGCGCCGACGGGTTCACCGGTTCCAGGATCACCGTGCCGGAGACCGGGAGCCCGCCGGCCGCGGCCGTCTCCCGGGCCGATGCCATCCGGCTCTGGGCGGACGCGAGCTGGTCGGCGTACTCGTTGAAGGTCCCGGCCGTCGACGTGATCTCGCCGTGCAGAGTGTCGGCCAGGGCGGCGGCGCGGGACATGCGGCCGCTGAAGGCCATGCCGCCGGAGCCGCTCCAGCCGCCGGACGCGTCGGCGCCGGTGGAACGTAGCGTCTCGATGCTCGACCGCACTTCGAAGCCGAGCTGATCCTGGAGCCATCCGGCCGCCGAGTAGATCTGGCCGGGGTCACCGTCGAGACGGGTTTCGATCGGCATCACAACACCCCGCTGATCCTCTGTCCGGCAGTGGAGTCCTCCGAGGCGTACGTCTGACCCGCGTCAGCGACGCGCAGGCCAGCCTCGGTCAGTCCGGCGGCGAGGCCGGCCGAGCTCTGGGAGAGCCGGGCGAGGAGTTCGGCGAAGATCGGGGTGGCCTCGCCGGCGTCGACGCGCCGCGGGCCCCCGGTACCGGTGGCCCGCAGCGACGTCCCGGAGCGGCGGAGCCGGTCGGAGATGGATTCGAGCAGTACCAGGTCGACTGTCAGGCGATCAGCCATGATGGTCCCTCCCACCGTGCGGTTGCCCAGGCATACACGGCGGGAGGGCGAACGGTTCAACGCGAGAGCTATTCGGCCTCGAAGCCGCCGTGTCGCCGGGACAGGGCCAGCCAGTCGAGCCATGCCGCCCACTTGGGATCGGATTCCAGCGCGGCTCTCGTTGCGGAGGGCACGAGCGCGTACGCGGCCAGCACCTCGTCGATCTGCCGCGTGGTGATCAGCCGGCGGTCGTTCGAGTCGAGCGTGAAGACGGCCATTCCGTGCAGCCGCATCGTCTCGTTGATGTCGGCGAACCGGCGGTACCGGAACTCTCGCTGCTCACCGGCCGCGTCGACGAGACGTGCGTACTCCTGCCCGCAGTCCGGATCGTGCGCGCACACGGGTCCGGCTTGACGGCACACCGCCAGGCGGTACCCGGCGGCGGCACAGTCAGCCAGTTCGAGATCGATTCCCACCCGCCGATGATCGGGCGCATCGTGCGGCGAGGGCAACCGGGAAGATCAGCAGGCTACCTTCGTACGACCCTTCTTGTTGCCCCAGGAGCAGGTGTCCTGCGTCTTCTTATTCGGCTTGCGGAGGGTCGCCTTGTCGCCGGTGTTGTTCCAGATGTAGTTGCCGCTGTTCCAGTACACGTGGGTCTTGGTGTCGGTGCCGTTCCCGGTGTGCAGGTAGATCTTGCCGCCCTTGCCGGGGATGCTGACGGCGCCGAACGTGTAGACCCGGCCGCCCTTCTCCTTGATCGACCAGCCCTTGAGGCTGACGGCCTTCTTGCCGGTGTTGACCAGTGCGATCCACTCCGCGTTGCGGGACTTGTTGCTGCGTGTGTCCTTGCCCGGTGAGTCGTACTGTGCGCTGTGGAACCGCAGCGCGGGCGCCGCCTGGGCCGGGCTCGCCGCGGCGAGGGTCCCGCCGAGGGTGATGGCGATCGCGGCAACGGTGCCGAGCAGTCTGCGCATGAAGCGTCTCCTCGAAATTCGGTGGAGACAGCATCCTGTCGAGCTTCGCGCTGGAGGGCACGCACCCGCGGTCGAGCGTCAGGGCATTTCCACCGGCCCGTTCGGCTGTCAGAATCACGCCGTCGACCGATGCCATCCGGCTGACCGGAGGAGGATTTCGATCATTAAAGATCAAGACCATGCCCTGTACGTCGACAGCTCCGTGTGGCCGAAGCCCTCGCCGGAACCCCGCGGCGGCCACTCCTGGGCGTATCGGGCGGCAGTCCTGCTGACGGCGTTGACCTGTGGTTTCTTCGCGGCGGCGGTGACCACCCGGGCAGCCTGGGAGGCGGTCCCGGCCTACCCGTCGGGGGAGCGGCTCGCCGAGATCACCGAGGCGGTCTATCCCGGCTGGCCGGTCGAGGGTGAGCTGTCCGCTGACGGCGTGCTGTTCGACGTGATGGGACGGGGTGGGCTCGGCGGCCACGACGAGGACTTCGAGTACGCCCGCTACGACTTCTCCCCGGTCGCCATGTACGTCCCCGGCGCGTACCAGGCGTGGACCGCGGAGACCGCGCGGCGGCTGACCGGCGCCGGCTGGAAGGTGCACGACATCTCGCCGACCGGCGCGATCGACGTCGCGACCGACACGATGGACGTGACCGGCCACCGGCTCGTGGCCTCGAAGGACGGCCTCTACCTGGATCTGGAGGCGGCGGCGAATCCGCTCGACACTCCGGCCGGCCAGTTCTGGACGTCGGCCGAGCTGACCCGGCAGCCGCCGTGGTGGCTCACCGCGACCGGCCTGGCGGCCTGGATCGGTGGCGGGCTGCTGGCGTGGCTGGTCCTCGGCTGGGCGAACACCCGTACCCGGTCGGCGGGTGGCGCCGCCCGTGCCACCAGTATCAGCGCGCTGGTGGCATCCCTGGTCCTCCTGCTCCCGGCGACGCTCATGGGAGTGGTCGCCTTCGCCGCCGAGTCGTCATTGACCGAGCCGACCCACCAGCCGTTCTGGGGTCTGAGCGTCACCTGGGGCTACGGCTGCACCTGGCTCGGCGCCGTCCTGCTGGCAGTGGCCCTCACCGCAGCGATCATCGCCCGCCCCGCCCTCAGCGATCCGGCCGTCGATTGACGCGCTGACCATGTGATCCGCCGCTGCCGGGACGGCGGGTGGGAACGTATGCAGAGAATTTCCAGGTTGTGTCAATGGGGCTCACCTCCCGATATGCTGGCGGCCGATACGTACGGCGCTGGTGAGGGAGAGCTCGGTGCGCACAACCGTGCACGACGTCGCGGACGCGGCGGGGGTGTCGGTGTCGACCGTGTCGCGGGCGCTCACCGGTGGGAGTGTCAGCCCGGCGACCAGGGCGACCGTGATCGCCGCGGCGGAGCGGCTGGGTTACCGGCCCAACCGGACGGCCCGAGGGCTGATCACCGGGCGTACCGGGAACTACGGCCTGATCGTCCCCGATCTGCGTAACCCGTTCTTCGCCGATGTCGCCAAGGGTGTGACGGCCCGGGCGCGGGCGGTCGACTGCGGCGTGTTCATCACCGACACCGACGAGGACGTGTCGGCCGAGCTGGAGGCGCTCGCCATGCTGGGCCGCAACACCGACGGGGTGCTGCTGTGCTCGCCGCGGGCCACCGACGCCGAGCTGCTGGAGGCCGCCGACCCGGACACCACGGTTCTGGTGCATCGGCAGGTTCCGGGCATGCTGTCGATCTCGGCCGACATCGCCGCGGGCACCCGTCAGGCGATCGACCACCTGCGGGCGCTCGGGCATCGGCAGATCGCGTTCCTGGCCGGGCCGGACGAGTCGTGGGCCGGGCACCAGAGACTGTCCGCGCTGGGGGAGTACGAGATTCTGCGGTTCGGCTCGGTGGCGCCGACGTTCGAGGGCGGCGTGCTCGCGGGCGATCTGGTGCTGGCCAGTCCGGCCACGGCGGTCCTGGCGTACAACGATCTGGTCGCGATGGGCCTGCTGCACCGCCTCGCCGCTCGGGGCGTGTCCGTTCCCGATCAGATCAGCGTGGTGGGCTACGACGACATCAGCCTGGCCGCGATGAGCCATCCGCCGCTGACCACCGTCGCGGTGCCGAAGGGCCGGGCGGGCGCCGCCGCGCTGGAGGTCCTGCTGCGAGCGGGCAAGCCGGCGTCGACGGTGAGGGAGCGTGAGGTCACCCTCCCGACGGGACTCGTCGTCCGGGCGTCGTCAGGACTGGCCGGAGGGTGACCTCCGGCGAGCGCCGGGGGGTCGTCAGTCCGGCAGCTTGAGCAGGACCATGTCCCATTGGCCGTGCTCGTCCTCCCAGGTGGTGACGGCCTCGCCGAAGAAGTCGAGAGGGCTCTCGGCCGGCGACTCGTCGACGGAGAAGTCGTTCTCCTCCTCGATGCCGGCGGTGATCCGCAGCGCGTCCTCCCGGGTGCCGTCGGTCAGTACCCGGATCGCGGCGACGCGCCAGTCCGTGTCGGTCAGGTCGCGGCCGGCCAGCTCGCGGCCCTCGATCAACTCGTCGTCCACTTCGTAGATCGTTCCCGGTCCGTCGACGAGCAGCGGACCGGTGTCGAGGATGGTCAGGCTGTCGTTGATGAAGCTCCGCTCACCGCTCAGCACGGCCGGATCGAGCCACTCGGGCCCTCGGTCGAGCCCTACCTCGTAGATGAAATTTCCCCAGGCGTACAGCGCATACATGGGCCCGGATCCTAGCGTTCCACTCTCGACACCCCTATTGTGCTAGGAAACTAGTTAAATGAGGTGGCGAGAATGATCGAGTTCCACCTGGACTCGCGGTCCGGCATTGCTCCCTACATGCAGTTGATTCAGCAGGTGCGCCACGCGCTCCGCCTGGGCGTCCTCCACGAAGGCGACAAGCTGCCCACCGTGAAGGAGGTGGTGGCGCAGGTCGCGATCAACCCGAACACGGTGTCGAAGGCGTACCGCGAACTGGAGTACGAAGGCCTGGTCACCGCCCGCCCCGGCCTCGGCACGTTCGTCACCCGCACCCTCGCCGGCGACTCGCTCGACAAGCACGAGCCGTTGCGCGAGGGCCTGGAGCGCTGGCTGTCCGAGGCACGGGAGGCCGGCCTCGCCGACGAGAGCATCGAGGCGCTGTTCCTCAGCACGTTCCGGGCCTTTTCGGAGGCCCGGGCATGACTAGCGCGCTTCTCGCCGAGGACCTGACCAAGCGGTACGGCCGGCGTACCGCGCTGTCCGGTTGCACCCTCGACATCCCGGCCGGCCATGTCACCGGCCTGGTCGGCCCGAACGGCGCCGGCAAGTCCACCCTGCTCCAGCTGGCCTGCGGGCTCCTCGATCCGACCGCGGGGCGGATCGAGGTCCTCGGTGAGCGGCCGGTCAGCGGATCGCCACGGGTCGGCTTCGTCGCCCAGGACACCCCGGTCTACGCCGGACTGACGGTTGCCGAGCACCTGCGGATGGGCGCGCACCTCAACCCGTCCTGGGACGACGCGCTGGCCCTGCGCCGGATCAGCCAGGTCGGCCTCGACCCGACGCAGAGGGCGGGCCGGCTCTCCGGTGGCCAGCGGGCCCAGCTGGCGCTGACCGTCGCCGCCGCGAAACGGCCGGACCTGCTGCTGCTCGACGAGCCGGTGGCAGCGCTCGACCCGCTCGCGCGGCGCAACTTCCTGCAGGGGCTGATGGAGCTGGCCGCGGAGAACGGCATCAGCATCGTGATGTCCTCGCACCTCGTTGCCGACCTGGAACGGGTCTGCGATCACCTGGTCGTCCTGGTCGCTTCCCGGGTACGGGTGGCCGGCGACGTCGACGAGCTGCTCGCCACCCATCACCGCCTGGTGGGGCCGCGCCGCGACCCGGATCCGGGCCCCGGCCGGGCGGTGATCGACCAGAGTCACACCGACGTGCAGTCCACCCTGGTCGTCCGCAGCACCGCCCCGATCGACGACCCGTCGTGGCAGGTGGATCGGCTGAGCCTGGAGGACATCGTGCTGGCGTACATGAGCGGCGGCGAGACGAACGGGACCGAGCGGATCCTGGAGGGGCAGCGATGATCTGGTTGACCTGGCGGCAGTTCCGGGCGTCGGCCCTGATCTCCGGCGCGCTGCTGCTGGCGCTGCTGGCCGGCTTGGCGCTGACCTGGACGCAGGTGACCGGCCTCGCGGCACAGGCCGGCTATCACGGCTGTACGACGGACGCCTGCGCGGCCGCCGCGGCGAACTTCATGGACCTGCTGCAACCGGAGGTGGCCGGCGACCTCAACAAGGCGGCCGTCGTGATCCTGGTGCTGGTCCCAGTGCTGCTGGGTCTCTTCTGGGGTGCGCCGCTGGTCGCCCGCGAACTGGAGACCGGGACGTACCGGATGGTCTTCAGCCAGTCGGTGAGCCGGGGCCGCTGGCTGCTCGTCAAGCTGGGCGTCGTCGGCCTGGCCGCCGCGCTCGGCACCGGGCTGCTCAGCCTGGCACTGAGCCGCTGGGCAACGCTGATCGACGCGGCCTCCGGGGACCGGCTCAACCCGCTGGTCTTCGGCGCCCGCGGTCTCGTGCCGGTCGGGTACGCCCTCCTCGCGTTCGTCGTCGGCGTGACCGCCGGTCTCCTGCTGCGCCGGACCGTCGCCGCGATGGCGGTCACCCTGCTCGTCGTCGCCGGCCTGCAGATCGCCGGCCCGCTGGTGGTCCGCCCGTTGCTGGCCGACCCGATCACCGTGACGGTCCCGCTGGACGTGCGGGGCCGGTACGGCATCTCGATGAACGGCAGCACCCACGAGATCACGCTGCACGTCGAGCCGTCGATCAGGAACGCCTGGATCCTGTCGAGCACCGTGATCACCGCATCCGGCGCCGAGTTCACCGGCCCGGCCGACCCGGCGGTCTGCGGCCCGGACGCGCCGGACGACCACCGGACGTGCCCGGTCTGGCTGGAGTCGCAGAACCTCAGCCAGAAGGTGGTGTACGTACCCGGCAGTCAATTCTGGATGCTGCAGTGGCGGGAGTTCGGGGTTCTCATCGCGCTGACCGGAGCACTGTCCGCCCTCTCACTGTGGTGGATCCGCCGCCGCCTCACGTGACGTCGCTGCCAGGGCGGCCTCCAGCACGGCGCCGATCGCTGCCTCGTCGATGGTGGCGGGCGGGCGCAGGGCCTGACCCACGGCGGTGAGAGACGGGTCCCGGGCCAGCGCCCACCGGGCCGCCTCCGGTTTCGAGCAGTGCGTCCCCTCGGCGGCGAACCGCCAGATGCGGCAGGCGGTCAGCACCATGAACGCGGCATGCTCGGCGTCGCCGGTCAGCGACTGCCACGTGCGTAGCCAGTGCCGCCCGCGCTCCACGATCCAGTGGTCGGGGATGGGCGCGATCACGGTGGACGGCTCCGGGCCGTACAGGGCGCGGCCGTGCGCGCGGGCCACCGACAGTTCGGTCGGCAGGTCGGCGTCGGCCGCGATGCCGTCCGAGAAGTCACCGTGACCGAGATAGACCTCCACGGCGGGCGAGCGGGACGGCTTGCCGGCGACCGCGGAGGTCACCACATGGAGGTCGACCGGCTCGGGGGAGAGGAGGTCACGCAGCGCGAAAGCCTGCTCCCGGGTGACCCCGCCGTCGGTGATGACCAGAAGGTCGATGTCGCTGCGCCCGGGCCGGAAGTCGCCGGTCGCGAGCGAGCCGTGCAGGATGACCGAGCGGACGTCCGCCCCGAGCACCGAGACGATCCCTTCGGCGAGACGGTCGGCGATAGCCAGGGCGTCTCTCACACTCCTTCGAGTTGATCGCGCATCGCGGCGACGTCCGCGGGCAAGGGTTTGCCGTCCAGCGTCATCACCGAGATCACGTAAGCGGCGTCAACCAAGCTCTGCTCGCCCTCCGGGTCGTCCAGCTCCCGCCCGAGCGTACCCAGCAGGTACAGAGCGCGGACGTAGTCGGCATTCGCCCCGTCACCGCCGGCCGCCAGCGCTTGTTGCTGCTCCACCGCCTCCCGCGCGGCGTCGTGGGCCTCGTCGAGTCGCTCCGCCTCGCCCAGCCCGTACGCCAGGCGCAGCGCCGCCTCGGCGAATACGCGCTGGTCCGGGTCGGACAGCTGCGGGCCCAGCTCACGGAAGGCGGCGACGGCGGCCGCGTAGGCCGCGAGGGAGCCGGACGAGGCGGCCCCGTCGAGGACGAGCAGCACATCACCTTCGAGGCGGCACATGTGGGCCAGCCCGCTGCGCTGTGCGGGGTCCGTAGCCACCAGCTCCCGGTAGGTGCGCACGGCGGCCGCCGCGTGCTCCCGGGCGGACCCGGCGGTCGCATCGGCTTGCGGGCCGGCGAAGGCGAGCATGCGTCCCAGCCTTCCCTGCGCGGTGGCCCGCAACGCCGCCATGGACGGCCAGTCGGCCTCCAGCCGCTGGTAGATCCGCAACGCCTCCGAGGCGTCGGCGATCGCCTGCGGGTAGCTTCCCAGCGAGCCCAGTATGCCCGCGCGGTTCTCCAACTGCCCGGCCAGCAGGCGTTCTGTCTGGGCGTCGGCCGGTTCCGTGGCCAGCAGCGCCCGCAGGACGGCGATCGCCCGGCCGATATGGGCGATCGCCTCGTCCAGCCGGTCGGCGGTATACGCCTGCTTCGCCAGCCCGGCGTGCTCGTTGGCTTCGTACTGACGGTCGAGCCGGCTCGATGACATGATCGCCATCCTAAGTGGCCGGTCACACTCCGCCGAGCCGGCGCCTTCCCGGTGAACTCAGGTGACGGCTCCCAGCTGCCACGGCACGAACTCGTCGCGGCCCAGGTCGAGGTCCTCGCTCACGGTGATGCGGCCGGATGCCACCTCCAGCAGCGCCTCGAAGATCTGGCCGCCGATCTCCTCCACCGTCGCGTCACCGGTGGCGATGGGGCCGGCGTCGAGGTCCATGTCCTCGCGCATCCGCTCGTACATCTCGGTGTTCGTCGCGACCTTCAACGTCGGGACGGGTTTGGTGCCGAGGACCGAGCCGCGGCCGGTGGTGAAGCAGACCAGGGTGGCGCCGCCGGCTACGAGACCGGTCACCGAGACGGGGTCGTAGCCGGGCGTGTCCATGAAGGTGAAGCCGGGGGCGGTGATCGGTTCGGCGTATTCGTAGACGGCGGTGAGCTCGGCCGTCCCACCCTTCGCGACCGCGCCCAGCGACTTCTCCAGGATCGTGGTGAGGCCGCCCGCCTTGTTGCCCGGCGACGGGTTGTTGTCGAGGGTGCCGCCGCCGGCTGCGACATAGGAGTGCCACCACGCGATCCGGTCCAGCAGTCTGCGGCCGACCGTCTCGTCGACGGCGCGTCGGGTCAGCAGATGCTCCGCGCCGAACACCTCCGGCGTCTCGGCCAGCACCGTCGTCGCGCCCTGCGCCACCAGCAGGTCGGAGGCGTAGCCGAGGGCCGGGTTCGCGGTGATGCCGGAGTAGCCGTCCGAGCCGCCGCAGTTCAGCCCGAGAATGAGCCGTGACGCCGGGACGGTGGTGCGGCGGCGCTGGTCCAGCTGTTCGATCAGGGCGCGGACCGCGGTGACGCCGGCGCGGACGGTCGCCCGCACACCACCCTGGTCCTGAATGATCAGGCGTTCGACGATGGTGTCGGCCGGGGCGGGCAGGTCGTCGAGCAGCGCGTCCACGGCCAGCATCTCGCAGCCCAGGCCGATGGCGAGGACGGCGCCGACGTTCGGATGGGCGGCGTACCCGCGCAACGTCCGCCGCAGGATCTGGCCGCCCTCGCTCGACGGCACCATGCCGCACCCGGAGTCGTGGGTCAGCGCCACCACGCCGTCGACGTTCGGCCAGGCATCCATGATCGGCCCGCGGAACTGGTCGGCGATCATCCGGGCGGTCGACGCCGAGCAGTTGACGGAGGTCACGATCCCGACATAGTTCCGCGTTCCGACGGCGCCTCCGGCGCGTTCAAAGCCTTCCCATGTACGAAGGACTCCGCTGTGTGGGACGCGAACCCGGCCGGTGCCGAACTCGTACACCGGATTGACGGAGTCCATCGTGAGGTTGTGGGTGTGCACATGGTCGCCCGGGTGCACGGGGCTTGTCGTCCGGCCGATGACCTGACCGTATTTGGTCACTGTCTCGCCGGTGGGCTTCGCGCGTACCGCCAGCTTGTGACCTTGGGGGATCGCTGCCGTGACCGCAACGCTCAGCCCGCCGTGCGTCAGGGTGAGACCCGGCGGCAGGTCACGCAGGGCGACCGCGACGTCGTCGTCCGGGTGGAGCAGCAGCGCGTGTTCAGCAAGCGGCGAAGGGCTCATGCGGCATCGACCTCGGTGCGATGGGGAGATGTGCTGTCAACTCGCGCGGAAGCGGAAGCGGAAGCGGAAGCGGAAGCGGAAGCGGAGGCGGGAGCGGAAGTGGAGGCGGGAGCGGAAGTGGAGGCGCTGGTGGAGGCCGAGGCGGTGGAGGCAGCGGTGGCCGGCTTCGGGTAGGCGGCTTTCGGCAGCTCGTAGGCCAGGTCGCGGGCAGTGTCGATGGCCTCGTCCAGGTCCAGGCGGTGCTCGGCGACGAGGCGGGCGAGGTGGCCGGCGTCGATGCGGCGGGCCAGGTCGTGGCGGGCCGGGATGGAGAGGAAGGCTCGGGTGTCGTCGACGAAACCGGCCGTGTTGGCGAAACCCGCGGTGTCGGTGACCGTCTCCCGGAAGCGGCGCATCCCCTCCGGCGTATCCAGGAACCACCACGGCGCGCCGAGCAGCATCGCCGGGTAGACGCCGGCGAGGGGTGCCAGCTCGCGGCTGAAAGCAGTCTCGTCGACGGTGAAGACGATCAGGCGGAGGTTCGGGTGGTGTCCGAAAGCGTTCAGCAGAGGGCGCAGTGATCGGGTGTAGTCGGACGGGACCGGGATGTCGTAGCCGACGTCCGGTCCGCGCGCGGCGAACACCGCCGGGTCGTAGTCGCGCAGCACACCGGGGTGCAGCTGCATGGTGAGGCCGTCCTCGCTGGACATGCGGGCCATCTCGAACAGCAGGTGAGCGAGGAAGGCGGCGGCCTCGGGCGCGGTGATCGTCCGGTTCAGTGCCGACCGGAAAAGCCGGGCGGCGTCGGCGGGGGCGAGCGGCGTGGTGTCGGCGCTCTGATGGCCGTGATCCGTGGCCCGGGCGCCGGCGGCCTTGAAGACGGCGCGGCGCTGTTCGATCGCGGCAATGAAGGCGCTGTATGAGGAAATGTCGGTTCCGGTGGCCGCTGCGAGCGCCGCGATCGCTGCCGGCCAGCCGGGCTTCGCCACGTCCAGCAGGGCATCAGGGCGGAAGGTCGGGACGATGCGTTCACCCCAGCCCTGTGCGGCCAGTGTCCGGTGCTCGGTCAGCGAAGCCGTGGCGGCGTCCGTCGTCGAGATGACCTCGATGGCGAACGCGTCGAGCAGGGCCCGCGGCCGGAATCGCGGTTCGGCGAGCTTGGCGGCCAGTTCGTCGTAGACGGCGTCGGCGGTCTCCGGACCCAGCTTCGTGCCGATGCCGAAGACCTCGGCGAGTTCGTGTTCCAGCCAGAACCGGGTCGGGGTGCCGCGGAACAGCTTCCAGTGCGCGGCGAAGGTCCGCCAGATCGCGCGGGGGTCGGTCTCCACCGGGCGGCCGTCGTGGCGCGGTACGCCGAGGGCGTCATGGGGTACGCCGCGGGACAGCAGCATCCGGACGAGGTAGTGGTCCGGCGTGACGAGGAGCGCGGCCGGGTCGGCGAACGCGTCGTTCCCGGCGAACACCGCGGCGTCGACGTGCCCGTGCATCGACACGATCGGCAGTTCCCGCGTGGCCGCGAAGATTTCCCTGGCGATGCCCCGGAGAGCCGGGTCGGCAGGCAGGGCGCGGTCGGGATGCAGACCGCGAGCCGGAGCCGCGGTGGGGACCGGGTGCCGCGCGCGATCGGGGTGGAGGGGGCTTTCGGGCATCGGGGAGCGGTCCCTTCCGCGGCGCTGGAAATTGTGGGAACGTTTGCAGGCGCATCATCACACGGGTCCGATGGGCGCGTCCACCGTGGAAAGGGGCCTCGTCATCGAACGGCAGCTCAGGCCGGTGCGGGTCTTGCAGATCGGCGCCGGTAACTTTCTGCGGGGCTTCGCCGACTGGATGATCCAGAAGGGCAACGCATCGGGGGTTCTCGATCACGGAGTCGTCGTGTTCAAGGTGACGCCCTCGTCGTCGGTGGTGACGGCCGAGCCGTTCCGGGTCGTTCTCGACGGGGTGCGCGACGGCGAGGCGTTCACCGAGGTCACCGACGTCGACGTGATCCAGGAGGCGGTCGACGCCTACACGGACTGGGAACGCTGCCTCGCCGTGATGCGCGGCGGCGATCTGCGGCTGGTCGTCTCGAACACCACCGAGGCCGGGATCGTCGTCGTCGACGGCGAGGACCTGACCGCCACGCCGCCCGCGTCGTTCCCGGCGAAGATCGCGGTCCTGCTGCACGAGCGGTGGCGGCACTTCGCCGGTGATCCGGACCGTGGCCTGCTCTTCCTGCCGTGCGAGCTGACCGAGGACAACGGGCGGGCGCTGCGACAGGCGGTGCTGCACCACGCCGCCGTCCTCGGCGCGGACTTCGCCGCCTGGGTGGGTCAGGCGTGCCGCTTCTACGACACGATCGTCGACCGGATCGTGCCCGGCCGCGACGCGGAGGGCGTCCGGGGTGAGCACTACGCGCTGTGGGCGATCGCCGGGGATGCGGTCCTGCGGCGGGAGTTCCCCTTGGATCGAGCAGGGCTGCCGCTGGAGTTCGTACCGGAGATCCGCGTCTTCCGGGAGAAGAAGGTGCGGATCCTCAACGGCTCGCACACCGCCCTCGCCGCCGTCGCCCCGCTGCTCGGCTGCACGACCGTGGCGGACGCCGTCCGGCACCCGATCGCCCGGGAGTACCTGCGCCGGCTGCTCGACGACGAGGTCCTGCCGACCCTGCCGGACGACGCCCCGGCGTTCGCGGCCGCGACGATGGAACGGTTCGGCAATCCCGCGCTCGACCACCGGCTGGCCGACATCGCCCTGAACGCGCTGTCCAAGTGGCAGACCCGCAATCTGCCCGTCGTCCTGGACCGATGGGCGGCCGGCGAGGGGGCGCCACTGACCGTCTTCGCCCTGGCCTGCCTGCTGCTGGGACGTGCCGGGGAGTTCCAGGACTATCCGGTACGGGACACGTCCCACCCGTCGTTCGCCGACGACCACCCCCGGCTCGCCGCCGAGATCGACGAGCACGTGCGCGCCATCCGCGAGGCGGGCCCGGTGGCAGCGCTGGAGAAGGTGATCCAGTGAAGCTCCTCGAAGGGCATCCGGTCATCCCGGTCGTCGTGCTCGACGACGCCACCCGCGCCGCCGACCTGGGTCGCGCGCTCGTCGGCGGCGGCGTGCCGATCGCCGAGGTCACCCTGCGGACACCGGCCGCCCTCGACGCGATCGCGACGATGGCCCGCAACCGTGATCTGCTCGTCGGGGCGGGCACCGTGCTCACCCCCGATCAGGCGACCGCCGCCGCGCAGGCGGGCGCCCGGTTCGCCGTCTGCCCGGGACTGTCCCGCGCCGTGGTGGAGCGGTGCCGGATGCTCGGGTTACCCGTACTCCCGGGGGTGTCGACGGCGACGGAGGTCCTGGCCGCGCTGGAGATCGGCCTGGAGGCCGTCAAGTTCTTCCCGGCCGCGACCTCGGGAGGCGCGCCCGCCGTGGCAGCCCTCGCCGCCGTCTTCGCCGACGTGCGCTTCGTGCCGACCGGCGGGATCACCGCGGCGAACGCCGGGGACTACCTCGCGCTGCCGTCGGTGCTCGCGGTCGGCGGCTCGTGGATGGTGCCCCGCTCGGCGCCGATCGACGAGATCCGGGAACTCGTCGGAGGGGTACGTGACGTCGCTGCGGCTGCGGGACGCTGACTCCTGCCGGTACGACCTGGTCAGCCTCGGTGAGGTGATGCTGCGCCTGGATCCGGGGGAGGGGCGGGTGCGGACCACCCGGACGTTCCGGGTCTCCGAGGGCGGCGGGGAGTACAACGTGGCCCGGGCGCTGCGACGCGTCTTCGGGCTGCGGACGGCGATCGTCACGGCGCTCGCCGACAACGAGGTGGGACGGCTCGTCGAGGACTGCATGCTGACCGGCGGGGTGGACACATCGCTGGTGCGCTGGGTTCCGTACGACGGTGTCGGCCGGGCGGTGCGCAACGGGCTGAACTTCACCGAGCGGGGCTTCGGCGTCCGCGGGGCGCTCGGTGTGTCCGATCGTGGTCACTCGGCGGCCTCGCAGATGAAGCCCGGTGACGTGGACTGGGATCACCTGTTCGGTGCCGAGGGGGTCCGATGGCTGCACACCGGCGGCATCTTCGCGGGCTTGTCGGCGTCGTCGGCCGCCGTTGTGGCGGAGGCGACAGCTGCGGCGCGGCGGTATGGGACCGTGGTGTCCTACGACGTTAATTATCGCCCGAGTCTCGATAATTCGGATATTTCGCTTCCGATGGCGGACGTGTTGCTGGGAGTGCGGGACGTCCGGAAACATCCGGATTCGGTGGTCGTGGCGACCACCTCGCGACGCGTCGTCAGTGCCAGCCGCAACGACTTCGGCGCCGTCGCCTGGTCGCCGTCGACGGGAATGCTGAAGGCGGCCGACCGCCCCGGCCTGGAAGTGCTCGACCGCGTGGGTTCCGGCGACTCCTTCGCATCAGGCCTGATATTCGGGCTGCTCAGTGGCTATCCCCTCCAGGTGGCGCTGGAATACGGGGCAGCACACGGCGCCCTGACCATGACCACTCCCGGCGACACCTCGATGGCGACGGCCGCCGAGGTGGTCGCACTGGCCGAGGGCGCCGGCGCGTCAGTGCGACGGTGACGGGCGCAGCCGGCTGGTGGTGATTCAGGGCCGGGGCGGTGACGGGCGCAGCCAGCCGACGGTGATCAGGGCCAGGGCCGCGGCGTATGTCGACATCACCAGGACGCCGTGGGCCGGCAGTGTCGTTCCGGCCGCGTCCAGGCCGATCAGCAGGTCGGAGATCAGGAAGAGGGTTCCTCCCGCTGCCACCAGGCGGTTCACGCCGGTCGCCGCCGCGGCCATCGCGGTGAGGGCCAGGCTGTAGAGCAGCACCGGGACGCGCAGGGCGCCGAGCGAACCCCACAGCAGCGCGTTGGCGGCGGCCCAGAGCAGCGCGAACACCGCTGACGGGATCGGGCGCGGTCTCGCGCGGCGGAGGAACGCGACGAGCAGGCAGATCTGCGTACCGAGGAAGAAGAGCATCCCGATCAGGAACGGCGCCTGGCCGGGGATGAGCAGGGCGACGTCGCCGAGTGTGGCGAAGGCGAGTGCCGCGGTCACCAGGTCGGGGCGGCGGTGCTGGAGCAGATGCCAGATCAGCAGGGGTGCGAGCAGCGGCTTGGCGATCCACTGCAGGACGGTCAGGTCGGCGGCCACACCGACGATCTCCACGGTGGCGGCCATGACGAACAGGGTCAGTGGCAGGCTGCGGGTGGCGGTGCCGGTCGGGCGGTCGTCCACGGCGGTCATGCGGCCGGCTGCCAGCCCGGGCGTCCGAAGACGTACCCGGCACGGTGCCGCCAATTCGCCGCTGACCTCATGTCACGCCAGATGGCGGCGTACTCGTGGGTCGCGACCTTGATCGGGTTGTAGGTCTCGATGTTGGTGGTGAGACCGAAGCGGACCCGCTCGCCCTCCGGCTCGAAGCTGCCGAACAGCCGATCCCAGATGATCAGGATGCCGCCGTAGTTGCGGTCCAGATAGGGATCGTTCGACCCGTGGTGGACCCGGTGGTGCGACGGGGTGTTGAAGAACCATTCGATCGGCCGGGGCAGCCTGTCGACGCGTTCGGTGTGCAGGAAGAACTGGTACGCCAGGCTGATCGACTGCTGCAGGAAGATCATCCACGGCGGGAAGCCGAGCGCCGCGAGCCCGAGCCAGAACGGCAGCGCGGTCATCGGCGTCCAGCTCTGCCGCAGTGCCGTGGAGAAGTTGAAGAACTGGCTCGAATGGTGCACGACGTGCCCGGCCCAGAGCACCCGCACCTCGTGATGCAGCCGGTGGAACCAGTAGTAGGCGACGTCGTCGGCGAAGAACAGCAGCACCCACACCCACCAGTCGGCCGGGTCCAGCTTCAGCGGGCTCAGCACGTAGAGGCCGGCGAAGAGCACGGCGGTGAACAGCTTCCACGGCACGCCGATGATCTGGCTGCCCAGGCCCATCGACAGGCTGGTGGCGGTGTCGCGGGCCTCGTAGCCGCGCTCCTCGTCGTCCGGCAGGAACCGGAACGACAGGACCTCCATGACGATGAGCAGCAGGAACGCGGGGACGGCGTAGAGGACGGCAGGGATCATCGGGGGTTTCCGATCTCTTTCGCGGGGGTGGGTGCGGCCAGGAGGGCTCGCGCCGCGCGTTCCGCGCCGGCCGCGTCGCCCGCCGCGATCAGTTCGGCGAGGGCGCGGTGGGCGGCGACGTCGAGCAGTTCGCTCGTCCGCTCGTCGGCGGGCATCCGGACGACGGCGAGCTCACCACCGGTGAGGCTGTTGAACGCCAGCAGGTACGCGATGTTGCCGGACGCCTCGACGATCCTCCGCCAGAACGCCAGGTCGGCCTGGGCCATCGCCGCGAGATCGGGGACCGCTGCCGCGTAGTCGTCGACCGCCGCGGCGATGGACTGCCGTCCGGTCGCGTCAGCGCGCACCGCGGAGAGCCGGGCCGCGTCCGCGCCGATGCAGGCGCGCATCTCCATGACGTCGCGCCCGAGGGTGGCCACCGGCAGCACGTCCTGCCCGGCGCCGAGGGCGAGGTCCAGTCCGGCGTTGCTGCGCCAGTCCAGGACCCGGGTGGCGCCGCCCTGGCTGACCTTGACGAGTCCGAGCTGCTGCAGCCGGCGCAGCGCCTCCCGGACCGCGTGCCGGTTGACCTCGAACGTCGCTGCCAGGTCGCGCTCGCTGGGCAGGGCGTCGCCGGGTGCGTACCGGCCGCGGACCACGGCGTCCCGCAGGCGCCCGAAGACGTGGTCGGAGACCGATTGGCGCGGCGCCGGATCGAAAGTCATGAGCGGCAGTGTGCCCCGTCACACCTCAACCCGTCAACTGGTTGGACCAGTCCGGATCATGGAGAGGGCTTTAGGATCTAGGAATGCTGCAGCGGTACGACTCGCGGAACGACGACATCCGTTACTGGGTCAACGGGGAGCTGCTGCATCGCAGCCGGCCCGGCCTGTCGCCCTTCGACTCCGTCGTCCAGGGCGGCGACGCGGTCTGGGAGGGCCTGCGGCTGTACCGCGGCGCGATCTACGGACTGACCGAGCACCTGGCCCGGCTGCGGCGCTCGGCGACCGCCCTCGGATTCACCGATGTCCCGGGCGACGACTTCCTGGTGGATGCGCTGGTCGCGACGCTCAAGGCCAATCAGATGTACGACGGAGTGCACGTGCGGCTCACGCTCACCCGGGGCGTGAAGGTCACCAGCGGGATGGACCCACGACTCAACCGGTCCGGGCCCACGCTCATCGTCCTCGCCGAATTCAAGGCGCCCGTCTACGACACCAGCGGACTGCGGCTCGCCACGTCGAGTGTGCGCCGCCCCGGCCCGGACGTCCTCGACCCGAAGATCCACCACGCCAACCTGCTGAACTCCATCCTCGCCAAGATCGAGGCGACGGCGGCGGGGGCCGACGACGCCCTGATGCTCGACCAGCGCGGCTTCGTGGCGGAGACGAACGCGACCCACCTGTTCGCGGTCGTGGACGGCGCCCTGGTGACGCCGTGGACCGTGGCATGCCCGGAAGGGATCACCCGCGAGACGGTGCTGAAGCTGGCGCCGGCACACGGCGTCGCGGCGACCGTGCGGGACATCTCGCTGGCCGAGATGTACACGGCCGACGAGGTCTTCTGCACCGGCACGATGGGCGAGATCGCGGCGGTCACGGTCATCGACGGCCGCGAGATCGGCGCCGGGAAGGTGGGGCCGGTGACGTCCCGGATCGCCCGCCTCTACCAGGAGCACGCCGCCGCGAACGGGGTCCGCCTTCTGGACGAACCCGCCGAACACCCCGAGCCGTAGCCCGGAGCGCCTCCCGGGCCGGTGCCGGCCGTGGGTTGGCGACGTGCCAGAGGCTGGCGTCGTACTTCTTGCGGTCGTTCTCGCTCATGTACTCGTATTCGTCGGAACCGAGCGGAACCCGTCGCGTGCGGGGCGGTGGGGTCGCGCGGTGGTTGCGGGCTGTCGTTCGTCAGAGCCGGTGGGCGGCCATCTCGTCGTAGTACGGCCGGGCCGCCTCGACCAGGGCGCGCAGACGGTCCGGGACCTCGGCCGGGCGCGGGTCGTACGAGGCGAAACCCGTCGACGCGTGCACCGAGGCGTACCAGTGCGGGGCCCACACCCCGTCCTCCGCGCGCGGGCCCGGCGCCCAGGCGAGCATGGCCGGGTCGAAGCCGATGCCGAGGGCCTCGCAGAGGCGGGTCAGCGTCTTCGCCGGGTCGCGCAGGACATCGGCGGCGTCGACGACCGGGCCGCCGGACGCGCGGAAGATCTCCAGCTGCTGCGGGTAGCCGAGATCGTCGAGGGTGGGCTCGCCGCGGACCTTCGCGTACGAGGCGATCACGTGCGCCGGGTCGCGGATCAGGAACGCGTGGGTGAGCGATCCGAGCCAGTCGCGGCCCACCTCCGGCAGCAGATGATGGGTCATGTGCTTCTGGTAGAGCACCGCGGCGTCGCACGGCCCGGTCAGCTGCGCGGCCACGTCCTGCCAGCGTTGCGGCTGACCGGCCAGGATCTCGTCCCGCCCCGGGTGGTCGATGCCGGTCGCTGCCAGGTAGTACGCGTACAGCGGCTCGTCCACCGCCACCGTGTCCGCCCGCGCGCCGAAGCTGCGCATCATGGCCGTGGAGATGTTCCTGGGCCCGGACCACATGGCAACCCGCGTCGTCATCGCCGCATTGTTGCAGGATCTCGTTACCGAGTGGGCGGCATGACATCTGTCATCGGAAGTCGTGAACGGGCGCACTGCCGCCGGGACGCGGCCGGCCGAAGACTTGAGGCATGACGACAACGACATCGGCGGCCGTCGAGGTGGACGGGGTGCGCCGGCGGTACGGCGAGTTCGAGGCGGTGCGCGGGGTCTCGTTCGATGTGCGGCGCGGGGAGTTGTTCGCGCTGCTCGGGACGAACGGGGCGGGCAAGACGACCACGATGGACCTGGTCGCCGGGTTCGGGGCGCCTGATGCGGGGACGGTGCGGGTGCTGGGCTGTGACCCGTACCGGCAAAGGGGGTTGATCCGCCCTCGGCTCGGGATCATGTTGCAGGAGGGTGGCCTGCCGCCGGACCTGACCGTGACCGAGTCGGCCGCGATGTGGGCGGGCACGCTGACCGATCCGCGGCCGGTCGCCGAGGCGCTGGAGCTCGTCGATCTGCGGCACCGGGAGGACGTGTTCGTGCGGCAGCTGTCCGGCGGTGAACGGCGGCGGCTCGATCTGGCGCTCGCGGTGCTGGGCCGTCCGGCGGTGCTGCTGCTCGACGAGCCGACCACCGGCCTCGACCCGGAGAGCCGGCGCAACGCCTGGCGGATGGTGCGGGCGCTGCTCGCCGACGGGGTGACCGTGCTGCTCACGACGCACTATCTGCAGGAGGCGCAGGAGCTCGCCGACCGGATCGCGATCATGCAGGGCGGTGAGGTGGTCGCTGCCGGTTCGACCGACGAGGTGGTGGCGCGGCACCCGGCGCGCATCACGTTCCGGCTGCCTTCGGGCGTGCGCCTGCCCTCTCCCTTCGCGCGCACCTCCGCAGCCCTCGGAAGGGACCCGGCTTCGCACACTCCTGACAAGCCCGTGACCCTCCACACCGACGCCCTGCAGGCGACTCTCACCGAACTCCTGTCCTGGGCGCGCCGGCACGACGTCGAACTGGCCGGCCTCGAAGCGCGTCCCGCGTCCCTGGAAGAGGCGTTCCTGGCCGTGGCGGACGCGTCATGAGGATCCGGTCGATCGGCGCCGCCGAGCTCAGACTGTTCGGCCGCAACCGCACCGCGCTGTTCAGCGCCCTGGCCATGCCGGTGATCCTGACCGCCGCGATCGCCACGTCCGGGCTGGCCGAGGTGGACAGCACGTCGTCGACCGCGCTGGTGGTCACGTCGCTGCTGGGATTCGTGCTGCTCGCGGCGGTCTACTACAACCTCGTCACCACGTACGTCGCCCGCCGCGAGGAACGGGTCCTCAAACGGCTGCGGGCCGGTGAGCTCGGCGACGCCGCGATCCTGACCGGCATCGCGGCCCCGATGGTGGCGGTGGCGCTCGGACAGATGGTCGCGTTCGTCGTCGGCGGCGCGGTGCTGCTCGGCCTGCCGGTACCGGTCAACCTGCCGCTGCTGCTGGCCGGCGCGCTCGGTGGCATCGTCGTGTTCGTGCTGCTCGCGGCGCTGTCCGCGGTGTTCACCAGGACCGCCGAGTCGGCGCAGGTCACCACGCTGCCGGTGCTGCTGGGATGCCTGCTCGCCTCGATGCTCTACCCGGTCCTCGACGACGCCCCGGCCGCGGTGACGGCGGTTCTCAAGGCGATGCCGCTGAGCCCGGTCGTGGACCTGATGCGGCTCGGCTGGCTGGGCACCACCGGCGAGGCGGCGCCGCTCGGGTTCACCGCACTGTTCGCCGAGGCGCTGCTTCCGCTGGCGATCACGGCCGGCTGGATCGTGGCGGGGCTGGCCGGGGTCCGGCGGGCCTTCCGCTGGGAACCTCGTCGATAGGTTGGAGCCCATGATGCCGACCTCGCGCGCCGCCCGCGTCGACCTGACGATGCGCGCCTCGCTCTACGTGCTGTTCGGCGCGGTGCCGCTCGCGGTGGTCGGCCAGGTCGGCGGCAGCCTCGCGACGGTGGCCGCGGTGCTGTCCGCCGGGCAGGCCCTCGCGGCGGGGCTGCTGCTCCATCAATCGCTCGACTACCGGCTCGGCAAAGGCCCGAAGCAGCGGTGGCGCGTCGTGGTCGCTGTCGTCCTGACGATCGCGGCCGTGGCCGTCGCCGGCTCTGATTTCAGCGCTCTGACGGTCATCGCGCCACTCTGCGCACTTCTGGCCGCGCTCGATCCGATGGTCACCACTCCGGCCGTCCTCGCCATCGGGCTCGGCGGGTGGCTGGTCGCGGCCGGACCGGCGATCTACGCCGACGGCTCGGCGTTCGCGCCGCACCTGGCGCTGCTGCTGGTGCCGTTCGCGGTGCTGAGCACCGAACGGTGGACGGTCTGGACACTGGACATCGTCTGGCAGCTCGACGAGGCTCAGCACGTGAAGGCGGAACTGGCGGTGGCCGAGGAACGGCTGCGGTTCGCCCGCGATCTGCACGACGTCGCCGGCCGTAGCCTGTCGGTCGTCGCCATCAAGGCCGAACTCGCCGCTCAGCTCGGCAAACGCGGACGGCCCGAGGCCGTCGACGAGATGCTCGAAGTGCGCCGCATCGCGCAGGACTCGCTGACCGAGCTGCGTGCCGTGGTCAGCGGCCTGCGGACGGCCCGCCTCGACGAGGAACTGGCCGGTGCGCGTTCCCTGCTCGACGCCGCCGGCATCACCTGCCGGGTCATCGGCGACGGCGGCGGGCTCGACCAGCGGACGGGGGCGACGCTGGGCTGGGCGATCCGCGAGGCGACCACCAACGTGCTGCGGCACAGCAAGGCCTCATCCTGCACGATCTCGCTCTCCCAGGCCTCCTCGGCGGTCACGCTCAGCGTCGTCAACGACGGTGCTCCCGCGGCTCGGGCCGCTCACGGCAACGGGTTGACCGGTCTTGTCGAGCGGGTCACCGAAGCCGGCGGCACGGTCACGGCCGGCCCTCTCGAACCGGACCGTTTCCAGGTGACCGTCCGGCTGCCGATCTCCGGGGAGCCGGCGACCGTCCGGCTGCCGATCTCCGGGGAGCCGGCGACCGTCCGGCTGCCGATCTCCGGGGAGCCGGCGACCGTCCGGCTGCCGGTCTCCGGGGAGCCGGCGTGATCCGGATCCTGCTCGCCGACGACGAGCACCTGATCCGGGTAGCCCTGGCCGCGCTGCTCGCCCTCGAGGACGACCTGATCATCGTCGGTCAGGCAGCCACCGGGGCCGAGGCGATCGCGGCGGCCCGCTCCCTGAAACCGGACGTAGCGGTGATCGACCTGCAGATGCCCGACCTGGACGGCGTGACCGTCGCCGACCGTCTCCGCGCCGAAGTGCCCACCTGCCGCACCATGATCGTCACCAGTCACGGCCGGCCCGGTCATCTGAAGCAGGCCCTCGCCGCCGGTGTCCGCGGCTTCCTGCCCAAGACCGTCTCCGCTGACGAGCTGGCGATGGTGGTGCGTACCGTCCACGGCGGCGGACGCTATGTCGATCCCCAGCTGGCAGCCGAGGCGATCAGTGCCGGCGACAGTCCGCTGACCGCCCGGGAGGCCGACGTGCTCCAGCTGGCTGCCTCGGGCGCCCCGGTCGAGGAGATCGCGCGCCGGGCGTCGCTGTCGGCGGGGACGGTCCGGAACTATCTGTCGTCGGCCGCCGGGAAGCTCGGCGCCGCGAACCGTCACGAGGCAGCCCGCCTGGCCCGCCAACGAGGCTGGATCTGACCGCGGCGGTACGGGAGAGCGACAAATCCGGGCATGAACCCGGCTCCGGCCGCTCAGCCGGGGTCAGCTCATCCGGCCCACGGCGGTGCGCAGTCGCAGCAGGTCGCGGCGGCGCTGTTCCATCGTGGTGGCTACGCCGACGAGCAGGAGGCCGCCGACCGCGAGCGGCACCCACCGTGGCACGAAATCCCACACCTGGATCAGCTCGTGCAACGCGGTCAGCGCCAGCATGAGACCGCCGGCCACGACCGGTGCTCGCAGCCGGGCCCGCGCGCCGGCCAGCAGGACCGCGAGAGCGCCGAGGCCGAGCAGCAGGCGGCGCGGGTATTCGGGTTCGTCACCGACGATCACCGCGAGCGTCGGCAGGAAACCCACGGCCAGGGCGGGCCCGTAGGCGGTCCACGACGGCAACTCCGGCCGGCCACGACGGGCGAGCCAGCCGGCCCCGAGCGCGAACGCCGCTGCCGGAAGCGTGTAGATCTCCGGCGTCTGCACATCCCGCGAGCCGAGGAGCAGCCACCAGCCGAGCAGTGCGCTCCCGGCGGCCGCGATGGCGTATCGGAATCGGACAGCGCGGATCTCACCGGGTCGCAGCGCTCGCAGTCCGAGCACCGCCGCCCAGAGAGTGGCGATCAGGGCGGCGCGGCCGAGCGTACCGGCGATCACGAGCGCGACCAGCGCCGATGCGTGAGCGACGGCGGCCACGGCGGGCGCTTCTCGCGGACGGCGTGCGGCGAGGACCGCTTCGAGAGCGACGACGACGGCGGCCGCGGCGAGCACGCTGATCGGTCCGGCGCCGGCTCCGAGATCCAAGATCCGGCTTGCCGTGTACGCCGTGACGACCGTGCCGACGCCCGCCCCCACCCATCCGGCAACCCGTCCCGCTGCGCCGCGCCCGGCCACCCCGCACACCACCGCCGCGACGGTGACCAGCGCAAACCCGGCCAGCATCGCCCCCTGGACAGCGGTGGTCCCCGCCAGCCCGGCAGCGGCGAGCGCCCCGAAGACGACACCGGTCCACGCCATCGGGGACGGCAGGATGATGAGGGCCACGATGCCCAGGAGGCCGGTGACCAGGCCGGCGAGAAGCACTGACGGCCACGGTGCTTCGAAGGCGGCGAAGGTCAGGGGAACCAGGACGGCGACGACAGGGGACCCGCACCAGAGGGCAGCCCGTGGTCCGGCTGATCGATATCCGACCAGCGCGGCGGCGGCCGTGACCATCAGCAGGGCGAGCAGGGAAGACCAGCGGGCGGTTTCGGCTGCGGGCGCCTCGCCGGACCAGAAGGTGGTCAGTGCGGTGTAGGGCTTCAGCAGCACGGTGGAGAGTTCGGGTGCCAGCCCGAAGAGGAGCACGGTTACCGGCACGATCGCTGCCACCACGGCGACGGCGGTGGTGTCACGCAGGGTGAGGGGAGTGGTGGCGATCAGGAGGAGGGCGGTCGCGGCGTAGAGGGCTACCGGATCGTCGCCGGTCAGGGCCGTCAGGGGCAGGGCTGCTGACATCAGCAGGGCTACGACGGTGGTCTGCGGGCGGTGCCAGGGCAGGGCGCGTGCAGCAGCCAGCAGCAGGACGGCGATGACCGATTGGGCCCTGACCTGCCACGTCGGCGACGCGTCGAAGGCCAGGAGGGTCAGCGACACCGCGGCGGGGACGGCCAGCAGGGCGATCGTCGTTGACGTGGCGGCCAGGAGGTGGTGCTCCCGGCGTACCAGGAAGGAAGTCAGGAAACCGATCAACGCGAGCGTGGTGAAGGCGGTCGCGCCCACCGCGGGATCACCCAGAGCTACGACGAGCGCGTGCGCGGTCAGTAGCGCGGCGACGATCGGGCGGAACAGCGGCCACGGTGCGGTGGCGGCGCGGGCGATCAGCGTGAGCGCTGCCGCGGCGGTGAGCAGGCCCAGGGGCACAGCGGTCCACCAGGGCAGATGGAACGCCGCGGGCACGAGCAGCGCGGTCCCGGCCAGGGCGGTCAGGGCCAGGTCCGTGCGGTGCCGGCTTTCCAGGAGGATTCCGTACGAACAGAGCACCGCGACCACCGCCGCGATCAGCGTCCAGCCGGGACCGTCCACACGCGCGTTCGCCGGCGCGCCGAGCAGGGGCGTGGCGGCTTCGGCAGTCCGCAGCGCGCCGACCGCCACGGCGGCGGCCGACCCCAGCGCGGGCACGGCCGTCACCAGCAACGCCGCTGTCCGGGGTCCCTTGCCGACCGGTTCGGGCAGGCGCGGCCGGACGACGGCGGCGAGCGCGGCGATGATCAGGGCGACCGTGGCGAGGCGCGGGACTCCGGACGACGACGGCCCGGCGCCTACCAGGAGAGACCATGTTCCGGCCGCCACCGCGACGGCCACGGTGAGCAGACCGGCGGCGATCGTCTGCGCCACGCGGTTGCCGGCGAGTACGGCCGCGACCGTGACCACGGCGGTGACCAGCACCAGCGCACCACCGGCAGCGGCTGCCCCGGTCGCGCCACCGGAAGAGGCCGCCTCCGGCGCGGTCGCCTCTGCCGCGGTGGTGACGAGGTCCACGATCGCGATCAGCGCGGAGACGGCAGCGGCGAGGGAACCGCAGACGTAGGCGACCACGGCCGGCCCCGTCGGTGCGAAGCCGCTGCGGTGGAGGACTGCCACGTTCAGGGCGGTGACGGCGGTCAGGGTGAGTGACCAGGCGGTCGGGCCGGGGTCGGCGGAGGCGGCCAGCAGGGGTAGCACCGGCTGGCAGATCAGCAGGGCCGCGATCGCCGGGCCGCGGAGGCCGGTCAGCCTGCCGTAGCCGTACGCCACTGCGGCGGTCACGGCGCCGGCCGCTGCCGCGTACGCCTCCGGTGCCAGGCTTCTGACCTGCAGGAAGTCGACGGCCCAGGCGGCGTACGCGTCGAGCAGGATCATCAGCAGGCCGACGGCCGCCAGGGTTTCGGCGGCTGCGGTGAGGCCGCGCCGCTTCGCGAACGGCGGAACCGCCAGGACGGCGGCGGTCGTGGCGGCGAGGATGGCGGCGCGGCCGGTGACGCCCACCTGCGCCCAGGCCACGGCGGTGAAGACGGCTGCGGCGACGATGAGCAGCAGGCCGCCGAGGGCGAAGAGCACGTTCTGCACGGTCAGCGCGCTCAGCTTCGACTCGGCCGGGCCAGGTGAGGGAGCCAGCCCAGGCGAGGCAGCTGGGCCCTGAGACGGATGAGCGCCCGGGCCGAGGACGGCGGTCGGTGCCGGATTTTTCCGTACTTCTGCTGATTTAGTCGCCCGAACCGACTCCGTGACCCGGAAAGCGACGGTGTTCCGCTGCGTCGTCATGTCCGTGATCTGCCGCTGCAACGACACCACCACGGCCTGCGCCCGGTCGAGGTCACCACGGAGAGCCGTCAACTCGGCGTCGAGGCGCATCACTTCGAGCGCGTCGGCGTCCGGGGCGCGGCCACAGCCGGGGCAACCGGTCACGGCCGACGCCACCGTCCCGCAGTGGGGACAGGGATATGTCGACGGCGCGGTGGTCACGGCGTTAGTTTCCCGTACCCCCGCAAGGTTCTCGATAGGGGTGGGCAACCCGGCGGGCGAAGGGACGTGTTGAAGAAGACGTGGCAGATGTCGATGAGTACCGGGAGTACGTCTCCGGCCGGATGGACGGCTGGCGGCGGACCGCCTACCTGTTGTGCGGGGACTGGCATGCCGCCGACGACCTCGTGTCGATCGCGCTGGTCCGGCTCTACCGGCATTGGGGGCGGGTGTCGGCGGTGGAGCATCCCGAGGCGTACGTCCGGCAGATCCTGGTCCGCACGATGCTGAACGAGCGCCGCCGGTCGTGGCGGCGTGAACAGCCGATGGTCGCGGTCCCGGACCGGCCGGTGACGGGCGGCCCGGAGTCGGTCGCCGATCGGCAGATGTTCGTGGCGCTGCTGGGTGAACTGCCGCCGCGCCGCAGGGCGGTGCTGGTGCTGCGGTACTTCTGTGACCTGTCGGTGGAGGAGACGGCCGCGCAACTGGGCTGCTCGACCGGGACGGTGAAGAGTCAGACGGCGCGGGCGCTGGAGACGTTGCGGACGCGGCTGGGCGGGTCGGCGCTCGTGGCTGAGGAGGTTTGAGATGGTGCACATGTCGGAGTGGATGCGGGCCGCGTCGCAGGACGGCCCGCCGAGCGCCATCTCGGTCGACGGCCTGGTCGCGGGGGAGCGGCGGCGGGTCCGGCGTCTCCGGTGGGCGGTCGGCGGCGCCGCGGCGGTGCTGGCCGTCGGTGTGGGCTTCGCGGTGATCTCCCCGGACCGTCACCCGGTCACGATCGCTGCCGTGCCCGCCCCGGTCTGTCCCACCGTGGACCTGACGGCGACGCCGGAACCCGGTCCGCAGCAGTCGCATCCCGCGCCGCGGCCGTCCGAGTCCTGTGGTGCGGCGGCCCGGCGGCTCACCGCGGTTCTGGCGAAGGCCCTGGACGCGCCGGTCGACACGTTCGCCTGGAACACCAAGCGGCTGCGGTACGAGACCCTCGTGAACCTGCCCGGCGGCGGCCGGATGCAGGTGCGGATCATCGCGGGCCACGAGTACCCGGCCCGGCGGGCGGACACCCAGTGCCCGACCGGCGCCGACTGGAAGTGCTCCTACCTGGTCACCGGGGACGAGACGGTGGTGACGACGGTCGATTCCGGGCAGGGGGTGCAGGCCGACGCGTACCGGCGGGACGGCACGATGATCCTGGTGCTGGCGACGGCGGACGCCCTTCCGCCGGAGCAGCTGGCGACCATCGCCGGCAACCCGGGCCTCACCCTCTTCCCGCAGTGAGATCGCCGCCTCAGTGATCGTGCATCCATCCCCGCCGTAGATCACCGCGGTGGGTCATGAGGTGCGGGAACGGGCTCGGGTCGATCGGCGAGCCTCCGGCCGAGCTTGCGAAGTCCGACTCATCTCTCCAGAACGCCGCCTGGCCCCCGAGGGCGATCTCGTACAGGAGCGACTCGTCACCGGTGGGCACCCGGGTCTGCCACAGGGCAGCGCGCCCGGCGCGGGTGGACAGGGGAAGATCGACGATGATGTACGTGCCGATTGCCGTGAAGGCGCCCAGGCCGAGCAGCCCGAGCGCCTGCAGGGACCGGCCGGGCACGGAGAAGTCGGGCAGCGTCAGTGCGAACGCGGCAAGGCACCAGAGCGCGGCGAGCCAGCCCGGGGCGAACCGGGTGACCCGCATCTTGGTGCGGGCCGAGAGGTGCCACCCGCGCCGCACCACCCTGATGCCGATCTCGTCCACCTCGGCGGCAAGGCGCTCGTCGGCGAGCAGCGCGGGCACGTGGTCGTACTCCCGCAGGGCGTCGAGCAGGGCGGGCAGCAGGGGCGGCACGTCACCGGGCAGGTCCGGCCCGGGGATCCGCTCGACGCCACCGCCGCGCCACAGCGGCGCCGCCTGAACGAGGCCGCGCCGGCGCAGCTCGGCCAAGCCGGTGAACAGCACGAGCCGGGGACCGCCGTTGACATAGGCGAGTTCCAGCGCTTCACCGCGCAGGTGCGGATTCGCCCCGCGGCGCGCCCAACGTCGCACCACGCCGGTACTCACGAGGGCGACCAACGCCAGGCAGGCACTCAGGACCAGGACACTCGCGGGCGAGGCATCGATCACGGTTCAAGTGTGGCAAGGCGCAGCCACCGGTTCGGTGTCGCTGCTGACGAGGACGAGGCCGTGTCCTCAGCCCTCGACATCGGCCTGTCGGATCGGTCGCCGGCCGGCCGCCCCCGTAGTGGGTCGCCCGTGTTGTTCGATCTCGGTCGCCCACCGCCGGGCCAGTTCGTCGGCGGCCGACCGGCCCTGCACCCACTGGCTGTCGAACTCCTCGCCACCGGTGTCGGTCACGTACGCGACCACCAGCCAGCGCCCGGTGATCGCCCGCCACGGCCACACCACGGCGGTCGCCAGGAGCACGAGGAGCCAGTTCATCACCCCCCACAGCAGCATGAGGCCCACGATCGGCAGCACGATGAACGCGGCGAACTCGCCCTGGAACCAGGTGAGATCGAGGCCGCTACCGCCGCCCCGGCTACGATATTGCGGTTGCCAGGCCAGCCGCCGGCGGCCGACCCGCCACACCACCCATTCGCCGTTGTCCGCCCGGGTCACCACTCGCACGTCCACAGTGTGATCCACCCGCGCCACCGGCTGCCTCTGTCCTTCGGGGGAACGGGATGTCAGGATGCTGCGATGACCGCCACGGCAAGCCTCTCCGCACGTAAGCCGGCCCGTACCGAAGGGTGGCTGCTCGCGGGTTTCCAGTTCGCCTACGCCGCCTGGTACGCCGTCTGTTTCGCGAGTGCGGTCGCGCACGCCAAGGAGTTCTCCGGGTTCTGGTACATCCCGTCGGTGGACGACCAGTTCACCGCGACCGAGGACGTCTACGCCGGCTGGGCCTGGGCGGAACCGGTCATGTGGACGGTGGGCATGGCGCCGATGGTGCTCGGGTTCAGCCTGGTCGCCTCGGTGCTGACGCTCATCGTCGGGTACGCGAAGGGCCGCCGGAACCTGTTCGCCGCGCTGATCGGCGGCCTGGTCGTGACGATCATGACGCTGGCGTTCTCGCTCACCCCGGCCGGCCTGTCGGTGGCCGGCTGGCTGATCGACTGACCTCCGTCCCGCCGTGGTGTCGAAATCCGGGCGGCCGGTTTCGTCACCATGGCAGGAGCGAAGGAGGAGATCCGTGAAGTACGTGATCCTGATCCAGTCGAACCCGCAGTCCCTGGCCGTCTGGGAGACGCTGACCGACCAGCAGCGCACCGACTTCGGCCTCGGCCACCTGCGGCTGACCGAGAAGATGCGCGAAGCAGGGGTGCTGGTCGCGAGCGAAGGGCTGGGTGACCCGGCCCTGGCCACCCAGGTCTCGGTGCGCGACGGCCGGACGATCACGTCCGACGGCCCGTACGCCGAAGTCAAGGAACACCTGGCCGGCTTCTACCTGATCGACGTGGCCGGCCTGGACGAGGCGGTGGAGTGGGCCGCGAAGGCGCCGGACGCCGCATACACCAGGGTCGAGGTGCGCCCGGTGCTCGACATGAGTCAATGGGATCTGTGACCGCGCTGCCGGACCTGCTGCGCGAGTGCGCGCCGCAGGTCCTGGCCGCGCTGGTGCGCCGCTACGGCGACTTCGACGCCTGCGAGGACGCCGTGCAGGAAGCGCTGATCACGGCCGGCGAGCAGTGGCCGCGCACCGGGATCCCGGAGCATCCGCGCGGCTGGCTGATCACCGTGGCGAGCCGGCGCCGGGTGTCGCTGCATCGCACCGAGACCGCGCGCCGGCGCCGTGAGGAGGCGGTGCGGCGGGAGCCCGAGCCGGAGGTTCGCGGCGATGACGAGCTGGCGTTGCTGCAGCTCTGCTGTCATCCCGCACTGAGCGTGCCGGCGCAGGTGACGCTCACTCTGCGTGCCGTCGCCGGGCTCACCACCGCGGAGATCGCCCGGGCCCTGCTGCTGCCGGAGTCGACGGTGGGGCAGCGGATCAGCCGGGCCAAGCAGCGGATCCGGGAGAGTGGCGCCCGGTTCACCATGCCGGAATCGGTCACGCCGGTCCTGCACGTGCTCTATCTGCTCTTCAACGAGGGGTACACGGCCAGTTCCGGCGACGCGCTGCACCGGGTGGAGCTGACCCGGGAGGCGATCCGGCTGACCCGTCAGCTGCATCGGCGACTGCCCGACGATGGCGAGGTGGCGGGACTCCTCGCGCTGATGGTGCTGACCGACGCACGGCGCTCCGCGCGTACAGGAAAAGATGGGTCGTTGATCCCTCTCGCTGATCAGGATCGGACGCGCTGGGACGCCGCCGCCATCGCCGAAGGCGTCTCGATCATCACCGGCGCGCTGGAGCGGACGCCGATCGGTCCCTTCCAACTGCAGGCCGCGATCGCGGCGATCCACGATGAGGCGACGCGGGCCGAGGACACCGATTGGGAGCAGATCCTTGCCTTGTACGGGATGCTGCACGCTCTTTCCCCGAACCCCATGGTGACGCTGAACCGCATCGTGGCACTCGCGATGGTCTCCGGTCCGGAGGCGGGGCTGGCGGCTCTCGACGAGGTCTCCGGTGACCCGGTGCTGGCCCGGCATCATCGGACCGCTGCCGTCCGGGCACATCTGCTGGAGCTCGCCGGTGATCGTGCCCGGGCGGTGACGTTCTATCGGCTGGCGGCGCGGCTCACGCTCAGCCGTCCTGAGCAGCGGTATCTGGAGTCGAAGGCGTCAGATGTATGAGTTATCGGCTGTTGCCGATTAACCCGATTTGCCGGGCATATGCTCATCTCAAATTCGCCGGCTCGATGGGGGGACCGCATGTCGACACTGTTGCGCCAAGGGAAGGCCCGTCGATGGAGGGTCCTGCTCGCCGCCGTCGTCTCCGTGGTGGCAGCCCTCGGCGTCGCTGCCGCACCGGCCGCCGCCGCCCTGCCGCTCTCACGGAACTATTCGCTGGAGTCCTTCAACTTCCCCGGGCATTTCGCCCGCCACCGGAACTCGCTCGGTGAGCTGACCACGGTCTCCAGCCAGCTGGACCGCGACGACGCCACCTGGCTGCTCGTCCCCGGGCTGGCCGGTGCCGGGGTGTCGCTGCGCTCCAAGAACTATCCGAGCTTCTACCTGCGGCACTCGGGCTTCCGGCTGCAGATCAGCCAGTCCGACGGCTCCCGGCTCTACCGCGAGGACGCCACCTTCTACGTCCGAGGCGGCAACGCCTCGTCCGGTTCCGGCTGGATCTCGCTCGAGTCGTACAACTTCCCGGGCCGCTACATCAGGCACGCCGACTATCACCTGTGGCTGCACCCCGATGACGGCAGCCGGCTGTTCGCCGAGGACTCCACCTGGGCGGCCCGGCCACCGCTGGCCTGACGACGCGCAGATGACCTGTGGCTCACCCCTCCACTTCTAAGCTATAGCAAAGGGGGGTTCTTGCCGCAAGGCCCCATTTGTCCTGCACAATCGCCGGAGTCGAGGTGAGGGGACGGTGGGCGGGTGAGCCGCTACGTCGTGGATCTGGCGGAGCTCGATCGGACGATGGCCGGGGTGGCCGGCGGTAAAGGGGCGAATCTCGGGGAGCTTTCCCGGATCGGGGGAGTGCGGGTTCCGGGTGGATTCTGTGTGACGACGGAGGCTTTCGAGCGCGTTCTCCATGAAGGGGATGCGGGCGATGTCGAAGCGGCGATCAGACTGGCAGTCGACCCGGATGCCGCCTATGCGGTCCGGTCCAGTGCGACGGCCGAGGATTCGGCGGAGACGTCGTTCGCCGGGCAGCACGACTCCTATCTGAACGTCGTCGGGGAAGAGGCGGTTCTCGACCGCATCCGGCAGTGCTGGGCGTCGCTGTTCACCGAACGGGCGGTCGCCTATCGGCAGCGGAACGGGATTCCGGATAGTGACGTGCGGATGGCCGTGGTCGTGCAGCGGATGGTTGTTCCGCAGGCCGCGGGAGTCATGTTCACGGCCGATCCGGTCACCGGGAATCGCCGGATCGTCTCGATCGACGCCGTGGCCGGTCTGGGTGAGGCGCTCGTTTCCGGCCTGGTCAACCCGGACGTCTACCAAGTGCGCGACGGCGTGGTCACCGATCGGAGGACCGCTCCGGGCGGCGGCATTCTGAAAGACCCCGATGTCGTACGCCTGGCAGCGCTCGGCCGCCGGATCGAGTCGCATTTCGGCAGCCCGCAGGACATCGAGTGGTGTCGGGACGCGGACGGATTCGCGGTGGTGCAGAGCCGGCCGATCACCACATTGTTCCCGATCCCGGTCGTGGACGACGACGCCAACCACGTCTATGTGTCGGTCGGCCACCAGCAGATGATGACCGAGGCGATGAAACCGCTGGGCATCTCCGTGTGGAAGGCGACGTCACCGGGTCACATGGTCGATGCCGGTGGGCGGCTCTTCGTCGACGTGACGCCACGGCTCAGCGCTGCCCTCGTACAAGGGCTGGGAAGGTCCGATCCCTTGATCGGCGATGCGCTGCAGACCATCGTGGATCGCAAGGACTTCGTGCCGCTGTCGTCGGACGTGTCGTTTCCCGGCGCCCCTGGCGGCCCGGATGACACGGCGTTGCCGAACGATCCGGCCATCGTGGCGGAATTGGTCGCGGCCCGTGAGGCGTCGCTGGAGACACTGAAGCGCGACATCGCCACGAAGACCGGTGTGGAACTGCTCGACTTCGTCATCACCGACATCCAGCAGATGCGCCAGATCCTGTTCGATCCGCGGAACATGCCGGCCATCCTGGCGGGAATGCAGGGCTCCTGGTGGCTCAACGAGCACGTGGCGGCGTGGCTCGGTGAGAAGAATGTCGCGGACACGCTGACCCAGTCCGCCCCCGGGAACGTGACGTCCGCGATGGGGTTGGCGTTGCTCGACGTGGCCGACGTGATCCGGCCGTACCCCGCAGTGGTCGCTTTCCTGCAGGACGACGGCCCCCTGGAACGGCTGCCCGAGGTGACCGGCGGCCGGGCCGCGTACGAGGCGATCCTCCGATATCTGGACGACTACGGGATGCGCTGCGTCGGCGAGATCGACATCACCCGGCCGCGGTGGAGCGAGCAGCCGGACGCCCTCTATCCGATGATTCTCAGCAATGTGCGGAATGCGGCGCCGGGCGAGGGTGCGCGCCGATTCGAGCAGGGCCGGCAGGAGGCGCTGCGCAAGGAGGAATCGGTGTTGGCCCGGCTTCGTGAACTGCCGGACGGCGAGGCGAAAGCGGCCGAGACGAAACAGATGATCGACCGGGTACGGACGTTCATCGGCTATCGCGAGTACCCCAAATACCACCTGGTCAGCAGATATTTCGTCTACAAGAAGGCGCTGCTGAGCGAGGCCGGCATGTTCCGTGATCCGGAGGACGTGTTCTATCTGACGCTGGAGGAATTCCGGGATGTGGTGCGCACGCGGCAGGTCGACGAGCGGCTCATCGGCGAGCGCAAGGCGGCGTTCCGGTCGTATCTGACGCTGAGCGCGCCGCGGGTGCTGACCTCCGAGGGCGAGGCGCTCACCGGGGCCTACCGCCGCGACGATCTGCCGGCCGGTGCGCTGGCCGGGCTGCCCGTCTCGGCGGGAACCGTGGAGGGGCGGGCCCGGGTCGTGCACGACATGGCGGAGGCGGATCTGGAGCCCGGGGACATCCTGGTCACCGCGTACACCGATCCCAGCTGGACACCGGCGTTCGTCAGCGTCAGCGGGCTGGTCACCGAGGTGGGTGGCCAGATGACGCACGGCGCGGTGATCGCCCGGGAGTACGGACTGCCCGCGGTCGTCGGCGTGGAGAACGCCACCGCGCTGATCACCGACGGCCGGCGGATCCGCGTGCACGGCACCGCGGGGTGGGTGGAGTTGCTGGACTAGCCGGCTGTCCGGAAGGCGGCCGGGAGGGCTTCCACCTCCGTCGCCGGCGGCGACATCGATCTCTGAACGGTGCCGACCGCGTCGAGGGTGTGGCCGGCCGCGGACCTCAGGGCCGGGACCGCGACGACGGCCGTCTCCAGGTCGGCATTCTCCAGCTGGTCGCAGACGTCGGCGAGGGACTGGGCGCCCAGGTTCGCGGCGGCGCCCTTCAGCTGGTGCGCCGCCTCGGCGAGCGCGTCCCGGTCCTCCATGGCGAGGGCCTGGCCGATG
The DNA here is from genome assembly GCF_004001265.1 of Actinoplanes sp. OR16. GTDB lineage: Bacteria > Actinomycetota > Actinomycetes > Mycobacteriales > Micromonosporaceae > Actinoplanes. Next base: position 7,562,619 of record NZ_AP019371.1, on the reverse strand, counting down.
TCGTCGACCAGGGCCGGGATCTGCGAGGCCAGCCGGCCCAGCAGTCCGCTCAGCGTCTCGTCGTCGAGGGTGGGCGCGGCCTTGCGGAGCAGGTCCAGGCGCTGGGTGATCTGCTGGGTGAGCGGTTCCGCGCACCGGTCCAGGGCGGCGGCGATGTCGGCCGGTATCAGCGGTTTGGCGATGTGGTAGTCCATGCCGGCGGCCAGGCAGCGGGCCTTGTCCTCGGCCAGCGCGCCGGCGGTCATCGCGATGATCGGGACGTGCGAGCCGGTACGGCGGATCTCCTCGGTGGCGGTGTAGCCGTCCATGATCGGCATCTGGCAGTCCATGAAGATCGCCCGGTACGGGGAGGTGGCCGCCATCGCCACGGCAGTCCGGCCGTCCGGGGCCAGGTCGGCGGTGCAGCCCAGCCGGGTGAGCAGGCCGAGCGCCACCACCTGGTTGATCTCGTTGTCCTCGACGAGCAGGACGTGACCGCGGTTCTTCGTGGTGACCGGCGCCTTCGGTTCGGCCGGCGCCGGAGGAGCAAGGGCCGGGAACAGCGGCACGGTGAACGAGAACGTACTGCCCACGCCGGGGGTGCTGCGGACCGTCATCTCGCCGCCCATGATGTGCACCAGCTCCTGGCAGATCGCCAGCCCGAGGCCGGTGCCGCCGAACCGCCGGGTGGTGCTCGCGTCGGCCTGGGTGAACGGCTCGAAGAGTGCCTGCAGCTTCGCCTCCTCGATCCCGATGCCGGTGTCGGTCACCGCGAACCGCACCCGCAGCGGCGGCCCGTCAGCGACCGTCGTCGCACCGACCGTCACCCGGCCCTTCTCGGTGAACTTGACGGCGTTCCCGACCAGATTCAGCAGCACCTGGCGCAGCTTGCCGGCGTCGCCGCTCAGCGTCGCCGGCAGCCGGGGATCGCATTCGGCGAGAACGGTCAGGGTGCCGTCGTCGAGCAGCGTCACCACCTCGTCCAGGAGACGGCCCACCGCGAAGTCGACCCGCTCCGGCACCACCTTCCCGGCTTCGAGCTTGGAGAAGTCGAGGATGTCGTTGATGACCGAGAGGAGTCCGGCCCCGGCGCCACGGATGCCTTCGGCGTACCGGCGCTGCTGCTCGTCGAGAGCAGTGTCCAGAAGGAGGCCGGTCAAGCCGATCACACCGTTCATCGGGGTCCGGATCTCGTGGCTCATCGAGGCCAGGAACTGTGACTTCAGCCGTGCCGTCTCGATGGCCTGATCGCGAGCCTCGGCGAGGGCCAGCTCGGTCTGGCGGCGCGCGGTGATGTCGCGGAGGAAGGCGTGGTACGTCGGCAGCCCATCCCGCTCGATCCGCCACAACGCCAGCTCGACCGGGATCTCGGTGCCGTCCCGGTGCGCCGCGAACATCTCGGTCGGCTGGTCCAGCAGCACGTCCCAGCCGCCGCCGAGCAGCCGCTTCAGGACACCGCCGTAGCGGGCCGGTACGATCGTGCCGACCACCATCCGGCCGATCACCTCGGTGCGCTTCCAGCCGAAGACCCGCTCGGCCTGCCCGTTGAACTCGGTGATCCAGCCGCGGTCGTTCATGCTGACGAACGGGTCGCAGGCCGCCTCGATGATCATCTGAAGCTGGGAGCGCTCGGTCCGCAGCCGCTGCTCCGCCTCCACCTCGGCGGTGATGTCCTGGACCGCCGCGAACACGACCGGGCCGTTCTCGCTGTCCATCGGCGCGAGGCTCACCTCGACCAGCAGCTCGGTGCCGTCCTTGCGGACCGCGGTGAGGCGCATCCCCTTGCCCATGTGCCGGGGCGCCGGGTCGGCGAGGTAGTCCCGCCGGTGCGTCAGGTGCGCGGCACGGCGGGCCGCCGGGACGAGCGCCTCGATCGGGGTGCCGACGAGCTCGCCGCTGTCGTACCGGAAGACCCGCAGCGCGCGGGCGTTCGCCAGGACGATCCGGCCGTCCGCGTTCACGCAGATCATGGCCTCCGGGGAGGCGTCGAGCAGGCTCTTGAACTTGCGCTCGGCGAGCCGCACCTCGGTGATCTCGGTGATGCCGCTGCAGACGGCGACGGGTTCGCCGGTCTCGTCGCTGATCGGGAACAGGGTGGTGACGAACGTCCGGGAATCGCGTTCGTCCTCGAACACCGCTGCTTCGCGGGACCGCAGCACACCGCGCTCCCGGCGTACGATCTCCGCCAATCGCTCCGGAGTGTGCAGATCCCGGTCGGCGAGCCCGATCGCCGCTCCCGGCGTCAGGTGGTGCATCCGCTCGAAGGCGGTGGAGGCGACCAGATAGCGGCCGTCGAGACCCTTGACCGAGAAGGCCGTCGGCGTGTTCCGCATGATCGCCGCGATGCCCTCGCGTTTACGCAGCTCCTTGCGGGCGGCGACGTCGGCGGCCTCCATCCGGGCGAACCGGGCGCCGGTCACCAGCCCCACCACCACGACCAGGAACACGTCCGCCACGACGAGCATCGCGTACCGGAAATGGATGCCGTACCAGCCGGCGCTCTGCCCGGCGATCAGCAGGAGACCCACGATCGGGAGCACGATCAGTGAGGACGCGAGGAGGCGGCGGGTGAGAAGAGCGCTGACGGTACGCCCGAACAGCAGCCGTGCGATCCCGATCTGCCGGGAGTCGGCCAGCGCCGCCAGCGACAGCCCGAACGACGCGCCGGCCAGCGGCACCGACACCGCCCACCGGCCGGGGACGGTCGCGACCGACGACGCCTGGAAGACAGCGCCGTAGCAGCCCAGCACACTGATCCCGCCGGCCGCCACGGCACAGACCTGACCGGCCGGGACCGCCCACGGCCGTGACGCCGCCACCAGGATCAGCGCCTGCGCGGCGGCGATCAGCGCGAACCCGAGCGACGCCGGATCCGGATCCACCAGCAGCCCGGCCAGAGCGCTCATGAACCCCAGCGCCGGGAAGACCGGGCTTCCCGCGCCCCGGCCGATCGTGATCGCACCGGCGCCGAGCGCGAGCAGGCAGACGCCCAGCTCCGGAGCGCCCCACACCAGTGTGGGAAGTCCGGTCACCAGGGCGAGAACACCCGCCGCGATCTGCATGGTCATTTCTTTCGCATTACACACCTTCCGGTCGAACCGGAGAGGGACGATTGCTTTTTCGAGGAGGACCGAGATGGCCACCGTGCTCGTCGTCGACGACGTCACCGTGAATCGCGAGGTGATGAGCACCCTGCTGAGCTGTCGCGGCCATGAGGTCCTCGAAGCCCGCGACGGCATCGACGCCCTCAACGTGGTCCGGGACCGGCACCCCGACCTGGTCGTCTCCGACGTGCTGATGCCCGGCATCGACGGCCTCGAACTGGTCCATCGGCTGCGCACCGGCGCCGACCCCCTCGCCGCCCGCGCGCCGGTCATCTTCTACACGGCGAACTACCTGGACTCGGAGACCCGGCCGTTCGCCGACACCTACGGGGTGTCGCGGGTCGTGCTGCGCAGCGCCGACCCGAGCGAACTGCTCGACGCCGTCGACGAAGTCCTCCGGAGCGGGCCGGTCGACGTGAGCATCGGCGCGACCGTCGACTTCGACCGGGTGCACAGCAAGGCCGTCAACGCCAAACTGGTGGAGAAGACGCACGCCCTGCGGCACAGCGAACGGCAGTTCGAGGCGATGGCGACCGCGTCACCGGTGGGGATCGCGCTGCTCGACGCGGACGGGCACGCCGTCTACGTCAATCCGCGCCTCACCGAGATCACCGGATCGTCCGACCTCACCGGCGACGGCTGGCAGATCTGCCTCGAACCCGGCGACCGGATCGGCGCGCTGCCCGGCGAGGAGCGCCGTTTCCGTACCCACCTGATCCGTGGCGACGACGGCGAACGCTGGCTGCGCGTCCACCTCCGCCCGTTCGGCGACAGCCTGCTCGAAGGCGCCGTCGTCATGGTCGACGACATCTCCGACGTGGTCGCCGCCGAGAACCGGGTCACCCAGGAGATCAAACGACGGCAGGAGGAGGCCGCGGCCCACGACGCCGACCGGATGGACTGCCTGCGCCGGATGGCCGGCGGCGTCGCCGAGGACTTCGACGACGTGGTCGGCGCGATGCTCGGCTGCCTGCGGATGATCCGATCGTCGATCACCGAGGACCGCGACGCCGGCCGGCTCGCCGCGGGAACCGCCACCGGGTTGCTGGAGGACCTCGCCATGGTGACCCGGCGCGGGGAACGCGCGGCCGAGCTGACCGCCCGGCTGCTCGCGCTCGGCCGGAGCGAGGTGAACGAGCCGACGGCGGTGGACGTCACCGGGTTCCTGCGGGCGTTCGCCCGGGAGGCAGGCGGCGCGGACATCCTCGTCGACACGCGCCTCGCCACCGACACCCCGTGTGTCAGCATCGATCGGCGCGCCCTGGACCGGCTGCTGCAGGTGCTGTTCCGCAACGCCTGCGAGGCCATGCCGCGCGGGGGCATCGTGACCATCTGCTCATCGGCGGGACCCGCGTCGACGGTCCGGATCGAGCTGGTGGACACCGGCGGCGGGATGACCCCGGAGGTGCGGCGGCGGGCGTTCGAGCCGTTCTTCACCACGAAGACGGGCAGTCGTACCGCCGGGCTGGGCCTCTCCATCGCCCAGCAGATCGCCAGCCAGGCCGGCGGCTCGCTGCGCCTGCACTCCGGTGACGGTGGCACCCGCGCCGAGATCAGCCTCCCAGCTTGCTGAGCACCTCGTCGAGGGTGAGGTCGGCGGCGCTGGACAGCAGCAGGTCGGCCTCGGCGAACCGGGCGTGGTCGGCGTGCGGGTTCGGCACGGCCACGCTCTTCATGCCGGCGGCCTGTGCCGCCCGCACCCCGTGAGGAGTGTCCTCGAACGCGACCGCCTGCTGCGGCGTCATCCGCAGTCGTCGCAACGCCAGCAGGTAGACGGCCGGATCCGGCTTGTGCGCGGCCACCTCCTCACCGGTCGCGATCACGTCGAACCGCTCCCGCAGCCCCGCCTGGTCCAGCATCGCGCCGACATGCCACAGCGGCGAACTGCTCGCCACGGCCAGCCGCAGTCCCAGCTCGGCACCCCGCGCCAGCCAGGCTTCGATGCCCGGCGCCGGCTTGAGGGCGGCGTTCAACCCCATCCGGTACGCCTGCCGCAGCGTGTGACTGGTGTCCCGGTCATATCCGGCGCCGACCGCTGCGGCGAGCGCGGCGTAGCGGTCCTCGTTCACATCCCCGCCGTGATCAGCGAAGAACCCGCCGGGGTCGAGTTCCAGCCCGTGCCGGCGCCACTCCCACCGCCAGCTCTCCAGCAGCGTCGTCTCGGTGTCCATGAGCAGACCATCGAAGTCGAAGACCAGAGCCGTGATCGTCACGCCGGTCAGTATCCGTCAGCGCGCCGGCCACCGCCCGCCGCCCCGGACCCGCAGCGCGGGAGCGGCGCGGCGGAGGTCAGGAGGAAGGTGCCAGGTCGGCGAGCAGCGCTTCGATACGGGTCTTGATCTCGTCGCGGATCGGGCGGACGGCGTCGACGCCCTTGCCGGCGGGGTCTTCGAGTCTCCAGTCCTCGTAGCGTTTGCCGGGGAAGACCGGGCAGGCGTCGCCACAACCCATGGTGATGATGACGTCGGACTCCTGGGCGGCGTCCCAGGTCAGCTTGGCGGGGATCTGGCCGGTGATGTCGATGCCGACCTCGTTCATGGCTTCGACGGCGGCCGGGTTGATGGTTTCGGCAGGCGCGGAGCCTGCGGAGCGGACGTCGACGCGGTCACCGGCGAGGTGGCGCAGCCAGCCGGCGGCCATCTGGGAGCGGCCGGCGTTGTGGACGCAGACGAACAGGACGGTGGGCTTCGTGTCGCTCATGGTGGTCTCCGCGGTGGTGGGGTGAGCGGTGGTCAGGTGGTGGTCGCGGGGTGCTCGACGACGATGTCGTCCGCGGTCTGCGGGGCGCGGGGATAGAGGGCCGGCAGCAGGCCGGCGCCGACGAGGAGGCCGACGATCTGGAAGGCGATGAAGCCGGGCACCGAGCCCGGGGCGATCCCGGCGAACGTGTCGGTGAAGGCCCGCCCGATGGTGACGGCCGGGTTCGCGAAGCTGGTGCTGCTGGTGAACCAGTACGCCGCGCCGATGTAGGCGCCCACCGCGGCGGGGGCGAGGGCGGACTTGCCGGACCGGCCGAGCGCGAAGATCAACAGGAGTAGTCCGGCGGTGGCGACGACCTCGCCGAGCCACAGGTTCCCGGCGGCGCGCTCCTTCGCCGAGAACGTGACGGGCGCCAGGTCGAACATCAGGTTGGCGAGGACGGATCCGGCGATGGCCCCGGCGGTCTGGGCTCCGGCGTACCCGAAGAGGTCTCTGATCGTGATCTGCCGGTTGAGGAACCAGTCCGCGGCGGTGACGACCGGGTTGAAGTGGGCGCCGGAGACCGGTCCGAAGGTCAGGATCAGTGCGGCGAGCGCGAAGGCGGTGGCGATCGAGTTCTCCAGCAGCTGCAAGCCCACGTCGTCCGGCGACAGCGTCGTCGCCATGATCCCGGAGCCGACGACGGCGGTGACCAGCAGCATGGTGCCGAGGAACTCGGCCAGCAGCCGTCGCCAGAGCGCGATGGAAGACATGACAGGTCGACTCCGGTGGTGGTTGCGGTCAGTCCCGGCCGGTGGCCGGGTGCGTGATCGGAGCGATGCGCTCGACGCGGCGGGCCAGGTCGGTGTACGCGGCCTCGAACGCCTCGTCGGTGTCGACGCGGGCGGGGTCGGGCACCGACCAGTGCAGCTGCGGCCGGACCGTGCTGGTGAGGTCTTCGTGAGCGTTGTCGCAGACCGCGATGACCAGGTCCCCGTCGTGCACGACGTCGTTGACGTGCGCGGTCGCGCCCGGGTCCAGCCGGAGGCCGTGCCGGTGCGCCACCGTGACGGCGCGGGGATGCACCCGGGCGGCCGGCCGGGTGCCGGCGGAGGCCACCGCGCCGCCCACCCGATCGCGCCAGAGCGCTGCGGCCAGCTGGGAGCGGGCCGCATTGTGGGTGCAGACGAACACCACGCGGTCGGCGTCACGCAGCGGCGGTGGAGTCAGGGACGCCAGGGCGTCGGGTCGCAGTCGCAGGTAGGTGCGGCGGCGGTCGCCCTCGGAACGGGTCCGCTCGATCAGACCGGCCTCGTGCAGGACCTTGACATGGTGGGCGACCAGGTTGGTGGGCATGCCCAGGTCGGCGCCGATCTCTCCCGGTGAGGCGTCGCCGAGGGTGAGCGCGTCGATGATCGCCAGTCGCGCCGGGTCGCCGAGCGCGGCATGGACGCGTGCCCGCATCAGCAGCTCACCGTTCATTGACTCAATTTATGCTGACCCTTTCCGGTGGGTCAAGCCACGAGGTCGTCGACCGCGAGCAAGGTGGACAGCTGCCGCATCAGCTCGGGGCGGGGGCGGTAGTAGACCCAGCTGGCGCGGCGTTCGCCGTCGATCAGGCCGGCTTCGCGCAGCACCTTGAGGTGGTGCGAGATGGTCGTGCCGGAGACCGTGAACGCCGGGGTGAGGTCGCAGACGCAGATCTCTCCGCCCGGGGCGGACGCGATCATCGACATCAGCTGGAGCCGGATCGGGTCACCGAGCGCTTTGAACGCCTGCGCGAGCGTGGCGGACGCCGCCGCCGGAATCCGCTCGGCCGCCATCGGCGTGCAGCAAGGAGCCTCGGGCAACTGTTTCGACATGCGTCGAGGTTGACAGATGTCGAAGCCGCGTGCAAGCGTGGCTTCGACAATCATCGGATTCGAGAAATGTCGAAACCATCGGCTCGACGAGGAGAACCCGCGATGAACAGTGACGCTTCGACAACCGGCCAGGACCGTGCGCTGCCGGTGATCGTCATCGGCGCCGGACCGGTCGGGCTGGCCGCCGCCGCGCACCTGCACGAGCAGGGCGTCCCGTTCCTGGTCCTGGAAGCCGGTGACCAGGTCGGCGCGTCGGTGCGGCAGTGGGCGCACGTCGGCGTCTTCAGCCCGTGGCGCTACGACATCGACGCCGCCGCTCGCCGCCTGCTCGACGCCGCCGGCTGGACCGCCCCCGACGACGCAGGCCTGCCCACCGGCGGCCAGATCGCCGACCTCTACCTGGAACCGCTCGCGAAACTGCCCGCCATCGCCCCGCGACTGCGCCTCGGCGCCCGGGTGACCGCGATCAGCCGTCTCGGTGCTGATCGCGTCCGCACCGCCGGCCGCGCCGACCTGCCTTTCGTCATCCGCCTCGCCGACGGCACCGAGATCACCGCGAGCGCGATCATCGACGCCTCCGGCACCTGGCGGACCCCGAACCCCCTCGGCGCCGACGGCCTGCCCGCCCACGGCGAACCCGAGGCCGCCGACCTGATCGACCACGCCCTGCCCGACGTCCTCGGCGCGGACCGCGCCGCCCACGCCGGCAAGCACACCATCGTGGTCGGCTCCGGGCACTCGGCCGCGAACACCCTGCTCGCCCTGGCCCGCCTGGCCCGGACCGAGTCCGGCACCCGGATCACCTGGGCCGTCCGCGGCGGCTCCGCCCAGCGCGCGTTCGGCGGCGAGGACGCCGACGAGCTACCCGCCCGCGGCGCACTCGGCAGCGGCCTGCACAGCCTCGTCGACACCGGCGAACTCACCCTGGTCACCGGCTTCGGCGTGCACACCGTGCGCCGCGACGGCGACGGCATCACCCTGATCACCGCCGGCGGGCGCACCCTGACCGGCGACCGGGTCGTCTCCGCGACCGGGTTCCGCCCCGACCACGGCATCGCCACCGAATTGCGCCTCGATCTCGATCCGATCCTCGGCTGCACCCGCGCCCTCGCCGACCTCATCGACCCGAACCAGCACTCCTGCGGCACCGTGCGCCCGCACGGTCACCGCGAACTCGCCCAGCCCGAGCCGAACTACTACGCCGTCGGCATGAAGTCCTACGGCCGCGCGCCGACATTCCTCATGGCCACCGGGTACGAACAGGTCCGCTCGATCGCCGCCGCCCTCGCCGGTGACTTCGCCGCCGCCGACGACGTCCAGCTGGACCTACCCGAGACCGGCGTGTGCAGCTCCAGCAACCAGGAGACGGCCGTGCGGATCGCCGGGGAACCCGGCGTCGTCGGCCTGATCAGCCTCACCAGCACCCCGTCCGGTGGCGGCTGCTGCGCGTGAGCTCACCGCTCGGCTCCGCGGTGCCCGCCGGCCTCCAGACCGGCGGGCACCCGCCCGGCAACCGCACACTCGTGGCGGTCCTGGCGGTCACTCAGACCATCGGCTACGGCGCCCTCTACTACGCCTTCGCCGTCTTCCTCACTCCGACCGCCACCGACCTGCACACCTCCACCACCGCGGTCACCGGCGCCTACACCGCCTCGATCCTCACCTCCGCCGCGCTGGCCATACCGATCGGCCGCCGGCTCGACCGGCACGGCGGCCGTGCGCTGATGACCGGCGGCTCGCTGCTCGGAACCGTGCTGCTGATCGCGTGGTCCCAGATCGACCAGGTGTGGCAGCTCTACGCCGTCCAGATCGGCATCGGCATCGCGTCGGCCGCCAGCCTCTACGAAGCCGCCTTCGCCGTGATCATCACCTGGTACCGGCCCGAACGCCGATCAGCGGCGCTGCTGGCGCTGACCGTCGTCGCCGGATTCGCCAGCACGATCTTCCTGCCGCTGACCGGCTGGCTCGTCGCCGCGCACGGCTGGCGCACCGCCCTGCTCGTCCTGGCCGCCATCCACGCCGTCACGGTGCCCCTGCACGCCACCGTCGTCCGCCGGCCGACCGGCGCGCGCCTCGACTCCGTCACGGAACACGATGCAGCCCGGTCTCTGCGCACCGCTGTGTCCGACCGCGGGTTCTGGCTGCTCGCCGCCGGATTCACCGCCCACACCGCCGCAAGCAGCACCTACAGCGTCCTGCTGATCGCAGCCCTCATCGCCCTCGGCCACCCGCCCGCGTTCGCCGCCACCATCGCGGGACTGCTCGGCGTACTCTCCGTCACCGGACGGCTGATCACGACCGGCCTGCAACGCCGTTACAGCACCACCACGATCACCGCGGTGGTCTTCGCCGTCCAAGCCGCCGCAGCGCTACTGCTGCCCGCCATCGGAGCCGGCGCCGGCGGAGCGATCATCGCAGTGGTCGGATTCGGTCTCGGCTTCGGCGTCGCCACCATAGCCAAGCCCGTCATCCTCGCCGAACGCTACGACACCCGGCGTTACGCCACCCTCGCCGGAATCCTCGTCGCCCCCACGACCCTCGCCAAAGCCGGCGCCCCGTTGGCCGCCGCCGCCCTGTACGCCACCACCGGCTCCTACACGCCCGTCCTGATCGCCGTCGCCGCCTGCTGCGGCGTCGCCGCCACCGCCATCGCGGCGTGCTCACGCCGGTAAGCGGTGAGTCAGAGAGCTCCGCCTCGGATTCGTTCCCGGGCAGGCCCTCGCCGCAGGGCGAGGCCGTCTCAGAGATCATGACCTTCATGGGTACGGGTATCGCACGACTCTCAGCGGGCTTGACGCCGGCCTCGGTCTTCGGCTGCGGGGCCGCGAACGCCGCGCCCGCACCCGTCGAGCCGGCACCGGTGGTCTGGACCGAACCGGCGCGCTACGCGTTCACGCTGACGACCGGCTGCACCAGGGGTTTCTACGAGGCCCGTTACCGGATCACGGTCCGGGAGCGTGACCCGGCCGACGGCCACCCCACCGCCTTCGGGTTCGATCAGGAGGCGATGGCGTACGACGGCGGCACCTGTCATGTCGTCACCGATTATTCAGCCTAGGAAGTCGCGCAGGGTGCCGGCCCGGGCCGGGTGCCGCAGCTTCGACATGGTCTTCATCTCGATCTGCCGGATCCGCTCCCGGGTGACGCCGTAGACCTGGCCGATCTCGTCGAGGGTGTGCGGCACCCCGTCACGCAGCCCGAACCGCAGCCGCACCACGCCCGCTTCCCGCTCGGTCAGCGTCGCCAGGATCGTCTCCAGCTCGTCGCGCAGCAGCGTGAAGCTGACCGCGTCGAGCGCCACCACCGCGTCGGTGTCCTCGATGAAGTCGCCGAAGTGCGAGTCGTTCTCACTGCCGACGTTCTGGTCCAGCGAGATCGGCTCCCGGGCGTGCTGCTGGATCTCCAGGATCTTCTCGGCCGGCAGGTCCATCTCCTTGCCGAGCTCGGCCGGTGTCGCGTCGCGTCCGAGCTGGATCAGCAGCTCGCGCTGCGTACGAAGCAATTTGTTTATCACCTCGACCATGTGGACCGGGATCCGGATGGTGCGGCCCTGGTCGGCGATGGCCCGGCTGATCGCCTGCTTGATCCACCAGGTGGCGTAGGTCGAGAACTTGAAGCCCTTCGTGTAGTCGAACTTCTCGACGGCACGGATCAGGCCGATGTTGCCTTCCTGGATGAGGTCGAGGAACGGCATGTTGCGGCCGGAGTAGCGCTTCGCGATGCTCACGACCAGCCGCAGGTTGGCCCGGAGCAGGTGCGCTTTCGCCGTCTCGCCGTCGCGCGCGACGAACCGCAGGTCGGCGTCGTCCCGCTGGTGAGTGCGGATCAGCTCGGTGGCGTAGAGGCCGGCCTCGATCCGCTTGGCGATCGAGACCTCCTGCTCGGCCGTGAGCAGAGGAACCCGGCCGATCTCGCGCAGGTATGCCTTGACGTTGTCGGTCTGCGGCGAGGCGGGCTCGGCCTGCTCGACCTCGATCTCCTGCTCGTCCTCGTCGAAGGTGTGCGCGGGCGCGATCGTCGTCGTCATAGCTCAACTCCGGGTTGGACTCGGAGGCATCGCACGCAAGGAGAGCGCTGCGGAGAGGCCGTCTGGCTCTGACCATTATAGCTGGTCAACAGTGGTATCTCCGGTGCCGGTCGAGGCCCGGGCGCGCCGTGGCGCACCCGGGCCCGCGGTCAGGCCGGTTCGTATCCGGCGATGTGCAGGGCGAACGCCCGGATCGAGCCGGTATCGGCGTTGGCACGGTCGGTGACGTTCAGGGTCCACGCACCGTCCGCCGGGGAGACACGCAGCGTGCCGAGCGGGTCGTCCGGCTCCCAGGTGCCGGTGAACGGGGCGTTGCTGGAGAGCGCCGCGCTGAACGGCGTCGCCGCCGCGTCGTCGAAGACGACTCCGCACAGGTTGTTGCCGCCGGCGCCGCTGCGGGAGAACAGGGTCGCCGTCTGGCCGCCGGGCGCGGTCAGGGTGGCCACCAGGTCGCCCACGAACGTGTGGTCGATGCCGACGGTCGTCGACGCCGACGTGGTGCTGCACTCGGTGCCGTCGATCGAGAACGTCAGCGCCGACGCGTACCCGACTCCGCTGACGTCGACGACCGCTGACGCGCCTGTCGGGTCGTTGTCGGGGATCGGCACGGGCGGTCCGGCGTACGAGAAATCATTTATCGTCGCCGAAGGCTGACCGGTGGGAACCACCACGGTCGTGGTGATCGGGGACAGGACGCCGGCGAACGTGGCCCGGACCCGCAGCGTCACCGGGCGGCCGAGCGGATACCCGGCGGCCAGGTTCAGCGTGTAGTCGCGGGTCTTCGTCGTGCCCGCCGCGAGGGTGCCGTAGGACCGGGACCGCGGCGTGACGGTGGCCCGCGCGTCGTCGGACTCGACCACGACGCTGACCCCGGTCGCCGTGCCGTCACCGGCGTTCGTGGCCGGCAGCGTCACCGTGGCCTTCTCGCCCGGCTCCAGGTAGTCGTCGCCGTCGCCGGTGGTCGGCGTGATCGTCGGCTCACCGGGCTTGACCAGCGGCTGCGGGGTGGCGCCGGTGTTGCGCAGCAGCAGGTCGGCGCGGATCACGCCGTAGCCGGTGCGGTTGTCGAACCCGGCCGGGGCCAGGTCCAGGGCGGTGCCGGTGAGCGCGGCCCGGATCTCGGCGTTGGTCAGCCCCGGGTTGCCGGAGAGGGCCAGGGCCGCGATCGCCGCGGCGTGCGGCGCCGCCGCCGAGGTGCCGAAGAACGTCTCGAAGCCGGGGACGGTGGTGGAGACGCCGTCGGCCGCGGTGATCTGCGGCTTGTCGCGGACCACACCACCGGTCGCGGTGAAGTTCCCCGGCGTGTACGGCGTGCCGTCCGCCGCGTAGAACAGCCGGCGCGGACCGTCCGAGGTGAACCGTTCCGGCTGCGACTGCCGGGTGTGCACGTTCGGGTACGGGCCGGCCGGGTTCGGCGGGTCGCCGGCCTCCAGGTCGAAGTCGAGCGGCGCGGCGGCCGGGGTCGCGGCGACCGAGAAGGCGTTCTCGGCGGCGCTGTGACCGCGCGTCACCCCGGGCGTGGAGAACGCCGTGAGCCCGTCCGCGGAGTCGGCGAACCGGCCGCGGAACGCGGTGACCTGGAAGTAGCGGTCGGCGCCGGCGAACTTCACCACGGCGAGGCGCTGCCCGGCGCCCGATCCGGTCTGCAGGATCTCGAACGGATCGTCGTCGCCGTTCTGCACGTCCTGGGAGAAGTTCGTGATGTCGCCGGCGGCGTTGAACAGGTACAGGTCGTAGTCGTTCGCCGAGCTGAGCAGCGCGTCCGCCCACCACAGTGTCACGACGCGGCCGGCGCTGCCGGGGGACAGCGGGTTGAACTCCTGGACACCCGTACCGGGATCGAAGTCATGGGCGTCACCGGCGAACTTGCCGACGCCGCGGCCGGAGTCGGCGAAGTCGCCCTCCCAGTTGCCGGACGTGCCGTCGAGGGTGTTGCCCTCGTTGCCGGCCGAGCTGAAGTAGTACGCGCCGTCGGCGGTCACGGCGTTCACCGACTGCGCGATGAGACCGTCCTGGAACGGGCTCTCGTGGAAGTAGATGATGTCGTCGACGATGATGTCGCAGCCGGCCTCGAACCGCAGCGCCCGGATGTTCTCGGCGAAGCTCGCCTCGCTGGTGAACGCCGTCGCGAAGCCGAGCTCCGCGTTCGGGACCAGGTCGTGCAGGATCTCCAGCATCGCGGTGCCCTCGTCGCCGTCACCCTCCTGGCCGGTGAGCACGTCGACGTCGGGCAGGTCGCCGCTCGCCTGCGAGTCGGCGAGCGAGTCGACGCCGTCAGAGAGCGCGCAGACCTTCACGCCGGTGCCGGTCACCTTGTAGCGGGTGCGGGCGGTGTCGGCGGCGTGCGTGCGGTCGCCTTCCGAGGTGACCGAGCCGGCCGCCGCCTTCACCTCGGTCTCGATGCGCGCCGCTTTCGCGACCTTGGACTCCGTGCGGACCGTCTTCGGGTTCTCCTGGTGCCCGCTGATCAGACCGTGCTTCAGGTTGACGCTCTTGACGTCCTTCCAGCCGGCGATCGTGGTGAGCGCGCTGAGCGGCGCCTCGACCAGCACGGTGCCGGTCTCCGGGGACGGGAAGCGGATGCCGGCCCCGAGCGCGCGCAGCCGGTCGAGCAGGGCGTCGTTCACCTTGCCGGCGTGGATCTCGACCTCGGTGGTGCCCTTCGCGGACACCTCGACGCCGGTGTCGAGCTTCGGCAGCGCGCTCTTGTCGCCGCGTTTACGCAGCTCGATCGCGAGGCGGCTGTCGAGCTTCCTCTCGGTGGCGGACAGGGATCTCTTGAGCTTCTGCAGCGCGGCGATCTGGGCGTACGCGCGGTCGTCCGGGTCGACCGGCGCCTTCGCGTTCGCGCCGGGCGCCGTGAGAGCCACCACGGTGGCGGTGACGGTCAGGACGGTTACCAGATGTCTTTTCAATGTGCCCGAGCCCCCCACTGGCATCCATCGATTCGATAGTGATGGATGTTAACGCTCGGGTGATCCTCGGTCGACCGTGCGTCATCGAGGCAGGAGGAACCTCTGCTGCCGGACCCGGTCGATCGCGGCCGGGGTGGACAGTTCGACGCGGTGGTACGGGTTGGCGAGGTAGTGGCACACCGTCCGGTAGACGATCACCGGATCCGATCCGAGCAGCGGCGTCTGCACCACGACGAGCGGGAAGAGGCGCTGCTCCCAGCCGGCCAGCAGGCGCGGCAGGGCATGGATGACGCGGGTTTCCGGGGATGGTCCGGCCTCGACGATCAGAGCCGGCGCCTCGGCGAGGACGGCGGCGCCCACGCCCGTGACCACCGGCCAGGGCGTGAAGCACGTGAACGCGAACCCGTGGTGGTGGACGCCGCCGGGGGTGAGGGTGAGCCGGCCGGGCGGGCGGCGGAACATCACAGTCAGCGGGCTCAGGGTGATCGCCGCCAGCAGCAGGAAGACGACCGTGTAGCCCCAGCCGGCGGACCGCATCGCGACGGCGAACAGGGCGATCGCGGCGGCGGTCAGGACCAGGGCGGCGGCGAGCCAGTAGTAGGCGGCCGTGCGGTAGCGGAACGTCAGCCCCACCGACCCGTCGTCTATCGCTTCGAGGCGCGGCCGGACCGTGCCGCGGACCGGGCGGCGCAGCATCCGGACCGCGACGGCGACATGGCCGAACCAGAGCGTCAGGAACAGCGGGATCAGCGCGCCCGCGACATCGCCGTCGGCGGCGATGACCACCGTGGCGGCGAGGCAGGCGGCGGCGAGCAGTCCGATCAGGGCCATCGCGAACCACGTCGACCGTGGCCGCCGGAACGAGGCCCAGGGAGATCCATCGATGTCTGCCGGCATGGGCCCCAGATTAGTGACCCTGGAAAGTCGCTGGGAACTTCTCGGCGCCCGGCGGCGACTACTGCGTGACCTTCCCGTGGAGCGCCACCGAGACCCGAGGACAGCCGATGGCCGTAAGCCCCGAGATCACCGCGACGATTCCGGACGTCGAGCCGGCGCCGCGCCGCCCGGCGCCCCGGCGCAGCTTCGGCCCGCTGCTGTTGCGGCTGCATTTCTACGCCGGCATCCTCGTGGCGCCGTTCATCCTGGTGGCGGCCGTGACCGGCCTGCTGTTCACCACGGTCCCGACCCTCGACAGGATCGTCTACGCGGACCAGCTGCGGGTCGCTTCCCCGGGCGGCAGCGTGCGGCCAGTCGCCGAGCAGATCGCGGCCGCCCGGGCCACGCATCCCGACGGTGATCTCGTGGCGGTGCGGGTCGGCGAGGGCGACGCCACGACCCAGGTCGACTTCACCTCGCCGTCGCTGTCCGCCGAGTCCGAGCTGGTGCACACGGTCTACGTCGACCCGTACACCGCCGAGGTCAGCGGCCGGCTCACCACCTGGTGGACGGCGACGCCGCTGAACACCTGGCTCGACACCTTTCACCGGGACCTGCACCTGGGCAAGACCGGTGAGCTGTACTCCGAGTTCGCCGCCAGCTGGCTCTGGATCCTCGCCCTCGGCGGCGTGATCCTCTGGTGGCGCCGGCAGCGCGGCAAGCGGATGCTCACCCCCGATCTCAAAGCCGGCAAGGGGGTACGCCGGACCCGCAGCTGGCACGCGGCCACCGGCCTCTGGCTGGCTCTCGGACTCCTCATCCTCTCGGCGACCGGCCTGACCTGGTCCGGCTATGCCGGCGCCAACTTCGGGGCGGCCCTGGACTCCCTGGACGGCAACCGCCCTTACGTCGCCACCGCGCTCTCCTCGGGCGGTCACCACGGTTCCGGTACCGCCGCCGCACCCGTCGATCCGGCAGCCGCCGACACGGTCCTCGCCGGTGCCCGGGAGGCCGGCATCGACGGCCCGGTCGCGATCACCCCGCCGGCCGGAGCGGGCAGCGCCTGGACGGTCACCCAGACCGACACTCTCTGGCCGGTACGCCTGGACAGCGTGGCGGTCGACCCCACCGGAACGATCACCGACCGGGTCGACTTCACCGACTGGCCGTTCCTGGCGAAGCTGACCTCCTGGGGCGTCAACGCCCACATGGGACTGCTCTTCGGCCTCGCCAACCAGCTCATCCTGGCGGCCCTCGCCATCGGCCTGATCACCGTGATCGTCTGGGGTTACCGGATGTGGTGGCAGCGCCGCCCCACCCGGGCCGACCGCCGGGCCGTGGTCGGTGCCGCACCGGCCCGTGGCGCCTGGCAGCAGCTGCCCACCTGGGGAATCGTCGTCGGCGTCCCGGTCGTCTTCGGGCTGGCCTGGGCGCTGCCGCTGTTCGGGATCCCCCTTGCCGTCTTCCTGGTGTTCGACGCCGTGCTCGGCGCGGTACGCCGCCGAAAAGATCCAGAAATTTCCTGATCTCGGGAACTTTGTCGGGTCGGCGACGGACCAATGGCTGACGCTCGCTTCTACGGATGGACTTCCATGCGAATCAGCCTTACCGCCGCTGCCGTACTCGCCGGAGTTCTCGCGATGGGGACCGCCGGCGGGTGCGGTAGCGGTGCCACCGACGATCCGGATCCGCAGCCCGCGCCGTCGGCTGCCGTGCTGACGGTCAAGGACCCCTGGGTCAAGGCGGCGAAGGCCGGGACCATGACCGCCGCCTTCGGTGTGCTGGTCAACAACACCGGCGCCGACGTGACGATCACCGGGGCGGAGTCGCCGGCCTCGCCGCTGGAGCTGCACGAGATGGCCGTCAAGGACGGGAAGATGGTCATGCGGCCCAAGGAGGGCGGCTTCGTGGTCGCGGCCGGCGCCAGCCATGAGCTCGCGCCGGGCGGGGACCACCTCATGCTGATGAAGCCGGCCGCGGCCATCGAGGCCGGTGACGAGGTGACGTTCACGCTGAAACTCGCCGACGGCGGCAGCGTGCCGTTCACCGCGATCGCCAAGCCGTTCGTCGGCGCCGAGGAGAGCTACGACCCCGGTATGGAGATGCCGTGACGGTGAGCAGGCGTTCCCTGCTGGCCGGGGGAGCGGTGGCCGGGATGGGAGTGGCCGGGCTGGGAGTGGTCGGCAGCGGGGCTCCGGCGTACGCGGAAGGGAATGTCGGCGCCGCCTCGGTGGGCTTTCACGGACCGCGGCAGGCCGGGATCGCCGAAGATCCGCCGGCGCACGCCTCGTTCGTCGCGTTCACCCTGGCGAAAGGTACCGACCGCACGGCGCTCGGACGGATGCTGCGGCTGCTCAGCGACGACGCGTCCCGGCTCACCCGGGGCGTGTCGGCGCTCGGCGACACCGACGGGACGTTGGCCGTGCTGCCGGCGCGGCTGACGGTGACGTTCGGATTCGGACCGGGGCTCTACCGTGCGGCGGGGCTGCCCTCACCCGTGGCCGACCTGCCGTCGTTCAGGATCGACCGGTTGCAGGACCGCTGGTCCGGCGGTGATCTGCTGCTGCAGATCTGCGCCGACGATCCGCTCACGGTCGCCCACTGCCAGCGGATGATGATCAAGGATGGCCGGCCGTTCGGCACGGTGCGGTGGGTGCAGCAGGGCTTCCGGCGCAGTCCCGGGGTGCAGGCGCCGGAGCACACCCAGCGCAACGTGCTCGGCCAGCTCGACGGGACGGCGAACCCGCGTGGTGCGGAGATCGAGCCGGCGGTGTGGAATCCGGACGGCTCGACCACCCTCGTCGTCCGCCGGATCCGCGCCGAGATCGAGGCCTGGGACAAGCTGTCGGTCGCGGACAAGGAGAACGCGGCCGGCCGGCGGATGGCGACCGGCGCGCCGCTGAGCGGGGTGAACGAGCACGACGAGCCGGACTTCGCCGCGATGGACGAGCACGGGCTGCCGGCGATGCCGGACTTCTCGCACGTCACCCGGGCACGCACCGGCGACCCTCGTCAGAAGATCCTGCGGCGGCCGTACAACTACGACGGCGTGCCCGACGCCCGGGGGATCCCCGATGCGGGACTGATCTTCGCGTCCTACCAGCGCGACGTCGTCGAGCAGTACCTGCCGATCCAGCGGCGGCTCGCCGAGAAGGACCTGCTCAACGAGTGGATCACGCCGATCGGGTCGGCGGTCTTCGCGGTGCCGCCGGGCTGCGCCGAGGGCGGCTGGATCGGCGAGCGGCTGCTGGGCTGAGCTCTGCCTTTCGGCCGACCCGGCGCGGCTGATCTCCGTCGCGAAGCCGATCCCGGGGTGCCGGCGGCGACCTACGATCGACCCTCGTGATGATCATGTGGGCGCTGCCGGCGGGCTTCCTGCTGGGCTTCCTGGACTTCGTCTGGATCAAGTACGTGCCGTTCCCGCTCGCCGATCTGGGCAACTCGCTCGGCACCTGGGCGGTCGCCGCGTTCCTGCTGACGTACCTGCGGCGGTGGCGGATGCCGGTGGCGGTGACCGGCGCGGTCGTCTGCCTGGTGGTGGCGGTGCCGAGCTACTACCTGGCGGCGGCCCTGATCCAGAACGACGACTGGAGCAACCTCTACAACACCGTCGCGCTGCTCTGGATGGGGTTCGGGGTGGTCGCCGGGGTGGTGTTCGGCGCCGGTGGGGTGCTGGCCCGTACCGACGGGTTGCTGCGCCTGCCGGCGCTGGCCCTGCCCGCGGCGGTGCTGTTCGCCGAGAGTGTGGTCGAGCTGCTGCGGCCGGAGAGTGAACCGGCGTTCGCCGCGGTGACGGCGGCGCTGGGGCTGCTCGTGACGGTGCTGCTGGTGCGAGGGTGGCGCGAGCGGGCGCTGGTCCTGCTGTGGTCGGTGCCGCTCACCGCCGCCGGGTGGGTGATGCTGACGGTGGCCGGCTTCCGCTGACGACTACGGCATCGGACGTCCGTACCGGCTGGCCGGGCAGCACGAAGACGACGTCGGCGGCCTGCACGTGCTCGCCGGGGAGGGGCGCGCAGGCGAGGATCGCGGGCGGGCGGGCGGCCGGGCCGAGGCCGGAGTTCCGGCGTATGTGAGCGCGCGGGGCTTCCGGCGTACCGGATCAAAGGCCGGGCAGATGGGGTGCCAGCACCCGGTCGATGCGGCGTGCCAGCCACGGGCCCAGTTCGCCGTCGCCGTCGATCGCCCAGGTCAGCTGGGCGCCGGCGTAGACGGCGTAGACGGTGTCGGCGAGTTCGGCCGGGTCGACGCCGCGCACCCCGGCCTCCCGGATCAGCTCGGTTAGGTGTGCGCGCAGGGCCCGGCTCTGCTTCACCGAGTGTTCGCGCAGGTCCTCGTCGGTGAGGTCCAGTTGCAGGAAGGCCAGGTTGTTGGCCAGCCCTTCCCGGGTCGTGACCGGCGCGGTGAACGCGACCAGGCCGTCGCGCAGCGCTTCGAGCGGGCTCGCACCGGCGGCGCGGCGATCGTCGAAGACGGCGGCGACCGAGCCGGCCTCCCGGGTGGCGAAGGCGATCAGCAGCCCCCGCTTCGAGCCGAACCGCTGGGTCAGCGCGGGCGGTGTCAGCCCGGCGCGGCGGGCGACCGCGGCCAGCGTCAGGCCGGCCGGTCCCGCCTCGGTGACGGTCTGCGCCACCGCCTCGAAGACCTCGTCGTCGCTGACCGATCGTGGACGTCCCGTCATGCCGTCATCCTAGAGACCCGATTTACTTTCTGTACGTTCATAAAGTAATCTCCGGCCATGGCTCTACTCCTGCTCTGCGCCGCTCAAGCGATGCTGATCATCGACGTGGTGGTCGTCAACGTGGCGATCCCGGCGATCCGCGCCGACCTCGGCATCCCCGACGAGCGACTGGTCCTGATCTCGATCGCGTACACCCTGACCTTCGGCAGCCTGCTCATCGCCTCCGGGAGAGCGGGCGATCTCCTGGGCCGCAGGCGCCTTTTCCTGTACGGGCTGACACTCTTCACCCTTGCCTCGCTCGCCACCGGTTTCGCCCAGACCGGATGGCAGCTCCTGGCCGCGCGTGCCGCCCAGGGCATCGGCGCGGCGATGGCGGCCCCGGCCGCGCTCGCGCTGCTCACCAGCACGTTCGCGGAGGGCCCGCGGCGGAACCGGGCACTCGGCTGGTGGGCCGCCGTCGGCTCGGCCGGTGCCATCGGCGGCCAGCTGCTCGGCGGACTGATCACGAGCACCCTCGGATGGCGCTGGATCTTCCTGATCAACGTTCCGGTCGGCATCGCCGTGATCGTTCTCGGACGCCGCCGTCTCGCCGAGAGCCGGGCGCCCCGGCCGGCGTCACCGGACCTGTGTGGTGCGGTCCTGCTGGCCGCGGGTCTGGCCTCCGGGATCCTCGCGCTGACCGGGTACACGCTGCTGAGCATCCCCGCCGTCCTGCTGCTCGTCGCGTTCGTGCTGGTGGAGCGGCGGCACCCGGAGCCGATCGTGGACGGCGCGCTGCTGCGCACCGCCTCGATCGGGCCGGCCAACGTGCTGCTCTTCGTCAACGCTGGGACGCTCGGCGCCGCCCTGTTCTTCACGACCATGTACCTGCAGGAGATCCTCGGTCATCCGGCCGCCGCGGTGGGGCTGGCCTTCGCACCGGTCACCCTCGTCGTGCTGCTGATCTCGCCGCGCGTGGCCTCCCTGGTCTCCCGTTTCGGCGTGCGCCCGCTGCTGGCCGCCGGCTTCGTGCTGCTGGCGGCGGGCATGCTGTGGCTGGCCCGGATGCCCGCCGCCGGCAGCTATCCGCGCGATGTGCTCGGGCCTCTTCTGCTGCTGGCCGCCGGTAGCGGGCTGTCCTACGCCCCCACCTTCGTCGCCGGCACCACCGGTGTCCCTGACGATCGGCACGGAGTGGCGTCGGGGCTGCTCAACTCGGCGCAGGAGCTGGGGTCGGCGGCGGGCCTGGCAGTCTTCGGCACGCTGGCGGCGGCGGTCGGGGCCGGTTCGGCGCACGGTTATCGAGCAGGCCTGCTGTGTGCTGCCGCGGCGATGGTGCTCTGCCTGCCGGTGATCCGGGTCCTGCCTGCCCGGCCCCCTGGCCCCGGGTCAGCAGACGGCCAGCAGGACTCCCTCGCCGTTGGTGGCCGCTGAGCGGTAGAACTCCCGCAGCGTGCGGAAGTGTGCCAGCACGGAGTCGATGTCCGTGGAGGACCAGCCCTCGGGGTAGATCTCGGCGGCGTCCAGGGCTGCCGGGTCGAAACGGGATCTCAGGGATCGCTCGTCCAGGGCGGACAGCGCCCGCGCGATCGCCTGGACCTCGTCGGGGACGAGATAGCGCGGCGGGCCGTAGCCGCCGTCCTCGCCGATCTCCGTGCCGCCCAGCACCGCCGCGCCGGCCGGGGTGTCGCCCAGCGACCAGGCGGTGCCGGTCAGCAGGTAGTGCACGGCGTGCCAGGACTTGTCGAGATCGAGCTCGGGCTCCGGCATCTCGGCATCGTCGTCGTCGAGGTCGCCGTAGAGGATCGACTCCACGGCGGACGGATCGTCCAGTAGTTTCTGCAGCGCGGCGCCGGACAGCCGGTGGCCTATCAGTTCCATCCCCACGACGCGATTCCACCACGGGGGTACGACAAGATTTATCGTCGTGGGTGTGGAGAAACGGCGACCGACCCTCGCTGACGTGGCGCGCGTGGCCGGGGTGTCGCGGGCTACGGCGTCGCGGGCGATCAACGGGGCGTACGGCAGTTCGGCGGAGACACGGGATCACGTCCGGCGGGTCGCGGCCCGCCTCGGGTTCGAACCGCATCCGGTGGCGCAGGCGCTCGCCACCGGCGGCCGGCCCGGCTCGGTGTCGCAGGCCCTCGCCGGCGGCGAGGGCGGCCGGCCCGGTTCGCGGGAGCGGATCGAGATTCTGATCGTGGACCCGGATCCGGAGGCGCTGAGCGCCAAGCCGTTCTACGGGCGGGTGATGACCGGGGCGCTGCGAGCGCTCGGCGATGCGGAGATCTCGCTGTCGGTGCGCCGGGTCGCGACGCCGCCGGTCCGGGATGACGACCCTCCGTTCGGGCGGCTGCTGATCAACATGCCGGGCGCGGTGGGCGGCCGGTGCCGGACCGTGTCGCTGGGGCGGTCGGCGCCGGGGATCAGCTATGTCGCACCGGACAATCACGACGGTGGCCTGCAGGCGGCACGGCATCTGATCGCCGGCGGGCGGAGACGGATCGGCGCGGTGTTCGGGCCGGCCACGCCGTGTGCCGAGGAACGCAAGGCCGGGTTCCTGCAGGGCGCGGACGCGGCGGTGGTGTCCGTCGACGGGGACTTCACCCGCGGCCGGGCCTATGCGGCCACGTGGGAGCTGCTCGGGCGGGCGCCTCGCCTCGACGCGGTGTTCGCGGCCTGCGATGTCAGCGCCATGGGGGTGCTGCAGGCGCTGCGGGAGTCGGGGCGGCGGGTGCCCGACGACGTCGCCGTGGTCGGGTTCGACGGTAGTGCGCTGGCCGAGGCGGCTGACCTGTCGTCGGTGTACATGCCGGTCGAGGAGGAGGCCGCGGCGGCGGTGCGGCATCTGCTGGATCCGGGGTCGCCGCTGGCCGGGCGGCTGCCGACGGCGTTGCGGGTGCGCGGCTCCAGCTGACCGGCGGTCCTCGCAGTCCCCGGAACGGCACGGTCCTGCCTCGATCGGGGTCACGCACCCTTCCGGGACGCTGAGCCGATCGTACGATCGGGGCATGGTGAGTGTTTCGTTACAGGATGTCCGGGACGCGGCCGCCAGGATCGAGGGGGTGGCGCACCGCACCCCGGTGGTCCGGTCCCGCACGCTCGACGCGCTGGTCGGCGCCGAAGTCTTCCTCAAGGCCGAGAACCTGCAGCGGATCGGGGCGTTCAAGTTCCGCGGCGCCTACCACGCGATGTCCCGGCTCTCCGGGGCGCAGCTGGCGCGGGGCATCGTCACCTACTCGTCCGGCAACCATGCTCAGGCCGTCGCGCTCGCCGCCCGGGACCTCGGCAGCACCGCCGTCATCGTGATGCCCGAGGACACTCCGGCCTCCAAGATCGACGCGGTGCGGGGGTACGGGGCCGAGATCATCACGTATGACCGGTACACCGGGGACCGCGAGAAGCTGGGCCGTGACCTGGCCGAGGAACGAGGGCTGGCGCTGATCCCGCCCTACGACCACCCGGACGTCATCGCCGGACAGGGCACGGCCACCCTCGAACTGCTCGAGATGGCCGGTGAGCTGGACGTCCTCGTCGTTCCGGTGGGCGGCGGCGGGCTGATCGCCGGCAGCGCCACCGCGGCCAAGGGGATGCAGCCGGGCATCCGGGTGATCGGCGTCGAGCCGGCGGCCGGTGACGATACGAAACGGTCCCTCGAAGCCGGGGAGCGGGTCCGGATCGAGGTGCCGCGCACGATCGCCGACGGGCAGGCGGCCCCGACCCCGGGGGAGATCACGTTCGCGATCAACAAGGAGCTGGTCGACGAGATCGTCCTGGTGACCGACGACGAACTGCGGGACGCGCTGCGGTTCGCCGTCGACCGGCTGAAGCTGGTCCTGGAGCCCAGCGGGGCGTCCGGGCTGGCCGCGCTGCTGTCCGGCCGGGTGGCCACGCGGCCCTACCTGCGCATCGGGGTGATCCTCTCCGGCGGCAACATCGGCGCGGCCCGGCTGGCCCAGCTGCTGGCGAGCGAGGGTCAGTGAGGGCTGGTGCGGACCGGAGGGGCGGCCAGGCCGTCGAACCAGGTCGCTTCGCGGACGGCGTCGAGGATGCGCTGCCGGCCGGCCGCGTCCTGGCGGTCGATGAAGAGCACGCCGTCGAGATGGTCGGTCTCGTGCTGCATGCAGCGGGCCAGGATGCCGTCGCCGACGACCTGCACCGGGTCGCCGTGCTTCGTGTAGCCCTTGGCCAGGACGTTCTTGCGGCGGCGGGTGTCCAGGTAGATGCCGGGGATGGACAGGCAGCCTTCGTACCCGTCCTGGAACTCCTCGTCGGGGAACTCCAGGACCGGGTTGACCAGGTGGTCGAGCTTGCGGTCGTTGCCGGGCAGCTCCGGGGCGATCGCGAAGACCCGCAGGCTCACGCCGATCTGCGGCGCGGCCAGGCCGGCGCCCCGGCTCGCCGCGAGGGTCTCGTTCAGGTCCTTGACGAGACGGTCCAGTTCGGCGTCGAAATCGGTCACCTCGGCCGCGGGCTTGCGCAGCACCGGGTCGCCGACCTTGCGGATGTCCACCACAGTCATGCATCGATTGTCTCCTGCCGCCGCGGTGGGGGAGGAGGGGGCCGGTGATCCTCCGATCGGCCACGGTGGAGGACGCCGGCGCGCTGGCTGTCGTGCAGACGCGCACCTCGCAGGCGGCCTATCGGGGGATCATGCCGCAGGAGCACCTCGACCGCCTCGATCCGGATCGGCGCCGGCGGGTGTGGCGGGAACTGATCGCGTCCGATCGGCCTCCCGCGGGCACCCTGGTGCTGGAACACCCGGACGACGGCGTGATCGGGTTCGTCACCGTGGCGGTCACCGAGGCGCCGGAACGGGTGGGCGAGGTCCGGGCCGTCTACGTCCTGCCGGAGCATTGGGGTTCGGGGGCCGGGCGGCTGCTGATGGACGCCGGTCTGCGGCGGCTCGGCGAGGCCGGTTACCGCGAGGTGGTCCTGTGGGTGCTGGAGGGCAACGTGCGGGCCCGGCGCTTCTACGAGGCCGGCGGCTGGCGGGCTGACGGGGCGTCGACGACGGACGACTCGCGAGGTGTGCCGCTGGTGACGATCCGCTATCGGCGGTGAGCGGCCTATGCTCGGGCCATGGCGAAGCGATCGACGGGTTTCGCTGTCATCGCAGGGGTGTACGCCGTGGCCGGGCTCGCCGGGTGGGCCGTCATGGCCGATACCCCGATCTCACTAGAAATCACCTTTTATGCGGACATCGTCGCCACGATCGTCGTCTTCGCCGGCAGCATGATCGTGAACAACGCCAGCGTCTACGACCCGTACTGGAGTGTGGCGCCGGCGGTGATCGTCATCGTGTGGGCAGCGGGCGATCTCGGAGCACGCGAGATCGCCGTCCTCGTGCTGATGCTCATCTGGGCGATCCGGCTGACCGCGAACTGGGCGCTGTCCTGGCGCGGGCTCGGCCACGAGGACTGGCGGTACACGCGGCTGCGGTCGGCCGGGACGCCGTGGTGGCTGGTCAACCTGGTCGGGATCCAGCTCGTGCCGACCCTCGTGGTGTTCGGCGGTCTGCTGCCGGTCTGGCCCGCGATGACCGTGACCGGCCGGTCGTTCCACGCCCTCGACGTCGTCGCCGTGCTGGTCACCGCCGGGGCGATCCTCATCGAGGCGACCGCGGACCGGCAGCTGCACCGGTTCGCGCGGGAGCCGGGCAACCGGGGGCGGATCGTGGATCGGGGGCTGTGGCGCTACTCCCGGCATCCCAACTACCTCGGCGAGATCCTGTTCTGGTGGGGGATGTGGCTGTTCGGCGTGGCCGCCGCGCCGGACCGGTGGTGGACGGTCATCGGGCCGGTCGTCGTGGTGCTGTTGTTCCTGTTCGTGAGCGTGCCGATGATGGACCGCCGGTCGCTGGAGCGCCGCCCCGCGTACGCCGAGTACATGCGGCGCGTCCCGGCGCTGCTACCGGCAAAATGGATCGATCGAGGCGTATGACCTCTGCTAGGAACCAGTGGTGCCCGAACGCCGCCGCCTCGCCGCCCTCGCCTGTGCCCTCGCCGTCGACATGTTCGGCAGTGGACTGTTCCTGCCGGTTTCGCTGCTCTATTTCACCGAGGTCGCGGACCTGCCGCTGAGCACGGCCGGCCTGCTGCTGAGCGCGGCCGCGATCGCGTCGCTGCCGGTCCCGATGATCGTCGGCCACGTCGCGCACCGATTCCGTTCCCTCGATCGTGTGGTGCTTGCGCAGGTGATGCAGGGCGCGGCATTTCTCCTGTACGGGTGGCAGCACACCGCCGCCGGAGTCCTCGCCGTGGCCACGCTGGCCTCGATCGGCCAGCGGTTGTTCTGGTCGTCGTTCTTCGCGGTGCTGGCCGGCCTGGCGGCGCCCGGGGAGGACCGGCGCACGACCGACCGCCGGTTCGCCGTGGCCGGGATGATCCAGATGGCCGCGACCGGGGTGGGCACGCTGCTCGGCGGCCTGGTCGTGGTGTACGGCTGGTACGAGCCGGTCATCTACCTGAACGCGGCGAGCTTCCTGCTCTCCGCGGTGTTGCTGCTGCTCGTGCCCCGGGATCGGCGGGCGCCGGCCGTGGCGGTGCCGGCCGGAGGCTACCGGGCGATGCTGCGCGACCGGCCCTACCTGCTGCTGATCGCGGTGAACACGATCTTCGCCCTGTGCAGCGTCTTCGTCGGCGTGGCGGTGCCGGTCTACCTGGTCGACGGCCTGCCCGCCCCGGACTGGCTGGTCGGGCCGCTGCTGGCGGCCACCACCGTGCTGCTCGCCTCCGGTCAGGCCCTCGCCGTACGGCTGGTCCGCCCGCTGTCCCGCTCCCGTGGCCTGGCCCTGTCCGGCGGACTGTGGGTGATCTGGGCTCTGATCTTCGCGGCCGCGGTGCGGGTCCCTTCCGGCATCCTGGTGGCGTACCTGCTCGCCGGCATGGTCTTCTTCGCGGCCGCCGACCTGATCCACGCGCCGCTGTCGAACGCGCTGTCGGCGGCGGCCGCCCCGCCCGGGCAGCGGGACCGCTACCTGGCCGTCTACCAGTACTGTTTCGCGTTCGCCGGCATCCTGGCGCCGGGCTTCTTCACAGTCCTGTACGCCCGCGGTCCGGCCGTGCCCTGGCTGGCGCTCGCCGCGGTGGCCGCCGCCGGGACCGTGGGCATGCATCTGCTGGACCGGCCGCTGACCGCGCGGGAGAAGTCGGCGGCCGACGTCGGGGGATAGCGCTTGCGGGTGACTGTGCGGGCCGGACCGCGGGTCGCTGTGTCACCGTGGCGCGATGGTTCTGGGTGGGCGATACGAGCTGCGGCGGCTTCTCGGGCGCGGCGGCACGGCCGAGGTGTGGCGGGGATTCGACCGGCGGCTGGGGCGGACCGTCGCCGTGAAGGTTCTGCGGCAGGGCCGGCCGGTGCGGTTCGAACGGGAGGCGCGGACCGTCGCGAAGCTTGCCCATCCGTCGATCGTGGCCGTCCACGATGCCGGGTCCGACCAGGGGCTCCGCTATCTCGTGATGGAGCTCGTCGACGGGGAGAGCCTGGCGCAGCGCCTCGACGGGGGTCCGTTGCCGATCGCCGAGGTGGTGCGGGTCGGGGTGCGGGTGTGTGCGGCACTGGAGGTGGCCGCCGCAGCCGGGGTGGTGCACCGCGACGTGAAACCGGGGAACATCCTGCTCACCGGCGACGGCGAGGTGAAGGTGTGCGATTTCGGTCTGGCGCGGGCCGTGGGCAGTGCCGGGTCGGCGGGGATGAGCGGGACCAGCGGCTACATGGCGCCGGAACAGGTGACCGGGGATGTCGTTGATTCACGCACCGATCTGTACGGGCTGGGCTGTGTGCTCTACGCGATGGTCACCGGGCACCCGCCGTTCCGTGGCGACAGCCCCTGGGAGCACCTGGAGGAGACGCCGGTCCCGGTGCCGGAACTCCGGGACGGGGTGCCGGAGCGGCTGGATTCGCTGATCCGGAGGTTGACGGCGCGGTATCCGGCCGATCGCCCGTCCACCCCGGGGGAGGTCAGGGCCGCGCTGGAAAGGGTGGGCGACGGTCTGGAAGGGACGGACGATGCTGCGTCGCCGCAGCGGCGCAGCGGCCGGCGATCTTGGATCAGGCCGGTTCTGGTGGCGACGGGATCGGCACTGGCCGTCGCGGTCGGATGTGTGCTGATCATGGCTGAAGGGCCGGGAGGGCCGGGGTCACGAGAGTCTGGCGCGCGAGAGTCTGGGGCGCGAGAGCCCGGCGCGCCGCAGTTCGGGGCGCGAGAGCCCGGGCCGGCCGAATCCGGGTCGCGGTTCGCGCCGGCTACGACCAGCCCCGCCTCCCCGGTGCGGCCCACGGTGATCGTTGTCGAGTCGAAGAGGCCTGTCGTTCCGCAGACGGCGCCCGCTGACTGCCGGCCGGGGCGGGAGCAGCGGATCGATGACGATGCGCGACCGGGGCGGGAAGGGTGCTCCGACGCTGCTGCGTCCGCACGGGAGGGGCGGCGCGGTGGGGGGTGACGCCGAGAGCTGAGGTGCCGGCGTCATGGGAAAGAGGGGTAAGCGGGAGGGAAGCGCTCAGCGTGCCCGGACGGGGGTGCGGAGCGGGAGGCGCTGGCCCAGCAGGATGCCGGTGAAGACCAGGGTGAGGCCGAGGATCTGGCGCGGGGTCAGGGTCTCGCCGGCGATCAGGACGCCGAGCAGGACGCCGGTGACCGGGTTGAGCAGGCCGATCAGGCCGACCGTGCCGGCGCTGAGGTGACGCAGGCCGGTGAACCACGCGGCGAAGGCCAGGGCCGTGGCGACGACGGTGACGTAGGCGAACGCGGTCAGCTGGGTGCCGTCCAGAGCAGGTGGCGGGCCCTCGACCGTGACCGCCGCGGCGACCAGCATCAGGCCGCCCGCGATGAGCTGCCAGGACGTCAGGGAGAAGACGTCGATGCCGGAGCTCCACTTCTTCGCCAGGATGTAGCCGAACGACGACATCACCATGGCCGCCACCGAGGCGAGGACGCCGTGGAGGTTCACCGCCACCGGGCCGGTCAGCAGCATGAGGCAGACACCGGCGACGCCGATCGCGGCGCCGGCCAGATGCAGGGTCTGCGGGCGCTCGGACAGGGTGAGCCAGGCGAAGAGCATCAGCACGACCGGGGACGTCGCCATGATCGTGGAGGCGATGCTGGTCGGCAGGGTCTGCGCGGCCAGGTAGATCAGGGCGAAGAACGCGCCCATGTTGAGCGTGCCGAGCACCAGCGACTTCCACCACCAGTCGCCGGTCGGCAGCCGGCGCCGGACCAGGAGCAGCAGCAGGCCGGCGGGCAGGGCGCGCAGTGCGGCGCCGTAGAGCGGGTAGTCGGCCGGAAGGTACTGGTGGGTCACGTAGTAGGTGGTGCCCCACGCGATCGGCGCGACGGCGGTGATGAGGACCCAGCGAACAGTAGCTTCCATGGAAGCTAATATAGCTTCCGAGGAAGGTATATAGTCAACGGGTGACCGACGACCACGTTGCCCGGATCCAGCAGGAATGGGCACGCGAACGACCCGACCTCGACGTGACGCCGCAGGGCGTGATCGGGCGGCTGCACCGGCTCAGCGCGCACCTGACCGAGCAGCTGTGTGTGGTCTACCGCCGATTCGGGCTCGGTGAGGGCGAATTCGACGTCCTCGCCGCGCTGCGCCGGGCCGGCGAGCCGTTCGAACGCGCGCCGGGGGAACTGGCCGCGTTCACCATGGTCACCACCGGGGCGATGACCAAACGGATCGACCGGCTCGAACGCGACGGCCTGGTGGCCCGCCGGCCGAGCGCCTCCGACGGGCGCGGCCGGGTCGTGGCGCTCACGGCAGCCGGGCGGGAACTGATCGACCAGGCCTTCACCGAGCACATGCGCAACGAGCGGCGGCTGCTCGACGACCTGGCGCCGGAGGACGCGGCCGCCCTGGAAGTGTTGCTGACCAGGTGGCTGGCGCGCTTCGAACTATGATTCGGCCAGTGGACCGCATCGCTCTCATCTCCGACGTGCACGGCAACCTCACCGCCCTCGAAGCCGTCCTCGCCGACATCGACGCCCGTGGCATCACCCGGATCGTCAACCTCGGCGACTACGTCGGGAAAGGACCCCGCGGCCGCGAGGTGATCGACGTCTGCCGGGAGCGGTGCGAGGTCAACATCCTCGGCAACTGGGACGACTTCCTCCCCGACCCGGCCCGGGTCATCGACAGCGAAGGCCTGGCCTGGTGGCTGGCGCAGCTCGGCGAGGGCCAGGGAGAGTGGCTGCGCTCCCGGCCGTTCAGCCACGATCTGCTGATCAGCGGCCGGTGGCTGCGGCTCTTCCACGCCTCGCCGGTCAGCGTGCACCACCGGGTCCGGTTCGACCACGACGAGCAGCAGTTCCTGGGCATGTTCGCGAACACGCCGGCGACCGGGGACGGGCCGGCGCCGACCGTCGTCGGATACGGCGACACCCACGATCCGTTCTACGAGGTGGCCGGTCGCGGACTCACCCTGTTCAACACCGGCAGCGTCGGCAACGCGATGGACGACCCCACCCCGGTCTACGTGATCGTCGAAGGCGTTCTCGACGCGCTCGAACCAGCGCCGTTCGGGGTGCAGTTCGTGCGGGTGCCGTACGACGCCGAGGCGGAGATCGCGGTCGCCGAGGCGATGGGGATGCCGGAGCTGGACGGCTATGTCGCGGAACTGCGGCACGGCGTCTATCGGGGTGCGGTGAACGGGCCGCGGTATCACCGGGCGGAATCGCGCGGGGCTCGTAAGGTCATCCGGTGAACGTCTACGACCTCGTCGGCCGGCTGCCCTCGATTCCGGTGCTGCGTGACCGGTGCCGGGCCCTGGCCGTCCTGGAGTCGATCCAGGGCACCGGATACGAGTATTACCGCTACACCGCCTGGGGCGACGACGAAGCAGCGCTGATGAGCAACGGCGGCGGCGACGAGTACACCATCGTCTTCGGCGAGGCGGGCGCGTTCATCCGGCTGTTCGACCACGAGTCCGCGATGTCGCCCTATGCCGCCGACGACATGGCGCTCTGGCCGGGACTGCTCGACGGGCTGCCGCCGGAGTTCGCCGACCACCTCACCGAGCCGGCGTTCTGCGACGGCGACGACCTGATCGCGACCGCGGTGCTGTGGCGGCGGACCACCGACGACCGCTGGCACGCCGGCGCCGGCATCACGTTCCCGCCGTCCCGCGGCCCCTACGACATCAGCCCGGACGGCACCGACCGGCTCGGCATCCTGTGCGACGACATCGTCGATGAGTACGTCGACTTCGCCGGTGACTACTACGAGACCGAGATCGACCGGGACGCGGTGGCGCACGTCGCGGCGCTGCGGCCGCTCACCGACGACGTGGTCCGGGCGCTGAACCCGGAGTCGAGCCTCGCTGCGGTCCGGAAAGAGGTGGCCGCGACCGGCTACCCGATCGCGCCGGCGGCCGGCTGACGCCGTCCGGGCTGACGGCGGAGCAGCGTAAATGGATTTACCGGGGCAGGACGGGCGTGCGAGGGTTCGCTGCCGTTCGCGCCCACCGGCCGGGCGGCGCATCCGTACCCCATCACGACAGGGCATGACACCACAGATGAGTATCTCCACGATCGCCGCCGAGGACGCCGACCGCTGCCGCCGTGCGCTCACCGACGAGCAGGCCGCCAGCCTCGCCGCGACAGCCGGTTGGGCGCATGTCGACAAGGACCAGGTCCACCGCGACTGGCACGACCTGTACGGCGAGATCGCCGCCGCCATCACCGCCGGCGCCCAGCCGAGCGCCGAGGCGGTGCAGGAGCTGATCGTCCGGCATCACGCCGTCGTCAGCCGGTTCTACATCCCGAGCATGGACGCCTACCTCGGGATGGCCCTGCTCTACGCCGAGGACGAGGGCATGCGCACCTGGCACACGTCATACCATCCGGAGATGGTCGAGTTCCTCGGTACGGCGATGCGGCACTACACCGACATTCGCCGCTGATCCGGCGCCGGGCCGGCCGCGGTCACCGCTGCGGCGAGGCTCAGCGTGTGCTCCTCAGCGCCTCAAGATCGATGACTCGTCGCCCCAGCTCTCGATGATCGGGGTGAGGATTGTTCTTGAGAGCGCGATAGGCGAAGTTGAGCCAGCCGTCGAGCCGGTCATGCTCCACGAGGATCGATTCGGCTTCGCCGGCAGTGACCGTGGCTTGCCGGTGAAGAGCGGATGCCAGTCGTCCTTCGGTGCGATCCACCAGCACCGGTGCCCACGCGAACGACCAGCGGTACCACCATCCCTCAGTGCCGAACGGCGGCACCCGCTCCAGGTCGGAGATCGCGACGACCGTCTCGTTCAGCGCCGCGGAACGGCTCGTCTCGGGCCCGCGTCCGCCGGTGTCGGCGAGCACGGTGAAGACATCGAGATCCGACCTCTCCGTCGCGACGCCCCTACCCGCCGAGCCGGAGAGGACCAGGCCCACGAAATCCTCAGGCGCCGACCGGCTTCAGCCGCGCGCCTGATCGAGCTGCCGGTTCAGCGTGACGGCGGCGTCGATCAGCGCGAGGTGGGTGAACGCCTGCGGGAAGTTGCCGAGCTGCTCGCCGGTCAGCCCGATCTCCTCGGAGAACAGGCCCAGATGATTGGCGTACGTGAGCATCTTCTCGAACGTGAACCGGGCCTTGTCCAGCTCACCGGCGGCCGCCAGGGCGGTGACGTACTGGAAGGTGCAGAGGGAGAACGTGCCCTCGTCGCCGAGCAGGCCGTCCGGTGAGGCGGCCGGGTCGTACCGGTAGACCAGGCTGTCGGTGACCAGTTCCGACTCCATGGCCCGCAGCGTCGACGCCCACATCGGATCGCTCGGCGTGATGAAGCCGACCGTCGGCATCCGCAGCAGCGACGAGTCCAGCACGTCGGTGTCGTAGTGCTGCCGGAACGCCTGCCGCGACGGACTCCAGCCACGCTCCATGATCTCCTCGTAGATGGCGTCGCGGGCCTGGCGCCAGGTCTCCACCGGGGCGGGACGGCCGTAGTCGGTGGCCATCCGCAGGCCGCGATCGAGAGCCACCCAGCACATCAATCTTCCGTACGTGAAATCGTGCCGCCCTCCCCGCGTCTCCCAGATGCCCTCCTCCGGCTGCGACCAGTTCGCGGCGACCCAGTCCACCAGGTCACGGACGGCGAGCCAGCCACGATGGCCGGGCTTCAAACCGTTGCGGTGCGCCACCCACAGGCTGTCCAGGGCCTCGCCGTAGATGTCCAGCTGCAACTGATCGGCGGCGCCGTTGCCGATCCGCACCGGCGCCGACCCGCGGTAGCCGGACCAGTGCGGCAGCGTCTCCTCGATCAGGTCGGTGGAGCCGTCGATGCGGTACATGATGTTCAGCGGGCCGGTGTCGGACTTCTCCGCCTGCTCCTCGACCCGGTCGCGCAGCCAGCGGGCCAGCGCGGCGGCCTCGTCGGTGAAGCCCAGCGACAGCAGTGAGTAGACCGAGAACGACGCGTCCCGCACCCAGGTGTACCGGTAATCCCAGTTGCGCTCGCCGCCGAGCTGCTCGGGCAGGGCCGCCGTCGGCGCCGCCACCAGAGCGCCGGTCGGCGCGTACGTCATCAGTTTGAGGGTGATCGCCGAACGGTTGACCATCTCACGCCAGCGCCCGGCGTACGTGCTCCGGCTGATCCACCGCGACCAGAAGTCCTCGGTCTCGTCGTGCAGCCGCAACGCCTCCGACACCGGCATCTCGTCGAGGGTGCCCGGCCCGGTCTCCAGGACCAGACCACGCACCTGCCCGGCGGACAGCCGCAGCTCGCCACGGACGTCACCGCGCGTGTCCACGCTCGCACTGCCCAGGTGTACGTCGCCGGGCGCGCGGATGAGCCGCACCCTCAGGATGTTCTTCGCACCCTCGAAGACGGCCCCGTCGTCGCCGGCCCGGGTGCGGAACTCCTCCCGGCCGTAATCGAACCGCGGCGCCAGATGGAAGGCGAACGTCATCTCCCCGCGCACGCAGCGGACCAGCCGGACCAGCCGATGCCGGGTGTTGCCGTCGTGGTCGGCGGCGATCGGCATGAAGTCCACGATCTCGCCCACACCGGCCCTGGTCAGGAAGCGCGTCACCAGGATCGCGGTGTCCGGCAGGTAGAGCTGTTTCGTCGTGAACGCGCCGGTCGGCTTCGTCGACAGGTGCCCGCCCTGCTCGGTGTCGAGGAGGGCGCCGAAGACGCTCGGGGAGTCGAAGCGCGGCGCGCACCACCAGTCGACGGTTCCCTCGGTGGAGACGAGGGCGGCCGTCTGGAGGTCGCCGATCAGCCCGTGGTCGGCGATGAGCGGGAAGTCAGCCATCCGCGCAGCATGGGCGTTCTCTGGTGGCGGGACATCATTCCGGGCGGATGATTCACAGGACGCAGAAGTCGTGGCCTTCGGGATCTTGGAGGATCGCCCAGCGGAACTCGTGGTTGACGAAGGTGGCGCCCTGGTCGAGTAGCCGTTGGACTTCTGCCGGCTGGTCGTCGGGGGCCAGATCGAGGTGGGCGCGGTGACGAATCGCTCCGCTATTCCTGGAGAACTCCAGGAATGGCCCCGATGCCGGATTCTTCAGGCGCACGAAGTCCTCGGTCTCGTCGGCGATCGTCCAGCCCAGCGCCCCGGCCCAGAACGCCGCCGTGGATCTGGGAGAGGCGCAGTCGACCACCACCGCCGCGATCGGGCCGGTGTCCCGGTAGACGTCGCGCGGTTCGAGCACGCAGAACAGGTTGCCCTCCGGGTCGGCGAGGACGGTCCACGGGACGTCGCCCTGGCCGATGTCGGCGGAGGTCGCGCCCAGGCCGATCAGGCGCGCGACGAGTTCTCGCTGGTGGGTGCGGCTGGTGGTGGCCAGGTCGATGTGGACGCGGTAGCTCACCGCCTCCGGATCCGGCACCCGGATGACGTCGACGACGACGTCGTGCGAGTCCGGCCAGGTGAAACCGTCAGGGGTGACGCTGGTGGCGCCGTCCTCGGCGCTTCTGCTGTTCCAGCCGAGCGCTTGAGCCCAGAACCGGCCGACCTTCTCGTCGTCAGCGGCCTTGAGATTCACCTGGACCAGTCGCAGCGCCATGCCTTCCGATCTTAGGCAAGGCTCAATGTCAGGACCGAGAGGGCGAGCAGTGCCGCCGGCATCGGGATGCCCTTCCAGTCCTTGACCGGCACGTGGAACGCGACGGCGCCGAGGAAGTAGAGGACCAGGCCGGCCGCCGCGGCGATCCCCAGCGGGCGCCAGAAGATCCCGATCAGCAGGCCGGCCGCGCCGGCGTAGTTCAGTGCGGCGAGCGGCACGAACCACCGGTCCGGCACGCCCACGGTGGTCAGCCCGGCGGTGACGGTGTCGGCGCGGCGGACCTTGGCGGTGGCGGTGCCGATGTTCGCGAGGGCGAGGACGACGGCGGCCAGGGCGTACATGATGGTCTCCAATTGTTTTGTTTCCCGAACCGTTGGAACGCTACAACGATTTTTCACGGCTGACCATCCCGGCGCGTAAAGTGTCGTCATGACCTCCATGGCTCAACTGGGTGTGCTGCTCGCCGGCCGGGGCGCGGTCGCGAGTTCCCAGGTGCGGGACGCGCTGGCCGGCGCCGGGCTGACCATGCGTTCCGCGTTCACGCTGACGCAGCTCGCCGACGGCCCGATCGGCCAGCAGACGCTGATCGAGCGCCTCGGCGTCGATCCGAGCGCCCTGGTCGCCGTGCTCAACGAGTTGGAGGGCCTCGGCCTCGCGTCCCGTCAGCGTGACCCCGGCGACCGCCGCCGCCACATCGTCACGATCACCGCCGACGGCCTCACCGCGTTGCGGACCGTCGAGACCGTCCTCGACAAGGCCGACGAGGACCTGTTCGGCGCCCTCTCCGCCGCCGAGCGCGACCAGCTCAAGCGCCTGCTGGAGAAGGCGTCCGACGGCGGGACCTGCGGCGATGGCAGCTGACTTCACGCTCACCCCGGTCGGGCGGGTCGCGTCACCGCTGCGCGACACCGCCACCGCGCCCCGCCAGGGCGACGAGGGCGCGCCCTCCGCGTGGCTGGTCTTCGATTCCTCGTACGCCGCAGCGCTGAGCGACATCCGTCCCGGCGACACGATGCTGCTGCTCACCTGGCTTGACCGGGCCGACCGCACCGTCCAGGCGGTGCATCCCCGCGACGACCCCGCCCGCCCGCTCACCGGCGTCTTCAGCACCCGCTCGTCCGACCGCCCCAACCCGATCGGCCTGCACCCCGTCACCATCCTCGAGGCCGACGGCCTGCGCCTGCGAGCCGACCGCCTCGAAGCCGTCGACGGCACCCCCATCCTCGACCTCAAACCGCTGCTGAGCCCCTCGTGAGTCAGCGTGTGCGCCGTGCGGACCTGGTTGACGAAGCAGCGAAAGCCGTCCGCCTATCGGCGCGGATGCTGGTGTTCGCCTACCGGTGGTTCTTCCGCCCGGCGGTCCAGGGCATCGCCGTCGCCGTGACGCGGGTTCTCGTGCCGCTGCTCCGCATCTACTGCCGCTGGTTCCTCGTGCCGATGCTCTGGCTGATCCGATGGGGCCTGCGTGTGCTCGGGTGGCTGTGGCGGGCCTATCACCTCCTGCTGATCCGCCCGTGTCAGGTCGTGTGGCGCAACACGGTGACTCCGGTGCGCCGCTTCCTCCGGCAGTTCTGACCACGCGCCACGGTTGGTGAATAAATAACGTCAACAAAACATCACAAG
Organism: Actinoplanes sp. OR16; assembly: GCF_004001265.1. GTDB lineage: Bacteria > Actinomycetota > Actinomycetes > Mycobacteriales > Micromonosporaceae > Actinoplanes. Next base: position 7,525,904 of record NZ_AP019371.1, on the reverse strand, counting down.
AAAATCAATCACGAAAAGGGTTCCCTGGGGATCTTGCGCGTTGCTACGTTTCGTCGCGACGCCGGCCCGGCTCGGCTCACAGCCGGTCAGTGAAGGGAATCCGCAGGTCATGAGTGTTCTTGTGTCGCGACGTCTGGTGCTGGGCGGCGGTGTCGGCGCGGCCGCGCTGCTGGTGTCGGGCTGTGAGTCGGCCGTGGAGCAGGCGGCCTCGGGGCCGGCGAGTTCCGGGCCGGTGAAGGGCGGGATCCTGCGGATCGCCGCCAGCGCCGACGCGCAGCCCGGGGTGATCCTGGCCGGGCGGGCCGGCAACTGGCACTGGCGCCGGCTGGTCTTCGAGACGCTCGTCGAGCTGGACGACAAGCGGCAGCCGCAGCCGCTGCTCGCCAAGAGCTGGACGCTCGACGACGCCCGCACCACGGTGGTGCTGGAGATCCGCGACGACGTGAAGTTCCACAGCGGGCGGGCGCTGACCGCCGAGGATGTCGTCTTCTCGCTGGAGCAGGTCAAGGTGCAGGCCAACGTGTCGCAGGTGCGGCCGGTCGCGCTGAAGCTCACCGCGATCGAGGCGACCGGCGCGCACCAGGTCACGCTGAAGCTGGACAGCCCGACGGACAGCCTGCTCGACCTGTTCCACTTCACCCCGATCGTCGACAAGGAGACGTTCGCGACGCTCGCCGAGGGCAAGACGGTGGTCGGCACCGGGCCGTTCGTGTGGAAGCAGTGGAAGCCGGGGGCGTCGATCACCCTGGAGCGCAACCCGGCGTACCGGGACCCCGAGCGGCCCTACCTCGACGGCGTCGAGATCTCCATCATCACCGACCCGACCGCGCTGCTCACGGCGCTGCGGGGTGGCACCGCGCACCTGGTCAACGGCCTGCCGACGGCCGACCTCAAGCCGCTGCGCGACGACAAGGGGTTCGCGCTGGAGAACGCGGGCGGCGTGTTCTACCCGCTCGGGCTCAACGTGACCGCGAAGCCGTTCGACGACAAGGGTGTGCGCCAGGCCGTCGGCTGGGCCCTCGACCGGGAGCGGATCAAGGCGCAGGTCTTCGGTGGTGACGCCATGGTCAGCGACCTGTGGTGGACGCCGACCGAGGCCGGGTACCCCAACGACCTCGCCGGGCACTACAAGCTGGACGCCGCGAAGGCCAAGGCGCTGGTGGAGAAGGCCGGCGCGACCGGGGCCAAGGTGCCGATCGTGTTCGCGAACCTGCCCACCATGAAGAGCCTGTTCGAGATCGTGCGCTACAACCTCGAGCAGATCGGCCTCGCCCCGGAGGCGGTGGCCCTGGACACCGCCGAGTTCGACGCCCGGCAGGTCGCCGGCCGGCTCGGGCCCGCGTTCCTGCTGCTGCACGGCATGGTCGGCTTCTCGTCGTCGACGATCCTGGACGCGATGCCGTCGTTGCGCGCCGGCAACCCGTCGCAGTTCACCACCCCGCGGTACGACAGCTTGAAGGCGAAGCTGCAGACCGCCGGCGACGACACGAAGAAGGCCGCCCTGTCCGAGATCTCCGCCTACCTGCTCGACGAGTCGTTCAGCCACGTCACGATGGTCGCCCCGCAGTACTACCCGCGCTCGGCGAAGCTGATCGGCGCGAAGGTCATGGCCCTGGGCAGCCTCGTCGCCACCGACGCGTACCTGGCCTGATCGTGCTGGAGTTCCTGGCCCGCCGGCTGCCCGCGGTCGCCGGTGTCCTGCTCGCCGGCTCGGTGCTGGCGTTCGCGCTGCCCCGTCTCGCGCCCGGTGATCCGGCCGTGGCGGTCGCCGGCGCGGACGCCTCACCCGAGCAGGTCGCCGAGGTGCGCGCCCTGCTCGGCCTGGACCGGCCGGCGGTGGAGCAGTACCTGCACTGGCTCGGCGGGGTGTTCACCGGTGACCTCGGCACGTCGTACCTGACCGGCCGCCCGGTCGCCGAGATGATCGGTGACCGGATCGGCAGCACCGTCCAGCTCGCCGTCGTCGCCGGGCTGCTCATGGTGGTGCTCGGCATCGGCCTGGGTGTCTGCCGTCCGTCGCGGATCCTCGACGCGGTGAACGCCGTGCTGCTCGCCGCGCCGCCGTTCCTCACCGGGCTGCTACTCGCGCTGCTGCTCGGCGTCACCGTGCGGGTGCTGCCGGTCAGCGGCGAGGTGTCGCTGCTCGACGACTTCGACATCGGCCTGCAATATCTGATCCTGCCGGCGCTGGCGCTCGCGCTGCCGCAGGCCGCCGCGATCGGCCGGCTGCTGGCCACGGCGATGCGGCAGACCCGGACCGAGGACTTCGTCGACCTGGCGATCGCCAAGGGCGCCCGGCCGATCCGGGTCACCACCCGGCACGTCCTGCGGACCAGCCTCGGCACCGCGGTCGTCGCGATCGGCCTGCGGCTGGGTGAGCTGCTGGCGGGCGCCATCGTCGTCGAGGCGATCTTCGCGCGCAACGGGCTGGGCTCGCTCGCCGTCGCCGCCGTCCGCGACCGGGACTACCTGGTGGTGCAGGTCCTGGTGCTGGCCGCGGTGGCGGTCGCCGCAGCCACCCAGCTGCTCTCCGAGATCGCCCTGGCCGTCCTCGATCCGCGCATCAGGCTGGGTGCGGCATGACGGGATACGCGCGGGCGCTGCGCACGCCGCGCGGCGCCGCCGGGGTCACGCTGATCGGTTCGCTCACCCTCGCCGCGCTGCTGGCCTCCTCCGGGTACGACGTGCAGAGCGCGAACGCCCTCGCCGGGCCAGGGCCGTCGGCGTGGTTCGGCACCGACGAGCTGGGCCGTGACGTCTTCGTGCGGACCCTCTACGGCCTGCGCGTCGACCTGTCCCTGATCGCCGTGGCGGTCCCGCTCAGCGCCCTGCTCGGCACCCTGATCGGGCTGTCCGGGGCGATCGCGGGCTGGCTCGGCACACTCGGTCAGCGTGTCCTCGACGTCATCGTCGGCTTCCCCAGCCTCATCCTGGGCATCTGTGTCGCGCTGGTGCTGCGCCCCGGCTGGTGGGCCCTGGCCGTCGCGATCGTGCTGTCCGGCCTGCCGGTCTTCGGCCGGCTCGCCCGTTCCACCTGGCTCGCCCAGCAGGAACGCGACTACGTGCTGGCCGCCCGGCTCATGAACGTGCCCGGCCGCACGGTGATGGTCCGGCACATCCTGCCGCACGCCGCGGACGCCGCCGTCGTGCAGACCGCCGCCGGGATGGTGGCGGCGGTCTTCCTCGAATCGGCGCTGAGCATCGTCGGTCTCGGCGTGCAGCCACCCGAGCCGTCGCTCGGCGCCCTGCTCAACACCGGGATGCGGCACATGGCGGAGCAGCCGGCGTACGTGGCCGGTCCCGCCCTGATCCTGCTGCTGCTCGCGCTGGGCCTCAACCTGCTGGCCGACGCGCTCACCGAGAGGAAGCCCTCATGACCACGCCGCCGTTGTTGCAGGTCCGCGGGCTGCGTGTCGAGTTCGGTGGCGTGCCGGTGGTCCGTGACGTCGACCTGACCGTGCCGGCCGGCGGCGCGCTCGGGCTGGTCGGCGAGTCCGGGTCGGGCAAGTCGGTGACCGCGCGCTCGGTGCTGAGGCTGCTGCGGCCCGGCGGCCGGGTCACCGGCGGGCAGGTGCTCTTCGACGGCCGTGACCTGCTCGGGCTCTCCGAGAAGCGGATGCGGCAGGTACGCGGCCACGACATCGCCATGGTCTTCCAGGACCCGCAGTCGGCGCTGAACCCGGTGCTCACGGTCGGTGACCAGGTGGCCGAGGCGCTGATCGTGCACGGTGCCGGCCGGCGGGCCGCCCGCACGCGCGCCGCCGAACTGCTCGACCTCGTCGGCATCCCGCAGGCCCGGCAGCGGATGGACGACCACCCGCACCAGTTCTCCGGCGGCATGCGGCAGCGCGTCGTGATCGCGACCGCGCTGGCCAATAGGCCGCGCCTGCTGATCGCCGACGAGCCGACCACCGCCCTCGACGTCACCGTCCAGGCCCAGATCCTGCGCCTGCTGGCCGGTCTGCGCGCCGAGCTCGGCGTCGCCCTGCTCATGATCACGCACGATCTGGGGGTGGTCGCCGAGACCTGCGACGAGGCGGCGGTCATGTACGCCGGCCGCATCGTGGAGAACGGCCCGGTCCGGGAACTGTTCGGTCATGCGGCGCACCCGTACACGGCCGCGCTGCTGCGAGCGGCCCCGCGCCTGGACGGCGACCGTTCGGTGCGGCTCCCGGCGATCACCGGCGCCCCGCCGGACCCGGCCGCCCTGCCCCCGGGCTGCGCGTTCCACCCTCGCTGCCCGATCGCCGTCGCCCGCTGCTCAGCCGAACAGCCCCCGGTCACGGCCGTCGCCGCCGCGCATGAGGCCGTGCTTCCGGCCGCGTATGAGGCCGTGCTTCCGGCCGTCCACGAGGCCGTGCTTCCGGCCGTCCACGAGGCCGTGCTTCCGGCCGCGCATGAGGCGGTGCCTCCGGGCGCGCACGAAGCCGCGTGCTGGCGGCCCTCGGAACCGTTCGCCGAGCCGGCCGGCGACGGGCCGGCACTGCACCGGGCCGGCGGCGAACGGCTGCTCACCGTCGCCGAAGTGCGGGTGAACGTCACCGGCGGGCGCAAGCGGCCGGTCTGGGCCGTCGACGGCGTCAGCCTGCACGTCGACGCGGGGGAGACACTCGGGCTCGTCGGCGAGTCCGGATGCGGCAAGTCCACCCTCGCCAGGGCGATCGTCGGCCTCCGCCGGGCCGACCACGGGACGGTCCGTGCCGATGGGGACGTGCGATACGTGTTCCAGGACCCGTACGCGTCGTTGAACCCCCGCCGGACCATCCGCCAGACCGTGAGCGAGGCGCTGCAGGCCGGGGGTGTCACCGGCGCCGCCGCCCGGCGGCGCGCGGCCGAGCTGATGGAGACCGTCGGGCTCACCGAGGCACACCTGGAGCGGTACCCGGCGGCGTTCTCCGGCGGGCAGCGCCAGCGGATCGGCATCGCCCGCGCACTGGCCACGAACCCGCGCCTGCTGATCCTCGACGAACCCGTCTCCGCGCTCGACGTGTCCGTTCAGGCCCAGGTCGTGAACCTGCTCGCCGACCTGCGGGACCGGCTCGGGCTCGGTTACCTGTTCATCGCGCACGACCTGGCCGTGGTGCGCCACCTCAGCGACCGGGTCGCGGTGATGTATCTCGGACGCATTGTCGAGACCGGCCCGGCGGAGCAGATCTACGCCAAGCCGCGGCACCCGTACACGGCGGCGCTCATCTCCGCCGTTCCACAGGGTGCGGCGAACGACGGCCTGGTTCTGCGCGGTGATCTGCCGGACCCGGCGAACCCGCCGAGCGGATGTCGTTTCCGGACACGCTGCCCGATCGGCGCCGACCGCGGCATCTGCGCCGAGAAGGAGCCGGCGCTCGGCGCCGACGGGGTCGCCTGCCACTTCCCGGGGGAGGTCCGATGAGGGCGATGTACCTGCTCGACCCCGGCCGCCGCGACCTGCTGCGGCCCGCGGTGGACGCCGGCGTCGACACGGTGATCACCAAGGCCGCCGCGGTCACCGGCGAGCTGGCCGGCGCGTGCGCCCGGCTCGGCATCCGGCTGCTGGGCAGCGTGGCCTGTTTCTCCGACCACGCCGAACCCGCCGAACGCCGCCGCGAGGACCTGCGCCCGGTCGACCAGCACGGGCGGGTCTGGGAGCCGATGGAGTGGTACCACGGCATCGTGCCGACCGATTCCGATTACGTCGACGACCTGGTCGAGCGCTGTGCCGCGCTCGCCGGCCGGCCGCTGGACGGGCTGGTGCTCGACTTCATCCGCTGGCCGCTGCACTGGGAGCTGGAGTTGCGCGACGGCGCCGTGCCGCGGCAGAGCTCCTTCGACGCGCGTACCCTCGCCCTGTTCGCCGCCCGCCATCCCGGCGCGGTCGCGGGCAGGGGTCCGCAGTGGACCGGCTTCCGCTGCGAGATCATCACCGATGTGGTGCGCCGGATCTCGCAGCGGGTGCGTCCCGGCACGTGGCTGGGAGCGTTCGTGGTGCCCGCCGAGGGCCCGCGCCGTCGCGAACTCACCGGCCAGGACATCGGACGCTGGCGGCCCTGGCTCGACGCGGTGCTGCCGATGACCTACCACGCGATCCTGCGGCAGCCGCCCGAGCTGATCGCCGCGCGCTCGCGGGAGGTCACGGCCGCCTTCGGCCGGCCGGTGACACCGATGGTCCAGGTCACCGCGTCGCATGCGGTCTCTCGGGGGTACGACTGGGGCCCGCCGATCACGGACACCGATTTCGCGACGGCGGTCCAGCTGGCCGGGGAGTCGTGGTGTCTCTTCCCCGGTGAGGGCATGGACGCCGGGCGGTGGCACGTCGTTTCGCAGAACACCGACAGGACGGGAAAGAGGGAGGCGCAGGGATGAACGGCGACGTGCTGGTGCGACTGCGGACGATGATGGCCAGCCTGCCCCGGGCCGAGCAGGCCATCGCCCGCCGGGTCCTCGACGACCCGGGCGCGGCCGCCGAGATGACGATCTCCGAGCTGGCGCAGCTCTGCGGCACCTCGGAGACCACGGTGACCCGGTTCTGCCGGTCGATCGGCCTGCGGGGGTACGCCCAGCTGCGCCTGCACCTGGCCGCCGAGGCGGAACGACTGCGTGCCGACGACCGGGCCGACACCGTGCTCGGCGGCGACATCGGCCGCGAGGACACCCTCAGCGACCTGATCAAGAAGGTGGGGTACGCCGACGCCCGCGCTGTCGAGGACACCGTCGCGCACCTCGACGTCGCGGTCCTGGAGGGCCTGGTCACGGCGCTGCTCGGGGCTTCCCGCATCGATGTGTACGGCGTCGGCTCCACCTCGGTCGTCGCCCTCGACGCGGCCTACAAGCTGCACCGGGCCGGGCTGCCGGCCTCGGCCTGGTCGGACGTGCACGCCGCGCTGATGAGCGCCTCGGCCCTGCGCGGCGGTGACGTGGCGCTGGCGATCAGCCACTCCGGGCGTACCAGGGAGATCCTCGACGTCCTCGCCGAGGCCAAGAGACGCGGCGCCACCACCGCGGTGATCACGAGCAATCCGCAGTCGCCGGCCGCCGCCCGGGCCGACCTGGTGCTCACGACGGCCGCGCGCGAGACGACGTTCCGCAGCGGCGGCACGGCGTCGCGGACGGCGCAACTGACCGTGGTCGACTGCGTGTTCGTGGCGCTGTCGCACCGGCGCTACGACGAATCCCTGGAAGCCATCGAGCGCGCCCACGACGCGGTCCGCGGCCACGTCCTGCCACCCGAGCGGGCCGCCCAGTGATCCCCACCGAGCGGGGCAACCCGGACACCGCCGACATCGATCTGCTCGACACCATCGGGGTGCTGCGGCGCATCAACGCGGAGGACGCGAAGGTGCCCGGCGCGGTCGCGGCGGCGCTTCCCGACCTGGCGCGGGCGGTGGACCTGGCCGTGGACCGGCTGCGGGCCGGCGGGCGGGTGCTCTACGCCGGCGCCGGATCGTCGGGGCGGGCCGGGGTGCTCGACGCCGCCGAGGTGCCGCCGACGTACGGGCTGGCGCCGGGACGGTTCGTGGCACATCTGGCCGGCGGGGTGGCGGCGATGACGGCGGCGGTGGAGGAGGTGGAGGACGACGCGACCACGGGGTGCGCCGACCTCGCCGGGGTCACCGCGAGCGATCTGGTGGTCGGGTTGACGGCCAGTGGGCGTACCCCCTATGTCGCCGGCGCTTTCGCCGCCGCCCGCGCCGCCGGAGCCGCTCGCGTGCTGATCACCGCGAATCCGGGAGCGCCCCTGGCCTCCGAGGTGGACGTCTGCGTGCGCGTCGACACCGGTCCCGAGGTGGTCGCCGGGTCCACCCGGATGAAGGCCGGGACCGCGCAGAAGGTGGTGCTGCACAGCTTCTCGACGGCCGTGATGATCCGGCTGGGCCGGACCTATTCGAACCTGATGGTCGGCGTCGTCGCCACGAACGAGAAACTGCGTGGCCGGGTGCTCGGCATCCTCGCCGAGGCCACCGGCGCGGAGGAGCAGCGGTGCCGGGAAGCCCTCGCCGACGCCGGCGGTGACCTGCGGTTGGCGCTGACAGCGCTGCTCTCCGCGACGGACGTGGTCACGGCGCGCGCGGCACTGACCGCCGAACAGGGAATCGTGCGGCGAGCACTCTCCCGCCTGGCCGATTCGTGACGACCGTGGTCCTGGGCGTGGACGTCGGAGGCACGGGAGTCCGCGCCCGTCTCGCCCACCTGCCGGCTGCTTCTCTCGCGAGGGCTCAGGTCGCGCCGGTGGGGGAGACGTCGGCTCCGGCCCTCGCGGAAGCGCGGGTGGCACGGGCGGGCGGGGCGCGGCTCGCCGATCTGGTCGCCGAGGTGGCCGGGCGGGTTCTGGCGGCGGCCGGGAGGCCGGAGGTGCGGCTGAGCGTGGTCGGCTGTGCCGGGGCGGCGTTGCTCGGGCCTGACCTGCGGGCCGCCGTCGCCGGGGCGCTGACCGGACAGGTGGTGATCTGTTCCGATCTGCTGACCGCCTATGTGGGGGCGGCGGGCTTCCAGGCCGGGGTGGTGCTGGCGGCCGGCACGGGGGCGGTCGCTCTCGGCACCGACCGTGCCGGCACCTGGAACCGCGTCGACGGCTGGGGTCACCTCCTCGGCGACGACGGCGGCGGGGCGTGGATCGGCCGCGAGGGGATGCGCGCCGCCTATCGAGCCCTGGACGGCCGTCCCGGCGGTTCGCTGCCGCTGCTGGAAGCGTTGCGCGCCACCCACGGCGACCCGGGTGCCTTCGTCGCCGGCCTCACCGCGGCCTCCGACCGGTCCGGCATCCTCGCCGCCTTCGCTCCGGCCGTCATCGCCGCCGCCACTCCCCGCCGGTCCACCCGCCCCGGCCCCCTCGCGTCCCCCGCCCACCCGGCAGGTCTCGGCGCGCCGGAGCGGCTCGCCCACCCCGCGGATCTCGGAGCGACCGGCGACGACGATCCGGTGGCGGCGGGCATCGTGCGGGCGGCGGCGGGGCATCTCGCCGACACGCTGCTGGCCGCTCTGCCGGAAGGTGCGCCTGCCAGGGCCTGGCCGACCGGGAATCTTCTGCAGCCGGGAAGTTCGCTGACCTCGGCATTCGGGGCGGTTCTGCGTACCAGGCGCCCGGAGCTGGAGCTGCGGGAAGCGCACGGCGCGCCGCTCGACGGGGCTGTCGCCCTGGCCGCGGCCGTTCTGGCCGGGCCGCTGCCGCCGGGGATGGCGGAGGCGGGAGCCCTCAGCGGAGCGAGCTGCATGCCGCGGCGGGCCGCGTATCCCTGGTGACCGCGGTGCGGCTGCATCGAGCCTTGCCGATTGTCCCAAGCGCCGCTATGTTAATGGAAAATCACACACCGAAGAACCCTGAAACCTGCTCGTATCACCAGCGCAGAGCCGGTGTGTGATGACCCCTTCCGCCCCTCCGTAAGTAGGTAAGCGAATGCAAAATCTCAGCAGACGACGCGTTCTGACCCTCGGTGCCGCGCTGGGGCTGGCGGGCGCGGCTGCCCCCTCGGCGGCGTGGGGATGGTCGTCGGCCGGCTCGATCGCCGGGACCGACACGATCACCGACCCGTGGAAGGTGTGGGACGACGCCACCGACCCGCTCCTGGTGGACCTCCTGGAGAACGGGCAGATCCCGGCCGTCAACGCGGCCTTCGACTCGTGGGTGAACAACGGCGACGCGCTGCCGGCCGGCCTGCCCGCCGACCTGACGACCTGGCTGCAGGCGCACAACAAGCTGCCGTCCTGGGCCGACCAGACCAAGCTGAAGGCCGCCGCGCAGTTCAACAAGCGCATGAGCATGTACCTGTTCCTGCTCTACGGTCTCGGCAGCGGCATCATGAGCACGGTGGTGCCCCGCGAGGCCCGCAACGTGTACTGGTCCGAGGGCGGCGCCGTGATGAAGTCGCGGGCCGCGAAGACCTTCACGTACGGCTACGACCTCAGTGCGCTGGACGCGTTCCAGCCGAGCGGCGGCTTCGTCGTCACCTCGAACAAGACGCGGCTCACCCACGCGGCCGTCCGGCACCTGCTGCCGCAGTCGGCGAAGTGGCGGGCGGTCACCGACGACACCGACTTCATCCCGATCAGCAACGGCGACATCCTGGTCACGTTCCACACGCTGGGCACCTATGTCTACGGCAAGCTCAAGCAGTGGGGCATCCGGATGTCGGCCGCGGAGGAGGCGGCGTACCTGCACCAGTGGCAGGTCGCGCTGCATCTGCTCGGCGTGCGGGACGATTTCATCCCGGCGAGCTGGGCGGCCGCGAAGTCGCAGTCGGCGTACGTCCTGACCCCGCTCATGGGTCCGACGCCGGAGGGCATCAACCTGGCGGACATCCTGCTCAACCTGGTTGCGGAGGTTGATCTCGGGGTCACGCGGGGATTCCAGCGGGAGTTCGCCCGGTACGTCCTGAGCGACAAGATCGGTGACTGGCTGAAGCTGCCGCGCGACTACGCCTCGCGCACGCTGATCGAGGTGGGCTGGCCCACCTACGTGGCGTTCCGCGAGGGACTGTCGCCGATCATCCCGACCAGCTTCTCGCTGTTCGACCAGTTCGTCCGCGGGCTGGCGATGCTGTTCCTGAACAACGGGACGTCGCCGACGTACACGCCGATCACGATCCCGACCGGGAACCGCCCCGGCGCCTAGATCGTCAGCGCTCCCGTCACCAGCGCGGTGACGGTGTCACGATTGCCGGGCGTGTCCTGCCACCGCAGGGCGCGCCCGGCTTCCACGACCACCCCGAACCCCGCGTGCACGAGCAGCCGGGCCTGGCGGGCGTCGAGATCCGGGCGGGCCTGCCGCAGCTGCTGCTCCCAGACCGCGATGTGCTCGCGCTGCGCCAGGATCAGCGGCCGCCGCAGGTCGGCCGGCAGCCCGCGGATCTCCGCTTCGGCGACGCTGTTCAGCGCGTTGTGCTCGAAGCTGTAGGCCACGTACGCCGCGGTGAGCGCCACCACCGCCTCCCGCGGATCCGCCGACCGGTGCAGGCTGCGGTCCACGGCCTGGGCCAGCAGACCGGCCGCTTGCAGGCACGCGGCCACCAGGATGTCGACCTTCCCGGGATAGTGGCGGTAGATCGCCGACGGCGCCAGCCCGACGGCCTGGGCGATCTGCCCGTTCGTCACATTGGCGAACCCGTCGCGGGCGAACAACGGCACCGCCGCCGCGAGGATCTCCGCCCTCCTGGTACGAGGGACCGGCTGCACCGGCAACTCCACCAGAACGGCGCTGCCCGCCGCCGCCCCGGGATCGGCGGCCGCCACCTTCATGGCCGACGCCAGCAGGAGATCCTCGATCTTGCGCTGGGCGATCGACGTGTGGTGCATCGTGATCGACCCGATCGCGCCGAGAGCGGCCACCGCGCGAAGGCGATCGCCCTTCTCACCGAGCTCCCGGCGTACCGAAGAGGAAACCTGATCGACGACGTGCTCGAACTTGCCGCGGAGCAGCCGCCGATCCTCGTGGTCGAGGTAGCGCGCCTCCCAGCGGTAGAGGCCACCGGCCGAGCGGTGCGCGACCGTCACGTGGATCAGCGCGGCCAGGGTGTCCTCGAGTCCGGCATGCGGCGGCAGCGCCGCGACCAGGCGGTCCACCATGACGTCGGCGCACTCGGCGAACAGGGCGTACTTGTTGGGGAAGTGCCGGTAGAGGGCGGCGGCGCTGATCCCGACCCGCGCGGCGATCTCCTCCATGGACGCGGCGTGGTAGCCGCGCTCACTGAACACCTGCCCGGCTGCCTCGACGATGAGCTGCTTGCGATTGTGCGGTCGGGTGGCCGCCGCCGGCCCGGCGGTCACCGGGTCACTCGGGCAGACGGGCGCGGGCACAAGACCATACGTGTCAGTCAATCACAGGGCCGGTATCCTTCCTCCCGCCCCTCGAAGTCGTGTCCGCCACGATCTTCTTGCGCGGGTCCCGCCCGGGTCTCGGTGAACTCCACCGAAGGGCACCGGGTGTCTTCGTACCTCTCTGTTCTGCGCGTTCCCGGCGTGATCGTGCCGCTACTGGCCGTCGCCGCCGCCTCGCTCCCGATCGGCGCTCTCAGCCTCGCGATGCTGCTGCTGGTCGATTCCTCAGCGGCCGGGCCGGTGGTGAGCGCGCTCGCCTGCGGCACCGGGATCGGCATGGTCTTCCAGGGCCGGCTGATGGACCGCTGCGGTCAGCCGGTGGTGCTGCGGACGGCGGCGCTGGTGCAGCTGCTCGCGCTCGCCGCGTTCGTGGTCGCGGTGCAGGCGTCCGGTCCGCCGCCGGCGCTGGTGCTGCTCGCGTTCCTCGCCGGCGCCGGTGAGCCGCAGGCCGGTGGGGCGCTGCGGGCGCTCTGGCCGGACCTGGTTCCGGCGGGACTGCGGCGTACCGGGCTGGCCTGGTCCTCGCTGATCCTGGAGGCGTCGCTGCTGGCCGGGCCGCTCTTGCTGGTCGTCGTCTCGCCCGCGGCCGTGGTGATCGCGTGCGGGCTGCTCTTCGCCGGCGGGGCGTTCACCCTGGCCCGCAGTGGTGCGGCGCGGGCGTGGCAGTCAGGTCCCCGGAAGGGGACGGGCCGGCTGGGTGTTCTGGCCGCGCCGGGCGTCCGGGCGATCGGCGCCGTCGTCGCCGTCGCCGGTGCGGTGGCGGGATGCGTGCAGTTCTCCGCCGCGGTGAAGGATCCGTCGACAGCGCCGTGGATCTATGCGGCGCTGTCGACGGGGAGCCTCGTCGGTGTCCTCGTCTACGGGGTCCGGCCGTGGCCGGGAAGTGCCTGGTGGCGGCTCGCTCTCCTGCTCGGTGGTCTCAGCGTCGCCGCCGGGGTGTTCCCACTCCTCTGCGGGCTGCTGCTCGGGCCGCTGATGATGGAGTGCTACGCGATGGCCTCGGAGCACTTCCCGCCCGGGACGCGGGCCGGGGGGTTCACGGCCCTGACCGCTGTATCGCTGGTGGCGAACGGGTTGGCGGCCGGCGTGACGGGCTTCCTCATCGGATACGCCGGCCCCGCCGCGGGACTGCTGGGTGCCGCGGCGCTGGCCGGCGTCGCCGGACTTCTGTCGATCAGGGTTGCAGCGGCAGGATCGCGCAGGTGGAGGCTGCCGAGGTGCCGGAGAGGCGGTTGGTGAGCCAGTCGACGGCCGGGCCCTGGTCGGTCAGGAGCGGGCCGAAGTGGTTGAGCAGCGGGCTCACCGTCCAGGGCAGCACGACCGGCTCGTAGACGACCTTGCCGCCGAGTCTGCACCAGTCGGCGGCCATGGTGCGCGCCTGGCCGTGCGGCACCAGGTTGTCGTGGACGCCGGTGGCGACGCGGACCACGCCGGTCGGTTTGCGGGCGCCGATGCGCTGCTTGCCGATGTATTCGCGCAGCACCGGCTCGGCCTTGATGATGTCGGCGACGGATTTGCCGCTCGTCGTCCAGGCGGTGCTGCGCTTGCCGGCATAGGCGAAGATCGCGTCGCCGACGCACATGGTGGAGAGGCTCTTCAACACGGCCCGCCCGGCGTCGCTCAGATATTCGTCGAGCAGCGTCCGCAGCCCGGGCTCCGATTGCGCGAACCCGTTCACCGACCAGCCGAGCGCACCGAGCAGCTCACTGCCGTCGATGGCTGAGGTCACTGCCGAGAGATCAGCAGGCGGGGCACCGGCATAAGAGGCCTTCAGTCGTACGTCGGGAGCGTACGTGGCGTGGAGTTCCGCGGCGGAGGCGACTGCGCCGCCACCTTGGCTGTAGCCGTACAGGCCCACGTCCGACGCATCGGTCAGCGACGTGCCCGGCAGGGCCTTCGCCGCCCGGGCCGCGTCGAGCACCGCGTGCCCGGAGTCGACCCGGTTCACGTACGTGTGCAGCCGGTCCGTGGTGCCGAGGCCCGGATAGTCGGTCTGCACGACGGCGATGCCCTTGCCGAGCAGCCGGTAGATCGCCAGGACCTCGTACCCGATCGAGACGGTGAACTGGTCCTCCTCGGTGCCGAGGATCAGCCCGCGCTGCAGGGCGAGCGACGTGGAGCACTGGTCGCCCTGACCCATCGTGCCGGGCGCGAGCACGACGAGCGGGCGCGGGCCGGAGCCCTTCCAGCGGGCGGACGGCTCGATGTAGGCGCCGGTGACGGCGACCGGCCCGCCGGTGGAGTCGGTGGACTTGTACATGATCCGGGTGGCGGTGCCGGGCAGCGTGCCGGTGATGCCGGGCAGGGACAGTGCCAGGGGCAGCGGCTCGGTGCGGACCAGCGCGCCGTCGGCGGCGGGCAGGGTCGCGGGCGGCGTGTAGAACGACGGGATCGTGACGGCGGCTTCGGCTGGCGTCGGGGCGACGATCAGGGCGGCGATCGTCGCGGCGAGGACGGGAACGGAAATTCGGGTGCGCAGGGACATCTGCGGCCTCCGGGGTTCGGTGTTACCGGAAGGTAACTTTGAGAACCGAGACATTCCAGATGGCTGATTTCTCACTCCGCAGGTGTGTCCGACTCCTCGTCCGGGGATGGCCAGAACACCGGGTGGCGCCGCGGTTGCATGATCGTGCGCTATGGGATCAGGGTCGAAGTACCGGAAGTGGCTGCGGGCCGTCGTGCTGGTGGTCACGCTGGTCGGCGCCGTCGTGCTGGTGCGCCGTCAGTTCCCCGACCCGGCGTCCCTGCTCGGTCTGCTGGACGACGTCGACCCCGCCTGGGCGTCACTGGCGGTGGTCGCCGGGCTCACCTCACAGCTCAGTTTCGCGCTGCAGCAACACGGTTTGCTCAGGGCTTTCGGCGTACCGATGAATCGCTCTGACGCAGTGGCTCTGACCAGCGCGGGAAATGCGGTGAGCGCGGTGGCGCCGGCCGGAGCGGTGGTGTCGGCGGCCTATACGTTCCGGCAGTACGTGGCACGCGGTGCGACATCGGCAGCAGCCGCCGCGGTGACCGTGCTCTCCGGCGTGGTGTCGGCGCTGGCCCTGGTGGTCCTGGCCGCCGGCGGATTCCTCGCCGCCGCGCCCGCCCTGCTCTGGCTGCCCCTCGCCGCCCTCGCGGTGATCGTCCTGCTGATCCGGGTACGCCCGCAGATCACCGTCGACCGCGCCCGGATCAGGTCCTCGCTCGCCGGCCGGCCGCGCCTGTTCCGGATCGCGGCCTCCCTGAACCGGATCGTCCGCCAGGGCCGCGAGGTCCGCGCCCGCGACTGGGCCGTGGTCCTCGCCTTCGCCGCCGGCAAATGGGTCTTCGACCTGGCCTGCCTCATGTCGATCGCCGCCGCTTTCGGCGCCGACCTGCGCTGGGAACACCTGGCCGGCGTCTATCTGACCGTGCAGGTGATCCGCCAGATCCCGCTGACGCCAGGAGGCCTCGGCGTGATCGAGGCCAGTCTGCTCGCGGGGCTGGTCGCGGCCGGCGCCCCCGCCGCCGAGGCAGTCGGCATCGTCCTCGGCTACCGGGTGATCTCGTTCTGGCTGATGCTGCCGGTGGGGCTGGGCGGATACCTCTTCCTCCGCGCCAGGCCCGCCTCAGCAGTCGAAGACCGACCAGCAGATCTCGTTGCGTAAGCGCTGGTCGTCCAGGACGAGGGCGCGGATCGCCGCCGGCAACCGATCCCGTTGCCACCGGCACTCGCTCCGGGCGGCGGCGTCGCCCCGGGCGTCGCGGACGGCCTTGATGGCGTACGCCGCGGCGCCCAGCTCGTGGGCCGCCACGTGAGCGACGACCGCGGCCTGGCCCGCGGCGTAGGCGGCGTTGCGGGCTGCGCCGCGCAGGTCCCGGGCCGCGCCCATGGCGTGGCCGCCGGCTGCCCGGGACTCCATCATCTTCACCTCGCCGCGGGTCCACGCCCGGGCGTGCGCGATCGCCTCCCGCGGGCGGGGATCGTCGGGCCTCTGCTGCTCGAACAGGCCGAGGACGTGGTCGGCGCAGTCGGCGGCCCAGAGTGCCAGCAGGTGGTGATCGTCGTCGGTGAGGGTGCCGCCGCGTCTGATGGTGATGAATCGGGGGTCGCGGACCTTTGGCAGGATCATGCCGCCATCCTTCACCCCGGCGGGCCGGCGAGCATCCCGACTTTCAGCAGGCCGTCGCGGACCGGCAGGGCGTGACGCATTCTGGTCAGGCGGGCTGCCATCCCGGCCATTCTCGCGAGGCGTTGAGTCGCTGGGCGGCGCTTCCGGTCGTACAGGGAAAGGCCTTGATCGTGCCGCAGGCAGGCAGCCAGGGTGACCGCGTCGATGAGCGCCTCGCACGCGCCTCGGCCGAGGTCAGGGGCCATCGCATGGGCGGCGTCGCCGATCAGGACGATTCCTTCATGGACGTACGACGGCAGCGGCGGAGTGACGTAGATGTCGTGGCGCAGGATCCCGGACTCCTCGATGGCGTCGAGGACCGGACGCACCGGCGCGGCCCAGCTGCCGAAGATCCTGCGCAGTGCTTGCAGTTCGTGACCGGGATGGAACAGTCCCTCGGGCATCGCGGCCGAGGCGAACCAGTTGGTGTGGCCGCCCTCGTGCGGGGTCACGCCGAATTTGACGCCCGGGCCCCAGATCTCGGCGAACGTCTCTGTCGGCATGCCTGTGATGACGCCGCGCCAGGCGGTCGTGCCGGAGTAGCGGGCGCGGTAGGCGGGGCCGAGTAGTCGCTCGCGCGTGCGGCTGAAGACGCCGTCGGCGACGATCGTCCCCTGGGCTGTGCTGCCGAAACGCACCTCGGCGCCGGCCCTGACCGCCGTGCGGTAGAGGATCTTCAGGAGCGCCGGCCGGGACAGCATGAAGATGTGATCACCGGTGCGTGCGTGCAGCCGATCGACGTCGATGGTGGCGATCGTGGAGCCGTCCGGGCGTAGGAAGGCGCCTCTCCGCGGCCGTATCCCGGCGGCTCTCACCTCGTCGCCGGCGCCGATCTGATCGAGGGCGCGCAGTGCGGCCGGCCAGATGCCGAGAGCGGTGCCCGTATCGGGGAGCGCCTCATCGCGTTCGTGGACCGTCACTCGCCGGCCGATCTGTGCCAGGGCTGCCGCTGCTGCCAGGCCGCCGATGCCTCCACCGATGATGTCCATGCAACCGACGCTACAACATGTGTTGTGTTTAGACAACAGGTGTTGTGAGCGATAGGGTGGCGCCGTGCCAACCCGTCGTGAACAGCTGCTCGACGCCGCCATCGGGGTCCTCGGAAGTCAGGGGTCACGTGGTCTGACCCATCGCGCTGTCGATGCCGCCGCCGGGCTGCCGGCTGGATCGGCCGCGAACCACTTCAAGACCCGTGAGGCGTTGATCAGCGCTGTCGTGGAGCGCTTCGCCGAGCGGGATCGGGTCGCCTGGGACGCGATCGCTGCGTCCGTGCGGCCGTCTACCGCCGAGGAGCTCGCCGGTGCGCTGACTGCTTATGTTCAGCGGGCTCTTGGTGCTGAGCGGGCTATCACGGTTGCGCGCTATGGGCTGTTCATCGAGGCTACGCTGCGTCCTGATCTGCAGGAGGCGCTTGCGGGGCCGGCTCGTTCGCTGCGGCAGTGGGCGGTGCAGTGGCTGGAAGCGATCGGATCGACCGATCCCTTGCCGGATTGTGAGGCGATCTTCGACTACGTCGACGGCCTGATCCTGCACCAGTTGGCGTTCGGTGGTGACGCTGATGTCTCGGCGGCCGTGCACCGGGCCGTGCGCCGGCTCATTATTGCTGAACGGTTACCGTCAGGATAATATTGCTCTCGAATACGTGAACGGTTAGCGTTCGGTATCCCTGCGGGGAGGTAGTCATGGCAGGCGTCATCGTCGTCGGCGTCGACGGCACCGACACTTCGATGCGGGCCGGCGCCTATGCCGTCGGAGTGGCCCGTCGCCAGGGCGCCCGCCTGGTCGGCGTCTATGTGCGGCCGTTCGCCAGCAGCATGGCCTCCCTCGCCGACGCCTATGGTTCGGCGGTCGCTTGCGAGGTGGAAGCGCAGAACCAGGTGGAAGCGCAGTTCCGTGACACGCTGGTGCGGGAGCAGCCTCGGTTGGGTGTCGACTTCGAGATGGTGGTCCGGCACGGTGATCCGTTCACCGAGTTGTGCCAGGTCGCCAGGGAGCTGCAGGCTGACGCGGTGATCGTCGGGCGTTCGGAGAGCACCTTGCACCGTTTCGCGGGTTCGGTGGCGCAGCGCCTCACGCGGTGTGGTCGCTGGCCGGTGACGGTGGTGCCCTGAGGCCCTGGCTGTTCCGGGCAGGGGTCCCAAGCCGTTCACCGTCAGCGTTCCGGCGCAGGGGATTCCAGCGGTGGCCCGCCGTTGCGCGCTCCTGTTCTACCCGAGGTCGCCGATATGCAGGCGGCATGCATCCGTCGGTCCGGGCTCCCTGTCACTGGTGCATCCCGCGAAGGCGGCAGTTGCTGTTACAGATGATCAGCGCCCACCGGTGCGCGCCGCGGTAGGAGTGGAGCCGGGCGTCGACAGCGTAGTAGTAGCCGTTGTTCAGATCCGGAGACTCACGCTGCTCGGCAGTGGCGTGGAGTGGCTGAGGATTTCGCCGGAATCCATGGCCGTGCGGCGTCGCCGTGCACGCTTCGCCGCGGGGCACCCGCGCGCTGTCATGCATCACGAGCCGCGACGACCATGCGTCATCGCTGGAGCTCCCTCGCTCCGAGAAGAGTGCGCGGGGACCGGTAGCGGAACGAAGCAGGCGTGCAGCGCAGACTGACTCGCAACCGTCGGGTTCAAACGGCGAGGCGCGATCAATGTGCCGTGCTCGAGCCGGCCACCGTCGCGGCCGACGCCCGCTGTGACGATCCAGCGTGCTGTCGTGCCGATGAGAGTGTATCCATTGCAGCCGAACTGCACGGCCGCCGAAACCCGCCGCATGAAGTTTTCGCCACTCTCTCCGCTAGAGCTGGTGCCAATCCGGCCGAATTCTGAGCAATCTTTCAACGTCGGGAAGGTCCCGCGATGGAATTTCCGGCGTAGTGAGCAACTTATCCTTGAAGTCGTCATACGACCCACACAGTTCAGGCGATAGGCGAACGTAATATCCTTCGGGTTTAGGCTCAATCCAGAGCAGATCCGCGTCGAGCAGGTTGTGCAGGTCGGCGCGGAGGAGAATTCCGTTGCTCGTCATGTTATTGCTGCCGCTATGAGGTTCTATATGCGCTGCTTGAAGAACTCTTTCGACTGTGCAGTCGCTGACCCAACACTTGCGGGCGTAGGCCGCGAGAAGTCTATTACGGAACTCTCGTTGCCCAAGTCTGATCGTGAGCATCCCCTGGCGCCGAAATCTACCATCGAGGGGAAGCTGATCGAACTGAAGCAGGGCATCCTCGATTTCAGTGGCGCGCTCCTCCAGCACCCATGCTTGGATGGTGTTTGCAACCTCGCCATTCCCGATTTCTCCGGATCGACGCTTTCCGTGGGCTCGCCAATAGTTGCCGTTGCTGTCTGTCCAAAAATAACCATGCGTACACAGGAATCCAGCCGCACTATTGACCTTGTACCTCTTGAGCAGCGCCGAGAACGTGGATGGGGATGTGCCTAGTTTGCCGTCCTGGTGATCCGCCAAAGCGAACCATAGCGAACGGATTCGGTGTTTTTCGTCGTCCGCAGTCAATGACACCTGCCCCCTCATAGTCGGATCCCTGCCGCAACAGTCGGAGGTCCGAGCAGAAAGTTGAGAAGTTGACGAGACGCCGTCACCGTCGGTGGTCGGCACCGCTGGGCCTCAGCCATCCCATAGAGTCGCCGGGTGAGTCGATCTTGGCTGATCCTGTGGGCCGCCGCAATGGTGGCGGCAGCGGCCGGCTGTGCCGCAGGCGAGCAGGCGGACCGGGCACCCGTGTCGGCGTCGTCATCTGAGGCGTCCGCCTACTACACCGGCCTGAGCGGCGAGTGCCCCACGTTGACGTCTCCGGAGTCCGCGAGGTTCACCGGCTCCCGCACAGCCGAGGGGATCCGCTCGCCGAAACAGTCCGATTCTGAGCGGATCGACTGCGGCTGGCGCCCGTCGTCGGGTGCTCCGCCGTGGGTCGTCGTGGCTTTGACGATCCATCACGGGCCCGACACCGCGCGGCAGGCCGCTGAGCAGCATTTCAACCAGGACCGCGCGTACGACACGAGCCGAGCGGATTTCTCATCGGCGATCCGGGCGACCGAACGGACGACTCCGTCCGGTCCGGCTTACGCCGTCGCCAACGCGAGTAGGTCCGGCGCGGACGAACTGTCGCAGACGACTCTCGTCGGGAACGTGGTGGTCGTCGTCATTCTCTTCGTGAAGCCGGACCCGGGGGTGGACGGGAGCGCCCGCGCCGCCGACCTGCTGACGGATCTGGCCGCCACGAGCGATGCGATCACCGCCGAGATCGCCGGGCAACTGGTGAGCCAGTCCTAGCAGACCAGATCTCCTCGTACACGGCAGACAGCAGCACCGCTGCTGAAAACGCGCCGTAGTTCGACCGGCATCTGAGCAGCAGCGCATCAGAGACCTCTTCGGTTCCTGGCTTTGCCGTCCTGGGCCGTCGGCCGGTGCGCGATCATGGCATCGGGCGCTGCCGGGGTGGGGAGGTGCGAGTTCAGTGGTGACGGTGTTGCTCGACGAGCCGCGGGTGTTTCTCTCGTACGGGACGGCGTCGCTGGCGTGCGGGGCCGACGGCGATGAGTTCGATCTCGACGCGCCGTGGGCGGACGAGAGCAACGGGTTGTGTGGTGCCGGTGTGCCGGGCTACCTCCAGCTGCAGGTCGGCACGCACACCGGATGGGTGCCTTTCCGGCTCGAGTTGCACGACACCGAGCCGCCGCTCGACCCGGCGTGGGAAGAGGTCGTGGAAGTCTCCTTCACCGCGCTGTCGCAGGAGGGCTCGCTGACCGGGCTCATGGCCGATGCCCACGATTTCACCATGCCGTGCGGCGACTACCGGGTCCGCTACTGCGTTCGCGGCTTCGAGGAAGCCGAACAGGTCGAGGAGACGCCGGACTCCTATCTGTTGCAGTTCTGGCCGGGCGCGCCGGCACCGGGCCGGATCGTCAAGCAGACCGGCGAGAGCGCGGCCTACTGGCACCGGGCGCGGCGCACGCTCACTGAGCAGGAACAGCACGAGGACGAGAAAGCCGCGGCCGGCGAGCTCGAACAGCAGGTGCGCGAGCGGTGGGGTGACCGGGTGCCGAACGCGCGGCTGCGACGAACGGTGGAGTTCGGCGTCGGTCTTGCTCTCGACGCTCTGTCCCGCCTCGACATGGACTTCGAGTTCGCCCTGGCCGACGCGGACGACCCGACTCACCGCCAGGTGGCGGCATGGGCGGCCCTCCGGTGCCTGGAGGAGTCCGGACTGATCGGGCTGCCGCAGCTGGCCCCGGCCGTCGCCGCGCTGCGCCGAGGTGACCCGGCTCCTCCGCCCTTCGACGACTCCGGTCATTGCTGGGGCGTGCTGCACCGGGCGCGGCCACCCCGCACCAGTGTCCCGGTGCCACCCGACGGCGAGTACGAGCAGTCGCCTCAGGACTGGGCGATCACCACCTTGTTCCACTCCGCCGAGGAAGACTCCCTGGTGGCCGTGCTGGAAGTGGTGGTCTGCCTGGCCTTCGTGCACGGCCGCGACGGCTACCGGCAGGCTTTCGCCGACCTCCGGAGGCGGTTCCCGCAGCTGCGATGAACGCAGCCGGAACGGCACGCCCTACCGGTGGCGGTTGCGGGGATGGTTCTTGGCCGTCCGCTCGTTGCCGTGCCGGTAGTTGCCGGTGACGCGTGCCATCAGCTCCTGCGGATCGCTGTCGTCCACATCGGTCAGGAAGCGGGTTGCGGCCGCGCCGCGAAGTACGGTGGCGAGGCGGCCGTGGTGGAGTATTTCCACGTCCCCGTTCTTGCGGAGACGAAAGGTGAATCCTTCAGGAGTTCCGGACATCAGCGCATCCTCCTCATGGGCGGAGCCGCCTGCCACCGAATTTCTCTCAGCGCCGCTCGCTCAGCCGGGCCTGCAGCACCTCATGCCGGAACTGGTAGGCCGCGCCGGACAGTCGCAGCACGCCGCGCTGCTGGGCGTCCTCGAGGAAGCGCATGCCGAGCAGCGGCATCCGGCCCGCGACCCACAGGATCAGGTTCGCGATGACGAACCGGCCGGACGCCGAAAGCGTCGCCGCCAGCGCCGCGATGGCGAGCGTCGTCAGGAACAGGCCCTGATCCCAGAAGATCTTGCCGGTGGTGGCCAGTTGCAGCCCGAACAGCACGATGTTGAGCGCGCCGAGCACCACCAGGAATCGCGCTCCGGCGGCCGCTCGATCAGCACGCCAGGCAGCGATGGGGCTCGCGACCAGGGTGACGTCGAGCGGCGACCCGGCGACCCGGTGCAGGACTATGACGAAGGCCAGCACCGCGCCGATGAGGCCGGCGAGCAGGGTGAAGGACGGGATGAACCAGAACAGCAGACCCACCGCCTGCTCATCGGGGGAGTTGCTCATGAGGTACGCCGCCGCGTCCCGGGCGAGGCCGCCCCCGAAAGGCGGCTGCCTGCCGTCCTTCTGCAGCTCGGCCATCCGGGCCACGAGTTTCCGCCGTTCCGAACTGGATGTCGCCGTGCCCCAGGTGAAGGCGACGAGCATGGTGCCGCCGAAGAAGAACCCGGTCAGCGCCCCGGCCCGCAGCCCGGTGGAGAGGCCACGGGCCAATCCGGTGACGAGCCCGACGGCGAGTGCCAGCAGGCCGGCGGCGGGCAGGCTGAAATACGCGGCCGACACGAGGGAGACCGCTAGCCAGTGTGCGGTCTGGAACCAGTTTCGCAGTGTGGTCGGCTCGCTGAGGAACACCGGCATGGAGTCCACCACCCCGACCAGAGTTCCCAGGATGAAGCCGCTGATCGCTCCCACCAGCAGTCCGCGCAGTGTCGCGGCGGACATCGCTGTGATCTTGGTTCGGAACTCCCGCCCGATGCTCGCCGGGCCGGGCGTCGCCGAGTAGTAGGTGGTCAGGCCGACCAGCACTCCGACGCCAAGCCCGATCCGGGCGGCGCCACCGACACCGAAGACCGTGACCAGGGCGACCGCTCCGCAGAGCGTGCCGACCACGCCGTATCCGAACGCGATCAGCGCCGGCGGCACCGCCAGGGGAAGTTGCCACCAGGTCAGAACCGTGGTGCCCCGCCGGCTGAGGTGCTGGGCGAGCGCCCGTAGCCAGCGGTGCGCCCGATGAGCGTTGCTCCGGCCGTACGCGGAAGGAATCAGCTCGTCGATGAGCCAGCGCCGGATGGATGCGGCGTCCGGGAAACGCTCTTCGTCCAGGATCTGACCGATCCGGGTCGGCCCGGCAGCGTCCAGCGCCCGCGCCAGGTTGATCATCAGTGGGGTGTCGAGTGCCGCCGCCACCCGTCCGCCGGGCCGGTTCTTGATCTCCTCGATCACTGCCGACCAGGAGTTCCCCTCGGTCTCGTCGACCCGCAGCAGGTAGGCGACGGCGTCCTCGGGACCGACCCTCTCCAGCTCCACCACCGCGGCGTCAGCGATCACGGCCTGGGCGTCGGCGACCGCGTCCTGATACTCCTGCCCCCGCGAGGTGAGCATCATCGGCTGCCCGCCGAGGAACCTGCTGAGATCCCGGATGGCCGCGGCCCGCAGCGGCAGCGGCATCTCGTCGAGCCCATCCAGGATCGGGACGATCAAACCCCGATCAAGAAGACCTGATGGTACGTCCGGAGCACCGTGGTAATAGGCATCACCGACCTGACCGGCGATCCAGTCGCGAACGGACTCGTCCGGATCGCCCGGACTCCACGAAGCCATCGACACGATGACCGGCACCGGGTCGCCGGGCGCCCGTTCCCGGATGAGCCGCAGCAGTGCGAGGACGGCGAGCGCGGTCTTCCCGGTCCCGGCCTCGCCGAGGATGATCAGCCGTCGTTTCGGCAGCGTTTTGAGGGTGTCGACGATGGTGTTCAGGTCACCGAGCAGCCGCAGCTGGGTAGGCCGCCCACCCACCGTGCCATCCGTGATGGAGGCGGCCGGCGCGGAGACCGGCCGCGGCGTGCTGCGCCATTGCAGAGTGATGGGAACCGGGTCGAGCAGCCCTCGCCTGCGCGCCTCCCGCTCCCACCCTCGGCGCACACTCTCCGCGAACTCGTCGGCTGCCTTCGCCGCCTCCTCCTCGGAGAGAACCGCCTGCTTGACGGTTCCGGTCGCCGCCCTCGCCCACCCGCGAACAGGGTCCCGCAGGGCGACAGCCAGCGAGATCAGCGCGACCAGCAGCCCACCGACACTGGACACCTTGTCGGCCCGGTCCAGGTCCCCCTTGAGGAACTCCCGGACGAGGGCGAGCAGCGCACACACAGCCACGACGACGGCGGCATACCCGAGCCACCGCCGCCACCCACTCATGCCGCGATGATAAGGGTCGATGTGGACATCGGGTGCCGGCGTCGGCTTCAAGAGCGAGCGCGGCGACGCATGGAGGTCCGGGCTGTTCCATGCGGTCAGGGGGCTCAGGCGGGCAGGCGGGGAACGCTGGCCAGCAGCCGCCGCGTGTACGGGTGTGATGGAGCGCCGAGCACATCCGCCGTCGATCCCTGCTCCACCAGGCGGCCCTTCTCCAGCACCGCCGTCTCCGAGCACAGCTCCGCGACGACTCCGAGATCGTGGGAGACCAGCAGGATCGTCAGGGAGCGGTCGGCGCACAACGACGCCAGCAGGTCGACGATCCGGACCCGGGTGGTCAGGTCCAGGGCGCTCACCGGCTCGTCGGCGAGGAGGAGGCGCGGGTTGCCGACGATGGCTCGGGCGATGGCTATGCGCTGGCGCTGGCCGCCGGAGAACTCGTGGGGGTAGCGGCGGGCGGTGTCGGCGGGCAGGCCGACCGCGTCCAGGGCCGCCTCCACGCGGGCCGGGTCGTTCGGCAGGCCCAGGCCCCGGAGGGGTTCGGCGACGATGCGGCCGATGCGCTGGCGCGGGTCGAGCGACGAATAGGGGTCCTGGAAGACGGCTTGGACCGCGCGACGGTACGAGCGGAGCCCCCGCCGTGTGAGCGGAGTGCCGTCGAACCGGAGCACTCCCGTGCCGGGCTGGGCCAGCCCGAGCAGGATCCGCAGGAGAGTCGTCTTCCCGGCGCCGGACTCGCCGACCAGTGCGACGTTGCGCCCCGGATGCACGGCGAGTGACACGTCGGTGAGGGCCGCAGCGCCGCCCCGATAGGAGAAGCCGACCTGCGAAGCTTCGATGATCGGCTCAGTCACGGCTGCTCCGTTGCAGGGCGGCGTCGAAGCGGCGGGCGCTGTCGACGAGGGTACGGGTGTAGGGATGCCGCGGCGCGGAGATCACCGACGTGATCGGCCCGGATTCGACGATCCGCCCGTCCCGCAGGACGTGGGTGTCGCGGATGACGCGGGCCGCCACCGGCAGGTCGTGGGTGATGAACAGCAGCGCCGTGCCGTTCTCCGTGACGATCCGGTCCAGCAGTTCCAGGATCTCCGCTTGCACGGTCACGTCGAGAGCGGTCGTCGGCTCGTCGGCGATGAGCAGTTTCGGACGGCACGCCACCGCCATGGCGATCGCCACCCGCTGCCGCTGCCCACCGGACAGCTGATGCGGATAGGACGCAGCGATCCGATCGGTATCCGTCAGCCGAACTTCACGAAGTGCGTCCAGGACCGCCGATCGCAGAGCGGCTCCCCGCAGGCCACGCAGTCGCCGCAGCGGACCCGCGATCTGCCGGCCCGCCGTCATCAGCGGATCGAGAGCGGTCAGCGGCTCCTGGAAGACCACCGTGGCAGCGGTGCCGTGACCCCGCGGCGAGCGGATCATGTCGGCGCCGTCGAGCAGCACCGATCCGGACGCGGTGAGGCCGGGCGGCAGCAGTCCGAGGACGGCGAGCGAGGTCAGCGACTTGCCGGACCCGGACTCGCCGATCAGGCCGACCCGGTCGCCGGCGGAGACGCTGAACGACACCTCGTCGACCAGGACCTTGCCGCTCTGGTCGCGAACGGTCAGGCCATCGACGCTGAGAAGGCTCATCGGGACCTCCGCCGAGTCGGGTCAGTGAGGTCGCGCAGCCCATCGGCGGCCAGGTTGACGCCCACCACCAGCAACACCAGCGCGATACCGGGCGCCAGGGCCCCGGCGGGAGCGGTCAGGACCGTGGCCTGCGCTTCGTACAACATCCGCCCCCAAGAGGCGTTCGGCGGGGGAGTGCCGAGTCCCAGGTAGGAGAGGCTCGCCTCGGCCAGGACCGCGAGCCCGGCCTGCAGCGCCAGGTTGACCAGCACGGTCGGGGCGATGTTCGGCAGCACGTGGTCGATCACGATACGCGGCCAGGAGATGCCGGCGACCCGGGCGGCGGTGATGTAGTCGCGGCCCAGGATCTGCTTGACCAGCACCCGGGTGAGCCGGGCGACGACGGCGGCCATGGCCAGGCCGATCGCGATGATCGCGGTGCCGAGGGAGGCGCCGGTGCCCGCGACGATCAGCATCGCCAGCAGCAGCGTCGGGAACGCGATCAGGATGTCGAGCATGACGGCCGCGGCGTCGTCGAGCCAGCGGGTCGCGAAGCCGGCGAACAGGCCCGCTGTCACACCGATGACGCCGCCGACCACGACCGCGCCGAGGGCGGTGCCGATGGCGATGCGGCCGCCGATCAGCAACTGGGTGAAGAGGTCACGGCCGAGTTTGTCGGTGCCGAGCAGATGGTCGCCACCGGGCGGCGCGAGCCTTCCCCCGGAGGTGTCATCAGGAGAGAAGGGCAGCCAGAGGTACGAGAGGAGCACCGCTCCGGCCACGATCGCGACGAGCAGCAGCCCGAGTGCGAGATGCAGGGAACGCCGGCGGCTCACGAGGCCTCCCGGTGCAGCAGACGCGGGTCGACCAGACGTTGAGCCAGGTCGCCGAGGAACCCGACGACGAGCACGGTGGCGGTGCTGACCAGCATGATGCCCTGGATGACCGGGTAGTCGTGCTGGCTGATGCCCTTCACGAGCATGCCGCCGAGGCCGGGCAGGGCGAAGACGCTCTCCACCACGACGGCGCCGAGGAACGTGGTGGCCAGTTCCATGGCGAGCACGGCGATCACCGGCACCGCGGCGTTGCGCAGGCCGTGCCGCCACATCGCCTGGGACTGCGACGCGCCGAGTGCCCGGGCCGTGCGCAGGTAGTCCGCGCCGAGCACGTCGAGGGTGGAGCTCCGTACGTACCGGATCAAGGAAGCCGACATGACCAGCGCGACCGTCACGACCGGAAGGACCAGCGCCTGGATGGCAGCCGCCGGATCGTCCCAGCCGTCCGGCGGAAATCCGCCGGCGGGAAGCCAGCCGAGCTGCAGCGCGAACGTGGTGATCAACAGGAGGCCCACCCAGAACGCCGGAACCGCGATGCCCAGCTGGGCGATCGCGTTGATGACCGGGCCGTACCACCGATCGGCGCGGATGGCGGCGAGCGCGCCCACCGGCACCGCGATGAGCACGGCGAGGGTGAACGCGGCGAGGGTCAGCGGGATCGTGACCGGCAGCCGGGCGGCGATCTCCGGGCCGACCGGCAGGTGGCTGATCAGCGAGGAGCCCAGATCGAGGGTGAAGACGTCGCCGATCCAGGTGAGGAACTGGGAGAGCAGTGACGCGTCCGTGCCCAGCTCCCGCCGGGCGGCCTCGATCTGCTCCGGCGTCGCCCCGACCGGGAGCAGCGCGTTGGCAGGGTCGCCCGGCAGGAGCCGGAGCAGCACGAACAGCACCACTGCCGCGAGGAACAGCGACCCGATCAGGATCGCTGTCCGTCGCAGCAGGTAGCGGGCCATCAGACGTTAGCTCTTGGTGATTCCGTAGGCGAAGAACTGCGCGTTGAGGCCGTTGACCGGGTAGCCGGACAGCTTCGACGACGCCACCACGATCTGCGGGTAGAGGTAGAGCCAGTCGCTGGCCGCCTCCTCAGCGATGATGGCGTTGGCCTGCTTGAGCAGAGTGGTCTGCTCGTCGGTCGTCTTCGACTGCTCGGCCTTGTCGACCAGGTCGGTGACCTGCGGGTTGTTGTAGCCCCAGTAGAAGTCGGGGTTGCCGTACCAGACGACGTCCCGGTCGTTGACATGTTCCTGCAGCGTCGCCGCGAAGTCACGCTTCTGGTAGACCTTCGTGTACCACTCGTCGGCCGTGATCGTGTTGATGTTCACGGTGATGCCGACCTTCGCCAGCTCGCTCTTGATGAACGTGGCGGCGGTGGGGTGCGGGTCGTAGCTCGGGGTGTCCAGGGTGAACGTGAAGCCGTTCGGGAAGCCGGCCTTGGTCAGCAGCGCCTTGGCGTTCGCGGTGTCGTAGGCGTTCACCGCGGTCAGGTCCTCGTACCAGGGGTCGCTCGGCGGGACCATCGAGCCGATCAGCGTGCCGTACTCGCCCCAGATCGAGGTGAGCAGCTTCTTGTCGTCGATCGCCTGGCTGACCGCCTGGCGGACCTCGACCTTGTTGAACGGCGCGACCTTGTCGTTGAACGCGAGCAGCAGCTTCGTCGTCGACTGGCCGTTGTTGACCTTGTACGCGTCGTTGCTGGTGAACTGCTGCAGCGCGTCCGGGCTCTGCTCGCTGGTGACGACGTCGACAGCGTTCGTCAGCAGCGCGTTGTTCAGCGCGGTGGCGTCGGTGAAGTAGTGGAAGACCACGCCGGCGTTCTTGGCGGCGGTGCCCCAGTAGCCGTCGAACTTGGTCAGGCTCAGGGTCGAGCCGCGCTTCCAGTCGCCGAGCTTGTACGGGCCGGTGCCGTCCGCGGTGGTGGTGAGGTCACCGGCGGCCGTGTTCACGACCCAGATGTAGCTGAGGTTGTAGATGAACGAGATCGACCGGTTCTTCAGCGTGAAGACGACGGTGGCGTCGTCCGGCGTCGCGATCTCCTTGATCACCTCGAAGTAGCTCTTGCGGGCCGACTTCGAGTTCTCGGCGGTGACCCGCTCGATGCTCGCCTTCACGTCGGCCGAGGTCAGCGCCTTGCCGGAGTGGAACTTGACGTTCGGCTGCAGGGTGATGGTGTAGGTGAGGCCGTCGTCGCTGACCTTGTCGTCCTTGGCCAGCAGCGGCTCGACCTTGCCGGCGTCGGTGAGCTGGAACAGGCCCTCGTACACGTTGCCGTTGAGCGCCTCGGTCACGCCCTGGCCACCGCCGGCCGTGTTGTCGAGGTTCTGCGGCTCGTAGACCGAACCGATCTGGATCGTTTCAGCGGCTGGGTTGGCGGCGGGGGCGTCGTCGTCGTTGCCGCCGCAGGCCGCCAGGCTTGCTGCCAGGGCGACCGCGGACAGGGTGGCTATCAGGCGTTTCACGGGAGATCTTTCTGGAAGAGGGGGTTCTTCTCGCCGGCCCGGACGGGCAGGTGCAGCCGGTTCTGCGGGGGAGGCATCGGGCAGTTGTAGTGCTCCGAGAAGCCGCACGGCGGAACGAAGGCGTAGTTGAAGTCGACTTCTCCGGCAGCGGGATCGACGAACAAGAACCTTCCGGCCCCGTACGTCTCCGTGCCGTTCGTAGGATCGCCGAAGACGAGCAGCAACCGTCCGTCGTCGTCGAACGCGCTCAGCGTGTAGTCCCGCCCGTCGATCGTGACGTGCAGGTCGCCGGGAACGGGCAGGTCACGGGTGAACCCGGCGTCCTGGGCGTGCTGGAACGGGATCCTCCGCTCCTCGGACACGTCGGTGTACCGGGCTTCGAGCACCCACGCCGGGTCGTACGCGTAGGTGTCGATGCCCTCGAAGCTCTTGATCGCCTCGGAGGCGGCATCCCACAGCCGCACTCCCTGCTCGACCTCACCGGTCCGCGGATCACGCCGGCTCAACCGGGTGGCGGTCACGCTGGCCGGCTGCCCGTCGAGCGCGGCCTCGGTATCGTCGGCACCCCAGCGGGTCTCGATCAGCGCCAGGTTGCCAGTGGGTGCGGTGACGGCCTCGTGGCGAGCCTGCCGCCAGGCGTCGTGCTCCTGCGTCATGGGGTGCCTCATTGTTGATCTTGGTGACTTCTTCACCAACCCTACTGCCTGAGTAGGTAATAGGTAGCGTCACCCTGATCACAGTGTGGCTGCCGCCACCTGCTGTTTCCCGGCGTTTCGCTCCGGCAGCCCAGCCCGCGGCAGGGAACGGCGTGGCGTCGATGCTCGTCGCGTTCGGAGGTTGTCCGGACGATCACGGCGGGAAGTCGACGCAACCGTGAAGATCGGGATGTTGCGGGCGCAATCGCCGCTCGCGTTAACTCTGCGTAAGCCCATCCCGATGAGCGGCAGGAGAGACCCAGGATGATCCCGAGCACCAGGCAGAACACCACCGGCCCGCTGGCCTGCGTCATGGTCACCGTGCTGGTGCTCGTGGATCGGGGCGCCGACCCGACGATCGCGCTCGGCAGCCTCGTCGCACTGGTCACCGCGGTCGGCCGGCTCACTCGCGGCTGAGGACGATGGACACTGCCGCACGAGAAGTCGAGGAGCTCGCGGCGGACCTGCGTGAACTGCGGGCCCGCGCCGGCAGCCCGAGCCTGCAGGCGATGGCGCGGGCCGGGCACTCCAGTCCGCCGACGCTGTCCGCAGTGCACGCCGGCCGCCGGTTCCCGACCTGGGAGGCGACGTCCGCCTACCTGCGAGGGTGCGGTGTGACGGAGCAGGCCGACTGGCAGGTCCGCTGGTGCCGGGTGGCCGATGCGGTCGGCTACCGAGGGGAGCGGCCGGTCACGGTGAACGGCAACCGGGGGCCGTGCCCGACGCCGGAGAACGCCATGACCGCTGCCGAGTTCCGGGCGCGGCTGCGCGAGGTCTACCGGTGGACCGGCGCCGTGTCGCAGGCCGCGTTCGTCCGGGCGGCGGGCGCGCGCGGGGTGCGGATGCCCCGGGCCACGCTCAGCGACCTGCTCGCTGACGGGAGGGCCGCATTGCCGAGCGGTTCGAGCGTACGAATCTTCCTCTCCGGCAGCGGCCTCCCGCCGCAGCAGGTGGAACGCTGGGTGACCGTGCACGACGGGTTGTGCCGGGTCGAGGAGGACCTGTTCGAGGACGCGCCGTGCGGCTACCTCACGACCGCCCCGGACGGCACGATTCTGCAGGTGAACCGCACTTTTCTGAGGTGGACGGGCTACGACAGGCCGGCCCTGGTCGGCCGGCTGCGGTTCCGGGATCTGCTCAGCGTCGGCAGCCGGATCTACCACGAGACGCACTGCGCGCCGCTGCTGAGCGCCCGGGGCACCATCCACGAGATCGCGTTCGACGTGATGCGCGCGGACGGCCGCCGGATGAGCACGCTGATGAACTCCACGGTGACCAGGGACGTGACCGGCACTCCCAAGCTGATCCGGATCACTCTGTTCGACGCGGGTGAGCGGCGCCGCTACGAGCAGGAGCTCCTGAACGCCCGCCGGGCGGCCGAAGAGGAACTGCGGCGACTGCGTCAGTCCCGCCGCTGAGGGCGCGGCGTCCGGCCGAACGTCCGCCGGTACTCCGCCGCGAACCCCCGCGTCGCCGCGAAACCCCACCGCCGGGCGATGTCCGCGAACGTGTCGTCCGGGCCCGCGGCGAGCAGCTCCTGGTTGGCGCGTTCCATCCGGATCCGGCGCAGGAAGGCGGTGGGTGTGGTGTCGTGGTGCCGGCGGAAAGCGGCTTGCAGCCCTCGTACCGACAATCCCGCCGCCGCCGCGATCTGCTCGGGCCGGATGGGCTCGGCGGCGTGCGCCTCGATGTAGGCGATCGCCCGGCGCAGCGCGGCCGGTCCCGTCCGGCCGGGTCCGGCGATGTAGTCCATGGTCATCGTGGTGTTCGGGAAGACCGCGACCGCCGCCGCGGCAGCCGCATCGATCGCCGCGGACAGCATCAGCGGATGCGTGACCGCGGGTTCAGGACCGGAGAAGAGCCTGGTGAGGTACGTCATGGTCGCCATCCAGCGGCGGTTCATGGCCGGGGACACCGGTGTCATGCGTTCGAACCGGAAGTCGCCGGCCTTCACGCCGAGCCGGTCCGCCACCCGCTCGGCGGCCGCGAGCGGGAACTGCGCCACCCGGTACGTCATCCGATCCATGATCACCTCGGGTGGGACGCCGGGCAGGTACATCAGCGCCTCACCCTGCTCCGCCCGCCGGTTGTCCCGCCCGGACGTCACGTCGAAGCGGCCGTTCAGCACGCTGACGATGAGGATGGTGTCGAACGGGTCGGCGGAGATCTCCATCGTGGCTTCCCAGTCGATGTGGTCGACGGTCATCCCACCGGCGTGCGCGGACGCCGACCGGAACATGAACTCCTCCGGCCTGCCGAGGATGCGCGAACGGTGGTCGACGTACCGCTGCGCGATCAGCTCGTACACCTCGCCGGGCTCGTGGGAGCTCATCTCGGTCCGCTCGACGGACATGCTGGTCACCTAACCTCCGGGATACTCGAGTCGAGTCTGTCCCGGCCGGGTCACCCCATGTAGGCCATCCGCCCGATCGAGCGATGCCGCGGGGCTTGCGGCTACGCCTTCGGGTGACCCGAACTCAGCGTTCGCCGAGGTGTTCGCGAAGCTTGGTGAACGAGTAGGGCTGCTCGTCCAGGACCATCTGGAAGAGCGGATTCCGTCCCATCGCGGTGGCGAGCCGGTGCCAGCCCTGGCGGGTGCCGTCCGGGAACTGCTCGCCGACGGTCAGGGCGTTGCTCAGAGCCCCGGCCATCATGTCGGCGATGACCAGCGCACGATTGAGATCGTCGGCGTCCAGGTCCAGCGCCTTGCCCTCGAAGAAGTAGGGCCGCAGATGAGGACTCTGATACAGAAGAGCAAGCCCGGCGTCGTATCGTTCGGCAGCGCTGCTGAATGATTCGTACGTGCTGAATTTGTTGGCGATCTCTACTTGCTTTCCCAGCCTTCTCGTCTGAACGGCGACCAGGAACAGCGAAACGACAAGCGCGGCGAAGCTCAGAACTTGCACCACATCTCCGACCACCGCTGCTCCAATCCGAGATCGAATAAGCTCGTGTGGGCGATGGCGTCAGCGTAGGCGTCAGCGTCAATTCGGCGTCTCGGCTCAGCGGATCTCACCCGTTGTCGGGCGAGCTTGGCGGTGATGACGACGACCGTGACGTTCCCGACGAGGGTCGTCTGCGACGCGGGGCTCTAGGCTTGCGGCCGTGAAGATTTCGCACCGTGCTCAGGCCGTCGCACCGTTCTACGCGATGGAGGTGGCCAAGCACGCCGCCATGCTGGAGGCGGACGGCCATCACGTGGTCAAGCTGAACATCGGCGAGCCCGACTTCGGGGCGCCGCCAGTGGTACGCGAAGCCATGCGGAACGCGATGGATGGTCGGCCTCTGCCGTACACGGCCGCCTTGGGTCTTCCTCCATTGCGCCAAGCGATCTCCGGCTTCTATCGCCAGCGCCACGACGCGGAGATCGATCCCGCGCGCATCGTGGTGACCGCCGGTGCGTCGGCGGCGCTTGTTCTGACCGCTGCCGCCCTGGTCGATCCGGGCGACGAGGTGCTCATCGCCGATCCGTCCTACCCGTGCAATCGCCAGATCATCGAGACGTTCGGCGGCCGGGTGCGCCTTCTGCCGACCACGCCGGATTCTCGATTTCAATTGGATGCGGCTTCGGTACGCCGGAACTGGAGTGCGAGGACCGCCGGAGTCATGATGGCGACCCCGTCCAATCCGACGGGAACGTCCATTCCGCCCGCCGAATTGCAGGACATCTGCGATGTGGCCCGCGAGAACGGCGGCTGGCGCATCGTCGACGAGATCTACCTCGAATTGTCCGACGGCGATGCTCCGACGGCATTGACGATGGACCCCGAAGCGGTCGTGATCGGCAGTTTCTCGAAATACTTCGGCCTCACCGGCTGGCGTCTCGGCTGGTGCGTGCTGCCGGAGCCGTTGATTCCCGCGGTGGAACGTCTCGCCCAGAACCTCTACATCTGCGCCTCGACACCGGCGCAGGTCGCCGCCCTGTCCTGCTTCACCCCGGAGGCCCTGACCGTTTGTGAACAGCGCCGCGCCGAGTTCGCCGCCCGGCGCGCCCTGGTCCTCGACGGCCTGTCCCGCATCGGCCTGCCGGTCCCGGTCCCGCCGGACGGCGCCTTCTACTGCTACATCGACGTGAGCGGCACCGGCCTGACATCCCAGGTCTTCTGCGAGCGCGCTCTCCAGGAGGCCCGCGTCGCCCTCACTCCGGGCCGCGACTTCGGTTCCGCGAGCGCCGGGACTCATGTGCGCCTGTCGTACACCGCCTCGATGGCCGACTTGAAGGAGGGCCTGGACCGCCTGGGTCGTTTCATGGCAGCCCTCTGACCGGCATGACGGAACTCCTGGCGTGTGTTCGTGCGGTGCCGCTGACCGGGCTGCGAGCGGGGCGACGCGGCAGCGGTCACAGACGCTTGCGGTCGCCGGGGCGGTGGAACGCTGACGGGCTGTAGTAGCGGGTGACGGTGCCGTCCGCGGCCACCTCGTGGCTGTAGTGCTTGAGGAAGTTCCACAGCAGCGGGCACTCCTCCGGCATGGTGTTGTGCGAGCGGTAGAGGTTCTTCGTCAGCTGGAGCACGGGCGCGCCGGTGCGGCGGTGCTTCCACGTCCACGTCTGGAAGCGGTCGTGGAAGCCGCTGCGGTGCCCGGCGACGGTGTCCACGTCGGCCAGGGTCAGGCCGTTGACGTGCAGGTGGTAACGCGCCCAGCTGTCCAGAGCGTTGTCGATGTCGTCCCAGACGGTTCCCGCCAGGAACGGGAGGTCGCCGTACCCGTAGATCTGGTAGTTGGGGATCCTCTGGCCGCTGGCGGGGTAGGCGACGCCGTCGATGGTGACGGCGCCGGAGGCGTCCGGGGCGGTGGTGAAGGAGGTCGACGCGACCGCGGCGAAGTACTCCGGGAAGGCGATGGCGAAGTTCTGCGTGACGGCGCTTCCGGCCGACTGCCCGGTCGAGTAGAACCGGGTGGTGTCCACGTCGTAGCGGGCGATGACGGCCTCCCGCAGCTGCTCGAAGAACACCTTCGAATCGCGGTGGCTGACCGAGACCGACGTGGCGCTGTACTGCTCGCAGACGATCACCAGGATGAAGCCCTCGCGTTCGGCGACCTTCCACCATTGGGTGGCGTCCAGGAACACCTTGTCGGTCTGGGAGTTCCCCGGCCAGACGAACAGGACCGGAGATCTGGTACGCCGGACCGACCGTGGCACGAACGTCAAGTATTCGCGCGGGTAGCCCGCGACCGTCATGGTGTGGACCTCGACGCCCAGCCGCCGGTAATCGGCACGCTCGAAGAGCTGGTTGCCGTAGGCGAAGTAGTTCTCGTAGCGGGTCCAGCCGGTGAGGAAGCCGACGATCGCCCGGGTGCTGACCGGCCGGCGCTGGACGGCGACCACGGAGATCGGGCCGGCGTACGAGGTCATCCAGCGGTCGGACCCGCGGCGCTGCCGGTAGACGGCGCCGAGCGAGACGTGGCTGCTCGCGGTCGGCTCGGTGTCGTTGGCGCGTCTCCAGTAGTCGACGCCGGCCGATGGGCGCGATCCGACGTACCAGGTGGGAAGCACTGTCTCGTCGTGGCGGATGAGGTCGAACCCCGGCGGGAACACGACCGGGGTGTAGCCGTCGGTGGTCCCGTCGAACTCCCGTCCCGCCTGGGAGGCGTAGTAGGCGGCGCTGAGACCGGGCGAGTCGACGTAGACCTGGCTGATGACGCGCAGCGGGTTCGCCACCGCCCACGCCTCCAGGGCGGGCGCGCCTGCGCCGTAGCCGACCAGGTAGTGCAGGCCGAAGATGGAGAAGTACCGGTTGTTCTGGAAGAAGGCGATCGCCTCCCGCACGTAGCCGGCCTCGTCCTCGGCGCTGCCCCAGCCGTCCGGGCCGGGCTCGAGCACGAACAGGCCCTCCTCGCGGTCGTCGGCCGTCTCCCGCCAGCGGGAGGTGCGCAGGAACTCGGCGGTGTCCACGCCGTCGGGCACGGCGATGACGGTGAAGTAGGAGCGGATCGGCGTCCGCGGCGAGATGTACACCTTCGCGGTGCGTGTGCCGAAGGATTTGGTCCAGTAGCCGGTCATCTCCCGGGGCAGCTTGTTGGCCCGCGAGTAGTCGTAGGCCGGGAACGGGCGGCCGTCCAGACTCCGGGTTCGGGTGGGCAGCGCCGCGGTGACGGCGAGTCCGGTGGCGCCTTGCAGTAGTAGGCGGCGATCCATGCCGCGACCCCTCTCGCTCGGTCCACCAGGCGGACCGGAAAATCCGTCTGACGGCCTAGCGAATATATCGACGTCATCGCGTGTCAGCCAAGTAACTATCCGGTACATTATTTTGGATCGATGGGACTGCCTGGTGGACCTTAGGAAGGTGGGGCCGTCATGCTCATCGCCGACCATGACACCGTCCGCATCAGCGCTGCCGAGCGGCGCACGACGATCGCCACCGCCTGCCTGTCCGGCACCCTGGAGGACAAGCTGGCCGCCGCCGCGGCCGCCGGGTTCGGCGGGATCGAGATCTTCGAGAGCGACCTGATCGCCTCGCCGTGGTCGCCGGCGCGGATCCGGCAGGAGTGCGCGCGCCGTGGCCTGTCGATCGACGTCTACCAGCCGTTCCACGACTTCGAGGCGGTCCCGCCGGAGCGGTTGCGGGCGAATCTGCGCCGGGCCGAGCGCAAGTTCGACGTGCTGGAGCAGCTCGGCGCGGGCCTGCTGCTGGTCTGCTCGTCCGGGTCCGCCGAGGCCGTCGACGACGATGACCTGGCCGCCGCGCAGCTGGCCGAGCTCGCCGAGCGGGCGGCCCGGCGAGGGCTGCGGATCGCGTACGAGGCACAGGCGTGGGGCCGGCACGTGAACACCTACGCGCATGCGTGGCGGATCGTGCGCCGTGCCGACCACCCGGCCCTCGGGCTGTGCCTGGACAGTTTCCACGTGCTGTCACGCGACGATGATCTGGCCGGGATCGCGGTGATCCCCGGCGCCCGGATCTTCCACGTGCAGCTGGCGGACGCGCCGCGGCTGACGATGGACGTGGCCGAGTGGAGCCGGCACCACCGGCTGTTCCCCGGCCTCGGGGCCTTCGACCTGGCCGGCTTCGTGGCCCGGGTGCTGGCGACCGGATACACCGGACCCCTCGCGCTGGAGGTCTTCAACGACATCTACCGCCAGGCCGACCCGCGGCACGCGGCCATCGACGGGATGCGCTCGCTGCTGGCCCTGCAGGAGAGCCTGCCCGCGGCGCCGGAGCTGCGCGGGCACGTCTTCACCGAGCTGGCCGTCGACGAGGTCTCCGGGCCGGTGATCGCCAGGACGCTCACCGCGCTCGGGTTCACCCGCACCGGACGGCACCGGTCCAAGCCGGTGCAGCTGTGGGAGCAGCGCCAGGCCCGGGTGCTGCTCAACTTCGCGCCGCAGCGCACCGTCGCGCCCGGCACCGCGGCGATCTGCGCGATCGCGGTGGAGAGCGACGATCCGCAGCAGTCCGCGCAGCGCGCCGACCGGCTGTTCGCGCCGGTGCTGCCCCGGGTCCGGCAGCCGGAGGAGGCCGATCTCAGCTCGGTCGCCGCCCCGGACGGCACCGCGATCTTCTTCAGCCGGGGCGAGGGCTGGCTGACCGACTTCGCGCCGACCGGGGAGGCGGCGCGTACCGACGGGCTGGTGACCGCGACCGATCACATCGCGCTCACCGAGCCGGTCGACGACTTCGATCAGACGGCGCTGTTCTACCGCTCGGTGCTCGGCCTGCACTCCGGACCGGCCACCGAGATCACCGCCCCGTTCGGGTTGCTGCGCAGCCGCTCGGCCACCGACGCCGCGAACCGTGTCCGGATCACCCTGAACACGGCGCCGCTGCGCCGCGGCAGCTGGGCGCCGGCGATCCCGAGCCCGCAGCATGTCGCGTTCGTCAGCGACGACGTGATCGCCAGCGCACGGGCCATGCGGGAGCTGGGGGCGCCGGTGCTGGCGATCCCCGGCAACTACTACGACGACCTGGACGCGCGCCTCGCCCCGCCTGCGGACCTGCTCGCCGTGCTGCGCGAGCACTCGATCCTCTACGACAGCGACGACCACGGCGAATACCTGCACTTCTACACGGAGATGCTCGGCTCGCGGCTGTTCTTCGAGGTGGTGCAGCGCATCGGCGGCTACGCGGGATACGGCTCGCCGGCCACCGCGCCGGTCCGGATGTCCGCGCACCGGCACCGCCGGCTGCAGCGGCTGCGGCCCGCGCACGGGACGGCGCACGACTACTCGCTGGCCCACCTGACCGCGCTGAGCCTGTCCCCGCCGGAGCTGGTCGAGGCGGCGGCCGAGGCCGGGTACCGCTACGTCGGTGTCCGGCTGACGAAGGTGACGCCGCAGGAGCCGCACTATCCGCTCGCGACCGATCCGGCGCTGATGCGCACGACGAAGGTGCGGCTGGCCGCCACCGGCGTCGAGGTCCTCGACATCGAGCTGGCCCGGATCGGGCCGGACGAGGATCCGCGCGACTTCCAGCGTTTCCTGGAGGCCGGCGCGGAACTGGGCGCCCGGCACGTCATCACCCAGCTGCCGGACCCGGACCGCGGCCGCAAGGTGGACCGGTTCGCGCGGCTGTGCGAGATGGCCCGCCCGCTCGGGCTCACCGTCGACCTGGAGTTCCCGTCCTGGACCGAGACGCCGGACCTGGCCGAGGCGACCCGGGTGCTGCGGGCCGCCGACCAGCCCAACGCCGGGATGCTCATCGACCTGCTGCACTTCGCCCGTTCCGGCTCCAGCGTCGCCGACCTGCGCGAGCTGCCCGCGCACTGGTTCCACTTCGCCCACGTCTGCGACGCGCCGCCCGGGGTGCCGGCGACGAACGAGGGCCTGATCCACACGGCCCGCTTCGAGCGGCTCTATCCGGGCGAGGGCGGCATCGACCTCGACGGCATCCTGGCCGCGTTGCCGCCGGGCCTGCCGTACGCGCTGGAGATCCCGCGGGCGCAGCTGGTGGCGCAGGTCGGCGGGAAGGAACACGCCCGGATGGCGATCGCCGCCGCCCGGCAGCGTCTGGACGCGAGCCTGGCGGCGGCGAGCTGAGATCAGCGGCAGAAGGGTGTGCGGCCCATCGCCGACTCGATGCCGCCGAGCACGTGCCGCAGGAAATAGGTGTCGCCGGTCATCGGGGCCTCGGTCCAGGCCTCGACGGCGTGCCCGAGGGTGGTCGTCCAGGACCGGCCGCCGTCGTAGTACTGGCACCAGGAGACCGGGTGGTTGCGGCCATGACCGGGGTGGCCGCTGCCGCCGGTCGCGCCGTCCGGCAGGGTGGCCTCGTCGACCTTGGCGAGGACCCGGACGTCGCTGGGGAACGGCACCAGGTTGTACCACTCGTCGGCGAAGTCCCAGCGGGCCGGCAGCCCGGCCGTGGAGACGTCACGGCGGCTGGTGGTGACGACGGTGCCCGGCTGGTTGCGGCCGTGGTCGTAGTAGTTGGCGCCACCGAGCAGGCCTTCGTACCACTCCCAGTTGTATTCGGTGCCGAACGCGTTGTGGATGCCGACGAAGCCGCCGCCGCCGCGGACGTACTGCCGCAGCGCGGTCTGCGCCGGGTCGTCGAGGGTGTCCCGGGTGGTGCTCATGAAGATCACCGCGTTGTACCGGAACAGCCGGGCGGGGGAGTTGAGCTGGGTGACGTCCTCGGTCCAGTCGACCGCGAAGCCGTGGTCGGCGCCGAGCTTCACCAGGGCGCTCTGCGCGGCGTTGGCCGGGGCCAGCGGCGGATTGAGGCCGGCGGCGAGGACCGGGCCGAGGTGGGCGTGCCGGGGGCCGGCGGTACGGCTGTAGACGAGCACCCGATAGCCGTCGGTGGCCGGGTCGAAGTTGCCCCAGTCGTGGTAGCAGCCGGGGTCGATGCCACGGCAGACGCCGTAGTCGACGTGGCCGAGGCTGGTCGCCGCGCTCTCCCGGTGGGGTTGCGCGGGCTGGGCGGCGGGACGCAGCAGGTGGACGCCGGCGAGCATCACCACGGCGGTGAGGCCGGCGCTGAGCAGTGCGTTGATCTTCAAGGGGTCTCCCCGAGGTGGGTGGGCAGGACCGACGGTGGCATCGGCCCCTTGTTGCGCCGCCCCTGACCGGTCTCCTCCCAGGCGTGGGCGAGGATGCCGACGCTGCGGCTGAGGACGAACAGGCCGCGGGCCAGCGGGGGCGGGAAACCGAGCTCGCCGTAGATCACCGCGGTGCAGCCGTCGATGTTGATCGGCACCGGCCGGTCGCGTCCGGCGGCGAGCAGACGCTCGACGGCCAGGGCGGCGCGCAGATGATCGCCGCGGACGGTGCCGTCGGCGACGGCCTGCTCGACCAGGGCGATCAGCGGATCGCGCCGGGGGTCGCGGGGGTGGAACCGGTGGCCGAATCCCGGCAGATACTTCGAGCGGGCCCGCCAGGCGGTGGTCACCTCGGCGGCGGCGTCGTCCATATCGGCGCCGCCGGCGGCCCGGTCGCTGATCTCGCGGAGCAGGGTCACACACTGTTCGCCGGCGCCGCCGTGGACGTCGCCGAGCAGGTTGACGCCGGTCGCCACCGCGCTGTTCAGGCCGATCCCGCAGGTGGCGGCCATCCGGGCGGCCGCGATCGACGGCGCGTGCGGCCCGTGGTCGACCGACGACACCAGCGCCGCCTCGAGCAGCCGTTCCTGACCGGGCGTGGGGGGTTCGCCGCGCAGCATCAGCCAGATGACGCCGGGCAGGCTGGTGGCGCCGATCAGGTCCTGGACGGGCCGGCCGCGCAGTTCGATCACACCGGGCTCGACGCGGGAGACGGCGGTGCCCCACCAGTCGGCGACGTCGCGCAGAGTCGGCTCGCGGCTCACGGCGCGGTCACCTCCTCGGTGGCGCCCTTGAACTCGGCGTTGTGCTCACCGAGCAGCGGTGGTGGGCCGGTGGGGCGCAGGGGAGCGCCGTCGAACAGCACGCCGTTGCCGCTGACCCGCAGCGTGCGGTGCGGATCGGCGGGGAACGGCAGGTCGGTGAAGAAGCCGCGCTCGTCGAGCT
Organism: Actinoplanes sp. OR16; assembly: GCF_004001265.1. GTDB lineage: Bacteria > Actinomycetota > Actinomycetes > Mycobacteriales > Micromonosporaceae > Actinoplanes. Next base: position 7,485,223 of record NZ_AP019371.1, on the reverse strand, counting down.
GCTCCAGCGCGACAGCCTGCGGGACCGTCAAGATCCGGGCTGCCGGTACGCCGGCGCCCGCCAGCAGCCGCTCCCACTCCAGCGCCGGCCGCCGGCCGAGAGCGGTGTTGATCTCGTCGTTGAGGGCGGCGCGGTGGCGTTTGCGTGCCTCGCGGTCGGCGTAGCGCTCGTCCACGGCGAGGTCCGGCCGGTCGATGAGCCGGCAGAGTGTCTCGAACTGGGTCTGCCGGTTCGCGGCGATGTTGATCGGGCCGTCGGCGGCGTGGAAGGTGCCGGACGGGGCGGCCGTCGCGTTCTGGTCGCCCATCGGCTCCGGCGTGACACCGCTGACCAGGTAGTTCGAGGCGGCCCAGCCCATCGCCGACAGCGAGGTCTCCAGCATGGACACGTCGAGGAACACCCCGGCGCCGGTCCGGGCGCGCCCGGCGAGCGCCGCGGCGATCGACATCGCGGCGACCAGGCCGCCGACGGTGTCCGAGACCGGGAAGCCGACGCGCAGCGGGGCGGTCTCCGGGGTGCCGGTCACGCTCATCATCCCGGACAGTCCCTGGATGATCTGGTCGTAGGCCGGGGCGGCGCGCATCGGCCCGGTCTGGCCGAAGCCGGAGATGGCGCAGTAGATCAGCCGGGGGTTGAGCGCCCGCAGGACGTCCTCGTCGTAGCCGATGCGGGCGAGCACGCCGGCCCGGAAGTTCTCCAGCAGCACGTCGGCGGTGGTGACCAGGCCTTCGAAGACCGCCCGGTCGCCGGGGTCCTTGAGGTCGAGCTCGACCGACTTCTTACCGGCGTTCTGGGCCAGGAAGGACGCGCCGGTCGCGGCCCGGTTGAGGGCGGGTTCCGGGCCGAGGGAACGGGCCAGGTCGCCGTCGCCCGGCCGTTCGATCTTGATGATTTCGGCGCCGAGGAGCATCAGGTGGTAGCTGCAGTACGGCCCGGCCAGGACGTTCGTCAGGTCCAGGACCCGGATGCCGGACAGAGGTCGATCGTCATCCATCAAAGCGTGCCCTTCAGCCATTGCCAGGGGACTGCGCGGCCCGTACGTTACACCTAGTCCACAGGACGGTCTAGAAGTACCACGTAGCGGATCGCGCGAGGAGAGTGCCGATGACCGACAGCCCCCCGGCATCCGAGGTCGGATGCCTGATCGCCGGCTCCTGGACGACCGGCGGCACCACCGCCGACCGCGTCGGCCCGTGGGTCCGGCAGGTCGTCACCACCGCCCGCCAGGCGGACGGCTCTGACGTGGAGGCGGCCCTGCGCTATGCCCGCCGCGGCGCCACCGCGGTCGCCCGGATGTCGCCGGCCGCCCGGGCCGCCGTCCTCGAGCGCGCGTCCGCCGAGATCCTGCGCCGCCGCGACACCCTGGCCCGGCTGCTCGCGCTGGAACTCGGCAAACCCGTCACCGACGGCGGCGGCGAGATCGACCGGGTCGCCGACACCTTCGCCGTCTGCGCGGCCGAGGCCCGGCAGATCGGCGGCGAGGTGCTGCCGGTCGCCGGCTGGCAGCGCGGCGTCGGCAACACCGCGCTCACCCACCGGGCGCCGGCCGGCATCACCCTGGCGATCACCCCGTTCAACGCGCCCGCCAACCTGCTGGCCCACAAACTCGGCGCGTCCTTCGCGGCCGGCAACACCACCCTCGTCAAACCGCCACCCCAGGCGCCGGCGTCATCCGCGGCCGTCGTGCGGGTGCTGCTCGACTGCGGCATGCCACCGGAGGCGGTGCAGGTCCTGCACGGTGGTGGCGAGGTCGGCGCGGCCCTCAGCGCCGCCCCGGAGGTCGCCGTCATCAGCTTCACCGGCAGCCCGGCGACCGGCCACGCCGTGGCCCGCGCCGCCGGCGCCAAACGCCTGGTCATGGAGCTCGGTGGCAACGCCGCCACGATCGTCTGCGACGACGCCGACCTGACCGCCGCCGCCCGGATCTGCGCCGCCACCGGATACAGCAACTCCGGGCAGAGCTGCATCTCGGTGCAGCGCGTCTACGTCGACCGCGGCCGCTACGACGACTTCCTCGACCTGTTCACCGACGAGGTCCGCAAGCTGCGCGTCGGCGACCCGCTCGACCCGGACACCGCCGTCGGGTCCATGGTCGACGACGCCGCCGCCGAACGGGTCGTGCGCTGGGCCGAGGAGGCGGCCGCCGCCGGCGCCACCATCACCACCGGCGGCGACCGCGACGGCGCCACCGTCACCCCGACCGTGGTGGCCGCGCCACCCGCCGACGCCCGGCTGATCCGCGACGAGGTGTTCGGCGCCGTCGTCAGCGTCACGCCGTTCGACGACTTCGACGCCGTCATCGCCACCTGCAACGACAGCCGGTACGGGTTGCAGGCCGGGCTGTTCACCTACGACGTCCGGCGCATCTTCACCGCCTGGCGCGAGCTGGAGGTAGGAGGACTGGTGGTGAACGGGTCCTCGAACTTCCGTCTCGACCATCTGCCGTTCGGCGGCGTCAAGGAATCCGGATTCGGACGGGAGTCACCACGGTGGATGATCGACGACTACACGACGGTGAAGACCCTGATCCTGCGGGGCATCTCGTGAGCGGCACCGCGGCGGACGCGATGGTGGCCCAGCTCGAGTCGTACGGCGTCGAGTACGTCTTCGGCACCTGCGGGCACACCAACATCGCCCTGCTGGACGCGATCGGGCGCAGCGGCATCAGATTCGTCATCGCGCGCCACGAGCAGGCCGCCGCGCACGCCGCCGACGGCTATGCCCGCGCCAGCGGCAAGACCGGCGTCGTGCTCATGCACGTCGGCCCCGGCCTGACCAACGGCGTCACCGGCGTGATGACCGCCGCCCTCGACTCGGTGCCGCTGGTCGCGATCGCCGGCGACATCCCGTCCTACTACCACGGCCGGCACCCGCACCAGGAGGTGAACCTGCACGCCGACGCCGACCAGACCGCCATCTACCGGCCGTTCGTCAAACGCGCCTGGCAGGTGCACCGCGCCGCCGACCTGCCCCGATTCACCGAACGCGCCTTCTGGACCGCCGCGTCCGGCCGGCCCGGCGCGGTGCTGCTCAGCGTGCCGATGGACCATTTCTCCCGGCCGGTCGAGCCCGCCGTTCTTCCGCTCGCCACCGTTCACCGGCCGGAGCTGCCCACCGAGGTCGCCGACCAGATCGCCGGGCTGCTCCTGAACGCCGAACGGCCACTGATCTACCTCGGCGGCGGCCTGCGCCGCGGCCCCGGCCTGGACGCGCTGCGCTCGCTCGCCGAACACCTCGACATCCCGGTCGTGCACTCGCTGATGGCCAAGGGCACGCTGCCCGACGACCATCCGCTGCTGCTCGGCATGCCCGGCTTCTGGGGCCTGGAGATGACCAACCGGTACACCCGGGAGGCCGACGTGGTCCTCGCCCTGGCCACCCGGTTCGCCGAGACCGACGCCAGCTCCTGGGACCGCCGCTACACCTGGCAGTTCCCGCCCGCGAAGCTCGTGCAGATCGACATCGACCCGGCGGAGATCGGCCGCAACTTCCCGGTCGAGATCGGGGCGGTCGCCGACGTGTCCCGGGCGGTGCAGGCCGTGGCCGCCGCGGTCGAGGCCCGCCAGGAGAAGCCGCGCGGCCGGGAAGGGCTGCGCGAGGAGATCACCGCGGCCCGGCGGGCCCTGTTCGCCGACAGCCGCGGGCGCGGTTCCGACGACCGGTTCCCGCTGCGCCCCGAACGCATCCTCACCGACCTGCGGGCGATCCTGCCCGCCGACGCCGTGCTCGTCACCGACGTGGGCTGGAACAAGAACGGCGTCGCCCAGTGCTACGAGCTGCCCGCCGACGGCCGGTTCATCACCCCCGGCGGGGCGTCCACCATGGGCTTCGGGCCGGCCGCCGCCGTCGGCGTGCAGATCGCGCAGCCCGACCGCACGGTGATCGCGCTGATCGGCGACGGCGGCATGAGCGCCCAGCTGCCGGCGCTGCCGATGGCCGTCGAACAGGGCGCCCCGGTCGTGTTCGTGGTGATGAACAACCGCTCGCACGGCACCATCAGCGACCTGCAGTCGGCGAACTTCGGGCGCAGTTACGGCTGCGACTTCACCGCGCCCGACGGCTCCGCCTACAGCCCGGACTTCGCCGCGCTCGGCCGTGCCTGCGGCGCCGACGGCTACGCCGTCACCAGCGCCGCCGGCTTCGCGGAGGCGCTGCGGGCCGCCCTCGCCGCCCGCCGGCCCGCGGTGATCGACGTACCGATGGTCAACGAGCCGGTGCCCACCCCCGGGCACTGGAACATCAAAGACATCTACCAGGGAATATTCGAATGAGAAGACGAGATGTCCTGAAACTCGCCTCCGTCGCCGCGGTCCCGGTTCCCGCCCTCGGCCACGAGGCGCCGGCCGCTCCCGGCCTCGGCCACGAGACACCGGCCGCGTCCTTCGACACGCCGGGTGGCGCTGACTTCCCCAAGGTCGGCGGCAACCTCGGCAACCAGAACTACACCGGCCTGCGGCGCATCGACGCGGGCAACGTGCGCCGGCTGCGCGGCGCGTGGATGAACTCGATCGAGAACGGATTGCGGACCGGCAACAGCCAGTCCACGGCCGTCGCGGTCGACGGGGTGCTCTTCATCGAGTCGGCGCTCGGCAACGTCGTCGCGGTCGACGGCGTCACCGGGCAGACGAAGTGGCGCTACGACCAGACCCGCGGCGCCCTCACCCGGCGCGGTGTCGCCGTCGGTGACGGGCACGTGTTCACCAAGTCCAACGACAACTACGTCATCGCCCTCGACCAGCAGACCGGCCAGGTCGTGTGGGAGAAGCAGGTCAACGGGTTCGGCAACATCGAGAAGGTGGCCGTCGTGCACCACGACGGCCTGCTGTTCTGCGGCACCAACGACGGCCCGCGCGGCGCCGCCCTGGCCCTGGACGCCCGCACCGGCGAGGTCCTGTGGCACTTCTGGGGTACGCCGGGGCCGGGCGAGTTCGGCAACGACACCTGGGAGGGCGACTCCTGGGCCGAGGGCGGCGCGACCCCGTGGATCCACCCGGCCGTCGACCCGGATCTCGGGCTGACCTACTGGACGTTCGGCAACGCGCGCGGCAACAACTCGTCGCAGGACGGCTCGGCCCGCGGCGGCTCCAACCTGTTCGCGAACTCGCTGGTGGCGCTCGACATGCGGACCGGTGAGTACCGGTGGCACTTCCAGTCCATCCACCACGACATCTGGGACATGGACAACGTGATGTCGCCGGTGCTCGCCGACGTACGCATCCGCGGCCGGATGCGCAAGGTGGTCGTCTACGGCAGCAAGTCCGGCATGTTCTTCATCCTGGACCGCACCGACGGCACCGCCCCGCTGGGCGTCGTGGAACGCCCGGTCCCGCAGGAGCCGCGGCAGAAGACGTGGCCCACCCAGCCGTTCCCGGTCCAGGGTGGCTGGACCGAGCAGCGCGTCGTCGACCAGCCCCTCGGTACCACCGTGCCCGGCGACCCGAACCGGGCCGTGCCCAACTACGTGCGGGGCGCCCTCTACACCCCGCACTGGGACATCCCGATCCTGTCCATTCCCGGGCACGGCGGCGGCGCCGACTGGTCGCACCTGTCGTTCAGCCACCGCACCGGCCTGGTCTACACCGGCTACGGGTACGTCGCCGCCGCGCACTCGCTGACCGAGGCGGCGAACGGGCTGCGGCCGCCCGGCGAATACCAGACCGGCGGCATCGTCGCCGTCGACGTCAGCACCAACACGGTGCGCTGGAAGCGGCGGATTCCGTACTCGCTGGCGCACGGCAACGGCATCCTCACCACCGCCACCGATCTGCTGTTCATCGGGCAGCCGGACGGCAACCTGCTCGGCCTGGACGCGCGGACCGGCCGGGAGCTGTGGCGGTTCCAGACCGGCGCGGCGATCAGCTCCAGTCCGATCATGTACAAGGCGGGCGGGAAGCAGTACCTGGCCGTGTTCGCCGGCGGGACCAGCATCCCGTACGGCAACAGCGCGCCTCGCGGTGACTTCCTGTGGGCGTTCGAGCTGGGCGGCACGATGGGCCCGGTCCCGGCGCCGCCACCGCCGGTGATCCGCCGCCCGGTCTCCGGGGCCCCGGTCGAGGGCGCGACGGTGGCGAACACGGTGATCATCGGCCGGACCGCGACCGGCACCACCGAGTCGTTCACGGTGGCCGGCATGAACCCCACCCACCTGCGGGTGCCGGTCGGCACCACCGTCACGTTCACCAACCACCCGGGCAACGCCGGCCCGCGCGGTGTCACCCAGTTCTTCGAGGGCCTGTTCGACGTGATGCTGGCGCCGGGGGAGTCGTTCACCTATACCTTCGACCGGGCCGGTGAATACTTCTTCAACGATCCGGCGAGCCCCCGCTCGACCGGCAAGGTCGAGGTCTACCGGCCGTGACCGGGCGGCTGTTCATCCTCAACGGGCCGAATCTGAACATTCTCGGCCGCCGGGAGCCCGCCCTCTACGGGCGGGTCACCCTGCCGGAGATCCAGAAGCGGTGCCAGGCGCTCGCCGGTGAGCTGGGCTTCGACCTGTTCTTCGCTCAGTCGAATGTCGAGGGTCAGCTGATCGACTGGGTGCATCAGGCGTACGACGAACAGGCCGCCGTCATCATCAACCCCGCCGGTCTGTCCACCACCTCGGTGGCGCTCTACGACGCGTTGCGCATGCTCGCCGAGCCGATCGTCGAGGTGCACCTGACCAACGTGTTCGCGCGCGAGCCGCTCTACCGTGACCTGCGGACCGCCGCCGCGTCCTGGGGGTTCCTGGCCGGGTTCGGCGCGGGCGGCTATGAGCTGGCGATGCGTGGTCTGGCCGGGCGCCGCGACCCATGACCGCGCTGCGCTTCGGGATCCTCGGGTGCGGGCTGATCGCCCGCACCCACGTGGCGGCGCTGCGCGCGACCCCGGGCGCCGAGGTCCACGCGGTGGCCGACACCGCGCCGGGACGGGCCGACGCGTTCGCCGCCCGGCACGGCGTCCCGCACGCGTTCGACGGGGTGGACGCGATGCTCGCCGCGGGACTCGACGCGATGACGATCTGCACCCCGCACACGGTTCATGAGCAGGGAGTGCTCGCCGCGGCGCGGTCCGGCGTACCGGTGCTGTGTGAAAAACCGATAGCGGAGGACCTGGCCCAGGCCCATCGCATGATCGCGGCTGCCGACAGCGCCGGAATCCGGTTCGGCGTCGTCTTCCAGCGGCGGTTCTGGCCGGCGGCGCAGCGGATCCGGGCCGCCCTCGACGACGGCAGGCTCGGCCCGCTGATCAGCGGCGGCATCACGGCGCGGCTGAACCGCGGCGCGGACTACTACGCCGAGCCGGGGCGCGGCGGCGTGCTGATCACCCAGGTCATCCACCATCTCGACCTGCTGCAGTGGTGGATGGGCCGGGCCCGGCGGGTGACCGGGCACTGCGCCACCCGCGTCCATCACGGCAGCGGCGTGGAGGACACCGCCGGCGCGCTCATCGAGTTCGCCTCCGGCGCCATCGCGACGGTGCAGGCCGGTACGACGTTCCGGCCCGGCCTCGGTATCCGGCTGTGGGTGTCGGACGCGGCGGGGCGCACGGCCGGTCTCGTCGAGAATCCGGAGGGAATGGTGGGCGCCGACGACCGGCGCAGCGCGGATCTGCCGCTGGCAGCCGTCCACGATCATCTGGCGCCGTTCCACGCCCTGCAGATCGCGGACTTCGTCGCGGCCGTGCGCGACGGCCGGGATCCGGCGGTCACCGGCCGCGACGGCCTGCACGCCCTGGAGATCGTGGAGGCGATCCACACGTCGTCCCGCACCGGCGTGACCGTCACCCTGGACGGGCCGCGATGACCGGCTCAGCCGAACGGGCTGTCGAAGCCGCGTTCCGACATCTGCCGGGCCATCGCCGTCAGGTCGGCGGCGAACGCGGCGACCCGGTCCGGGGTGAACCGGATCGAGGGCCCGCTCAGCGCGAGCGCCGCGACCACCGCGCCGGAGCGGCCGAGGATCGGCGCGGCGACCGCGGACAGCCCGGCCTCGCGTTCCCCGTGACTCTCCCCGTAACCGGCGGCGGCCGCCGCGTCGATCCACTCCCGCATCACCGCCGCGTGGCCCGGGCCGTGCGGCGAACCCTTGGCGATGCGTTCCAGCAGGGCCGGGGAGGCGTCGCGCAGCAGTACCTTCGACGACGCGCCGGCCCACATCGGCAGCTCGTCGCCGACCCGGACGACGTGCCGCAGCGGCTGCGGGCTCTCCTGCTGGGCGACGCAGACCCGGTAGACGTCGCGGGCTACATAGAGGTTGACGGTCTCGCGCTGGCGGGCGGCCAGCTCGCGCATGCCGGTCTGGGTCTCCGGCGGCAGCTCCCAGCTCTTGCGCGCCAGGTGCGCCCACCGCCACAGGCCCGGCCCGGCCATGTAGCCGTTCGTGGTGGCCCAGAGCAGCCCGTTGTGTTCCAGCGTCGACACCAGGCGCAGCACGGTGGTCTTGGCGAGCCCGGTCGCCTCGACGATGTCGCGGACCGAGACCACGGGCCGGTCGTCGGTCAGCAGGCCGAGAATTCCGAGCGCACGCTGCACGCTGCGGACCCCCTGCTGGTCAGCGGCCTCCGGCGACTCCACAGATCCACACTCCTCGCGTCCTGGCGGTTCGGCCGCAGACCATCCTGCCGTGCCGGGCCCGGATTCACACATTCGTAACGGCCTCTTGCCAGATCCGGCGGTCGCCCGTACGTTACACGCCATCCACACAGCGGTCCATTCGGTCCGTCTGACGGTCGTCCCTCGGAGTGAGAGAGGCCCTCGTTGACCACATCCGTTTCTGCGCAGCGGGAAACCAGGGAGCCGGCGATCCTGCGCGCCTGGGGCTCGATCGAACTGGGGATCGCCGTCGCGGCGCTGGTAGTGATCTTCATCAGCGTGCTGTGGCAGGTGGTCAGCCGATTCGTGCCGCCGCTCAACTGGCCCGGGGTCGGTGAGCTGGCGAGCTACTCGCTGATCGTCCTGACGTTCATCATGGTCGGCTACCTGATCGGCAACAACGGCCACATCACCATCCAGATCATCGACTACCTGGTGAAAGGCCGTGCCTTCACGATCGTCAAGGCGGTCTCCGCGGCGTGCACGGCGGTGATCTGCGCGATGCTGGTGTGGGAGGCGTACCACCTGATCCTGGCGTACTCGGCGCGGCGCACCGCGGCACTCGGCATCCCCATCTGGATCCTCTACGCGGTCCCGCTGGTCGGCTTCGCGTCCGGCACGGTACGCGCGATAGTGCGGATCTTCACGGCCGGCCGGCCGGACGTCGTCTTCGACGCGGCGGAGGCGAGATGATCCTCGAACTCTGGATGGTCGGCGTCGCCATCGCCGTGCTCCTGGCGATCCGGGTGCCGGTCGGGCTCGCCTTCATCGGACCCAGCCTCTGGTGGGCCCTCGCCGACGGCCGCTCCGCCGGGTTCGCGCTCAAGACCACCTTCGACGGGCTCAACAGCTTCCCGCTCCTGGCCGTCCCGCTGTTCATCCTCGTCGGGGTGCTGGCCAACCGGCTCGGCATCGCCGACCGGCTCTACGAGTTCTGCCTCGCCGCGCTCGGCCGGCTGCGCGGCAACCTGGCCTACGTCAACGTCGGCTCCGCGGTCGGCTTCTCCTGGATGAGCGGATCCGCCCTCGCCGACGTCGCCGGCCTCGGCAAGATGCAGATCCCGCAGATGGTCAAGGCCGGCTACCCGCACGGCTTCGCCTCCGGCCTGACCGCGGCGTCGTCGCTGATCAGCCCGGTCATGCCCCCCAGCATCCCGGCCGTCATCTACGCCGCCACCGCCACCGTCTCCACCGGCGCGCTGTTCGCCGCGTCGGTGCTGCCCGCCTTCGCCATGGCGATCGGGCTCTGCGTCTACATCCTCATCTGGACCGCCCGCCGGCCCCAGTTCGTCTCCGTGCCGTTCGACCGGGCCCGGTTCACCCGCGCCTCGATCGGCGCCATCGGCCCGCTGTTCACCCCGGTGCTGCTGCTCGGCGGCATCCTGTCCGGCACCTTCACCCCGACCGAGGCGGCCTCGGTCGCGGTGCTCTACATGCTGATCCTCGGCGTCGTCTACCGCACCGCCCGGGCCCGGGTGCTGCTGCAGGCGGCTCGCGAGACCGCCGTCATCACCGCCGGCATCATGCTCATCCTCGGCGCCGCCGCGCTGCTCGGGCTGATCCTCACCCGCGCCCACGTGTCCCGCGACGTCGCCGAATTCCTCACCGGCGTCTCCGACAATCCATGGATCTTCATGATCCTGGTCAACGTCATCCTGCTCATCCTCGGCTGCCTGATCGACGCCACCGCGATCATCCTGGTGACGGTCCCGGTCCTGCTGCCGATCGCGATCGGTTTCGGCATCGACCCGATCTACTTCGGCGTCGTCATGATCATCAACTTGATGATCGGGCTGCTCACTCCACCGGTCGGCAGCGTCCTCTACATCACCAGCTCGGTCACCGGGAAACCCGTCGACGTCATCTTCCGCGGCGTCGCCCCGTTCCTCGTACCCCTGCTGCTGGTCTTGATCGTCGTCACCGCCCTGCCCGGCCTCGTGCTGTGGCTACCCCGTGTGCTCGGATTCTGAAGATTCGGGAGAAACGCCATGAGAAGAATCGCCATCGCCCTCACCGCCCTTCTGCTCGTCACCGGCTGCACCACCAGCGACAACACCACGGCCGAGGAGGGTGAGAACCCCACGCTCACCCTCAAGATCGGCAGCTCCCAGCCGGAGACCCAGCCCAACTTCTACTGCGGCATGAAGCTGCTCAAGGACCGCATCGAGGCCCAGCAGGACCTCAACCTCACCATCGACATGTTCCCGAACAGCCAGCTCGGCCCTGACGCCGAACGCTTCGCGGGAGTGCAGAGCGGCGACATCGACATCGACCTGCAGGGCGGCTCGGCCATGTCGACCGCCTTCCCCAAGATCGGCGTGCTGGACGCCGCCTACGCCTTCAACGACATCGACCACTTCTTCAGCTGGGTCGACCAGAGCGGCAAGGAGTTCTTCACCGAGTTCAACACCGCCACCGACACCTCCATCCTCGACGCCTGGTACTTCGGCATGCGCACCTTCACCGCCACCAAGCCGATCCGCAAACCGGCCGACCTCGGCGACCTCAAGGTCCGGTTCCCGAACACGCCGCAGTTCCTCGCCAACGCCGAAGCCCTCGGCGCCAACGCCGTCGCCATCGCCGTCGAAGAGCTCTACCTCGCCCTGCAGCAGGGCGTCGCCCAGGGCCAGGAGAACCCGGTGGTCGCCACCCACGCCCAGAAGTTCGACGAGATCCTCAAATCCGCCAGCCTCACCAACCACCAGGTCGGCGTCCACTTCGTCGTCGTCTCCGACAAGACCCTCGACAAGATGAGCCAGCCGCAGAAGGACGCGCTCACCAAGGCCGTGCACGACATCCGCGCCGAGAACCGCAAGTGCGTCGACGACGAGACCGAGAAGGTCCTCGACGGCTGGCGGGCCGACTCCACCCGCACCGTCGTGGAGATCGACCAGGTCGACCGGGCCGCGTTCATCAGCAAGGCCGAGGCCTACTTCAACAGCCACTACACCGGCGAGAACCTCGAGCTCTACAAGAGCATCCGAGCGTCCGCCTGATGGATCCCGTGCTGATCGGACTGGTCGGTGCCGGCATCGGCCAGTCCCATTCTCCGCTGCTGCACCAGTACGAGGCCGACCGGCACGGCATCCGGCTGCTCTACACCACCATCGACTCGCACGACCGTAGCCTGCACCCCGCCGACCTGCCCGACCTGCTGCGCTGGGCACGCACCCTCGGCTACCGCGGCCTCAACGTCACCCATCCGTTCAAGCAGCTGATCATCGGCTACCTCGACGACCTGTCCGCCGAGGCCCGCGTGCTGGGCGCGGTCAACACCGTCGTCTTCGACGACAACGAGATCAAAGGGCACAACACGGATGCGTACGGGTTCCGGACCGCCTTCGCCGCGCATTTCCCGTCCGCACCGCGCGAGCACGTCGTGCAGCTCGGTGCGGGCGGAGCCGGCGCCGCCGTCGCGCACGCCATGCTCACCCTCGGCGCCGCACATCTGACCATCGTCGACGTCGACGAGTCCCGGGCCGCCGAACTGGCCACCCGGCTCGGCGCCGGCCGGGTCAGCACCGGCACACCGTCGTCGCTGAGCACTCTGCTGGCCGGCGCCGACGGCGTCATCAACGCCACCCCGGTCGGCATGGACCACCACCCCGGCTCACCGGTCGCCGCCACCGACCTGCGCCCCGGCCTGTGGGTGGCCGACCTCGTCTACCGGCCCGCCGACACCGCCCTGCTGCGGGCCGCCCGATTCGCCGGCGCCGCCACCCTGCCCGGCGTGGCGATGAGCGTGCACCAGGCGGTCGCCGCCTTCGAACTGTTCACCGGCGTCCCCGCCGACCCCGCCGCGATGCTCGCCGACTCCGCCGAACTGCTGCGCGCCGGCGGATAGGCCGGTATGCCGCCACCGCTCTGGACCGTCACACCGTTCCTGCTGCTGCTCGCCGCCGTCGCGCTCCTCGAAGTGCTCGCCGCCGGCTGGTGGAGCCGGCTCGCCCACAAGGCACTGATCGCCGGCCTCGCCGCCACACCCGCCGCCCTGCACCTGCTGTTCACCGACGGCGGGACGACCGCCCTCGCCCACTCCCTCAGCGAATACCTCTCCTTCCTGGCCCTGCTCACCGCGCTGTTCGTCATCGCGGGCGGCATCGAGGTACGCGGCTCGCTCGCCGGAACACCGCTGTCCAACGCCGGCATGCTGGCCGTCGGCGCCGTGCTCGCCAACGTCGTCGGCACCACGGGCGCCGCCATGCTGCTGATCCGGCCGCTGCTGCGCGCCAACGCACGGCGCGCCAGCCGTACGCACCTGGTCGTCTTCTTCATCCTCATCGTCGCGAACGCGGGCGGGCTGCTCACCCCGATCGGGGACCCACCGCTCTACCTCGGTTTCCTCAAGGGCGTGCCGTTCGCGTGGACGCTGCGGTTGTGGGGGCCGTGGCTGTTCGTCAACGCCGTCCTCATCCTGCTGTTCAACCTGGTGGACCAGTTCCTGGTCAACCGCGAGGAACGGCGCGACCCGGCCGCCGGGCTGCTCGACGAACTGATCGTCCACCGGCCCCTGCGGCTCGCCGGCCGGCGCAACGTGCTGCTGCTCGGCGCGGTCATCGTCGTGCTCATCGGCAAAGGAACCGTGACACTGCCCTTCGGCGTACCGGAAGCCGCCCTGCTGACCATCGCGTGGGTGTCGTACCGGATCACGCCCCGCGCCATCCACGACGGCAACCACTTCACCGTCGGCCCGATCGCCTCGGTGGCGGTGATCTTCGCCGGCATCTTCGTCACCATGACGCAGCCGCTGCTGCTGCTCAACGCCCACGCCCAGCAGATCGGGCTGCACCAGCCGTGGCAGTATTTCTGGGCCTCCGGCGCGCTGTCGTCGACCCTCGACAACGCACCCACCTACCTCGCCTTCACCTCCGTCGCCGCCGGGCAACTCGGCATCAGCGTCGACGACCCCACCTATCTGGCGTCACTGATCAACGTCCCCGGCGGCACCGAACTGCTGGCGGCGATAGCCTGCGGGTCGGTGATGATGGGGGCGCTCACCTACATCGGCAACGGGCCCAACCTGATGGTCAAGGAGATCGCCGAGGAACGCGGGGTGCTGATGCCGCATTTCTTCGCCTATGCGCTGCTCGCGGCGGTGATCCTGCTGCCGGTCCTGGTGGCGGCGACATTCCTCTTCTTCGCATCGACAGGCTAAGATCCACAACTCTGATCGTCCTTCGGTGAGGATGTGGGCCTTGACCACGGACAGCGACTACCTCGGCCAAGTCCGCAGGGCCGGTTCGTACCCGCAAGCGCTCCGGGCCGGCCGGCTCTATTTCGGCGGGCTGTTGTGGATGATGGGATCCGCATTCGTCGTTTCCTGCGCCGGTTGGGGCCTCCCGTTCTTCTGGCTCAGCGCCGCGGCGATCCCGTTCATCGTGGTCGGTGTGCTGGCCGCCCGGAAGGCGTGGTCCAGACTGGAGCGGGAGCTGCCCGGGATGCCACAACGGGAGGTCAGGTCGGCCTCGATCCTCGCGACCCTCCAGGATCTCCTGCGGCGGCGGTGACCGCCGCGGGCCGGCGCGAAGCAGAGTGGACGGCGACCGCTGCAATGGAGGTGTGCCCACTTTCCGCTCTCGACTGTCCGCTGCCCGCACTGCTTGGCGAACCGGCGTGCAGGCGTCGCCTCCCGCCGCGCCACCCGGTCGTTCGCCGCGTGCCCGGCGGTTGCCGGCCGCTGCCGAACCTCGCCTGCTGCCGCGGCCGATACCTTCCCGTCCAGCGGCGCCGGCCCGGGTGCAGTTGGCGACCGTCGGCCAGATCGACCTGAAGCCCGATTGGTGGCAGAGGGTGACGGCGATCGCGGGCCTGCTGTCGGTTCTCGCCGTAGCAGTGGGGGTGTTCGTGACGAGCCACCACAGCCGCGAGCAGCAGAAGCTGGCCCTTCAAGGGCAGATCACGGACCGGTTCACCAAGGCCGTCGAGCAGTTGGGTCAGCCTGGGGTCGCGAAGGTCGATGTCCGGTTGGGCGCGATCTACGCCTTGCAGCGGATCATGCGGGATTCCGATGATGATCAGGCTGCGGTGGTGGACATCCTCAGTGCCTTCGTCCGTGGACACGCTCCGGCGCCTCGCCGCACGGAGCAGGTGACCGCCGGGGGCGTGCCCACTGCCCGGCCGGTGGACGTTCAGGCCGCCCTGACCGTGCTGGCGCGCCGTGACTCGGGCCTCGATGGGGAGGGCCGGGTCGATCTGTCCGAAGCCGACCTCAGCCTGGCGGCCCTCCGTGGTGCGAAGCTGCATCGTGCGGAGATGCTCTACGCGAACCTGCGCAACGCGAACCTGCGCAACGCGGACCTCCGCGGCGCGGACCTGAGCCGGGCGACCCTGCGCGGAGCCAACCTTCACGACGGCGCATTGGACGGCGCCGACCTGGGTGGCGCGAACCTGCGCGACGTGGAGCTGGGTGGCGCGAAGCTGGTCGGCGCGAACCTGCGGGGTGCGAGCCTGCAGGGCACCCGCCTGGCCGAGGCGGACCTTCGCGGTGCGGTCCTCCATGGAGCGGATCTGCATGGCGCGCTCCTCGAAGGAGCCGACCTCAGCGGTGCTCTGCTGGATCCCGACCAGTTGTGGTGTGCTCACCTCGATGAACGCACCGTGCTCCCGGAGGAACTGGTGCGGCCGTCACCGAGCGCATCCGATCTGGACTCGCAGTGCCGGATCCAGGAGTGACGTCGTCGGTGGGGCATGGGCTTTGGACCGGAGGACCCCGGCGGTGAGCGACCGGGGTCCTCCGGGCATCCAGACGGTCAGGCGAACAGGGTGGAGTCGGGTTGCAGCCCGATCGCCTGGGTCAGCTTGTTGGCGTAGCTGAAGAAGGCGGCGACCTCGATGGCCTCGACGATCCCGGCGTTGGTCAGGCCGACGTTGCGCAGCCGCTCGTAGTCCGCCTCGCCGACGAGGTGAGCCGCGGTGGTGACCTTGACCGCGAGGTCGACCAGCGCCTGGTCGCGCTCGTCGAAGTCGATCAGGTGGTGGTCGTCGGCGATCCGAGCTGCCCGCTCCTTGTCGCCGGTCGCCTTGGCGAGCCCGTACCGGTGGTTGGCGACGCAGTAGCCGCAGTGGTTCTCGTGCGCCACGATCACGGAGATGAGCTCACGCTCCTGGATCGTCAGGTGGTGGTTCGCACTGTCGTCCCACAGTGGTCCGTAGATGGCCAGCAGGCGCTCGAGGGTGGGCTCGTTCACGGCGTACCCGCGCAGCCAGTTCGGTACGTAGCCGTACGTCTTCTCGGCGGCATCGAACTGGCGCTGCAGCTTCGGCGAGACGTCCTCGCGGTCGACCCCGCCGAGCCGGGTGACGAGGTGCTTGGGGAGGGATACGACGGCTGCGGGGGCGGCGGTCTCGATCACGGTGGATGACACGGGCACTCCTTCGGCGAACGGTGACGATGCATTGCCTATCAAACCACTAGGTTTGCTAGGCTTAGCAACCCCATCCCAAGGAGAGTTCTGTGACCGCGCAGCTGACGACCCCTCACGACCACGTGACCGCGAAACCGCGAGGTGCCCTCGATCAAGCCGGTGCGGCAGCCCTCGCCGACGCCGTCGCCGCCCGCGCGGCCGAGCACGCTGCCGAGCGTGACCTCGCACGCAGCCACCCGGCCGACCTCCTGCGCGAGCTTGCCGGCAGCGGCCTTCTGGCGGTCACCGTGCCACAGGCCGACGGAGGCTCCGGCCTGCCGCTGTCGGTCGCCGGCGACGTCCTTCGCCGATTGGCCCGCGGCGACTCCAATCTCGCCCAGCTCGTGCTCGCACACTTCGTGCTGCTCGACGTCGCTTCACTCGCGAGCGGGCCCGAGCTGCGGCAGACCCTGCACCGGGTCGCGACCGGCGGCGGGTGGATCGGCAACGCGACCGCCGAGCGCGGCACCGCCCACGTCTTCGACCGGCGCACCTCCCTGCGCCGCGACGCTGACGGCACGGCCACCCTCAACGGACGCAAGTACTACGCCACCGGCGCGCTGGCCTCGAGCATCTTCGGCGTGGCCGCCAACCTCGACGGCGACTCGGCACATCCCGTGATCGCCTTCGTGCGCCCGGGCGACGCGGGCGTGACGATCGACGGCGACTGGTCCGCCTTCGGCCAGCGCAGCACGGCCAGCGGCTCGGTACACCTCGACGACGTGCCGGTGCCGTGGACCGACGTCATCGACCTCGGCGTCCAGCCCGCCGACCCGCCGCGCAGCCCAGTCGGTGCCTACGACCAGTTGCTGCACGCGGCCATCGACGTGGGCATCGCCCGGGCGGCGCTGGAGGACGGCGCGGCCTTCATCCGCGACCGGTCCCGGCCCTGGGTGGAGTCGGGCGTCGACCGGGTCGCCGACGAGCAGCTCGTGCAGCACCGGCTCGGCCGGCTCCGCGCCCTCGTCGCCGCCCTCGAGGCGCTCTTCGAGCGCGCCGGTGTCGCGGTCGACGCCACGCGTTCGGCGGAGCAGCCCGACGAGGAGGTGCTGATCGCCGCGTCGCTCGCCGTGGCCGAGGTCAAGGCACTGGCCCAGGAGATCGCCCCGCAGGTCGCCAGCGACGTGATCGAGCTGGCGGGCACCTCCTCCGCCGACGAGCGGCACGGGCTCGACCGGCACTGGCGCAACGTCCGCGTGCACTCCCTCCACGACCCCGCGCGGTGGAAGTTCGTCCACCTGGGCCGCCACCTCCTCGACGGCACGCCCCCGCCCAAGCACCCCCTCATCTGAATCCGTCGAAGGCGCCGCCGGCACCCCGACGTTCACCGCGAGCGGCCGGGCCCTGTATGACTGGGACATCGGGGCCACGCAGTCGCCGGGTGGAGGTTGGCCGAGGTGGATCGAGTGAGCGACGTCCGCCGTGAGCCAGGCTTCCAGCAGTGGATCGCCGAGCTTGCCGGCGGGGAACCGTTCGACTGGGATGCGGACGGCGACGACCCGGAGTTCCTGGACTGGATCACCGAGGTCTACGCCGGTAACGGCGCGATGCCGATGGAGCTGGTGAACCCGTTGGTGTTCGCCCGCCGAGTCGAGCTGGCGCAGCGGGCTCTGCAGCGCATCGCGGCACGGGCCGAGGTCGATCTCGGTCCACTGCCGGGCCTCACGGTCGTGACGACGCCACCGGACGCGCTCGAGCCGACCGGGGTGGTGCGCGTCGGTGGTTACGGGCAGCGGATCACCGGTCTGACGTTCGCCGAGGTCGCGCTCACGGTCGCCGACAACGTGCAGGAGTGGGTCACCCACGATCGCAGCCGGATCTGGCCGGTCTGTCCCGAGCACCGGCGCGGCCTGCACCCGCAGAGCGCGGATGGCGTCCCGTCCTGGGTCTGCCGGGAGGTCCCGCACGTGGTTTCACCGATCATCGATTAGTACGCCGGCGCGCTGCTGGACGGGTGCTCGACGCACCCGCCCGGCAGCGCGCCCACTCCGGTCGCCAAGAGCCGGAACGGGCCCGCGCTGGTGAGCCGCGTGGCAACCGACCGGCGGTCTCCGCCCGGGCGACGAGGCTGACGCTCACGTCGGCGGCGGTGTGCGTTGCCGGGTGGCCGTCCGCCAGATGCAGGGCCTTCGTTCGCGAGTCCGGGGTGCTGGCACGACTCCGCTACTCCGGAGGCGCCCGCTATTTTCCGGTGCGCTCGTCGTACTTCTTGCGGGCGTCGACAACTTCCTCGATGTGCTGCGTTGACCACTCCGTGAGCGCCTTCAGAGGGCCACGCAGGGTCTGGCCGAGCGGCGTCAACTCGTACTCCACGCGGATCGGCGCCTCCGGATACACCGTCCGCAGGATCAGCCCGTCGCGTTCGAGCGTGCGCAGCGTCTGGGTGAGCATCTTCTCGCTGATCCCTTCGAGCTGCTGCCGCAGCTGCGCGAACCGGCGCGCCCCATGCCTGCCGAGCTCGCCCATCACCAGGACGGCCCATTTGCTGCCGATCTGGTCGAGCACGTCACGCGATGGGCAGCCCCGCGTATAAGGGTCCCACGATGGTGTGGACTCGCTCACTTCCCGGACCGTCTCCACAAACCTCACCTGGATCCTTTCGCCTGAGTGGGCACCTTACCCGAAAGTTCGCCCTTACCAAAGGAGAGCGACCAGGTCATCGTGGGTTCACGTCGCGGAAATCCTGCGGCAGAAAGGTGCAACCGCCATGTCGATCGTTGTCACTGCAGCCTCCGGAAATCTGGGTCGGCTCACCGTCGAGGCGCTGCTGACCCGTGGGGTGCCGGCCTCCCAGATCGTCGCGACCAGCCGTGACATCAGCAGGATCAAGGACTTCGCCGACCGTGGTGTCGAGGTCCGCCGGGCCGACTTCGCGGAGTCCGACAGCCTCCCCGCGGCCTTCGAGGGCGTGGACAAGCTTCTGCTGATCTCCACCACGACCCCGAGCGAGCGCGTCGCCAACCACCGCCGCGCCATCGACGCCGCGGTGAAGGCGGGCGCGTCGCTGGTCGCGTTCACGAGCATGCTGCACGCGGACACGTCCACCACCGATCTTTCCCCCACCCACCGGGCCACGGAGGAGTACTTGCGCGAGCGCCTCCCCAGCGTGATGCTGCGCAACGGCTGGTACCTGGAGAACTACACCGACCAGCTTCCTCAGGTACTGCAGGGCGGAGCGCTCGTCGGGGCCGTCGGCCAGGGCAGGATCAGCGCCGCGACCCGAGCTGACTACGCCGACGCCGCCGCGGTCGTGCTGACTACCGAAGGCCACGACGGCAAGGCGTACGAGCTGGGCGGCGATGAGGCCTTCACCCTGACGCAGCTGGCCGCGGCGATCTCGGCCGCGACGGGCAGGCGGATCGGCTACACCGATCTGCCAGTCGACGAGTTCGCCCAGGTGCTGGTCGGCGCGGGCGTGCCCACCGAGCTGGCGCAGGTCCTTGCGGACGCCGACCGCGCCATGAGCCACGACGAGATGTTCACCGACTCGGGCGACTTGCGGCGCCTGATCGGACGGCCGACGACGACCCCGGCGGAAGCGATCGCCGCCGCCCTCCGCTGACCGAGGTTGACGTTGCCGTCGACCGGGCCGCAACTGAAGGGCAGGCCGACGCCGCTGCTGCCAGTCGGTGTGTCGGTCGCAAGATGACCTGCCCGGTCGCCCTCCGCCTGACCCCTTGACATGGTGGCAACACCCGCGCCGGGGATCGTGGGGCAACTTGTCTCAAGCCTATAGTCCTGAGCATGGCAGGCGGGAGACAGGCATTCATGGGCGCTCACGAGATCCGCGCCCGGCTCGGGAACCTCAGTCGGCAACGTGTCTACCAGCTCACGAGCCGTGCTGACTTCCCCGAACCGGTCGCTGACCTAGCCCAAGGCAAGATTTGGCGAACCGCGGACGTGGAGCGGTGGATCACCAAGCGCCGAGAGCGACTCGGCAACTGATCGGCAGGCCGATGTAGCGATGGCAAGCGGCCGGTGAGGAGGCTTCAGAGCGGAGGTCAAACGCGGGCGGTCGCGGTAAGGAGTCGGACGAGCAGGCACGCCTCCCACATGGCCGGTACGCCCGGCGCCGGTTGCCGGGTGGTCCCACGGTGACGGGCGGGGTCACGGGATTCTTCGTGATGGTGGTGCTGTTCGCCGTCGTGGTGTTCCGCAGTGTCGCCGGAGACGGGCGTGTGCCGGTGAGTTCGGCGGGCCTGGTGCTCGGCGGACTCGTCGGGGCGGTCCTCGGGCTGCTGGCCGGGCTCGTGGCCGGGCTCATCCTGGTGCTGCCGGCGACGCGCCTGCGTGACCGCCGCTCGTGGGGGAGAGGCGCGTGCGGGCTGGCGTGTGCCGGTGCGGTCGTGATGCCGTTCCCGATCGCCGGTTTCGGCTGGGGTCTCCGGCTCGACATGCCGGTCATCTGGTGGGCGGCGGGCCTGGCTCTGTACGCCGGCCTGGTAGGAGCCGGTACGAGCCGTGACGCCCCCGGGGTGAGCAGGGGCCGGGCGCAGGTGGCTAGCCGGCGCGGCGCCGGGGAGTCGACGGGCGGCGGTGCTGGGGGCGCAGGGGCATCGGTTCGGGGTCGTCGGCGGGGCCGGGGCTGGAGAACACCACGGGCGGCACTGCCGGCGGCCGCGGGCGGGCCGGCGTCGGGGTGGAATCTTGGTCGGGCATGGTCACACGCTAGCATCGAACGAATGTTCTAACCCCGGGTATCCCGTTCCTGGCGTGTCGGCGCGGGGAATCGTGGTGGCATGACCGTGCGCAGCGTGACGGTGAGTGGGCCGCGCCCCGCCGAGGACGTGTGGGATCGCTATGTGCGTCCGCGGCGCTGGCCCGAGTGGTCACCCCAGATTCGGTACGCCGACCATCCCGCCGAGACGATCGCCCCGCAGCAGACCGGGGTCGTCCACGGGCGGGGTGGCATCCGCGTGCCGTTCCGCATCCTCGACGTCGACGCCACCGGTCCGGTCCGCAGCTGGTCGTGGGCCGTGCGGGTGGCAGGGCTGCGCCTGCATCTGCGGCACACGGTCGAGCCGATCGCCGGTGGGACGAGGGCCGGCCTGGTCGTGTCCGGCTTCGCTCCCGTTGTGCTGCTCTATCTGCCGGTCGCCCGGATGGCGCTGCGCCGCTTGGTCGGCCATCGTCCACGCCGCGCGCCGCTCCCTGGCCGGTGACCTCTCCGGTCTCGACGCCGCTCGCCGGCATGAACCGACCCTCTGCGCCGGCTGGGACGTGGAACACGTCGTCGCGCACCTGACCGCCGCCGCCACGACCGGCCGCCGGCGATGGATCCGCAGCATCGCGCTCGCCGGTTTCCGCCCCGCGGTGCACAACGACCGCCGCCTGCGTGAGCACCTGGGATCGACCCCGCAGGAGACGCTCACCCGATTCCAGGCCGTGACGGAGGCGACGATCGCCCCGACCGGGACACGGTCGCCTACCTCGGTGAAGTGCTCGTGCACAGCCAGGACATCCGAACGATGGCCGGTCGGCGTGCCTACCTCGACCAGCTCGACGGCGAGGGGCGCGACCTCATCGTCGGCCGACGTGCATGACGGCGGCCGGACGCCACCGAGACGTCCGGGGCGATCAGCCGGGGTCGCCGGGCGGGAGTACGTCGGCGAGGAGCGCGAGTGATGGCGCCCGGCCGCTGGCGACGTGCGCGTAGGCGAGCGCCCCGGCCAGTTCGGCGTGCCCGTCGCGGATGGCGGCGTAAAGTCCTTCGTGTTCGGCGCACTGGACGCGGATGTCGCGGTCGGCGGTCATCCGGAACAGCCACTGCATGCGGCCGTTGAGCGGCTGCATCAGATTGCGCAGCAGGCTGTTGCGCGACAGCGTCAGCACGTCGTCGTGGAAGGCGACGTTGGCGGCGGCCGCCTCCTGATCGGCGTGGTTGTCCAGCGCGGTCCGGGCCTGGGTGATGCGCGCCCGCAGGGACTCCAGGCCGGCGGGGTCGCGGTGGGTGGCGGCGAGCTTGGCGGCGAGGACTTCGAGGCTTTCGCGGACGTCGAACAGCTCCTCGATGTCGTGCAGGGTCAGCCGGGTGACCATCGCGCCCCGGCGCGGCAGGGTACGGATGAACCCGTCCGCCTCCAGCTGCGGCAGCGCCTCGCGCAGCGGGATGCGGGAGACCTCGAGCTGCTCGCAGATCTCGCGTTCGATGAGCCGCTGGCCGGGCTGCAGATCGCCCGAGATGATCCGTTCGCGCAGTAGGTGGTACACCTGCGTGGACAGTGATCGGTCCACGGTTCCGATGGACATGCCGGCTCTCCCGTTCTTCCCCGTCAGCGACGGCATCCATTGTCGTCTACCGCGGACCCTAGGGGCTTTGGCATACCAAGCGCCATGCATGGAAAGTCCAGTTTGGCCGACCTGCGGGTGATGTTGTCTGGTCAGGCAACAAGTTTGTTACCGGGTGTTCTCGATGGTGAAGCGCTGCCACCGGCATGTTGTATACCAATCAGCTGCTTCGAACCCCCGGAGACAACATGCTCCGTACCATCGTCGCCACCGCTTCCGCCGCTGTCCTGGTCACCGCTCTCGCCGCCTGCGGAGGTGGCGGCCAGGCCGCTACCGGCACCGCCCGCGCCGACACTCTGATCATCGGCACCGGCGCCACCCCGCAGACTCTCGACCCGCTGCTCTCCTCGGACGTGCAGACCGACCTGACCAGCGTCGCCGCCTACGACACCCTGCTCACCTACGACGACCAGGACAAGCTGGTCCCCAAGCTGGCGACCGCGTGGGAGGTGGCGCCCGACGCCACCGCGCTGACCCTGACGCTGCGCCCGGACGCGAAGTTCCACGACGGCGCCACCGTCACCGCCACCGACGTCGTCTACACCCTCGACCGCGTACGCCGGCTCAACCTCGGCATCGCGACCGCCATCGCCGACTTCAAGTCGGCCACCGCTGCCAGCGCCACCGAGGTCGACATCACGCTGAGCCGGGCCAACGCCGGCTTCCTCGGCGCGCTGAGCCGCATCTACATCGTCAACTCCGCGCTCGTGAAGGCCAACGCCGGCAACGACGACGGGCAGAGCTGGCTCGCCACCCACTCGGCGGGCAGCGGCGCCTACCAGGTCGCCGAGTACCGGCCCAACCAGCAGGTCCGGTTCACCCGGTTCGACGGGTACTGGGGTGGCGCCGGCGAGCGGCCGGCCACGATGGTCTACCGCTACATCACCGAGAGCGCCACGCTGCGCGACGAGCTGCGCCAGGGCAACGTCGACGTCGCCTACAACCTGGTGCCCACCGATCAGCAGCAGTTCAAGGACGCCCCGGGCTTCACGCTCACCGACGTCAAGGGCCCGCTGCAGCTCTACGCGTTCTTCGACACCGCGTCCGGGCCGACCGCCGACGTCCGGGTCCGCAAGGCCCTCCGCCTCGCCTACGACTACCAGGGCCACGTCGGCAACATCCTGGCCGGGCAGGGCAGCGTCGCCGACGGCGTGCTGCCGAACACGATGACCTGCCGCCCGTCGATCCCCGCCTCCGCGCAGAACATCGACGAGGCGAAGAAGCTGCTCGCCGAGGCCGGCGCGGCGAACCTGAAGCTGACGATGTACTACCAGTCGGTCATCCCGGAGCACAACAAGGCCGCCACGCTGCTGCAGTCCAACCTGCGCGACATCGGCGTGACCCTCGAGCTCAAGTCGGTCACCTACCCCGAGTTCGTCAAGGCGATCTCCGACCCGAAGTCGGCGCCGGACATGGGCCTGATCTGGGACTTCCCGCTCTACCCGGACGCCACCTCGATGCTCTACCGGGTCTACGACTCCAAGTTCGTCGGGACCGGCTCCAACTACGGCCAGTACACCAACCCGGCCGTCGACGCCCTGCTCGACAAGGCCGTGAAGGCCACCTCCACCGAGCAGAGCTGCGACTACGCCAAGCAGGTGCAGACCATCGTGAACGACGACGCGGTGTCGATGAACATCGCCAACTCCAAGTACGTCTACGCGCACAAGTCCACGGTCACCGGGTTCGCGTATGCGCCGACGCACACGCTGCTCGACACCACCGCGCTGCACTTCCAGTAGGGACAGCCCTCATGCGCAAACTCGTCGTCAGGCGGTTACTGCTCACGGTGCTGACGATCTGGGGTGTCGCCACCGCCGTGTTCTTCATGATCAAGGCGATCCCGGGTGACGAGGCCCGGATCGCCGCCGGCCGCACCGCCACCCCGGAACAGATCGAGCAGGCCCGCGAACGCCTCGGCCTGGACCACAACGTCGTGGTCCAGTACGGGGACTACCTGTGGCGCCTGCTGCACGGCGACCTCGGGACGTCGGTGGTCAGCTTCCAGCCGATCAGCGCCGACCTGGCCCGGGTGCTGCCGCCCACCCTCGAACTCGTCCTGCTCACCATGCTGATCAACGTGCTGGTCGCCGTACCGTTGGGGGTCGTGTCCGCGCTGCGGCACGGCCGCTCCGGCGACACCGCCAGCCGGATGATCATGGTGCTGGGCGGCGGGGTCCCGGTCTTCTGGCTGGCCCTGATGCTGCAGTACCTGGTCGGCTCGAAGCTGGGCTGGCTGCCGCTGTCCGGGCGCAACAGCTACGGCCTGGAGTCGCCGCCGGTGACCGGCCTGGCCACCGTCGACGCGCTGCTGGCCGGCAACGTCGCCGGTTTCACCGACGCGGTCTCTCACCTGCTGCTGCCGGCGATCGCCCTGTCCGCGCCGTTCCTGGCGACGGTGGCCCGCAGCGTGCGCTCGTCGATGGTGGGCGCGCTGCGCGCCGACCACGTCGCCTTCGCCCGGGCCAAGGGCGCGTCGGCGAACCGGATCGTCTGGCGGCACGCCCTGCCGAACGCGCTGGTGCCGACGCTGACCCTGCTCGGCATGCAGTTCGGCTGGATGATGGGCGCGGCGCTGCTGGTCGAGTCGGTGTTCAGCATCCCCGGCGTCGGCACCTACCTGAACACCGCGGTCACCTCGCAGGACACCTATGCGGTCCTCGGCTGCGTACTGGTCCTCGGCCTGGTCTTCGTCCTGACGAACCTGATCGTGGACCTGCTGCAACTCTCGCTCGACCCGCGGACCCGGGCGGCGGTGAACACATGACGATCCTGCAACTGAGAAGACGCCTTCCGCTCCTCGACCGCATCGCCCTCCCGCTGACCGTGGTCTTCCTGGTCCTGGCCATGGTGGGCCCGTGGCTGGCGCCGCACGACCCGTACCGTGTCGATCTGAGCCAGGCGTTGCAGGCCCCCGGCGCCGGGCACTGGCTCGGCACCGACGCCTCCGGCCGCGACATCCTGAGCCGGCTGCTCGCCGGCGCCCGCACCACGGTGCTGTCGTCGGTGCTGGTCGTGCTCGGTGCGGCGCTGGTCGGTGTCGTGGTGGCCGCGATCGCGGCGGTCGGCGGCCGGTGGGTGGACGAGGCGCTGATGCGCTGCTGCGACATCTTCCTGTCGATCCCCGGCATGATCCTGGCGCTCGGCATCGCCGCGGCGCTCGGTCCCAGCCTGCGTTCGACCATCATCGCCCTGGTGGTCGCCCTGTGGCCGGCGTTCGCCCGGCTGGTCCGCGCGGTGCTGCGCGAGACCATGACCAGCACGTACGTCGAGAGCGCCCGCACGCTGGGCGTCCCCGGCCGGCGGCTGATGTGGCGGCACGTGCTGCCGAACTCGCTGGACAGCCTCTACGTCCAGGCTGCCCTGGACGTGTCCGGCGTGATCGTGCTGATGTCCGGCCTGTCGTTCCTCGGCGTCGGCGCGCAACCGCCGAGCGCCGACTGGGGAGCGATGGTCGCCGACGGCCGCGAATACGTGACCACGGCCTGGTGGGTGGCGACCATGCCGGGCATCGCGATCACCCTCACCGCCGTGGTGTTCGGCCTGTTCGGCGACGCCCTGCGGATCCGTCTCGACCCGACGTTGGGAGAGCCGTGACCAGCACGATGAGCATCAGGAATCTGACCGTCGACGTCGGTGCGCTGCGCATCGTCGACGGCCTCGACCTCGACCTGAACGCCGGAGAGCGGGTGGCGCTGGTCGGCGAGTCCGGCTCCGGCAAGTCGATGACCGCCCGGGCGCTGCTGCGTCTCGACCCGGGAGCCACGGTCGGCGGCTCGGTCCTGCTCGACGGGCAGGACCTGACGGAACTGCCGGAGAAGCGGATGCGCGACGTACGAGGTCGGAAGGTCTCGATGGTCTTCCAGGATCCGACCACCGCGCTGAACCCGTTGCAGCGCATCGGTGACCAGGTCGCCGAGCCGCTGCGGATCCGCGGTGTGTCCCGCCGCGACGCCCGCAGGCAGGCCGCCGAGATGCTGGACCGGCTCGGCGTGCCGCGTGCGACCGAGCGGCTCGGCGCCTACCCGCACGAGTTCTCCGGCGGCATGCGGCAGCGGGTCATGCTCGCCGCCGCGCTGATCACCAGGCCGAAGGTGCTGATCGCCGACGAGCCGACCACCGCCCTCGACGTGCGCATCCAGGAACAGGTGCTCGGCCTCATCGAGCAGTTGTCCCGGGAGGACGGCATCGCGGTCCTGCTGATCACGCACGACCTGGGCATCGTGGCCGGATTCGCCGACCGGGTGGCGGTCATGTACGCCGGTCGCAAGGTGGAGGAGAACACGGTGGAGGAGTTCTTCGCCGCGCCGGCCCACCCGTACGGCAGAGGTCTCCTCGCCTCGGTGCCCCGCGTCGACCGGGAGCTCACCGAGCGCCTCGACATCGTGCCCGGCATCCCGGCGAAACCGTCGGCGCGCCCGAGCGGCTGCGCCTTCCACACCCGCTGTGCCGCGGCCGTCGACGTCTGCCGCACGACGACTCCGCCGTTGTTGCAGGTCGGCACGGGGGTGGCGGCCTGCCACCGGGTCGAGGAGGCGGCGGCATGCTGACCGTCGAGCACCTGACGAAACGGTTCGGCGCGCACACCGCCGTCGACGACGTGTCGTTCACGCTGAACACCGGCGAGGTCCTCGGCCTGGTCGGCGAGTCCGGTTCCGGCAAGTCCACCACGGTCCGCTGCGTCGTCGGGCTGACCAGGCCGGACGCCGGAACCATCCGGTACCAGGGCGTCGACGTGCCGGGCGGCCCGTTCCGGCGCGAGGTGCAGATGGTCTTCCAGGACCCGTACGCCAGCCTCAACCCGCGGATGACCGTCGCCGAGATCGTCGGCGAAGGACTGCACGTGCATGGCCTGGAACGCACCGCCGCCGGTCGCCGCGCCCGGGTCACCGAGCTGCTCGGCCAGGTCGGCCTGGACGGCGGTGACCTGGACCGCTACCCGCGGTCGTTCTCCGGCGGCCAGCGGCAGCGCATCGCGATCGCCCGGGCCCTGGCCGTGCGGCCGAAGGTGCTGATCTGCGACGAGCCGGTCTCCGCCCTGGACGTCTCGGTGCAGGCGCAGGTGGTGAACCTGCTCAGCGACATGCGCCGCGAACTCGGCCTGTCGATCCTGTTCATCGCCCACGACCTGGCCGTCGTCCGCTACCTGTGCGACCGGCTCGTCGTGCTCGACCAGGGCCGGGTCGCCGAGCAGGGCACCCGCGAGCAGATCTACCGCGATCCGCAGGCGGCGTACACGAAATCCCTGCTCGCGGCGGTCCCGGTGCCGGATCCCGCCGCGGCGAGAGCCCGGAAGGAACTCACCCGATGACCAGGATCGGAATGGACGTCAAGCTGGAGGCCACGTACGGGCCGCCGCCCTGGCCGGACGTGTTCGCCGCGCTGGAGGAGGTCAAGCGGCTCGGTCTCGACGGCGTCAACGTGCGCACCCTCTACGAGATCTCGCCGGCCCTGGACGCCGGGTACCTGCGCGACGTCCGGCACAAGGCCGACGAACTCGGCCTCTACCTCGAACTCGGGGTGGGAAAGGTCAACCCGTACATGACGGCCGAGTTCCCGTACATCCGGGCCCTCGGTGGCGGCAGCTATCTGGCCGGCATGCAGCAGATGATCGCCGCGGCCGGCGCCATCGGCGTGACGAATCTGTGGACCGCGACCGGCGGCTTCAAACCGGCGCTGCCCGGCTACTACAGCACCGACCGGTTCCGCACCGACACGACCTGGCCCGAGCAGCTCGCCGCCACCGAGAAGTTCCTGCGCAAGCTGGCCCCCGCACTGCGCGAGCACGGCTGCCGGCTCAACCTGGAGACCCACGAGGAGGTCACCACGTTCGAGCTGGTCCGCCTGGTCGAGGCGGTCGGCCCGGATGTGCTCGGCATCAGCTTCGACAGCGCCAACGTCTTCGTGCGCGGCGAGGACGCCCAGCTCGCCGCCGAGCGGGCCGCGCCCTACGTGCACGCCACCCACCTGCGCGACGCGGCCCTGCACGTCACCGAGACCGGGATCAGCCGCTTTCTCACGCCGTGCGGCGAGGGCGTCATCGACTGGGAGCCGCTGCTGGCCACGCTGCTCACCGCGAATCCGGACCTCAACCTCACCATCGAGCCGATCGGCGTGATCCGCGCCGAGATGACCCTGCACCCGGACGACCCGGTCTGGCTGGCCGGGCACCCGGATCTGACGCCGGGTGAGCTGGCCCGCATCTACCAGGCCGCCCACGCCTATCAGGGCCTCGGCCTCGACGAGCTGCGCACGCCCGACCCCGCGTTCACCCACGACATCTTCGCCACCCGGTGCGCCGCCCACCTGCGCGCCGTGCTCGCCGCAAAGGAAACCGCATGACCTCTCTGCAGGACGCCACCACCGCGCCGGTCCTGTTCCCCGGCGACCCCGGCTACGACCAGCACCGGCGGGTCTGGAACGCCGACATCGACCGCCGCCCGGCCGCCATCGTGCGCTGCCGCGACGCCAAGGAGGTCGCCGCCGCGCTGACCTGGTGCGTGCGGCACGGTCACGACGTCACCGTGCGCGGCGGCGGGCACAACCTGGCCGGTACGGCGGTCATCGACGGCGCGGTCATGATCGACACCGCCCCGATGACCGACGTCGCGTTCGACCTGGACGCCGGAACCGTCACGGTCGGCGCCGGCTGCCGCTGGGGTGACGTGGACCGCCCGGCCGCCGAGCATGACGTGGCGGTGCCGGCCGGCGTGGTCTCGCACACCGGCGTCGCCGGGCTCACCCTCGGTGGCGGCGCCGGATACCTGGCCCGGATGTACGGCGCCACCGTCGACTACCTGGTCTCCGCCGAGATCGTGGTCGCCGACGGGGGCATCCTCACCGTCTCCGCGGACGAGCATCCCGACCTGTTCTGGGCGCTGCGCGGGGCCGGCCACAACTTCGGTGTCGTCACCTCGTTCACGTTCCGCTACGTGCCGCTGCCCGGCCTCGCCACCGTGCGCCAGGCCCTCTACGCCGCCGGCGACCGCCGTGAGGTGCTGCGCTTCTACCGCGACTGGGCACTGGCCGCGCCGGACAACGTCACCACCTACGCGCGGCTGCTGACCTGCCCGCCGTACTGGTCGCAGGTACCGGCCGCCCACCGGGGCGAGCCGGTGCTGTCGGTCGCCACCGTCCACTACGGCGACCCCGCCGCGGAGCCCGCGCTGACCGGGCCGATGTTCGCGCAGGCCACGCCGGTATACCAGAGCCTCAAGACGATCCCGCACGTCACGCTCCAGCACGCCACCGACGACGAGTTCCGCTACGGCATCGGCCACTACTGGAAGCACATCTTCCTGGAGAGCCTCGCCGACGAGGTGATCGACACCGCGATCGACTGGTGCGACCGCTACCCGGGCCGGCCACTGCAGGCGCACTCGAACATCGCCCATCAGATGATCTGCCCGTTCGAGGTGATCGGCGGCGGTGGCCAGATGACCCGCCGCGACACCACCGCGACGGTGATGGGCTCGCACGGGCTGCCGTGGGGCGCGAACATCGGCGCCGACTGGGAGTTCCCCGACGAGAAGCCGGAACTCGTGGCCTGGGCCAAGGGGTTCGCCGACGCGATGGGCCCGTATCAGGGCGGCACCTACATCAACTTCGCCAGCGTGCAGGGCGACATCGAGGTCGCGCGGCAGGTCTACGGCGGCAACTACGACCGGCTGATCGCGGTGAAGAAGGACTACGACCCGGCGAACGTCTTCCGCCGCGGCCTGGTCGACCTGTCCGGCGGTCGCGACCAGTGAGGATCGGCACCGACACCAGCAAGTTCCCCGGCGCCGCGGAGAAGGGCGCGCACTGGACCCTCGACCGCATCCACGAGCTCGGCCTCGACGGCGCCTTCTTCCGGACCGCGTTCGCGCTCAGCCCGTCCCTCGACCCCGGCGAGCTCGCCGAGGTCAGCGCGCACGCCCGTGAGCTCGGCCTCTACCTCGAAGTGGGCACCGCCAAGGTGAACCCGTTCGCGACGCCGGAGGCACCGGAGATCCGGCGGCTGGGTGACGGCGACTACCTGCTCGGCATGCGGCGCATCATCGAGGCACTGGCGGCGGCCGGCGTCCGCGAACTGTGGACCGCTACCGCCAACTACCAATTCAAGATCCAGGGTCTGTACGCGTGTGACCGCTTCCGTACGGACGTGGACTGGGCCGATCAGCTCCGCGCGACCGCGGGAGTCCTGCGCCGCCTCGCCCCGGTCCTTCGTGACCTGGGCTGTCACCTGAACATCGAGACGCACGAGGAGATCACCTCGTACGAGGTGGTCCGGCTCGTCGAGGATGCCGGGCCGGACGCGTTCGGCATCACCTTCGACACCGCCAACGTCGTCGTCCGCGGCGAGGACCCGGTCCGCGCCGCGCACCGGGTCGCCCCCTACACCCGGCAGAGCCACGTCCGCGACGTCGCCCTCGCCTTCACCGACGACGGCATCGGCCGCTTCCTCGCCCCCTGCGGCCAGGGCGTCATCGACTGGCCGGCGCTGCTCACCCCGCTGATCGAGCAGGCGCCGCACGCCACCCTGTCCATCGAAGGCATCGTCCGTGGCCGCGCCGAGATGCCGCTCTTCGTCGACGACCCGGTCTGGCAGGCCGGGCACCCCGATCTCACCGTCGCCGAGCTCGCCGAGATCTACCGCCTCACCCGGTCGTACGACGCCGACCTGGACGCGCTGCGCCGCCCCACCGGCGCCGACGAGGAACTCGCGTTCATCACCGACAGCGTCGATCACCTCCGCACCGTGATCGCCTCAATCAAGGAGACCGCCCGATGATCGATTCGAACGACTTCCCCACCCTCTCTCTGAGCGAGCGGGACCGCCGCTGGGCTGCCCTGCGTACCCTGATGGCCGACAACGATCTCGACGCGCTGGTCGTCTTCGGCTCCGGCCGGGACCTGTGGGACCGCTACCTCACCAACGAGACCCTGCACGGCATCGTCGTCCTGACCGCCGAGGGCGAGCCGACCTACCTGCTCGGCCGCTACCCGCTGAACCGCTACGACGAGCCCGGCCAGGCCTACGAGCGCTGGGTCGACGACTACCGCGTCGGCGACCCGATCGCCGGTCTCGTCGCCTCGCTGCACGAGCGCAATGTCGCCGGCGGCCGGGTCGGCATCGTCGGCCTGAGCAGCCGTGCCGTCGGCGGCTGGGCCGGGTCGATCTCCTACAGCACCTGGCTGCGCGTGCTCGACGGCCTGCCGGACGCGACATTCGTCGACGTCGCGACCGCGTTCGAGGTGCTCGCCCTGGTCAAGAGCCCGGAAGAGCAGCGCATGCTGAGGAAGGCGGCGGCGCTGGGCGAGGCGGCGTGCGCCGCGTTCATCGAGACCGCCAAGCCGGGGGTACGGGAGAGCGAAGTCGGCGCGGCCGTGCTGAACGCCATCGTCGGTGGCGGCGGCTGGGTCCTGCCGCCCAGCCTCCTGCTGCGCAGCGGCGCCTCCCGGTTCGCCTGGGGACAGCCCGAGTGGATGTCGATGGGCGGCGCGCCCCGGCGCCTCGAAGCCGGCGACTCGATCGCCTCGGAGATCTTCGCCTGCTACGGCAGTTTCGAGTCACAGCAGCAGATCGACGTGGTCCTCGGCGAACCCAGCAAGGAGCTGCTCTTCCTGGAAGAGGTCTGCCGGCAGTCGCTGGCCGCCGGCATGGAGGTGCTCAAGCCGGGCATCACGTTCAGCGAGCTCGCCGACGCGATGAACCAGCCCGCCCTGGACGCCGGCTGCTGGAACACCGGACCGCACATCCAGACCGTCTCCGGTGTCATCTTCAACAGCGCCACCCACATGAACACCGAGAAGGACCCGGCCCTGGCGCACCTGCCGAAGCTGCCGCCGGTCGTGCCGCAGGACGGTGACTTCGTCATCCAGGCCGGCACCGCGTTCGCGTTCGAACCCAACGCGCTGTTCGGCGGCAAACGGGTGTGCATCGGCGGCACGGTCATCTGCGGTGAGGACGGCAACGAAGTGCTGAACACCCTGCCCAACCGGCTCGTCGTCAACGCGTAGCTCGTCCGGCGGGCGGCCCCGGAAGACGGGGCTGCCCGCCGCATTCGAAAATGGGGGTTGTCTTGACGCTCGTCCTCACCCACTCCGACGTCACTCACCTGCTGCGCGCCGACCCATCCCACGCGGACGTCCGGGCCGCCGTCGAACGTGCCCACGCCGACCTCGCGCTCGGCCACGCGCTCGTTCCCGCACCTCCCGCCATGAGCATCGGCGGCGCCGCGCTCATCCCGATGGCCGCCGCCGACGGCACCACCGGGCGGGCCGCCGTCAAACTGCTCGCCGACATCCCCGGCAACGCCGCCGCGGGCCTGCCGGTGCAGCGCTCCGCCATCCTCGTCACTTCCGCGACCACCGGCGAATGCCAGGCGATCATCGACGGCCGGCAGGTCACCGCGGTCCGCACCGCCGCCGTCAGCGCCGTCGCGACCGCCCACCTGTCCCGCCCGGAGAGCACCGTCCTCGGCCTCGTCGGCGCCGGGAACCTCGCGATCGAGCACACCCGCACCATCGCTGCGGTCCGCGACATCAGCACCGTCGTGGTCTGGTCCCGCAGCTCCTCGCGCGTCGCCGCCTTCCGCGACGCCGTCGCCGGCCTCGGCCTCACCGTCAAACCGGCCGCCGACGCCGAAGAGGTCGTGCGCGCCGCGGACATCCTCTGCACTCTCACGCCGTCCCGCGAACCCCTGGTCCACGGCGCCTGGTTCGAGCCCGGCCTGCACGTCAACGCGGTCGGCGCACCACCGCGCCGCGACCACCGCGAGATCGACGGCGACGGGATGCGGCGCGCGGACATCGTGGTCGATTCGCTGCCCACCGCCCTCACCAAGTCCGGCGAGGTGGTGATGGCCCTCGCCGAGCAGCACATCACCGAACACGATCTGCGCACCGAACTCGGAGCTGTCATCGCGGGCCTCGCCGCCGGTCGCCGCAGCAGGGAAGCCGTGACGCTGTTCAACTCGGTCGGGCTCGGCCTCCAGGATCTGGCCACCGCCCACCTGCTGCTGGCGAGAGCACAGGCCGAGGGCATCGGTACGACGATCGACCTGTCGGCCTGATCGTCATTCCGCCGCGGCGATCGCCCGCGCGATGGCCCGGGCACTGGACCGCACGAGCGGCGTCAGCGCATGCGGGGAGAACGAGCCGTACCGCACGACCAGGGAGACCGCGGCGATCACCGACTGGTGCCGGTCGCGGATCGGGGCCGCGACCGATATCGCGTCCTCGGTGACCTGCCGGTCGCTGACGGCGAATCCGTTGGCGCGCACGTCGGCCAGCGTGCGCAGCAGGATCTGCGGGTCGGTGATCGTGTGCGCGGTGAACCGGGTGATCGGCGAGGACAGGATCTCCTGCTGCACCTGCTGGGGGGCGTGGGCCAGCAGGACCAGGCCGACGCCGGTCGCGGAGAGGGCGAAGCGGCCACCGACGCGGGTGTGCACGGGCACGGCGTGGCTGCCGGCGATCCGTTCGACGAACACCAGCTCGCTGCCTTCGCGGACGGCGAGTTGCACGTTCTCGTGGGTGACCTGGGACAGGTCCTCCAGGTAGGGCAGCGCCCGCTCCCGCAAGCCCTGCCCGCGCGGCGCGAGCGCGGCCACCTCCCACAGCCGCAGCCCGACGCGGTAACGCCCGGTGCCGTCGCGCTCCAGCGCGCCCCAGGCGAGCAGTTCGGCGGCGAGGCGGTGCACCGTCGACAGCGGCAGGTCCGCCCGCCGCGCCAGCTCGGTGAGGGTGAGCGAGGTGTGCTGCGGGCCGAACGCCTCGAAGATCCGCAGTGCGCGGCCGAGCACCGGTCCGGTGACCGGCCGGGGCTGTGGGCGGCGCCGCTCGTCTTCCGGCACATGCGGAGTCTTCCGTAATACGGAAACAACGGATGGCGAAATGCGACGGCGGTCACATACTTCTCGTCACCGAACCCCGGCACGGCGGAGGTAGACGATGACGTCCTTCATTGCGAATCAGTGGTACGTGGCCGCGTACGCCCGCGAGGTCGGGCGCACCCCGTTCGCCCGCACCGTCTGCGGCGAGTCTATCCTGTTCTGGCGCACGAACGCCGCAGCGGTGACCGCGATGTCCGACCGGTGCGTCCACCGCCGGTTCCCGCTCTCCGAACAGCCCAGCCACCTCGTCGACGACACCCTGGTCTGCGGCTACCACGGCTTCACCTACGGCGCCGACGGCGTCTGCGTGGCCGTGCCGGGACAGCGCCGCGTACCGCGGACCGCACGGCTGCGCACCTATCCGGTCGTCGAGCAGGACTCGTTCGTCTGGGTGTTCATCGGCGACCCGGCACTCGCCGACGGCGCCCGGATCCCCCGGGCGCCGTGGCTGGACCTGGCCGGCTGGACCGCGGTCTCCGGCAGGGAACCCCTGGCGGCCCGGTCCAGTCTGCTGGTCGACAACCTGATGGACCTCTCCCACGAGACGTACCTGCACGGTGGCTACATCGGCACGCCGGAGGTGGCCGAGACACCGATCAGCACGCGGGTCGACGAGGAAGCCGGCATCGTCTACGTCTCGCGCCGGATGGCCGACGCCGCATGCCCGCCGTTCTACGCCAAGTCGACCGGGATCACCGGGCGCATCACCCGCTGGCAGGACATCGAGTACACCCCGCCCTGTCTCTACAAGCTGCACAGCCGGATCGCGCCGGTCGGCGTGCTGCCTAACGCCGACGGCAGCGACCCGGACGCGTTCCACGTCGAGGTGGTCTACGCGATCACCCCGGAGACCGAGAACTCGACGCACGACTTCTGGGCGGTGGCCCGCGACTTCGCCCTGGACGACCAGGGCGTCAGTGACTTCCTCGCGGAGAGCAACCGCACCGTGGTGATGCAGGACGTCACCGCCCTCAACGCCCTGGAACGGGTGATCGCCGGAGAGCCGGACGGCTACCAGGAACTGTCGATCAACATCGACACCGGAGGCCTCGCCGCCCGCCGCATGAACGCCAAGCTGGCCGGCCGATGAGCGGGCAACTCCTGAGCATCGACTGGCTGCCCGGCTCGGACCGGCTGCACGGCCGCTGTCACTGCCGGGCACAGGCCGAATCGGACGACCCGGTCGCGTTGTGGGACTGGCTGCAGGCCCACCCTGATCATCCGGCCGGCGGCCCGGTCCAGCCGCCGGTCACGCCGCTGACCCGGCCGCCCGCGCACCTGGTCGGACCACGGGAGGGATGGCATGCACCTGCGCGTCGACCGTCGTGACGAGATCGCCGCCGGCGTCGTCGCCCTGGACCTGCGTCATCCCGACGGCCGGGACCTGGCCGGCTGGACACCCGGCGCGCACGTCGACCTGACCCTGAAGAGCGGACTGGTCAGGCAGTTCTCGCTCTGCGGCGACCCCGGCGATCGCACGCTCTGGCGGATCGCGGTGCGCCGGGCGGACGAGGGCCGCGGCGGATCCCGTCACGTCCACGACCACCTGGCCGAGAACGACCACGTCGAGGTGAGCGCACCCCGCAACCACTTCCCGCTGCGTCCGGCGGCGCGGTACCTGTTCATCGCCGGCGGCATCGGCATCACTCCGATCCTGCCGATGGTCGTTGAAACGGCCGGTTCCGGCGCCGGGTGGCAGCTGCACTACGCCGGGCGCGACACGGCGTCGATGCCGTTCCGCGAGCAGCTGAGCGCGTACGGCGAGAACGTGCGGCTGTATCCCGAGGACACCCACGGGTTGATGGACCTGGACTCGCTGCTCGGCTCGGCGGCGCCGGACGTTCTGGTCTACTGCTGCGGGCCCGACAGTCTGCTGCGGGCCGTCCAGGAACGCCGGCCGGACGTGTACGCCGAGCGGTTCGCGCCGGTGGAGTCCGATCGTCTCGTACCGGATCAGGAATTCGATGTCGAGCTTGAGATCAGCCGGCGGACGTTGCGGGTGCCGGCCGGCCGCTCGATCCTCGACGTTCTGGAGGAAGCCGGGGTGGACGTGCTGTCCTCATGCCGGGAAGGCACCTGCGGAACCTGTGAGACGACGGTGCTCGCCGGCGTCGTCGATCATCGCGACAGTCTGCTCACGGAGGAGGAACGGGCGGCGAACGACACCATGTTCGTCTGCGTTTCGCGGGCTGCGGGCGGTCGGCTCGTCCTCGATCTGTGAACCTGATCGCTCAGAGTAGTGGGCGAGCCGGCGTTCGGGTGACGGTCATGTCGTTCGCTCCCTCATGTCGTGTCAGACCAGGCGCAGGGCGGCGGCGAGCAGCCCGGCGCTGATCAGGCTCGCGATCGTCCGGATGTGATTCAAGAGCGTCCAAGGCCTGGCGTACGCGGGCCAGTCGCCCGGCGAGAAGGACTCACCCAGAGCGACGAGGCGGTTGTTGAGCGGGACGTTGCCGAACGCCGTCACGCCGACGACCCCGACGAGGTAGACCGCGAACGCGACGACGGTGAGAGTCGTGGCCGTACCCCAGCCGTTCTGGCGACCCTGCATCACCGCCGCGACACCGGTCACGACAAGCGTCCCGAACAGCAGGATCATCAGCGGTGGCCGTACGGCGGTCACGTTGATGGCCTGCATCGCCGGCACGGCGTGTCTCTCGCCGGCCGCGCCCAGCCCACTCATCACGAACGTCGAGAACGCGAAGAACACGCCACCGACCGCCGCCGTGCCGACCAGAGCACCCGAAGTCAGAACCGTTGTGGAGGCGCTCATGGCGGTGCCCTTCTCTGCAGTGGTCCTCGTCAGCATCGCCGGTCCGCCGCCGTCCGCATCGTCGCCATGCCGGCCACGGAACCGTTCGCCATTGCTTGCCGTCTCATCGGGGCCGCATGACCAGCGGCTCGACCTTCCCGCCGGGCCTGGGTGGGAACGACGTCTACTTCATCAACCAGACGTATTCCTGGGAAGGGGTGTCATGCGACGCATTCGCCATGGAATCCCGGCCATCGTGGCCGGCGTCGCGATGCTGGCTTCTGCCGGATGCTCGGCTGCCGGCGGCAGTGCGACGGCGCCCGCGCCGGCCACACCCGTCGCCGCGTCGGTCCCAGCAAGAAAGAGATCGAGCGCGGCGAGGGAATGGTCGGCCGCACCGTGCAGGTGACGGTGAGCAAGGTCTTGTGGACGTAGCGAAAGCACGTTTCAAGTCCGACCATGCGCCACAACGGCATGCGGCTGCGAAACGCATCGATGATCGCCTGGACGGGTTGAACTAGGGTGATCTATATGCATCGTTCTCGATTCGTAGCTTTCGTCGTCGCTGTGCTGGCCACCCTGGCCGTCTTCCCGGCTCCCGCGCGTGCGGCCGCCGCCGCCGGCGGCGTGATCGAAGGGACTCTGACCACCGCCGACGGCAGCGCCCCGGTCGCCGGCGCGCGCCTGCAGATCAAGGCGTACTCCGGCACGCCCGGCTATCTGCTCCCGCAGGCCGTCACCGACGAGTCCGGCCACTACCGGCTCGAGCCGCTGCCGGCCGGTCGCTACCGGATCGGCTTCTACTTCCCCGAGACCGGCGACCAGCTGTGGGCCCCGCACAAGACGCGCGAGACCGCCGCCACGTGGTACGTGGTGACCGACGGCGGCACCACGGTCGTCAACGACTCGCTCTTCCCGACCGGCGACCTTGACGTGACCTTCACGACCGCGGACGGCAGCCCGATCACCGCGTTCTGCGCCGACGCGTCCGGTGACTACTTCCTCCGCTCGGGGTGCACCGACACCGGAGTCCTGAACCTGACCGGCCTGCGCAGCGGCCGCTATGTCGTCATGGTCTGGGCCGAGGGCGAGACCGCCGTCTCCCCGGCCTGGGCCACCATCACCACCGGCGCCCTCACCGCGATCACCGTCACCAAGCGCTGATGCGTGAGGCCCGCAACCGGGCCGCACCTTCGCGGGAACGGGGTGTACACCTGGCGCACGGGAGTCTTCCTCATCTGCCCGGCTGACATGGGCCGGACAAACCAGGGGAGATTCTCAGTGCGACGCGCCAAGCTGCCGAAGTCGTTGACAGCCTTGACCGCCGTCCTCGCCGGTGCCTCCGCTGCGGTGGCGCCGTCGTCGGCTGCCTCGGCCGCCGACGTGGACCTGGCCATCGCGGCCGCCGATGACAGCTACATCTCCAGTTCCCGCAGCGGAGCCGCGTTCGGGGCGGAGGACAAGCTCGCCGCCGGGAAGCTCGGCAACGACAGCAAGACCGTCTTCCTGAAGTTCACGATCCCGGCCGGGACCGACGTCAAGAAGGCGCGGCTGTTCCTGCGTCCGCTGTCGACACCGGCCGGGCGGCTCACCGTGTCGCGGGTCCTGGACAACGCGTGGACCGAGGCGAAGCTGACGTCGGGGAACGCGCCGAAGGTGGGGCTGCCGATCGCCGGGGTGAACCCGCTCGCCGCCGACACCCGGATCGGGTTCGACCTGAGTGCCGAGGTGTACGGGCCGGGCACCTACTCGTTCGCGGTGAGCTCGTCGCTGACCGGCGACGTCATGCGGTTCCAGTCGGCGGAGAACAAGGCCGGCGGCGGCCCTCAGCTGATCGTCACGACCAGCGGGACGGCTCCCGCACCGGTCGTCACTCCGCCGGTGACCACGCCGGTCACCGGTGACTACTCCGACTGCGTCACCGGCGCCGACCTGGTGCCGAGTTGTGGCGTGCTCTGGGGCGGCGCGGCCGGCGGCTTCACCAGCAACCCGCGCGACGCCGAGCACAAGAGCTGGGAGAAGCTGAGCGGGCGCACCGCCACGATCTTCCACACCTACCACAAGGGCGACGAGGCGTTCCCGACCAAGGCCGAGATCGCGATGACCAGTGACGCGGCCAACCCGCGGGTCCTGCTGCTGAACTGGAAGATCGCCTACGGCTCGTCCTGGGCCAAGGTCGCCGCCGGTCAGCAGGATGCTCGCATCGACGCGTTCGCCGCGCGCGCGAAGGCGTACGGGAAGAAGATGTTCCTGGTCTTGCACCATGAGCCGGAGAACGACGTGAACGCGAAGGCCGGCTCCGGGATGGAGGCCAAGGACTACGCGGCGATGTACCGGCACACCATCGAGCGCCTGCGCGCCAAGGGCGTGACCAACGTCGTGAACGTGCTCGCCTACATGGGCAACGAGAAGTGGCTGGCGCAGTCGTGGTGGAAGGACCTCTACCCGGGCGACGCGGTGGTGGACTGGATCGGCCTCGACTCGTACGTGTCGGTGGAGAAGGGCTACTACCACTTCGGCGACTTCGGTGACCTGCTCGACCGCAAGCCGACCGGCGGCGGCACCGGCTTCTACGACTGGGCCGTGAGCAAGCACCCCGGCAAGCCGATCATGGTGGCTGAGTGGGGCGCGTACCACCGGATCGGCAAGACGACGGACAAGTCGGCCGTCTACGACGACGTGCTGCCGGAACTGCTGAAGCGTCCGGCGATCAAGGCGATCGTGCACTTCGACACGAAGGCCGACGACCAGGGCGACCGGGACATCAGCATCGACAGCACCCCGGCAAGTCTGGCGTCGTTCCGGAAGCTCGCCGCGAGCCCGATCTTCACCGTGAAGTTGTCCTGACCGTAGAAGCGCTCCCGGATCAGCCGATCCGGGAGCGCTTCGCGTTCGCCGGCCTCAGGAGGAATACATGTACGCTTGTCGATGCGATTGGGAGCGCTCCCATTGCGCTACGACCCTCCGTCCCCGAGGAGATCCGCATGCGTCTCCGCTCTGCCCTGGCCGCCGCAGCCGTCGCCGTCGCCTCCGGCGGCATCGCCACCGTCCTCCACGTCCCCGCCGCCGAGGCTGCGACCGTCTGCGCCGTCGACTTCACGGTCAACCAGTGGTCCACCGGCTTCACGGCCGACGTCAAGCTCACCAACACCGGACCGGCCGTCTCGTCCTGGACACTCACCTGGTCCTTCCCCGGCGACCAGCGCGTCACGAACGGCTGGAACGCCCAGGTGAGCCAGTCCGGGCAAATCGTCACCGCGTCCAGCGTCGGCTGGAACGGCTCGCTCGCCACCGGCGCATCGGCCTCGTTCGGCTTCCAGGCGACCTACTCCGGTACCAACGCCAAGCCGGTCGACTTCGCCCTCAACGGTGTCTCCTGCGCGGGGGACACTCCGCCGAGCACGTCGCCCTCCACGTCGCCCTCCACTGACCCCGGCCCGGACTGTCCGAGCTGGGCACGATGTGATGGATTCGAGGACCAGGCCGCCGGTGCGCCGAGCGGGAACTGGGCGGTCACCTACCCGGACTGCCAGGGCGCGGGGACGGCGACCGTCGACAAGTCCGTCGGCCGTACCGGCTCCACGTCGCTGCGTGTCGACGGCGCCGCGGGGTACTGCAACCACGTCTTCGTCCGCAGCACCGACATCCTCGGCCCGGCCGGGAGCGCGCTCTATGTCCGCTACTACGTGCGGCACACCACCGCGCTGCCGGCGTCGCACTTCACCACGGTGGCGCTGCGTGACGCCAACGACGGCAACCGTGACCTGCGCTTCGGCGGCCAGAACCAGGCGCTGCAGTGGAACCGCGGCTCGGACGACGCCACGCTGCCCGAGCAGAGCCCGTCCGGCGTCGCCCTGTCGCGGCCACTGCCGGTGAACACCTGGAACTGCGTCGAGTTCAAGGTCAGCGGCGCGGACGGGACCATGGAGACCTGGCTCGACGGCGTCTCCGTACCGGGGCTGCTGCAGGACGGCGTGCCCACGCACGACGTGGACGGTCAGTGGCTGAACCGCACCTACCGCCCGATGCTCACCGACCTCAAGCTCGGCTGGGAGAGCTACGGCGAGGGCGCCGACACCCTGTGGTACGACGACGTCGCCGCCGGAAGCTCCCGTATCGGCTGCTGAAGGGCTGAATGGGAGGTGTGCCCGGAACCGAGCGGGTTCCGGGCACACGTCGCGTCAGTCGGTGACGGTCCCGTCGAACACGGGACCGGTGATCGGGTCACCGAAGTCGGCCGGGTAGACGTCCGTCGCGAACCGGATGTGCTCGGTTCCCTCGGCGACCCCGTCGGCGACCGTCGGCACCGCGAGCTCGACCGAGGTGGTACCCGGTTCGACCGCGAGGAACGGCTGCAACAGGGTCTGCGACAACGGCCGGGACGGCTCCGGGCTCTCGAAGGCGTTCTCCTCGAACCAGACCGGATCGACATCGGTCGACGACAGTTCCGGCCCGGCGGTCGGTGCCTGCGGTGTGAACACGAAGTACAGGTAGTCGTCGGCGGGTTCGGACAGGGTCAGCGTCCACACCACCGGCGAGCCCTCGGCGGCGGTGGCCGGCGACGGCGTGACGGTGATCGTCGGCATCGGGTCGTCCTCGTTCACGTCGAGGCCGCCGTCGTAGTCGCCCACGACCGCGTTGCGGACCGCCTTGGCGGCCAGCGGATGGCGCCGGTCACCGCCGAACGTGGTGTTGCCGGTCACCGAGATCGGCACGTCGATCTTCGTGACGCCCGGAGCGACGTCAGCCACCCACGACTTCACGTCGCCGGTCAGGCGATCGGTCAGGAACAGCCGCACCGCGGACCGCTGCTTGCCCCGCACCCGCACCGGCACCGCGTAGGTGGCGGTACCGGAGTCGCCCTCCTCGACGGTCAGGGTGCCGACGTCGACGCGGGACAGCGGCGCCGGTCGCGGCGCCGGGGTGCCGGGCCGCCAGCCCCACGCGTCGATCAGCCAGGCCTGCCCGGCGCTCCGCGGGGAGATGTCGAGCCGGGCGACCGTGCGGACGCCCCTGGGCAGAGCGAGGCGCACCTCCTGACCCCAGTACGAGGTGGTCAGGTCGGTACCCGGCACACCGGAGATCGTGGCCGTACCCAGATCGGTGCGCTTGCCGCGGTCGTCGGTGACCGCGACGCCGAACGAGGTGGCCGGCGCGTTCGGTGGCACGACCAGGCGCAACGCCAGCGACCGGGAACCGGCCACCGATACCGCCTCGGCCGGCTTCAGCGTGGCCGGCGCGGTGCCGTCGAGCGCGACCGCGTAGCGACCCGGCTCCGGGTACGTGAACGGCACGAAGTGCGGTGACGGGGTGAAGAAGCCCTCCGTCCACAGGCACGCGGCCTCCGGCGTGGACGAGACCTGCTCGCAGAGCCGGGCGTTGCCGACGGTGAGGGACCGGTCGGGGACGATCACCGGGGTGCGGTTGCCGCCGAGCGCGTGGCTCAGCACCGTTGCCGGACCGGCCGACGGCGCGCGGACACCGGTGCCGTCCAGCAGCGGCCGGACCCGGTCGTCACCTCCCACGAACAGGCGAGCCGCGGCGGCCAGGTAGGTCGCGCCGGCCGTCTGCTGCTGGTGCGGGGTCAGTCGTGCCGGGGCGACACCGGGCGTGCACAGCGGGTCGTCCTCGCCGAAGAAGTCGTCGAACGCGGGCCCGACCGCCTGACCCGGCGTCCACTCGGTGTTGAAGTAGTTGTGGTTCGCGCCGACCATGTAGAGCGCGCTGTGCAGCGCCCGGCCGGAACCGACCCCACGCGTGGCGTCGATGAACATCTGACCCTGCAGATCCGAGACGTCACCGTCACAGCCGGGCAGGACCGTCGCCGACGGCACGTCCGGCTGCGGGTTCTGACCGAACACCGTCGGGCCGATCAGGAACAGGCCACGGATGTTCCAGCGCACCCGGCCGCGGTAGTCGTCCTGCGCGGCCGGCGGCGGGTTCAGGCTGTCCAGCGCGGCACGGCTCACCCCTTCGCCGCCACGGGAATGGCCCATCAGGAACACCCGCGACAGGTCCGCACGGGGCACCGATCGTACGATCGCCGGGGCTTTGTTCCTTGTGGTGCTCGACCAGTCGGCCCAGAGCGCCAGATGCTTGCGGACCAGCGAGGAGCGGGCCTGGGCGCCGCCGTCGTCGTCGGCCCGGTCCTGCGCGTTGATGCCGTTCGCCGAGATCGACACGGTGATGTAGCCCTGCGAGGCGAGCAGTTCCTGCGACTGCAGGTAGCCGCGGTGGCTGGGCACCGCCTCGGACGGGGCCGGGCAGGGCCACTCGAGGGTGATCGCGTCGGGGTCGTCGCCGGTGAAACAGGTCCAGTGCCGGCCGTGCAGGAACAGCGCGAGCGGGCGCTTGCCCGGCGCGTTGCGCGGCGCGACCACGACGGCCTGCATCTCGACCGGCTGCGGGTACGCCGACAGCTTCACACCCGGCAGCGAGTACTCCCCGGTCGTCGTCCGGTACGGGCCCTTCACGCCCGGGTCCACGGTGTGCGCCGGACGGGCCGGAAGCGTGGCCGGGGCCGACTTCGTCCGGCGCTGTGCGCTCGGCGGCGCCGCCGCGTCGACCCGTTTGCCGCCGATCCGCACCTGCAGATCGGCCGGATCAGCCGGGAGGCCGTCCTTCAACACGAACGTCCGCAGGTCGCGGGTGCCGTCGGCGCGGCCCAGCAGCCGGTCGCCGGCCCAGAACTCCACCGCGGCGTCGCCGGGTGGGATCGGCCGCTCGCTGGTCCAGGTCAGGGCCCGCCCGGAGGCCGACCAGCCGGGTGGGAGCGCAGCGGGAGAGGGTTGCGGTGGCGCCGCTCCGGCTTGCACCGCGGATCCCAGCAGAAGTGTGCTTGCCGCCGCCACGGCGACCAAGATTCTTCGCATGGAGTCCGTTGTACTCAGCGAATGCAAATATTTAGATCAATGTGGGCACGGGCCGGCCGGGTTTCGGGGCGCACGCGGTCGGTGGTTCGTGCACAATCCTCACTCGTGACCTCCCCGACCCCGGCGATCGTCGTATTCGGCGCGGCCGCTGTCGTCTCCGCGGCCGGGGCCGGCCTGGATGCGGTGAAGATCCAGCACGGCGCCGAGGCTGTGGCGATGCTGGCGCTGTCCGCGAGTGCGGCGCCGGCCGGCCGGCACCGTGCCCTGCGCCTCCTCGGCCTGCTGCTGGCCGCCGCGGCTCTGGTCGATCTCGCCGCGGCCTGGCTCTCCTATCCGGATCCGGCGCCAAGGGGCTCGAACGGCTGCCCGGTCATGGACGAGGCGGTCATCGACTACTGGACCAGCCGGCTGCGGCTGGGCCAGCTCGCGGCGGCACTGCGCTTCGGCGCGCTGATCAGCGTCGCGCTGGCGGTGTCGGCGTTGCCTCCGAGGCCGAGACTGCGTCCCTGGCAGCGGCCCGTGCTCATCACGCTGGTCTCGATCCCGGCGATCCTGATCGGCCTCTACCCGATCTACTCGGCCGACGATCACGCCGAGCTGCTCCACCCCACCATGCCGGCGACACTGGCCCTGATGGCAGCGGTCGCGTTGACGGTGCTGACGGTGACCCGCACTGCCGGCGGGCGGGCGCGGACCGTGGCACTCATCAGCGGCGGTGTGCTCGCCCTCGTACCCGCGCTGTCCGTTGTCGACGAGGTCGCCAAACCCATCGTCCAGTTGAACCACCTGGCGCCCGCGCCGGACGAGGGTGTGTTCATGATGTGCGCCTACTTCTACGGGTACGAGGCACCCTCACTGTCCACCGTGGCCCTCACCGCCGGCGGTGTCCTGCTCATCCTGGCCGGACCCGCACTCCTGATCTGGTCGTCATCGCGGGAGGATCAGGTGCCCAAGCCGCCGAGCAGCCAGTGATGGCACAGCCGTCGGCAGGTGGTCGCCGACGTAGCCGGGCATGCCGGCGCCC
This sequence comes from Actinoplanes sp. OR16, assembly GCF_004001265.1. Classification (GTDB taxonomy): domain Bacteria; phylum Actinomycetota; class Actinomycetes; order Mycobacteriales; family Micromonosporaceae; genus Actinoplanes. The sequence continues at coordinate 7,440,433 of NZ_AP019371.1, read as the reverse complement.
ACGTTCGCCGATGCCGGGAGGCGTCAGCCGTTCTTGTTCACCAACGTCGGGTTCTCGAGCAGGAACTCCGCCACCCGGTCCTTCTTGACGGCGTCGAAGAACTCGTCCGCCAGCGCCGGATCGGTGAACTGCTCACCCAGATACTTGTTCGTACCGGGCTCGAACTTGCCCCCACCGGGAATCTTGATGGTGGCCATGTCGTCCACGTTGAGGCCCTTGAGCGCCACAGCCCACTCGATCGGGCTGTTGCCGCCACCCGCGAACGTCAGCGACTCCCCGGCCGCGTCCAGGATCTTCGTCATCTTGCCGACGTCGGTGATCACGTCGGCGCTCATCGCCTCTTTCGCCATGGCCTTGATGAACTGCTGCTGGTGGCGCTGACGGTCGTAATCGGTCATCTTCGGACCGCCCTTGAACTCGTAGCGCTGCCGCACGTAGTCGAGGGCCTGCCACGGTTCGAGGCGTACCGGCTTGGTGCTCTTCTTGTAGTAGGCCTGCGGCCCGATGTACGGGTGCGGGCAGTCGCTGCGGATCGGGCACCGCGACGACCGCGGCCGCTGCTTGCCCTCCGGCGTCAGGTGCTCCGACTTCACGTCCATGTCGATCACCATGGACACGCCGCCGAGCGCCTCGACGATGTTCTTGAAGCCGCCGAAGTTGATGATCGCGGCGGCGTCGAACTCCTTGATCCCGGTGTAGTCGGTGATCGTCTTCGAGAGCACCTTGAAGCCGTTCACCACGTCGATCTTGCCGTCCACCTGGCTGCCCAGCGCCATCGCGGCATTGATCTTGTTGTTGTGGCTGCGGACCCCGGACTTCTCGTCGGCGGCGATCTCCACGTACGAGTCGCGGGGGATCGAGAACAGGTACGCCGTGGACATGTCCTTCGGGATGTGCGCGATCAGGATCGAGTCCGACAGCGGCGGGGTCGACGGCTTCCGCGGGTCGATGCCGACCAGCAGAATCGTCAGCGGACCCTTGATCTCCTTCTTGCCCGCGTTCGCCGCGCCGGTGTCCAGCAGCGCGTCGTTGGTGATGCCACCGGTGTACTTGGAGATCAGTGCCTGCCCGCCGACGAGCGTGCCACCACTGACGACCATCAGCGTCGCGCCGAATCCGGCACAGAGCTTCGCCCACAGCGGCGGACCGACTTTTGCGGACTTACCGAACAAGCTGAACTCCAACCCCGTGCTCCGGCATCGACCACGCATGATCCCACGTCCGGGCAAACGCACAAGAGTCGGTTCGGTGTCGGTACGCGCAGCGATTACGCTGTCGGCAGGCCGTGACTGGCGTTCGGGTGGATCACCACCGTGGAGCGGCTTGCCGACGATCGGCCGTGCCGTGCGCCTGGGCGACCCGTTGAACCTGGAGTGCCCATGATCGCGCCGATCGCCGCCGGATTCCTCGCCGTCCTCATCGGCTTCACCAGCTCGGCGGCGATCGTCTTCAGCGCCGCCCAGGCCGCCGGAGCCGACGCCGCCTCGTGGATCCTCGCCCTCTGCGTCGGCATGGGCGCCACCTGCATCGGCCTGTCGTTGCGCTACCGGGCGCCGGTGGTCACCGCCTGGTCGACTCCCGGCGCAGCCCTGCTGGTCACGGGTCTTTCCGGCCATTCGGTACGTGAGGCAGCCGGCGCCTTCGTGGTCTCCGCCGCACTGATCTTCCTCACCGGCGTGACCGGATGGTTCGGCCGGATCATGGAGAAGGTGCCGGTTCCCCTGGCGTCCGCGCTCCTGGCCGGCGTGCTGCTGCGCTTCGGCAGCGGCCTGTTCACCTCGGCGAACACCGACATCGTTCTGATCCTCGCGATGTTCGGCACCTACCTGATCTTCCGGCGGTTCCTTCCCCGGTACGCCGTACTGGCCGCGTTGATCGCCGGACTCGCCGTCTGCGCCCCTTCCCTGTCCGGCGGCGTGGAATTCGCCCTGGCCGTCCCGGTCTTCACGATGCCGTCGTTCACCTGGCAGTCCGTCATCGGCGTGGCGATCCCGCTCTTCGTCGTCACGATGGCGTCGCAGAACCTGCCCGGTGTCGCGGTGCTGCGCAACGACGGATACGACATCCCGGTGTCCCCGCTGATCACCTGGACCGGCGCGGCGAACCTGCTCCTGGCCCCGTTCGGCGCGTTCGGCATCAACCTGGCCGCCATCACCGCGGCGATCTGCACCGGCCCGCAGGCCCATCCGGATTCACGCCGCCGCTACCTGGCCGCGGTCTGGGCCGGTGTCTTCTACCTGATCGTCGGCCTGCTCGGCGCCACGATCACGGCACTGCTCACCGCCCTGCCCGCCGTCCTGGTCCTGGGCATCGCCGGCATCGGCCTGCTCGGCACCATCGGATCCTCCTTGACGGCCGCCGTCCGCGACGACCGCTGGCGCGAGGCCGCCATCGTCACCCTGCTCGCCACCGCTTCCGGCGTGACCCTGCTCGGCATCGGCTCCGCCTTCTGGGGCCTGATCGCCGGCCTCCTCACCGCGGCGGCAACCGGCGCCTTCCGCCGGCGCACCGAGACCCAGCACGCCGCACAGCCGTGAGAGGCCGGCCTCCGGCCGGGTCAGCGAAGGGGTGATTCGCCGTCGGCGCGGCCCAGCGTGGCGAGGTACGCCGGGATGACGACGGTCAGGTCGCCCGCCGCGAACACCGGAGCCAGTGTCTCCCGGCACCAGGCGCGGGCCTGCTCGGGCGTGCAGGATCCACGCGTGACGGCGCTGTCGACGTTGATGCCGCTGACTGTGTAGCGCAGGTAGTCGTCGAAGCTCGTGGGCAGCCGAAGTTCGATATCGGTGTACTCCAGCAGGCGCAAGCCGCAGGCGGCGAGGGACAACTCACGCGGATCGAGCGGCCGCCATCCGGCGGGCCAAGGAAACCGCTGCTCGAAGGCGCCGAACCAGTCCGCCAGCGCGTCACCGCTCGTCGAGCGCCGGCCCTCGGAGAAGTCGTACAGCAGAAGATCTCCACCGGGGGCCAGCACCCGCGAGATCTCGGAGAGCGCCGGCAGGAGATCGGTGTAGTTGAGCGAGCCCGCCGCCGTGATCAGATCGAACACTCCTGCCCCGAACGGCAGGTGCTCGGCGCCGCCGACGACGAACCGGGCCTGCGGCGCGACCGTCCGGGCGTGCGCCAGCATGGCGGGGACCGGCTCGAGGCCGATCACCTGCTGGGCAAGCGACGCCAGCGCGGCGGTGGACAGGCCCGCTCCGCATCCGATATCGAGCGCCCGATGTGCGCGGCCGTCGAGGCGGGCCGATCGCAGGATCTGCTGATGGACCGGCGGCCGGTCGAACGCATACGCCGCCGCCAGCCGCTCGCTGTCGTAGACGCTCGTCACGACTCCCTCGACTCGTCTCGGCCGTCCCTCATCGTGCGCACCCGCGTCTTGCGCTTCGGCCGACCGGCACTGACGCTCGATACGCGGGAGGGCGAAGTCACGACAGGAGCCAGTCCGCCATGCGGTCGATGCTGCGTTCGGCGGCCGGATCGTCCGGTTCGTTGAGGTGCCCGTGGCGGGTCCCGGCTTCGCGAACGAGCACGAGGTCCACTCCGGCGGCGGCGAGTTCGGCGCCGTACTGCTGGCCGGAGGCGCGCAGCGGATCGAAGTCGGCGTTGAGGAGGAACGTGGCCGGCAGGCCGGTGAGGTCGTGGCCGCCGGGGAAGGCGTACGGCTGGGTCAGCGCGGCGGGGTCCCGGACGTAGTTGAGGTTCATCCTGCTGACGGCTTCGGCGCCGATCAGGTCGGCGTTCGGCAGCGTCGCCACCTTCGCGGCGAGTTCGGCAGGGAGCGGGGGGAGGGCCGCGTGCAGCACCGGGTAGGCCAGCAGCACGCCGCGGGGCAGTGGCCCGCCGCTGTCGCGGAGCCGCAGGGCGGCGCCGGCGGTGAGCGCCCCACCGGCGCTGGCTCCGCCGATCGCCCAGCCGCGCGCCGCGGGCAGGGTGGACGAGGCCCAGGTGAACGCGGCGGTGACCTCCTCGGAGGCGACCGGGTAGTGCACGCGGCCGGCCGCGGGAGAGGCGACGCCGGTCGTCCAGTCCAGGATCGGCGCGAGGCGGTAGTCCACGGCGACGACAGTGATGCCGCGTGAGGCGAACCGCCGGGCGACCCGGTCGCTCTCCGGCATGTCGAGGTCGCCGCCGAAGAAGGCGCCGCCGTGCGCCCAGACGAGGCCCGTCCGGACCTCGCCGGGCGGCGTGTAGACGCGGACGGGTATCTCGCCGTGCGGCCCGTCGATCCGCTGATCTTCGATCGTGATGTCCATGGGCGGGGTCATTCCCGGGGGTGAAGAGGAGAAGTGGTGCGCCGCACGACCAGCGTGGGTGACAGCTTGATGTGGGCGGTCCGGCGGTCGCGCTGGCTGATCCGCTCGACGAGCAGGCGGGCGGCGTTGGCGCCCATCTGCCGGCCGTCCTGGTCGACGCTGGTCAGCGAGATCGGTCCGAAGGCGGCGAGGGCGCTGTTGTCGTAGCCGGCCACCGAGATGTCGCCGGGCACGGTCAGGCCGGCCTCGGCGATCGCTTCGAGGGCGCCCAGGGCCACGACGTCGGCGCCGGCGAAGATGGCGGTCGGGCGTACCGGTCGGGCGAGGAGCTGCTGGGCGCCGAGGTAGCCGCCGGCCTGGGTGTAGCTGGTCGACGCGATGTCGACGTGGTCGGCGAGGCCGTGGGCGGCCATCGCGGCGCGGTAGCCGTTCGCCCGCAGCGCGTTGGGCATCTCGGCGAGGCGGATCCGGTCGGTCTCGTGGTGCTCGATGTGCGCGATGCGGCGGTGGCCGAGGCCGGCGAGGTGGTCGACGACCAGGGCGGCACCGGCGATGTCGTCGTCGGTGACGCTGTCGTAGGCGGGTGACGAGCCGTGCCGGCCGACCACCACGGTCGGCACGCTGCGGGCGACCTCGGTGAGGCGTTTCCTGGCCGAGACCGGGGCGATCAGCACCAGGCCGTCCATGCTGCGGTCGATCATCGCGTCGATGACCTTCGCCTCGGCCTTCTCGCCGTTGCAGCCGGCGGCGAGAAGCACCTGGTAGTCGCTGTCGCCGAGCTGGGCGTTGATGCCGTCGAGGATGTCGGCGAAGAAGAGGTTGCGCAGCTCCGGGATCATCACGCCGATCGTGTACGTCTGCCCGCGCAGCCCGCGGGCGGCGGCCGACGGCCGGTAGCCGAGCTCGGCGATGGCCTGCTGGACCTTGCTGCGCATGGCCGGACTGGCGCCGTACGCGTTGCGCAGCACCTTGGAGACCGCGGTGGTGGACACCTGGGCGTGGCGCGCGACGTCGACGATGGTCACGCGACGGGGCGCGGGCTTGTCCACTGGTCTCCTTCGAACTGCGGGCTGGGCAACAGCGTACTGATCAGCGTGGCGGGCCGGTCGTGGCCCGGACGACCGGGGTGGGGGAGAGTTTCACCTGGGTGGCCGGGCGGCCCGGATCGGTGATGCGGTCCAGCAGCAGCCGGCTCGCGACGGTGCCGATGCGACGGCCGCCCTGGTCGACGGTGGTCAGCGAGATCGGCCGGAAACCGGCCAGGGTGATGTCGTCGTATCCGGCGACCGAGATGTCCCCGGGCACCGACAGCCCGGCCTCGGTGAGCGCGTCGAGGACACCGAGGGCGGCGACGTCGGCACCCGCGAAGATCGCCGTGGGCGGGTCGTCGCGGCCGAGCAGGATCCGGGCGCCGTGGTATCCGCCGTCGCGGGTGTAGCTGGTCGCGGCGATGTCGATGTGCTCGCCGATGCCATGAGAGAGCATGGCGTGGCGGTAGCCGTCGGCGCGGAGCGCGTTCGGCATCTCGGCGAGCCGCACGGGGTCGGTCTCGTGGTGCTCGATGTGCGCGATGCGGCGGTGACCGAGGCCGGCGAGGTGGGCGACCATCAGCGCGGCGCCGGTGAAGTCGTCGTCGTTGACGGTGTCGAAGCAGGTCGATCGGCTGTGCCGGCCGATGACCACGGTCGGCACGGTACGCCCGACGCGGTCCAGGTGCGCCGGCGGCGACACCGGCGCGATCAGGATCAGGCCGTCCATGCTGCGGTCGATCATCGCCTCGGTGACCCGGGCCTCGCTGGTCACGTCGTCGCAGCCGGACGTGATGAACAGCTGGTACTCGGTGTCGCCGAGGTGCTCGGCGACACCGTCGAGGATGTCGGCGAAGAACGGGTTCCGGACGTCGGGCAGCATCACGCCGACGGTCCAGGTGCGCCCGCGCAGAGCACGGGCGGCGGCCGAGGGCCGGTAGCCGAGCTCGTCGACGGCGGCGCTGACCCGGGTGCGCATCCCGGGACTGACGCCGTACGCGTTGCGCAGCACCTTGGACACCGCCGTCGTCGACACGCCCGCATGCCGGGCCACGTCCACGATTGTCACCCTTCGGGCGGTTACCGGCTGTTGGTGCATGCGCTCTCCCCGCTTAGTGAAACGTTACCCACGATAGAGATCATCGAGGCGGCGGGGAAGCGGTGTAGGCGACCACCAAAAGGCAATGAAACCCTTGACGCTCTTCGGCACGCGCTCGTAAGGTCGGCGAAACATTTGGAAAACGTTGCCCACATCACTCCAGCGCCGCAGAGGCCGCCCCCGGCGCCGCGGCCGTTCCACCTGATCATGAAACGATTCAGCAAGGTGGGTTTCCCGTGACAACCGATCTTCGACAGCGGCGTCCCAGCCGGGCGGCCGCACCGGCGCCGCTCCGCCGCCGGGCACATGCCGCGCCCCCCTGGTGGTTCACCGTCCCGGCACTGCTGCTGTTCGCGTTCGTCGTGCTCGTCCCCAGCGCCCGCGGCGTCTACTACGCCTTCACCGACTGGGACGGCCTCGACCCGGACTTCGCGTTCATCGGCCTGGACAACTTCCGGGCGATGACCGACGACCCGGACGCGGTGCAGGCCATCGGGCACACCCTACTGGTGGCGGTCGCGATCACCGTCCTGCAGAACGGGCTCGGCCTGCTGCTCGCGCTCGGCGTCAACACCGCCATCAAGAGCCGAAACCTCCTGCGGGTACTACTGTTCGCCCCGGCCGTCGTCGCGCAGATCGTCACCGCCTATCTGTGGCGCAACCTGCTCGGCCCGGACGGCGCGGTGAACAGCCTGCTCGGATTCTTCGGCATGAGAGGCCAGAACTGGCTCGGTGACCCCGACCTCGCCCTCTGGATGATCGTCATGGTCGTGGTCTGGCAGTACGCCGGCTACTCGATGGTCATCTTCATCGCCGGCCTCCAGTCGATCCCGCGGGAGATCTACGAGGCGGCCGCGATCGACGGCAGTGGTCCGGTCCGCCGCTTCTGGTCGGTGACCCGGCCCCTGCTCGCGCCGGCCATCACGATCAACGTGATGCTCTCGATCATCGGCGGGCTCAAGCTGTTCGACCAGGTCTACGGCATGACCGGCGGAGGGCCCGGGCACGCCACCGACACCATCTCCACGTTGATCTACAAGGACGCGTTCACCCTCGGCGAATTCGGCTACAGCATCGCCCTCGCCGTCGTGCTCACCGCCATCGTCGCGGTCATCTCCGCCGGCCAGTACGCCGTCCTCAACCGCAACGAGAAGGCCGCGTCATGAACCGATACACGACGAAGACATTCCTGCTGGAAGCCGTGATGATCGCGGTGGCGGTCGTGTTCGCCTTCCCCGTCTACGTGCTGGTCAACCTCGCCTTCCGGGCGCCGAGCGACACCTCCTCGCCGATCGCGCTCACCCAGAGCCCGACGCTCGCCAACTTCACCGAGGCCTGGCGCGAGGGCGGACTCGGCGGCGCCCTGATCAACAGCGTGCTCGTCACCACGGTCAGCGTCCTGATCGTGCTGGTCGTGTCGTCGCTGGCCGCCTATCCACTGGCCCGATCGACCGCGCACTGGTCGCGCGGCACCTTCCTGCTGATCATGCTGGGCCTGATCCTGCCGTTCCAGCTCGCCGCGCTCCCGCTCTACCAGACCATCCGCGACCTGGGACTTCTCGGATCGGTGTGGTCCCTGGTGCTCTTCTACTCCGGCCTGCAGGTCCCTTTCACCACTTTCCTGTACGTCGGCTTCCTGCGCGCATTGCCGCGCGACTTCGAAGAGGCCGCCACCATCGACGGCTGCGGGCCTCTGACCGCGTTCCGCTACGTCATCCTGCCCATGCTCAAACCGATCACGGTCACCGCGCTGGTCCTCAACGCCGTCAGCGTGTGGAACGACTTCTTCACCCCGCTGCTCTACCTGTCCGGCAGCGACCAGCAGACCATGCCGGTCGCGGTAGCCGGTTTCGTCGGCCAGTTCGTCTCCGACTGGAACCTCATCTTCGCCGCCCTGCTGATCAGCATCGTGCCGGTCCTCGCCGTCTACCTGGCCCTGCAGCGCAGCATCATCAACGGATTCGCCGGAGGTCTCAAAGGATGATCGTCTACGGCCTCACCACCGAGCAGCGCACCGAACCCCTCGGCGTCGACGAGCCCCGGCCGCGCCTGTCCTGGAAACTGCGCTCGGACCGCAACGGCGCCGCACAGAGCGCCTACCGCATCACCGCCTTCCTCGGCGACGAGCCGGTCTGGGACACCGGCCGGCGGGAATCCCCCGAGACACTCCTGATCACCTGGGACGGGCCGGTCCTGCGCTCGGCCACCCGGTACCACTGGCGCGTCGAGGTCTTCGACGAGACCGGCGCATCGGCCGGCACCGCGCGGACCTGGTTCGAGACCGGCCTGCCGCACCGGGAGGACTGGCCGGCGGTGTGGATCGGCCGCGACCCGGCCGCGCTGCCCCCGGTCGATCCGCCGACCGACGACGACCTGGTCACGCCCGGGGTCACCGAGGCGCCGATCCACCTGCGCCGGACCTTCCACCTCACCGCCGCGCCGGTCCGGGCCCGCCTGTACGCGACCGCCCGCGGCGTCTATGAGGCGAGCCTCAACGACACCCGGATCGGCGACCACGAGCTGGCGCCCGGCTGGACCGAATATCACCACCGCATCCAGTACCAGACCTACGACGTGACGGACCAGGTCCGGGCCGGCGGCAACACCCTGGCCGCGACCGTCGCCGACGGCTGGTGGAGCGGGTACGTCGGCTTCGACCCGCGCCGCCCGGCCCGCCACTACGGCGACGCCCCCGGCTTCCTCTGCCAGCTCGTGCTGGACTTCGCTGACGGGTCCCGGCAGGTCATCGCCACCGGCCGGGAATGGACCGAACACGACGGCCCGATCCGCTCCGCCGACCTGATGATGGGCCAGTTCACCGACGGCCGCCGGGAGCTCTCCGCCCCGCGCCCGGTCGCGATCCTGGACACCGATCCGGGTCCGCTGGTCGCCGAGCCCGACGCGCCGATCCGGGTCACCGCCGAACTGCCCGCCCGAACCGTCGGCAACGGCATCGTCGACTTCGGGCAGAACCTGGTGGGCCGGGTCCGCCTCACCATCCGTGGCGCCCGGGCCGGTCAGCGGGTCACCCTGCGGCACGCGGAGGTACTCGACGGCGGCGAGCTCTACGTCGCGAACCTTCGCAGGGCGGCGGCGATCGACACGTACATCTGCAAAGGTCTTGATCTCGAGGTCTTCGAGCCGACACTGACGTTTCACGGCTTCCGGTACGCCGAGATCACCGGTCACACCCCGGATCCGGAGGACGTGACCGCCCGGGTGCTGCACAGCGATACCCCGTGGACCGGCCGGTTCGAGTCCTCCGACGAGACCGTCAACCAGCTGCACGCGAACATCGGCTGGGGACAGCGCGGGAACTTCGTCGCGGTGCCGACCGACTGCCCGCAGCGCGATGAACGGCTCGGCTGGCTCGCCGACGCGCAGGTGTTCGCGCCGACCGCGACCCGCAACGCGGACGTGTCGGCGTTCTTCGCCCGCTGGATGCGGGATGTCGTCGACGGCCAGAACGACGACGGCGCCTTCCGCGACGTCGCGCCGATCATCGCGTTCGACCGGGAGGGCGCGCCGGCCTGGGGCGACGGCGGCGTCATCATCCCGTGGCTGTTGTGGCGCACCTACGGCGACAGGCGGGTGCTGGAGCGCAGCTTCGGCGCGATGGCCGGCTGGGTCGAGCACATCCACCGGCACAACCCCGGCCTGATCTGGGAGCACCGGACCGGGAACTCCTACGGTGACTGGCTGCAGATCGACGCGGAGACGCCGCGCGACGTGCTGTCCACCGCGTACTTCGCGCACAGCACCGCGATCGTGGCGGCCGCCGCGGAGGTCCTGGACCGGCCGTCGCAGCGGTGGCGGGAGCTGCACGCGCGTATCCGGGACGCGTTCGCCGGCGCGTTCGTCGGTGACGACGGCAGCGTCAAGGGCGGCACGCAGACCTCGTACCTCCTGGCCCTGGCCTTCGATCTTGTTCCGGAGAACCTGATCGGGCTCGCCGCCGACCACCTCGCGGCCGACATCGAACGCCGCGGCAACCGGCTGACCACCGGCTTCGTCGGCGTCTCCCTGCTCTGCCCGGTGCTCACCGAGCACGGCCGCGCCGACCTCGCCTACGCCCTGCTGCACCAGGACGAATACCCGTCCTGGAACTACTCGATCCGGCACGGCGCCACCACGATCTGGGAACGCTGGGACGGCTGGACCGAGCAGCACGGCTTCCAGTCCGCCGCGATGAACTCGTTCAACCACTACAGCCTCGGCAGCGTCGGCGACTGGCTCTACGGCCGGGTCGCCGGCATCGACCAGACACCCGAGTCGATCGCCTACTCGGAGTTGCTGCTGCGGCCTGCTCCGGATCCGACCGGCCGCCTGACCTGGGCCCGCGCCGAGCAGGAGACCGCCCGCGGCCTGGTCGCCTGCGGCTGGACGAGAGAAGACGACCGGCTCACCGTGACCGCCACGGTGCCGCCGGGAAGCACCGCCGTCCTCGTGATCCCCACCAGCGACCCCGGCAGTGTGCACGCTGCCGGAACGCCCGGGGTTCTGCGGGCCGGGCCGTCCGCCACCGGGCTCACCCTGTGGCTGGCGTCCGGCCGATACACCTTCACCACCCCCGTCTGAGTCATCTCCAACGCAGGAGAAGATCATGAGAAAAGTCCTCGCCGCGGTTGCGGCAGCATCCCTTCTCGCCGCCTGTTCCAGCGGCACCAACGCCGGGAACGACGACAGCGGCGACAACCAGACCCTGACGATCGCCTCGGTCGACCAGGGCTCGATCGAGAAGGTCGTCGACGCGTTCAAGGCCGCCAACCCCGGCGTCACCGTCAACCTGACCACCAGCGGCGCCGACCAGTACCAGCAGCAGATCCGCACGCAGCTGTCCTCCGGCACCGCGCCGGACGTGATGACCGTGTGGCCCGGCAACGGCAACCCCGGCGCCACCTATGTGATCGCCGAGCCCGGTTATCTGCGGGACCTGTCCGACCAGCCGTGGGCCGCGCAGCTGCCGGACGCTTTCAAGAAGGTCGCTCAATACGAGGGTAAGACGTACAACGCGCTCTTCGGTCTCAACGGCATCGGCGCGGTCTACAACGACGAGGCGCTCACCGAATCGGGCCTGACGGCGCCGGGGACCTGGACCGAACTGCTCGCGTTCTGCAAGGCCGCCGCCGGCAAGGGCACGCCCGCGTTCGCGCTCGGCATCCAGGACAACTGGGTGACCCAGATCGTGCTGTACGCGCTGGTCGCGACCACCGTCTACAGCGGTGACAAGGACTTCGACGCCAAGATGGCCGCCGGGCAGGCCACCTTCGCGAACTCGCAGTGGACCACCGCGATGGCCAAGTACCAGGAGATGAACAGCGCCGGCTGCTTCCAGAAGGACCCGCTCGGCACGAGTTACGAGGCCAGCCAGACCCTCGCCGCCACCGGAAAGACGCTCGGCATCGTCCAGGGTAACTGGATCATCGGGCTGCTCAAGGAGAAGAACCCGGACGGCGAGTTCACCATGAAGGCGCTGCCGGCCACCGACGACCCGGCGCAGTTCATCATGCCCGCCGCGGCCGGCGCCGGATACGGCATCAACGCCAAGGCGAAGAACCCCGAGCTCGCGCTCGAGTTCGTCACGTTCGTGATGTCGCCCGAGGGCATGAAGACCTTCAACGAGGCGCAGGGCAGCCTGCCGACGCTTCCGGGCGCGGGCACCACCGTCGACCCGGGCCTGGCCGAGCTCACCTCGTTCGTCGAGGGCGACAAGACCGTGCCGTTCATGGACCAGCTGTGGCCGAACGCGAAGGTGCAGCAGACCATGCTCAGCGGCCTGCAAGAGGTCTTCAGCAACCAGACCACCGCTGACCAGGTCCTCACCGACATGGACACCGACTACAAGGCCGGCTCCTGATGAAACGACGTACAGCGCTAGGACTGTCCCTCGCCGTTCCCTCCGCGACCGTGCTGACCGGTAGTCCCGCCTCCGCCCACGGCAACGGGCCCGGCCCGCGGGTCGTCGGCCTCCGGGTCGACGGCCGTGGCGACGAGCCGCTCGGTCTCGACACCCGGACGCCGGTGTTCAGCTGGCGGTTCGCCGAGACGTCGTCGCCGGCCGCCGATCGGCAGACCGCCTATCAGATCCGGGTCCACGACGGCGGCCGGCTCCTCTGGGACTCCGGCACAGTGAGCTCGGCCGTGCAATCCGGTGTCCGCTACGCCGGCCGGGCGCTGACCTCCCGGCAGCGACTGAGCTGGCAGGTCCGCGCCTGGGACGCTTCCGGGAAGGCCACCGGCTGGAGCCGGGCGTCGACCTGGGAGACCGGTCTGCTGGAGCAGTCCGACTGGGGTGACGCACGCTGGATCGAACACCCCGGCCGTGCCGAGAACCAGCCGATGCCGATCTTCGCCCGGCAGTTCACCACGGATACGCGCCGCACGGTCGTCCGGGCACGGCTCTACCTGTCCGGTGTCGGCATGCACCTGGCGACCGTCAACGGGCGTTCGCTGACCGACGAGGTCCTGGCTCCCGGTTACTCCAACTACCAGCTCTCCAGCGAGTACCGGGTCTACGACATCTCGGATCAATTGCGCAAAGGACCGAACACCGTCGGGGTACGCCTCGGCAACGGGCCTGCCTACGTCCGGCGCAGTGTCACCAACCCCGCTGTGGGACGGACCGCGCCGTACTCCTGGTGGCAGAGCCAGCTCAAGGGCAACGGCACCCTGATCGGCGCCGTCGAGGCGGGCGCCACCAGCGTGACCGTGTCGAGCGTGACCGGCTACCACGTCGGCGGGACCGTCAACGTGGACACCGGCGGAGGCGGCGACAACCTGGAGTCGCGGGTCATCACCGCGATCGGCGCCGACAGCATCACGTTCACGCCCGGCCTGTCGAAGCCGCATCCGGCCGATGCCACGGTCACCGGCTCCGGCAACAACATCGCCGCCAGCGACGCCAGCGCCGGCGCCGCTGTCACGCCGCGCTTCATCGCCCGGCTGGAGATCACGTACGCCCACGGCCGGGACACCGTGATCGTCTCCGATCGGGAGTGGCGGACCGCGCTCGGCCCGCTGATCACCGACGCCTGGTACTCGGGCTCGGACTTCGACGCCCGCCGCGAGCAGCCCGGCTGGGACGAGCCGAAGTCCGACCTGTCGGCCACGGCGAAGCGCCGCGACGGCACCGCCACCGGGTGGATCGCCGCCGGGATCGCGCCGCCGCCGAACCTGGCCACGAAGCTGGTCGGCCGCACCGCGCCGCCGATCACGGTCGCCGACCGCTACGAGCCGGTCGCGATCACCAACCCGGTACCGGGCACATGGGTGTTCGATTTCGGCCAGAACATCGTCGGGTTTCCTCTCCTTCGCCTGCGGAACGTGCCCGCCGGCACGACCATCCGCGTTTCGCCCGCCGAATCCCTCGCCGCTGACGGCACCGTGGATCAGGCGTCGCTGCGCGGCGGTGGCGGCAGCCGGGGTGTCGACCTGTTCAACACCTACACCACGGCCGGGCTGCGCGGCGGCGAGACCTGGCGGCCGGACTTCAACTACTTCGGCATGCAGTGGGTGCAGGTCACCGGCCTTCCGGACGGGTATGTGCCGACCACCGAGACGATCACCGGGCTGCGGGTACAGGCCGAGACCCCGCTTGCCGGCGCGGTCACCACCTCGAACGCCCGGGTCAACCGGATCCACAAGATGGCCTGGTACTCGTTCGCCGGCAACATCATGAGCGTCTTCACCGACTGCCCCGGCCGGGAGAAGCTGTCCTACCCGGCCGACTACACGATGCCGATGGGGTCGATCCACCGGAACTTCGACCTCGACGCCTACCTGCGCACCCACGAGCGGCACCTGGCCGAAGGGCAGTCCCTCGCGGACACGCCGATGCGCGGCAACGTAGCGCTCAAGACCCCGGTCTACGACTGGGGCTACACCGGGCGCTTCGGCGACGAGATCAACTGGGGTAACGCGATCATCCTGGTGCCCGGTTTCCTGCGCTCGCTGTACGGCGACGTCGAGACCGCGGCCCGCTACTACCCGCAGCTCGTCCTCTTCGCCGACTACATCGCGCGGCAGAAGGCGGTGAACCACATCGTCGACGCGGCCCTGGCCGACTGGGTCTCGGCAGAACCGGTCTCCGGGAAGATCACCGGGACGTGGGGCTACTACATGATGGCAAAGGATCTCGCAGCGCTGGCCGCGGACCTGGGAAAGCCGGTTGATGCCGCCCGGTTCTCGGCACTGGCCGCCGACATCACCACGGCGTTCAACACGACATTCTGGGATTCGGCGCGCAAGCTCTACGCCGACAACGGCGCCGTCTCCCAGTCGGCGCAGGCCCTCGCCCTCGACGCCGGTCTCGTGCCGGATGCCGAACGCCAGGCGGTCCTCGACAACCTGGTGGCGATGATCTACGCGTTCCACCCGAACGGCGGCGGCCCGCACTTCAGCGGCGGCACCATCGGCATGGCACCGACCGTGCGGGCGCTTTCCGCCGGCGGCCGCGACGACGTCCTCTGGGACCTGATCCACTCCGACGAGCAGCCCAGCTACGGCTATTTCATGGAGTCGACCGTCGCCAACCCCGGCGGCATGACGACCATGGGGGAGCGGTGGAACCGCGGCGACTCGAAGAACCACATGATCCTCGCGCAGATCGAGGAGTGGTTCCACGCCGGTCTCGCCGGTATCTGCGCCGCCGCCGGCACGATCGCCTACCGCGAGCTGGTCATCCAGCCCAAGGTGGTCGGTGACCTGACGTTCGTGAAGGGCCACTACGTCACGCCGCAGGGCACCGCCCGCTCGGAGTGGAGACGCGACGGCAACCGGCTGCGGCTGACCGTCACCGTCCCGCCGAACACGACCGCGACCGTCCACGTGCCGACCCTGGGCGGCCGGGTGGCTTCCCCTCCGCGCCGCGCTCGCTTCCTGCGGGTGGAAGGCGGCTACGCGGTCTTCGAGGTGCCGTCCGGCACCTACGCCTTCAGCACTCGCTGACCGGTCCCGGCCCGGCCGCTCCGGCGGCCGGGCCCTCCTGTCGAGGAGACAGATGCCGACATTCCCGGACGGATTCCTCTGGGGAAGCGCCACTTCGGCTCATCAGGTCGAAGGTGGCAACCACAACAACGACTGGTGGGACTTCGAGCAGAACCCCGCCTCTGCCGCGAGGTGGTCGTCCGGCGACGGCATCGATCACTTCCATCGGTACGCCGGAGACTTCGCGCTCCTGGCATCACTGGGACACAACGCCCACCGGCTGTCCGTGGAGTGGTCCCGGATCGAACCCGCTCCCGGCGAGTTCAGCCGCGCGGCGATCGGCCACTACCGCCGGGTGCTGACCGCCCTCGCCAGCACCGGCATGACCGCCTTCGTGACCCTGCACCACTTCACCCTGCCGCGCTGGCTGCCGGCCCGCGGCGGCTGGCTCGCGCCCGACGCGGTCGATCTCTTCGCCCGTTACTGCGCGCGGGTGACGGCCGAGCTCGGTGACCTGATGCCGTTCATCTGCACCATCAACGAGCCCCAGATGATCGCCCTGCACGGCTACCTCGAGGGCTACCACCCGCCGGGTATCACCAACCCGACGCTCTGGCGGCGCGTCGGCGGCGTGCTGCTCGACGCCCACCTCGCCGCCGTCACGGCGATCCGCGCCGCCGGTGGCGCACGAATCGGCCTGGCCGTGCAGCTACCGCTGCTCGACGGGCCGGAGCCGTTCCTCGGCCTGATGCGCCACGAGATCGTCGACCGCTACCTCGACGGCCTGACCGGCGTCGACGGCGGCGACTGGCTCGGCGTGCAGTTCTACCGCAAACAGTGGGTGGACCCGGGATCGCCGTTCCTCTTCGCGCCGCCACCCGCGGGTTTCCCCCTGACCCAGATGGGCTGGGCGGTTCACCCGGACGGCCTGCGCGAGATGCTGCACCGCGCCGCTCGCGCCGGTCTGCCGCTCTACGTCACGGAGAACGGCATCGCGACCGAGGACGACACCGAACGCGTCGCCTACCTGCGTTCGCACGTGGCGGCCACCGCCCGGGCCATCGCCGAAGGTGTCGACGTGCGCGGCTATCTGCACTGGTCGGCGTTCGACAACTTCGAGTGGTCCGAGGGCTACCGGCCCCGATTCGGGCTGATCGCCGTCGGCGACGACTTCACCCGTCACCCCAAACCCAGCGCCCACGAGTTCGCCGACATCATCCGCGCGTCGAAAGAGGTCTGATCATGGAACCGGGAGTGCCCCGCAGAACGCTGATCGCCGGATCGCTGGCCGTCGCCGCCTCGTCCCTGGTCGCGGCTCCTGCCCAGGCCCGCCCCGGCCGGTGGAAGGAGGAGGCGGCGACCCGGTACGGCCGGGTCCGCGGCCGCCGGCAGGACGGCATCGTCAAATTCCTCGGCGTCCCGTACGCCACCCCGCCGGTCGGCAAGCTCCGGTTCCGGGCGCCGCAGCCGTTGCCACCGTGGCGCGGCGTACGGGATGCGGTGGATTTTCCGAACCCCGCCTTTCAGGTGGCCGGAGGTGAGATGGGCCCGAGCGGCAACGGCCGGATGCCGGCACCGTCCGAGGACTGCCTCTACCTCAACATCTGGACCCCGGCGGTCGACGGCAGACGCCGCCCGGTGATGTTCTACAACCACGGCGGCGGATACATGATCGGGTCGGGTTCCGCCACCGGGCAGGACGGCACACGACTGGCCAGGCTGTACGACGTCGTGGTGGTCGAGTCCAACCACCGGCTCGGGCTGCTCGGCTACCTGTACCTCGGTGATGGTCACGCCGCCAACCAGGGCATGCAGGACATCCTCGCGGCACTGCGCTGGACGGCCGAGAACATCGGCTACTTCGGCGGCGACCCGGACAACATCATGGTCTGGGGCGAGAGCGGCGGCGGCGCCAAGACCGCGGCCGTCTACACCATGCCGGCGGCGGCGAAGCTGTTCCACAAGGCGTCGATCGAGAGCGCCGCGCCCCTGCGGTTCCCCACCCGGGACGGCGCGGTCGCGCGCGCCGACCGCACCCTTCACCTGCTCGGGCTGACCCGTCGCGACGTCCGCAAGCTGCACGACATCCCGGCCGCCCGGCTCCTCGAAGTCCAGGTGTCCGAGGCGGCGAACGGGGTCGCGCCGTGGGGTGACCCCGACCCGCTGCCCGGCTTCGGGGCCTTCGTCGACGGCCGGATCATCCCGCGGCACCCGTTCGCTGACGGGGCGGCGCCATGGTCGGCCGGGAAACCGCTGATGGTCGGCACCACGCGCGACGAGACCGTCTTCTTCAGCCTCTTCGGGCCGAAGGACGTCTTCAGCCTCGATCTCGCCGGGCTGCGCAGCCGGTTGAGCAGCACCTATCAGGGCGCCGAACTCGACCGGATCATCGAGGTCTTCCGCCGCTCGCGGCCGGGCGCCACCCCGGCGCAGCTGTACTTCGTGATCACCACCTCACCGATCCGGCGCGACGCGATCGCCATCGCCGAGGCGAAGGTGGCCCAGCGGCGGGCGCCGGTGTACATGTACCAGCTCGCCTATCCGGACCCGACCGTGGTGCCCGGCACCGACTTCCCGCTCGGCTCCCCGCACGCCTCCGACATCCCCCTCAAGTTCGCTAACACTCCGTCCACCGAACCGGCGGGGGAGCGGGCGACCGCCCGGCACATGAGCGCGCTCTGGGCCGGCTTCGCCCGCGACGGCCGGCCGGACGCGCCGGGGGTGCCGCGCTGGCCCGCCTACACCCGCCGGGACCGGGCCACCATGTGGATCGACGCCACGTGCAGGATCGTCGAGGACCCGGACCAGAGCGAACGGCTGTACTGGGAACGTCGGGCGTGACGGAAGCCGCCGCGCGGACTGATCAGAGCTGGTTTGCGCCGATCCGTACAGTGCGTGCCATGACGGTGCGGGCAGTGGTCTTCGACGTCGGCGGGGTGCTGGCGCTGGTCGAGCCGATGGACTTCGACGCCCGGTGGGAGGCGAAGCTCGGCCTGGAGCGCGGGACGATCGGCGCGGCCATGGCTGACGTGTGGGAGGCGGGCGCGATCGGCGGCGTGACCGAGGCCGAGGTCCATCAGGCGCTGAGCGAGCGGCTCGGGCTCGACGCCGAGGAGGTGATGGCCGACATGTGGGAGCAGTACCTCGGCCGCCCCAACACCGCGCTGATCGCGTTCGTCCGAGGGCTGCGCCCCGCCTGCCGTACCGGGATCCTGAGCAACAGCTTCGTCGGCGCGCGCGAGCGGGAGCAGCAGAGATACGGTCTGAGCGACCTCGTCGACGAGGTGATCTACTCACACGAGGAGGGGATGAACAAACCCGACCCGCGACTGTGGGAGCTCACCTGCCGGCGCCTGGGATCCGCGCCGGACGAGACGGTGTTCGTGGACGACTCGCCGGCCCTGGTGCGGAGCGCGCGGGCGTACGGAATGCACGCCGTCCTTTTCCAGGACACCGCGCAGACCATCCGTGAGGTCGAAGCGCTCCTCAGTACTCGACGCCGGCTCGGGCTATGAGGCCGATCGCGGTGTCGATGGCGATCGCCCGGGCGAGCGTGAAGGCCAGGCCGGCCGCCTCCGCCTGCTCGCGTTCGGCGCCCTTCTTCTCGGACGCCGTGCGCCCGGGAACCGGAAGGATGTCGCCGTGATGCTGCATCGCGGCCACAGCGGTGAAGGCCGTCCAGGATCCCCATGGAAGGTCGTCCATGCTGGTCATCATCGATGTGACGTCATCGACGCGGGATTGCCGTTGCAGCATCCGCGAGGCCGAGGTCCCGTACGCGGAAAGGATCTCCTCCGACCTCGTGGCATAGATCTCCCGGAGCCTGCGCAGTCGCTCCGGAACGTCCGGGAGGCTTCTCGTCGGCGGGCAGGACACCAGCGGTGTCTCCGGCAGCGCGGCGTCATGGCGGCGACGCAGCTCCTGGCTGATCGGGAACATCACCCCGAGGGCGAAGGCCGCTGAATTCAGCTGTGCGTCCGGAATCCCGGGCTCCAGGTCGCGGACCATCTCGTTGACCTGCATCGCCAGCAGGTTCTCGAGGACGAACAGCCAGGTGACTCCGGTGGTCCGCTCCACTCCGGGCAGCAGAGAGCAGACGGTGTCCGTGACGTCCCGGCGTATCGTTCGGGCCAGCAGCCGGGCCCGCAGCGGCGGCACACCGAATACTTCCAGGCCCTCCACGTCGTCATCGTGCGGCAGGATCGAATTCACCAATCGGGCCCAAGCCACGTGCGCGCTCTCCGTCCATTGTCGGCGAAGTGCCGGACCCGTGATTGTAGACGTCGGGCGCCGTGGCGGGATCCGGTTCATCGTGGCCGCAGAAGCCGGACGGCGGGTCAGCGGGTCAGGGTTTCGAGCAGGCTCAGCAGCTGGGTGCGCTGTTCCGGCAGCAGCCGGTCGACGGCCGGGGTCAGGGCGCGCTCGAGCTCCGCGCGCAGCCGGGACGCGAGTTCCAGGCCGGCCGGGGTGATGAAGACGTCGACGGCCCGGCCGTCGGACGGATTGCGTTCGCGGGCCAGCAGGCCCCGGCGTTCGGCGCGGTCGATCAGGCCGGACATCGTGGATTTGTCCAGGCCCAGATAGGTGGCGAGCTCGGTCACCCGCAGCCGCCGGTCGCGCAGGATGCCGAGTACCCGCAGCTGGGTGAGGGACAGGTCGTTCTCGGCGCCGATGCGGGTCAGCACCGCGGTCACCTCGAACGTGCAGCGGGTGAGCGCGTCGATGAGCGGATCCATGACGCGATGCTACTTGACATGGTTGGGATTACGAACCATTCTCGAAGTAGTTGGTAATACGAACCAATCCAGAACGAGGAGCCCTCCATGCGCGCAGCAGTCCTCTCCGGGCCCGGCACCCCGCCCGTCTACGGCGAATTCCCCGAACCGGTCGCGTCCGGCGACCACGAGCAGGTGGTGCAGGTCCTCGCCGCCGGCCTGCACCACCTGACCCGGTCCAAGGCGACCGGCTCGCACTACAGCAGCACCGGCCGGTTTCCGCTGGTCCCGGGCGCCGACGGGGTGGTCCGCGACCAGGAGGGCCGGCTGCGGTACGCCGCCCTCGACGACACGACCTCCGGCACGTTCGCCGAGCGCACCGTCATCGACCTCCGCCGCAGCGTGCTGCTGCCCGACGACGCCGACCCGGTTCGCATCGCCGCGGCCATGAACCCCGGGATGTCGTCGTGGGTCGCGCTGCGCCGGCGTATCGACTTCGTCCCCGGGCAACGGGTTCTGATCATCGGCGCGACCGGCAACGCCGGGCGGATGGCCGTACAGATAGCCAAGCTCTTCGGCGCCTCACAGGTGATCGCCGCCGGCCGCGACGAGCAGCGCCTGGCCGAACTCCAGGCGCTCGGCGCCGACGAGACCTGCACTCTCGACGGGCTCGCGGTCGCGGCCGATGTGGATGTCGTGCTCGACTACGTGTGGGGTGACGTCAGCGCCGCCGCGATGATCCCGATGCTGACCGCCCGCGCCGACCGGTCCGCGCCCCTGACCTGGATCCAGATCGGTTCGCTGGCCGGCGCGACGGCTCCGATCCCGTCGGCGGCGCTCCGCTCGGCCCGCCTGCAGCTCGTCGGCAGCGGCATCGGCTCGGTCCCGGCCCGCGATTTCCTCACGGAACTGCCGGGCCTCGCGGCCGCGATCTCCAAGGGCGAGATAGAGGTACGAGCGACAGCCGCCGCTCTCGCCGACGTGACCCGAGCATGGACCGCGACCACCACCGATCGCATCGTCCTGGTGCCCTGAGATCAACCTGCGGCAGGACCATCGGCGTCGGCGGGATGTGATCGCTCGCGGGTCGCCGGTTTCCCCTCAGCCGGCGATCCGCTCCCGCAGCGCGCCGAGGTCGGCCTCGGACAGGCCGCCGCCGCGCAGGTAGCCAGCCGAGCCGCCACGCTCGTCGACCCACGCGAAGACGGCCTTGATCGCCTCCGGTGGTGTGGCGGTGACCAGGTCCGTGATCGCCGGGATGAGCGGCGCTCCCCAGGCGGCCAGGCGGGCCAGCATGAGTTCGGTCCACTCGCCGGCCAGGTTCGTCTCACTCAGCACGTAGTCGGCGATGACGGCGTCACGGTCGGCACCCGCCGCGTCGAGCAGCAGGGCGACGGCCACGCCCGTACGGTCCTTGCCGGCCGTGCAGTGCACCAGCACACCACCGTGCGTTTCGTCGGCGGGCCTGGCGACGAGTCGCGCGACCTCGGCGAACGTTGCGGCAGCCGAGCCGAGCATCCGGATGTAGATGTCCGCCAGCGAGGGGATGAGGGCTCGCAGTGCTGCTTCGTCGAGTCCGGCCGACGGCATGCCGGTGAAGGCCGCTTCGAGCAACGGCGATTCCACGGTGGTGACCCGGGGCACGGCGGGATTCTCCAGTCCGGTTCGCTCCAGGTCGGTCCGGAAGTCGACGATCGTGCCGATCGGGCCGGCTGTCAGAGTGCGGATGCCCTCGTCGGTCACGCCGGCGAGAGCATCGGACCGGTAGAGCACCCCCGCCCGGGTCGAACCGCCCGTCGCGAGCGGGATGCCTCCGGTGTCCCGGGAGTTGTAGGTCCCGGCGATGAACGCGCTCACACAGCCTCCTGCGACGGACAAACCTAGTAGCGACTAAGTTAGCCGGTAGAATCGCTGGATGGAACGGCTCTCTCGCGGCGACGCCCGGCGAACCCGGATCCTCACCGCCGCCACCAGGGAGTTCGGCCGCAAGGGCTACGAGAACGCCCGCATCGCCGACATCGCCCGGGCGGCCGGGGTGACGGACGCGGGAGTGCTGCACCACTTCGCCACCAAGCGCGACCTGTTCCTGGCCGTCGTCGAGCTCCGCGAAGAGGTCTATCAGTCGATCAAGCTGCCCGCGGAGTCGGTGCGCGCCCTGTTCGACGAGTTCATCGCGGTCGTCCGCCTCGCCGCCCAGGAACCCGACCTGCTCCGATTCCGCGTCATGCTGACCGGCGCCTCCCGCATCGAAGGCCACCCGGTGCAGGGCCGCGCACGCCGCAATCTCGAGGCCGCCCTGGAGACACTGGCGCCCTTCGTACAGAATCGCATCGCCGCAGGCGAGATAGCCGAGGGAACGGATCCGCAGCAACTCGTCCTCGAACTGCTGGCTCTCAACGAGGGCATCCGCGACCAGTGGTCCACCCTGCCCGACCGCATCGACTACGCCGCCGTTTTCACGATCGCCGTCAACGGCCTCTACGAGCGAGTGCGCGCGAGATGAGCGAGCTTTTCATCCGGGTGATCCCGACGGATCCCGCATGGCAGCCCACCGCCGAGGCGGCCGCTCGCACGGTCACGTTTGTGGCCGGGCTCTTCGCCGGACCGGGCGACCACGCGGAGGCAGTCGAGCCGATCTATTACGAGCGCATCACCCTGATCGATGGCGGCGAGTACACGCAGGACCTCTTCTGCCCCCGATGTGAGGCGGATATCGGTCTGGACTGGTTCTGGGAACTGGTCCGGGAAAGAAACGGCGGGCGGATGATCGGAGAGCCGACCATCCACGACCTGAGCGTCACCGTCCCGTGTTGCGCGGCGGCGTTGACGCTGCCAGAACTACGGTTCGAGGCGCCCGTCGGATTCGCGCGGTTCGAGGTGAGCGTCAGAAACTGGGCACGAGGCGCCTGGGAACTGGACGAGAAGGAATTGGCCGCCGCCGAAGCGGCACTGGGACATCCGGTGACGCAGGTCGCCGCCCACTACTGATCGGCGGGCACTCGCCACAGCCGTTCTCCGAATGGATCGCCGGCATGAAGGTCATCGGCTTGATCGGTGCGGGGCACATGGGCTCGGGGCTCGGCTGGGCGTTGCGCCAGGGTGGTCACGACGTGGTCACCTCGCTGGCGGGCCGGTCGCCGCGATGGGCTGAACGGCCACTCGTGGTGGACCTCAACGCCGTGTCACCGGTGACCGCGTCGGCGCTGCCAGCGCGGTGAAGATGTCAACGGCGTCGGTGTACAAGGGACTGATGGCGCTGATGACACAGGCGATCCGTGCCGCGTCCGCCGACGGAGTCCTGGAGCCGGTGATGGCCGACCTCGGCGAGCGCTTCGGAACCCCGTACGAGGTGGCGCTCGCCGCCACCAAGGCACACCGCTACGTCGCCGAGATGCACCAGATCGCCGAGTCCCAGGCCGCGGCAGGTCTCACACCGTCACTCTTCGCGTCGTTCGCCGCGGTCTGGGCGAAGGCGGCGAGCGCGGGTGAAAATCATGCGGTGCGTTCGTTGCCGCTGGGGCACGATGACGCAGTGATCAAGTTGTGGCGGCGAGACCGGAAGTCTGTTCCCGCGGTGGTGAACCGTCCGGTGACTGATCCGGTGTGGGTGGCCGTCGAGGAGGCTGCTCGTGGCGGGTGCCCACCGGTCGGGCATCTCACGACGCTGCTCGCGGAGCTCGCCGTCACCGGAGACCGCGAGTCGGGCCACGCTGCTCTGGCTGTCCTTGCCGAGTGGCCGCGCGTCGTGGTGCGGCTGGATGAGAACGCACGGCGTGCGTGGTGGCACCAGAGGCCTCAGGCATCGCCGGCGGAACATGTGGTCACCCGGGCGGCGGCCGGCGCGTTCGGCGCTCCGCTCGCGGTGGCACTGGCCAGCACTCATGGTGACGGACGGGTCCGCGAGCGGGCGGTGACCGCGATGCTGGCCGCGCCGTCGGTGGAGCTGATGCCGTTCCTGGTGTTGCGTACCAGTGACTGGGTTCGCTCGGTGCGCGACCATGCCCGTGCCGGTCTGGCATTGCTGCTCGCCGACGATCCGGTCAGATATCTCGGCGCTGTGCTGCCGGTGACGACAGCGATCGACCAGCGCTACCGCGGCGCGTTCGCCGTAGCCCAGGTGAAGGCCGCCTTCTCGACGGCATCGCCCGAGGACCGGCGGTCTCTGGCGGCATCATCACATCCCGCCTCCCGGCGCTTCTGCTGCGACCTCGGACTCAGCTGGGGCTGGTTCTCTCCCGACGAGTTGATCGACCTCGCCGAGTCAGGCCCTGACGTGCCGATCAGGGCTCGCGCTGCCGAGATGGCCTGCCGCGATGCCGTCTGGCGGCGCCGCGTTGCCGTACTGCGCCGCCTGGCCCGAAGCCGCCGGCCAGAGGTACGGGCCGCAGCGCTGACCGGGCTGAGTCCCACCGGCGATGACGCCGACGTGGTGGCGCACCTCGACGACGCGGCGCCCCTGGCGCGGGCACTGGCACGCGACGCGGCCCGCCGTGCCGGCGTCGACGCGGTCGCGTGGTACCGCTCCGCCGTGCTCGACAAACCGACCCCACCGGTGATCGCCGGTTTCGCCGAGACCGTCTCGGCGCAGGAATCGGCGCTGCTCAACCCCCTGCTGGACCATCCAGAGGCTACGGTCCGCGCCGCCGCGGTACGGGCACTACGTCAGCTCGACGCGGTCGACGCGGCACGCGTGGCACCGATGCTGCACGATCCGTCCACGCGGGTGGTCCGCGAAGCAGTCACCGCGTTGCGGCCGATAGTGAAGCTGGTCGAGGCCGAGCTGCTCTGGCAGTTGCTCACCGATGCCAGGACAGCCCTGCGCCGTGGCGGCTACCGCCTGCTCACCGCGGGGACCGTCTCGACGTGCCTTCGAGCTGGACTCATCGCCGCCATCGACCCGGACCCGAAGCTCGCCGCACGGGCCCGAGCGGACATCACCCGCCTCGCCCGCGACGTCACAGCATCGACCTGGCGGTCCGGCGTGACGCCCGAGTCGGTCATCACGACCCACCAGCGCACCGACCTCACAACCCTGCTGCAGCACGCCACACCAGCCCTCGAGCCCGACACCGTGGACAGACTGACCTCCTGGCTCCACGCCACTGCAACCGCATAGGACCGCTGCCCGGCGGACGCCGTTGCGAGGAAAAAGGAGCGCCCGCCGGCACCGAGCCGGCGGGCGCGAGGTGATCGGGTTTGTCAGTTGATGCGGCGGCGGTCGCCGAGGCCGTCATCCAGGGGGATGTCGGCGGTCTTGAAGGTGGAGACCGACGCGGTCACGCCCGCCCAGCGACGCAGCATGGCCGTCGCTGCCGCGTTGTCGGCCGGGTTCAGGCGGGCGATGTTGGCGCCGTGGTTGGCGCCCGGGGCGACGAAGAGGGCCGAATCGCGCTTGCTCGGCTTGAAGCGTTCGGCGCCCCACGGGTCGTTCTCGCCGTAGATGAAGAGCATCCGCTGCGAGGCGGTCTTCACCCAGAGATCAACATCGATCATCGGTACGGGGTTGTGCCGCCGGCGCAGCTCCTCGGGAAGAGACGAGTTCGCCGTGTAGAGGCCCGGGTAGTTGCGCAGGCCTTTGAGGTGCTCGAAGCGCAGGCTCGGCCAGCCCAGCTGGGAGGCGGCCTGGTAGTAGTACGGCCAGTAGTACTCCAGGGCCTGGTCGGTGTAGAAGCTCCAGCCGGCCACGGTGTCGATCCAGTTGTAGATCTCGTCGTCGGTCGCGGTGGCCGCCACCGGGACGGTCGCGCAGTCGGCGGCGAGGCTGTACTGCCAGAAGGCCCACACCGAGTCGAGGACCGTCATCTCGAACGAGCGGTCGGCGGTGCCGATCGTGTTGCTGAACGTCCAGCCGTTCTCCGCGGCGGCCGCCTCCAGGCGCGGCAGCAGCGTGTCCCGCCGGCGCAGCGCCTCGGCCTGCACGTTGTCGAGCGTCGTGCGGCACTCGGCGGTGCTGACGGTGTCGAAGAACTTGTCGTACGCCCGATCCTCCGGGTTGATCACGTCGTTCGGCGCGACGTACGCGACCACGCCGTCCACGTCGTTCGGGTAGAAGCGGCGGTGGTAGACGCTCGTCATGCCGCCCTTGCTGCCACCGGTCTGGATCCAGTTCGTGTCGTAGATCGACTTGAACGCGGTGACGATCCGGTGCTCGTCGGTCGCCTCCTGCCAGATGTTCAGATCCGACCAGTCGGCGTCGGCCGGCCGCGACGGCGTGAAGAAGCGGTGCTCCACCGAGATCTGGTTCGCGGTGAGCAGGGCCGTCGGCTCGGTCTGCGTCGGGCGCGGGCTGGCGGCCAGGCCGTACCCGTTGGTGAACAGCACCACCGGGGACGTCTCGGACCGGTGCAGCAGGGTGAGGCGCTGCTCGTAGGTGCCCGCCTTCGGGTGCCGGTGGTCGGCCGGCTGGCGGTAGGTCAGGACGAAGAACCGGTAGCCGGTCCCGGCCGTCTCCGAGGTGATGGTGAGTCCGGGGATGGCCTTCAGCTGGTCCAGCAGAGGGTCATCGGCGGCATGGGCGGCGGTGGCGGGGGTGAGCGCCACCAGAATGGTCATGAGGGTAGCCACGATGCGTTGTCTCACGCCGGACACCATATCGATGTATCGACATCGTTGGGGCTCATCTCATCCGTTGCGGAGGGTTCCCTTCCTCTCGCGGAGATCCACCATGGGCGGATGGATCAGGCTTACCCCGCTGTCGTCCAAGATCGTGGACGGGTTCTCTTCGCCCAGACCATGGGCTACGTCGCGGCCACCACCGGCTTCTTCGCGTTCGGCGCCTACATCGGCCGCAATCTGCTGCCCGGCGTCGCCTTCCTCGCCTACCTCGCGTCGTTCGCAGCCCTGATCGCCATGCAGTTCACGGTCCGCAAGTCGACGCAGACAACGGTGGCGCTGCTGCTCCTCTTCGGCCTGCTCATCGGCGTCGCGACAGCGCCGACGCTGGTCTACTACGCCAGCACCGATCCGCAGGCCCTCTGGCAGGCGGGAGCTGCCACGGCGCTCTTCGTCGCCGGTTTCGGAGCTGCGGGGTACGCCACGCGTCGCGATCTCTCCGCGCTCGCTCGAATCTGCTTCTGGGCGTTGCTGGCCCTCATCGTGTTCGGCATCGTCCTGATCTTCGTGAACATCCCGGGCGGCGCGTTGATCTACTCGATCCTGGGCCTGGTCATCTTCGCCGGCTTCATCATGTTCGACTTCCAGCGCCTGCGCCGATCCCGCGACATCGAGGTGGCGCCGCTGCTGGCCGCGTCCATCTTCCTCGACATCCTCAACGTGTTCCTCTTCTTCCTCCGCATCTTCCGAGGGAGTCGCTGATCGTCTCGTCAGCCCAGGTGGTTCGCGGCCGTGCGGAGCAGATGCCAGCACACCGCGCTCAGCGTCGTGGTGGCGGCCGTGGCGAGCAGCAGGATCGGCCAGGCACGCCACAGACGTCCGGCGGTGGCCAGCCACGCGAGCACCACGAGTGGGAGAGCGACCGCCACGAGTTGCGCGGCGACGAATCCTCTGGCGACGCCGCCGTCCGTGATCACCTGGAGGAGGCGCCAGGGTGGCGCGGTCCTGGCGCTCTGCCAGCCCTGGCCGGACAGCAACCCGCACGCGGCGCCCGCTGCCAGTGCGGCGATCGGCAGCCGCGCCGTGCGGGTCGCCCGGCCGAGCAGGCCCAGCGCCGGACCGGCGTCCACCGATATGAGCAGCCAGACCGTGGTCATGACCGCCAGCGAACGGAGGCCGTACCCGTCCGCCGACGACCCGTCCACCAGCGTGCCACCGCTCCATCGGCGACTGACCACGAGGATGAGCAGGTAGTAGACGAGCGTCGCCGTCACCAGCAGCGCGGTGGCGCCGGTCATCGCACTGCGGCGGTCCGGGGCCGCCCGCCCGGCCAGCAGAGCCGCCGATCCCCAGGCGAGACCGCTGCTGACCAGCGCGATCATGACCGGCCCGGCAGCACCGTCAACGGCGTCGGCCGCGAACGCCAGGACTCCGAGCACCACCGCTGCCACGATCACCACGGACCGGCGCGCAGGACGCTGCACCACGACGTTGACCACGCTCGACCTCCCCGAGCCGGTCACGCTACCAAGCCGGGTGGATGCATCAGGGGTGGCGCGTGGCGGGGAGCAGGCGGTCGTAGAGGAGGGTGGCCGCCGCGCCGCCGGCCAGGGGGCCCAGCAGGTACGCCCACCAGTCGGTGAGGTGGCCGGCTACCAGCATCGGGCCGAGGGCACGGGCCGGGTTGACGCCGGCGCCGGTGAGCGGGCCGCTGAGAAGGATCGCGAGGCCCAGGGTGACGCCGATCGTGAGGGCGGCCCTCGATCGGGGCGTCGACGGGTCGGCGGCGACGGCCACGATGACCAGGACGAGCAGGAACGTGACTACGGCCTCGATCAGCAGTACGCGCAGGCCGTTGACGCCGGGCGCCGGGGTGGTGGCGCCGAGAGCGGCCGCCGATCGACCTGGCGGACCGGCGAAACCCCAGACGGCGAGACCCGCCGCCACACCGCCGGCCAGCTGCGCCGCTGCGTAGAGCGCGACGTGTGACCAGGGGAAACGCCCGATGACGGCCAGGGCGACGGTGACGGCCGGGTTGAAGTGGCCGCCGCTGACCCCGCCCAGTACGACGATCATCGCAGTGAGCGCCGCGGTGGCGGCTACCGGCACGGTGGCGCCGCCGAGGACGGTGCTGCCGGGAGTGTGCAGGGTCGCCGCCACAGCGGTGGTGGCGATGGCGACCACCAGGACGAAGGTTCCGGCGAACTCCGCCGCCGACGCCCTGCCGAGTGCGGAGCCGATACGGTGCCCGTGCAGGCCGAGGCGGTGCACGGGCGTGGCCGTACCGTCGATGATGGTGTGGGGCATGGCGGTCCTCCGCTGACGCGCTGTCCGGGACTGTCCCGGGTGCGCCGGATTCCGAGGATGCCGCCGGATGCGGTCCGAGCCATCCGTCGATCGACTGCAAGATCAAGCAGGGCGGCGGGAACTGGGGCGGCGGGAACTGGGGCGGCGGCCCCAGGCGATGAAGGCGAAGCAGAAGAAGAGGATCACCGGGGTCAGGGCTATCGCTCCGCCGTCGAGGATGAAGAGCTGGGTATAAGTGGCGCCGACCATCAGCAGCATCAGGCCGATCGCGGCGGCGCGGGTCAGGCGGGGGATCAGCAGGCCTACGCCACCGGCCAGTTCGACCACGCCGATGAAGTAGCGGAACCAGGTGGGCGCGCCCATGTCGTCGAACGTCTGGACGGCGTTGGTCTCGCCCACCAGCTTGGGGGCGGCCGAGGCGACGATCATGAAGGCGCCGAGGAGGATCTGGAAGACCCACAGCGTGCGGTTGAGGGCGGGTGCGGGAGTAGCGGCGATGTCAGTCATGCGGGTAGGACCGGGCGGGGACGCGGAACTCATCGGGCCGGGTTTAGAGAACTTCTGAGCGGTCAAGAAGGCAGCATGAGTCGGGGTCTACGCGCGGCCGCGGCGGCCGCTGGTGCGGCGGTGGCGGCGGTCGCGGTGCGGGATCTGCTGCAGCGTGATCATGCGTTGCTGCGGAACTTCCCGGTGCTCGGGCACGGGCGCTACCTGATCGAGGCGATCGGGCCGGAGTTGCGGCAGTACGTGGTGGCCGGCAACAACGAGGAACGGCCGTTCACCAGGGATCAGCGGCGGTGGGTGTACGCGTCGGCGAAGAAGGAGAACAACTACTTCGGGTTCGGGACCGACAACGACATCGAGTACACGTCCGGATACCCGATCATCAAGCACAGGACGTTCGGCCGGGCGGTGCCACGATCCAACCCGTCGGCCGGCTATGAGGCCTATGTGCCGTGTGCGAAGGTTCTCGGTGCTTCCCGCGTACGGAAGAAGGCCTTTCGTCCTGAATCGGTGGTGAACATCTCCGGGATGAGTTTCGGCTCGCTCTCCGGCGCGGCGATCGAGGCGCTGAATCGGGGCGCGGCGATCGCCGGGTGCCTGCAGAACACGGGGGAGGGCGCGCTCTCGCCCTACCATCGCAAGGGTGGCGACCTGATCTTCCAGATCGGCACCTCGTACTTCGGCTGCCGGGACGAGAACGGACGTTTCGACCTGGAGCGGCTCAAAGCAAACGTCGCGAAGAACCCGGTCAAGGCGATTGAGATCAAACTCAGTCAGGGCGCCAAACCCAGCCTCGGCGGACTGCTACCCGCCGCCAAGGTGTCGAAAGAGATCGCCGAGACCCGTGGCATCCCGCAGGGCGTCGACTGCATCAGCCCGTCCCGGCACGCCGAGTTCGACGACACCGACAGCCTGCTCGACTGGGTGGAACTGCTCGCCGACGAGACCGGGCTGCCCGTGGGGATCAAGGCGGCGGTCGGCGACCTGGGCTTCTGGGAAGAGCTGACCGCCCTGATGGCGACGACCGGGCGGGGCGTCGACTTCGTGACGATCGACGGCGGTGAGGGCGGGACCGGCGCCGCGCCGCTGATCTTCACGGACACCGTGTCGCTGCCGTTCCAGGTCGGATTCGCGCGCGTCTACAAACTCTTCGCCGAACGCGGGCTGCACGAGAAGGTGGTCTTCATCGGCGCCGGCAAACTGGGCCTGCCGGACAACGCGATCGTGGCGTTCGCGCTCGGCTGCGACATGGTCAATGTCGGTCGTGAGGCGATGCTCGCGATCGGGTGCATCCAGGCGCAGAAGTGCCACACCGACACCTGCCCGACCGGCGTCGCCACGCAGAACACGTGGCTGACCCGCGGCCTCGATCCCGCGCTCAAGTCGGTGCGCGCGGCGAACTACATCAAGACGCTGCGCCGCGACCTGCTCAAGGTCGCCGAGGCCTGCGGGGTCGAGCACCCGGGCCTGATCAGCACCGATTCCGTCGAGATCCTCGATGGACGCACTTCGTCGAAGAGCCTTGATCTCGTGTACGGGTACCAGCCGGGCTGGGGCCTGCCGTCAACCCAGGACCAGGCCGCCATCACCACGATCATGACGGCCTCCGAGCCCCAGGGCGGAAGCGCACCCCCGTCGGAGGACTCGTTCGCTAGCGAGTCAGCTGCTGCGAGCCGATGACCGACAGGAGCTGCAGTTTCTCGTAGCTCTCGGTCCCGGGAGCCGCCGTGTAGACGAGCAGGGAGTGGCCCTCGTCCGGGTCGAGGAGGGCCTGGCATGTCAGTTCGAGGTGGCCGACGTGCGGGTGGACGTACCGTTTGAGGTGGCGGTATCGGAGGCCGATCTCGTGGTCGTCCCAGACCCGGCGGAACTCCGCGCTGCTCGCCATGAGCAGGCTCTGCAGATGGGCGGCCCACGACTTCGGGCCGCGCAGGGTGACCACGCTGCGTAGTCCTGAGGCGAAGACGCGGGAGTGCATCTCGTGGTCGTCGGGATGGTAGAGCTCGCGGACCGCCGGGTCGGTGAACCAGCGGTAGCCGATGCTGCGGGACGGCCCGGTGTAGCGGGTGAGGTCGCCGGTCAGCGCCAGCCCGAGCGGGGTCTGCCGCAGCGTCTCGCCCAGTTCGGTGGTGATCTCGGCGGGGGTGTCGTCGGTGAGCCGGTCGAAGATGCGCAGCATGCCGGGGCTGATGTGCTCGCCGATCGGGCCCCGGGCCGGCGGGTGGTGGCCGGCCAGCCGGAAGAGGTGGTCGCGCTCGTCGTGGGACAGGTGCAGGCCCTGCGCGATCGAGGCGATCATCTGCTCGGACGGGTGCGGGCCACGCTCGCGTTCGAGGCGGCTGTAGTAGTCGGCGGAGATGTGGCAGAGCGTGGCGACCTCTTCGCGGCGCAGCCCGGACGTGCGGCGTCGTTGCCCGCGTGGCAGGCCGACGTCCTCGGGTTGCAGGGTCTCGCGACGGCGGCGCAGGAACTCGGCGAGCCCGGCTCGATCGATCATCACAAGTTCGGTTCTATCACCGGTGGCGCTGCGTAGCCTGGGATCGTCAGGCCGTGGATGCGCCTCGCGCGATCCCGCAGCATTGCCGGCATGGACATCACTCTTCCTGACATGTCGGGCAAACTCGCCGTCGTCACCGGTGCCAGCGACGGCGTCGGCCTGGTGATCGCGCGGCGTCTGGCGGAGGCCGGCGCCGAGGTGATCATGCCGGTCCGCAACCGGGCCAAAGGGGCTGCCGCGATGGCGCGGATCCCGTCGTCGGCGGTCTCCCTGGCCGACCTCGACCTGGCGTCGCTGGCTTCGGTGGAGGCGTTCGGCGCCACCTTCCCGAGGCCGATCGACTATCTGATCCTCAACGCCGGGGTGATGACGCCGCCGAGCCGGCAGACCACCGAGGACGGGTTCGAGCTGCAGTGGGGCAGCAATCATCTCGGTCACTTCGCGCTGGTCGAGCACCTGATGCCGCAGCTGCGGGCCGGTCGGGCCCGGGTCGTCTCGCAGATCAGCGTGGCCGCCGACGAGAACGCGATCAACTGGGACGACCTCAACTGGGAGAAGTCCTACAGCGGGCGCCGGGCCTACAGCCAGTCCAAGATCGCATTCGGGTTGTCCGGGCTGGAGCTCGCGCGGCGCAGCCGGTCCGGGGGCTGGGGGATCACCAGCAACCTCGCGCACCCCGGCATCGCGCCGACGAGTCTGCTCGCGGCGCGTCCGGAGTTGGGTCGGGGGAGCGACACTGTCGGCGTACGGATCATCCGCGGTCTTTCGAAGAGGGGCCTGCTCGTGGGCACGCCGGAGACCGCGGCGCTGCCGGCCCTGCTCGCCGCGATCTCGCCGGACGACGGTCTCTTCTTCGGCCCGGCCGGTTTCGGTCATCTGTCCGGTCCGCCGGCCGAGCAGAAGCTCTACTCCCGGCTGCGCAGTGCGTCGGATGCTCAGCGGATCTGGGAGGTCTCTTCAAGAATCTTAAGATCAACTTCTTGAAAATTAATGTACGTCGTGAGTAACGTTGACATATGACAGATTGGCAAGATCTCACGAACCTGACGCGGGGGCAGCCGTTCGTTGTCGAGCGGGTGCGGCTGGCGGGCAGTGGCATCGCCATCGAGGGTGAGTTCGAGCTGCCGCAGCTGGCTCAACTCGGCGTCGAGGACCAGGTGTTCGTCACGGCGTTCGTGCAGTGCCACGGCTCGATCAAGCAGATGGAGAAGATCTTCGGGGTGAGCTATCCGACGATCAAGTCGCGGCTCAACCGGATCTCCCAGATGCTCGATTTCGTCGAGACCGATCCGGCGCCACCGCAGGCGGACGTGATCGACCGGCTGGGGCGTGGCGAGATCACGGCTCAGGAGGCGCTGGCCGAGCTGGAAGGCCGGTCATGATGCCGCGGGTGCCGCTCAGCGGTTGGGCATTCGCCGGCTGGACGTTTGTCGGCTGGGCTCCCGGCGGCTCGGCTTCTCCCGGTGGCTCGGCTTCTCCCGGTGGCTGGGCCCCTGGCGGCTGGGCTTCCAGCCGCCCGGTTCCTCCCGGCGCGATCTTGGAGCGTCGGCGGTGATTCCGCAGGTCGTGGCGGTGCGGATCGCGCGCCCTGGCCGCCGGCCGATCTCGCTGTGGATTCCGGTGCTGCTCGTGGCGGTCGTTCTCGCGCCGCTGCTGATCCTTCTCGGTCTTGTGGCGATCGTTGCCTGTCTCGTCTTCCGTGTCGACGTGGCGCGGGCCCTCGCCGCCGGGTGGAGCATCGTCATGGCGCTGCCCGGTACCGAGGTCGACATCGAGCACGGCCGCACGGCCGTTCTCGTGACCATCCGTTAGGAGAGGTTCGAATGTCCGAACAACGCAGGTCCATCCTCGGCATGCTGGCCGACGGCAAGATCACGGCGGACGAGGCGGATCAGCTGCTCGCCGCCCTGGACCGCGAACAGTCCGCGGCCACGCCGCCGCCGGCCGCCTGGGGTGCCACGCCGGCCGCCCGGGGCGTCAAGCCGAAGTACCTCCGGGTCCTCGTCGACACCCTCGACGACGGGGAGAAGGGACGCGTCAATGTGCGGGTGCCGCTGCAATTGCTGCGCGCCGGCGTTCGGCTGACGGCCTTGATCCCGCCGCAGGCGCTCGACAAGGCCAATGCCGAGATGGCCAAGTCGGGCGTGCATTTCGACCTGACGCAGCTCAAGCCGGAGGAGCTGGAGGCGCTCGTCGATCATCTCGACGAGGTGACCGTGGAGGTCGATCAGCCGGATGCGAAGGTGCGCGTCTTCTGCGAGTGATCCCGCCGTCTCTTCTGCGAGCAGACCTGCCGTCCTGATGGACGGGTCCCCGGAAGGGTGCGGGAACACCCTCCCGAGGCGGTTGAACATCCGAATCGCAGTTTAGCGCCGGTGGTGCCGTCGGACCACGGTGGTAGAACCAGGGGCCGAGACCGGCTCCGAAAGAGCCGACCGTGGTCCGATGCGCCGGGGCGGCGAAGGCGGGACCGTTGACGGCATGTTCGCGACGCCCCTTCACCGTGACCGCACCATCGACGCCCTGCGTGCGGTGGCGATCGCCGGTGTGGTGCTCGGGCACTGGCTCGTGACGGCGGTCGTGGCCGGGCCGTCCTGGCGTGGGGTCAGTCCGCTCTCCTCCTCGCCGGGGCTGGTGCCGGCGACGTGGGTGCTGCAGACGCTCGCGCCGTTCTTCTTCGCGGGCGGCTATGCGGCGGCGTGCGGGCTGCGCCGCCGGAGACCGTGGCCGTGGTTGTCCTCCCGGCTGTCCCGCCTGTCCCGGCCGGTGCTGGCGTTCGCCCTGGTGTGGGCCGTCATCCTGCTCGTGTTGTGGCTGACCGGCGTGCCGTCCGGCACCCGGCGGCTGATCGGGTCCCTGGTGATCCATCCATTGTGGTTCCTGGCGATATTCCTGGTCCTGACCGCGCTGACTCCGTTGTTGCGCGCGGTGGTCGCTCGGTGGGGCGTCTGGTCCGCGCTGTCGCCGGCAGCGGTGGTGGGGCTCAGCGATGTGCTGTCCTCCCGTCCTCCCGCGATCGTGGAACGCGGCGCAGCCATCCTGCCTCCTCACGCGATCGGGCAAGCCGGCGCGGACCTCTCGCCGGTGCTCGCGATGGTGGATGTTCTGGCGGGGTGGGCGGTGCCCTATCTGCTCGGGATCGCTCTGGCGGACAGGGCTCTGCCTCGTCGTGCCGGTGCCTTCCTCCTGCCTGTCGGTGTCGTCACCTGTGCCGGGCTCGTGCTGATCGCCGGCTATCCGGCGTCCGCTGTGGGTGTGCCGGGGGACGGGCGGTCCAACCTCGCGCCGCCGACGTTGTTCGCGGTCGGGCTCGGGCTGGCGCAGATCGGCGCGTTCCTGCTGGTCCGGCCGTGGCTGCGGCGGGTGCTGGAGAGGCCGGTGGTGTGGGTTCCGGTCGTCGTGCTCAATCTCTGCGCGATGACGGCGTACTGCTGGCATCAGACCGCGATGCTCCTGGTCACGTTCGCCGGCGGGTTCTTCGGGGCGCTGCCGGGCCTGCATGACCTGCCGGGTCCGGGGTGGGTGGCGCACCGGTTGGTGTGGCTGCCGGCGTTCGCGGTGGTGCTGGTCGTGCTCGGTGTGGTGTTCCACCGCTTCGAGAGGGCGCGGCCGGGCGCGGTTCGCGCAACGGGAGGAGCACTCGTGCGAAACGTCAATCCCGATGTGGGAATTTCTGAACCGGTCCGCTCATGATGCTGCCGGTGCGTCAGGCGGTGGGGTCCTCGGGGATGCGTTCGAGCTGTGTCCAGGCACGCCACCCGCGTTGCTCGACGATCGCCGGCAGCCGCGGGGCCACCGGTGCGGGCTCGGTCATGGCCGCGTCCAGCAGGGCCGCGATCGGGTCCGGCCGATCGGTGCCGACGATCGCCAGTTCGCCGCTCCGGACAGCGCGGATGCGGAGTCGCTCGACGAGGTCGGCGAGCTCGACGATTCGCGGATCGTCCGGCGGTCAGTCCGGCGCGGAGCCGAGGAGGCGATAAAGCCGGGTGACGTCCGGGTTCTGGTCCAGGTAACGGGTTCTTCTCGGCGATCACGGAGGCGATGATCTGCGGCGCCTGGGCGGCGAGCATGATCCGGGCGTCCCGTTCGCGATCGACGTAGGTCTCGCCGACGCCGAGCCCGCGCAGCCGGTCGAGGTGGTCCACGACGCTCCGGGGAAGGGCCAGGTGATCACCGGCGGCGAGTTCGGCGATCCGCGTGCGGTCGCTCCGGAGACGGCGGATGCCGGCGCTCGATGTTTTGTCGATCTCCTCGACTGCCCGGGCGAACTCGTCGGGGCCGGCGTCGAGGAGTTCCCGCACCCGCGCGAGGGGCACGCCCGCATCCGCCGGCACGCGGATCCGGACCAGCCGCACGACGGCGGCGGCGTCGTAGCTGCGGTAGCCGGAGTGGTCGCGGCCGGGCTCGGCGAGCAGGCCGGGCTCGGCGAGCAGGCCGGTCTGGTGACGGTGCGAGCAGTCCGGCACTGTCACCCCGGCGTAGGAGGCGAGCCGGCTGATCGTGAGCATGGGCTCCAGACCGCCTCAACCGGCGACGCCGCGGACCGCGTCGGCGATCGCGCCGTGATGGCTCGCGACCTTGGCGTGGATCGTGATGTGCGGGTTACGTCCGGCCACCGCGGGCACATCAGTAGCCCTGGGTCGCGAACTGTTCCCTCCCGCACCGTGTGATCCAGCGTGCAGGTTGACGCAGCGTCAGGGGCAAGCCCGGACCTAGAGTTCCAGCGCGTAGGAGTCGCCGCGTGGCTGGAAGCCCAGACGGGCGTAGTACGGCGACCGCATCCCCGGTGGCGTCAGCACGGTGCGGCAACCGCGGTCGGCGAAGTAGCGGCTCTGGCGGAAGACGAACTCGCCCGGGGTGAAATCGCGGTACCGCTGGGTCACGTAGTCGAGCACGACCTGCGCCACCCCGTCACCGGCCGCCCGGAACAGCACCACCCCGACGACCTCGTCGCCACTGACGACGAGGAACGCCGCTTCATCACCTCGGCGGGAGAAGGAAGGATTGAACCGGAGGATGTCGTCGTGGTGCAGCCGCAACGTGTGCGCCAGGAACTCGTCGTCGGTGCGCACCTCCACCACCTGGTACGTCGCCGCGTCGTGCCGGGTGGCCAGCATCCGCCACAGGTACCAGATGTTGATCGCGGCGAGGACGATGTTGAGGCCGACCATCGGCCACACGCCGATCGCCGCGTTGAAGCCGAGCAGGACCACGCAGCCGGCCAGGTTGAGGGCGCGCAGCCGGAGCAGGCGGCTCTGCAGGAGGGACCAGACGAGCAGCGCGGAGCCGGCCCATCCGATGAGGTCGAGGGTTGTCACCCGCCCAGCGTCTCACAATGCGGACAGGCGGCCGGTGACCTCGGTGCGTGAGGTGACGCCCAGCTTGCGCAGGATGTTCGAGACGTGGACGGCAGCGGTCTTCGGCGAGATGTAGAGCCGCTGCGCCAGCTCGGCGTTGGTCAGGCCGTCACTGATCAGCATCGCGACTTCGAGCTCACGAGGGGTGAGCGCGGACGGGGACGGTCCGAGCTGGGCCCGGATCCGTTCCCGTTGCACGACCCGCCAGCCACGCCAGCCGGACAGCAGCGGTCCGGCCGCGTCCACGTGCGCGGCGGCATCGGCGAGGCGGCCGGTGGCGATCAGGCAGCGGGCCGCGCCGGTCCGGACCGTGCCGCGGGTGGCGGGGGAGAAGATGTGCGCGTCGACGATGGAGAGATAGCGGTCGAGAGCGGCGTCGTGCCGGCCGTGTGCCTCGTCGACCTGGGCCTCGACCAGTGTTCGCAGGGCGTCCCACACGTCGGCGTCGAGCAGTTCGGCGGCCATCCGGTCGAGCAGGTCGGGCGGCAGGCCCAGTTCGATGGCGGCGGAGATCAGGTCGTGGGCCTGTTCGCCGCTGCGCCACGACTGGCCTTCGAGGGCGGTGAACAGATCGTCGAGGGCGGCCTCGGCGCGCGGCCGGTCGCCGCGGCGGCACGCCAGGTGGAAGACGAGCCCGGGGACGGTGGTCGGCGGGTTGTCCGGCAGCGTCGTGATGCTGGCGATCAGCTGCTCGACCCGGTCCAGCTCGCCCGCCTCCAGGTAGAGCCCGGCCAGGAAGACGCCGTGGTAGTCGGCCCAGCGGCCTCGGCGCTGATAGCCGCGGTCCTGTTCGCGGCCTTCTTCGAGCGCCGTGATCGCGGCGGTCAGGTCACCGGCGCGGATGGCGAGCCGGGCCCGGCCCTGGAAGTAGGTGGCGACGGCAAGCGACTCGAACCCGGCCCGCTCCGCGTCGACGCGCATCCGTTCTAGGTTGGCGGCGTGCTCCTCCGGGTCGTTCGGCGGCTCGCCGTGCACCAGCGCGTTCAGGGCGCGGGCCGCGAGGACCCACTCGCCGGCCTGCTCCGCCTCGTCGACCAGCGCGGACAGCATCTTGCGGCCGTCCGAGGCGGTACGCGGCAGCTCGGAGAGCGTGGAACCCTTCTCCAGCAGGGCGGCCAGGCGTACGTTCGGCAGCCGGAACTCGTCGGCCAGCGCCAGAGCCCGGTCGGCCCAGAGCAGCGCCGCGTCGAAGTCGTCGCGCAGATAGGCGGACTGCGCGATGGCGGTCATCGCCTTGGCCTGGTCGGCGCCGGGCGGCAGCTCAGCGATCAGCGTCTCGATGTCCTCGGTGAGCGCCCGCATCTCGGCGGTGTCGCGCGACTCCCACGCGAGGCGCACCAGCAGGTAGAGCGAGAGAGCGCGGTCGGTGCTGCTGGCGGCGAGATCACGCCAGCGTCGGCCGTACTGGATGGCCTCGTCCAGAAGCCCGGCCAGCCAGGCCGCGTTGGCGGCCGAGGAGAGCAGTGCCGTGTCGTCGGGCTGCTCGTCGAGACCCATCTCGGCGAGCTGCAGCGCCTGGTAGGCCGACCCGATCGAGAGGTACAGCTCGGCGCCCTGCCGCGCCGCCGTGATCATGTCGTCGTAGCGGCCGGCGCCGCGGGCGTGATGCGCCACCATGGCCGGGTCCGACGCCCGCTCGTGCAGCAGGACGTCGAGGGCGGCCTCGTGCAGCCGCCGCCGCTGCCGGCCGAGCAGCTGCCCGGCGATCGCCTCGCGGACCAGCGCGTGCCGGAACGCGAACTCGTCCTCACCGGACTCCACCAGCACCCC
Organism: Actinoplanes sp. OR16; assembly: GCF_004001265.1. Classification (GTDB taxonomy): domain Bacteria; phylum Actinomycetota; class Actinomycetes; order Mycobacteriales; family Micromonosporaceae; genus Actinoplanes. Next base: position 7,401,423 of record NZ_AP019371.1, on the reverse strand, counting down.
GCGGGTGACCAGGTCGCGCAGTACCGCGATCAGCTCGTCCTCGCCCGCGCCGGTCACCCCGGCGAGCAGGTCGAACGGGATGCGGTGGCCGAGCACGGTGGCGGCCTCGACGATCCGGTGGCTGACCGGGTCGAGGTCGTCGACCTGCCGGCGCAGCACGTCCGCGAGACTCCACGGCAGCGGCTGCTCGACCAGCTCCTCCACGTCGTAGCCGGGCAGCGCCCGCAGCAGCTCCTCCAGGAAGAACGGATTGCCGCCGGTCCGATGATGCAGGGCGGTCGCGGCCCGCAGCGGCGCCGGCTTCCCGGTCGCGGCGGCCAGCAGCGCGGCCGTCTGCGCCGGCGTCAGGCGATCCAGGCGTACGTGGGTGACGGCGTGGCGGCGTTCCATCCGGGCCAGCAGACCCGCCACCGGCTGACGGCGGGTGACCTCGTCCGGCCGGTAGGTGCCGATCAGCAGACGCGGGCCGTGCTGGTCGGCGATCCGCTCGAACAGGGCGGCGCTCTCCGAGTCGGCCCAGTGCAGGTCCTCGAAGACGATGACGGCGGGGTGCGCGCCGATCAGTCCGTTCAGGATGGCGAGCCCGGCGTGCAGTCGTTCCACCGGGCTCAGCGTGGGGTCGGCGATCTTCTCCTCGCCGGCGCCGGGAAACCCGGAGACGGCGTCGAGCAGCACCTCGTACGGCCGGGACAGCGAGCCGGGCTCGGCCTGACCGACCAGCACGACGGTCTGCGGGGAGAGTGTCCCCAGCAGCTCGTGCACCAGCCTGGTCTTCCCGATGCCCGGCTCGCCCGCGATGATCGCGACGGCCGGTTCCCCGGAGGCGGCGAGCTGTGCCAGGCGGCTCAGCTCCCCGTCCCGCCCGATCATCATCGGGCTGGCGCCACCGCGGTAGATTCGCACGGCGCCAGCGTACCGGTGGCCGTCGCGGTGGCCGGCTGGCCGCGAACCGGCTCACGCCTGGCCGCCAGGACGCGGCGCGCGCTGCGCAGCAGACGGCCGCGGTCGGCCTCGGCGACCAGCTCGCGGTGCCGGTCGTTCGCCAGCGACATCATGATCTCCGGATGCATCAGCATGGTTACCCGTCCTCCTCGTTTCCTGTTTGATGGATCAATCGTCGTCGTTGAGGAGGGGTGCTCACATCGGGAGCGGTTACCTAAATCCGCTGGTCACGGCATACCTACGAACCCTGCTTGCGACGTAGGAGTAACCGTGGTTACATCACGTCGTGACCGGATGGGTGCTGCTGGCGTACCGGATACCGCGCGAGCCGTCACGGCCGCGGATCGCGGTGTGGCGCAAGTTCGAGCGGCTCGGCGTGGCTCGGCTCGGCGACGGCCTGGTGGCCCTGCCGGCCGACGCGCGCACCCGGGAGCAGTTCGACTGGATCGCCGAGGAGATCGTCGAGGCGGAGGGCTCGGCCACGGTGTGGCTGGCCAGCCCGGCGGTGGAGGAGCAGGAGCAGCAGATCGCGACCGGGATGCGGCAGGCGCGGGCCGCCGAATATCAGGCCGTCATCGACGAGGCCGTGGCGGCGGGCGGCGGCACCGACACCGAGCGCGCTCGCGTGCTGCGGCGGCTGAGGGCCGAGCTGCACCGCATCGGCCGCCGCGACTTCTTCCCGCCGGCGCAGCGCGACCAGGCCCGCGCCGCCGTCGAGAACCTGGCCACTGCCGGGAACCCGGCCCCCGCCGAAAGCCTGGCCCCCGCCGACGGGGAGCACGCATGAAGTGGGCGACCCGGGCCGGGGTGCACATCGACCGGGCCGCGTGCGCCTGGCTGATCCGCCGGCACATCGACCCGCGGCCCGAGTTCGTCTTCGTCGGCTCGCCGTCCGCGGTGCCCGCCGACGCCACGCCGTTCGACATGCGTGGCGTCGACCTCGGCCACCACGGCGGCGACTGCACGTTCGAGACGATCCTGCGCCGCTACGAGCTGCACGACCCGGTGCTGTGGAAGATCGCCGAGATCGTGCACGAGGCCGACATCGACGACGAGAAGTTCCACGCTCCGGAGGCGGCCGGCCTCGACGTCGTCCTGCGCGGCCTGTCGATGATCGGCGACGACGAGCAGACGCTGCGGGTCACCACGCCGATCTTCGACGGCCTCTACGAGTACCACCGCCGCGCCCTGCTCCTCGATCGGCCGCCGGCATGAGCACCACCACGGACGTCGTCCCGTTCCGCGAAGCCGTCCGCACCTGGTTCCTGATCTCGTTGCAGACCTTCGGCGGCCCGGCCGGGCAGATCGCCGTGATGCAGCGGCACCTCGTCGACGAACGCCGGTGGATCGGCCAGGGCCGCTTCCTGCACGCCCTCAACTACTGCATGCTGCTGCCCGGCCCGGAGGCACAGCAACTCGCGATCTACGTGGGCTGGTTGCTCAACGGGATGCGCGGCGGCCTGGCCGCGGGGACCCTTTTCGTCCTCCCCGGCATGGTGGCCCTGCTCGCCCTCTCCCTCATCTATGCCCTGTACGGCGACAGCACCGTGGTGACGGCGCTCTTCGCCGGCCTCGCCCCGGCCGTCGTCGCGATCGTGGCGCAGGCCGTCTGGCGGGTCGGCAGCCGCGCCCTGACCAACCCGGCGCTGATCGCCCTCGCCGTGGCGGCGTTCCTGGCTCTGGCCGTGTTCGGGATCCCGTTCCCCCTGGTCATCGCGGCGGCGGCGGTGGCCGGCTGGGTGCTGCACCGCTGGCGTCCCCGTCCGGCGACGACGGCGAGGACGGAGGACGGGCCGGCGCCGCTGATCTCCGACGACATGCTGCACCACGACCGTCCCTCGGCCCGCCGGACCATCACCATCCTCACGGTGGGACTGGTCCTCTGGTTCCTGCCGATCGCCGTCTTCGCCGCCACGACCGGCACCGGCAGTGTCTTCACCCGGCAGGGGCTCTTCTTCAGCGGTACGGCCGTCGTCACGTTCGGTGGGGCGTACGCCGTCCTCGCCTTCGTCGCCCAACGGGCCGTCGAACACTATGCGTGGCTTTCGGCGGGCGACATGGTCCGTGGTCTCGCCCTCGCCGAATCCACGCCCGGACCGCTGATCATGGTGGTGCAGTTCGTGGCGTTCCTCGGCGCCTACCACCAGCCCGGATCGCTGGAACCGTGGGTGGCGGGCGTGCTGGCGTCGCTGCTGACCACGTGGGTGACGTTCGTCCCGTGTTTCCTGTTCATCCTGCTCGGTGCCCCCTACGTCGAATCGCTGCGCGGCAACAGCGCCCTGTCGGCGGCTCTGAACGGCATCACCGCCGCGGTGGTCGGGGTGATCGCCTCGCTGGGCCTGTTCTTCGCGGTGCACACGCTGTTCGGCGAGGTCACCGACGGCCCGTGGGCGATGGAGTTGCCGGTGCTCGGCTCGGTGCGGTGGACGTCGCTGGTGATCGCGGTCGTCGCCGGCGTGCTGATCTTCAAGGTGAAGTGGCCGGTGCTGCGCGTTCTGGGCGTGTCGGCGCTGCTCGGCCTGGCCGCGGGCATTTTCCTCTGACGGGTTTCCTCAAGTCGGTGGCGGACGCAGTCGATACGACTCGTCCGCCACGGGGGAGGAGCCACAATCTTGGGAACGAGCACGACGCGACGACGGTTTGCCATCGCTGCCGCCGGACCGGCGATTGCCCTGATTCTCACGGCCGGCGCTGTGCCGGCTCAGGCGGCTGCCGCTGATGACGCTGCCGCCACCGTCGCCGCCTCGGCGGGGACGAGCTGGGCCGAGACGATGCGCCGCAAGTTCGACCTGGAGACGTACACCGCCCGCCTCACCACCCAGCTGCCGGCGCTGCGGACCACCGCCGCCGCCCGCGGCGCCGACGAGGCCGCCGCGCTGAAGGCCGAGACGGACGCGCAGGCGGTCATGGACAAGGCCGTCGCCACCGAGCGCACCATGTACGCCCGGCACGCCGGCGCGAAGAACGCCGCCAAGCTGGCGAAGAAGGCCCTGGTCGCGGCGAAGAAGCAGAAGCCGGCCAGCAAGACCCGGGTGGCGAAGGCGACGGCCGCCGTGAAGAAGGCCGACGACCTGGTGAAGAGCCGTGCCGTCATCGCCCGGACCAGCACCGCCACGCTCACGCTCACCCGGACCCGGCACGCGGCCGCCGCGAAGAAGCTGGCCGCCGCCACCACCGCGCACGACACCGCGGTGAAGACCGTCGCCTACGCCGAGAAGCGCATCGCGTCCTGGCCGAAGGACCGGGCCGCCCTGGCCGCGCAGGCCACCGAGCTCAGCGAGGCCGTGGTGACCCAGGCCCGGGTCAAGTACAGCACCACCCAGGTCTACGGCGTCACCGTGAACCGGGTCGTCGCCTTCTCCTTCCAGCGCATGATCGACGACGCGGCGAAGGCGGGCGTGAAGCTGTCCGGCGGCGGGTTCCGCACCCGCGAGCAGCAGATCGCGCTGCGCAAGTCGAACGGCTGCCCTGACGTCTGGACCGCCCCCTCCTCGTCCTGCCGCGTCCCGACCGCCATCCCCGGCCGCTCCCTGCACGAGGTCGGCCTCGCCATCGACATGACCTCCGGGGGCAGCACCATCAACACCCGCAAGAGCGCCGCCTTCAAATGGATGGCCGCGAACGCCGGAAAGTACGGCTTCGTGAACCTGCCCTCCGAGCCCTGGCACTGGTCCATCACCGGCAGCTGACCGGTCATCTCCCGCGGTTGACCACGATGTCGCGTCCCGGCCCGATCCTGCATCCGGCCGGGACCGCCGTCTCGGGGAAGCTCGTCCACCCCTCGTTGCCGTCCACCGCCGCGATCAGCGTCCGGTTGCAGTCGTCGCCGCCCTCGACGATCACGAGACGGTAGTTCTTGTGGTCGTCGCCGGGGTCGCCGATCGGCCGGTCGAAGATGCCCCACTGCTCGCCGTCCAGCGGCCGTTCGCTGACCGAGTAGTACGTCCGGTCGTCGTGATCGAACTCGAACAGCCACCCGACCTCGTCGCCGCCGGGACGGCACGTCGTGCCGGTCACCGAGATCCCCGAGTTCCCGTTGATGATCTGCCCGCTGGACGGCACCGTGAACGCGAAGTTCTCGTCGCAGGTCCGCTTCTTGATCCACTCTTGAGTGGCGGGCAGCCCGATCACTGCCACGACGATGGCCGCCAGAGCCGCGATGATCGCGACGATGACCGGTCCCCGCCCGCTGTCGGTGGTGCTCACGTCCGATGTCCTCCACGATAGGCGTCGATGCTGGCGCTCCACCGTGGCCGAGCCGTAGCATGTCCAGCCAGGAGTTCTGGACGCTGTTGTACGGCGATGAACAGGGTCTCGATGGATCAGTTCGACGGCGCGGCCATCCACACACGCGACGACTTCGGCGCTGCTCTGCGGTTCCTGCGCCGCCGGCACGCGGAGACGAACAACTGCCCGCCGCTGTCGCTGCGGGACATCGCCGCCCGTACCAAAGCGGGCTCGCACAACACCGTGAGCAACTATCTGTCCGGGCGCACGCTCCCGCCACCGGAGACGCTGCGCCGGCTGGCCGTGCTCTTCGGCGCGACCGAGGACGAACGGCAGGCGCTCGCCGACGCCCGGTCTCGGCTGTCCGAGCAGCGACCCGCCAAGCCGGACGCGCCCACCCCGAAGAACCGCACGAGAAGCCTCATCGCTCTCACCGCCCTGCTCGCGTCGCTCGCCACCCTCGCGGTGATCGCGTTCGTCACCGACGACGAGCCCGCCACCTCCGCCGTCACCGCGCCGATCCCGGTGATCGTGCAGAACAAGGTGGCGCTCGGCACCGACGGCCTGGCCGAGGACGGCACCCCCGCCTACCTGTCGGCGCGCCCGGTGCCACGGTGTGCCCGCAACGGCTGCAAACTGGCCGGCACCGAGATGTGGAGCGGCGCCGCCATCGCCGTGCAGTGCCAGGCCAAGGGCAGCGTCATGCACAACTACGACGTGGCCGCCGGCGCCGCCAACCCGCACAACGCGCGCTCCGAACTCTGGTACCGGGCGGCCGCCGCCGACGGCCGGACCGGGTACATCTCCGAGGTCTACCTGGAACCGAGGTTCCGCGGCGGCCTGGGCCTGCCGCAGTGTGGTTAGAGGTGCCGGCCGACCTCGGCGGCCACCGCGCTCACCGGTAGCTCACCGGCGTCGACGACCACGTCCTCGACCGCGGCCGTCCGCAGGATGCCGTCGAGTTCGCCGGAGCGGCGCAGGTGCCAGCCGAGGCCGGCCGGGTCGTTCTCGTGCCGCCGGGTCAGCCGGCGGCGGACCAGAGCCAGGTCGACCTGGAGGCGGCAGACGGTCAGCGGCACACCGACGGCCTCCCGGTAGGCGTCCCGCTCCGCGCGGCTCTCGATCACCCCGGCCAGGATCAGCCGGTCCGCGCCCGCCTCCAGGAAGTTGCGCGCCACCGCCCGCAGGTTGCGCAGCGTCATCGCCGCGTTGAACGGGTCACCCGGCGGGCTGGGCCAGCCGCGCCGCAGCCAGTCGACGTCGATGACCGCGTGCGGGACCCGCCGCTCGGCGAGCTGGTCGCCGAGCGCCTCCGCGACAGTGGTCTTCCCCGATCCGACCGTGCCGGTGATCAGCAACGCAGAGCTCATCCTTCCATTCTCGTACGATTGAAAGCCGCCGCCGTGGGTTACTCCACCCGCCATGAAACGGACCCTGGTCGTGATCGCGGGCGCGGCGCTGCTGCTCGCGGGCTGTGGCGAAGTGGGCGGACGGGAGGAGGCGGCCTCGCAGGCCGCCGAACGGCTGCTGTCGGCGACGGCCGCGCGGGACGGCGCGCAGGCGTGCGCGGTGCTGGCCCCGGAGACGGTCGCCGAACTGGAGGACTCGGCCGGCAGACCGTGCGCGGAAGCGGTCCTCGACGAGGATCTGCCCCAGCCCGGCCCGATCAGCGGCGCCTCCGTCTACGGCCAGTGGGCTCAGGTCCACCTGCCCGGCGACACGGTGTTCCTCGCGGTCTTCGACGACGGCTGGCGGGTCGTCGCGGCGGGATGCACGCCGCAGGGTGACGCCCGGCCGTACGACTGCGCCCTGCAGGGGAGCTGAACCATGCGAACCCTGTTCATCCTCCTCCTGCTCATCGTCGCCGCCGGCCTGATCGGCTTCACCGCGCTGGGGGTGCTCCACCGATGAAGCGTTTCCTGCGGGAGAACTCGCTCGGCCTGGTCTTCCTGCTGCTCTTCCTCGTCGTGCTGGTCGGGCAGGCGGTCGCCGGGCACGCCGACTTCAACCAGCAGCAGCTCACCGAAGGGCTGCCGCGGATCTCCTTCGGCCGGTACGTCACCTCGGCCAGCTTCGGCGCCGACGTCCTGGAGAACTGGCAGTCCGAATATCTCCAGTTCTTCCTCTACATCTATCTGACGGTGTGGCTGCTCCAGAAGGGCTCCCCGGAGTCGAAGGAGCTCGGCAAGGCCGGCCGCGAGTCCGACGAGGAGCAGAAGGTCGGCGAGTTCGCCGACCGGGAGTCGCCGCGGTGGGCCCGCACCCGGGGCCTCAAGCTGTGGCTCTTCTCCAACTCGCTCGGCCTGGTCATGGGCCTGATCTTCACGCTGTCCTGGCTCGGCCAGTCGATCGCGGGCCGGGTCGCCTACAACGAGGAACAGCTCGGCAACCTGCAGGACCCGGTCACCTGGACCCGGTACGTGACCGAACCCGACTTCTGGAACCGCACCCTGCAGAACTGGCAGTCCGAACTGCTCGCCGTCGCCTCGATGGCCGTCCTCTCCATCTACCTCCGCCAGCGAGGCAGCTCCCAGTCCAAACCGGTCGGCGCAGCCCACAGCGCCACCGGCGTCGAGGGCTAGTTTCATCGATGCCCGAGCGGGTAGGCGGGCGCCGTGAACGAGACCTCCCTCCCGACCCGTGGTGAGCTTGCGCTGCCCGGCATCGTGCTCGGTGCCGGGCTCGGCGGCTTCCTCGACGGCATCCTGTTGCACCAGGTTCTGCAGTGGCATCATCTGCTGACCGGCGTCTATCCGGCCGACACCGTCGACGGGCTGAGGATGAACACGCTGGGGGACGGGATCTTCCACACCGTCACCTGGCTGGCCGTGCTGCTCGGGCTGTCGCTGCTCTACTCCCGGATCACCGCTAACCGGGGCCGGGTGTGGCGGTCACGGGAGCTGTGGGGGTGGATGCTTACCGGCTGGGGACTGTTCAACCTGGTCGAAGGCGTGATCGACCATCATCTGCTGGGCATTCATCATGTGCACGGCGGGCCGTACCAGTTCTGGTGGGATCTGGGTTTCCTCGGCCTCGGCGTGGTGCTGATCGGGATCGGCCGGGTTCTGCGCCGGTGAGCCACGCGCATCACCTCGACGCCGCGATCCTGGTGGTGGCGGTGGCGATCGGCTACGAGGTCCTGGCCGCCCTGGTCCGGGACTGGCCGGCCCGCCGCACCCTGTTCTTCCTGGCCGGCGCGGCGCTGCTGGTCACCGGTCTGACCCTGGACGCCACCGGTTTCCGGGCGCACACGCTGCAGCATCTACTGATCGGCATGCTGGCGCCGCTGGGGCTCGTCCTGGGCGCGCCGGTCACTCTCCTTCTGCGTACGGTTCCCCGCCCGATCGCCCGCCTGATCGGCCGGACCCTGCGCCACCGCCTCGTCCACCTCATCGCGAACCCGGTGACCGCGCTGGCGCTGAACCTGGGGGGCGTGGCACTGCTCCACCTCACGGCGCTCTACCCGGCCACCACCCGCGAACCGGCTCTCGCGCTGCTGGTCCACGTGCACTTCCTGCTGTCCGGCTACCTGTTCGCCTGGGTGGTCGCCGGTCCCGACCCGGCGCCGCGGCGTCCGCCGGTGCCGGCCCGGCTGGTCGTGCTCGGGGTGGCCATCGCGTTCCACTCGGTCTTCTCGCAGCTGCTGTACGCCGGGTTGATCGACCTCCCGGTGCCGGACCAGGAGCGGCGGGGCGGCGCCGAGCTGATGTACTACGGCGGGGACGTCGCCGAACTGCTCCTCGCCGCCGCCCTCGTCGCGGGCTGGCGGCCCCGTCAGGGGGTGAAGACCACCCGTACGCAGTCATCCTCTTTGTTCTTGAAGATGCGGTAGCCCTCCGGCGCCTCCTCCAGCGGCATCGTATGGGTGGCCAGGTGTTCGGTGACCAGTTCGCCCTTCGCCATCCGCTGCAGCAGCATCGGGATGTAGCGCTGGCCGTGCATCTGCGCACCGCGCACGGTCAGGCCCTTGTTCATCAGCGCGCCGAGCGGGAACTTGTCGACGAACCCGGCGTAGACGCCCAGCACGAAGACCGAGCCGCCCTTGCGGCAGGCATGGATGGCGTCGCGGACCGCGATCGGGCGGTCCGTCTGCAGGCGGAGCTGCTGCTTGAGCTGGTCGTAGCCGTATTGCAGGCCGGTCGCGTGCGCCTCCATGCCGACCGCCTCGATGCACACGTCCGGGCCCCGGCCGCCACTGCGTTCGCGCAGCTCACCGGCGATGTCGTCGGTCTCGTAGTTGAGGGTCTCCGCACCGGCGTGCCGGCGTACCTGGGAAAGGCGGTTCTCCAGGCGGTCGATCACGATGACCCGGTCCGCGCCGAGCAGCGCCGCCGCCTTCGCCGCCATCTGGCCGACCGCGCCGGCGCCCCAGACCGCGACCACATCGCCCGGTTGGACCCCGCCCAGGTCGGCGCCCATCCAGCCGGTCGACGCCGAGTCGGAGGCGAACAGCGCCCGCTCGTCGCTGACCTCATCCGGCACGGTGAACGCGCCCACGTCGGCGAACGGCACGCGGATGTACTCGGCGTGACTGCCCGCGTTGCCGCCCATCGCGTGCGAGTAACCGAAACAGCCACTCGGAGCGTGACCCCAGAGCGTCTCGGTGATCGCCGGGTTGGTGTTGCCGTTGTCGCAGAGCGAGAAGAGCTTCTGGTCGCAGTACCAGCAGTTGCCGCACGAGATGAACGACGAGACCACCACCCGGTCACCGACGCGGTGGTTACGCACGTCCGGGCCGGCCTCGACGACCTCACCGAGGAACTCGTGCCCGAGCACGTCGCCCTTCTCCATGAACGGGATGTATCCGCCCAGCAGATGCAGGTCGGAACCACAGGTCACCGTCTTGGTCACCTTGACGATGACGTCGCCGGGATTACGCAGCTCCGGATCCGGGACCGTCCCGACCGCGAGCTTGTTCACGCCCTGCCACTGCAACGCCCTCACAGCAGACCTCCTTCACGGCCGTGCCGGGTGGCCGCCTGCAACGGCCGGTTCGTCAGCGTCCGCGTGGTCGTCGGCGGCCCGGACGGCAGCAGCACGTCACCGGCCTCCAGCAGCGAACGGGTCTCCCGTAACGCCCGCCGCACGTCACCGCCGGTGGCCTTCGAACCCTCCGGGATACGCACCGCGATCTCGGTCCCGCGGCCGCCGGGCGCGGCCCGCAACGTGATCTCCACATCGGCGGCGATCTCCCGCAGCGAGCCCGGCAGCTGCTCGGACTCCAGGTCGGACAGTGGCCGGAAAACGGTCACCACATGGCGGCGGCGCGCCTGCCCGGTGCGGCCCGCGCGGGTGGCCGCGGCCACCGCGACGGCGCCGGCGGCGATCGGCCCGGCAATCAAGAGCATTCTCTTCGTACGGCCCATGGCTGCCTGTTACCACGCTCACCCGGGGATAAACGGGCATAATCGTGGCGCATGACAGTCCTGATCACCGGCGCGGCCGGGGGAGTGGCGGCGTACCTGCGCCCGGCGCTGGATTCCACGTACGAGCTCCGGTCGACCGACCGCACGCCCGGCGACGGTGTGATCACCGGGGATCTCACCGACGCCGGGTTCGCCCGTGACGTCTGCACCGGCGCCGACACGGTCGTGCACCTCGCCGCCGACGCCGGCGCGACCTCGATCGGCGAGGACGTCGTGCCGTATCCGTGCTGCGCGTACGGCGTGGTGAAGGTCTTCACCGAGAACATGGGCCGCCTCTACGCCGACCAGCACGGCCTCAGCGTCATCTGCCTGCGCCTCGGCGGTGTCCGCGACGAGCCGATGGCCCGCAGCTGGCTGCCCGGCTGGCTCAGCGGCCCCGACCTGGTCCGGCTCGTCACCGGCGCCCTCACCACCGGCGTCCACTTCGGCGTCTACCACGGCGTCTCCGCCAACACCGGAAGCATCTGGCGTCACGACCGGGCCCGCGCCGACCTCGGCTACCAGCCCCGCGACGACTCCGCCGCGTTCGTCGGCACGGTCCCCGACGACATCCCCGCCCAGCCCGCGCCCGGAGTCCGCATCGCCCACCTGACCTGAAAAACGTTATGCGGGGACGGTCCGCATGGTCGGTCTGGGCGGGTGGCCGGTCGGCGTCATAGGGTGAGCCGGCCATGAAAGCGACCGATCCCCATATCGCCGGCCTCGTCGTGGCGGCGCAGCATGGCGACCGCCGATCGCTGGAACTGTTGCTGGCCGAGCACCTGCCGTTCGTCTACACCATCGTGGCGCGCGCCGTGGACAGCCCGGAGGACGCCGACGACGTCGTGCAGGACACGATGCTGAGGGCGGTACGGGATCTGGCCGGACTGCGGGCGCCCGCCAGCTTCAAACCGTGGCTGGCAGCGATCGCCGTACGGCAGGTCGGCACCTGGCAGAGCCGGCGGCAGTCCGCCCGGTCCCGGGCGGCGTCGTTCGACGAGCTGGCGGACGCGGCCGACCCCGGCGCCGACGTCGAGGCCATGGCGGTGATGCGTACCCGGATCACCGGGCAGCGCCGGGAGGTCGCCGAGGCGGCGCGCTGGCTGGACGACGAGGACCGGGCGCTGCTGTCGCTGTGGTGGCAGGAGACCGCCGGGCTGATGACCCGGAACGAGGTGGCGTCCGCGATCGGTCTCGGGGTGGCGCACACCGGCGTACGGATCCAGCGGATGCGCGAACAACTGGACCTCGCCCGCGCCGTGACCGCGGCCCTCGCGGCCCAGCCGATCTGCGCACGCCTGGCCGGCCTCGCCGACGACTGGAACGGATCACCGAGTCCGCTGTGGCGCAAACGCCTGGCCCGGCACGTGCGCTCCTGCCCGATCTGCTCGGCGGTCTCTCCGGAACGGGTACCGGTGGAACGCCTGCTCGCGGCGGTGCCGGCCCTCGTGCCACCACCGGGACTGACCGAGACGATCCTCGCGAAAAGCCTGGCGGCGACCGTCACCGGCACCGGAGCCGCGGTGAGTGCTGGTGGTGGTGTGGCAGGCGTGAAGGCCGGTGTGCTGGGTGCCATGTCGGCGCATCCGGTGGTGGCGACGATCGCCGGTGTCGCTGCGGCCGCTGCGGTGATCGTGCCTGTCGCGGGCGGCGACGGCAGTGCGGCGCCGAGGGCTGTTCCGCAGGTCACCGCCGGGCCGGGGGCGGGCGTCCCACAATCGACGCTCCCGTCCGTTCCAAGATCCGCGGCGTCCGGCGATCCAAGATCCGCGCAGGGGAGCGCGGGGAATACGGGGAATACGGGGAACGGGTCCAGCGGCGCCGGCGGTGCCAGCGAGACCAGCGCGGCGAGCGGAGAAAGCGCGGCGACCGGTGGCACCGTTCGCCGCGGGAGGGTTTCGCTGGCTTGGAGCGGTGGGGGATACGTCACCGCCCGGGAGACCACCACCGCCACGATCGCCGCGGCGGACGACCAGGCGAGCCGGCAGAACGCGACATTCGACGCCGTGGACGGCCTGGCCGACCCCGGTTGTGTTTCGTTCCAGACGGCGGACGGCCGCTACTTGAGGCACTACGAGCTGCTCATCTACACCCATACCGCCGACGGCAGCGCGATCTTCCGGGAGGATGCGACGTACTGTCCCGAAGCGGGCGCGACGGCCGGCGCGGTGACGTTGCGGTCGCACAACTATCCGGAGTTCTGCCTGCGCTGGACCGGCACCGAATTCCGGATCGGCTGGGACGACGGCAGCGCGAAGTTCCGGGCGGACAGCAGTTTCGTTGTCAGGAAGCCGCTGGCAGGCAAGACTGCATAGCCATGGCGACCGTTCGTTCGGCGGGCATCAGCGGTTTCGCCGACGTCGTGCGCGGGCTGGGGGCCGACCCGGTGCCGTTCGTGCGCGCTGCCGGCCTGGACGTGGCGGTGCTCGACCACGACGATGTGCCGATCGCCGAGCGCCGGCTCGCCGACCTGCTGGAGCTGGCCGCCCGCGAGCTGGACTGCCCGGACCTCGGCTTGCGGATGGCCGCCCGGCACGGCCTGGACACGCTCGGCCCGCTCGCGATGATGCTGGCGAACTGCCGGACCGGCGCGGACGTCCTCGCCGCGACCGGGCGCTACCTGACCGTGCACAGCGACGCGGTGCACGTCGACTGGATCGAGGACCCGGACGGCGAACCGGGGATGGCCGGGCTGCGCTATCGCGGTGAGCTGGGCGGGCCGCCGCCGGTGCAGGCCATGGACGCCGGGCTCGGGTTCGTGCACCGCGCGCTGACCGCGCTGTTCGGCGACGACTACGGCCTGGCCGGCGTCCACCTCTCCTACCGGCCGGCGATCGGGCACGAGGCGTTCTACCGAGTGCCGATCCGCGCGGACCAAGCGCAATCCCTGCTCCGGATCAACCAAGATCTGCTCCATAGGCCGGTGAAGGGAGCGCAGGCATGGCTACGGGCGCATGCCGAAGCCCGCCTGCGCGCGCTGCTGCCCGGCGAAGACGGCCTCACCTGCCGGATCCGCGCTGTCGTCGCCGAACTGCTCGCCTTCGGCACCGCCGGAATGGACACGGTGGCACGGACCCTGGCGATGCACCCGCGCACGCTGCAACGCCGCCTCGCCGAGCAGGGCACCACCTATGCGCACCTGGTCGACAACATCCGCCGCGACCGGGCCCGGCACTACCTCACCGAGACCCGCCTGCCGTTCCGGGACGTGTCGGCGCTGCTCGGGTTCGCCGAGCAGGCGACGTTCAGCCGCGCCTGCCACCGCTGGTGGGGCGTACCCCCGCGCAGGGTGAGACCGAAGGATTTGTCGGCGAGGATCAAGTTTTTCGGGTGACAACCCGTGCACGATGCGTGTCACACGCCGGAAACACGCAAGGGGCCGCCATGCCGGAGGAATCGCACGTCGATGTGCTCGTCATCGGTGCCGGGATCTCCGGGATCGACGTCGCGTACCGCATCCGGGAACGCTGCCCGGAACTCAGCCTCACCATCGCCGAGGCCCGCGACCGGCTCGGCGGCACCTGGGATCTCTTCCGCTATCCGGGCGTGCGGTCCGACTCCGACATCTTCACGCTCGCGTTCCCGTTCCGCCCGTGGCGCGGTGAGCGGTCGATCGTCGACGGTGACGAGCTGCTCGCCTACATCCAGGACACCGCGCGCGAGACCGGATTGGATCAGAAGATCCAGTTCAACACCAGGGTGATCTCCGCGGATTGGTCCGGCGCCGATGCCCGGTGGCGGGTGCGGGTCATGCGAGGGTCGGAGCCTTCCCTGTACGTCTGCCGTTTCGTCGTCTTCGGCACCGGCTACTACGACTACGACCACCCGCACGACCCCGCCATCCCCGGCGACTTCGCCGGCGACGTCGTGCACCCGCAGTTCTGGCCCGCCGGCCTGTCCTACGCGGGCAAGCGTGTCGTGGTGATCGGCTCCGGCGCCACCGCGGTGACCGTCGTGCCCGCCATGGCCGCTGAGGCCGCGCACGTCACGATGCTGCAGCGCACCCCGGGATATGTGCTGGCGCAGCCCCGGGTCGACGCCATCGCGAACGGCCTGCGCCGCGTCCTGCCGCTGCCGGTGGCGCACCGCCTCGCCCGGGCCAAGAACACCGCGATGCAGTGGGCGCTCTACCAGGCGTGCCGGCGGTTCCCGGACCGGATGCGGGCGCTGCTGCGCAAGGGCGCGGTCGCCGGCACCGGGTCCGCCGCGGTGGCCGACGAGCACTTCCGCCCGCCGTACGACCCGTGGGAGCAGCGGCTGTGCATCGCCCCGGACGGTGATCTCTACCAGGCCATCCGTGCCGGTGACGCCTCGGTGGTGACCGGGCACATCGAGCGGTACGTGCCGGAGGGGGTGCGGCTGACCTCGGGCGAGGTGGTCGAGGCCGACATCGTGGTGACCGCCACCGGGCTGCGGATCAAACTGCTCGGCGGCGTGGCGATCAGCGTCGACGGCGAGCCGGTCGACCTGTCGCGGAGCTGCGCCTATCACGGGACGCTGCTCAGCGGGCTGCCGAACCTCGCGGTCTGCATCGGCTACATCAATCTGTCCTGGACGGTACGGGCGGACGCCACCGCCCGGCTGGTCGCCCGGTTGCTGCGACGGATGATCGATCAGAACTGGAGTTCCGTCGTACCGAAGGCGCCTGAAGATCTTGATCTGTCCGGTCCGTTCATGGACATGCCGTCGGGCTATCTGGCGCGGGCGGCGGCGATGATGCCGCGGGCGGGTCGGCGTTATCCGTGGGCGTTCCGGCAGAACGTGATGGTGGACGTGTGGGCGGCGAAGCGGGCCGGGCTCGAGGAGGATCTGGTGTGGACACGGCAGCGGCAGGAGGCGCGCGCATGAGGGCGGTCGTGGTCCGGGACGGGAATCTGGAGGTGGCCGAGGTCCCGCTGCCCGAGCCGGGACCGGGGCAGATCCGGCTGCGGGTGACGCGAGCGGGCATCTGCGGGTCGGACCTGCACGTCCGGCACGAGGCAGAGGCCAGCGCGGACGTGGCCGCCGAGGTGGGGTACGCCGACTTCATGCGGCGCTCGCACAGCGTCGTGATGGGCCACGAGTTCACCGGTGTCGTCGACGCCTACGGACCCGATTGCCGCCGTCGCTGGAAGCCGGGGCAGGCCGTCGTCGCGCTGCCGCTGATCAAGCACGGCGACGACGTCCACATGACCGGGCTGTCGGAGTTCGCGCCGGGCGCCTACGCCGAGTACATGCTGGTCGCCGAGGCCGCTACCATGCCGGTGCCGGACGGCGTCGACCCGGATCTCGCGGCGCTGACCGAACCCCTCGCGGTGGCCCATCACGCGGTGCGGCGCGGCGAACTCGGCCGCGACGACGTCGCCGTGGTGATCGGGTGCGGTCCGATCGGGCTCGCGGTGATCCTCATGCTCAAAGCGGCGGGGGTACGGCACGTGGTGGCGAGCGATTTCGCCGCCGCCCGGCGTGACCTGGCCCGTGCCTGCGGCGCCGACATCGTGGTCGATCCCGCTGTGCGGTCGCCGTGGGACGCGTTGTCCGGCCGCCGGGAGCTGGTCACCTCGGCGACCGCGCTCTACAGCACCGGCCTCGACGCCCTGCGTGACCTGCGGCGGGTGCCCGGCGTGCCGTGGTGGACGGCGATGCGGGTGGCGCAGCGGATGGGCGCCGGTCCGCGCGGGGCCGTGGTGTTCGAGTGCGTGGGACTGCCCGGCGTCATCGAGGAGATCGTCACGCGGGCGCCGTTCCGCTCCCGCGTCGTGGTCGTCGGCGTGTGCATGAAACCGGACACGTTCCGCCCCACGATGGCCAGCAACAAGGAGATCGATCTGCGGTTCTCGTTCTGCTACGACCCGGTCGAGTTCCGCGAGGCGCTGCGGATGGTCGCCCGCCGCCGCATCGACCCCCGCCCCCTGCTGACCGGCGTGGTCGGCCTGGGCGGCGTGGCCGAGGCCTTCGAGGAACTGGGCCGAGCCGACCAGCACGCGAAAATGCTCGTCGACCCGGCCCGAGCCTGAACGGCTCCGACGAGCTGGGCGGCACGAGACCTCGGCGAGCGCGCCCACGGAGAAACCCCTCAGTGGATCTCGACGAGCGTGATCATGAAAGGATGGGAGTCCGCCGGCTGGTCCGTGTTCTCTACGCCGGGCCGGTCGGCGGCCTATCTCACGCCTCAGGCGCGTAGTGCTGCACGCTGAACGCCACCGCCGCCGCGATCTCCTCGTCGGTGCCGCCCCAGGTCTGCTGGACGACGGCGCCCCAGGCGTGGCTGCTGCGGGTGGCGAACTCCTTCGCCTCCGGGGTGTCCTCCCAGGTGGCCGGGTCGACGTCGGCGCCGCTCAGGTGCAGGCCGAGGCCGAGGACCGCGAGATCCCAGCCGGCGCCGGCGCCGATCGTGCCACCGGGACCGTACTGCTTCAGCAGCTCGTCGAGGATCTCGGCCGGGGTGGAGTGCTCGAGTTCGACGGTGGTGCGGTCGTCGCCGGCGGGCGTCAGACGCACCTCGACCTCGGTCGCCATGCCCGGGCCCATCACCCAGGTCACCGCGAGCAGCCGGGGCGGCTCACACCGCAGGATGTCGCCACCCGCGTTGTCCTTGAGCTGGAACGTGCCGCCGAGCCGGAGGTCGCCCTCGACCGCGCCCATCCAGCGGCTCAGCCGGTCCGGATCGGTGCAGGCGTCCCAGACGTCCTCGATCGCGGCGTCGTAGGTGCGGCGCAGCAGCAGTGAGCGACCGGCCCCACCCGCGACGGGCATCTCACCGAGCGCGCGATGGGTGGCGTTCACCTGATCGATGTCGATCATTGGTTCCCCTTCGTGGATCGTGATCGTTTTCCTCGTGCGAGCTCGGTCGCCAGGGCGTCGAGGCGCTGGTTCCAGAACGGGCGGAACCGTTCCAGCCAGGCGGCGGCCTCCTGCAACGGCTCGGCCTCCACGGCGTAGAGCCGGCGGGTGCCCTCGGCCCGGACCGCGGCGAAGCCGGCCTCGCGCAGCACCTTGAGGTGCTGCGACACCGCCGGCGCCGAGATGCCGAACTCCGCCCTGATGACCTCGCTGATGACCCCGGCGGACTGCTCGCCGTCGGCGAGCAGCTCCAGGATCCGGCGCCGGACCGGATCACCGAGTACGTCGAACGCGTGCACGACCCGACTATTTCAGTCTGCACTTAATTAAGTCAAGCGTTAATCAGCTCAGGCCCATCTTGGCGATCTCGGCGACCTTCCCGCCGCGGACCGTCACCAGCGCGGGCCACGGCGACGGCTCGCCCGACAGGATGGTGAACTCGCGGAACGGCACCTCGCAGGTCCCGGCCAGGGTCCGCGGGTCACGGCACTTCGCCGGATCACCGCGGTAGTCCCGGTAGACCGGGTCGGCGACCACCGGCAGCGTCACCTGCGTGCCGCTGAGGACCGGCACGTGCTCCTTCGCGCACTGCGCCGCCGTGGAGTCGAGGCCGTGCTCGCGGCAGTAGTCGGCGCCGCTCGGGTACGTGGCCGGTTCCACCACGGCGACCCTGTCCTGGTCCGACATCAGGTGCACGCCGGCGGTGAACTGCGCGTCACCGGTGACGAACCCGGGCACGGCCGGTGACGTGACGTCCGTGCCGGACCGTAGCCGCAGGTCGGTGAACGTGACCGGTCCGCGTCCGGCGGTTCCGAGCAGCACCCGCCCGCTGATCAGCGTGGACGCGGTGAGGAGACCTTGGAGCGCCGGGCTGCCGTCGATCGTGATCGTGGCCTGCCGCTCGTCGGCGACCAGTTGGATCAGATGTGCCGCGCCGGGAGAAGTGGCTCGCCGCACCGAGGCGATCGGGTCGTCGGCGCCGCCGATCGAGCCGGCCAGCGACACCTCGTCCGGGCAGACCGAGACGCGGTAGGCGTCGGCGAACGCGTCCTCCTCGTTCTGGTCGGTCGCCCGGAACCAGATCGCCGCACACGACCGATCGCCGGCCAGCGTCGCCGTGACCTGGACGGCCTGCGCCGCCGGGAACACCGTGTGCAGGTAGGAGCCGCACCGTCCGCCGGCCGCCACCCGCAGCCCGTTCCGATAGACGCACGACGCGCTCTCGGAGAACAGGCCGCCCGGTTGCCGCAGCGAGTCGAAGACGGCCGGTCCGGTCACCGCCGTCGTCTGCGCGGCGCGGGGCGCCTCGTCGCGGTTGCGTAAGGCGATCCCGGCGCCGGCTCCGGCGAGCGCCACGGCCACGGCGGCGGCGGCCATTCTCCTGGTACGTCCGGAGCTCCCGTGCCGGCGGCCTCCCCGCCGGGCCTCCCGTGCGCCATCCGGCGGGGCGTCCCGCTCGCCTCCCCGGCCGGCCGCCGCATCGCCGTCGCGGTGGCCTGACCGCCGCGCGGCCACCGCTTCTCTCCGCAACTCGACCGGCAGCGCGCTCGGCGTTCCCGGCACCAGCAGCCGGTCGAGCAGTTCGGGCGCGGTCGGCCGGTTCGCCGGCTCCTTGTCCAGCGCCGCGACGACCAGTTGCGCGAGATAGGGAGGCAGGTCCCCGATCCGCGGCGGCTGGGTCAGGATCCGGGCCGCCGTCACACCCGGGCTGTCCCCGCCGAACGGCGTGCGACCGGTCCCCGCGAACGTCACCACGGCACCCCAGGCGAACACGTCGGCGGCCGGCGTGAGCAGCCGATCGGTCGCCGGGTCGAGGCGTTCCGGCGCCATGTACGCCAGTGTCCCGACCACCTCCTCGGCCCGCGTGTGGAAGCTCGTCGGCTCCAGGGGCCGGGCGATCCCAAAGTCGATCACCTTCGGGGTGCCGAGCGCGAACAGCACGTTGCGCGGTTTCAGATCCCGGTGGATCACCCCGGCGCCGTGGATCGCGGCCAGCGCGGTCGCCACCCCGACCGCCACGCCGTGCAGGCTGCCGCCGGTCAGCGGCCCGTTCTCCCGGACCACCTCGTCCAGGCTGGGCCCGTCCACGTACTCGACGACCAGGTACGGCGTCTCGTGATCCGGGTCGGCGTCGAGCACCTCGGCCGTGCAGAACGGCGGCACCTGCCGTGCCCGGCTGACCTCGCTGCGGAACCGCGCCCGGTAGTGCTCCTCGTGCGCGTATTCGGGCCGGATCACCTTGACGGCCACGTGCCTCGGGCCGGGCGCCTCGGCCAGGAACACCGTGCCCATCCCGCCCTGCCCGAGCCGCCGCAGCATCCGATATCGGCCGATCCGGCGGGGGTCGTGCGGGCGCAGTGGATCAGACACGGGAAGCAAAGGTACCGGGTCAGCCCTGTTCGGCGTACCGATCCAGCGTCGAAGCCCACAGCCGCCCGATCAGCCGGCCGAGGGGGAGGTGGTGCAGCAGGTAGAGCATCAGCCGCTGGGAGCGGGCGTTCCTGCCGGTCCACTCGGCGTGCACCCGGCTGCCGCCGCCGTCGCGCGGCAGGATCCGGACGAAACCCTCGCCGTCACCGCCGTAACTGCTCTCCACCACCGTCCAGCTGATCAGCTCGGGGTCCGCCCAGTCGTAGCGGACGACCACCCAGAACGGCGACCGCGCACTGCCTTCCCGGGCGACCGCCCACGTGTCACCGAGCTCGCGCAACTCGTACGCCGCCGGATCGAGGGTGCGGTCCCAGATCTGAAGCCGGCGGTCGCTGAAATCGGTCAGCGCCCGGCGTACCAGATCGGGCGAAGCCTTGGTCTCCAGGTCGAACCGCATCCCCTCATCCGAGCACGCCCGGAGATTCACTGCCAGATGTTGTCGTGTGCCAGGTAGAACGCGGTCCGCTCGGCCTCGGTCATCTCGGCGACCTCGGTCAGCCCTTCGAAGTACCCCTCCCGCGGCGCCCCCGGCGAGAAGTGCAGCAGCATCCTCACCGGCGCCCCGGACTGGTTCTTGAAGGCGTGGATCCCACCCGGCGGCACGTGCACGTAGTCACCCGGCTCGGCGTCGATCCACCGCTCGCCGTCGTAGATCCGCAGTACGCCGTCGAGGATGTAGAACGACTCGGAGAGGGAGTGATGGAAATGCGGCTCGGGTCCGGTCACGCCGGGCCCGCACTCCCACCGGTACAGCCCGAAGAGCCCGCCGGTCGACTCACCCGTCGACAGGTAGTGAATCCTCGTCCCGTTGGGATAGACGAGCTCCGGGTCCTGGCCGGCCGGTCGGTACAGCGCCGACACCTCACCCTTGTCACCGTGGTAGAGCGGGGGTGGATAGGTCATGGTCATGAGTATGTATGGTGATGCCCAGCGTCGCGTGCCGGTGGCAGACCGTGTCAGGCATGGAGGCGTGGGACCCGAGGAGCTTCTCTCCCCGTGACCGGAAATGACACCTCCAGGCTGGTGGCCTGGGCTCATGAGATGCGTGCCGTGCACGGCCGCCTGCGGGCGGCGCTGCGGGTGGCCGGTGAATCACTCGAGATCGACGATCTGCTGCTCTACTGCCGCGGCTTCTGCGCCGCCCTCGACGGCCATCACCGCGCCGAGGACAACACCCTGTTCCCGGCGATCGAGGCGGCTCACCCGGAGCTGGCCCCGGTGCTGCGGCAGCTCAAACAGGACCATTCGATGATCGCCCACCTGCTCGGCAGCCTGACCGCCGCCGTCCAGCGCTCCGCCGACGCCGAGGAGCTGCGCAACCATCTGGAGGGGGTGGGCGCCATCATGGAGAACCATTTCCGGTACGAGGAACGCCGCCTGCTCTCGGTGCTGGAGACCCTGAACCTGACCGTCACCACCGAGGAGGCCTTCGGGCCGCTCTGATCCGGCTGTTCTCCGGGTCAGGCGGGACGCCGGAACGTCCCGTACCACTGGATCCGGGCGAGCTCCCGGGCCACCGCGTCGTCCTGGGCCGGATCGCCGGACGCCACCTGATGAGCGATCGTCTGCATCCCACCCCAGATGATCAGCCGGCTGGCGGCGGCCGCGTCCAGGTCGGCGGTGGTGCGCCCGGCGGCTTGTTCGGCGATGAGCAGTTTCTCGGCCAGGGCGATGAACTGGCCGAGTTGCCCGGCCCAGGCGTCGCGCACGGCCTCGTCGTACGCGGTCACCTCCAGCACCGCAGCGAGCACCGTCGCCCGTTCCCGGTAGAACCGGACCACGCCGGTCATGGAGCGCTCGAACGTCTCCAGCGCGTCCGGGGCGGCCGGGTCCCACGCGTCCATCATCGTGAACGCCGTGCCGGCCAGCGAGCCCGCCAGGCTCAGTGCCAGCTCGCTCTTGTCCCGGAAGTGCAGGTAGAACGTCGACCGCGCGACCCCGGCGTCGGCGGCGATGCGCTGCACGCCCAGCTCGGTGAAGGTCGCGCCGCCGGCCAGCAGGCGTTCGGTCGCGGCCACGATCCGGGCCTGCACGGCGGCGCGCCGGTCAGGCCCGGCCGAGGGGTGGCGTGTGGTGGACGGCATATGCCGATCCTAGATCGCCCGTTGTACGGTTCTCTCCGTCGGACACAGTGTCCGACACTATGTCTGAGACGGAGTGGACATGACGACGGTGATGCTCGTGCACGGCGCCTGGCACCGGCCCGCCACCTGGAAGAAGCTCGCCGATGAGCTGCACGGACTCGGATATTCGACGGTCACGCCGGAACTGCCCAGCGCCGGCATCGACCCGGTCGGCGACGCCCACGACGACGCGGCGGTGATTCGCGCGGCGATCGACGCGATCGAGGGTCCGGTCGTGGTCGTCGCCCACTCGTACGCGGGCATCCCGGTCACCGAAGCCGCTGCCGGGGTCGCGCGCATCATCTATCTGGCGGCGTACGTCCCGGACGCCGGCGAATCGATGTTCACCCTGCACGGCATGCCCGCGCCCGCCGACACCTCAGGCCTCTTCGCGCTGACCGCCGACCCGCGAACCGCCCTCTACGGCGACCTCACCGAGGCCGAGGCGGAAGCCGCCGCATCGCAGCTGGTCGACCAGACCCTCGCGTCGTTCGCCACCGAGATCACCCATGCGGCGTGGCACGACGTCCCGGCCACGTACATCGTCACCGACGAGGACCGTTCCCTGCCGGTGGAGCTGCAGACCCGGTTCGCCGAGCGGACCGGCGACGTGCGCCACCTGGCGAGCTCGCACTCACCGTTCCTGTCGATCCCCGCCGAGCTGGCCGAATTGATCGACGACATCATTCGCGGGTAGAGCTCAGGCGCAGCTGATGCAGTGGCGGGCGAAGGGGCGGACCTCCAGGCGCTCCGCGGCGATCGGCCGGCCGCAGCGCTCGCAGATGCCATAGCTGCCGTCACCGACCCGGCGGAGCGCCTCGTCGACCTCGGTGATCCGGTCGCGGGCGGCGGTCAGCAGGGCGATGAGCTGGGCGCGTTCGAAGCCGATCGTGGCGCCCTCGGGGTCGTGCTCGTCGTCGGCGTTCGAGTCGCGGGAGGCGGCGAACAGCGCTTCGAGACTCGCGGCGAGCGTCGCCGCCTCCGTCTCCGCATCCGCGCGGATCCGCAGCAAGCCGGCGCGCGCCCGGGTCGACTCCTCACGCGCCATGGTCGCATCGTATGACGCCGGCCGTCGCCGTGTGCACGCCGCCGATAGGATCCGGTCTCCGTCTGACGCGCCGCCGGGAGACCCTCTGTGAGACGTACGCTGCTGCTGCTTCTCGTCCTCGCGGTCGCCGGTGGCTGGCTGCTCGCCGGGTCCGGGGGTGACCTGCGCCGCGAGCAGGTGATCGCGGCCGGTGTCCCGCTCACCGAAGTGCACCCGGCGGACGGCGGCAAGCACCCCGGCGTGGTCGTGGCGCACGGGTTCTCCGGTTCGGCGAAGTTGATGGCGCCGTTCGGTGACACGCTGGCGTCCCGTGGCTACGTGGTCGTTCTGCTCGACTTCACCGGTCACGGCGCCAACACGGAACCGCTGCCGGACCAGGTGGCGGGCACCGACGAGTCCACTGAGGCGCTCCAGCGGGACCTGGCCACCGCCGTGGCCCACCTGCGGTCGCTGCCGGACGTCGACTCCTCCAAGATCGCGCTGGTGGGCCATTCGATGGGCGCGGGTGCGGTGACCCGTTATGCGGCCGCGCACCCCGACGTGACGGCGACCGTGGCGATCTCCCTGCCGAGCGCGGTCGTGGCGTCCCCCGAACGACCGTCGCGCCTGCTCACCATGGCGGGCGCCCTGGAGTTCCCGGACTTCCGCGAGGTGGCCACCAGCGTCGCGGCGGAGCGCGCCGACCGGGAGGCCCGGATCGTGCCGTGGGTGGAGCACATCTCCATCCTGTACGCCCCCGAGACCCATCGTGCGACCGCAGCGTGGCTGGACCAGGCGTTCGACCGGCCGAGCGCCGACGACGCCATCCCGTTCCCGGCCCGGCGTCTGTTCGGCGCGGGCCTGCTGGTGCTCGCCTTCCTGATCGGCTTCCACCCGCTGGTCGCGGCGCTCGCCGGGCCGGCGTTCCCGCGGCCGGAACCCGCCGGGGGACTGCCGGGTCGCACGGTGGGTCCGGTGGTGCGGCTCGTGGTCGTCGCGGGTCTGGCGGCGGGCGTCGCGGCCGTCGTGGCGCGGCTGCTGCCGACCACCCGGCTGCCGCTGGCCGTGGCCGGGTACGTGGCCGCCTACGCGGCCGTCACCGGGGGGCTGCTTCTGATCGGCGGGAGATGGCTCACCCCGTACCAGGAAAGAAGAACGATCAGCGGAACCCGCCTCCTCCCCGCCCTGCCCTACGCGATGGTCGCGATCGCGCTGCCGGTGCACCTCGGGATGACCTGGGCCTGGCCGACCGGCCATCGCTGGTGGTTGCTGGCGGTCGTCTGGCTGGCGTTCGGCCTGCTCGCCTCTGCGTCCGAGCGCATCTCGGGCGGTGATCCGCTGCGTCTGCTCGCTGTCACGGGCGTCTTCATCCTGGTGCTGACCGCCGCTGCCGTGACCGGGCTGACGCACGGGTTCGTGCTGCTGGCGCTCTTCCCGCTGATCGGGCTGATGCTCTGGCAGGCGTTGTGGAGCGCAATCCTCAACCGGTTCGCGGCGCCGGCCTGGGTGATCGCCCTGGTCGGCGCGGTCGTCGTGGCGTGGCCGCTGACCGTGGCGCTGCCGATCGTCAGTCACTGAAAAGGCCGACAGCGCGGTGGGGGGAAAGCGGCCACACTGGAGTGATGGCGGTCAGAGAGGTGTACCTCGAAGCGGCGGCGGTGACGGCGGCGTTCCTGGCGGATCCCGCCGTGGCGGACGGGTGGGAGGCGCCGAGCGCGCTGGCCAGGATGCGGATCGGCGCGCTCGCCAGCCACCTGGCGAACCAGATCACCCAGGTGCCGCCGGTGCTCGACGCGCCGATCGTGCACGAGCGGATCTCGCTGACCGAGCACTACGCACGGTCCACCTGGACGGACGGTGATCTCGACAGCGAGGTCAACACGTACATCCGCCGCATCTCCGCCGATGCCGCACTCAGTGGTTCCCGGGTTCAGGCCGGCGAGGCGATGACCGCTGTGCAACACCTGCGGCGGCGGCTGCCGGATGAACCGGCCGATCGGATGATCCAGTTGCCGTTCGGGCCGTGGGCACTGACCCTCGACGACTATCTGACGACGCGGCTGCTCGAACTGGCCGTCCACGGCGACGACCTGGCCGCCAGCATCGGCGTGGATCCGCCGCCGCTGCCCGCTGCCGGCTTGGACCGCGTCATGAGCGTCCTCTGCGCGATGGCCGCGCGCCGGCACGGGGCGGCGACGATCATCCGCGCGCTGAGCAGGGCGGAGCGCTCGCCGAAGACGATCTCGGCGCTGTAGTGGACATCTCCGGAGCGGCGCAGCGGGCGCAGGTGGCGTGGTTCCGCGGCCTGGCGGCGGCTGGATTCCCCCGGATCAGCGTGGGGGAAGGGTTCGCGGTGTCGACGGGTCTGGACTCGAACACCGAGAACGGCGCCGTCCTCGGCCCGTCGAGCCGCCACGACCTCGGCGAGGTGGATGCTCTGGTCGCCTGGCTGCGGGAGCAGGCGGTGCCCGCGTCGGTGCTGCTCACCGGGGCGCCGGACCCGCAGGTGACCGCCCGGCTGATCGACCGGGGACTGGTGCCGGAGCGGACCGGGCACAACATGGGCGGCGTGCTGACCGGGGTTCCCGCGCCGGAGTGGCCGGTCGATGAGGTCACCAGCGAGGCTGCGCTCCGCCTGAACCAGGGCGTCTACGCCGGCGACGGCTGGTGGGATCAGGCCGGTGAACTCGACCAGCGCGTGGAGGTCGCCGCGCGGCTCGGGTTCGGCCCCGACTGGCCGGTCCGGCATTGGACTGCTTTCGATCAGGGTGTTCCGGTCGGCGCCAGTACCTCGTTCCGCTTCGAGGACGCGGTGCTGCTCGTCCACTGCTGCGTCGCCGGGCCGTGGCGCCGCCGCGGGATCGGGACCGCGCTCACCCGGGTCCGGCTCGCGGCCGCCGCCGGCCAGGGTGCCGTCCAGGCCGTCCTGTTTCCGTCGCCGGACGGCTGTCACCTCCACGACGCGCTCGGATTCGCGACGTCGCCGGTCCCCCGGGACCTCTGCTTCTACCTGCCCGGACAGGGTGCGGTTGCCGCTTCGGCGTGAGGCACGGGGGGCGAGGGCTCCGGCCGTACGATCAAGGCTTGAAGCCCCGCAGGGTGAAGCTGATCGTCTCGTCCAGGCTCTGGTCGATCTGGGCGGGGGAGAAGCCGCCGTTGAGCGCCAGGGTGGTGAGACCTTGGAGCGCGGCGATCAGCGGGACGGCCAGCACGTCGACCGGGCCGGGGCGGACCTCGCCGCGGATCTGACCGTCTTTGATCACCTGGGTCGCCACGTCCATGAGGCGGTGCGGGGCTTCGACCAGCTCGGCCGGGGCGTCGGGGTCGTGCTTGCGGGCGAACATCAGCTCCAGCAGGGCGGCGTTTTTCAGAGCGAATCCCACATAGGTACGGGTCAGCGCGTCCAGCTGCTCCGCGAACGAGGAACCGGTCGAGGCGAGCGTCGCCGTCATCGCCGCGGTGAGGCGCTCGAAGCCGGCCACTGCCAGCGCGTCCAGAAGTGCCTGTTTGGTCCGGAAATGACGGCTCGGTGCGGCCGGGCTCACCCCTGCCTCGCGGGCCAGCTCACGCAGCGACAGCTCGCCGGGGCCGCGGTCGCGCAGGGTGTTCTCGGCGAGGGTGAGCAGCGTGGCGCGGAGGTCCCCGTGGTGGTAGGGGCGGCATTTCATGGGACCACCCTACATTCATGTGAGCGTTGACTACATTGTTATCACCGCTTACATTCGGAGCATGACTGCGAAGGAACGTCTCCTGGCTTCGCCCCAGTACCGCGACGGCCGCTTCCGCAACAGCGTGCCCACCGACACCTCTCTGCCGCTCGCCGCGATGCCCAAGATCGCCTTCGAGGCGCTGACCGGGGGCGCCGCGCGGCGGCCGCGTCAGCCGGTGCCGCTGGTGCGTGCGAGCGCGGAGAGCGCCGACGGCCTGCACGTCACCTGGTACGGGCACTCGTCGGCGCTCATCGAGATCGAAGGCAGCCGCGTCCTGCTCGACCCGGTGTGGAGCAAGCGGTGCTCGCCGTCGCAGCTGGCCGGTCCGAGCCGGTTGCACGAGCCGCCGGTGGCCCTCGAGGATCTGCCGCCGATCGACGTCGTGGTGATCTCGCACGACCACTACGACCACTTGGACGCCCCGACGATCCGGCGTCTCTCCACGGTCCGCTTCGTGGTTCCGCTCGGGGTCGGCGCACATCTGCAGCGATGGGGCGTCGACGCGGAGCGGATCGTGGAACTCGACTGGCACGAAGACGTACAGATCGGGAATCTCAGGTTCGTCGCGACCCCCGCCCGGCATTTCTCCGGACGCGGCATCCGCCGTGACGAAACCCTCTGGGCCAGCTGGGTGATCAAGGGCCCGGCCAGGAGCGTGTTCTACTCCGGCGACACCGGCTATTTCGACGGCTTCGCGGGGATCGGCCGGGAGCACGGCCCGTTCGACGTCACGCTCGTGCAGGTCGGGGCGTACGCGAACACCTGGGCCGACATCCACATGTTCCCCGAGGACGGCGTCACGGCCCACCTGGACGTCCGCGGCGGGCTGATGATCCCGGTGCACTGGGCGACGTTCGACCTGGCGCCGCACCGCTGGTCGGAGCCGGCCGAGCGCACCTGGCGGGAGGCGAAGGCGCGAGGCGTCCAGCTGGCGGTGCCGCGCCCCGGCGAGCGCGTCGACGTGGACAACCCGCCGGAGATCGACGCGTGGTGGGAACAGGCCGCCTAACGGCGCTGCCGGTACTCGGCGACCACCAGTGAGGTCAGCTCCTCCAGCGATGTGTCGGCGGCGCGCTTGTCGAAGGTGATCTCGCCGTGCTGCAGCAGGTTCACCCGGTCGCACACGTCGAGGACCTGCGCGTAGTTGTGCGCGATGATGATGACCGCGACGTCGCCGCGCTCCTTCAGGTCGCGGATCAGATCGAGGATGAGCATCCCCTCCTTGGCACCCATGGCAGCGAGGGGCTCGTCCAGCAGCAGGATCCTGGCGTCGGAGTAGACCGAGCGGGCCACGGCGATGGCCTGGCGCTGCCCACCGGACAGTTTCGCCACCTCGACGGTGACGTCCGGCAGGTTCACCCCCATGTCCCTGAGGTGCTCCTCGGCGCGCTGGCGCATGGCCCGGTTGTTGAGCAGCGGCCACCGGACGAGTTCCCGGTTGAGGAACATGTTGTGGTAGACCGACAGCTCGTTGATCAGGGCGAGGTCCTGGTAGACGGTGTCGATCCCGAGCGACCGGGCGTGATCGACGCTGCGCAGGGTCACCTCGTCGCCGTCGACCAGGATGCGGCCGGCGTCCGGCCGGTGGAAGCCACAGATGATCTTCATGAGGGTGGACTTGCCGGCGCCGTTGTCGCCGATCAGTCCGAGGACCTCGCCCTTGTCCACGTGCAGGTTCACGTCCTTCAGCGCGGTGAGCGCGCCGAACCGCTTGGCGACGCCGCGCACCTGGAGCGAGGCCATCACGTCCTCCCCGCGCGCCGCAGCCGGGACAGGTACTGGTTGGCGATCATCGAGACCAGGATGGCCAGCCCCAGGATCAGGAAGATCGTGTTGGCGCTGTACCCGATCAGGTTGAAGCCGTTCTGCAGTTCGGCCAGGACCAGCGCGCCGAGGAACGCGCCGACGATCGTGCCCGAGCCGCCGGCCAGCGCGGTGCCGCCGATCACCGCTGCCGAGATCGCGTAGAAGGTGAGCGTCGTACCGCCCCCGATGTTGGGGTCGATCGTGTTGATCCGGAAAGCCTCCATGATCCCCACGAGGCCGCCGAGGGTGCTGGTCACCATGAAATTGCCGATCTTGATGCGGGACGCGCGGATACCCGCTTCGGTCGCCCCGAGCGGATTGCCGCCGACCGAGATGGTGTGCAATCCCCATCTGGTACGGGTGAGCACCACGTGGAAGACGGCCACGATGACTACGGCCCACGTGATGCCGGCCCAGGGCCCGGCGCCGAGCCAGGTCTGGAAAGTCCCCTTCGCGGGCTCCGGGATCGGCACCGGATAGGCGTGCGAGGTGATCAGCAGGATGCCCTGGACCGCGAAGAACGTGCCGAGCGTGGTCACGAACGACGGCACCTTCAGTTTCGTGACGACCAGGCCGTTGAACAACCCGATCCCGGCCGAGATGAGCAGCGCCACCAGGAGACCGGCGAAGACCGGGAAGCCGTAGAAGTCGATCGCGAAGTGGAACAGGAAGGGCGCGAGCGCCGCCACGATGCCGACCGACAGGTCGATCTCGCCGCTGACCAGCAGCAGCACGATGCCGACCGCCACGATCGCGACCGGCGCGGTGGCCTGCGCGATGTTGACCAGGTTGTCCCGGGACAGGAAGACCGGGCTGGCCGCCCGGAAGTAGATCATCAGACCGAGCGCGACGAGCAGCACGCTCGCCTCACGCCGGCGCAGGAAACCGTCGAGCAGGCGGCGGGCGGGCACGCGGCCCACCCGCCGCCTCGTCTCCGTCAGCTCAGCCATGTGCGATCGGCCCGCTGCGCTCCACCAGCACCTTGTCGGTCGTGGAACCCTGGTAGCGCGTCTTCGTCGTCTGGTACGGGCCGACGTTGTCCTTCGTCACGAACAGCAGACCGGTGTTCGTCTCACCCGGCGACAGCAGGCCGCCGGAGAGCTTGTAGAGGTAGAGGTAGAGGACCGGCAGGAATCCCTGGAGGTAGGGCTGCTGGTCGATGGTGTAGTCGAGGCTGCCCTCCTGGACGCCGGTGAGCGTCTCCGGGATCAGGTCGAAACCGCCGGCGACCTTGAGCGCCTTGCTCCGCATGTCGTACTTCTTGACGACCTGCCCCACCGACGACGTGGACCCGGCGTCGACCGCGAGCATCCCGGCCAGGTCCTGGTGGCCCTGCGCGTACGCGTCGATGATCGACAGGCCGCGGGTGACGTCGGCGTTCGTCGCCACCGCCGTGAACGTGATCGCCTTGCCGGAGTCCTCGAACGCCTGCTGGGCGCCGTCGATGCGGGGCTGGATGTTGAGGGCGCCCGGGGTGGCGATGAAACCGGCCACCGGACCCGACTCCACCTGCTCCAGGGCCCGCCGGCCGAGGGCGTAACCGGACTCGTACAGGCCCTGCCCGATGTAGGCGAGCCGGGCGGTGCCCGGATCCCCGCGGGCGCCGTCGGCGTTGTACGACACCACCGGGATCCCGGCGTCCAGCGCCTGGCCGACCGGGGCGTTGAAGGCGTCCTTGTCGACCACCGCCACCGCGATGCCGTCCACCTTGGCGGCGACGGCGGTGTTCATCGCGTTCACCATCTCCGCCACGATCGAGTTCTGCGACCCGGTCCACTGCGGCTTCTCGATGCCGAGCAGGGTCGCGGCGTCCTCCATCCCGTACTGGGTGGGGGTGAAGAACGGGTTCGTCGTCACGTGGTTGACGAAGCTGAACCTCCACTTCGGGGTGGACGGGAAGTTGCCGGTCGCGCCGGTGGGCGTCTCCTCCTGGCTGCTGCACGCGCTGAGCAGGGCGCCGGCAGCCAGCGACGCGCTGAACAGCCCGGTTCCGGAGAGCAGCCGGCGCCGGGTGACGGGGTTGAGATCGAGCGTGGACACCGCCTGGTCGACGGTCTTCGGGATTCTGCTCATCGGGAGATTCCGAACTGGTAGACGGTCGTGGTCGCGTACACCCCACCGGGCCTCAGAACGGTCGACGGGAAGTTCGCGTGGTTCGGTGAGTCGGGGAAGTGCTGGGTCTCCAGGGCGAAACCATCACCCTGCCGGTACGCGCGGCCGCTCGTCCCATAGAGCGTCCCGTCGAGGAAGTTGCCGGCGTAGAACTGGAGTCCGGGTTCGGTGGTCAGCACGGTGAGCGTGCGCCCGCTGCCCCGGTCGGTGACCTTCGCCGCCGTTCCGAGGCCGGTGAACGGGTTCAGGACCCAGTTGTGGTCGTAACCCCGGCCGTACACGATCTGCGGGAAACCGCTCCTGTTCCCGGCCCCGATCGCGGCCGGCTTCGTGAAGTCCATCGGCGTGCCGGCCACCCGGTCGATCGCGCCGGTCGGGATCAGCGTGGCGTCGACGGGCGTGTACCGGCTCGCGTTGATCAGCAGCCGGTGGTCGTCGATGGTGCCGGTGCCCTCGCCGCCGAGGTTCCAGTAGGCGTGGTTCGTGAGGTTCACGATCGTCGCCTCGTCGGTGGTGGCCCGGTAGTCCATCCGGATGCCCAGGTCACGGGTGAGCGTGTAGGTGACCGTGGTGCGCAGCGTGCCCGGATAGCTCTCCTCGCCGTCCGGGCTGGTCCGCGTCAGCCTCAGGCCGACCGTGTCACGCCCGACGAGCGGCGTGGCCTGCCAGACCCGCTTGTCGAAACCCGTGACACCGCCGTGCAGGTGGTTCGGGTCGTTGTTGATCGCCAGGTGGTGGGTGACGCCGTCCAGGGTGAACGTGCCCTTCGCGATACGGTTGCCGTACCGGCCGATGATCGCGCCGAAGTAGGGCGGGTTGCCGCTGCCGACGTAGCCGGCCAGGTCGGGGAAGCCCAGCGTCACATTCGTGAGCGTGCCGTGCCGGTCCGGTGTCTCGACGGTCTGCAGGATCCCGCCATAGGTGAGGATCCGCACGCGCAGGCGCCCGTTGGTCAGCGTGTACCGTTCGACGGCCTGGCCGCCGACGCTGCCGAACGCCTCCTTGCTGATCGTGGGCTTGCCGCCGGCGTGCGACGTCGGCGCGCCCGCCAGCCCGACGACGACCAGCATGAGCAGGACGGTCGCCGCCCGTACGAGATTCCGCGGTGCATGATTCGGTGCCGCCATGGTGGTGCCTCGCCCCCTTCGGCGAAGCGCCACGCCGCCGCGCCGGCGTGGCGGACGGAGTTCCTGGGGTTGGTGGTCCCATGCGGAGATCGACCGGTCACTGACTGACGACCGGCCCGAAGACGTCTACTGCCCGCGACCGTAGGCACCCCTATCAATCAGCGTCAATCGGCTGTACCGCCCACCCCAACTCGGATGATCCGCCGTCCATCGAGGTCCTCCGCGTTGTGATCTTCACGCGGCTTCTGCGAATGTATGCGCCGACAGACCAGGGGGGCGTGTGGAAGAGTGGTTCGAGGCGCATCTCGGCCTCAGCGCCGACGAGGTCGGCATCATCCTGGCCTTCGCCCTCCCGGCGCTCGCGCTGCTCTTCCGCCAGGTCCGCACCGGACTGGCGAACCTGCTCGGCTGGCTGACCCGGGCGTGGGGCCGGCCGCAGCGGCGGTACCGCACCTGGTTCCTCGCCGAGTACGGCACGCTGCGCAACATCTATCTCAACCGCGAGGAGACGCTCGGCCTCGCCGACTCGTACATCTCCCTGTCGGTGCAGGCCGAGGGGGAGGGCAGCGGTACGCAGGTCGCCGCGTCCACTCTGCTGTCCGAGTCCGGGCCGCACCGCATCGTCATCCTGGGTGACCCCGGAACAGGTAAATCCACACTCCTGAAGGCGTACGGCGCCGGCCTCCTGCGCCGCGCCGCCGGCGACAGCGACCTCAACCAGATCGGCCGTACCGGTGAGATCCCGATCCTGTTGACCCTGCGCCAGATCGCCGACTTCCTCGCTCGCGGCGGCAAGCTGGAGGATCACATCCTCGACGTGCTGGCCAAGCGCACCGGCCACGGCAATCCGCGGGCGCTGTTCCGGCGTCTGCTCCGGCGCGGCCGCATCGTGGTGCTGCTGGACGGCCTCGACGAGGTGGCCCAGCCGACCTACGACGCGGTCCGGGTCGCCGTCCATCGGTTCGTCACCGCGGACGAGGACGCGGATCTGCCGACCGGGCTGGCCCGCGTGGTGATCACCTGCCGCCGGCAGAACTACCGGCAGATCGAGGACGACTGGTCCGGCTGGTTCTCCGCCCTGTCGTACGTGATCGCCCCGCTGCGCGACGCGGAGATCACCCGGTTCGTGGACCGTCGGGCCTCGCAGTTCACCGCGCACCGGTCCCGCGAGGCGTTCCTCGCCGACGTGCGGGCCTCCGGCACATGGGACATGCACCGGGTGCCGCTGGTCCTGACCATCTCCCTCGGGTTGTACACCCAACTGGTCGGCTACGAGATCCCGAACTCGGTCGACGACTTCTACGACGAGATGGTCCGCGAGCTGCTGCGCCGGCACGACTTCAAGGCCGAGGGCCAGCTGCGGCAGAACAAGTACCGCGCCGACGACAAACACCGCTACCTGCGCGAGCTGGCCCTGCACCTCGCGGAGACCCGGGCGTCGCCGTTCGCCGACTTCACCTATGCCGAGTTGATCGACTTCTTCGCGGTCTGCGGCCGGACCATGCCGCGGGTTCAGGACGGAAAAGCCTTCATCAATGAGATCATCGACCGATCCGGGCTGCTCGCGCAGACCAGCGAGGACGGCCACTACGCCTTCGCGCACCGGGCGCTGCACGAACACCTGGCAGCCGCCCAGCTGGTCCGCGATCCGCAGAACGGCTACCGGTTCCTGCTGGACCGCGCCGGCGACCCCCAGTGGTGGCAGGTCGCCGTCCTGTTCTGCGGCGCCGGGCACCGCTACCTCGAGCCGTTCCTGACCCGCCTCGCCGGCGAGCATCTGGAACTGGCCTGCCACTGCCTGGCCATGGCCGAGGTCTCCGCCGACATCGCGAAGGACCTGATCGACAGGGCCCGCGCGCGCGTGATGATCGGGCAGGACACGCATCTCCTGCTGCCCGCGATCGTCGAAGCGGTGAAGTCGCCGGTCGCAGCGACCCGGGACCTCGCCTTCGACGCCCTGGTGCAGGGCCTGTTGTGGACGGCTCACCACACCGACCGCGAGTACCAGCGGCGGATCGTCACCGCGCTGTTCGGCGGGCAGTCGCCGGTAGCCGGCAAGGTGCTGCTCGCCATGTCACAGCACGCCACCGCGGAGATGGCCGAGGCGATCAGCCTGCTCACGTCGACGATGCCGGACGACGAGCCGTCCCTGGTCGCCCCGCTCTGGCACTGCCTCAGCATCCCCGGCATCGACCGGAACCGCCGAGTGGTACGTGACATCGTCGGACGGCTGCTCGTGCTGGCGATGAACGCGGACTGCGCGGCGGAGCTGGATCGGCTGCCACCCGCCACGGCTAACTGGTCGACCCTGGAGGACCGGACCACCGCCTACCCGCTCAAGAAGGGTCTCCCGCCGGACGCCAACCTGGTGACGCTGCTGGGTTTGGCCAACTCCCTGCGGATCTTGGAGCGTTTCCCGCGCAAGAACCTCTACCTGAAGGCGTTGACGGCGCCGGGCCGCCCCCTCGCGCTGATCGAGACGGCGCCGCTGTGGTCGCGAATCAGCCCGTACCGATGGGCTTCGATGCTGGCCTGGGGTGGAATCATCGGGGCTCTGGTAGGGACCACGGCCGTGGGGATCCTGGTGCTCACCGACGTACTCGAGGTGCCGAACCCGAATGCGTACGTCGGCGCCGGCATCGGCATCATCGCCTTCACGGCTGTCGTCCGCTGGATCATCCGGCGGGCGGCCGGGCAGTACCTGAATCATCTCTACGGTCACCGGCCGAGCTGGTGGCGCTACCTGGTTCCGGCCCCGGTCCCCGCCGGGCCGACCCTGATCGGGCCGTTCTGGTCGGCGATGGCGTCCGGGATCTTCTGGCGCTATGAGGGGTCCGCTTCGGCGACCCTGTGGTACCTGTGGACGACGGCGGTCTACGGTGTCCCGGCCGCCGTCCTCCTGCGCCCCTGGCCGTGGCTGATCCCGATCGTTCTCGTACCGGTGCTGCTGATCTTCGTGTGGTTGCCCTCGACGGAACTCTGCGGTGCCTTCACCACGCGGCTGCTGCTGTCGTCGCGGTCGTACATGACCATCTATGACGACCCGGAGAGCCGCCACTGGGTTCTGCCGCGCCACCACGCAGCCCGGCTGTGACCTGCTGGAGGGCACACGGTAAGCAGGTGTCGTGACTGAAGGATCTTCGATCAGGGCGGCCGGGCAGCGGATGGCGGTGGCGACTCTTGCGTCGCGGGTCGCCGGGTTCCTGCGGATTCTGGTGCTGGCCGCCGCTCTCGGGCTCGGCACCCGGCTGCTCGACACCTACAACGTGGCGAACACGTTGCCCAACGCGGTGTATGAGCTCGTCGTCGGCGGGACGATGGCGAGCATCGTGGTGCCGCTGCTGACCCGGGCGGCGCTGGACGAGCCGGACGGTGGGGTGCTGTACGCGCAACGGCTGCTGTCGCTGATCGTCTACGTTCTCGGCGCGGTCGCGGTCGTCGCGGTCGTGGCGGCGCCGCTGCTGATCGACCTGTACGCGCCCGGGTTCACCGCCGAGCAGCGTGAGCTGGCGATCCTGTTCAGCAGGTACTTCCTGCCGCAGATGCTGTTCTACGGCATCAGCGCGACGGCCGGCGCGATCCTCAACGTGCGCGGCCGGTTCGGGGCTCCGGCGTGGGCGCCGCTGGTGAACAGCGTCATCGTGATCGGGGTGGGCGTCGCGTATCTGCTGGTCGGCGGCAGCACCAGCACCGAACTGGGCACCGGGCACCTGTTGCTGCTGGCCGTCGGCACGACCGCCGGCGTGTGCGCGCAGACCGTGCTGGTGGTGTGGGCGCTGCGCCGCAGCGGGTTCCCGATCCGGCTGCACCTGGACCCGCGCGGCATCGCGATCAAGCGGATCGGGAGA
This sequence comes from Actinoplanes sp. OR16, assembly GCF_004001265.1. Classification (GTDB taxonomy): domain Bacteria; phylum Actinomycetota; class Actinomycetes; order Mycobacteriales; family Micromonosporaceae; genus Actinoplanes. The sequence continues at coordinate 7,365,844 of NZ_AP019371.1, read as the reverse complement.
CTCGGGATCTGGGTGCTGCTGTCCGTCGCGGCCTCGACGACGCTGACCGCGATGGCGACCCGGACGGCGTCCTGGGCCGGGGCCGGCGGCATCACCGCCTACCAGAACGCGAGCGCCGTCTACCTGGTGCCGTTCGCGGTCATCGCGGTCTCGGTGATGACGGCGATCCTGCCGCGGCTCAGCCAGTACGCCGCCCGCGGCGAGCATCAGCGGGTCACCACCGGGCTGTCCCGGGCGGTCCGCACCGCGCTGGTGATCATGGCGCCGATCGCGGCCGCCTTCGTGCTGCTCGGACCGGATATCGCCGTCGTCCTCTTCGATCACGGGAACAGCGATGCCTCGACCGTACGAATGCTGGGTCTCGTCCTCACCGCTTTCGGTCTGACCCTCGTCCCCTTCACCAGTTACATGATTCTGCAGCGCGGAATGTATGCGCTTCAGGACACCCGGACCTCCGCGCTCATCACCGTTCTGGTCGCGGTCGTCGGTGTCGGCGGATGCGCCGTGGCCGGATGGATTCTGCCGGAACGCGACATCGTCATCGGTATTCCCGTCGCATTCGCCGTCGCCTATGCGGTCGGTCTCAACACGACTGCCGTGGTGCTGCGCCGGCGATTGGGTTACCTCGACGGGCGTCGCTTGATTCGTACGCACGCCCGAGTCCTTCTGGCGACCGTCACCGCCGGGCTCTGCGCCGCCGGCGTGCTCCGGCTCATCGACTCCGGTGCTCTCGTCTCCGTGATCGCCGCCGTCCTGGCGGGTGGAGCCGGTTATCTGGTGGCGGGACGGCTGCTGCGCCTGGCCGAACTCCGGCACCTGCTGAACATCGCCCTGCCCCGCGTGCGGACGTGGTGAATCGCCGGGGTCGCGCCATTCCGCGTCCATCGACGATCATCGCCGCATGAACATTCTGTCGTACCGCTCGAGCAACTCCATTCTGAGCATCTACTCGTCGGACTCCATCCTGTCGGTCGGCTCGCTCGGCTCGATCCTGTCGGTGGGCTCCTTCGGCTCGGTGTTGTCGATCGGTTCGATGGGTTCGTTCGGCTCGGCGTTGTCGATCGGCTCGTTCGGCTCGGTCTTGTCGATCGGAGCGTTCGGCGCGGCGCTGTCGTCCGGCTCGCTCGCGGTGGCGGCCGTCGTCGTCTCCGTCCTCTGCATCGGGCTGCTGCTGCTCCGGAGTGTGACCCGGGCGCTGAGCTAGCGGCATCCCGCCGGCGCGGTGCGGCGGCCGGCATCCCGGCAATCGCGGTGCGGCGCCCGGCGGGCGGGTGACGGCGGGGACGGCGGTGAGGCATCCTGGGTCGGCGATGGACGCTGACAAGTCTCGATCAACGCGTGGCCGGCCAGTGGCGACCGGCGCCGGACGCGTGCCGACGCGCCGCCCGCGGGCGCTGGCCCGGCCCGATCTGCCCGAGGGATCGCAGCGCGACGTCCGCGATCTGCTTCACGAACTGCACGACAGGGCCGGCCGCCCCACGCTCGAAGACCTCGAGAAGCACATCGCGGGAGACGATCGGCTGGACGGCTCCCCGAAGAAGGACGTCATCCACCGGATCATCAGCCGCGGCGGGCCCGCACAGCTCGACGATGTGCGCGCGGTGGCGCGGACGCTGGCGCGGATCTGCGGCGATGACGAATTCGCGATCGCGGCGCGGGTCACGCCGTCGCTCGGGACCTCCCGGCCGGCAGCCCCGTCGCCGCGGCTGGGCCGCCCTATCGGCGAATGCGACCCCACCGGACCCGGCGGGCTGGAGGTGCATCCGGCGATTCAGCTGCCGGGCGCCGGCACCGGCGACGCGCTGACCGCGTACGTGCCCCGCGCGCACGACGCGGAGTTACGGGCGATCGTCGACGGCATGCTGGACGACGGGCGCTCACGGCTGATCACCGTGGTCGGTGGCTCGTCGACGGGGAAGACCCGGGCCTGCTGGGAACTGGTGCGCTACCTCGACCAGCGGCAGCGGGACCGGTGGACGCTGTGGCATCCGTACGACCCGACCCGCCCGGAGGCCGCACTGGCGGACCTAGCACGGGCCGGGTCGTACACGATCGTCTGGCTGAACGAGGCCCAGCACTATCTGATGCCGGCCGACCCGGGTCTGGGCGAGCGGGTCGCGGCCGGTCTCCGGACCCTGCTGGGCGACCCGGGACGGGAGCCGGTGCTGGTACTGGCGACGCTGTGGCCGGAGTACTGGAACGCCCTGGCGACCGAGCCCGCCGTCGGCCGGGACGACTACCTTCAGGCCCGGGACCTGCTGCAGAGCAGCGCGATCACGCTCACCGACGCGTTCTCCGCCGCTGAACTGGCCGGCCTCGCGGCACCGGGAACCGATCCCCGCATGCGGTACGCCGCCGCCCATGCCGAGAACGGCCGGATCGCTCAGTACCTGGCCGGCGCCCCCGCACTCGAAGAGCGCTACCGCACGGCGAAGGACACCATGCCGGCGGCCCGGGCCGTCCTCCAGGTGGCGATGGACGCCCGTCGCCTCGGTTACTCCCCGGCCCTGCCGCACGCGTTGCTGGAGCAGGCGGCGCACGGGTACCTCGATGACCATGACTGGGACGCCCTCGGCGACGACTGGTTCGAACAGGCCCTCGCCTACACCGCCAAGCCGTGTCACGGCACCCGGGGCCCGCTGACCCGTATCCGCCTGCGGCCTGATCAATCGCCGCCAGGTGCCCAGCCGTGTTACCGGCTCGCCGACTACCTCGAGCAGATCGGCCGTACCGAACGGAACGCGATCTATCCGCCGGACAGCCTGTGGCGGGCGTTCTCCACCACCGTCACCGACCCCGACCTGCTGAGAAGGTTCGGCCGGCTGGCCGAGGAGCGGGGCCGCTACCAGCATGCCGTCTGGCTCTACCAGCGGGCCGCCGACCGCGGGAGCACCCGCGCGATGCGGGAGCTGGCCTTTCGGCGGGAGCGCGGCGGCGACTCCGACGGCGCCGCCGCGCTGTACCGGGAGGCTGCCGAGCGAGGCGACAACTACGCGTTGCGGCAGCTGGCTCAGGGACATCGGCGGGACGGGGACCTCGCCGCCGAGGAGGCTCTGTATCGGCGGGCTGCCGAGCGCGGCAACGAGTATGCGGCGAGGGAGCTGGCCTGGCTCCGGGACCGGGCGGATCCCGCCCCGGACCGGGCCAGGACCCTGCCTCCCGACGGTCCGCCATCGCCCGGATCCGTCGCCGGGCATCGTGATGAGGATGTCGAGCGTCGCCGGGGAGAAGCGCGATATCCGCGGGGGCTGACCGGGTTGCGGGAGAACCACGGGGACGCCGCGAAGGCCGCGGACCGGGGCGACTTCCACCCCTTGCGCGAGCTGGCACGGCGGCGTGAGCGCGTGGGGGACATCGCCGGAGCCGAGGCCCTTCACCTGCAGGACCTCGATCGCGGGAACATCCGCGCCCTGTGGGCGCTGGCCGGCCTGCGCGAGCGGGCCGGCGACACCGTGGGCGCCGAACAGATCCGCCGGTTCGGGCTGACCGGGGCCGGGGAGATCGCGGCCGGGCTGGTCTTCGAACCGTAGCCGGCCGGAGACCAGCCCGGTGACGCGTCAGCCGTGGAAGAGGTCGAGCAGCCAGTCGGCCACCGCGCGGGAGGCGCCGGTGACGATGCCGGTGACCACGGCGAGGACGATGCGGGCTCGGCGGCTGGGCTGGGTCATTGATACTCCTGGTGTCTGAGGTGTCGATCGGCCGAGCCGGCGCCGGCTCCGGTCTCAGACTCCAGCGGCCCCGAGCACCCCACCCCGGGTGCCGACGAATGCCGATCGCGGCCCGGCAGTGAGCAGGGTGTGGCCGGCGGTCGCCGATGAGTGACGCCGAGTCCCGACGGGTCGCTCCTGCGCGTGTGCGGGCCGGCGTACCCGGCTCCTATGATTTGGGTCGACAGGTGGGAGCGGCAGATGCAGCACGTATCGCTGAAGCTGGAAGCGTCCGTGGCGGTGGTGCGCGTCTCCGGCGACATCGATCTCGACACGGCAGTCGAGTTGTGGGCCGTTCTGGAGGAGGCCGTGGCGGCGTGCCCGGCCGTCGTCGTCGACCTCAGCGATGCGGACGTGGTGGACTCGACCGGTGTCGGTGCGCTGATCAGGGGGCGCAACGCGGCCCGGAGCCGGTCCGGTGAGCTGGTGCTCGCCGGAAGCTCGGCCTTCCTGAGGACCGTTCTGGAGACGATGCGGCTGACCGCGGAGCTGCCGACCTATCGCACGGTGGACGAGGCCGTCGCCGCGCTCCGCTGACCGGTCGCGCTTGGTGGTCCGCCTGGTCTGAGCCCGATACTGTCGGGACCGGGGAGGGACGATGGCACGATGCGCCGGAGTCATGGCCGCGGTGGTGACCGTGCTGCTGACGGTCGGTTGTGGCTCGTCCGCGTCCCCGTCCCCGGCGCCGTCGGCCCTCATGCCGTCGACCGGTTCCGCAACGGTGGAGATCGGCGGGCGGCAGGTCACCGTGTTCGTGCCGGAGTCCTACGATCCGGACCGTCCCGCTCCTCTCGTCGTCGGCCTGCACGGCTACGGGTCCGACGCGCGGGAGCTGGAGTCGTACCTGCGGCTGATCCCCGAGGCGCGGTCGCGGGGATTCGTCTACGTCACCCCGGACGGGACGGCCGAGAGCGGCGGCGAGCGGTTCTGGAACGCCACCGACGCGTGCTGCGCGTTCTCCCCGCCCGCGCCCGATGACTCGCTCTTCCTGCATGACCTGATCGGCACGGTGCTCAGGACGTACCGGATAGATCCTGATCGTGTCTCTGTCATCGGCCATTCCAACGGCGGAGCCATGGCGTTGCGGATGGCCTGCGACCACGCCGACCAGATCGCGGCGGTGGTCTCGCTCGCCGGCATCGGCGCCGACGACCCCGCCCGTTGCCGCCCGTCGGAGCCGGTGAGCGTGCTCGCCATCCACGGCGACGCCGACGAGACCATCGCGATCGGCGGCGGCGAGATCAACGGCGTCCCCTATCCGCCGGCGGCTCTGACGGTCGCCCGATGGGTGGAGGCCGACGGGTGCGCCTCGCCGGGCCGCGACGGCGCCGACATCGACCTGGACGCCGGTCTGCCCGGTGTGGACACATCGGTGCACGTCTGGAGCGAGGGCTGCGGGGGTACGTCGACCGTCCAGGCGTGGACGATCAACGGAGGCGCGCACATCCCCCAGCTGGGACCGGGCTTCACCCCGGCCGTGCTGGACTTCCTGCTCTAGCCGGGCCGGGGGATCCGGGCCACCGTCACCGTGTCCTCGAAGTAGTTCCGCTCGAGGATGAGATCCCGGTCCGGGCGATAGAGCCAGAGCAGCGCGGCCGTCGCCACGATCTCCGGCACCCGAGCCGCCGCCTCCGCCGCGCTCAGCAGCACGCTCGGGAGGGCGAGGCTGTCCCACATGACGATCACGTCGCCGTCCTCGCGCAGGTAATCCGCGATCGCCCGCTCGTCATCCCGACCGGAACTGATCACGAGCGCCGGCGGGACCGAGGCCCACACGATCGAGGCGTCGCGTTCCTGCGGGAATCGCTGCAGGCTCGCCCGATCGGCCTCCTGGTGGTCAGGAAAGTCGAGGAGCCGCAGTCCGGGGCGCGCCACCCACATCGGGCGCCGTGACGCCCACACGACCTCGACCATCGATCGCGGCAGGTCGCCGACGCCGCCGCCGTAGTGATCATTCATGGCGTCGTGGTCCTCGTCTCACCCGTTGTCCGGCGCCGAACATACCGCGAACCGCAGGTCAGGGCAGGTCGCCGCCTCTACGATCAGGACGGCGAAACCCGACCCGAGCCCCGGCGTGTGCTCGGCAGGAAGGACGCGTTTCCCATGCTGAAGATCGGACTCGTCGCGCTGGTGACATTGGCCGCGGCGACTCTGGACGTCGAACCGGCGGCCGCCGCGGTCACGACCGAACGGGTCACCGTCAGCAGTGACGGCGTGCAGGCCGACGGCTTCAACATCGTGGACGTCCCCAACGGGGTGGCCAGCGATGACGGCCGCTTCGTCGTGTTCGACTCCTTCGCGGCGAACCTGGTCCCCGGCGACACGAACGACGCCATCGACGTGTTCGTGCGGGATCGCCGGGCCGGAACCACCGAGCGGGTCAGCGTCTCGTCCGGTGGGGTCCAGGGCGACGGCGTCTCGGTCCTCTCGGCGATCAGCGGCGACGGGCGGTACGTGGTCTTCGGGTCGGAGGCGTCCAACCTCGTGCCCGGCGACACCAACGGCTACGGCGACATCTTCCTGCACGACCGGCAGACCGGCGCCACCGAGCGGGTGAGCGTCAGCACCGCCGGGAGCCAGGCGAACGAGCAGTCGGTGATTCCCGCGGTGTCCGACGACGGCAACCGGGTGGCGTTCCTGTCGTTCGCCTCCGACCTGGTGCCGGGTGACACGAACGGGTTCGCCGACGTGTTCGTGCGCGACCGGCAGGCCGGCACGACGGTCCGCGTCAGCGTCTCCTCCTCGGGCGCGCAGGGCAACGAGAACGCCAATCTTCCGCACATCAGTGGCGACGGCGAGCACGTCTCCTTCCACTCCGCCGCGGACAACATGGTGCCGGGCGACACCAACGGATTCGACGACGTCTTCGTCCGGGACCTGCCGGCCGCGGTGACCGAGCGGGTCAGCGTCGCCACGGGTGGCGGCGAGGCCTCCAGCTCGTCGAACAGCCGGTCCTCGATGAGCGACGACGGGCGCTTCGTCGGCTTCGAGTCGTACGCCTCCGATCTGGTCGCCTCCGACACCAACGGCACCGGTGACGCGTTCGTCCGCGACCGGCTGACCGGCACGACCGAGCGGGTCAGCGTCGCCACCGGCGGAACGCAGGCCGCCGACGGCGCCGGCGCTCCGACGCTCAGCGACGACGGCCGCCTGGTCGCCTTCCCGTCGGGATCGCCTGATCTGGTCGCCGCGGACACCAACGGCGTCAACGACATCTTCGTCCGGGACCGGCAGGCGGGCACCACCGGACGCGTCAGCCTCACCGCCGGTGGCGCCGAGGCGAACGGCCACTCGGATCCCGCGTTCATCAGCGGCGACGGCCGGCACGTCGTCTTCGGTTCGGAGGCCTCCAACCTGGTGGCAGGGGATTCCAACGACAACAGAGACGTCTTCGTACGGGGGACCGCCGTCCCCACGAGCGATTGCACCGTCACCGGCACCGGCGGCGACGACGTGCTGACCGGCAGCGGCGCCGACGACGTGATCTGCGGCCTGGGCGGCGACGACGTCATCAACGGCGGCGGTGGCGACGACACGCTGATCGGCGGGGCGGGTGACGACCGGATCAACGGTGGTGGCGGCGACGACACGATCGACGGCGGGCCGGGCGGCGACAGGCTGAAGGGCCAGGGCGGCGACGACGTGCTGACCGATCGCAGCGGCGTCGACACCGTGTCCGGCGAGTCGGGTGACGACCGCGTCGACGTGCAGGACGGCGCGGGCGGCGACACCGCCGGCGGCGGATCCGGTGGCGACACCTGCCTCATCGACGCCGGTGACGTCGCCCGCTGCTGACTCCATCCCATTCCCGAACGAACCCGGAGGACGTCCACGCCATGCGCGGAATCGGAACGGCACGAAGGGCAGCACTGGTCACGCTGGCGACACTGGCCGCGGTGACGCTGGACGTCGCACCGGCGGCGGCGGCAGCCGGCACCGAGCGGATCAGTGTCGCTACCGGGGGCACGCAGGGCGACGCCGACATCATCAGCGAGTTCCCCGGCGGCAACGCCAGCGACGACGGCCGTTATGTCGTGTTCGACTCGTTCGCCACGAACCTGGTCGCCGGCGACACCAACGACGAGCTGGACGTGTTCGTCCGGGACCGGCAGGCCGGCACCACCGAGCGGGTCAGCGTCACCTCCGGCGGCGTCCAGGGCGACAGCACGTCGGGCCAGTCGGCGATCAGCGGGAACGGGCGATTCGTGGTCTTCACGTCGCTCGCCGGCAACCTGGTGCCGGGCGACACGAACGGCTTCCCCGACGTGTTCCTGCACGATCGTCAGACCGGTGTCACCGAGCGGGTCAGCGTCGCCGCGGGCGGGGCGCAAGGCACCGACTTCTCGGTGCTGGCGACCGTGTCCGACGACGGCAACCGGGTCGCGTTCATGTCGAACGCGCCGAACCTGGTCGCCGGCGACACCAACGACGTGATCGACGTCTTCGTCCGGGACCGGCAGGCCGCCACGACCGTGCGGGTCAACGTCTCCTCCGGCGGCACCCAGGCCGATTCGTACGGACTCCAGCCGGCCATCAGCGGCAGCGGCGACCACGTGGCCTTCTACTCGGAGGCCGGCAACCTGGTGCCGGGTGACACGAACGCGCAGCCGGACTTCTTCGTGCACGACCTGCAGACCGCGACGACCGAACGGGTCAGCGTCGCCACCGGTGGCGGCCAGGGCACCGGCCAGTCGCTGGGCCGGGCCGCGCTCAGCGACGACGGCCGCTACATCGCCTTCCGGTCGGACGCGTCCGACCTGGTCGCGGCGGACACCAACGACGCCGCCGACGTGTTCGTCCGGGACCGGCAGGCGGGCACGACCGCACGCGTGAGCCTCACCGGCGGCGGCGGGGAGGCCGGCGGGCACTCGAGCGCACCGACGATCAGCGACGACGGCCGCCGGGTCGCCTTCCAGTCGGAGGCGTCCGACCTGGTCGCGGCGGACACCAACGGCGTCCCCGACGTGTTCGTGCGCGACCGGCAGGCGGGCACGACCGAACGCGTCAGCCTCACCGACGGCGGCGGCCAGGGCGACGGCGACTCCGACGACGGATTCATCAGCGGCGACGGCCGGCACGTGACGTTCGCGTCGCACGCGGCGAACCTGGTGGCGGGGGACACCAACGGGTTCCGGGACGTTTTCGTGCGTGACCTCGCCGTCCCCGGCGACCAGGGCTGCGTCGTCACCGGCACCAGCGGCGACGACGTGCTGACCGGCACCGGCGCCGGCGACGTGATCTGCGGCCTGGGCGGCGACGACGTCATCAACGGCGGCGGTGGCGACGACACGCTGGTCGGCGGGGCGGGCAATGACCGGATCAACGGTGGTGGCGGCGACGACACGATCGACGGCGGCACCGGCGCGGACCATGTGGCCGGCGGTGGCGGTGACGACACCGTCGACGGCGGGCCGGGCAACGACAGCCTGAAGGGGCAGGGCGGCGACGACGTGCTCACCGATCGCAGCGGCGTCGACATCGTCTCCGGAGAGTCGGGTGACGACCGCGTCGACGTGCAGGACGGCTCCGCCGGCGACACCGCGGCCGGCGGATCGGGCGCCGACATCTGCGCCATCGACGCGGGGGACTTCCTCGCCAACTGCTGAACCGGGCTCTTGACCCGACCGGATCGATGGCCGCCTGTCCAGATGTGGCGCCCGCGTGCGGTTCTACGCGGCCGCTGCCCAGCCCGACCAGGCGGTCACCGTGATCGACACGATCGGCCCGTGCGGGCGGCGCTGCGCGTAGGCCGGATAGCGTGCCACCAGCGCGTCCACCGCCTCGTCGTCGGTGTCCAGGACGCGGGCGATCCCGTCGGCGCGGGCCCACCACAGCCGCGACCAGTCGTCGTCGTAGACGTCGGCGAGAACGGCCACGTCCGGTCGTACCGCGATGTTGTCCAGACGCCGCAGGCGGGTGGTGCTCTTCGGCTTGTGATCGACGGCGAAGACGATGCGCTCGCCGAGCACCGCGAAGGTCACCGGCACGAGGTGGGGAACGCCCGCGGCCGAGACGGTGGCCAGGCGGGCGACCGGCGCGGCGGCGAACCGGCGCCGGGATTCCTCGGGGGAGAGCCGCATCAGTGGCGATCCCCGGGCCGGGGGAACAGCAGCCAGTCGTCGATCACGCCGTCCAGACTGGCAGATCTCGTCAGTCCTTGAACGCCCACTCGGCGGTGACGGTGACGGTGAGCTCCTGGCGGCCCGGCTCGATCGGCACGCCGGCGTCGGCCGCGGCCAGGGAGGCGTAGTTCTTGAACGCGTCGACCGGCCCGCCCCAGCTCGACGACGACTCGGTCACCTTGATGACACGGCTCAGGGTGCGGCCGGCCTCGCGCGCATAGAGTTCGGCCTTGCCGCGCGCGTCGGCGAACGCCTTCCGGCGCGCCTCGGCGAGCAGCGCGGTGTCGTCGCCGATCGAGAACGACATCCCGTTGAGCCGGGCCGCGTCGCCTCCCGCAGCGACGGCCGCGGAGATCGCCGCTCCCGCTTTCGCCACGTCGTTCCGGAATCGCGCGGTCAGGGCCTGCGTCACGGCGTACCCCGTGATCTTGTCCTTGTCATTGCGCCGCGCGCTGATGTTGACGTCGGACGTCTGCAGATCCTTCTTCACCACCCCTCCGCGTACGAGGGAGTCCCGCATCCGCCCCGCGGCCGCATCGGCCCGATCGAGCGCCTCACCGACGGTCGGCGCGCTGGTCTCCACCGCGAAGTTCACGGTGAGCGTGTCGGGGTCGCCGAAGACCGTCCCCTTGCCGCTGACCACCACACTCTCCACCGGCTGGTCCGCGATCGCCGACCCGGCCGGGATCCCGGCCGAGGCCAGGGCGGGCGTGCCCGTGGCAAGCCCCGACGCCGGCGCGGCGAGCATGGCCAGGGCGACGAGCACGGGGGCCGCAATGCGTGAGTTCTTCATCTACCTGTCCCTTTGGTATATGTTTCACACCATTTAAGACGCTGCCCGGCTGTCATGCCGTGCAATGGGCGCATTTACGCTTCCGGGCGTGTGGTTCATGGAGCGTTCCCGGGTGGATTCCCCGTTCAGCAAACTGGCCCGCCACCTGCCGGACACGACGGTGCTCGGCTGGTTCCAGCGGTCCTGGCGACACGAGGATCCGGATGAGTTGCTCACCGCCGACCTCTTCGGCGGCCCGTACGGCTTCGACTCGCTCTTCGAGGAGATCGAGGAGCACGACCTGCCCTGCCCGCAGACCCTCGCCGAACTCCATGCGGTGCTGGACGAGCACCTCTGGGTCGAATCGGACGACCCGATCCGGCTCGACGAGCGGGGTCTGCGCGTGCGCACCGACGACGACGAAGTGGACCTGGCCTACTACTTCATCGAGGACGAGGCGGTGGCCGCGCACCCCGGCCACCTGACCTTCCTGGCCCACGGCGAGTGGCCGCTGTCGTCGGACGCCGCCGGGCCGGGCGCGGTCTTCGACCCGGGACTGGCGCTGCGCGCCGGCGGTCCACCGGCGCCCGGCCCGGACTCCGTCTACGCGGTCCGCATCGCCTGGTCGAACACCGCCGACAACGGCAGCAACCTCGATCAGCGAGGCGCGACCGTCTTCGCCGGCATCACCCTGCCCGAACTCGCCGGCCGTCTGCGCCGGATCGACACGCCGTACACCCGCGAACGCTTCGACACCGACCTGCTGCGCTCCCTCGTCGGTCCCGGCGACGACGGCATCGGCACGGCCGCCGGCCGGTACGCCGCACTCGAGGGGTACGACCTCGCCGTCGGGCCCGGCTGGACCGCGCCGAGCCACGAGCGGATCCTGCGCAACCGGCGGCCGGAGCCGCTCCCGCAGACCCGGGTCGCGATCGGCGAGCACCTCGTCCAGGTCGCCCGCTACATCGACGACTTCTTCGGCTACGAGCAGCTCTTCCTCTTCGACACCCGCTGGGCCGCGGCCCACCGGGACCTGGCGCTGTCCCTGCTCCGGCACGCCACCCACTGGGATCCGTTCGAGCGATGAGACGGCACGCCGCCGGCCGCGCGGGAGGTCAGGCGTCGCTCGCCGGCGGCTCCCACCCGGTCCGCCGCGCCCAGTCGTCCGCCTGCTGAATGATCTCCCAGAAGATCGGCGACTTGGCGTCGGTGTAGGCCTCCCGGTCGTGGCGGTACTGCACAGCGAGGGCGCGCTTGACCTGCGCGTAGCCGTCGGCCACCTCCTGATCGGCGCGCAGGAAGTCGCGGAACAGCAGGGCGAACTGTTCCGGGAAGCTGCCCGCCCGGCGTACGTGGATGTGGGTGCGCGGCCGGCCCGGCGCCTCCCGGAAGTAGCGCTTGGTGCGGTCCGGGTTGTTCGCGTGGTGCACGAGTCCGATGCCGACGAGCGGATCACGGAACGGGTCCTGCGGCTCGAGGCGCGCGACCGACACCTGGACGTCGATGACCGGCTTGGCGGCGAGACCCGGCACCGACGTCGAACCGATGTGGTCGATGCGCAGCGCCACGTCACCGAGCGCCCGGCGCAGCACGGCGCCGAACTCGGCGAAGCGTGCCGGCCAGGCCGGGTCGTAGCCGACGATCTCGATCTCTGTACTCATCGCGCCATGGTAAGGACGCTCATGCGTTCCGACAGCCCGCGTAACGCCGTGCCGCCGGCCCGGCGGTTGGAGCGTTCCAGCAGGATGCGGACGGCCGTCGCCAGGTCGGCTGACGTGCGTACGTGCTGGGGGGCGATCCTCTCCGCGGTGAGCAGGAAGCGGATCGCCTCGCGATCGCGGCCGCCGAGGCGGATCAGGGCGCGGGCGGTGTCGGCGTAATAGAAGACCTGGCGGACGCCCGCCTCGATCGCCGACGGATCGGTGCGCCCGGCGATCTCCACGACACGGATCGGGTCGCCGTCGCCGGCCTCGATGCTCATCTGCCAGATGTTGACGTTCGTGGGGCCGAAGAACATGCCCATCGTGTCGGTCTCGCCGGTGCGCAGGGCCAGTGCGGCGGCCTCGGCCAGCCAGTCGCGGCTGTCGTCGAGGCGGCCGCGGGCGTGGCTCGCCAGCGCGGCGACCAGCTGCAGCGAGCCGAGGATCTCCGGGGCGCCGGGCCGGGACAGGTGGCCGCCGAGGTCGTTCACCGCCCGCTCGGCGATCGTCTGACCCCGCTGGGCGGAGCCGCAGGCAAGAGCGGACCGGGCCATGGCGTACGCGGCGTGCCCGCGCAGCACCGGGTCCCCGGCGGCCTCGGCCGCGTCCCGGCACCGTTCCGCGGCGAGCCAGGCGTCCGGCGGATGGCCGAGGTTGCGCAGGACCGTCGCGGCGTTCGAAGTGGCCTCGCAGAGCAGCCGCAGCGCCTCGGCGTGATCCGGGCCGGCGGTCTCGGTGTGCAGGTCCCGCAGCAGATCGGTGTAGACGCGGGCGGCGCCGGCGTAGTCGCAGGCCCGGTACAGCGCGTCGGCCAGCGCATTCGTGCGCCGCAGTTCGGCGAGCGGCGGGGCCGGGCGGGACGGCGGCTCGCTCAGGTCGATGTCGACCAGGGCCCGGCGCAGGCCGAGCACCCCGGCCTGCGCCGCCGACGTCGCCCGGTCGGGCGCCGGAACCCCCGTCCCGGCCAGGTCGGCCAGGGTGCAGTCGAGCGCTCCGGCCAGGTCCGCCAGCATGAACCGGTTGTCGGCCCCCTGCAGCCCCCGTTCGATCCGGCTCCAGGTGGCGTGCGAGACACCGGCGCGGCTGGCGGCGTACCGGATGCTCCACCCGCGAAGCAGGCGGCGAGCCCGGACACGCTCGCCCACCGCGGGGTCGGCCTGCCGTCGTGGGGTCATGTCCCGACCGTAGCGCCGCCCGGTCCGCCCGATGGTGCAGGCCTGTACCACCAGGTAGCAGCTCGGTTGAGGATGCGAGGAGTTCTGGACCGGCAGGGGCGGCTGCCGATGTCTCTCGCCGTGACCGAACAGGCAGACCGCTTCACGTTGACGACCGGCCGTGACGGGCGGGTTCTCCTCTCGCTGGCGCTGCGTCGCCACCCCTGGGCGATCGCCGGCGATTACGTGCGGGCGCAGCGCTACTGGGCCTGCGCCCCGGGTGGCGCCCAGCCGCGCTGGCTGACCCTGGCGACCGCCGCGAACGGGCGGCAGCCACTCGACGACCCGGGCGAGGCCGACCTGGCGGCGGACGCGCACGCCATCGCCGTGGCCTACGTCCCCGGCGTGTTCTGTTCCGGCTGCGGCGACCGCCGGTGGCGGCCGGTGAGCCGGGGAGCGGTGAGCCGGTACGTCCTGAGCGGCGTCACCGGCGCCTGCCTGACCTGCCGTGAGGTCGCGGCTCCCGCGCCCGCGGCCAAGCCCGCCTACACCCCGGCGCCGCCACCACCGCCGGCCGACTTCGGGGCGCCGGTCGTCGTCGACGCCCGGATCCTGTCGCCGGACGAAGCCCGCTGGGGAGAGGCCGCCGCGGACCGCCGGCAGCCGTCGCCGGCCGCCGCCCTGATCTCCCGCAACTACGGCCTCGGGCCCGCGTCCGACCGGCTCCCCGTGGTCCGCGGCTACCTCGGCGACCTGTGAGACCCTGAGGCGATGACCGTCGACCTCTTCGCCGGTGTCCCGGTGCGTGACTACGCCGTGGCCGCCGCCTGGTACGAACGCCTGCTCGGCGGCCCGCCCTCGTTCCTGCCGAACGACGTCGAGGCGGTGTGGGAGCTGGCCGCGAACCGGTACCTCTACATCGAGGTGAAGCCGGAGCACGCCGGGCACGCGATGCACACCGTGTTCGTCGGCGACTTCGACGAGCGGCTCGCGGCCATCGCCGGCCGGGGTCTGGAGCCGGCCGAGCGGGAGACGTACGACAACGGCGTCCGCAAAGCCGTCTTCCGGGACCCGGACGGCAACGAGATCGGCCTCGGCGGGGGACCGGCCGGTTAAGGACGGCTGCGCACCTCGCCGACCTCGAAGACCTGGCCGTTCCGCGGGAATCCGGGCAGTGCCGAAGGCTTCGGATCGCCGGTGCTCCAGCGCGCGTCCGTCTCCACGACGGTGACCGGATCCGCCCACCGCATCGGGATGCCGGCGGCCGCGGTGACGACCGGGCCGTCCATCAGCTGCACGTGCAGGTGCGGCTCGGAGGTGTTGCCCGTGTTGCCGACCTCGGCGAGCTGCTGACCGGCGGTGACCCGATCGCCGGCGGTGACACGAGCGGACCCGCGGCGCAGGTGGGCGTAGGCGGCGTGGGTCCCGTCGTCGTGTTGCACGATCACGTGGTTGCCGAGGATCCACGCGGCGCCGCCCAGCTCCCGCGCGAACGCCTCGACGGTCATCATCCAGATCAGCGCCGGCCAGGTGTCCCGGCTCCGGTGGTCGCGCCGGCGGTCCGCCGCGCGCACGACGGTTCCCGAGGCCATGGCGAAGACCGGAGATCCGAAGCATTCGTACGCACGGGCAGCGCGCGTGCGGACCGACCACCCGATCTTCGGGGCCGCGTCCGCCGAGGGTTGCAGCAGGTCGACCGCGTACGTCTGCCCGTAGGCCCGGACTCCGTGGCTCGGCACGGCCGTACCCGGGCTGTTGATGGCCACCCACCGCCCCCGCACCGGCGGCGCGACGGTGACCGGAGGATGCTCCGACCGTGGCGCGCGCACAAAGGCGAGCACCAGCGGCACCGCCATCAGCGCGATGTCGAAGGGCTTCGGCACCGGCAGCACGAGGAACGCGAGGACGAGCACCACGAACAGCCGGAACCACCAGGTCTGCAGGCGGGCGATCGCACGTTTCATCGGCGGACTCCTGACAGGACGGTGAGCAGGGGGATGACGCGGGCGACCGGCACCTCGTAGCGCCCGCCGCCGAGGGTGGCGAGCCAGCCGGCGGCGACGAGCTGGCGCAGGTGGTGATAGACCTGGCCGCTCGTGCCCATGCCGTCCATCTGCTGCAGCTCAGCGGCCGTGGCGGCGCCCCGTGTCAGCTGCTGGAGCAGGCGGATCCGGGCCGGGTGGGCCAGGGCGGCGAGCACGGCGACGTGCTGGGACCAGTCGCCGCCGAGCAGGTCGTCGACGCCGGCCGCCTCCTGCCAGCGGGCCGTGCGGCCGTCCGGCAGCGTGGCGTGGCCGGTGAACAGCACGGCGCCGGGATCGCCGGCCCGGGCGAGCAGGCCTTCGAGCGCCCAGAACACCTCGGGATCGGGCGTGGGCTGCGGTTTCTGCTCGAGTGCGGCCACGCGTCGCTCGAGGTCGGCCAGGCGGTCGGAGTCGCTCACCGGTCAACTATAACGTAATTACGTAGGAACGTAACTGTAGGATCCATCCATGGGAGTCGACGGCAAGGCCCTGGTGCTGGGCGGCGGCGGTGTCACCGGGGTCGCGTGGGAGCTGGGGCTTCTGCACGGGCTGGCCGAGCACGGTGTGGACCTGACCGACGCGGGCCTGCTCGTGGGCACGTCGGCGGGGTCGGCGGTCGCCGCACAGGTGCTGTCCGGCGTACCGCTGAAAGATCTTTATGAGGCGCAGCTGCGGGGCCCGGGGAGCGAGGTCGCGGCGCGGATGAGCCTGGGTGGCGTGCTGAGTTTCCTGGTGGCGGGGCTGTGGCCGGGCGATCCGGCGCGGGGCCGGGCGTGGCTGGGGCGGCGGGCGCTGCGGGCCCGGACGATGCCGGAGGCCGAGCGGCGGCGGGTGATCGCGGCCCGGATCAGCGACCGCGGCTGGCCGGCGACCCGGCTGCTCGTCACGGCGGTCGACGCGCAGACCGGGGAAGTACGGATCTTCGACGCGTCCAGTGGCGTGTCCCTCGTCGATGCCGTGGCCGCGAGCTGCGCGGTGCCGCTGACGTGGCCACCGGTCACGATCGGCGGCGCGCGGTACATCGACGGCGGCGCGCGGTCGGTCGCGAACGCCGACCTGGCCGCCGGCAGTGACCGGGTCGTCGTGCTCGCACCGGTGACCGCCTCGGCCCGGCGCTCGGGACGGCCGTCCGCGCAGGTCGCGGCGCTGGGCCCGGACGTGTGCAGCGCGATCCTGGCGCCGGACGCGGCCGCGCGGCGGGCGATCGGGCGCAACCCGCTCGACCCCGCCCGGCGCCGCCCCGCCGCCGAAGCCGGCCGCACCCAGGCCGCTGCCGAGGCGGACCGGCTCCGAGCGGTGTGGAGCTAGCTAGTCGCGGTGCCGGAAGAGGATGCGCCCCCTGGTCAGGTCGTAGGGGCTGAGCTCCACCAGCACCCGGTCGAACGGCAGGACCTTGATGAAGTTCTTCCGCATCCTGCCGCTGATGTGGGCGAGGACGACGTGCCCGTTGGGCAACTCCACGCGGAACGTGGCGTTACGCAGGCACTCGACGACGGTTCCCTCCTGCTGGATGCTCATCGCAGCACCAACTCCAGGTTGCTGCTGGTCCGCCGCCCGCCGGCGCTCTCGAACAGGGCGATCGCCGCGGCGTTCGACTGGTGCACGTCGGCGGCGATCGACGGCTGCGGCGTCCTGCCGAGCAGATCGGTCAGCAGTGCCCCGGCGATGCCCCGGCGGCGGTGATCGGCGCGGACCGCGATGAGGGCGATACGCGGCTGGCGGGGCAGGGGAGCGATGCGGGCGAAACCGGCGTAGCCGCCCTGGTGCGCGACCACCGCGTACCGGGACGGGTCGAGCGGCCAGGCCAGCACCTCGGCCGGCATGTTGTGCCAGCCCACGGTGGTGTCGACCTCGTCGCGGACGATCCGGTCGAGCTCGCCGAGCGGTCCCGCCTCGGCCGTGCCGAAGGGGAGCATCGTGTAGCCGTCCGGTAGGGAGACGGCGCCGGGCCGGGTGGGGATGACGTATTCCCACTCGCGGCGCCGGGGGCCGAAGCCGAACTGCTCCCAGCGGCAGAGCAGGTCCACATCGGCCTCGTCGACCACGGTGTAGAGCGGTTTCGGCAGCGTGGCCAGCATCGCGGTGGCGAGCCTGTCGAAGACGGCGTCGTGCCACACGTCGATGCTGAGGAAGCTGCGCCCGTCGGGCCGGTGCGAAACCTCGCCGCGGCCGATCACCCGGTCGTCGTCGAGGGCGTGCCAGTGTCGTTCGGAGATCTGCGTGACAGCAGGATCCATAGAGTGTCGCCTCTCCGGAGAGTCTTCTCAGACGCTCCGGAGCCGCGGCGACAGGCGGAGCGCCCTGATCGATGAAACGTTCACGGGTGCTCACCTCCTGCGCTAGTGCCACGGCCGACGGGGACGTTATCGGATCACGCCGCCGGGTGTCGAGCGGATTTCCGCCCAGAGCACGCCTCCGGTGCTCGTGGCATGCGAACCGCAGGTCAGAGCACCGTCCGGCGCCCCGACGGCGATCGGCTCGCGGTGCTGGTGGACGACCTCGATGAGCAGGACGTCCTCCCGCTCGCTCAGGATCACCTCACCGCCGCCGGCCTGGCGCACCAGGTCGGCGATCACGCGGGCGGCGTCACTGGAGAGCCACAGCGAGCTCATGCGAAGGCGGGATGCCGCAGCAGGGATCTGGCGGCCTGGGCGGCGCCGTTGACGGCGGCGGCCCGGGGCTCGGGGGTGCGGTGGATCCGCAGGTCGAGGGTGTCGGCCAGGGCTCCCGGGAGTTCCGGGTGGTCGGCGCCGTCGCCGACGAGCAGCAGGCCGCGGGCGGTCGCCTCGGCCAGGTCCTCGGCCGGGCAGACGTCCCGCAGGCCGCGCAGGTGGTGGGCGACGACGTCGGCGAGCAGCCCGGCGGTGGCACCCTGGGCGAGGTCGCGGGTGCCGATGTCGGCGCGGCGGGCCACGGTGACGCGGCCCTCGCGGAGCAGAGCGAGTTCGGTGAGTTCGGCGCCGACGTCGGCGACCAGCAGACTGCCGGCGGCCGCGCCGGATCCGATCGCGGCGGCGCGGACGGACTCGATGAACACGGTCCGGCGCGGCGCGAACGCGGTGTCGATGACGTGCCGCATCACGTCCTGGTCGTCGTCGGTGGACAGCACCGGGCGGCAGGCCACGACCACGTCGACGGCGGGCAGGGGTTGCGGGAATCGGTGGGCCAGCTCGGTCAGCAGGGCGGCGCAGCCGTCCACGTCGGTGATCCGGCCGCGGCGCACGAGCGTGCTGCTGGGCGCGCCGACGATGCCACGCTGGTCGGCCCAGACGATGGCGGAGCTGCTTCCGAGGTCGATGGCGAGAGCGGAGGGGGCCACTGTCGATCCTTTCGAGGGCGGGCTGCCGTACCGGTTCCGGCACGGCAGCCGGGTCAATGCGGACTTATCGCTGGCAGGGCACGCAGAGCTTGGCGTGCGGGAGGATCTCCAGCCGCTCGGGCGGGATCGGCTTCTCGCAGCGTTCGCACCGGCCGTACGTGCCGTCGGCGATCCGGCCCAGCGCCCCGGTGATCTGCTCGAGGCTCTGCCGGGTCGCCGCCAGCATCGCGTCCCGGTCGTGTGCCTGCGCCGGGTCGCCCGTGTCGGCGTTGATCTCGGTCAGTTCCTTGAGCCGGGCGCTCTGGACGGCGAACTGCTCACTCAGTGAAGCGCGAATGTCGATCTCGACGGTCATTGCTGATCTCTCTTCTGTCTATCGAGGTCCGGACGGACGTCGATGCGGCTCCGGATAAACAAAAAGGGCCGAAGCTGATGAGCTTCGCCCTGGCGGTGGCTGAGGTGTGTGCTTCCGCCGGCGGGCCGCGTCCCGCGGGGATGGGTGCACCACAGAACCCCGTCACAGTGGTGACGGGGAGCGAGTGCGCACTCACCTCGGGCATCCGACAACCATAGGGGCGTCCGCGCCGAGAAGCCAATGAGTTGAGTCGCGCGAGGTCGCTAGCATCCGCGGCATGCCCGGGACGATCGGTGGCGTGGTCCTCGTGACGGCGGCCCTCTTGCCGCTGGCTGTGCTGGTGGCCCGGGTCGGGGCGGCGCCGGCCACGGTCGGCGTCGTCTATGGAACCGTGCCGTGGGTGTGGATGATCCTGCTGCCGGGTGACGGCCCGGGACGGGTGAATCTCGTGCCGCTGCGGGACCTGATGACGGTCCTGGCGAGCGGGCCGGTCACCGCCACCGTGCAGATCGTCGGCAACCTGCTGGTCTTCGCGGCGCTCGGGTTCTTCGGGCCGCTGCGGTTCCCGGCGCTGGCCTCGGTGCCGCGGATGCTGGCGGCCGGGGCGGCGGGGTCGATCCTGGTCGAGACGTCGCAGTACGCGCTGGGACTCGGCCGGGTGTCGTCGGTGGACGACGTGCTGCTGAACGCGGCAGGAGCAGGACTGGCCGCCCTGGCTTCCCGCCGCCGGTGGCGCCGCGCCGGCCGTGAAACGCCCGCTGGACCGCCGGCGGGCCCCCGTGCGTCCGCCGGCGGTCCAGCGCCGGATCACTGCTGAGCGGCCTCCCCGGGAGCGCTGCGCGCCGGGCCACCGACGACATAGGCGACCAGCCCGGCCGTGGCGAGCAGTCCCGCCACGACGGCCGCCGCGACGCTGCCCGGCTCCTGCGTCTGCCAGGTGAGCACCCGGCCGGCCAGGGTCGCGGTCTGCGGGAACAGGATCGCGGCGAGGGTCCAGCCGAGCGGCAGGAACCAGGCCCGGGCGATGCCGGTGACGGCCGCGCCGAGAGCGGTCAGCCCGAGGAGTCCGGCCGCGTCCCGGGCGACCAGGCCGGCCGGTCCGAACTGGGCCTCCGTCGCGAGCGTGACCAGCAGCGACAGCACGACGAGCAGGAACCCGGCGAGCAGGTGGGCGAGCCGGCGTACCGGCCAGGAGATCGCCGCCGTGGCTTCGAGGGCGTCATCCGGGCTGCCGAGCGTCGTCGTCAGGACGGTGACCAGCAGCAGCACCGTCGCGACGACCGTCTGCGGGGCGGCCTCCCGGGTGTCCGAGTTGATCACCCACAGCGCCCACATCAGAACCGTGCCGCCGACCGCCGCCGGCACCGCGAGGGTGGCGCGGCGGGACCGCAGGTAGAGCGTCAGCCATCTCATGAGAGTGACGCGCCGGGAGCGCACTTCACCGCGGCCGCCCGCAGCGTCACGACCTTGCCCTGCGCCTCGGCCTCGGGCATGCCCTCGAGGTGCGACCAGACCGCGGCGGCCTCCGGGGACGACGGCTCGGTGCCGATCAGCCAGTGGGCGGCCGCGAGCCGGTCCTCCGGGGACGGGGAGTTCTCGCAGCCGGGCGGCCCGGCGAACGCCGCCGCCACCGCGTTCTCCACGATCGTGTCCGCCTCGGCGAGCTGAGCGTCCTGTCCCGTGTCGACGCGCAGCAGCACGACGCCCGGATCCCACGGCGGGTAGACGTCCGGCACGTACGTCGTGGTGTCCTCGTGCAGCCGGGTGGGCCCGTCCGGCAGTTCGGCGAGCACCGTCAGCGCCTTCCGGGCGTCCGGCAGCACCGACGGGAGCAGACCTCCATGGACCCGGCTCAGACAGACCGCCCCGTCGCAGACCAGTTCTTTGGCGACCGGGTCGGACGCGCTGAGGACCACCCGCTTCTCGTGCGGCATCACCGGGATGGCGAGGGCGGCGCCGAGCAGCACCGGCACCAGCGCGGCCACCCGCAGCCGCCAGGTGGAGGCGAGGAAGACCAGCACACCGGTGGCGGTGAGAGCGGCCAGCCAGATCGCCTGGGAGGCGCTGACCCGGCCGGGGACGGTCGCGAAGGCGTCCGGCATGTTCATCTCGTAGATCGGCGAGAACACCAGGGCGAGCCAGCCGCGCGGCCGGGTGGCGCCGGGGATGGTCAGCAGCAGGCCGAGACCGGCGATGGCGAGCGCCGGCGCCACGACGAGCCAGGGGAGGAGGCGGCCGATCGCCAGGCCCACACCGATCGCGGCGAGCAGGGCCAGGACACCGACCGCGGTGACGACGAAGACCTGGGCGGGCAGGTACTCCGCCGTACCGATGATCCAGGCCCCGCCGGCCGCGCCCATCACCAGGTAGGCGCAGGTCACCGCCGCGGCCATCACGGCCAGCGTGGGCAGGTTCCGCTGAGCGACCGGCCGGGGAGTGCTGGCGAACAGCTCGGTCACCTTCCACCGGTGCTCGCGGCGGCCCTGCCAGGCGCCGGCCGCGAGGGCGAGCGGCCAGAGCAGCGCCAGGAAGAGACGCTGGCTCATGGCCAGCTGCATCCAGCCGTCGGTGAAGCCGATGCCCTCGGCGAAGTAGAGCGCCAGGACGCCGACCACCGCCAGCGTCAGAGCGGAGCCGATCGCCGCCGAGCGGCGCAGTTCGATGGCGAGGACGCGGCTCATCGGTTCACCGCCCGGTGGCGGCGCAGCAGGGCCGAGTAGCCGCGTTCCGCGGGGCTGTCACCGGCGTCGCCGTCGCCGCCCTGCGCGATCAGGTCGGCCGGGGTGCCCTGGTAGACGAGCCTGCCCAGGTTCATCATCACCACGTCGCTGCACGCGGCGACCACGTCCTCGACCAGGTGCGTGGAGACCAGCACGCAGCTGTCGGTGCCCAGGTCACGCAGCAGCTCGCGGAAGTCGAGCCGCTGTTCCGGGTCGAGGCCGACGGTCGGCTCGTCGAGGAGCAGCACCTCCGGGTCGTTCACCACCGCCTGCGCGATCCCGGCCCGGCGCAGCATGCCACCGGAGAGCGTCTTCATCCGCGCGTCCGCCTTGTCGGCCAGGCCCACCCGCTCGATCGCGCGCTGGGTGGCGCCGGCGACCTCGGCCTTCGGCATCTCCTTGAGCCAGGCCATGTACTCGACGAACTCCCGCACCGTGAACCGCGGATAGAAGCCGAACTGCTGCGGCAGGTAACCCAGCCCGCGACGCACCCGCCGCAGGTCGCCGCGGTCACCGACCACCTCGCCGAGCAGGCTCAGGGTTCCGCCGGCCGGTTTCACGACGGTCGCCAGGGCGCGCATCAGGGTGGTCTTGCCGGCGCCGTTCGGGCCGAGCAGCCCGTGTACGCCGTTGTTCAGGGCGAGGTCGAGCCCGTCGACAGCCATGTGCCGCCCGGCGCGCACCCGGAGGCCGTCGGCGTGGACCGCCCAAGGATGAGTGCGAGGTGCTGTTTCGGCAGCGGTCACCGTACGCATGAAAGTCCTTTCAATCATGGCTGGTCAGTCGGGTGAAGGCGGTGGCCCGGGTCGCGGCGAACCCGGCCAGGAGGATGGTGAGCAGCGCCCACGCCGGTGAGCTGGCCTGATGGAGCATCGGAGGCAGTTGCGCGGTCAGCACGGCCGGCACGATCGCGGCGAGCGTCCACGCGGCGCCCAGCCCGATGGCGGCGCGGCGGACACCGATCACCGCGCCCAGGGCGATGGTCGCGGCGGTGAACGCGAGACACGGCAGGAGAGCGAGAGCAAGAGACAGCCCGGTACGCGAACCCGCCACCGTGAGAGCGGGCACGATGACCGCGAGGACGCCCGCCGTGCGGCGCAGCAGCATCGCCAGCCCGGCGGCCGGCGTACCGGCGATCAACTCCCAGGCGGGATCGTGCCGCCGGCTCCAGGCCACCGCCACGGCGGGCAGCGGCGCGATCGGCGCCACCAGCGCGACCAGCGACGGAAGGCTCGGCTGCAGGACCTGGAGCGTGCCGGCGCAGGCCAGCACCGCGACACTCATGATCACCCAGGGGACCAGGTGCCAGACCATCCAGTGCTGCCGCCGGCGGCGCGGGGCCGGCGCCGGGCCCGCCTCGATGTCCTCATCGAGGCTTCGCTTCAGCCGGTCGAGCAGATCGTGGTTCATGCCGTCGGCCAGGACGGCCCGGCAGTCCGCGCAGTCCTCCAGGTGCACCTCGACCGACCACATGGTGACCTCGTCGAGGGGAGCCTCCCGGTCGGCGTAGCGGGCGATGACGGCAGGTGCCGGATGTGGGGTCATGACAGCGCCTCCCGCAGCGCGAGCCGGGCCCGCCGGGCCCTCGATTTCACAGTGCTCTCCGGTACGCCGAGCAGCACCGACGTCTCCCGCGCCGACAACCCGTCGAGGACCATCGCCCGGAGCACCTCACGGGCCTCCGGCGGGAGCACGAGAAGTGCCTGCTCCAGTTCCTGCCCGACGCGTCCCGCCATGACCTCGTCCTCGGCGGCCGGGGCCACCTCGTCGGCCAGCGGCACCGCGGGAACCTGGTTGTGCCGGGCACGGCGGCGGAAGGCGTCGACGAGCCGGTGCGCGGCGATCGTCCAGAGCCAGCCGGAGGCGCTGCCCTTGACCGTGAAACTGCCGGCCGCGCGCCACACCGCCAGATAGGTCTCCTGCATGACGTCGGCGACCACGTCGTCGTCGGCGCACCGGCGGCGCAGGCGGGCGAGCAGCCACGGCGACGTCCGCCGGTACAACTCGTCGAACGCGCGCCGATCCCCGTCGGCGATGCGGCGGACGAGTTCTTCCTCGTCCTGGCTTGTTCGTTTCACAATCAGCCAGACGAAACGCGGTGATCACCGGGTGCACCAGTCGGTGTGGTGTGAGTCACACTGCCATGATGAGGGGGTGCGGATCGAGGATGTGACCCCGGAGACGATGCGCCCCGTGCGCCGCCCGCTGCTGGTCCAGCGATGGGTCGACCTCACCTTCCTGCACTGGGCGATCGACCCGGCCCGCGTCGCGCCGCTGCTGCCCGCCGGCACCGTCCCGGACACCCTCGGCGGCGTCACCTACGCCGGGCTGATCGGGTTCCGCATGGTCGGGCTGGGTTTCCTGCGCGGCCCCGGCATCCCCTACCTCGGCACGTTCTGCGAGACGAACGTCCGCCTCTACAGCGTCGACCGCCACGGCCGTCGCGCCGTCGTCTTCCTGTCCCTCGACGCGGAACGCCTGCTGCCGGTGCTGACCGCCCGGGCGTCGCTGCGCCTGCCCTACATGTGGTCCCGCATGCGCCTGACCCGTGACGGCGACGTCCTCACCTACACCAGCCGCCGCCGCTGGCCCGCCCCGCTTCCCGCGATCAACGCGATGGCCGTACGCGTGCGGCAGCCGATCACCGAACCCTCCCCGCTGGAACACTTCGTCACCGCCCGCTGGGGCCTGCACACGCGCGCCTGGGGACGCTCCCTGCACCTGCCGAACGAGCATCCGCGCTGGCCGCTGCACCACGCCGAACTGCTGTCCCTGGACGACACCCTGCTGACCGCCGCCGGCCTGCCCGCCTTCGACGGCCCGCCGGACAGCGTCCTCTACTCCCCGGGCGTCCCGGTCACGTTCGGGGCCCCGGACGTCCTGCGATGAACTCCCCGATCTGGTCGAGGATCTCCTGCAACGAGGAGTGAACGATCTCCCCGGCCTCCGTCTGCCGCCGCCGCACCGCCTCCGCCACGTAGCCGGCGACCTCGATCTCGTCGTCGGTCTCCGTCCACGGCACGTCGGCCAGCACATCGGTGCCGTCCCGGTCGTCGTTGAAGACGGTCAGCGCCGTCAGCGTCCCGACCTTATGAACGTGAACCACCTCGGGCCCGATGAGCGGCCAGTAGGCCACCCCACCACGCCACCCCATCCGCTGCCCGGCGAAAACATAGCGCCCGGTCGTCTCATCCACCCTTCGACGCTACGGCCGCCGCCGCGCCGCCACGTCCCACCCCACCCCGATGTGACCCGAAAGGGCCAATCGAAGCCGTCAACGCGGAGCAGCGGTCCCGGTCAGGTCGTCAGGCGCGGGGTGTCGGCGGCCACCGAGCTGCTGGCCGGCGGCGGATCGGTCGGGGAGGCCTGCGCGGGCGCGGACGGTGCGGGCGCCGACGCGATCGGCTCACCGGACGACTCCACGGTTCCCGGTGGTTCCTTGTCCGTGGTGGGTTCGCCGCCCGGGTGACGGACCAGATAGCGGATGGCCGTGTTCAGCACCGCCAGCAGCGGCACCGCGATCAGACCGCCGACGATGCCGGCCGCGACGACGCCGGCCGCGATGGCGAGGATGACGGCGAGCGGGTGCAGCGCCACCGCCCGGCCCATGATCAGCGGCTGGAGGACGTGGCCTTCGAGTTGCTGGACGGCGATCACGATGGCGAGGACGGCGATGGCCGTGGCCGGGCCGTTGGCGACCAGGGCGACGAGCACCGCTACGGCGCCGGTGACGGTGGCGCCGACGACCGGGATGAACGCGCCGAGGAAGACCAGGGCGGCCAGCGGAAGGGCGAGCGGCACCCGCAGCAGGGCGAGCCCGATGCCGATGCCGACGGCGTCGACGAACGCCACCAGCACCGTCGCGTGCACATAGGAGACCAGCGTGTGCCAGGCGTAGTGGCCGGACCGGGCGGTCGGCACCCGCGCTTCCCGGGGCAGCAGCCGGCAGAGGAACGACCAGATGCCGCCGCCGTCGCGCAGGAAGAAGAAGAGGGTGAACAGCACCAGGAAGAACCCGGTGACCACTTCGCCGAGGGTCGTCGCGGTGCTCAGGGCGCCGCTGGTGAGCGCGTCCTGGTTGCCGGTCACCGTTTCCCGTGCCCGGTCCACGTACTCGTTGAGCTGCGCGTCGGTGATGTGCAGCGGACTGCGGGACAGCCAGCTCTGTATCTCCCCGATGCCCTCGCTGACCTGGGCTGACAGGGTGTCGAACTGGCCGATGAACGTACGAATGATCAGCCCGAGGCCGCCGAAGACCAGCAGCAGCGCGGCGACGAGGATCAGCCCCGCGGAGAGCGAGCGGTTCATGCCGCGGCGGACCAGGCCGGCGCTGGCCGGCTGGAAGAGCGCCGCGAGCAGCAGTGCCACCACCACCGGGATGACGACGACGCGCAACAGTCCGATGAGGCGCAGCATCAGGTACGCCGCCACCACGAACAGGATGAACCGCCACGCCCACGCCCCGGCCGTCCGCACCCCGCGCGGCAGCAGATCCTCGCTGCTGGACCGCTGGTTCACCACGACGACGGGCGGCGGCCCGGCGTCCTGGAGTTCGGGCCCGGCCGTGAACGGCGGCGGCACGTTACGGCTCTCCGCCGCGGCCAAAGTGGTCCGGGCACGATCCCGGAATGTCTGCGCCCAACCCATGCCGCCTGTCTGCCCATTTCACACCACCTTCATGCCATCAGCAGAAGAGGTTTGCGCGGAGCGCGAGGATCGGGCCAGGGTGGGCCGATGGATGTGACATTCGTGCTGGTCCACAGTCCGTCGGTGGGCCCGTCCACCTGGGCGCCGATCGCGCGCCGCCTGGACGCCCCGGTCGTGGTGCCCTCGCTTCTCGGTGTCGCCGACGCCGGTCCGCCCTTCTGGCGGCCGGTCACCCAGGCGGTCCATGATGCCCTTCTTCCGGTACGCCCGGAGCACCCTGTCGTGATCGTCGCCCACAGCAACGTCGGCCTCTTCGTCCCGGCCATCGTCGACGCCAGTCCGCGGCGGGTGGCCGGTTGCCTCTTCGTGGACGCGGCCCTCCCGTCGGTCTCCGGCCCGACCCCGGCGTCCCCGCCCGACCTGCTCGCCTTCCTGCGCCCGAAGGTTCAGCCCGGCGGCCGTCTCCCGCAGTGGACGGACTGGTGGGACGAGGCGGACGTGGCCCCGATGTTCCCCGACGCGCGGACCCGGGCGGAGGTCAGTGCCGAACAGCCGCGACTGCCGCTGGCCTATTACGAGGAGTCGATTCCGGTTCCTGCCGGCTGGGACGCGCGGCCCTGCGGCTATCTGCTGTTCGGCCCGCCGTACGAGCCGATGGCGAAGGACGCGGCCGGCCGGGGCTGGGCCGTCGCGCACACCCCCGGCGAGCATCTGCACCAACTGGTAGACACGGACGCGGTGGCAGCCACGATCACTGCGATGACCGCGGACTGGCGTTAGCTAGCCGTTCAACCTCCCACCTCACCCCGACGTCACTGCGTCATCAAGGGCGACCTCGATGAACACGCCCGCGACGGTACCCCGTCGCGGATGAACTGCGGGCAGGAGTGCGCGTCTTCGTTGCTCTGTCAGACGGCATCGACATAGGCCAAGATGTTGTTGTGGATCGCGAACTGCACGCAAGCCGCTGCTCGCTTCAGCATCGTTGGGGTGGCGGAGAAGATGCCTCGTCTATCGACCAGCTGGCGGAGTTGCTTGGCGAGTTGGATGCCGACGATCCGGAACAGCACATGACGGGCTACACCCGGGCCATGATGAGGGACTTGTTCGGAATGGTCATGCAGGGTCGAACTTCCGAGGTCGAGTCTCTGCCATGGTTGCCCGGTTACGGGTCCTAGCATCGTCGCAGCGGTAACGGCGTCACCGTGAGCCGGGTTGGCGAAGTCCGCATGCCCCGCTCTGTGGATCAGCTGTTCGGACGCCTCAGGTACGCGCGGACTGCGGCAGGACAGTAGGCCCACGAAGCGAGGCGTGTCGACTTCGGGTTCGATTCGCACCCGAACTCCACACGCGATTCGGAGGCCCGAGCGATCCGTCACCGACGCACTCTTCTCGGCTACGACACGACGCCGGGCCGTCCGCCGCCAACCACCGGTCGTGACTGCGGCAGCTGACCGAGCGCGGACAGCGGCAGGTGAGCGCGTGCGATATCGATTCTTGAGTGCCGGATTTGCGGATCATCCAGTCGCGATCGAATGATTTCCTGATCTGAAATTCTGGTGGTCGTTGTCGCCGGTGGTGGGTGTCGCGCGGAGAATGGAGGTATGGCGCAGTTGACGTTGTTTTCCACGAGGCATTTGCGGGATCGGACGCTGCGTCGCAATTATTCGGCGGAGGCTGAGGAGTTCCGGCGCGTCCATGAGGGGCACCGCGCGTGGGGCTTACAGCAGCGCCATGCGCGCCGGCTGAGTCAGCTGCGCGCGGCCGAGCAGGAGCCTGCGGCCGAGCAAGTGCCTGCGGCCGAGCGAGTGCCTGCGGCCGAGCAAGTGCCTGCGGCCGAGCGAGTGCCTGCGGCCGAGCGGAAGCCTGGGCCCGAACAAATGTTTGCGGCTGAGCAGAAGCCCGCGGACCTGCCGGGCGGGCGCCCGGCGCCCTCGGCAAGGAGGGCGGACCGGCATGAGACGCAGACGGCGACGCCTCAACCCGACTTTCCCGCAGGACGAGAACGCTCAACGGAAGGTGGCCCGGCCGGTGTCGGTGCACCCGAGGACCGCGCATCTGACGACCGCGCACCCTGACGACCGCGCACCCGAGGACCGCGCATTTGAGGGCGACGCATCTGATGATCACGGATTCGAGTCGGGGGGTGCCGAGTGGGTGCGGACGTTCGGCGTGCCGCCACACAGCGGCTGCGGGGTGTCGGCGCGGCTATTGACGGCGTGTCGATTCCAGCGGACTGCGGCTCTGGTTCGCATGCCCGTAAACGCATTGTCCGAGTCTGGGTACGGCAATTTTCTGCGCGCACATTCTGAGCGCCGGATGAACGGGGAGAATGGATGCCGGCGAAGATCGAATGAAGGTCGAAAGAAATGCACTGATTTCAGCAGATCCGCGCATTCGTAGGGTCCGCCTTGGGGCTGGCCGCCGGTGACGGAGCGTTGTCCGGTGACGATGGGCGCATCTGCCGCTATCGACGCTCGTTGTGGTGGTCGTGGCGGACATGGGGAAGCGATCGATGCCTTGTGCGAGTTCCTCGGTCGGATGCGCTCCGTCCGGGTGCTGCACCGAGCGACCCCGTCCCGCGTCTATCAGCCACTGAGCGGCCGGCCGGGCACGGCAAACGTCGAGGACACAGTCACCCACACCGGCACCCGGCTCTACGGCCCGGTTCAGACGCAAGCCCGGGACCGGCTGCACCTGTGCAGGCCCGGGGAAAGACCGCACCCGCCACCCGGCCACTGCGATGACCGACCAGCCACCCGGCCCGACGTCCACATCGTCACCAGCACAAACATCAGGCCGAGCGGCAAGAAGAAGCGGATCTCAAGCAGCCCCAGGCCGCGCCGCACCGGTGGAAACTCAAGCTAGTCGGGGACGGCGAGGAGGCCTTCGGCGATCATGCGGTGCCCCTGCGCTTCGAACTCCTCCTGCCCGTGCACGAAGGCCCAGCATGCCGTCCCGATGGCTTCACGGATCCGGCCGCGGTGCCAGGCGCCGGTGGCGCGCGGCTCCGACCCGTACCCCTGCAGGAAAGAGGCCTCGAGGCGGTGATCGGACCGGAAGTCCTGGGCGGCCAGTCGCGTGAGATCCGTGTAGGCGGGACGCAGCGCCGCCCGGCCGAAGTCGATGATGCTGACGACGCCGTCGTGGATCAGCCAGTTACGGGGCTGCCAGTCGCCGTGGGTCGGCACGACGACCGTCTGCTCGGCCGGCCAGCCGCTGATCAGGGCGCGGAGCCGGGCCACCGTGGGCGGGTCGATCCGGTGCGGTCCGTCGAGCAGCTTCAGGCACTTCGCGTTCTCGCGGCGCTCGTAGTCGTCGGTGCCCGCCGCCTGGCCGTGCAGCATCGCGAGCAGCTCACCGGCCTGCCGGAACGCGTCCGGGTCGGTGAGGTGCTCGCTGTCCAGCAGCAGCTTCCCCGGCAGATACGTGGTGACCAGCAGCTTCGCGGCGATGTCGTGCCGCACCAGCTCCGGCGCCCGGCCGCGGCTGGTCCACGGGGTCAGCCAGTTCAGGTGGGCGCGGATCTCCCGCTCGATGTGGTGGTCGTCCGGCCCGCCCGCCTTGACGATGAACCGGCCGCCGTCATGGATCACTTCCAGGACCATCGTCTGTACGACGCCCCAGCTGTGATCCTTCGCCACCGCCGCGCCGGGCAGCCAGCGGTTCAGCAGTTCCCGTTGGGCACAGGTGAGCACAGCGGCGATCGTAGACGTTTTCCCGCCGGGGGAGCGGGGCACACGTGGGGGATGCGACTTCTCACTTTGGCCGCCGGGCTCGCCACCGGTTACGTGCTGGGCGCCCGCGCCGGCCGGGAACGATACGACCAGATCGCGTCCGCCGCCCGCAAGGCGACCGGTGGCCCCGCCGCGCACCCGGCCCTGCCGGACACCGGCGACCGCAAGCCGCGGGCTGCCGGGATCGTGGAGTCCGAGGAGCCCGTCGCCGGCGCGAAACCGCCGTCGCTGCGGGACGCCGAGACTCCGGACGGCCCGGTCACCTATACCGGGACTGCCACGCACTGATCGCCTCTAGGCTTCCGGGACATGCTTCACGTACGAGTGATCGCGCCCCCGGAGGTCACCGACCAGGTGCTGGCCGCGCTGACGACCGACGACGCGGTCACCCACCTGGTCCTGCTCCCGGACGCCGCCCGGTCGCCCCGCGGTGACGTCATCGAGTTCGACGTGGTCCGCGAAGGCGCCAGCCAGGTCCTCGACCGGCTCCGCGATCAGGGCCTCGACGACGACGGCGCGATCGTCGTGGAACGCGTCGACGCCACCCTGTCCAAATCGGCCGAGCGGGCCGCCCGCCGCGTCCCCGGCCTGGGCGTCGACGCCGTGGTCTGGCACGAGCTGGAGCAGCAGACCGGCGAGGAGACCGCGCTCTCCGCCTCCTTCCTGGCGTTCATGACCATCGCCACGATCATCGCGGCCCTCGGGGTCCTGCTCGACCAGCCCATCCTCATCGTCGGCTCGATGGTCGTCGGCCCGGAGTTCGGCCCGCTCGCCGCCCTCTGCGTCGGCCTGGTCCTTCCCAAAGCCTTCCTGGTACGCCGCTCCCTGCTCGCTCTGGTGGTCGGCTTCCCCTTCGGCATGGTCGTCACCGTGCTGGCGGTCTGGGGACTGACCGCCGCCGGCCTGATCGACAAGTCGATGCTGCTCGCCGACCGCCCGCTGACCGACTTCATCTGGCGTCCCGACGCGCTCTCCTGGGTGATCGGATTCCTCGGCGGCGTGGCCGGCATCCTCTCGCTGACCTCGGCGAAGGCCGGCACGCTCGTCGGCGTCCTGATCTCGGTGACCACGGTACCGGCGGCGGCGAACGCGGCTGTGGCCCTGGCGTACGGCGTCCGCTCCGAAGCCCTCGGCTCAGCCCTGCAACTGGTCATCAACCTGGCCGCCATCGTCGTCGCCGGCGTACTGACCCTGCTCGTGCAGCGCCTGGCCTGGCACCGCGGACGATGATTACTGAGGTTTCTTTACAGATTCATTGACTTCACCTTTTGGGATCCGGTTTCATCTATTCACCCCCTGATCCCCGGAAGGTGAACCATGCCCAGAAGACGGCTTTTGTCGATCCTGGCCGCTGTCGGCGTCGCGGTGGCCGGCGCTGCCGCGGCGATTCTGCCCATGACCTCGTCGAGCGCGGCCGAGGCGTGCGTCTCCGCCTACAGCGGCTCGGCGGTGTACACCGCGAACATGCGTGCTTCGTACAACGGCCGCAACTGGACCGCCAAGTGGTGGACGCAGGGCGAGACGCCCAGCACCGGCGGCTCCGGTGTGTGGGCCGACAACGGCGCGTGCGGTGGCGGCACCACGACCCCGCCGCCGGCGACCGGCTGCAACCACCCGAACTGGGTGGCCGGGCAGTACTACGCCGCCGGGTCGATCGTGCGGTACACGAACGGGCTCTACTACCGGGCCACGAACGCGAACCCGGGCTACGATCCGGTCATCAGCACCTGGTACTGGTCGCCGTACACCTGCACCGGGGGTGGCACGACCACGCCGCCGCCCGGCAACACCGGTGGGTTCCCGGTCAGCGAGGCACAGTTCAACCAGATGTTCCCGAACCGGATCGGCTTCTACACGTACGCCGGCCTGATCGACGCGATCAAGAAGTTCCCGGCGTTCACCACGACCGGCAGCGACACCGTGAAGAAGCAGGAGGCGGCTGCCTTCCTGGCGAACGTGAACCACGAGTCCGGCGGCCTGGTCTACGTCGAGGAGATCAACCAGGCGAACTGGCCGCTCTACTGCGACCGCAACCAGTCGTACGGATGCCCGGCCGGGCAGAGTGCCTACCACGGTCGCGGCCCGATCCAGCTGAGCTGGAACTTCAACTACAAGGCGGCCGGTGACGCGCTCGGCATCGACCTGCTCAACAACCCGGACCGGGTGAAGAACGAGACGTCGGTCGCCTACCAGACGGCCGTCTGGTACTGGATGACGCAGCGCGGTCCCGGCACGATGACCCCGCACGAGGCCATCGTGAACGGGCGCGGTTTCGGGGAGACGATCCGCAGCATCAACGGTTCCCTGGAGTGCAACGGCGGGAACCCGGCCCAGGTCCAGAGCCGCATCGACGCCTACAACCGGTTCACCGGCATCCTGGGAGTCGCGCCGGGCGGAAATCTCTCCTGCTGACCCCGCCCCGGAACGTCGATCAGGGCCGGCTCTTCGTGGTAGTGGTGTAGACCGCGAGAGGAGCACATCGTGCAGTATCTGGTTTCCGCCGATCTCGACGTGGCGCTCACGCTCGCCACCGAGGGGTCGAAGGCCTGCAACCGCACGGTCGAGGTCCGGCCATTCCGGTGAACGACGCGCTCACCCGCGCCCACCGTCACGAGTGGGCGCGGGTGGTCGCGTTCCTGGCCCGGCGTTTCGGTGATCTGGACATCGCCGAGGAGGCGGCCGCCGAGGCGTTCGCGGCAGCCGTCGAGAAGTGGCCCGCCGACGGCATTCCCCCGAATCCGGGCGCCTGGCTCACCACGACGGCTCAGCGCAAGGCGATCGACCGGATCCGGCGGGAGAGCAAGCGCGATCACAAGCAGAGAGAGGCCCATGCCGTGTACGCGGAACCGCCCGCCTCTCCGGACGTCATCCCGGACGAGCGCCTCCGGCTGATCTTCACCTGCTGCCATCCGGCGCTCGCCATGGAGGCCAGGGTCGCGCTGACTCTGCGCATGGTCGGCGGCCTGACCGTGCCGGAGATCGCCCGCGCCTTCCTGGTGCAGGAGACCGCCATGGGCCAGCGGATCACCCGAGCCAAGGCCAAGATCAAGGCGGCGCGGATCCCGTACCGGGTGCCGTCCGAAGACGATCTCCCGGCGCGCGTCTCGGGCGTGCTCGCCGTGCTGTTCCTGGTCTTCAACGAGGGCTACCTGGCGACCGGCCCGGGCACCGATCCGATCCGGCACGACCTGACGGCGTCCGCGATCGAACTGACCCGGATGCTCCTCGCCCTGATGCCGGACGACGGCGAGGTCGCCGGGCTGCTCGCGCTGATGCTGCTGACCGAGGCGCGCCGCACCGCCCGGGTGTCCGCCACCGGGGAGCTGGTCACCCTCGCCTCGCAGGACCGCAGCGCGTGGGACCGGACCCTGATCCTCGAAGGCCAGCGGCTGGTCCGCGCCCGCATCGCCACCGGGGTGCCGCCCGGCCGCTACCAGATCCTCGCGGCCGTCAACGCGGTGCACACCTCGGCCCTCGACGCCCGCGCCACCAACTGGTCCCAGATCGTCGCCCTCTACGACCAGCTGGTCCGCCTCGACGCGTCCCCGGTGGTGGCCCTCAACCGTGCCATCGCCGTCGCCGAACTCGACGGCCCGGCCGTTGCCCTGGCCGCCGTCGACCGTCTCGGTCCCGCCCTCGACGGCTATCACGCCTTCCACGCCACCCGCGCCGACCTGCTCCGCCGCCTAGGCCGGGGCTCCGACGCCCGGGACGCGTACGACCGGGCCATCACCTTGGCCGGCAACAGCGCCGAAACCGCCTACCTCACCCGCCGCCGGGGCGAGCTGGCCTGATGGCACGGGTCGCCGTCCGTGCCGGGCAGCCCGCCGCCGTCCCGCGTCACACCCGGAACTGGGACACCACCGTCTGCAGCTCACCCGCGATCCCGGCCAGCTCGGCCGCCGTCTCCCGGGCCTCGCCGAGCGCCGCCGTGGTCGTCTGGGCCGCCGACGCCACGCCGTCGATGTTGCCGGCGATCGCCGTGGTGCCGTGTGCGGCGTCGCCGACGCTGCGGGCCATCTCGCCGGTCGTGGCGGTCTGCTCCTCCACCGCGGAGGCGATGGTGGTCTGGTAGTCGCTGATCCGCGCGATGATCGACGAGATCTCCCCGATCGCCGCGACCGCCTGGGAACTGTCCGCCTGGATGGCCTCGACCCGCTGGGCGATGTCCTCGGTGGCCCGCGCCGTCTCCTGCGCGAGATCCTTCACCTCGCTGGCGACGACCGCGAACCCCTTGCCCATCTCGCCGGCCCGCGCCGCCTCGATCGTGGCGTTCAGGGCGAGCAGGTTCGTCTGCTCGGCGATCGCGGTGATCGTCTTGATCACGTTGCCGATCTCCTGGCTGGACGCGCCCAGCTGCGAGACCGTGGCGTTCGCGCTGTCCGCCACCCCGACGGCCTCGCTGGCGACCCGCGCCGCCTCGGAGGCGTTCGACGCGATCTCCCGGATCGACGCGCCCATCTCCTCGCTACCCGCCGCGACGGTCTGCACGTTCAGCGACACGTCACCGGCCGCGGTGGCCGCCACGTTCGCCTGAGTGGCCGCGTTCTGCGCCGACTCGCCGATGCGTTCGGCGACCCGGCCGAGCCGCTCGGTGCTGACCCCGAGCGTCCGGGAGCTGGTGGTCAGCCGGGTCACCATGGACCGCAGCCCTTCCCGGGCGGTGTTCACCGCGACCGCCATGGCACCGAGCTCGTCGCGGGCGTGCACCTCGGCGCCCACGGTCAGATCCCCTTCGGCGACCGCGGCCAGCGCCGTCGACACGCTCGCCAGCTGCCGGCCGATCAGCCGGGTGACGAGGACGGCGAGGGCGACCGCCGCGATCAGCCCGACGACCAGGCAGACGATCATCTGGGTGCGGGCGGAGTGGTAGGTGTCCTCGGCCTCGGCGGCCATCGCGGTGGACTCGGCGTTCTCGGTGTCCTGCAACTCGACGACGGCGGCCCGCAGCGCGTCCTGGGTCTCCGTCCACACCGCGCCGATCTCGCTCGCACCCGGAATCTCCACGCCCGCGTCCGGCGCCTCCCCGAACAGCGCGACGTCGCGCAGCTGCTGGAAGTATTGGAAGCGGTCGGTGACCTCGGCGACCGCCGTCTCCCGGGCGGCCGAGCCGGCGGCCAGCGTCCGGTAGTTCTCCACGGCGGCGAGGAACTCCTCGTCCAGTGCCGGGAGGGTGTCCCGCGACGCCTGCTTCTGCGCCGCCGGCACCACCGACCAGCCGAACAGCGCCTGGAACTCACCGGCCAGCGCCCCGCGCAGCGTGCTCAGCTGCAGGCTGCTGTCCACGTGCTTGGCCTTCATCGCCGTGATGTCGTCGTTGAGGTTGGCCAGCCGCACGATCCCGAGCACCCCGACGGCCAGCGCCACCACCGCCGCGCACAGCACCGCCGCATAGATCTTCGTACCCACCCGGAAGTCGGCCACGACACCGGTCACCCCGCTGCGCTGAGCCGTAACCTCCACCCGCCCGCTCTTCACCTTCCCATGATCAGACCGTTTTCCCTTTTCCGGGCCACGCTCCCGACAGCAGGCCCGTCAGGGCCACCCTTCCTCGGTACGCCGACAGCCGTCTATTGGCGTCCGGGGCCGGGGATCGCTCAAGATCTGCGGGTGACCTTGTTGATTGATCTGCACCGCCATCTCGAAGGCAGCCTCCGGGTGTCCACCACTCTCGAACTCGCTCATCGGGACGGGCATCCGCTCGCGTCCGCCGCCGAGCCGGAGGAACTGCTGGTGGCGAGGGGGCCGCTGGGCGGGCTCCTGCCGTACCTCGCCAGGGTCGACGCCGCGCCGTCGGCCTTCTCGCGGGAGGAGGACTGGGTGCGGGCGGCCCGCGAGTGTGTGGAGGACGCCGCCGCGGACGGGCTCGACTACCTGGAGATCCGGTTCAGTCCCTGGTTCATCCGGCAGGAGACCGGGCTCGCGCCGGAGGCGGTGATCGACGCGGTGGCGGAGGGGGTGCGGTCCGCGCCGATCCGGGTCGGGCTCATCGGCATCGTTCTGCGGGATCTGGGACCCGAGCGGGGGTACGACCAGATCGCCACCCTCGTGACCCGCCGAGCCGCATTCTGTGGCGCCGACATCGCGGGCAACGAGGCCGGGGTCCCCGCGGCCGAGTTCGCCGGCCCGTTCCGGAAGGCACGGGACGCCGGACTGCGGATCACCGCCCACGCCGGTGAGGCGGCCGGCCCGGCGAGCGTGTGGGACGCCGTGCGGCACCTCGGGGCGGAGCGGATCGGCCACGGCGTGCGGTCGGTCGAGGACCCGGAACTGCTGGATCACCTCGCCGAGCACCGGATCACCCTGGAGGTGAGCCTGACCAGCAACCTGCACACGAGCACGGCGCCGGACTTACGCCGGCACCCGGTGCGCAGGCTCGTCGCGGCCGGGGTGCCGGTGGCCTTGTCGACCGACGACCCGCGCACCTCGGCGATCACCCTGTCCGGGGAGTACGCGGTGGCCGCCCCGCAGGCCGGCCTGACCCCGCAGGACCTGGACCGCATCCGCGACGACGCCCGCCGCGCGGCCTTCGCGTGGGAGTGAAGAAGGCCTGACGCCTACGCCGCGAACAGGCGCGATCCGGTGGTTCCGCGGAGTCGGCTGGGTCCTGAGCGGGTGCCGGAGTAGCGTGACCGTGTTGCACCACGCCGGGTTCCCGGCCACCCAGGCCGCCTTCTCGGCACTCGCCCTCGCGGACGCCGGGGCGGGTCAGCGCAAGCGAGGCGGGGC
The DNA here is from genome assembly GCF_004001265.1 of Actinoplanes sp. OR16. Classification (GTDB taxonomy): domain Bacteria; phylum Actinomycetota; class Actinomycetes; order Mycobacteriales; family Micromonosporaceae; genus Actinoplanes. The sequence goes on along the minus strand of NZ_AP019371.1, from coordinate 7,328,858 downwards.
GGAGGTCCTCATGGTGGTCGACGACGACCATGCCCCTGCCCCGATGACGGTCCGCGCCGCCGGCACGGTGATCGCGGTGGCCGGTGAGGTCGACTCCAGCAACTGTGACGCGCTGCAGGCCGAGATCATGGGCCGGCTGTCCTCGATCCACGCCGAGCGGGTCGCGCTCGACCTCAGCGAGCTGGTCTTCATCGGTTCGGCCGGCGTCCGGGTGCTGCTGCGCTGCCGTGACGTGGCCGAGGAGCGGGGCACCCGGGTCGAGATCAGCAGCGCCCATGAGAACGTGCGGCAGGTCCTGGACATCTGCGCCCTCACCGACGTGTTCCACCTGCCGCCGCCGCGGCCGTCTCACGCCGAGCAGGAGGGACCCCGGTTCGGGGCGCCCTGGTGGTGATCCGAACCGGACTCATCGGCGCAGGCGCAGGCCCTGCATGCCGCCGTCGACGGCGAGGACCGTGCCGGTCGTCGCGGAGGCGAGCGGGCTGGCCAGGTAGGCGATCGCGCCGGCCACCTCGTCCGCGCTGACCAGGCGTCCGATGGGCTGGCGGGCGTCGAGGGCCGCCCGTTCCGCGCCGGGGTCGGCGGCGCGGGCGAGGAGGCGGCCGATCCACGGCGTGTCCGCCGTTCCCGGGGTGACGCAGTTGACGCGGATCGCGTCGCGTACATGATCGGCCGCCATCGCGAGGGTGAGCGAGAGGACCGCGCCCTTGGTGGCCGAGTAGAGCGCCCGCTGCGGCAGTCCCGCCGTCGCCGCGATCGACGAGACGTTGACGATCGCGGCGTGGGCGGAGTCACGCAGCCAGGGCAGGGCCGCGCGGGACACCCGGACGATGCCCTGCACGTTCACGTCGAAGACCCGCGCCCACTCGGCGTCGTCGTTGTCGGCGACGGTGCCCTGCGCGCCGATGCCCGCGTTGTTGATCACGATGTCGAGGCCGCCGAGCCGTTCCGCCGCCGCTGCCACCGCCGTGCGTACCGCGTCGTCGTCGGTGACGTCGGCGCGCAGCCCGATCAGCGGCGCGTCCACGCCGGGGTCGAGGTCGAGACTTGCCACCCGGGCGCCGCGGGAGGCGAGCAGGGTCGCGGTCGCCAGGCCGATGCCGCTGGCCCCGCCGGTGACGATCACGCTGAGACCGGTGAATTCCGACAAGATCAAGCCCCTTCCCAGTACGGCGTGAGCAGCCCCGTGGCGCCCACCCGCGCGGTGAACAACCGGCCCGAGTCGCGGTGGCCGTCGAGGTGTGCCGTGGTGATGACGAGCAGGTCGAGGTCCGGCCCGGCGAACGCGGCGCTGGTGGTGTTCGGGGCGTCGACCGCCACGGTGGCGAGCAGCCGCCCGTCCGGGGTGCGGCATTCCACCCGGCCCCCGCCCCAGATGGCGATCCACAGGTTGCCGTCGGTGTCCGCGCACATCCCGTCGGGGTGGCCGTCGGTGATCCGGAACGCCTCACGCCGTTCGCCGAGCGGCTCGTAGTCGCGTACCCAGACGATCCCGGGAACCGTGTCGATGCTGTAGAACTCGCTGCCGTCCGGGCTCCACGCCAGCCCGTTGGACAGGATCAGGTCGTCGTCGATCACGGTGAGCCCGTCCCGGCCGAGCCGCACCAGGACCTCGGTTCCGGACTTCCCGGCCGGGTCGAGGCTGCCGACCAGGAACCGCCCGTCCGGGTCCACCGCCCCGTCGTTGAGCCGGCTCGGCGATCCTTCCTCCAGGATCCGAGCCATCGGGGTACGGGAACCGTCGCGCCCGATGACGGTCAGCGCCGCGCGTTCCGCGACCAGCAGTGATCCGTCGGCGGCCACCGCGACGGCGCCGGCCTCGGCGGCGAAATCCCAGCGGCCGGTCGCGACGACGTCCTCGCCGTCCAGCACTCCCTGATGGACCGCGTGGCCGTCGATGTCGACCCAGAGCAGGCGCTCCCGCGCGGGATCCCAGACCGGTCCCTCGCCCAGCGCGCAGGCCTGGACCCCGGTCGGTACTGCGGTGAACCGTCGCGTCACGGTTAGTATTCGACCACGATCGATCCCCGGAGGTCATCATGCCGCGCAGCTCCCAGTGGTATTCCGGCGACGACCGCAACAGCTACATCCACCGGGCCTGGATGCGCCGCGGCCTGCCGTCCGGCGCGTTCGACGGCAGGCCGCACATCGCCATCGCGAACACCGCCTCCGACCTGACCCCGTGCAACGCCCACCTCGACGAGGTGTCCCGCAGCGTCGCCGACGGCATCCACTCCGCCGGTGGCATCCCGCTGAACCTGCCGGTCGTGTCGCTGGGGGAGACCCAGGTCAGGCCGACCGCGATGCTCTGGCGCAACATGGCCGCGATGGCGATCGAGGAGATGCTGCGCGCCAACCCGATCGACGGCGTCGTGCTGCTCGGCGGCTGCGACAAGACGATCCCGGCCCTGCTGATGGGCGCCGCCTCGGTGGACCTGCCCGCCGTCGTGGTGCCCGGCGGCCCGATGCTGACCGGCACGTTCCGCGGGGTGCCGCTCGGCTGCGGCACCGGGGTGTGGCAGCTCAGCGAGGAGGTACGCGCGGGCACCCTGAGCGCGGCCGAGTTCACCCGATCCGAATCCTCCATGATCCGCAGCCGGGGCCACTGCAACACGATGGGCACGGCCTCCACGATGGGACTGCTCGCCGAGGTCCTCGGGATGACGCTGCCGGGCGTGGCCGGCACCCCGGCCCCGGACAGCCACCTTCTCGAAGCCGCCCACGACACCGGGGTGCTGGCCGTGGACCTGATCGACCGGGATCTGCGGCCGAGCGCCGTGATGACCAGGGCGTCCTTCCTCAACGCGATCGTCGCCCTGGCCGCGCTGGGCGGCTCGACGAACGCCGTCGTGCACCTGCTCGCGATCGCCGGGCGGCTCGGCGTCGACCTCACCCAGGACGACTTCGACCGGGTCGGCTCGTCCGTGCCGCTGCTGGTCGACCTGCAGCCGGCCGGCCGGTTCCTGATGGACGACCTCTACCGGGCCGGGGGACTGCACGCCGTCCTCGCCGAGATCCGTGACCTGCTCGACCCGGCCGCGCTGACGGTCACCGGCCGGCCCCTCGCCGGCTACCTGGACGACGTGCGGGTCTACGACCGGGAGGTGATCCGGACCCGGGAACGCCCACTGCAACCGGAAGCCGGGATCGCCGTCCTCTACGGTGACCTCGCCCCGGACGGCGCCGTCATCAAACCGGCGGCCGCCTCGCCCGGGCTGCTCACCCACCGCGGCCCGGCGGTCGTCTTCGACTCGATCGAGGACCTGCACGCACGCCTCGACGACCCGGATCTCGACGTCACCCCGGACTCGGTGCTGGTCCTGCGCGGGTGCGGTCCCCGGGGATACCCGGGGATGCCGGAGGTGGCGAACATGCCGCTGCCCGCGAAGTTGCTGGCGGACGGCGTGCGGGACATGGTCCGGGTGTGCGACGGAAGGATGAGCGGCACGGCGTACGGAACAGTGGTTCTGCATGTCGCACCGGAAGCGGCGGCCGGTGGGCCTCTCGCGAAGGTCCGCACCGGCGACGTGATCATCCTGGACGTCCCGAACCGGCGTATCGACGTCGACGTCCCCGCCGCCGAGTTCGCGGCCCGGGAGCCGGCGCCCGGGACGGTGGCGGCGTACGCCCGGCCGTCGCGCGGCTGGGAACGGCTCTACGTCGACACCGTCGGCCAGGCCGACACCGGCGCCGACCTGGACTTCCTGCGCGGTTCCAGCGGCGACGCCGTCTCCCGGGAGTCGCACTGAGGTGTTCCTGAGCCGTCACGCGCAGCAGGTTCAGCAGCAGCCGGGCCCGTGTCCCGTCCGACAGCGCATGCCCGAACCGAGCCAGCACCGACCCGTGCGTGACCGTGTCCACCCGCCGGACAGGACAGCGTCGGCTGTACCGTCGTCACCCTTTTGCTACGACGTCCGGGTGACGACCCGGCGCGACCGGGGCTGCCCGCACGGAAGCTGATCCGTTCCGCTCCCGGCGGCACTCGACCTGCACCCGGTCTGGCCTGATCGGGCCACGCCGGTGGCCGAAATGCCTGACGTTGGAGAACGCGGAGACTCACCGAGGAGCACCGATGGCTGAAGAGCCCACGACGACCGGCGCCGGCCCGATGCGGCGCGCGCTGGGCAACCGCCGGGTCAGTACGAAGATCATGACAGCCGTCGGGGTCGTCGCGCTCTTCGGCGTGGGGGACGGGCTCTTCGCGCTCAGCAGCCTCAGCGCCACCAACGACCAGGTGAAGAGCGCCTACGTCATGAACAACGAGCTGAACACCATCGGCAACCTGCGCAGCGCGGTCAACCGGGTGTGGCTCGGCGTCGACGACTACCAGCTGGCCACCACGGAGGCGCAGCGCACCGCCGCGCAGACGGCCATCGCCGGGGCGCAGAAGCAGGTCACGCAGTACGCGGAGGCGTACCGGACATTCCCCGTCAGCGCGGTGGCGAGCGCTTCGATCGCGTCCTTCGGCGACGACTGGTCGGAGTTCAGCGACACCATCGAATCCGACCTGCTGCCGCTCGCCGCGGCCGGGAAGACCAGCGCCCTCGCCGACCTGCGCGCCGGTGAGCTGGCCGACCGGATGACGGCGGTCCGCGCCGACCTGAGCACGCTCGCCGACGAGACGGTGAAGGCCGGCGTCGAGCAGGAGGCGCTCGCGCAGTCCCGGTACGACTCCACCCGCACCCTGGTGATCGGCCTGCTCGCCGGCTGCACCGTCCTCGGACTGCTTCTCGCCGCCGCCATCGCCCGCCTCATCGTGCGGCCCCTGACCCGTACCGTCGACGCCCTCGCCCGCATCGCCGGCGGCGACCTGACCGCGCGGGTGCCGGTGGAGAGCACCGACGAGGTCGGCCGGATGTCGGAGGCGCTGAACAGCACCGCCGAGTCGATGGCCGGCATGGTCGGCCGGATCACCGAGAGCTCGACGCTGCTCGCTGCCGCGTCCGAGGAGATGTCGGCGGTCGCCGCACAGCTGTCCGCGTCGGCGGAGGAGACGTCGGTGCAGGTCGCCACGGTCTCCGACTCGGCCGGGCGGGTGTCGGACGGGGTGCGTACCGTCGCCGCCGGCGCCGACGAGATGGGCGACTCCATCCGGGAGATATCCACGAACGCGAACGAGGCCGCCGGTGTCGCCGCCGACGCCGCCCGCGCCGCGGCGAAGACCAACGCCGGCGTCGCCCGGCTCGGCGCGGCGTCCACCCAGATCGGCACCGCCGTCGCGATGATCACCGCGATCGCCGAGCAGACGAACCTGCTGGCGCTGAACGCCACCATCGAGGCGGCTCGCGCCGGTGAGCAGGGCAAGGGTTTCGCCGTGGTGGCCTCCGAGGTCAAGGACCTGGCTCAGGAGACGGCCCGCGCCACCAGTGAGATCACCGCGCAGGTGGCGGCCATCCAGGCGGAGAGCGACGCGGCGGTGACCGCGATCCAGGAGATCGGCCAGGTCATCGAGACGATCAACGACTACACCACGACGATCGCCGCGGCCGTCGAGGAGCAGACCGCCACGACCGCCGAGATCTCCCGCAGCGTCGGGCAGGCCGCCGAGGGCTCGGTCGCGATCGCCGAGACCATCGCGGGGGTGGCCGAGGCGTCCCGCCAGGTCACCAGCGGGGCCACCGAGACCCAGCAGACCGCCGCCGAACTGGCCCGCACCGCCGCCGAACTCCAGCAGACGGTCTCCGCCTACCGCATCTGACCCGCCCCGCATCTCCTCCACGGCCCGGCCGAGCCCCCGCTCGGCCGGGCCGTCGCGCGTCGCCGTCGTCGCCTATGGTGCGCTGATGGAGATCGATGAGTCGTGGCGGGTGATCCTCGACCACATCGGGCGGCGGTGTCCGGACGTGCTCGACGGGATCCGGCCGCCCGCCGCCGACGCCGATCTGCGTGCCGCCGAGGAGGCCGTCGGCGGGCCGCTGCCCGATGATCTGGCGCGCTGGTGGCGGCTGGCCGACGGCGCGCGGCGCGGCGTGGCGATCATGCCGCAGGTGTACGCGCCGATGTCCGTCGCCGACTCGCTCGCGCGGCGCGAGACGTGGCGGGACGTCTCGGCGGAACTGGCTCACCACGACCCGGACGACCGGGAACGGTGTCTGCGTGAACCCGCCGGCTCGCCCTGCCACGGCTGGTGGCTGCCGCAGTGGCTGCCGATCGGGTCGGACTTCGGTGGCGACACGCTCTTCGTCGATCTGCGGCCCGGACCGGAACGCGGCTGCGTGGGGGAGTTCCACACCGACGGCTGGGATTACCGGCGGCCGCTGTGGCCGAGCGTCACGGTGATGCTCGCCGAGGTGGCCGCGTCAGCGCGATCGGGTGCCCTGGTCCGCGGTTTCCGGCTGCGCGTCGACGAGGACGGCGTGGAGTGGGACTTCTGACCCTCGTTACACTCGGTGCAACGATGCACTTAGTATACCTACGTGGAGCTGGATCGACGGGCGGCGCTCAAGGCACGCCACCACCGTGCCATCCTCGACGCCGCCAAGGCGCTGATCAGCGAAGGTTAGGCGGCGCGGTTCAGCGTCGACCAGCTGGCCGCGCGGGCCGACGTCTCCCGGCGGACGATCTTCAACCACTTCAGCTCGATCGACGACGTCGTGACGACCGTGTGCAGCGAGGTCCTCGGCGTCGTGATCGAGCAGTTCCGTGCGGTGGTGACGACCGACCCGGCGGGCCCGGGCACCCGCGAGGCCGCTTTCGCGACGCTGACCGAAGCGCTGCGGGCTACCGACGTACCAGGTCTCATCGCCTTTCTCTGGCGGGCGCTCGGCGGTTTCGACAAAGGCGACCCGCGTCCCCGGCAGATATTCCAGGCGACGTTCTCGCGGACCAGCACGGAATTGGCGCGGGAGTTGGCCGTACGAAATGCAGGTCTTGATCCTCTTGAAGCGGAGTTGCTGGTCAGTTCGCTCATGCACGGCACGGAAGTGATCGCGGAGCATTGGCTGGCCGCGACCGGAGCGGCGACCGGCGAGCCTGCTCAACAGCTGTGGCGGGACCTGCTCGACAGGCTCATCTCCAGCGTCAAAAACGGCTACTGAAACAAAGGGTGGAAATGGCTGAGTTGCTGTACCGCGTGGGGCGGTTCTCCGCCCGGCGTGCCTGGCTGGTCCTGATCAGCTGGGTGGTGATCCTGGGAATCTCCGTCGGCGCCTATCTCGCGTTCGGCGGAACCCTGTCGTCGCAGGTGACGATTCCGGGCACGCCGACCGCGAAGGTCACCGACCAGCTCGCGCAGCGGTTCCCGAGCGCGAGCGGCGGCAGTGGCACGATCGTGTTCCACACCGCCGACGGGTCGACGTTCACCGAGGAGCAGCAGGCCGCCGTCGGCGCGCTGCTCAAGACCACCGGTGAGCTGGACGGGGTCGCGGCGACGACGGATCCGTTCGTGACGCAGGCGCAGCTCACGGAGCAGGCCGCGCAACTGTCGAGCGGCAGGCAGCAGGTGGAGGCGGCGCTTCAGAACCGGGACGCGCTCCCGGAAGCCCAGCGGAAGGAGCTCGACGCCCGGGCTTCGGCGATCGAGGTCGGCCGGCGACTGCTGGACATGTCGGCGAAGATCCGGCTGGTCTCGGAGGACGGCACCACCGCGGTCGCCTCGATCGTCTTCGACGAGGCGCAGATGGACGTCACGCCGGAGACCAAGGAAGGCGTCGTCGACCACGTCACCGCGGGCGTCCCGGCCGGCGTCGAGGCCGACTTCTCCAACGAGATCACGCAGAGTGTTCCCCAGGTGCTCGGCATCGGTGAGGTGGCCGGTCTCGTCGTCGCCGCGATCACCCTGCTCGTCATGCTCGGCACGATCATCGCGGCCGCCCTGCCCATCGTGACCGCCCTGGTCGGCGTGGGTGTCGGCGTCACCGCCTCGCTCGCGATGTCCGGCGCGGTCGACATGCTGTCGATCACCCCGGTGCTCGGCGTCATGCTCGGCCTCGCGGTCGGCATCGACTACTGCCTGTTCATCCTGAACCGGCACCGCCGCCAGCTCCTGGACGGCGTCGACCTGCACGAGTCGATCGCCCTCGCCAACGGCACGTCGGGCAACGCGGTCGTCTTCGCCGGATCCACCGTGCTGGTGGCGCTGCTGGCCCTCAACGTCACCGGCATCGGATTCCTCGGGCTCATGGGTACGGTCGGAGCCATCTGCGTGGCGGTCGCGGTGATCATCGCGGTCACGCTCACACCCGCCCTGCTCGCGCTGCTCGGGACCCGCATCCTCCCGCGCCGGGCCAGGAGATCCGGTGCCGTCCCGACCGAGCCGATGAGCACCCGTCGTGCCCTCCTCACCGCGGTCGCCGGCCTCGCCGTCCTGATCGTCCTCGCCATCCCCGCGCTGTCGATGCGGCTCGGCCTGCCGGACGGCTCGTCGGAGGCCGAGGACTCCACGCAGTACCAGGCCTACATGCTGATCGAGGAGAAGTTCGGCGCCGGCGTCAACGGCCCGCTCCTGGTGGTGGCCTCCCTGGCGGCGCCGGTTTCCGGAGATCTTGGACTGGCGGAGCAGGCTCGCATCGGCGGGCAGATCCTCGCCGTCGACAACGTGACAGCCGTCGCGCCGATCGGGCAGTCGACCGACAACCAGCTGATCGCGTTCCAGGTCGTCCCGGCCGAGGGGCCGAACAGTTCATCGACCGGGCAGCTCGTGCGCGACCTGCGGGACCTCACGGTGCCGGGCGCCACCCTGGGCGTGGCGGGCAGCGCCAGCGGCAACATCGATATCTCCGAGCAGCTCTCCGACGTACTCCCGATCTATCTCGGTGTCGTCATCGGTCTCTCGCTGCTCATCCTGATCCTGGTGTTCCGCTCGATCCTGGTGCCGCTCACCGCGACGCTCGGCTTCGTGCTGTCACTGTTCGCCACCTTCGGCGGCATCACCGCGATCTTCCAGTGGGGCTGGCTCGGCGGGCTCTTCGGCGTCCACGACCCGGGTCCGGTGCTGAGCTTCCTGCCGACCATCCTGATCGGCATCCTGTTCGGCCTCGCCATGGACTACCAGCTCTTCCTGGTCTCCGGCATGCGAGAGGCGTACGCCCACGGCGCGCCCGCCCGCCTCGCCGTCCGGCAGGGGCTGCACGCCGGACGGACCGTGGTGACCGCCGCCGCCATCATCATGATCTCGGTGTTCGGCGGCTTCATCTTCAGCCACACCACGATGATCCGCTCGCTCGGCTTCGGGCTGGCCTTCGGCGTACTCGCCGACGCCTTCCTGGTCCGCATGCTCGTCATCCCGGCCGTCATGCACCTGCTCGGCAAATCGGCCTGGTGGATCCCGCGCTGGCTGGACCGCATCCTGCCCGATGTGGACGTGGAGGGGGCGGCGCTGGAGCGCAGCCACCCGGTCACCCATTCCGCGCCTGCTCCGGAGGCCGTCGGCGCTTCCTGAACCGCCTTCCGGGCGTGCTCGTTCCGGCGGGCACGCCCGGAGAGGGCGCCTCGGACCGGTGAACCCGGGACGGCCTTGTGGTTCGGAACAGGAGCCAGGCCGCCGCCGCGACGACCAGGGCCAGCGCCGCCACCAGCAGGTCCGGGACATCGTCGGTGATGCGCAGGACCATGCTTTCCAAGGCGGCCTGGTCGGAGGCGCCCAGCAGGCCCCGCAACGAGGACGTGCCGTCGGTCGTCAGCAGGAGGACGCCGACGACGATGGTCAGGAGGCCGCCGAGGACGGTGGGCCAGGTGTTCGCCCACGGGCCGACGCGGATGCCGCGGGGACGGACCAGGTGGCGCACCAGCGGCAGGCGGGACCAGAGCAGGGACAGCACCAGCAACGGCAGGCACATGCCGAGGGCGAACACGAGGAGGACGGTGCCGCCGTACAGGGCGTCGCCTCCCACCGCCGCGACCGTCAGGACCGCGCCCAGCAGGGGACCCGCGCAGAAGCCGGCCAGGCCGTAGACCGTTCCGAGCGTGTAGACGGCCGCCGCCGAGGTGCCCTGGACATCGCGGCGGGACAGGCCGGGCACGGGGATCGCCGCCAGCATCAGGACACCGAGCAGGATGACCACGATCGCTGCGCCGGTGACGAACCACCGGCGATGATGGTTGACGTACGCGCCGGCCGTTCCGGCCAGCACGCCCAGCGGCACGAGCGTGGTGATCAGGCCGAGGTAGAAGACCGCGGTCCGGCCGAGCAGCCGGGCCGGGCTGGTGAAGGCGTAGGAGAAGAAGGCCGGCAGCAGCATCGCCGAGCACGGGCTCAGCAGGGTCAGGACGCCGCCGGCCAGGGCGGTGGTGAACATCGGTCAGCCGGCCGCGGCGATGGCGTCGTCCAGATAGCTGCGGAACACGGTGATGGGCTGGGCGCCGGACAGCGTCTTGTCGCCGGCCAGGAAGAACGGGACGCTTCCGACGCCGAGCCGCGCCGCCTCCGCGTTGCTGGCCCGCGCCGCCACGCGCAGTCCGGGTCGGTCCAGGTCGGCGGTGAATTTCGGGATATCCGGTACGCCGGCCTCATGCGCGAACGCGATCAGTTTCTCGCGCGGCAGGTCCGGGTGCCCGCTGTCGGGCGCTCCGGCGTACAGGGCGGTGAGGAACTCGAAGAATCGGCCCTGCATGGCGGCGGCTCGAGCGGCGACGGCGCCGTCCTCGGATTCGGCGCCGAAGAAGGCGACGTCCCGGATCTCGATGCGGATCTTGCCAGTGTCGACGTATTCGCGCCGCAGCACCGGCAGCGTCTCCCGGTTGAAGACGGCGCAGAACGGGCAGCGCATGTCGGTCCACTGCACCATGACGACCGGTGCGGCCGGGTCGCCGATCGTCATCGCGGCGTTCTGCCCGGGGCGGGTCATGCCGGCCGGGCCCGCCGAGGACGCCGGTGTGGCGGACGGGCCGGGGTTGCCGGTGAACTGGGCGGTCAGCACCACGCCGAGGAAGGCGACGACCGCGACCGCTGCGATGCCGAGACGCTTGTTGCGGCGCCGGACGACCTGCTGCCGGGCCTGAGATCGGGAGGTTCTCATCGGCGCAGGATCGCGGACCTGAGCGGGGACCGTGCCGTTTCCGGGTTATTGTCCCCGATGTGATGATGGAGCCGTGTTCGATGTGACCGCCGTTACTGAATCGGCGATGCCGGAAGATCCCCGGCGCGGGACACCTTGTCCAGGTCGTGGCCCATTCTGACACCGTGACCCCGTCCGAGCTCGGACTCTCTCCCGGAGAGAAGCTCCCCCTCGGGCGCCGTTTCCGGATCGTTCTCGTGCTCGGCTTCCTGACCGCGCTCGGGCCCCTCACGATCGACATGTACCTGCCGTCGCTCCCGACGATCACCACCGACCTGCAGACCACCGCCGCCGCCGTGCAGCTCACGCTCACCGGCACGCTGATCGGGCTGGCGTTCGGCCAGCTGCTGGTCGGCCCGCTCTCCGACGCGATCGGCCGGCGGATCCCGCTGCTCGCCGGCATCGGCGTGCACGTGCTCGCTTCGGTGCTCTGCGTGCTCGCGCCGAACCTGGCCGTTCTCGGCTCGCTGCGCGTCCTGCAGGGCCTGGGTGCCGCCGCGGCCGCCGTCGTCGCGATGGCGATGGTCCGTGACCTGTTCGACGGGATGGCCGCCGCCCGGCTGTTCTCCCGGCTGATGCTGGTCGTCGGCGTCGCGCCGATCCTGGCCCCGACCATCGGCGGCCTGGTGCTGAACTGGACGTCCTGGCGCGGCGTCTTCGTCGTGCTCACGGTCATCGGTGTCGCGATCATGGCGGCGTCGGCGGTGGTGCTGCCCGAGACGCTGCCGGCTTCGCGCCGGCGCAACGGCGGCGTCGTCGGCACGGTGCGTGATTACGGATCGCTTTTCCAAGACCGCGTGTACGTCGGACTGATCCTGGTAGCGGGTCTCGCCATGGCGGCGCTGTTCGCGTACGTGAGCGGGGCGTCGTTCGTCTTCCAGGACGAGTACGGCATGAGCGAGCAGCAGTTCGCCCTGGTCTTCGCGGCCGGCGCGGTCGGCCTGATCGCCGCCACCCAGCTCAACGTCCGGCTGCTGCGCCGCTGGACCCCGCAGCAGATCATGAGCTTCGCGCTGCTGGCCGGCCTGGCGTTCGGCGCGGTCCTGCTGGTCCTCGCGGCCACCGGCATCGGCGGGCTGACCGGCATCCTGATCCCGCTCTGGCTGGTGCTGACCATGGTGGGGCTTGCCATGCCGAACGCCCCGGCCCTGGCGCTGAACCGGCACGGCGAGGCGGCCGGCACGGCGGCGGCCCTGCTCGGTGCGGTGCAATTCGGCGTGGGCGCGCTCGCCGCGCCGCTGGTCGGCGTACTAGGGGTGGGCTCTGTCGCGATGGCGGTGGTGGTCTTCGGTGGCATGCTCGCGGCGACGCTGGTCTGTTTCCTGGTGGTTCAGCCGCACCGGCTGCCGGTGCAGGATCTCGAGCCGTCCCTGGCCGTCGTGCACTGAGGAACACCGAAGGGTCGTGCACTGGGCGAATCAGGCCGGTGGGGTCCGCGCCGCGATCATGACGACGTCGTCCTCGTGGTCGTCGCCGGCGAACTCCGCGTAGAGCCGGTCGAGCAGCAGGGGGAGCGGCGTGCGGGCGTGGTCGCTGGCGACCGCCCACAGGCGCCGTTCCCGCTCGTCCAGCGAATCGCGCCGGGTCTCGATCAGGCCGTCGGTGTAGAACAGCACCGTCGAGCCCGGCGGCAGGTGACAGCTGTTGTCGGTCCGCGGGATGCCGGCCCGCAACCCCAGCAGCGGATCGTGGCCGCTCAGCGGCCGCGCTCCGGCGCCGGTGATCAGCAGCGGGTCCGGGTGGCCGGCGTTCGACCAGGTCAGCCGGTGGCCGGGCCGGCCCGGTTCCGGCTCCAGGTAGGCCAGCACGGCGGTCGCGGTGATCAGGTCGTGGAGCGCCTGGCTGGCGGCGTCGAGCCGGAGCAGCAGGGCCGACGGCGACTCGCGGCGGTCGACCAGCAGCAGCCGCAGTTTGCTGCGCAGCCGGCCCATCCGCGCGGCGGCCCGCATGTCGTGGCCGGTGACGTCGCCGACGACCACCGCGAGCCGGTCCTTGGACACGGCGACCGCGTCGTACCAGTCGCCGCCGACGTGCTCACCCCGGGACGCCGGCTCGTAGCGGGCGGCCAGCGCGAACGGCGCGGCGTCCGGCAGGTCGGACAGCAGCGATGTCTGCAGGACCATCGCCGCGTTCTCCCGGGACGACAGGTAGTCGGCGCGCCGCAGCGCCGTCGCCACGTACCCGGCCAGGGCCGCGAGGGTCGCCTGCTCGGCGGCGTCCAGGGTGTAGGGCTGTTTCCAGACGAACGTCAGCGCCCCCACCGGGCCGTCCGGGCCGGGTAGCGGCACGCCGGCCGCGGACTGCCAGCCCATCTCCATGAACGTCGCGGCCGCGTCCGGGGCGAGGGCACGGACCGCGGCGAGGTCGGGCAGCAGCACCGGAGCGCCGGTGCGGGCGGCGAGCGCGGACGGGGTGGTCGCGGCGCTGTCGTAGAGGTTCCAGCGCTCGGCGACCGACGATGGCAGCGACCGGCCCGACTGCAGCGAGATCCGGTCGTTGCCGCCGGCCACCGAGATCCCGACGTAGGCCGGGTTCATCGTGCCGGTGACCAGGTCCCGCACGACGGCGACGACGTCCTCGGCGGTGCCGGTGCTCGCCAGCGCGACGCTGGCCCGCAGCAGCAGCTGACTGCGGTCGAACGCCGCGTCGGCCGATTCGCCCTGCGCCGTGGCCTGCTCCTTGCGCCGCCGCAGCGCGGCGTTGACGTCCTGCAGCCGCAGGATCTCCGCGCAGGCGCCGGCGAACCCGGTGAGCAGCGCCAGGTCGTCGTCGCTCCACCGGCGTCCCTTCGGGCCGATCGCGCAGAGGGTTCCGAGGGCCTCGCCGCCGGCGCCGGTGATCGGGACCGCGGCGGCGCCGTCCTGCACGCTCGCGCCGGCGGCCGGCGGGCCGATCCGCACCTCGGGCACGCTCAGGGTGGCGCGGACCAGCGCGGCTATCCGGTCCAGCGCGGGAACCTCTCCCACCTGCGGCAGAGGCATGTCAGCGACGCTCACGCGACGTCCCCCGGGCGATGTACGTCAGTATCTACTCGCCCATGGTCACACATCGTTTCTCCGGATGAGGAGCGGGCGTGGTGTACCTTGCCGCGTGGCCGTCCGTCCAAACATTGAGGAGGAGCGATGTCGACGAGCATGTCCCGGCGCTCGGCACTGGGTCTCGGCGCGGTGGCGGCGGCTGCCGGAGCGGCGGTGAGCAGCCCGGCGCAGGCGGCGCCGGCCGGCAAGAACGCCATCCGCAGGGTGTACGCCCGGGAGAAGGCCGAGGCCGGCGGTGTGTGGCACACGCACATCGCGGCGGTCGGCGCCGACGGCACGCCCCGGGCGATCGTCGAGGACGACGCCGACCACGTGACGTACGGGTACAGCGTGCAGAAGCTGGCCGTCGCCACCGCGGTGATGGACAAGATCGACCGCGGGCTGCTGACCCTCGGCACGAAGCTCGACCTGCCCGCCGACATCATCCTCGGCGGCTCCGGCATCTACCATCTGCACCGGGTGTGGGGCGACGAGATCACCGTCGGGAACTTCCTGACCGCGATGCTGCTGGTCTCCGACAACACCGCCGTGCGGATGTGCGGCCGGGTGGTCCCGGCGCTGGAGATCAACGAGATCCTGGCGGCGAAGGGCTTCGTCCACACCCGGGTCGAGCCGGTGGCCAACCCGAACCGCTTCTTCCTGGGCACCACGACGCCGCGGGAGATGCATGACCTGCTCTGGCGGCTGGCCACCAAGACCCTGCTGAAGCCGGAGTCCTGCGACTTCCTGCTGAGCGTCACCCGGTGGGTCAACGGTTACCACGACGGGGTGCGCCGGGTCATGTCGTCGAAGGAGCGCGAGCGGGTCGCCACCAAGTACGGCGCCGACTTCAACGCACTCGGCGAGTCCCGGCACGAGGCGGGCGTCATGTTCAGCGCGGACGGGCTGCCGCTGCTGACGTACGCCATGTTCGCCGAAGGTCTGGGCGACCCGGAGAATTACGGCGCCACCCACCCGGCCGTCGAGGCGCATGCGAGGATCGGCCGTACCCTGTTCGACAACCTGCCGGCGGTCTCGGCCGTGGTGCCTCGGACCCTGCCGAAGAGGTTCCACCCCAACCACGGCGGCTAGCTTGGGAGGTTCCGCGGTGCCGCACACTACCAGCCACATGTCGATCTCACTGGACGGTTTCGCCGCCGGGCCGGACCAGAGCCGGGAGAACCCGCTGGGCAGGCGTGGCATCGAGGTGCACACCTGGCACATCGGCGATCCGCGCGCCACCGCGGAGGACAAGGCGGCGGCCGAGTGGCTGATGCGGCCGCGCGGGGCATACGTGATGGGCCGCAACATGTACGGCCCGGTCCGCGGCGGCTGGGACACCGAGGACGAGTGGACCGGCTGGTGGGGTCCGGAGCCGCCGTACCACGCTCCGGTGTTCGTGCTGACCCACCACGCGCACGACCCGATCCCGATGGAGGGCGGCACCACCTTCCACTTCGTGACCGGCGGGTTCGACGCCGCCTACGCCGCCGCGTGCGAAGCGGCCGGCGACCAGGGCGTGGACATCGCCGGCGGGGCGTCGACGGTGCGGCAGGCGCTGAACGCCGGGGTGGTCGACGAGTTCACCGTCGACATCGCGCCGGTGCTGCTCGGCTCCGGCGAGCGGCTGTTCGACGGCGTCGAGTCGTTCGGCTACGAGCCGGTCGAGGTGCTGCACTCGCCGCTGGCCACGCACATCCGCTACCTGCGGATCAGCTGACCGCGGGGAGGGTGAGCCAGAACCGGCTGCCACCCTCAGGGTTCGGTTCCACCCCGATCGTGCCGCCGTGCCGCTGCACGATCCGCTGGACGATCGCCAGGCCCAGGCCGGTGCCCGGATAGTGCCGGTGCTCGTCGACCCGGGTGAACGCGGTGAACACCGCCTCGGCCTGATCCGGCGGGATCCCGATGCCGTTGTCGGTGACCTCGACGCGCCACCGCTCGCCGTCGCGCCGGGACCGGATGTCGATGTGCGGGCGGCGGTCCGGGGCGCAGTACTTCACCGCGTTGCCGACCAGGTTGTCGAACACCTGCCGGAGCAGCACGGCGTCGCCGTTGACGACCGGCAGCGAGCCGACCGTGAAGACCGCCCTGCCGTCGTCGCGGTCGTGGATGATCTCGGCGAGGATCTTCCCCAGGTCGACCGGCGCCAGCCGCAGCTCCGCGTTGTCCGCGGTGGCGTAGCCGAGCAGGTCGTCGATGAGCGCGGTCATCCGGTGGGCGCCGTCGTGCAGCCGCGCCAGCATGTCGCTTTCGTCGGGTTCCAGGTGCGCGGTGGCCAGCAGCTCGGCGTACCCGGTGATCCGCGCGAGCGGCGCCCGCAGGTCGTGCGCGACGATCCCGGCGAAGCCGCGCAGCTCCGTCTCCCGGCGCCGCAGGCGTTGCTCCACCTCCTCGCGCCGGGCGATGTCGGTACGCAGCGCCGTCGTGGCCTCCCGGACCCGGCGCACCGCCCGGTCCCGCGACGTCGTCACCGTCGCGGTCAGCGCCAGCAGCAGCGCCGTGATCACCGTTCCGACGATCACGGCGATGGTGTGCGGGGCGAGCCCTCGATGGTCGGCGAGCCGCGCGGCCGGTTCGACGGTCAGCTCCCACGTGCGCCCCAGCACCTCGACGCTCAGCTGCCGGGTGAGATCGTCCGGCCCGATCGCGCGCCCCGAGTCCCAGCGCACCAGCGGCACGTCACCGTCGGTTTCAGTATCCATCATCTGTACGGCGGAAGCCTGCGTGGCGACGGCCTCGACCGTCGCGCGCAGGAAGTCCCCGGCCCGCAGCCCGAGCAGCAGCCAGCCCCGGAACTCGCCGGCGTCCTGGGCCGGGGCCGTGGCGTGGATCGCCGCCGCGAGCGCGAACGAGGCCTGCTGCTGCTCGGCCGGTAACGCCCGGTCCTTGATCAGGTGATAGGTGGCGCTCATGATCAGCGTCCGCCGCTGCTGTGCGGCCCGCATCGCGGAGGCCGCTGCCGGTGTGGCCGTCAGGTCCCGTCCGACCGGCGTGGGCCGGGCGTCCGACGATCGGCCCAGCACGATGAACAGGTGCTGCCCGCGGTCGGTGTCCCCGGGTTGCAGCACCAGGCCGTCCGCGCCGTGCGCCCGCCAGTACGCCTGCACCTGCGCCGTCTGCGCCGGGGTGGCCGCCACGACGTAGGCGACCCCGGTCACCCCGGGCAGGTTGGCCCGGTCGATGGGGGCGGCGATCGCAGCGAACTCCCCGGCCTCCAGGGTCTGCTGGGCCCCGACCGACGCGGCGAGGCTGGTCAGGTAGTCGCTGTAGCGGCGTACCTCGTCGGTGACGGCCTCGGCGACCCGCGCCGACTGCTGATCGGCCGCCCGCTCCGCCATCCGCTGCTCCCCGCGCCACAGCCCGAGCGCAGCCGACGCGGTGCCGGCCAGCCCGAGAACCGCGACCAGCGCCAGGAGCAGCATGGAGCGCCGGGCGACCCCGAATCCCCGCCCCACCCGTCGGACGTTACGCCTGGCGAGGCCGCTCAGTGACCCTTTCGGTTCGAGGCCGCGGCCCCCTTCGGCTCGTGCGGATCGATGTGGTCGGCGTTGTGCATCCGTAGAGCCTCAGCCGGCAGCCAGAACCGAGGCCACCCCCTCCTTCATCGGATGCCACCATGGCGAGCGCGCGAAGCGCCCGATCGCCTCGTCCTGGACACCCGCTCGCTGCAGGAGACACACACGGGCAAGTAGCGCGCCGCTTCTCGCCAGCCAGAAGGTGTCGCCCGGGTCGAAGGGTGAGCGATTGGCGTGTTTGACGGAATTGTAGGAGTCGGCGAGCTTTCTGCTCCACTCGCCGGTGTCGCCGAGAAGATCTTTGATGACTCCGGGAGCTCCGTTGGCCAGCGCCAGGGCCCGGGCGCTGATGGATTCGGCGTTGGCCGCGTTCGGTGAATCTCCGGCCCGGACTCGATCCGCGTAACGAAGCGCTTCGAGGCAGATCCCGACATGGGTCATCTGTGTTTCTACCGGGTTCTCGGTCAGATAGAGGTAAGACATCAACGGTGCAATCGCCCTGGCGTGCGTCCGACTCAGCTCGATGAAACGCCCGATTCCATCGGTTCCCAGATCCGAAAAGTAGATGTGCTCCGACTTCGCCTCAACCGGAGGACGGGTGGCTCGGGATGTGCGGCGCGTGTGGTGCAGGAAATGCAGTCTCCGCAACGGAGGTGCCTTCTTTGCTCCGTTGGGCAGTGTCGGCTCTTCG
Source organism: Actinoplanes sp. OR16 (assembly GCF_004001265.1). Taxonomy (GTDB): domain Bacteria; phylum Actinomycetota; class Actinomycetes; order Mycobacteriales; family Micromonosporaceae; genus Actinoplanes. The sequence goes on along the minus strand of NZ_AP019371.1, from coordinate 7,310,638 downwards.
CCGCTATGGCGAAGTCTATGCGACAGGAAATCCGCGGATTGCCAGAAGCAGAGTGCCACCAGCGTCCTGATCGCGTAGTGCAGAGGGAAGTGATCGGCCCATGAAGTTGCTTCGGCGGTATACGTTTCGATCGTGCTGTCTTCGCCGGAGAAGGCGAAGTCCTTGGTTCGAAAAGTGGGGATAATCCGGAGCCGTGTGTCACCGTCGTGAACTTCCACGGAAGCGAGAACCTTCTTAGTTATGCCGACTTCTTCAGTGGAGCCGTCGGGGCCCTCCTTGAGGGTCATGAACGTATTCGGCCAGGACATCCATTGGTGGATTCCGGTTAATTCCGACTGAATTTTAACAACTTTTTTCACCGCGTCGTCGGTGAAGTCATCACCCTCGACGGCGAAGGCGGCTCTGATCGACCATCGACCATATCTGGTGCCCATATCCATAGTGTTTCGGCGACCGTAACAATCGCCGAATGTCAGGCCTCCCTTGTTGTCGCGGAAGTGCAGATACGGTGGCGTTTTCGGCAGTCGGCCGAAGATATTCTCTACGGCCCTGGTCGGAGAGAAAGGAATGTCGACATCGATCCCGTCGTCGTCCTCGATGCGGACGAGTGCCGGCATCGGGCCTTCTGGTGATCCCGGAATCTCCACAAATCCGAGGCGAGCGTTCTGGTCGAGAATGTGGGGCTGACTCACGGTACGACTTTATCGTTACAGGTGGGCGTTGCCGCTGGCCGCGAGCGGCAGTTCGGCGGCCGGGCGTCCGTAGTAGTAGCCCTGCAGCAGCCGGTAGCCGAGGGCGTACAGCACCTCCGCCTGCTCGGCCGTCTCGACGCCCTCGGCGACCGCGGTCAGGCCCAGGCCGTCGGTGACCTGGATCAGGGCTCGGGCGATCACCTGGTGCCGGCCGGCCGAGGTGATGTCGTCGACGAAGGATTTGTCGACTTTGAGGACGTCCACCGGCACGGTGTGCAGCAGGCCGAGCGAGGAGTGGCCGGTCCCGAAGTCGTCGAGCGCGATGCGCACCCCGGCCGCACGCAGTTCGTGCAGCGCCGTGACGGCCTGGCCACCACCGAAGACAGCGGTCTCGGTCACCTCGACGGTCAGGCATTCCGGAGGCAGGCCCGCAAGGTCCAAGGCCTCGGTCACGGTACGGGAGAAGCCCGGCCGCGCCAGCTGACGAGCGGAGACGTTGACGCTGACCCGGTCGGGTGCGGCGTCGCCGAGGTCGGCGCGCCAGCGGGCCATCCGCTCGCAGGCGGTCCGCAGGATCCACGCGCCGAGTTCGATGATCAGGCCGTTGTGCTCGGCCACCGGGATGAAAAGGGCCGGGCTGACCGTGCCGCGCTGCGGGTGGTGCCAGCGGACCAGGGCCTCGACGGCGGCGATCCGGCCCTCCGGGACGGCGACGATCGGCTGGTAGACGACCTGGAACTGGCCGGCGTCCAGGGCGGCGCGCAGTTCGGCGCCGAGGCGGGCGTGCTCGCCGGCGCGTTCGTCGAGGTCGGCGGTCCAGGTCCGGCAGGGCTCGCCGGTCTCCTTGGCGGCGTGCATCGCGGCTTCGGCGCGGCGCAGCACCTCCACCGGGTCGGCGGCCCCGGCCACGCCGATCGCCGCGCCGACGAGCAGTTCGTGGTCGCCGGCGGTGACCGGTTCGGCCAGGCTCGCGGCGAGCCGTTCGGCGGTCAGGGCGGCGTCCGCGGCGGTCGGCAGCAGCACCGCGAACTCGTCGTCACCGATACGGGCCGCCGCGGCAGCGGAGACAGCGATCCGGCCGGCCGCGGCAGCGGAGACAGCGATCCGGCCGGGCGCGGCGGCGGAGATCGCGATGCGACCGGCGAGCACGGCCAGGACCCGGTCGCCGACCGGCCGGCCCAGCTCGTCGTTGATGTTCTTGAGGCCGTCGAGACCGACGAAGACGACCCACGGATGCGCGGACGCGGCCAGCAACTGGTCGAACCGGCGGCGGTTCGGCAGCCCGGTCAGGTCGTCGTGCATGACGATGTGCCGCAGTTCGGCGGCCTGCCCGCGCACCCGCCGGGCCAGGCCGAACACCCGGGCGATGACGAGCAGGAACAGCACGACGGAACTGGCGCCGATGGCCGCCCGGTCGAGCGCGTTGTCGCCGACGTCCGGCAGGAACAGCATGGCCGGGGACAGCAGGGCGCTGGCGCTGAGCACCACGGCCTGGATCCGCCCGAGGCGGGAGTCGCCGCCGCCCGCCCGTGGCTCGGCCGCCCCGCTGATCGACGGGTGCAGGGCTGCCGCGGCCCAGACGACGTACGAGAGAAGCCAGCCGGCGGTGAACTCATCGCCGTCCCCACCGGAGTAGAGGGTGTCGACCGAATAGCCCACGTCGGCGATCAGCAGCAGGACGGCGGCGACCGCGAGCAGCCGGGTGCTGGCGGTGCCGGCCCGGGTGAGGAAGAGCCGGGCGAGGAAGGCGAGCAGCAGCGCGTCGGCGGCCGGGTAGGCGGTGCTGATGGCCTGTTCCAGACCGGTGACCGAGGTGTCCGCGGCGATCGGATGCAGCACGAACACCCAGAACACCAGGCCGAGCCCGACCCCGACGATGGCCGGCTCGGCGAGACCGCCGCCACGCCCGCGCACCAGCAGCCACAACCCGGCGGCGAGCAGCGGATAGCCGGCCAGGTAGAAGATGTCGGCGGCGGACGGATACGGCTCCTGATGCAGCACGTAGACGTAGTAGTTCCAGGTCAGGTCACCGGCGGCGGAGGCGGCCTGACCGGCGGCGAACCAGTACCACATCGCCGGGCGGGCCGGCCGGTGCAGCCGGACACCGGCCAGGATCGCCACCACCGACACCAGGCCGATGCCGTTGTAGGCCAGGTCGCGGGCCATGCCGCCGCCGGGCAGCAGGTAGTACCCGGCGATCGCCGCGACTCCCGCCGCGACCCACCAGCACCACAGATCCACCCGCCGCACGTGATGCAAGATCGGCGGGTGATCCGTGCTGTTGAGGCCATCGGCTATGACCCCGGCCTCACCCCGCCAGGCTCACCTCGTAGAAGCGGGAGATCTCGTCCACGGCCGGGTCGACGTACTCCGGCTTGTCATAGAGATCGACGTGGCTGGCGCCGTCCACCCAGTGGATCCGCTTGGGGCCGGTCGCCCGCTGGAACGCCTCGATACCCATCCAGGCGGTGACCGCCCGGCGGCCGATGACCGAGAGCAGCGGGCGGTCGCCGATCAGCGGCACCGCGGCCCAGGCGTCGAAGAGCGCGAGGTGGTCGATGCTGGCCCAGGGCATCGCCTTCGTGGACCGGGGGTGCTCGCCGCGCGGGGTGCAGTAGTACTCGACGCCCTCGAAGCCGTGCTCGCCGCCGAGTTCACGACCCTGTTCCGGGGTGGCCGGGAAGAGCGGGAAGCTCTGCGGGCCCTCGCCACGAGCTTCGGCCGTACGGGCCGCCGCGGCGGCGTCGAGCATGCCCTGGAAGACGGCGGGGTCCTGGTCGCCGTCCGCGCCGAGCCGGAACTGGCGGGCGATGTCGACGCCGCTGACCGTGGCGACCGCCTTGATGCGGTGGTCGCTCGCGGTGGCGTTGAGGGCGTAGCCGCCGGAGGCGCAGATGCCGAGGACACCGAGCCGGCCGGCGTCCACCTCGGGGCGGGTGGTCAGGTAGCTCACCGCGGACTTGAGGTCCTCGACGCGATGCGCCGGGTCCTCCAGGCCGCGCGGCAGCCCTTCGGATTCGCCCTGGTAGGCGGCGTCGAAGGCGAGCGCGACGTAGCCACGGTCGGCGAGCTTGCCCGCGTACAGGCCGGCTGCCTGCTCCTTCACCCCGCTGCCGGGGTGCCCGACCACGACGGCCGGCCGGGGGCGGTCGCCGGCGGTGTCCGGGAGGTAGAGGTCGGCGGCGATGCGCAGACCCTGGCTGTCGAAGCTGACGGCGATGCTGTGCATGGTGTTCTTCTCTCTCAGTGTTCGGGTACTGCCACCGTCCACGACGCCAGGATGCGCAGGGCGTCGTGCGACGGGGTGCCGGGCTCGGCGGTGACGATCATGAGTTGCTGGCCGCTGCCGTCGGGGCTGCTCCACACGTCGCAGTCGAGGGTCAGGTCGCCGGCGATCGGGTGGTGGTAGCGCTTGGTGCCGTAACTGGCGTTGTTCACGCGGTGCTCGGCCCACCACGTACGGAAATCGGCGTCCCGCACCGCGAGGTCACCGACGAGCCGCGCCAGCTCCGGGTCCGCGGGGTCCGCGGCTGCCCGCCGGCGCAGCGCGGCGACGGCTTCCCGGGCGTCATGCCGCCAGTCGGCGTGCAGGGCGCGGACCGCCGGGTCGGTGAAGAGCAGGCGGACGTAGTTGCGATCCTTCGCGGGGACGGCCGCGAAGTCGGTGAACAGTGCCGTGGCCGCGCGGTTCCAGGCCAGGACGTCCATCCGGTCGCCGAGCACGATCGCCGGCGACTCGGTGAGCTGGTCGAGCAGCCGCCGCATCGCCGGTCGCAGCGGTTGCCGTGCCGCCCGCCGCCGGGGCCGGGCGTCCGACTTGCCGGCGAGCTCGTAGAGGTACGCCTCCTGGTCGTCGCCGAGCCGCAGCGCCCGGGCCAGCGTCGCCAGCACTGAGGCTGACGCCGCCACCCGGCCCTGCTCCAGCCGCGTGTAGTAGTCGACGCTGATCACCGCGAGCGCCGCCACCTCCTCGCGGCGCAGCCCGCGCACCCGGCGGCGGCCGTCGAGCTCCGGCAGCCCCACCGCCTGCGGGGTCAGCTCGGCGCGCCGGGCCTTGAGGAAGTCACCCAGTGGGGAAGTGGTCATGAGGCAATCCTGCAAGGCCGCCGTTCCCCGTGGCAGGGCAGGTTTTCTCCCCCCTTCGCCGTGGCCGGCGGCGCGCTCTCCGGGGTGTACCGGTAGTACGTCGCTGGCAGCGGGCCTGCGCCGTACCGTCGAAGGGTGAACAACCGAGCCGAAGTGCACGACTTCCTCACCTCGCGCCGCGCCAAGATCACGCCGGAGCAGGCGGGCCTGCCGACCGCCGGGCAGCGCCGGGTGCCGGGGCTGCGGCGCAGCGAGGTGGCGGCGCTGGCCGGGATGAGCGTGGAGTACTACGCGAAGCTGGAACGCGGCTCGCTGGCCGGTGTCTCGGCCGGCGTGCTGGAGGCGGTCGCCCGGGCGCTGCGGCTCGACGACGCCGAGCGGGCCCACCTGATCCGGCTCGCGCAGGAGGCGAACGGCAGCAGCGCGCTGCTGCGGCGCAACCGGGTCAAGCAGACCACGGTCCGGCCCAGCCTCCAGTGGACGCTGGACACGATCACCGCCCCGGCGATCGTCGGGAACCACCGCCAGGACCTGCTCGCGGCGAACCTGCTGGGCCGCGCCATGTACAGCGACGTCTACGCCGATCCGTCGGGCCGCCCCAACTTCGGCCGGTTCATCTTCCTGGACGCCGCGGCCCGGCGTTTCTACCCGGACTGGAACCTCGCCGCCGACATGACGGTGGCGAACCTGCGGACCGCGGCCGGCGTGGATCCGCACGACAAGGGCCTGCACGACCTGGTCGGCGAGCTCTCCACCCGCAGCGACGACTTCCGCCGGCGCTGGGGCTCGCACAACGTGCGCATCCACGGCAGCGGCGTGAAGACGTTCCACCATCACGTGGTGGGGCGCCTCGAGCTGTCCTACGAGAGCATGGAGCTGATCGCCGAACCCGGCCTGGTCCTGACGATCTACGCCGCCGAGCCGGAGTCGCCGACCGCGGAGGCCCTGACCCTGCTGGCGTCCTGGGCCGCGACGGATCTGGCGTCGGCCGAGCGCTGAGCGATCCGGGCGGCGCATCCTGGGTGCCGCTTAAGGGGCATTCCGGATGGGCCTGAGCGGTCTCTCCCCGCAGGATCAGAGCATGTTCGTTCGTCGATGTATCGCCCTGCTCGGTGTGCTGTCGGTCATGCTCGTGCCCGGCGTCGCCCATGCCCGCCCCGCCGCGCCCTCGCTGGACTGGGGGCCGTGCACCGGCCTGGAGTCGCAGCAGGACCTGCGCTGCGCCTCGCTGCGGCTGCCGGTCGACTGGTCGGCACCGGACGGCGAGACCTTCGACCTGGCCGTCGCCAGGCGCACCGCGCGGCAGCCGTCGCAGCGGGCCGGCACCCTCGTCTTCGGACCGGGCGGCCCCGGCGACTCCGGCGTCAACCGGGTGCGCCGCGCCGACCGGTTCAGCGACGAGCAGCTCGACCGGTTCGACATCGTCAGCTTCGACCCGCGCACGGTCGGCGGCAGCGACGCCCCCGACTGCGCGCCCGACCCCGGCGGCCCGCCGATCGTCCTGCGTGACCAGGCCGACTTCGACCAGCAGATCGCCCGGAACCGGGCCTTCTGGGAGCGCTGCCGTTCCACGAGCGCGGTGTTCGATCACGCCGGCACGGACAGCACCGTCCAGGACCTCGACGCCCTGCGCCGCGCTCTCGGCCTGCGGGATCTCACCTTTCACGGCAGCTCCTACGGCACGCTGCTGGGTCAGCAGTACGCCGAGCGCTATCCCGGCCGGGTCCGCGCCGTCGTCCTGGAGAGCGTCTTCGACCACAGCCTGAGCCTGGAGGGTTTCGTCCGCACCCAGGCGCTGGCCCTGCAGGACTCGTTCGACGAGTTCGTGGCGTGGTGCGAGCGCACCGGCTGCGCCCCCGACATCCGCGCCACCTGGCGGTCGATCGTGGAGCGGTCCGGCGGCGCCTTCGAGATCGCCTCCCTGCCGGCCGTCTACCTGGCTCTGCCCGACTGGCCCGGATTCGCCCAGGCCATCAAGGATCTGGACGCCGGCGGATCGCAGCCTCTGACCATTCCGCGCCCGGCCGCCGGGGCGTTCTGCGCCGATTTCCCGGTCCCGGTCCGCGACCACCGCGAATACCGCCACCTGATGCGTGTCGCGGCGCAGGCAGGACCGGACATCCGGTACGGGTCCGGCGCCCTGGCGATCGCGACCTGTCTGGGCTGGCCCCAGCCCGTGGCGAACCCGCCGCACCGGTTGCGCGTCCACACCCGCACGCCACTGCTGCTGCTCAACGCCCGGCACGATCCGCGGACCGGTCACGAGTGGGCCGCGAACGTGGCCGCGCAGCTGGGCCGCAGCGGCCGGCTGGTCACCTACGAGGGCTGGGGGCACGGCACCTACCAGCGCAACGCCTGCACCATCGCCACCGTGGACCGCTACCTGATCGACCTCACGGTTCCCGTGCGGGGAAGCAGCTGCGCAGCCTAGCCGCCATCCTCTCCACCTCGGCGACCGGCTGACGGCCGTCGTCGAGGTGGGCCCAGGGGATAGGCCCGCCGGGCGCCGGATCGCGGTGCGGGCGCGGAACCACGTGCCCGTGCAGGTGCGGCACGCTGTTGCCGAGCACCGAGTAGTTCATCTTCGCCGGCGCGAGCAGGCCCTCCACCGCCCGCCCCACCGCCATCAGATCTTCGAAGAACCGCTGCGCGTCCGCCGGCGCCACCTCGGTCGGCTCACAGACGTGCCCGTCGCGCCAGATCACCCAGCAATATCCGGGGATCTGCCCGCGCACGCTGAGATAGCCGTTCGCCACCTGCCCGGTGTAGATCCGCAGGCCCCACGCCGGATCCTCCTCGCGCACGAACGTGCAGAGCACACAATCCCGGCCGCTCTTCTTGTCCGCCCAGTCGTCCGGCCACGTCGTCCATTCCATGACAGACATCTATCACGCCCTGGTCCTGCCGCCGAACGGCTACACCGGCCGCGCCGTGGAGCCGCAGTGGCGGCGCATCGACGTGGTGAGTCGCCCGGTCTCACTCGGTGGAGTTGCTTGAGGTCGGCCTCGGCTGGGCAATGGCCCTCGGGTGCCAACGATTCGAACCTCGCCGCCGCCGCCGTACGCCGAGCAGTTGCTCCTCTGGACCTTGGAGAGCCCCACCCAGCTTCGTGAGCTGCGCGCCTCGATCCAGCGGGAACTCGTCAACCATCCGCTGGTGCGCACCGACGACCAGGACGACATCCTGGACCGGATCGTGCTGGTCGCCACCGAACTGGCAACCAATGCGATCCGTCACGGGCGGCCGCCGACCGAGGTGCGGCTGCTGCGCAACGACGAGAACGTCATCCTCGACGTCGCCGACCGGGACCTGAGCAGCGTGCCGGAGCTGGCGCACACCCGCCCGGTGCACGCCGGCGGACGTGGGCTGCTGCTGGCCCTGGAGTTCTCCCTCGACGTCGGCTGGTACGCCACCGACGACGCGAAACACATCTGGGCGACGTTCCCGCTGGAGCCCGCCCCCGCGGCGTGAGCGGCGGTGCACCGTAATGCCCAGGGCAAGCGGCGAGCAGGCCGCGGCCGGCCCGGCGCACTGCCAGTACCGCTATCGCCGGAAACGGTCACGGGGCCGTCAGCCGGCGGACGGCTTCGACCACGACCGCCCGGCGGCTGTCCGGTTCGACCAGGTCGAGGAACTCGGGCTCGCGTAGCTGCCACATGTTGGCCAAGGCCAGCACGAGGGCGAGGATCTCGGTCGCGCCCATGCGGTCGGTGACGACGCCCCGCTTCTGGGCCTGCTCGATCGAGGCGACCTTCTCGGCCATCGCGGCGGTGGTGGAGGCTCTTCGGGCAGCCGTGTCGCCGCGCTCGAGTTGATACCAGGCCACGAAGCGCAACACCTCGGGGTGTGCGAGGCCGGCGTCGCAGAGGCTTCCGGCGTACAAACCCAAATCGTCCGCGTCGATGGGGACGGCCGAGACGGTCTGCTCGACGATCAGGTCGAACACCGCGTCGAACAGGCCGTCCTTGTTCTCGTAGAACGAGTAGACCAGCCCGGCGCTGATGCCTGCGCGCTTGGCCAGCCGGTCGACCCGGGCGCCGGCCACCCCGAATGCGGAGAACTCCTCCAGTGCCGCCTCCAGCAGCAGGCGGCGCTTGGTCTCAGGATCCCGTGTTCGCATGTGCCAAGTCTTCTTACTGAACATTCATTTGACAAGTCGATCCGCGTGCTTCTACCGTCTCGAGCTACTGAATGAATGTTCATTACGAAAGAGGCGTGATGGTCACCTGGACCCCTGCAACGATCGACGACCAAGCCGGGCGGGTCGCCCTGATCACCGGCGGCAACAGCGGCATCGGCTGGCAGACCGCTCGTGTCCTGGCTGCTCACGGTGCTCGCGTCGTCCTCGCCGGTCGTGATCCCGGCAAGCTCACGGCCGCCGCCGACGCGATCCGCGCCGAGCACCGGCCGGCCGCGGTCGACACGCTCGTACTCGACCTCGGCGACCTGACGTCGATCGGCGCCGCGGCGGCCCGGGTCGTCGACCAGGGGCCGCTGGACCTGCTCATCAACAACGCCGGCGTCATGAACATCGCCGAGCGGCAGACCACCGCCGACGGATTCGAGATGACCGTCGGCACCAATCACCTCGGCCACTTCGCCCTCACCGCCCAGCTCATGCCCGCCTTGCGCGCCGCCCCGGCGGCCCGGGTGGTGACGGTCAGCGCGATCGCCGCCCGCTGGGGCAGCGGCGAGCTCACCGACCTGATGAGCGAGCGGACGTACCGGCCGATGGGCGCCTACGCGAAATCGAAGCGGGCCAACATCGTGTTCACCGCCGAACTCGCCCGCCGGCTGGCCGGCACCCCGATGACCGCCGTCGCCGTCCACCCCGGCGCCGCCATGACTAACCTCCAGCAGCACTCCCGAGGTCTGGCCACCCGGCTGGTCCTGCCGATCCTCGGGCGGCTGGCGATGGGTTCACCCGAGGGCGCTGCCTGGCCCTCGCTCTATGCGGCGACCAGCCCCGAGGTCGAGAGCGGCGCCTTCATCGGGCCGGCCGGCCGCCGCCAGGACTCCGGAACGCCGAAGCCGGCCCGCCTGCCCCGCGGCGCCGACGACCGGGCCGTCGGGGCCGCCCTGTGGCGCGACAGCGAGCGACTCACCGGCATCCCCTTCGTCGTCTGACGGACTCCCGGCGGGCACGGATCGCCTCGTCAGTGGCTCAGGACCGTCTTGAGCAGGCCGATCGCTGCCGCGGTGGCGGCGAGGGCGAGGCCGGCCAGCAGGGTTCGTGGTGAGGGGCGCCGGTGGCGCAGGCGTTCGATGACGAAGCCGAGCAGGGCCATGCGCACCATGAGGTAGACGGCGGAGGCGGCGATCACGGCGCTCGCGCTCAGCCAGCCGGCCCACCCGACGGCCAGGAGCAGGCAGGGTACGAGGGCCGAGGTCACCACCGGCACCGAGTCGCGCAGTTCGTGCTTGAGGCCGGCGATCGTCATGGTGTCCTCGCCGGCGTTGCCGCCGACGAGATCGGCGAAGACGTGCGCGACGAACGTCGACACGGTGACGCCGGCGACCAGCGCCAGGGCGTGCCCGTGGCTCAGGTCGGCGGGCTTGAGGGCGACGATCGAGGCGAAGGCGATGATGTTGCCGTAGACGTACGCCGAGATCCGGGCTCCGGCCTGTTCGGCGGGCAGCTGGCGGTTCGCCCGGTACTGGACGAGGCGGTCGCGCAGGTCGCCCTGATCGCTATCGGGCACGAGTCTCACCGTAACAGTCCGTAGTGCGGCGGCGCAGTCGCAGCGGCACGGACCGGGGGTGCCCGGCGGCGGTGATCCGACCACCTGGCTCGAGGCGGTCACCGACGAGGCGTACGACCGAGCGAACGAGGAGAAGTAGTCACACGCGACGTGGTGCAGTTAGGAGAACTGCTGGACGACATCGGCGGTGATCAGTGCGTCGGCCTGCTCTTCGCGGAGGCCGAGGATACGAATCAGCACGTCACGGGAGTGTTCACCCATGACGGGAGCCGGTTTGAGCTCCGGCTCCTCCACGTACCGGAAGATCGCCGGGGTGTTCTCGGCCGGCATCGGGCCGGTGATCCGCGGGTGGTGCATGGTCCGGAAGAAGCCGCGGTGGGTCAGGTGCGGGTCGTCGAGCAGCTCCGGCACCCGCTGCATCATCGCGGCGGGCACCCCGGCCGCCTGCAGCTCGGTCATGGCCTGCCGCGGCGCACGCCGGCCGGTCCACTCGCGCACCGCGGCGTCGATCCGGTCGCGGTGGGCGATCCGGTCACTCGCCGTCGGGAGATCAAGATCAATTCCTAGTACGAGGGACAGCCGCCGCCAGTCGGTGTCCCCCCGAACGGTGACCACCAGCCATTCGTCGTCGCCGGCGCACGGGTAGATGCCGCGCGGAGCATCCCCGGCGCCCTCGTTGCCGACCGGAGCGAGCGAGCCGGGCTGGATCGACTCGCGGGCGAGCTGGTGCGACAGCTGACCGAGAATGATCTCTGCCTGGGACACACTGACCGTGCCGCCCCGGCCGTCGCGGCGGCGGGCGATGAGCTTCGCGAGGATCGCCACGGCCTCGTAGCGGGCGGCGACGTGGTCGGGGTAGATGGTGGAGGCGTCGCTGTACCCGGCTGCGTCGTCGCGGTAGCGCCACAGGCCGGACAGCCCGGCCGAGGCGCGGACCAGGGGGCCGTATCCGAGGCGGCGGCTCCACGGTCCGGTCGGGCCGAAGGCGCTGGAATCGGCGACGATGATCCCGGGATTCACCTGGGACAACGCGTCGTAGCCGAGGCCGAGCGACTCGAGGGTGCCGGGCTTGAAGTTGGACAGCACCACGTCGGAGACGGCGACGAGCTGCTTGAAGAGGTCCCTGCCCTCGTCGCTGCGCAGGTTGAGGCCGAGGCCGAGCTTGTTGCGGTGGCCGTAGGCGAAGGACGCGCTGATCGGGGAGCCGTCGAAGGTCTGCCGGCTGCCGTCCGGGAACGCCTGATTCTCCACTTTGATGACTTCGGCGCCCATGTCGGCGAAGAGCCGCCCGAGTTCCGCGCCGACGACGATGACTCCGAGGTCGAGCACGCGGAGACCGCGGAGTGGCCGTCGCGGCCCGGGCGACATTACCGAAATGTCGGGAATGTCGCTCAGCTCCGCCAGCACTTCACCGTTGTGCTCACCGTGCGACGGCGCCGCGGTGCGGACACCCGCCCGAACCCCGTCCACCTCGACGAACCCGTTCGGCATGGTCACCCCGCCGATGGAGGTGAACGCCTCCCGGGCCGCGAACTGCTCGGCCGACAGCACCTCGGTGGGGGAGAGCAGCGCCGCGGTGGGAACCCCGTGCTGCTGACCCTCGGCGACGATCTGCTCCCGGGTCCGGGTCGCGAACAGCCGCCCGATCGCCGGGTAGATCGCGCCGGCCGCGGCGAACCGCTTGCCGAGCTTCGCGAGTTCCGGATCGGCGAACTCCGCCGGGCTGCCGAGCCACGTGAACATGCCCTGCCACTGGCGAGGGGCGAGGACGCAGATGCGTACCCAGCCGTCAGCGCACGGGAAGATCGGGTAGAGGTGGCGGGCGTCGGGCCGGCCGCGTGGCCCGTCGACGGCCGGTACGCCGCCGGTCGCGCTGCCGCCGATGCCGAAGCCGGGGTCGAACACCCGGGCGGTCGACTCGTAGACCGACACGTCGACGAGGTCGCCGGCGCCGGTCTCCAGTTTGTTCCAGTAGGCGATCAGGGCTGCCCAGGCGGCCTGCGCGGACGCCGACTCGTAGGCGATCGAGCCAGGCGGCAGCAGGGGCTCGCGGCCGGGCAGCCCGGAGCGGCAGAGCACGCCGCCGAGCGCCAGGTGCGTCCACTCGGTGGCCTGCCAGCCGGCGTACGGGCCGGTCAGCCCGTAGTCGGTGATCGCCACGACGACCAGGCCGGGGTGTTCCTCGTGCTGGTTGGTGATCAGGATGTCGGCGCCGGCGAGCAGGCGCCGGTACGCGTCGTCGGTGGTGTCCAGCGCGACGGCCCGCTTGTTGGCGTTGTGCGTCGCGTAGTAGAGGGCGTCGTTCCGGGACGCGGCCCCGCCGGTCGGCTCGACCCGGATCACGTCGGCGCCGAGGTCGGCCAGCAGGCGGGAGGTCATCTCGCCGAGGCCGTCGGTGCGGTCGACGACGCGGACGCCGGTCAGGGGCAGATGGGTGTCCACGGGTTCCTCCTTGGAGAGGCGATGAGGGGTGGGTCACACCATCGCCCCGTGCGCCGGAGGCCGTAAATCACTGTTTCCAGCACGTTACGTGCCGGGAATCGCAACGTGCCCGCTCATTGCCGACCGGTTTTCGTGGCGATACGGTCGGAGATAAGTGAACGGATCTCGTTCAGATAATGGAGCGCTGCCCATGACGTACAACTCCGACGATCTCGACCCGCGCACCCCGATCGTGGTGGGCGTCGGGCAGGTCTCCGAACTGCTGGACAGCCCGGCGTACCAGCGCCGCTCGCCGGTCGACCTGGCCGCCGACGCGACCCGGGAAGCCCTGGCCGACACCGGCGCGAACACCGCGGCGGTGACCGCCGCGATCGACACGATCGCCGCGACCCGGCAGTTCGAGAACTCGACGCCGATGGCCCGCGCGCCGCTGGGCCGCTCGGACAACTTCCCGCGCTCGGTCGCCGGCCGACTCGGCGCGAACCCGCGGCGGGCCGTGCTGGAGGTGGTCGGCGGTCAGAGCCCGCAGCACCTGGTCAACGAGTTCGCCGCGGTCATCGCCGCCGGTGACGCCGAGGTTGTCGTGCTGACCGGCTCGGAGGCGATCTCGACGATCGAGGCGTTCGCGAAGGCCGAGGACAAGCCGGACTTCACCGAGCACGCCGAGGGTGACCTGGAGGACCGCGGCTACGGGCTCAAGGGCCTGATGTCGATGCACCAGGCGTCGCACGGGCTCACCGACGCCCCCAGCCAGTACGCGCTCTTCGACAACGCCCGCCGGGCCCGCCTCAAGCTGTCCCGCGAGGAGTACGCGCAGGCCATCGGCGAGCTGTTCGCCCCGTTCACGAAGGTCGCGGCCGCCAATCCGCACTCGTCGGCACCGGTCGAGCGGTCCGCCGCCGAGTTGGTCACGCCGACCGCGGCGAACCGGCTGATCGCCGACCCCTACACGCGCTACGTCGTTGCGCGGGACAAGGTCAACCAGGGTGCTTCCGTCGTCCTGATGTCGATGGCCGCAGCGAAGCGTCTCGGCGTGCCCACCGACCGCTGGGTCTTCCTGCCCGGCCACGCCGACCTGCGCGAACGTGACCTGATGGATCGCGCCGACCTGTCCTCGTCGCCGGCCTCCGTGCTCGCCGCGCGGCATGCCCTCGACGTGGCCGGCATCGGCTTCGACGAGCTGGCCTTCATCGACCTCTACAGCTGCTTCCCGTCGCCGGTGTTCAACCTCGCCGACGCGTTCGGGCTGAAGCCGGACGATCCGCGCGGCCTGACCGTGACCGGTGGCCTGCCGTTCTTCGGCGGCGCGGGCAACAACTACTCGATGCACGCGATCGCCGAGATCGTGCAGCGCGTGCGCCGGCAACCGGGCAGCTACGGCTTCGTCGGCGCCAACGGCGGCTCGATGAACAAGTACTCCGCCGGCGTCTACACGACCACGCCGAGCCAGTGGCGGGCCGACGACAGCGCCGCGCTGCAGGCCGAGGTGAACGCGTGGCCGGCGCCGGTCGAGGCGCGCCGGGCCGACGGGTGGGCGACCATCGAGACGTACACGGTCAAGCACGGCCGCGACGGCACGCGCACCGGTGTCGTCATCGGACGCCTGGAATCCGACGGACGGCGTTTCGTCGCGCTCGCCGAGGACGCCGGCCTTCTCGCCGCCGAGCAGCCGATCGGTCAGCGCGTCCACGTGCACTCCACCGGCAAGGGCAACCGGGTTACCGCTGCCGCACCGCCGCCGGCGGCGACGGCGGTGCTCCAGGATCGATACGACCACATCCTCGTACGCCGGGACGGCCACCTTCTGGAAGTCACGATCAACAGGCCCGATGCCCGCAACAGCCTGCATCCGATGGCCAACGAGGAGCTGGACCACGCGTTCGACGCCTATTTCGCCGACGACGAACTATGGGTGGCGATCCTGACCGGCGCCGGGGAGAAGGCGTTCTGTGCCGGCAACGACCTGATCTACTCGGGTTCGGGCAAGCCGATGTGGGGCCCCGCGAACGGATTCGCCGGGCTGACCAGCCGCCGGTCCATGCCGAAGCCGGTGATCGCCGCGGTCAACGGGTTCGCGATGGGCGGTGGTTGCGAGATCGCCCTGGCCTGTCATCTGGTCGTCGCCGACGAGACCGCTCGTTTCGCGCTCAGTGAGGTCAAGGTGGGTCTGATCGCCGGGGCCGGTGGTGTGGTGCGGCTGCCGCGGATGCTGCCGCCGAAGCTGGCCAACGAGATGATCCTGACCGGCCGTCGTCTGGGCGCCGAGGAGGCGCTCTCCTATGGCCTGGTCAACCGGGTCACCCCGGCCGGCGGCGCTCTGCGGGGTGCGCGGGAGCTCGCTGCTGAGATCTTGGAGGGTTCGCCGACCTCCGTACGCATCTCCCTGCAGGTCATGGAGGAGACGCGCGGCATCCCGGACGTCGTCGACGCGGTCACCCACCACAGCCCGGCCCTGGACGAGTTGATGCTGACCGAGGACGCGATCGAGGGACTGACCGCCTTCGCCCAGAAACGCAAGCCGAACTGGAAGAACCGCTGACCGATTTCTCGCCGGTTTCCGTTCAGTAAAGCCATCATGGGGAGGTGGACATCCAGCAGCTGCGTTGCTTCCAGGCCGTCGCCGAGGAGTTGCACTTCGGGCGGGCCGCCGAGCGGCTGCACATGACCGCCTCCCCGGTCAGCCGGATGGTCAAGGACCTGGAACGCGAACTCGGCGCCGACCTGTTCATCCGGGGATACCACCGGATCCAGCTCACCCCGGCAGGCCACGAACTGGCCCGCCGGGTTCCGCCCCTGCTCGCCGAGCTCGACCGGCTGCGCAGCGAGATCCCGCTCGTCGCGGCCGGCGGGGACCGGGTCGTGCGGCTCGGTGCGTCGTACATGTCTCCGCCGGTCATCCTCGACGCCGTCGTGGAATCCGCCGAGAAGGCCGGCGCCCGCCGGGCCGTGGAAGTGACCCTCGCGCCCTCGGCCGATCTGCTTCCCCAGCTCACCCGCGGGGAACTCGACGCCGTCCTGGTCCACCTGCCGGTCGAGGACCCGGGAGTCATGTCGTTGCCGCTGGCCCGCTACCGGTTCCTGGTCGCGATGCGCCGCGACGACCCACTCGCCTGCCACGAGGTGATCAGCGTCGGCGACCTCGCCGACCGGACCGTGGTCTTCATGCCGCTCACCCTGCAGCCGGCCGCCATGGGACACCTGCGTGACGAGCTGGTCGCCAAGGGCCTGCGCCGGCTGCGCATCATCGCCAACGCCGACACCACGATGATCGCCACGCACGTGCGCCGCACCGGCGACCTCACCTTCACCCTCGCGCCGTCCACCGGTGGATCAGCACGGATCTACGACGACCCGGCGTTCGCGGTGGTGCCGGTGACCGACGGGCCGAGCTTCGGCCTCGGCCTGGTCTGGCGCGCCGACCGCGCCGGCGATCCGGTGGTGCACGGCCTGGTCGACGCCGTCCGCGACCGCTGGCCCGACGGCGAGGTCACGATCTGAGGGGTGATCGCCGTGCGTTCGCTCCGGCGGACCCCTCGGCGGCGCTAGCCTGCCAGGCAGGCCGGACCGTGACGGGAAGGGGATGGATCATGCCGGAGATCGACGTGAAGCCGCGCAGCAGGGACGTCACCGACGGCCTGGAACGCGCCGCCGCCCGGGGCATGCTGCGTGCCGTCGGCATGCGGGACGAGGACTTCGCCAAGCCGCAGGTCGGCGTCGCCTCCTCGTGGAACGAGATCACGCCGTGCAACCTGTCGCTGGACCGGCTGGCGACGGCGGTCAAGGACGGCGTCCGGACCGCGGGCGGCTTCCCCATGCAGTTCGGGACCATCTCGGTCTCCGACGGCATCTCCATGGGCCACGAGGGGATGCACTTCTCGCTGGTGTCACGGGAGGTGATCGCCGACTCGGTGGAGACCGTCATGAGCGCCGAGCGGCTCGACGCGTCGGTGCTGCTCGCCGGCTGCGACAAATCGCTGCCGGGCATGCTCATGGCCGCGGCCCGCCTCGACCTGGCCGCCGTGTTCCTCTACGCCGGCTCGACGCTGCCCGGCAGGGTCCGGCTGGCCGACGGCGAGGAGCGCGAGGTCACCCTGATCGACGCGTTCGAGGCGGTCGGCGCCTGCGCCCGGGGCCTGATGTCCCGCGAGGACGTCGATGCGATCGAACGTGCCGTCTGCCCCGGCGAAGGCGCCTGCGGCGGGATGTACACGGCGAACACCATGGCCAGCGCCGCCGAGGCCCTCGGCATGTCGCTGCCCGGTTCGGCCGCGCCACCGGCGGTGGACTCACGCCGGGACGGCTACGCCGTGGCGTCCGGTGAGGCGGCGGTGAACCTGCTGCGGTCGGGCATCACCGCCCGCGACATCATGACCAAGCCCGCCTTCGAGAACGCCATCGCTGTCGTGATGGCGCTCGGCGGCTCGACCAACGCGGTGCTGCATCTGCTGGCCATCGCCCGCGAGGCGGACGTGCCGCTCACGCTCGACGACTTCTCCCGGATCGGCGCGAAGGTTCCGCACCTGGGCGACCTCAAGCCGTTCGGCCGGCACGTGATGACCGACGTCGACCGTATCGGCGGTATCCCCGTGGTCCTGCGGCTGCTGCTCGACGCCGGTCTGCTGCACGGCGACACGCTCACCGTCACCGGCCGCACGATGGCCGAGAACCTCGCCGACCTCGACGCGCCGGCGGCCGACGGCGCCGTGATCCGCAAGCTCACCGCGCCGATCCACCCGACCGGCGGGATCACCATCCTGCACGGCTCGCTGGCGCCCGACGGCGCCGTGGTGAAGTCCGCCGGGTTCGACACCAGCGTCTTCCAGGGCGTCGCCCGTGTCTTCGACCGCGAGCAGGCCGCCATGGACGCGCTCACCGGCGGCACGGTGCGCGCCGGCGACGTCGTGGTGATCCGGTACGAGGGGCCGCGCGGCGGGCCGGGTATGCGCGAGATGCTGGCGATCACCGCGGCGATCAAGGGCGCGGGCCTCGGCAAGGACGTCCTGCTGCTCACCGACGGGCGCTTCTCCGGCGGTACGACCGGGCTCTGCGTCGGTCACGTCGCACCGGAGGCGACCGACGGCGGCCCGATCGCGTTCGTCCGCGACGGCGACCCGATCCGCCTCGACGTCGCCGGCGGCACCCTGGACGTGCTCGTCGACGAGACCGAGATGACAGCGCGGCGTGAAGGCTGGCAGCCGCCACCGCCCGCCTACACCCGCGGGGTGCTCGCCAAGTACGCCAAGCTCGTCGGTTCCGCCGCCGAGGGCGCCGTGTGCGGATGACCGCCGGCTAGGACAGATCAGCCGGTGTCATGACGATCAGCGCGCCGGGGAGCACCTCGGCGGCGAAGGAGGTCGTGGTGCCGGCGATGTCGCCGTCGAGCTGGTAGGCGAGGGGCCGGTCCAGGACGACCTCGACGCGCCGGCCGCGCAGGTGGGACAGCGCCGGGGTGTCGACGCCGCGGCGCAGGCCGGACGCGAGCCGGGCCATGTCCCGGATGCCGTGGCCGGAGGCGATGAGCACGTCGAGCATGCCGTCGGCGGGGCTGGCGGCCGGGAACAGGTCGATGCCGCCCTGGATGCGCCCGACGTTGCCGACGAGTGTCATGACGGTCTCGCCGTCGTGCCGCACCTCGCCGTCGATGGTCACACGGGCGTGGAACGGCGTCATCGCGACCTGCTGGACGGCCGCCACCACGTACGCGCCCGCCTTGATGATCTTCTTGAGGTCGGTGCTGGTGGTGCGCATGATCTCCGCGTCGATGCCGGCCCCGGCCATCACGGTGAAGAGCTGGTCGTCGCCGCCGGCGGTCCACCTGATCATGTCGATGGCGGCCGGGGTGCCGCGCAGGGCCACATCGAGGGCACGATCCTCGTCGAAGGGGATGCCGAGGTTGCGGCAGAGCAGGTTGCCGGTGCCCGCCGGGATCAGGCCGACGGGGACTCCGGTGCCGGCCATCTCGGCGCACACGGCACGGACGGTGCCGTCGCCGCCCGCGACGAGGACCAGGTCGGCGCCCTTGCCCAGGGCGTCACGGGCCATTCCCGGACCGGCGTCGTCGCTCATCGTCTGCATCCAGAGCGGTGGCCGCCAGCCGGCCCGGACCAGGGCGAAGCGCACCCGCCGGTGGAACAGGTCCAGGTCGAGGATCTTCGTCGGGTTGTAGATGACGGCGGCGCGGGTGCCGAGTTCCCGGGTGTCCGGGTGAAGGCGCCGGACGGGGAGGATCAGTTTGACCCCGCTGATCCACAGGGCGGCGCCGGCGGCGGTCGCGCCGAGCAGCACGCCGCCGATCAGGTCCGAGGCCCACTGGGTGCCCATCGCCCACTGGTCGGCGGCGACGCAGCTGAGCAGGAAGAGGCCGGCCAGCCGTCGTCTCCACTGCTCGCGGGAGGATCTGCGCTGGGCGTTGGCGACCGTGACGGACACCCAGACCAGCAGCGTCGCGGCGACCATGTGACCGGACGGATAGGCGGTTCCGGCGGCGGACAGCGAGTCGGCGAACAGCGACGCCGGGCGGTCGCGGGGCAGCAGCAGTCGCTGCAGTTCCCAGGCCGGTATGCCGAGGGCGGCGACGAGCAGCGCGACGGCCAGCCGGCGTTGCCGTTGCGGGAAGGACCGGGCCGCCGCGCCGAGCATGACCAGCAGAATGAGCGTCGGGTGCGTCAGGGCGGCGAAGGCTTCGGCCAGCTGTCCCGGTATCGACCGCGGTGGCAGCCGCGGGCCGGTGATATGCCGGTCGATCGCGTCGGTCACGCCGGCGGCGACCGCGCTGGTCCACCCGATGTAGAGGACCAGCGCGGCCAGGAACAGGTGGCGCTGCGGCCGCACCGCTCCGATGCTCGCAGAGCCGCTGCCCGGATCGCGGCGATTCAGGGGATTACCGGCCACGACCGGTTCGCGCGCCTCTGTCCGCGTCGTGCGGGCGGCGGCGAGCCACCACGGCGGCCGTCAGGCGGCGCTGCGGCTGAGCTCGGCAGCGCGAGCAGGACCTCCAGGGCTCCCGGCACCCGCAGGATCCTCGGTCTCACGGGCACCACATCGGCAGCAGCGGGGTGGAGTCGAATCAGCAGTCGACCACGTTCACCGCCAGGCCGCCGCGCGAGGTCTCCTTGTACTTGGTCTTCATGTCGGCGCCGGTCTCCTTCATCGTCTTGATGACCTTGTCGAGGGAGACGTGATGACGGCCGTCGCCGCGCAGCGCCATCCGAGCGGCCGTGACGGCCTTCGCGGCGGCCATCCCGTTGCGTTCGATGCACGGGATCTGCACCAGGCCGGCGACCGGATCGCAGGTCAGGCCGAGGTTGTGTTCCATGCCGATCTCGGCGGCGTTCTCCACCTGCTCGGGTGTGCCGCCGAGGACTTCGGCGAGCCCGGCTGCGGCCATCGCGCACGCCGACCCGACCTCGCCCTGGCAGCCCACCTCGGCGCCGGAGATCGACGCGTTCTCCTTGACCAGCAGTCCCACCGCGCCGGCCGCCAGCAGGAAACGCACGACTCCCTCGTCCGAGGCGCCGGGCACGAAGTCGGCGTAGTACCTGAGCACCGCCGGAATGATTCCCGCGGCGCCGTTGGTGGGCGCGGTGACGACGCGACCTCCGGCCGCGTTCTGCTCATTCACTGCCATGGCGTACGCCGTGAGCCATTCCATCGCGTGTGCCGCCGGATCACCGGCCGCCCGCAGCTGACGGGCGGTGGAGGCGGCGCGCCGCCGGACCTTGAGGCCGCCCGGCAGCAGGCCCTCGGTGGCGAGCCCCACGTCGATGCAGGAGCTCATCACCGACCAGATGTGCAGCAGTCCGTTCTTGATCTCGGACTGGGGCCGCCACATCGACTCGTTCTCCAGCATCAGCCGGGAGATCGACAGGCCGGTCGACCGGGTCAGGTCGAGGAGCTCACTGCCGGACCTGAACGGATGGGCCGCTGCCACGCGGTCCTCGCGTACCGGGGAAAGGGGGTCTCCCACCACGAAGCCGCCGCCGACCGAGAAATATCGCCTCCGCATGAGCTCTGCGCCGTCGGCGCCCAGCGCCGTGAAGATCATGCCGTTGGGGTGCTCCGGCAGTGATCGGCGGCGGTGTAACACCAGGTCGACGCGGAAGCCGAGGTGGTCGGGGGAGGGGTCGAGGGTGGTGTCGACGGTCTCTGGATCGTGGCCGGCCAGACCCAGCAGCACCGCGCGTGGGGTGCCGTGGCCGTGACCGGTCGCGCCCAGCGAGCCGAACAGCTCGACCCGGATCGTGTCCGGCGGTTCCGGAAGCGCCCGGGTGAACAGGCGCGCGGCGCGCATCGGCCCGACCGTGTGCGAGCTGGACGGGCCGATGCCGATCGAGAAGAGATCGAAGACCGAGACGGTCACTTGTTGCTCGACAGGGTGCCGCGTCCGGCCTGGAGTTTCTGGACGGCGGCGCGCTGCTCGGCGTCACCGGCCAGGGCGATCGCGGCACCGGCGAGCGCCTTCGCCCCGGCGATCAGCGCCTCGTCGGCGGCGGGGGAGGCGGTGGCGTCGGTGAAGTCGCGGGTGTGCGGCATCGCGGTCGCGCCGTTGATGCCCATCCCGGGGTGGATGCTGGGCATCACCTGACTGATATTGCCCATGTCGGTGGAGCCGCCGGTGACGCCCGCCGGCATCGGCTGGGACTCGCGGCCGAGCTTGCTCAGCGCGTCACCGTAGGCGGCGGTCAGGTACGGGTCCTGCCGCAGGTCGAGGTAGTCGGGCTGGGTCGGGCGGAACTCGACCGCGGTGCCGGTGGCCAGGGCGGCGCCGTGGAAGCAGTTCTGCACCCGCTCCTTGAGGCCGGGCAGTTGCTCGGCGGTGAGGGTGCGCACCTCGTACTCCAGGCTGGCGCGCTCCGGGATGATGTTGGTGCGCTGCCCGCCGTCGACGACGATGCCGGCGATCCGGAACCGGCCGTCGGTCTGCTGGCGCAGCTGACCGATGGCGACCTGGGCGACCACGGCGGCGTCGGCGGCGTTGATGCCGACGGTGGGCGCGGCGGCGGCGTGCGAGGCCCGGCCGTGGAAGGTGGCGTGGAAGCGGCTGACGGTCTGAGTGGTCATCGCCGTGTCGGCGACGTCGAAGCCCGGGGCGGGGTGGGCCATCATCGCGACGGTGACGTCGTCGAAGGCGCCGCGGTCGAGCATCAGCACCTTGCCGCCGCCCTCCTCCTCGGCCGGCGTGCCGATCAGCTTGATGCGGATGCCCAGTTCGTCGGCGACCTCACGCAGCCCGATCGCCGCGCCGGCGGCCGCCGCGCAGATCATGTTGTGGCCGCAGGCGTGACCGATCTCGGGCAGGGCGTCGTACTCGGCGCAGATCCCGACGGTCAGGTCGCCGGCGCCGTAGGTGGCGATCAGTGCGGTGGGCAGCTCGCAGGCCTCGCGTTCGACGGCGAAGCCGGCCTGCTCCAGCAGCGTGGCCAGTTTGGCCGCGGAGGCGTGCTCCTGGAACGCGGTCTCCGGCTCGGCGTGCAGGCTGTGGCTCAGCGCGATCAGGCGGTCCTGCCAGGCGTCGACGGCGGTCCAGGCGGCGGTGGTGTGGGACATGAGCTCTCCTTAGGAAACGTTGCGTTTCCACGCTAGCTGGCGGTGGATCTCCTGGAAAGAGGGCTACGTTACGACCAAGTTTCACGTTAAAGAAACTCAACGTTTCCTCTTGACTTCTCGCTGTCGCAGCGCAGGATCGAGGCACCACACCAGCACCTGAGAGGATCGGACGGTGACCGAACAGACCGGCGCTCGCCGTCCGCGCTTCTCTCCCGAGGAGGCGCGCGAGCGCATCCTCGCCGCGGCCGGCGACATCCTCGACACCCAGGGGTACGCCGGCACGACCATCGAGGAGATCGCCACCAAGGCGGGCGTGGCGAAGAAGAGCGTCTACCGCTGGTGGCCGAACAAGGCCGCCGTGGTCGCCGATCTCCTCGCGCAGCGCAGCACCGTGCATCAGGTGCCGGACCAGGGAGACACCCGGGCCGAGCTGCTCGACCTGTTCGACGCCATCATCGACTACACCGCCGGTGCGGGCGGCAGCCAGTTACTGCTCCTGCTCGGTGCCGTCGGCGAGGACGGCACGACCGAGCGGGCCATCATCGCGCGGATCATCGAACCGCGCCGGGCCGTCGGCCGGGCGGTGGTGCAACGAGGCATCGCCCGCGGTGATCTGCCCGCCGACCTCGACGTCGACGCGCTGCTCGACGTGTGGAACGGCGTCGCGTCCTACCGGTCCGGATACCGCAACGTGCCGCTGCTGCGCTCCACCGTGCTCCAGCTCGTGGACCTGGCTCTGGCCGGTCACGCGCCCCGGCTCGCCTGACTTTCCTTCTTCTCATGCCCCCTTTCGGGAGATCACTATGCCCATCGCCGTGGTCGGCTTCCTTGTCTTCATCGAGCTCTGCAGTGGCATCCTGCAGGGCGCGGTCCCCACCGTGGTCCCCCTCATCGGCAAGCAACTCGAGGTCAGCTCCGGTGACCTGAACTGGGTCACCGCCATCACCCTGCTGGTCTCCGGCGTCTCGGTGCCGCTGCTGTCCAAGCTCGGCGACATCTACGGCCACCGCCGGATCATCCGGATCACCATGGTGATGACCGCCGCCGGCACGATCATGGTCGCCACCGCCGACAGCTTCGGCGTGCTGCTCGCCGGCCGGGCCCTCACCGGTGTCTTCGCCGCCTGGCTGCCGCTGGAGTTCGCCATCGTCCGGGACCGGGTGCAGGGCAAGAGCGCCGGTGCCGCGATCGGCCTGCTCGTCGGCGCCCTGACCCTCGGCGGGACCATCGGCGCCCTCGGGGTCGGCCTGCTCTCCGAGCAGACCACCGACGTGCACGCACTGCTCTGGTTCCCGGCCGCCGCCATCCTGCTCTGCCTGCCGGTGGCGTTCTTCCTCATCCCCGAGTCCACCAGCCGCAGCCAGGAGAAGATCGACTGGGTCGGCGCGGTGCTGCTCACGGCCGGTCTCGGTTCCCTGCTGATCGCTCTCGCCCGGGGCGGCGTCTGGGGCTGGGGCTCGGCCGGCATCCTGACCCTGTTCGCGGCGGCCGCGGTGATCCTGGCCGTCTTCGTCCGGGTGGAACTGCGCACCGCCGAGCCACTCGTCGACCTGCGCATGATGGCCGGCCGCAACCTCGCACCGCTCTACGTGCTCAGTTTCGTGCTCGGGTTCTCGCTCTACGGCGCGCAGACCGCCAACACCACGTTCATGGCCACGCCGTCCGAGCTGGGGCTCGGCTTCGGGTTCGGCACGCTGCAACTCGCGCTGATGGCGCTGCCGCTGAGCCTCGGCGCGCTGGTCGCCTCCACCGTCGCCGACCGGCTGGTCAACCGCTGGGGCGCACGGACGGTGGTGGCTGCCGGGTTCGGCGCGGTCGCCATCTCGTACGCCTTCCTGGTCACCGTCCACACCGCCCCCTGGCAACTGGCGGTCGCCGGCGTGATCTCCGGGGCCGGCGTCGGCCTCGCGCTCGGCTCGCTGCCCACCCTGATCATGGCCGAGTTGCCGGCCGAGCAGACCGGCATCGGCACCGGCCTCTACAACACCCTCAAGACCCTGGCGGGCTCGGTATCCGGCGCCGTGTTCGCGGTGGTGATGAACCAGCACCTGCTGAAGCTGCCGGTTCCCGGGGTGAAGCTGGCCGACGAGACCGGCTACGTGATCGTCTGGACGACCTGCGGGGTGGTGGGCCTGCTCGGCGTCGTCGTGGCGCTGCTGCTGAAGGTCCGCTCGACCACCAGCGCGGCGCCGGCGCCGGTGGCCGCCCCCGTCCCCGCCTGATCGGTTCTGCGCGGCAGGACGCCCGGGATGGTCCCGGGCGTCCTTCGCGTGCCCTTACCGGTCAGCGTCTCGATCGTCACCGCCGAGCCTGGCCACCGAGGGCAGTGGCCCTGCCGATGCGGTCGCGCATGAGCAGGGCGTATAGGCCGGCGGAGACCAGGATCCCGGCGGGCAGGGACAGATCGATGCCGGCCAGTGCACTCGCGACGGGGCCCAGGTAGACGTCGGTGTCGACGCAGAGGGCGGCGGCGGTCATGCCGGCCAGCAGGGCCGCTGTGCCGCGCCAGTTGACACCGCCGGTGTACCAGAACGGCGCGCCAGGGCGCTCGTCGCCCAGTAGCGTTCCGTCGTACCGGTTGCGGCGCAGCAGGATGTCGGTGACGTAGACCGCCACGCTCGGCCCGACCAGCACGATCGACAGTTGCAGCGCCTGGCTCACCGTGTCCAGGAAGTCGTCGCTCAGGAACAGCGCGTAGAGGGTGACCACGACGCCGACCGTGCCGTCGAGCAGCACCGAGATCGAACGGCGCACCCGGACGCCGATCGCTTGCAAGGCCAGACCTGAGCTGTACGCCGTCATAGCGTTGTTGGCGATCAACCCCAGAACGACGGTGAGCAGGAAGATCGGGTAGAACCAGGCCGGCAGCACCTCCCGCAGCGTGGTCTGCGGGTCGGCCATGTCGACGACGGTGCCGGCCAGCACGCCGAACACCGAGATCAGGGTACTGGGCAGGAACGCGCCGAGGAACGTCCAGCCGGCCACCTGCCGGGCCGGGGTGTCGCGCGGCAGATAGCGGGCGAAGTCGGCGCTGTTCAGATAGGACAGTGGCCCGGACGCGATGATCGCGATGCCGGCCATCCACGCCGCGACCAACGCCGTTCCGTGCAGCGGCTCGGCCGGACGCCAGTCCCAGTGGGTGTTCGCCAGGATGAAGGCGCCGAGGATGGCGAACGCGCCGGCCAGCACGGCCGAGAACGGCTGATAGAGCCGGGTGATGGTGGCGTGTCCGTAGACGCTGAGCGTCAGCGTGACCGCCGCGATCACGATGACGATCGCCACCTCGCCGGCCGTGCCGGGTTCCCAGCCGAGTACTCCGGCCAGGGCGAACGCGGCGAGCGCGGCGGCCGCGAGGTTCAAGGCGATGTATGCGACACAGAGGAGCCAGCCGGTGATCGCGATGTTCACCCGGTTGCCGCGGACGCCGAACATGGTCCGCGACACCACAGTGCTCGGCGTGCCGGACGAGGTGCCGCTGGCCGCGAGGATGCCGATCAGCACCCAGAAGAGGTTGCCGATCACGGTCACCGCGAGGCCGGCCTGCCAGCCCAGCCCGAGCGCGATCAGCGAGCCGCCGAGCATCAGCGAGACGTAGTTGACGTTCGGCGCCGCCCAGAGCGCGAACAGTTCGCGCGGGCTGCCGTGCCGCTCGTCGTCCGGGATGTGCTCGATCCCGCGTACCTCGATGTGTCCTGCTCTATCGACCGGCAGGGCGTCGGTGGTCGGTGCCATGGGACCTCCCGCGAGGGTTATTGGCCGGGTGCTCAATTGCTTATTGGTCACACACCCAATAGCCTGCGATGCATGTCGTCAAGCCCTTCTCCGTCACGGACACGTAAAACCGCCGAAGACCGCCGTGCGGAGATCGTCCGGGCAGCGGGTACCGTCGCGATGGCCGAAGGGCTGGAGAGCATCACCCTGCGCCGCATCGCCGACGAGCTCGGCGTGCGACCGGGATTGATCAGTCACTACTTCCCGGTCGCCGAGGAGCTCGTGGCCGAGGCCTTCGGCACCACCACCGCTGCCGAACTCGACGAGCTCCTGCCGCCCACGGACGCCACGCCACTCGAGCGCCTGCGTCGGTTCTTCGCAGCATCCATCGGCGAGATGTTCGACGACGTGAGCCGTCTGTGGCTCAACGCGCGTCACCTCAGCCGCTACCGGCCGCTGCTGAACGCCGAGGTCAACCGGCAACAGGACGGCTGGCACGCCCGGGTCACCGCGGTGATCGCCGAGGGTGTCGCGGCCGGCGACTTCACCACCGCCGACCCCGGGGCGGCGGCCACCCGGATCCTCGTCGCGATCGACGGCGTGAGCACGTACGTCAACGTGGGCGAGGTCCCCCCGGAAGCCGTGGAATTCGTCGTGATGACCGCCGAGCGCGAGCTCGGTTTGCCCCAGGGGACCTTCCGATGACCGATGTGGTGCTGCGCAATGCCGTCCTGCTCGACCCGGCGACCGGCGGGTACCGCCCGGAGACCTCGCTCGTGGTCAGGGCCGGCGTGATCGTCGCTGACGACGCCGCGCCCGCCGCCACCGACATCGATCTGCGTGGCGCGGTCGTCGTCCCCGGCCTGATCGACGGCCACACCCACCCGGTGTCCGGCGCCGACCTGACCCGTGGCGTGGACCTCTCGCCGTGCACCGACCTGGCCGGTGTCCGCACCGAGCTGGCCCGTGCCCGCGCCGCCCTCCGCCCGGGGGAGTGGCTGCACGGGTGGGGCCTCGACCCCAACGTCTTCGGTGACCGGCCGATCAGCGCGGACACCGTCGGGCCGGTCCTCGACGGCGTCCCGGCCGTGCTGCGGCTCTTCGACGCGCACTCCACCTTGGCCAGCCACCGCGCCCTGGAGTCGGCCGGTGTCACCGGTCCGCGCCGCTTCGACGAGTTCGCCGAGGTGGTCTGCGACCCGGCGGGACGGCCCACCGGGCTGCTGCTGGAGGAACCGGCGAGCATGCTCGTCGAAGAGGCCGCGCCGAAGCTCACCGACTCGCAGTTCCAGGCGCGCGTCGCAGAGGTTCTACGGGTGATGGCCGCTGCCGGGCTCACCGGCGGGCACATGATGGAGGGCGACCCGGCCGAACGCGCGGTGCTGCGGGCCCTGGAGGAACGCGGCGAACTGCCACTACGCCTGCGTCTGGCGCCCTGGTGCAGGCCGGACTCGGCGGACGTCGACGCGCTGATCGCGGCGCAGGGATCGGGTGGCGAGCTGTGGCGGGTTCACGGCGTGAAGCTGTTCATGGACGGGACGATCGACAACGGCACCGCTTGGCTGGAGAAGCCGGACTGTCACGGGGAGTCGACTCACGCGTATTGGCCGGACCCCGATCGGTATTCGCAGATCGTTACGATCTTGGATGCCGCTGGGGTGCCGACGGCCACGCATGCGATCGGGGATGCCGCCGTTCGGCATGTGCTGTCGTCCTTGGAGAAGTCGCGGAACATCGGGCACCGCATCGAACACATCGAGACGCTCCCCGACGATCTCGTGCCGCTGTTCGCGCAGCTCGGCGTGACCGCGTCGATGCAGCCGACGCACTGCTGCGAATTCACCCGCGCCGATCACACCGACAACTGGTCCCGGCGCCTCGGCCCCGAACGCGCCGCCCGGGCGTGGCGCTGCCGCGACCTGTTCGACGCCGGCGCGAACGTCATCCTCGGTTCGGACTGGCCGATCGCCCCGTTCCCGCCCCTCGCCGTCATGGCCGGCGCCCGCCATCGCCGCCCGGCCCGCGACATGAGCCGGCCACCGCACGGGCCTTCGCAGAGTCTCACGCCGTTGCAGGCCTTGCAGGGCATGACGATCAACGCTGGTTCTGGCCGGCTCGCTGTGGGTGATCGCGCTGATCTGACCGTGCTGGCCGAGGACCCGCTGCTGGTCGCGGACGCCGACCTCGCCGAATTGCCTGTCCGCCTCACCGTCACCGGCGGCCGAATCACCCATCGGGCGGCTGATCTGTGAGTGTGTGGCCGGCTCCCGGTTGCGCCGTAATACCGCGGCATGACCTCGATCCGTTCCGGACGAGCGCGGGGGCCGCGGACTCGGTCCACGGCCCCGTCGTCGTGCCGGTGATCAGCGCTTGGTCTTGCGGGCCGCCGCCTTCACGACGGGGCTGCCGCCCGCCTTGCGAGCCGCCGTCTTCTCGGTGAGGGCGCCGACCGTCTTGAGGGTGCCGTCCGGGCGCTCGAGGTGGGCGCGGATGAACCAGTGGTACTGCTCCAGCACGCCCGCCTGGCCGACCAGCAGGTCCTCGGTGACCGGGTCGAGTTCCTCGGTCTTCTCGATGGCGGCCCGGTGGTCCTGGATGACGCCGGCGTAGACGAGGTCCAACGCGGCTAGGTGCGCCTCGGCGTCGGCGCGGCCGATCGAGTAGTCGTCCCAGGTGCGCTGGGCGACCAGCGCGCCCGGCGTGCCGGTGGGGGAGCCGCCCAGCGTGGCGATCCGCTCGGCGACGGCGTCGACCATGTCCCGGACGCCGTCGACCTGCGGGTCCAGCATGGTGTGCACGGCGATGAAAGTGGGGCCGACCACGTTCCAGTGGACGTGTTTGAGGGTCAGCGCGAGGTCGTTGAGAGCGTTGAGGCGGTCCTGGAGCGTCGACACGACCTCGCCGGCAGCGTCCGGCTTGAGGCCCGGAACCGTGTAATTGATCGCGGAGTCGTTCTTGCGTGCCATCGTCGACCGTTCCTCTCTCGTTGCGTGTCCGTTGGGCCATTGCCCGGCAGCGGACGCCGCAAACGGGAGTGGTGGCGCAGGTCACCGGAGGAGGGCCGGGGCTGCTCTGTCGGCGGCCCCGGCCCGGTGTGGCTGGTGGATCAGGCGTGCTGGCGGTGCGGGAGGTGCAGCTCGACCGGCTCGGGCGGCAGGTCGTCGACACCGGCGGCCACCGACTGCTCGTGGCGGCGGCGGGCCGACGGTACGAGCAGGGCCGCGACGATGGCCAGGACGGCGATGCCGGAGCAGGTCCAGAAGGCGATGGTGAAGGCGTCGTCGGTGGGGATGCCCTGCGGGCTGACCTTGGCGCTGATGATCGCGGCGATGACGGCGGTGCCGATGCTGCTGCCGATGGTCCGGGCGATCGCGTTCACGCTGGTCGCCTGGCCGGTCTGGGTGGCCGGGACCGCCTCGATGATGGCGTTGGACATGGCCGCGAAGGACAGGCCGATGCCGGCGCCGGTCAGCGAACCGGAGAGCAGCAGGTGCCAGATCTGGTCGTGGGCGATGGCCGGGATCGCGAAGGCGACGGTGACCAGGGTGGCGCCGAGGACCATGGGCGGCTTCGGGCCGAACTTGCGGACCAGGACGCCGGCGACCACACCGAAGACGATCAGGCCGATGACGGTGGGCAGCAGGTAGAGGCCGATCTGCGAGACCGGCTTGCCGAAGCCGTAGCCGAGCGCGGACGGCAGCTGCAGCAGCATCGGGATGACCAGGAACGCGCCGAACATCGCGAAGCCCATGACCAGGGCGACCAGGTCGGTGGCCCAGACGGCACGGTTGCGCATGAGGCGGATGTCGACGAGCGCCTCGGGGACGCGCAGCTCGATCAGCACGAAGGCGAGCAGGCCGACGACGCCGACCGCGAGCAGGCCGATCGTCTTGGCGTCGTCCCAGCCCCAGGTCTGGCCCTTGCTGATACCCATGAGCAGGCCGACGAGCGCGATCGACAGGACGATGGCGCCGATCCAGTCCAGCTTGCCGGGGGTGCGTACCGGGGATTCCTTCATGCCGAAGAACGCGCCGAACAGGGCGATCACGACGAGCGCCAGGGGCAGCCAGAACAGCCAGTGCCAGGAGAGGTGCTCGACGATCGGGCCGGCCGCGACGATGCCGATGCCGGCGCCGATGCCGCTGATCGCGGAGAGGACGGCGACCATGCCGGGGACGCGCTTGCGGGGCAGCTCGTCGCGGACCATGCCGAGCGACAGCGGCAGGATGGCGCCGGACGCGCCCTGCAGCACGCGGGCCACGATGAGCACGGTGAGGTTCGGGGCGAGCGCGGCCACCAGGGTGCCGGCGGCCAGCGCGGCGAGCACGCCGATGAGGACCTTGCGCTTGCCGATCATGTCGCCGAGGCGGCCGAGTATCGGGGTGAGGACCGAGGCCGACAGCAGGTACGCGGTGACGACCCAGCTGGTGTCGGCGGTGCTGGCGCCGAGCTCGTGGCCGATCGTGGACAGCGCCGGCGAGACCAGCGACTGGAGGCAGGCGAAGGCGAGACCGCCGAGCGCCAGGTAGAGCACGAGTAGTCCACCACCGGTGGGGCGCTCGTGGGTTGAATCAGTCATGAGTTCCCCGCAGCTAGATGTAAACGTTCGCTTACCTATTAGTCAGCAGGTCAGGCCGTAAGTCAACAATTGCTTACGTCACATCAGCGGGAAGTAAATCTGTGTTTACATGGCGTCATCGGGGCGCTAACCTCGCACCCTGTGACCCGCAACGCGACGCAGACCCGCCAGCTCCTGCTCGACGAGGCGAAGCGCCGCTTCGCCCGGCACGGGTACGCCAACACGACGGTGCGGGACATCGCCGACGGCGCCGGAGTCAACGTCGCGCTGATCAACCGGTACTTCACGTCGAAGGAAGGCCTGTTCGAGGCGTGCCTGCAGACCGCCTTCGCCGACCTGAAACGCAACACCGACGGCCTGGAGATCGCCGATGTGGCCTCCTCGATCGCCTACCGGCTCACCGCGTCGGCCGATGATCGGGCGCTGCTCGACGCCCTGCTCCTGCTCGTCCGAGGCTCCGGTGACGAGCGCATCGACGCGCTGCGCCGGACCGCGCTGCACACCATGAGCGAACGCTTCGCCATCGCGGCCGGGTCCGCGCAGCCGCCCGGCGAGGACGCGCTGCTACGTGCCCAGGTCCTGATCGCGGCCACGCTCGGCGTGGCGCTGCTGCGGGTGGCGGTCGGGGTGCAGCCCCTGGCGTCGGCTACGGCCGAGCAGATGCGGGGACCGCTCATCAGCCTGGTCGACGCCCTGACCACCGGCTGACCTTGACTTCACGTGCGGTGGAGCTTGCATGGTGGTCGCCGACGGAGAGAAACGGAGTTCCTCTGATGCTGGAGCGGGCCGGCGGGCGGCGGGTCGGCCAGGGCGCGTACTGGGACGGTGGGGTGTCACGGTCGAGGACCCCGACGGATACCGCCTGGTGTTGTCCAGTCGCGCCTGGTCGAACAGTTCGTAGCCCGCCGGCCCGCCCGGCCGGGTGGTCAGAAGTGGCTCTTCGGGATGACGGCGTGCACCCCGACCGTACGGTCCACCACCTGGGACACCTCGAAGTTCGCTGCTGCGGAGAGATAGGCGTACGCCACCGCCCGGTGCATGCCGAGGTCGTGTTCGAGGAAGTCCAGGGCGTTCACCACCGCCCGGCGCATCGCGATGTCCAGGTCGTTGCCCTGGCCGTTCTGGGAACCGTCCGGGTCGGACAGGCCGATCGGCACCCAGGCGTCGGGTGTCTCGGCGAACGGGTAGCCGAACGCGACCGACGGTGCGCCCTTACGGCCGCGCTTGACCACGGTGAGGCGATAGGTGGCCCGCAGTGAACCCTCCATCGCGGTGAGCGCCACCTCGCCGTTGCCCATCGCCATGTGCGGATCGCCGGCGTAGAACAGCGCGCCCTCGGCGAAGACCGGCAGGTAGAACGTGGCGCCCCGGCCCAGCAGGTTGATGTCGATGTTGCCGCCGCCGAGGGTGGGCGGGATCGAGTTGAGCGACGCGTCGGTCAGACTCGGCGCGCTCGCGAACGCCACACCCATCATGCCCATGAACGGGTTCAGCGGGAACGCGACGCTCGTCGACCCGCGCGGCAGGACGCCCTTCGTGCCGCGGATCGGGGTGAAGACCGAGACGTTGCCGTACCGCCGGGGATCGCCGGTGGCCCGCCCGTCGGTGCCGACCGGCGGCATGATCTCGGCCTCGGTGATGCCGGCCGGCACGGCGCCGCCGGCCAGCCGGGGGAGCGTGCCCTTGCCGTGCCGGCTGGAGATCACGCCGTACGGGACGCGCGGCAGCGCCGAGAGGATCTCCACCTTGAGCACGTCGCCGGGCTCGGCGCCGGACACGTGGATCGGCCCGGTCACCACGTGCGGGCCGTCCACGTCGAAGGTGCGGGTCGTGCGGTCGTAGGAGCGGGCGATCGCGATCGCGTCGGACAGCACCTCGGAGCGCTTCACCCCGTGCTTGCCGAACCACGCGACCGGGTCGCGGCCCTGATCCTCGAGGATGCCCTCGTGCGAGACGGTGTCGACGGTGACGGTCTCGCCGGAGCGCATCCGCAGGATCGGCTCACTGGTCGTGGACGGCACATAGCCCCAGCGGACCTCGTCCGGATGGGAGCGCACGTAGTGCCTGCCGTCGATCGGTCCCCTACCCGGCTGCAGGATCTCGCCCGGTCTGGTCGTCTTCGGACCCGACGCGGCGGCGGGCGCGGAGGCCGCACCCGCCGCCGCACTACCGACACCCAGCGCTGCCATCGCCTGCAGGAAGGTGCGCCGGCCGAGTGCGTCCTTCAATCTCTGTACGCCATCCATGCGCCCCAGTCCACGAAAGACCTGTGTCGTGCCTGTCGTGTTCCTGTGACGCCTGAGTAAACGAGATCAACAAGGAGGGCCGTGCCCGGCGGGTACGCCGGGAAGCGGCGGCTCCCGGCGTACCGGAAATCGGTCATTGCATCGCGAAACCGGGGTGCGGCGGCTGGTTGTAGGCGGTGTTCTGCCAGGCGATCGCCTCGCGGTACTGCGGGTCGTGCATGAGCGAGACGACGGTGCGATCGGTGGCGATCGGCGTGCTGTAGATGCGCAGCGCCGTGTTGTTCGTCGTCGGCCAGACGACCTCCTCGCGCCAATCGCCGAACAGGTCGGCGGAGAGCGACGGCGTGGCCTTGGTGCCGTTGTTCGAGTGCACGTCAGTGGCGGTCAGCAGACGGGTGTCGGCGCTGGTGCCGTACTTGTCGATGCGCGTCTGGTCGAGCAGCTCCCGGGTCGCGTCGCCGTCCCACCAGACCACGAAGTTGATCGAACTCGGCTTGCGGCTGCTCACCACCGTGCCCTTCGGGTTGCGGACGCCGTCCACCGCCGCCGACCACGACTCGGCGCCGGCGCTTCCCGACCAGATGTCGGCGGAGACGCCACGGCCGTTGTCGCCGCTGGCCGGCGTCGACCAGATGATCTGACCGGTTCGCGCGTCCGCCATCCACGACGAGGGCTTCGAGCCGTCCTCGTCGACCTTGAACTCCTCCAGGCCGGCCCGCGACGGGTCCAGGTCACCGACGTGCATGGCGTCGCCGTGACCGTTATTGGTCGTCCACAGCCGCGCGCCGTTGTCGTCGATCGCCGCGGCGCCGTAGATGATCTCGTGTTTGCCGTCGCTGTCGACGTCGGCGACGGAGAGCTGGTGGTTGCCCTGTCCCGCCCAGCCGCTGTTGCCCGAGGCGTTGCTGTCGAACACCCAGCGCTGGGTCAGCGAGCCGTTGCGGAAGTCCCAGGCGGCGACGACCGCGCGGGTGTAGTAGCCGCGCGCCATGATCAGGCTGGGACGGGCGCCGTCGAGATAGGCGGTGCCGGCCAGGAAGCGGTCGACCCGATTTCCGTACGAGTCACCCCAACTGGAAACGGTGCCTCGCGCCGGCACATAGTCGACTGTCGAAAGGGCGCGGCCGGTCTGCCCGTTGAACATGGTCAGGAACTCCGGGCCGCTCAGCACGTAGCCGGACGAGTTGCGGTAGTCGGCGGACGAACTGCCGATCACCGTGCCGGCCCCGTCCCTGGTGCCGTCGGCGGTCTTCATCGCTACTTCGGCCTTGCCGTCGCCGTCGTAGTCGTAGACCTGGAACTGGGTGTAGTGCGCGCCGGCCCGGATGTTGCGGCCGAGGTCGATGCGCCAGAGTCGCTGACCTTGGAGGGTGTAGGCGTCGACGAAGACGTTGCCGGTGTACCCGGACTGGGAGTTGTCCTTGGCGTTCGACGGATCCCACTTCAGGACCACCTCGTAGTCGCCGTCGCCGTCGAGATCGCCCACGGAGGCGTCGTTGGCCGCGTAGGTGTAGGCGACGCCGTCCGGGGTCGTGCCGCCGGCGGGGACGGACAGGGGCACGTCGAGGTAGCCGTTCGCGAATGTGAGCGAGTTTGCCGAGTCGGGTTGCTCAGCACCGTTGACGACGGCGCGGACAGTGTAGGTCGCGGTAGCCGATGCGCCGGAATCCAGGTGATTCGTCGCGTTGCCGACGCTCGCGATCTTGGAGCCGCCGCGGTAGACGTTGAACGTCACGCCGCTCGGGTCGTTGCCGAGCAGCCGCCAGCTGACCAGGTTGTCGCTGCCGGAGCGGACGCTGACCACGCCGCGGTCGAGGCGTTCGAGCTGTTTGCCGTTGATGGTCACCGGGCCGGTGGCGGGCGGTGGAGTGGAGGGCGGCGGGGTGGAGGGCGACGCCGTCGGTGCCACGCCTCCCGTGCAGACGGTGCCGTTGAGGCTGAACGAGGACGGGGTGGCGGTCGTACCCGAGCTGTTGAAGCCGAAGCTGGTGGTCGCGTTCGTGGCCAGGGCGGCGTTGTAGCCGGCGTCCTTGACGCTGACGTCCGCGCCCGACTGGGTCACGACGCCGTTCCACAGCTGCGAGATGGTCTGTCCGCCGGGGAGAGCGAACGTGAGAGTCCAGCCGTTGATCGCGTCACCGAGGTTGGTGACGTCGACGGCGGCGCCGAAGCCGCCCGGCCAGGTGTTGCTGACGGTGTACTTGACGGCGCAACCGGCGGCGGCGTCGGCCCGTGAGGCGAGGGCGATGCCGGCGCCGCCGGTCACGACGGCGAGGGCGGTGGCGGCGATCTTTCGGGGGAGTGCCATGATCGCTCTCTCTAATAGACGGTTATGGATGGGAGCGCTCCCAGTCTAGGGCATTCCGGCGGCGGTGGCGCGTGTCCGCTCAGCCGGCGGCGGAATGTGCCGATGACCGGAATGTGCCGATCAGCCGAATCCGCGGCGTGCCGTCGTGGTGGGCCTGCATCGTCGCCGGCGGGCTCGCGACCGTCGCGTACCTGCTGCTGCCCGCGGGTGGCTGGTGGCGCCCGGTCGCGTACGGCGTGAGCGGTGCGGCCTGCGTGATCGTGGTCGCCGTGGCGGTCCGCGGCTACCGCCCGGACCAGCCGGCCACCTGGTGGACGTTCGTGACCGGGCTCGCCGTCTGGCTGGCCAGCACGGTCATCGGGCAGGCCGGCGCGGGACCGCCCTCGGCAGTGGTCGCCGACGCGCTGGACCTGGCCGGGTACCCGTTCATGTGCCTGGCCCTGGCGGGCCTGATCCGTGGCCGGGCCCGGGCTCACGACCGGACGGCACTCGTCGACGCCGGCCTGGTCGCGACGAGCCTGGGCCTGCTCTACTGGGTCTTCGTGGTCGACGGCGTGGTCACCGACCCGGACCGGCCGTGGGGTGCCCGGCTCGCGGCCGTCGCGGTGGGCGCCGGCGACATCACCCTGCTCGTCCTCGGTTCGCTGCTGCTCACCACGCCCGGCGCGCGCACGGCGAGCTACCGGCTGCTGGTCGGCGCCCTGCTGCTGACCGCGATCTCCGACATCCTGAGCGCCTCCGGCCCGATCGACGCCGGAGGCGCCGTCTCGCTGGCGGCGAACGTCCTGGTCGCCGCGGCGGCAACGCATCCGTCGATGCGGCAGCTCACCGTGCCGCTGACTCGGCCGCCGGCGTTCGTGCGGCCCCGGCTGGCCCTGCTCACGGTGAGCATCCTGCTCGCCCCCGCGGTCGGTCTCTACCGGGGCGCCACCGGCCACGCCGGGGAGGACTGGGTCGCCACCGGCATCTGCTCGATCGTGCTCTTCGTGCTGGTGGCGGTCCGCATGGCCGGACTGCTGCGCCGCGTCGAGACACAGGCCGGCGAACTGGCCCGGCTCGCCCGGCACGACGCACTCACCGGCCTGCCGAACCGCCGCCAGTGGGACGAACGCCTGGCCGCCGCACTGGCCTCCGGCCGGAGGCCGCTGTACGTCGCCCTGATCGACCTCGACCACTTCAAGCGGTACAACGACACCCACGGTCATCAAGCCGGAGACGAACTGCTGGCCGGCGCCGCCGCTGCCTGGCGTGGCGAGATCCGCGCGGGTGACCTGCTGGCCCGCTACGGCGGGGAGGAGTTCGGACTCCTGCTCACCGCCTGCACGGCGGCCGAGGCTCGCCGGCTTCTGGATCGGTTGCTGGCGGTCACCCCGCAGGGGCAGACGTTCTCGGCCGGGCTCGCCCGATGGGACGGCGAGCAGAGCACGGCGGCGCTGCTGGGCCGCGCCGACGAGCTGCTGTACGCCAGCAAGAACGCCGGGCGGGCACGCATCACCGCGGACGATTCCGCGCTGGCGGCGTGATCCGGCCGGGGGCGGTAGCCACGGGGAGCGGAGTCCCCTGACCGCCGTCTTGCGTCTTCAGTGCGTCCAGCGGCGTCGCTGCGAGGCTTCCCGGGTTCGCCGCCGTGCACTGCGCGAGCCGGAGATCGAACCCCGGCGGCGCGTGCCTAGGGTTGCGTGACCTTGTCGCCGGCTCGTGGCAGGGGCTCAAGCCGCGCATCCGGCCCCGGGATGA
The DNA here is from genome assembly GCF_004001265.1 of Actinoplanes sp. OR16. GTDB lineage: Bacteria > Actinomycetota > Actinomycetes > Mycobacteriales > Micromonosporaceae > Actinoplanes. Next base: position 7,273,589 of record NZ_AP019371.1, on the reverse strand, counting down.
TCAGCGTGACGTGCCCGCCGCTCGTCCACCGAACCTGGTACGGCGGGTGCCCGCCCGGCCGCGAGACGCCCACGATCACGCTGATGCGCGTCGGGACGTCGGGACGCAGCGACTCGATGACGAGGCGGTCGCCGATGTATGCGTGCATGACTGGACCTCCGTCCACTCCTCCATCGAGGCGCTTCCATGCTCGTCTGTTGCGGCATTTCTGCGCAGGGCCGGAAGACCTCTCCCTGAAGGAGCGGTTCCGCCCGTTCCCGCGCAGCCCGGAATGCGGTGGTGCGCTCGCGCGGAACGGCAAAGGTCGTCGCGGTTGGCCTCGCCGCAGGTCAGCAGCATGAGGGCTGCGACGCCATCGGCGTTCTTGCGCCCGTGAAGGATGATGGAGGCCCACGACGCCGCACGGAGGCGCTTCATGCTCGGTCCCGACGATGCGCTTCGGCGACGTGAGGCGGCCATCACCGCGTTTGTCAGCCTGATCGGCGCGATCCTGGGCATATTCGCCGATTTCCTGGGTGTTGCCCAGACGGCACGTCCACTTCTCCTCGGCGCTGCCGCTCTGGGAGTCCTTGTCGCAGTCGGAATGTGGGCTGGGCGCCGGCTCGAGTGGATCGCACCGTCGAATCTGCTCATTCTTTGCATCGCGGGCTTCAGTGTCGTGGTGGCTGTAGCCAGCGGGATCGGCCTTTATGTCGACAGCAGGAATGATCGGCACAAGGCGGAGGAGGCTACGCAGAAGGCGATGGCGGAAACCTGTGCGGCAACACGGGATTACATCGATGCGGAAATCGCATCGGTCACCTCGTTCGCAGTATCGGGCAGGCCGAACGAAAACATGAAGTCGGCCGATAGCCACACGAAAGAAACGGTGATCGCGCTGACCAGTGCTGCAAATCGGTCAGGGTCTGCGGAGGCCCGAGACATCGTCGGCAAGTTTCATAGGGAGATCATGGCCAGCTGGTCGTATCTGGGTCAGAATGACGGAATCTCGGTCAAGCACGGCATTGAGGCGGGCAGAATTCTGCGTCGTCTGCTGCCGCTGTGTAAGGCGTCGGGCAATGAGGTTTCCGTCATCTTGGATCTCCCCATTAAGGCGACGGTCGAGAAGGCATGCGCCTCTTATTATGAATTTCACAAGAACGCACCGATGATGGTCAAGCAGACTGACCGGCAGGCCGAATTGGCGTATCGCGCATTGCAGCTGTTCACCTACCATGCCGAGCTTGGCGCAGATGATGCGATTCGCGAGGCAGAGCGGCGCCTCTACCGATCTTTCGAAGCGTACGAGACTCCGGAAGATGCTCAGGAGCAAGTGCTTGCCAGAGAAGATGTCACGAACATCTGCACGGCGCGAGGGTACCCCGCAGATTGATGATGCCGGCGGTACAGATCGAGCACCTCGACCAGGGCGTCTGTCGCTGGACCAGATCCACTTCCGCCGGCAGGCGATGTCGCTTCTGCGTTTCCTGGTCACGTGCGGTGCGACAATGCTGTTCGTCTCGGAGAGCCAGGGGCCGCCCGCGCGAGTGCGCGAGCGGCCCCTCACCGGAAGGTCAGAACCATACTTTTCGGCCGGCGACGGGGCGGCCGACAGCGCCGAGGATCCAGAGCACCGCGCCGACCACCAACAGGATGATGCCGATCGTGTAGAGGATCGACACCTTCAGCAGGATGCCCAGAAGTAGGAGAATGACGCCAAGTGCCAGCATGACAATGCTCCGTTTCGTCGGCGGGCCTTTCCCGCCGGACGGTGCTGTACCCAACGCATCGAAATACCAATCAACGTTGATCCTGGACGGTCACCCGGTGGTGAGCCGGCCGCGGCCGGCGAGTGCGTCCAGCAGGCGGTCCACCTCGTCGGTCGTGGTGTAGTGGTAGAGGCTTGCCCGCACCGCCCCGCCGCTGTCGCGCAGGCCCAGCGACGTGAAGTACTCGACGGCGTAGTAGTCGCCGTGGGAGACGCAGATCCCCTTCTCGCCCAGCGCCCGCGCGGTCTGTGCCGGGCTCTCGCCGGCGACGCGGAACGACACGGTGGGGCAGCGGCCGGCCGGGGCCGGGAGGACCGTGATCGTGTCGATCGCGGCCAGGCCGGTCAGCAGGCGATCGAGCAGGCTGTTCTCGTACTCCACGACGGCGGCCATGCTCGCCAGAAGCCGCGACCGGCGGTCGCCCCCGGTGCCGGCCAGTCCGGCCAGGTGGTCGACGGCCGCGGTGATGCCGGCGAGCAGTTCGAAACTCAGCGTGCCCTGCTCGAACCGGTCGGGCACGCCGGCGGGGGAGGGGATCAGCTTCGCCGGGTGCAGCGTCTCCCACAGTGCCGGCGCGGCGACGACCGCCGCATAGTGCGGACCGGACCACTTGTACGCGCTGGTGACGTAGAAGTCGGCGCCCAGCGCGGCCACGTCGGTCGGCAGGTGTGCGGTCGCGTGCACGCCGTCGACGAACACCAAGGCGCCGGCCGCGTGAGCGATGTCGGCGATCTCGCGGACAGCCGGTACGGTTCCGGCCGCGTTGCTCGCCGCGGTCAGAGCGACCAGCCTGGTACGAGGACCGATCAAATCCCGGAACTGTCCTACATCGAGTCGACCTGTGGTCGCGTCGACTCCGGCGTACCGGGAGATCGCTGTGGTCTGCACCCACGGGCGGACGTTGGCGTCGTGGTCGAGGCGCGTCACCACCACCTCGTCGTCCGGCTCCCAGCCCTGGGCGAGCGTGCGCGCGACCAGGTAGGTCAGGGTGGTGGCGCTCGGCCCGAACACCACCCCCGCCGGATCGCCACCGACGAGATCGGCGACCGCCGAGCGTGCCGCCGCGACGATCTCACCGGAGCGGCGGGCCGGCTCATGCGCGGTGCCCCGATTCGACACCGCCGTCCGCATCGCCGCTGCGATCGCGTCGATGACCGGTGCCGCCGGCTGCGTGCCACCCGCCCCGTCGAGATGGACGAAACCCTCCGCGAGAGCGGGATAGCCGGACCGCACACGCGCGACGTCGAAGATCATGCCCCGATCAGATCACGACTCCGGCACGACGGCATCGGTCAGCGCTTCCCGGACGCGACGCCGTCCGGTGTCACAGGCCGAGGGCCGCGGCCGCGCGAGCGTACCGCCGGACTTCGTCCCGCAGATCGACGCGCTCGTCGGCGGCGAGGACGCGTGCGTTGGTCGTGGCCATGCGGAACAGCAGCGCTCGTGCCACCGCCGCCGGCGGTACGCCCAGCGTCCGGTGCAGCGAGGGCGGCGCGTCGTGCCAGCACAGCGCGTCCGCCACCACGATGCCCTCGGCGTACGCGAGCGGCCGCCAGTAGGGCGAGATGTCGATGACGGCCGGCGGACGGCCCGGATCGAACAGGATGTTTCCGGCCAGATCACCGTGCACGAGCTGCGGGCGGCCCAGCGGCTGGATACCCGGTCCGAGCCGTCGTGCCAGGTCGGCCAACTCCGGCAGGAACCGTACCGTCTGCTCGCCCCAGGCCACCCGGTCCGCCTCCGCCCACCGATCCCGGCGCCCGTCGAGGACGGCCGGTCGGCGAAGCGGGGCGACCGCCCGGTGGAACGCCCGGCTCACCGCGATGATGTCCCGCCAAGTCGACACCGCGGAGTAGTCGGGCGCGGCACCGGGGACCCACCGGGTGGCCGACCACCCGAGCACGCTCCACGCGCCGTCACGGGAACGGACCGGCGCGGCGAGCCGGAAACCGTCGGCTTCGACGCCGGCGACCGCCTCGGCCAGCCACGCGTGCAGTTCGCCCCCGTCCGGTTTGAGGACGATGTCGTTCGCGGCCCACGAGGTGCCCTGACCGCCGTCCAGCCGCCGAACGGGCCCATCGACGCCGAAGGCGTGCAGGACGGCCGGTGCGGGAGGCTCGGGGCTCAGGGGAGACGCCCCGGTTCGACGCGGGTGTCGACCGGCGTGCCCAGCTCGACCGTTCGTGACACCGTGCAGAGCCGATCATGCGACATCCGTGCCGCCCGGGGCAGCATCTCCCGGGCCGCGTCGCCGGCCGCGCCCTCCGGGAACGTCACCCGCAGCTCCACCGTCACGTCGGTCAGCCGGTTGCCGCCCGCCTCGTCGCGGACCTTGTCGGCGGTGACGGCGACCGTGAAGCTGTCCGGTTCCGCCCGCTTGCTGGTGATGTAGTCGACGTCCGCGCCCGTGCAGCCGCCGATCGCGGCGAGCAGCAACTCCACCGGCGTGAAGTCGGCGCCGTCCCCGACGCCGATGGTCATCGTGCCGCCGCGGGCGTTGCGGACCTCGTACTGGCCGAGGGTCGTCCGGTGCAGGGTCACAGCGCGCTGGGTGTCGTCGGCCATGACGGTGAAACTATCCCACCCGGCGAACCCGGACATCTCAGTATCGGCCCCGGCGTCGACCAGGTGAATCAGCCCGTCCGCGTGGCGGACCCGGCGCCCGCCGCCGCGCAGCGGTCGCGTCCGCCTTCGGCCGCGGAGCCACCACATGACCCGAGCGGAGGACGTCACCGGTCAGGCGGAGGGCTTGAGCTGGAAGCCCGCCGGTTGGCGTTCGGTCGTGGCGGCCAGTTCGGCGACCGTGGCGGCCGGCATCGGGATCAGCGGGGTGGTCGCCAGCCAGGCGTAGATCTCCGGCAGGGTCAGGCCCGCCGGGACCGCACCCACGAAAGCCTCGAAGTAGAGCGGCGTGTTGGGCCCGATACGCCAGCTCTCGGCGAGGCTGCCGACGTCGACGGCGTCGAACCCGAAGTCGTCGATCAGCTCGGTGACCCGCGCTTTGGCGGAGGGGTCGTCGCCGGTGACGGGCAGGGCGGTGCGATCCGGGGCGCCGGCCGGCCGGGCCAGCTCGCGTAGCAGCCTGCCGTTGACGTCGTGGAACGCCTTGACCACCGACGAACCCGACAGGAATCGCTGCACCAGTTCGCTGGAGGTCAGCTCGTCGGCGTCGAGCTCCGGGCGCACCCAGCCCGTGACGGCCGGCGCGTAGTTCATGGTGTCGATCACCGTCTTGCCGGCGAGCGCCTCCCGCGGCAGCTGCTCGTAGTGGGCCAGCGGGATGGTCGCGACCACGAGGTCGCCTGCCTGGGCCGCCTCGGCGGGGGTGGCGGCGCGCGCGAGCGGGCCGAGCTCGGCGACGAGAGCGCCGATGCTCTCCGGCCCGCGCGAATTGCTGATCACCACGTTCCAGCCGGCGCCGACCGCGCTGCGAGCGATGGCGGAGCCGATGGTGCCGCTGCCGATGATGCCTAGTGTTCCGGGCATGTGATCACTCCTGCGCAGAGGGGTTGATGGGCCTGCGATGGCTACGCTAGGAGCTGCCATTGGTGTGAGGTCCCGGCGATGTGGTGGTGGTCATAGATGCGCATCGGTCAGCTGGCGGCCCGCACCGGTGCCAGTGTGCGGTCGCTGCGTTACTACGAGGAGCAGGGCCTGCTCAGCGCCGAGCGGGATTCGGCGGGCCGCCGCCGCTACTCCGAGGCGGCCGTCGCCCGGGTGGCGCTGATCAGGCGGGGGTTCGCGGCCAGCCTGTCCAGCCGGGTGATCGCGGATCTGCTGCCGCTGATGGAAGCCGACTGCGTTCCTCGTTCGCGTGCTCTGCTCGACGCGGAACGGGAGCGGCTGGTAGCGCAGATCGCCGCGATGACGCAGGCCCGGGTTCGCCTCGACGAGGTCATCACGATCGCGACGGATCCCACCTGGCGATGTGACGCCTCCACGTCGTAGCCGGGCCGTACTCGCCGCGCAGCCGCAGCCGGTGACCATCGACGACGTCCACGCTGGTGGGTCCACCGGAACCCCGTGCCCGTTCGGGCTATAGATCCACCTGAATGGTTCTTCCGGTTCCCGTGCCAGTGCCCCTACGGTCATCGCCGTCAAGATCAATCGAGACGGGGATCGATGAGACACAGACTGACGAGAGGTGTGCGTGGCGGTCTCGCCGCCGGCCTCACCCTCACTCTTGCGGCCACCATGTCCGCCACGCCGTCGTACGCCCAGGTCACGCCCGGCCAGGAACCGTCCGATGTGGCGTCGGCGCTGGCCGCCGCCCGGAAGACCGGCGAACGCGTGAGGATCGACGCGGCGACCACCGAGACCGCCGAGTACTTCGCCACGCCGGACGGCACGGTCACCGGAGTCATCTCGGCCAGCACCGAACGCTTCCGCCGCGACGGCGCCTGGGTCCCGGTCGACCTGACCCTGAAGCGCCGGGCCGACGGCTCGATCGCCCCGGCCGCGGCACCGGGGCCGCTGCGGCTCTCCGGTGCCCGGACCGCCTCCACGGACGACCTGGTGTCCGGTGGATCCGGCGGCCGGCAGGTGACGGTCGGCTGGGCCGGCGCCCTGCCCGAGCCCCGCCTGGAGGGCAACAAGGCGACGTACGCCGAGGTGAAGCCCGGCATCGACCTCGTCGTGCAGGCCACCGTGAACGGCTTCGAGCAGTTCACCGTCGTCAAGTCGGCGCAGGCCGCCGAACACGTCGGCGAGATCGTGCTTCCCCTCACGGGTCCGGGCGTCGCCTCGGTGAGCGAGGACAAGCGTGGCCGGCTACGCGTACGAGGGGCCGACGGCAGGCCGCAGGCCAAGATCCCGACGCCGATGATGTGGGACGCGGGATCGGCCGTTCGCGGTGAGGCGCCGCAGCGCCGGCAGGTCAGCGCCGACGTCGTGAAGACCGCCGGCGCCGGGTCCACCACGCTCTCCCTCAAGCCCGACAAGGCGTGGCTGACCAGCCCGGACACCGTCTACCCGGTGACCATCGACCCGTACTTCGACTGGTCGACCACGGCGTACAGCACGACCGTGGTGACCGGATACCCCACCGGATGGCCGGACGCGGACTCGCTCTTCGTCGGCAGCTACAACGCCGACATCAAGGCCCGCTCCTTCATCACCTGGTGGGCCAACGCCCTGCCGGGTCTGCGGATCGACTCGGCGATCGCGCACTTCGCCAACGCCTACTCCACGTCCTGCTCGGCGACGCCGTGGGAGATCTGGACCACCGACCCGGTGACCGACGAGACCTCCTGGGACAACCAGCCGGAATGGCAGACCCTGGAGTCCACCTCGACCGCGACCAGTTGCACGGGCGACTGGGTGACCGCCGACGCCACCAGCTTCTTCCAGGGTGCGGCGGACAAGAACGTCGAGACGCCCACGATGGGCATCCGGGCGGCCGACGAGTCGGACTACAGCCAGTACAAGCAGTTCTGGTCGCACAACCACACGGACACGTCGAAGGCGCCGTACGTCGAGGTGACCTACAGCGAGCCCACCCCGGACGGCGAGATCGACGCGGCCACGCAGGCGGAGATGGACCGGCAGGCGGCACTGGAACCGGCTCTCACCAAGATCATGGAGGCCCGGTTCGAGGACCCCGATTCCGGCTTCGCCGGTGTGGCGTACGAGGGCAGCGGCCTCAGCGTCTACTACAAGGGCGCGCTCGAACCGGAGATGCAGACGGCCGTCACCGAGGCGCGGACACTCGGCACCGTCAGCCTCAAGTCGGCCGCCTACTCCGAAGCCGAACTGAACAGCGCCGGTGACGGCATCTGGACCGCCATCGACCAACTCGGCGGATCGAGCGAGATTCAGCAGATCACCTACCACACCGAGGGCGACGCCATCACCGTCGTGCGCGATCCCCTGGTCACGCAGAGCCTGACCCCGGCCCAGATCGCCGCCGGAGGCACGCCGGCCACCGTGGAGCAGGTCCTCGCGAAGGCGAACGTCCAGGTTCCCGTCAAGATCGAGTCGGTGCCGGGGACCGGTGTCGAGAGCACCGCGGCACGCTACGACCGGTTCAACGACTACGCACCGTTCAACGGTGGCGGCGCGTGGACGTCGTTCGTGGGCACCAGCAGCACCAAGCGCTCACTCTGTTCGCTCGGGTTCGGTGTCCGCAGCGAGGGCATCGACTACATCGTCAGCGCCGGCCACTGCGCCAACACCGGCGACATGACCCGCTCCGGCGACTACAGCCGGTCGACCAGCACCCACAAGGACATCGGCAAGGTCGTCTCCAAGCTCAAGTCGTACGACCTGCTGCTGATCAGAGGCAAGGGCTCCGCCGTGCTGTGGAGTGGCAGCTCGCTGACCTCTGGCACGGTCCGCAACATCGACAGCTGGGGGTACTGGGCGAAGAACCAGCAGGTGTGCCGCACCGGCATCCGCACCGCCCTGGTCTGCAACCTGAAGCAGGAGGCCAGCGCCGACCTGCGGGCCGAAGACGGTTCCATCGTCAAGGGCCTGATCCGGGCCCGGCAACTCGACGGCAAGACCGCCTCGGTGAAGGGCGACAGCGGCGGAACCGTCTGGAGCACCGACGGGTCCGGCGCCCGGATCCGCGGCACCGTCACCGGGGTCGACGCGAGCCGCCCCAGCCACCTGTACTTCCAGGACATGGCGGACGTCCGCAACCGTCTCGTCGGCACCAGCATGAGGGTCGTCGGCGACTGACGCCGAACCGTGCGCGCCGCCCGTACCGTGAGGTGCGGGCGGCCCATCAGGTAAGGAACGACAATGCGTACGCTGACCGTGATCATCGGCATCGCGCTCGCCGCGAGCAGCGCCTCCTGCACTGCGCAGACCGAACCGGCCGCCCCCGCGCCGAGCCTGCCTCCGCGGTCCACGGCCGCCGCGCAGGTCCACGACCGGTGGGTGTCCTGCGCCGGGGAACCCTCGGTGACCTATGACGACCGGACCGCCGACGACGCGATCACCCTCCCGCTGCTCGACGCCGCGTTCCAGCCCGTCGCGGCCGTCGTCTGCGACCGCGGCGCCGACCCGTCCGCCGCCGTCGAGAAGCAGGCGCAGGACGTCACCGCGCTGGTCGCCGCCCTTCGCGGCCCCGACCAGCCGCTACCCACCCCGGACGGCGACACCGTCTACGGCTGCACCATGGCGAAGATCCACGTGCCGTGGCTGGCCCTGCTCGACGCCGGCGGCCGATGGGTGCGCCCCGGGCTTCCCCGCGACTACTGCGGCTCGGTGAACGGCGAGGTCATCGAGCAGATCCGCGCCCTCACCTGAGCACGGCGGACTCACCGCGGCTGGACGAGCAGCGGCTGAGCGACCTCGGCCAGCAGGCCGTCCTCGTCGTAGATCTGGCCGCGTGCCAGGCCCACCCCGCCCGCGCCGATCACGGTCCTGGTCCGCAGCAGCATCCAGTCGTGTGCGGGCGGGCGCAGCACCGTGACGTTCACCGTGGGCGGGATCGACAGCCACTGGGCGATCGGCAGCTCCAATGACAGGCCGTTCACCGAGTCGGCGAGGACCATCAACCGCTCGATCGGTGTCGTCTTCTCGCCCGCCACCAGGGGGATGCGCAGCCGCGTCCACACGTCGGCCGGACCGAGGGAGTTGTAGTCGCCGGTCAGGAACCGCCACTCGACTGCCCGGCCGTACCCCCACGCCGGGCCGGCCTGGGTGAAGTACCGCTGCGGCTGCTCGGGCGGCAGTGCGGGGACCGTCTCCGGCGCGGTCTGCGCGGCGGTGACGCCGTGGTCCACGCGGATGCGCCAGATCAGGGCGGTGACCGCGAGCCTGCCGTTCGCCCACAGCTTCGCCTCGATCAACTCGATGCGCCTGCCCGGGCGGACGACCGTCGCTTCGCTACGGATGACGCCCTGCGGGATCCCGCCGAGCATGTCGACACCGATCCGGCCGATCTGCACGCCGTCGTCGGGTCGCGCGTTCATCGCGGCCCGTGCCAGCAGCGCGGCCGGCGGCCCGCCGTGCTGCAGCGACTCGTCCCACGGGCTCGCGGTCGCGGCGGTGGTGCGGAACTCGTTCTCGGACAGTCTCTCGTAGAACGCCGCCGGTTCGGCCGTGGACATCAGCGTCGCCTCGCCATCGTCGGGGGTGCCGTCGTCGGGGTGCCGAGGGGTATCGTTTCTCATCACTCGAAGTGCCGTGTGAGGCGGGTGGTCCCCGTGACCTCAGAATACGTCGTGGTGCTCGCAGCCGACGCCGATCACGATCGCGTCGGTCAATTGGTGGGCGACCTCGGGCGGCGGGGACTCACGGTCGTGGCCGAGGACGCCGTACCAGTGATCGGCATTTTCCCGTTCCTGCATGACGCGGCGGCCATCGTGGTCGCGTTCGGCGGACCGGTCGGCGCGGCGATGCCGTCGATAGCCGCGGAGATCGACCGGGTCGTGCCTGTCCGGCTGACCGAGACGGCACAGCCGCCCGACCCGATCGCGCGGCTCACCGCGATCGATCTCGGCAGCGGCGCCGACCGCGTCCGCGAGTTCACCGAACTCCTGCGCCGGCTCGCCGCGCTCGTCGACGACTCCCGGAACAGGCGATCCCCGCCGAGGCCGCCGGACGACGCGGACGAGGTCGTCATCGGCGCACCGCTCTACGCCGTCGACGAACTGCAGAGGCTCGCCGCCGGTGTCCGCGACGTAGCGAGCCTGCTGGCCGGCGATGCGGACGGCACCCGGCAGGTCCGCGCGACGCTCGACGAGATCGGCGGCAGCTATCGCGTCGTGCTGAGTGCGATCGACACGTTCCACGCGGCCGGCGCCGATCCCGGCCGGATCGACCTGAAGGCCCTGGCCACGCTACGCGGCGGGGCGCTGGCCGAGCGGATCCACAACGGGCGCGGCCACTGCAAACGCATCGGCGCGCGGTATTACGCCGACGGCGGGATGCGCAGCGCCCTGGCCGGCCGGGTGCCGGCCGTGGCCCTGCGGCAGGCTGACGCGACGTTCATGGCGCTCACCTACGGCGACCTGGACATGTTCGACGAGCTGGACGCGGTCGGCTGGTCGCTGACCCGGCAGTCGCGCGACATGTTCTCGCTGGCCACGGCCGGTCAGCCGGCGGAGGCGCAACGCCGGTTCGAGCAGGCACGGGAGGAGCTGGCGCCGATCGAGGAGGCCCTGCACCGGGCACTGCGCGACTTCCAGGACATCGAACAATCGCTCGGTTACGCCCAGGACGCCCCGCCGGAGGTGGTTCCCGTGACGGACGAATCAATCAACTTCTACGGCCCGGTCACCAACGCCGTCATCGCCCGGACGATCAGCGAATCCCGGATCACCCTGCAGGCGGCGGCTCTCCAGCCCGACCTGAAGAACGAGATGGAACAGCTGCTGACGGCGGTGAAGGAGATGTCGCAGCAGCTGTCGCCGGACGACGCCGTAGCCGTCGCCGCCGAGCTCGAACAGCTGACCAACGAGGTCGCCTCCGACCAGCCCCGGCCCGGCATCGTCCGGAAATGCCTGAGGAGTCTGGAGCAGTTCGGCAAGACCGTGGCAGACGTCGGCGTCCCGGTCATCGATCTCGCCACGAAGATCGCCGCCTTCTTCTGAGCCGCCGCCGGTCAGCGTGAACCGCCTGCCGGCGGCCTTCGACCGGCGGGCTGACATGGCAACCCGGCCGCAGTGGAACGCTGACACCGTCGTCCCGTAGGTCGATCATCGTTGGGCCGTACTTCACCCGATCGGGACGTGATTGAGTGATTGGGATCGAGGTGCGGGCGGGTAGTGGACGGGCGATCCACTGCCGACAGGAGGACCGTTGACCGACACCCGACAGCCCGTGATCCTGCTGCCGGTCTTCCGGCCACAACACGCACTGCCGGACCTGGTGGCCGCGCTGCTCGCCGGCGGGTTCGGCCCGGAGCAGGTGATCGTCGTGGACGACGGCAGCGGCCCGGACGCCGATGCGCTGCTCGACGGGTTGCGCCGGCAGGGCTGCGCCGTGCTGCGGCACCCGGTCAACCGGGGTAAGGGCGCGGCCCTCAAGACCGGTCTGCGGCATGCCGTCCACGAGCATCCGGGCGCCGACGTGATCTGCGCCGACCCCGACGGGCAGCACTCCGCCGGAGACATCGGCCGGGTCGCCGCACGGACCGGCCGGGGCGGCATCGTGCTCGGGGTGCGCTCGTTCGAGGAGATGCCGCCGCGCAGCCGGTTCGGCAACACCGTCACCCGGGCGCTGTTCAGGGCGGTGACCGGGTACGACGTCGCGGACACCCAGACCGGTCTGCGCGCCTTCCCGGCCGACCTGGTCGAGCATCTGTGCACGGTGCCGGGAGAGGGCTTCGACTACGAGATGAACGTCCTGCTCGGCGCGGTGCACACCGGTCGGCCGATCGACGAGGTGACGATCCCGGCCACCTATCTGAACGACAACGCCGGCTCGCATTTCGGCAGCCTCGCCGACTCGATCCGGGTTTATCGTCCGCTGCTGCAGTACGCGACGACGGCCCGCCTGCCGGGCCGCTGAGCGATGCCGGGCCGCCGGTGGAGTCCAGGGTGAGGAAGCTGGTGGTCTTCGTCCGCGGTGAAGCCGGTCAGGCGAGGGTGAGCGCGTAGTCCCAGAGCCGGCTGGCCTGCGCCTCATCGCGGGCCGACCGGTAGATCGGCAGTTCGGCCGGCTTGCCGGTGAACTGGCCGAAGCCGTCGGGCCCGTACAGGCGGCCGCCGCCGGCTCGCGGGCTGGCCGCCGCGTACAGGATGGGGAGAAGACCGTCCTCGACGCCGTGCACCAGCACGCCCCGGCGGGCCAGCCAGGTCATGATCGCCTCGTGCGGCGCCGGTCGTGTGCGGCCCAGGTTCGGCCCGGCGGAGTACAGGCCGGTCAGCGTGGTGCCGGGATGGGCCGCGTTGCTGACGATGTCCCAGTCGTTCGCCCGGCTGCGGCGGTCGAGTTCCAGGGCGAAGAAGAGGTCGGCGAGCTTGGACTGCCCGTACGCGCGAACCGCCGAGTACTTGCGTTCGCTCTGCAGGTCGGCCCAGTTCAACCGGGCCTGCCGGGCGGAGCTGCTGGTGACGGTGGTGACCGGGGTGGCGAGGGCGAGGGCCGCGGTGCCGGGCCAGAGCAGCGGCCGCCGGCCGGGCTTCAGCAACCACAGGGCCAGCAGGGAGGTGAAGCGGTGGCGTACCGGCCGGTCGAAGTAGAGCCACCACAGCGCGAACACGATCACCACGGCGGCGACGGCGAGCCGGGGCAGACCGGGCCGGGCGTCGCCGAGGCCGTCACGGAAGGCCGCGGTGGCGGCAGCGACCGACTCACCGAGGACGATCAAGGTGAACGTAGGCGGCCGAGGCGAACCAGGTGAAGTTCATCCACGCCCACCAGATGGCGAAGAAGACCGTCAGGTAGCCGCGCAGACCGTCCGCGACGTGATGGCCGGTGACGCTGTGGTGCAGCAGCGCCGCCGCCTGCGCGACCGCGACCACGAAACACAGGTCGAAGAAGAGCTCCAGTGGCGTGGCGACCCGGTGCGGCTCGTCGGCGCGACGGGCCCTCATCGGCCGCAGCCGGTCGCGCGGGATGGCGGTCATGCCACCCCAGACCGGGAAGTCCCGGCGGCTGTGACACCGAAGGGGCGGTCTACCGCAGCGCGGCGATGAGCGGTGAGTCTCAGGTCTCGCAGACCGGCAGCGTGACGGTCGCCGCGGCCGGGTTCACCAGCCGGGCGGCGTCGCGGCCCCACGCCGGCAGACCCTTGCCCCGCACCAGGTCCAGCGCCGCCGTCGCCTCGGCCAGGCCGGCGTCGCGGTCGCCGCGGTCCAGCAGCAGTTCGGCCAGGGCGGTGCGGGCCGGTACGAGCGGCCACACCGCCCCGGTCCGCTCGGTCTCGGCGATCACCTCCCGCAG